>NZ_JBMHEK010000002.1:0-56953 GCF_050498765.1 Enterococcus sp. DIV1096b | reverse complement strand
ATTATAAAAAGCTTGAATCGTTAGCTGCAAAAGATAAGAAAGATGTTCTAACAAACGATCATTCAAAAGCAGATTACTATTTAAGAATTGAAAACCATGCAGAGGGGGCTTTTTTCAGAATCTATACAGATGAGGAAAATATTTTTAAAAGTACAGTAGCGTCCTATGAGTTTGATTTACATGCGCAATTAACTGAGGAAAATATTTGGTTCAGTCAAGATCATAAAGAAGCTGAAGAGAAATTAAATGCTGATTTTTTGGTAAATGACCGATTGAATCCAAAATATCTTTCCTCTTTTATTAGCCAATGGAATGACTATAAAAAACAGAATAATGTTTATATGGGCGTGCCTATTGATCATGGACTGATCGAATTTGATCCGAGTGATTACTATAAAGGAACTGCAGTACCTTTGACACAAGGGAAACTCACAATCGTTAACCTAGATACTCAAAAGAAAGTTGAACCTTCTGAAGAAAAACGGTCAGTCAAAAAAAGAAAATCAGCCGATGAATTAAAAAAAGAAACCGATCAACTCGTCAAAGATGCCATGGAAAATATCAAGAATCATTTTGATGATCCGGAAGACGTCTTAGAATTAGGTGCGTTTATGAGTAAGTTTTACAATTACTCACTAAAAAATACGGCATTGATCCAAAAGCAATTACCTCATGCTCACGCTGTTGCCGGTGCGAAAAAATTCAAAGAAGCTGGCTTCTTTATTCGCAAGGGAGAAAAAGCAATACGGGTTTTGGCGCCAACAACGTATAAATGTTTTATCAACGAACAGGGACGTTCACAGTCATTATCAAAAGCCACTAAGCAACAAAAAGAGAAAATTCTCAAAGGAGAATTGAAAACAGAAGAAAGAAGGGCATTCAAAAACGTGCCGGTCTTTGACATTAGTCAGACGACGGCCACAGCTGATGATCTGCCGAAAATTTTCCCAAATCGTCCTTATAACTTTGATTTGACGAAGGCCACAAACACGAAACTGTTATACCAATCATTAGAAACCTATGCCTTATCAGAAGGCCTGACGATCATTGATGATCTTACGACTGTTACGCCGGTGTTAGGAACCGCAAAAGGGGCATATGGTCAGGGCATCGATGGCTCAGAAATGCTTTTCATGAATCCTCGGTTTACACAAGCAGAACAAGTGCCAACTATGATCCACGAATTGGCACATGCAAAACTTCACTCAAAAGCGAGTAATTCGACTTATTCTAGCTCAGTCAAAGAATTTCAAGCGGAGCTGGCTGCGTATATCGTTGCCCACCATTACGGTATTGATACAAAAGAAGAATCGATTCCTTATATTGCGGCTTGGACAAAGAATGGTCATACCGTTGAGGATAAATTGGCTCAAATGGAAGAGGTGAAAGTGTTCTCTCGCCAAATGATTGAACAGATCGATACGCAACTGATGATCCATCAAGAATTGGAACAACAAGAACAAGAAAAAGCGCCCACGGTAGAAAAACAAAAGCTGACCGAATCACAAAAGACTTACAGAACGTTCTCGGAACAGATTGCTTTTGCGAAGACGGTATCGATCCTAGATATCGCTTTGAAAAATGGCATCAATTTGATCCAGGACTCGAAAAAACAGTATCGGCTAGCTGACAATCATTCCTTGGTAATCACGGCTGATAAGAACTTGTTCATTGAAAATAATGGGAACTTTGGTGGCGGGCCAATCGATTTCGTTCAAAAAGTTGTTGGTATCGAGGATTTTAAATCCGCTGTACACCATATTACAGATAGCGAATATGAGATTTCCGATGTAGCACCGTCTGAACAACGGGAATTTACCTACAACAAAGAAAACGAACGGGACTTTGTTCGTGCGAAGAAATACTTGATCGATGATCGCTGCATTGATGAAGAAATCGTTTCTGTTCTTCATAATAAGGGTCTTTTGCAACAAGACAAGCGCAACAATGTCTTGTTATTATGGAATGATCATGGAAAGATCGCTGGCTGCAGCGAAAAAGGTACGATTCCGGATTCAACCTGGAAGAAAATTCAGACAGGATCCGACAGTAAAATCGGATTTAATGTACGTAATGGCGAGCCGAAAAAGTTGAAGTTTTTTGAAGCTGGCGTCGATCTTATGAGCTATATGTCCTTGAATAAAAGCAATCTAAAAGATACCTGGTTTGTTTCTATGGAAGGATTGAAACCAGAAACGGTTTATCACTATTTGGAAGAAGCACAACAAGTCAGTCCTTCAGGAATTGAAGAAATTGCCTTGTGTGTCGATAACGATGAAGCCGGAAAAGCCTTTTTCGATAAGTTCCAACAATTTACTTTCAATCAAAAAGAAAAAGCACCGCTTGAATTTCAAGCAGAGTTTCCGCAAGCTCCGGTCGGACAAGAAACGCAAAAATGGGATTGGAACAATGAGCTGGTCTATCAAGTAAACGAGGGCGAAAATCAAAGAAAAAAGTCTCTCGAATCTGAACCAGCATTGAGCTTATAAAGAAGGTGAACGGATGAAACGAATGATTTTTACAATCATTCAGGGAATAGGGATGGCCGTTGTGCTATCCCTTCTTAGTATGTGGATAGGCGAACAATTTTTTTCAACGTATCTTCCTAGACTTCCTGAAGCAAGACACGGAATTTCCATTTCCGCCGCAACGTTCTCTATTGTATTGGCACCGATCATTGAAGAATACTTGATACGGGTCAAACTATTGCCTTTTTTGATCCGACGTACGAATTTACCAGCTGCAGTTCTTTTCTCTAGTTTCATTTTTTCTGTTTTACATGGGCAGGTTTTTCTACTGCCCTATTTTTTAAATAGCCTGGTCTATTCGTGGGTTTCACTCAAAACAAAAAATACTTATGGATCGATGATCGTTCATAGTGCTTATAATTTTATCGCCCTGATTCCTGGTTTATAAGAAATCTAAACTATTTTTCGTTATACTGATTATCAATCACAAAAAAAGAGGTGTGTACGTATTGACTACCGTAATTTTAGCAGAAAAACCAAGTCAAGCAGCTTCCTATGCAGGTGCGTTAAAGCATAGCGTGAAGAAGGATGGCTTTTTTGAGATCCAAGATCCAATTTTTCCAGATGAGACCTTTATCACCTTTGGCTTCGGCCATTTGGTCGAATTAGCAGAACCAGGTCATTATGATGAAAAATGGAAGAGTTGGGCATTGGATGCATTGCCTATCTTTCCGCAACAATATGATTTTCAGGTCGCAGCTGACAAGAAAAAACAATTTAAGATCGTTTCCGGACTGCTAAAGAAAGCCGATACGATCATTATTGCAACAGATAGTGATCGAGAGGGGGAAAATATCGCCTGGTCGATCATTCATGAATCAGGCGCTTTTTCTAATAAAAAAACATACAAGCGTTTATGGATCAATAGTCTTGAAAAAGATGTAATTCGTAGTGGGTTTAAAAACTTAAAGCCAGGAATGAACTATTATCCTTTTTATCAAGAAGCACAGACACGGCAAATTGCCGACTGGCTCATTGGCATGAACGGGAGTATGCTTTATACGTTGAATCTTCGTTCAAAAGGGGCAAATGGAACGTTCTCTCTTGGACGGGTACAAACACCAACGCTTTACATGATCTATCAACGCCAACAAATGATTGAGCATTTTAAAAAAGAACCATTTTATGAAATCGAATCATTGATCAAGGCAACGAATGGCTCGTTCAAAGCCCTATTAAGCCCGTCACAACGTTTTTCTACTAAAGAGGAACTACTTTCCTTTGTTTCTTCTAAGGGCGCTGCAATCGGCACACAACCAGGAACAATTAAAGATCTTCAAACAAAAATGAAGAAAACGAATAGTCCCAATTTATTCTCATTGAGCAGCCTGCAGTCAAAAATCAATCAGCTGTATAAAGCAACAGCCAGTCAGACGTTGAAAGCCATGCAAGGACTGTATGAAGCAAAATTGTTGAGCTATCCAAGAACAGATACACCATTTATTACAGACAGTGAATTTCAGTACTTAAAAGCGAATTACGACAGTTATGCCCGTTTTTTATCCATAGATGAACCCATGGCACAAGATCAGCCAAGAAAGCGATATGTCGATGGAAGTAAGGTGCAAGAGCATTACGCCATTATTCCAACGAAGCAAGTCGCAAGTGAGTCAGCCTTTAATAAATTAGATGATCTACAAAAGAAAATCTATTTGCTCGTCATGAAAACAACGATCGCCATGTTTTTACCAGATTATACTTATGAAGAAACCGTAATAGAAACCATAGTGTCAACTCTCTGTTTTAAAGCGACGGGAAAAGTGCCAAAAGTCGAGGGATGGAAGATCTTATTCAAAGCCGATACCAACAAGGAGAACGAAGAGAGCCAAACATTACCAACTGTGACGATCGGTGAAGCGATTCAAGCGGATGTAAAAAGTGTGGAGAAAGAGACGCAGCCGCCGAAACCATTTACTGAAGGCACGTTACTTACAGCAATGAAAACGGCTAATAAGACCGTAGATGATGAACAAGCAATCAAGATCCTTCAGGAAGTCGAAGGAATCGGTACAGAAGCGACACGTGCGAGCATTATAGAGACATTGAAGCAAAAAGAATATATCAAAGTTGAAAAAAATAAATTGATCGTTACCGAAAAAGGAAAATTATTGTGCCAGGCAGTCGAAAGCCAGCACTTATTGACGAGTGCTGAAATGACGGCAAAATGGGAAACGTACTTAAAGAAAATCGGGAAAAAAGAAGGGAATCAAGAGACTTTTATTGCCAATATCAAGAAGTTTATCGTGCATTTGATCGAACACGTGCCAGATGATGTTCAGAAGTTGAATTTCCACACCTACCAAGCGGAAGTCAAAAAAGAAGCTGATAAGCAGACGATCGGGAAGTGTCCGAAATGTGGCGGAAATGTGGTGTTGAAAAAGTCTTTCTACGGTTGTTCGAATTATCCTAACTGTACGTTTACGTTATCTGATCAGTTCCGGAAGAAAAAATTGACGAAAACCAATCTGAAGGATTTGTTAGTCGGGAAAGAAACCGTGGTTTCAGGAATCAAAAAGGCAGACAAGACGACCTATAATGCAAAAATCAAGTTGAGCGATACGGGACAGATCACTTTTGTATCATTTGTCAATGCGCCAAAAAAAGCAAAGAAAGTAGGGAATAAAGCATGATCAATAACGTCGTATTAGTAGGAAGATTAACGAGAGATCCAGAATTAAAATTTACACCGAACGGTGCTGCAGTGGCCACGTTCACTTTGGCCGTGAATCGAAATTTTACCAATCAAAGCGGTCAAAGAGAAGCTGACTTCATAAATTGTGTCATTTGGCGTAAACCAGCCGAAACCCTTGCCAATTACGCCAAGAAAGGTACGCTTCTCGGCGTGACTGGACGTATTCAGACAAGATCTTACGATAACCCACAAGGACAGCGAGTGTACGTCACAGAAGTCGTGGCAGAGACGTTTCAATTAATGGAATCAAAAGATGTGTCTGAGCAGCGTGCGAATGAATCCAACGAAACAGCTGAAAAAAGCAAACCAACACCGCCACCGCTACCTAAACAAGAAACAGATCCATTTGCACAAAGCAGCTCGGCAATCGATTTACCAGATGATGATTTGCCATTTTGAGAAACAAAGACGAAAAAAGACCTGGAAACCCCAGGTCTTTTTTGATATAAAATTCAGGTTCAAACGACAACTGTTTGTATCACCTATCATGAAAAGAGGAATAATGTGCGATTATTTGATGTTCACCAATTTGAATTACCTGAAAAAGAGGTGATCGATTGGGAAAAAACCAAAGGAGAGATCGGATCGATGCTCTCTAGTTATCTTGTTTCAAGAGAAAGGATGGGATTGACGAGGATGCCGCCGATTCATTCAACGTATTCGCTCTTAGACCAAGATATACCAGAAATCAAACACTCTAGCTTTGTTCAAGAAAATCAGCAGTTCAAACAAGAGTTTCTTTATTTTCACCACTTGTTTTCTTTGGGTCTGACGGCTATTAGCCATCCATATAAACCAGAAATTACCGATCGGAGACGAAAGATCTTTTTGATGCGTTTTGTTTACGGATTATCAATCAATCACGTGAGCGATCGGATCCATTATCAGAAAAATGTGATCGTCGATGATTCTCAATCCGGCTTACTGCAGTTTGCGAAGGCTTTGTCTATTTTGGCTTTAAAAGAACAAGAGATCTCTGCCTGATCCTGGTATTTTTTTCTATCGATCCCTTCGGGTTGTGTCAGCAACACGGTTTCTGAAGGAGCGGTGGTGGTGGCTGGAGCGACTGAAGGAACAAGCATTTCACTCGGATTTAGACATAAAAAAAACGCTAAAAGCCTTGATAAATATAGGTTTTTAGCGTGAGTTATGGTATAATATGAGTACAGTAAAGTTTGTGACGGTGGCGCTTTTTTTGAAAGTGAGGTGGTGCATTATGAATGTACTATCGAAATCTGAAGAAAGGAGTAGCCTTTTGCAAGATGTGGATATAATCGGCATTTTGTTAGCAATAGCGCCTGTTTTATTAGCCTTCATTGGTTTAATCGAAGCATGTGTGAAACTAGCAGATACGATTATAAACACTCGTTCTTCTAAGCGTAAAAGCAAGAAGAAACGAAAAAAGAGTGCAAAAAAATAACCGTCAACTTTAGCAGGGTTACGGTTATTTTTAACTAATTGATCCGCCGCCGTCTTAAACGGTGCTGTAGGGGAGTTGTTAGCGCAACTCCTCTTTACATAGTAATTATAGCAAGATTTCAGTGAAATATCAACCTTTTGCTCTACAGACGTGCCTTGCACGTCTATTTTTTTTGCCCTCCTAAGTGGTGGAGGCGGCTGGAACGTGGAGGGCAAAAAGATCGCTTTTCTTTCTTAAAAAAAGGCCTAAGTACCACCATTGTTCCGAAATTTAACCATCCATTTTCTCGGTATTCTTAATCCATCAGGTACTTGAAATACCTTTCATGCGCATGAAGAAACTGAGTGAACAATGGAAAATGGTACAACAGAAAATAAAGGCACCTTTTTAGATCTTTTTTCAGGAATCGGAGGATTTCGTTTAGGGATGGAACAAGCTGGCTACCGATGTGTTGGGTATTGTGAGATCGATGGCCATGCCAGAAAAAGTTATCAATCAATTTTTGACACAAAACAGGAGGTAGAAATGCATGATATCACAAAACTTTCAGATGAATTTATTCGAGGAATCGGACGTGTGGACATTATCACGGGAGGATTTCCGTGCCAAGCTTTCAGCCTTGCAGGAAAAAGAAAAGGTTTTTCAGATACTAGAGGAACTCTCTTTTTTGAGATTGCACGCTTCGCATCTATCTTGCGACCTAAGCTTTTATACCTTGAAAACGTCAAAGGACTCCTCAACCATGAACGAGGGGCTACGTTTGAGACGATCCTCCGAACCCTGGATGAATTGGGGTATGACGTGGAGTGGCAACTGTTTAACAGCAAAGAGTTTGTCGCCCAAAACAGAGAGCGTGTATTTATTATCGGACATCTTAGAGGAGCAGGTACCAAAAAGATTTTTCCTCTCACAAGAGAAGAAGGATCAGCTGATCAAAAATCAGGAAGGATCCATTTAGCTGGAACGACACATGCAGCGAATGATTTAAGTCGATTTACACGAGAAAGAACGTACTATACGGACGGTCTGATGGGGACTTTGACAGCAACGGACTACAAAACACCGAAACAAATCGTTGTTGGCAACGTCAATCCAAGTGGTGGAGGAATGAATGGCCAAGTGTATGACGCTTCAGGACTTAGTCCTACGATTACCACAAACAAAGGAGAAGGAAATAAAATTGCGATCCCGATCCTAACGCCAGATAAAGCTACTATTCGTCAAAACGGCCGTAGAATGAAGGAAAATGAAGCGCCGATGTTTACCTTAACCACACAAGATCGTCACGGAATTATCGTTGCAGGGTCGATCGATGGTTCCTATCGATCAGCTGCAGCGATCCATTCCGTAGAAGGGTTATGCCCTACACTTACCACCATGAGTGGTGGCGGCCACGAACCCAAAATACTGGTGAAAGAAGCCACGAAAAAAGGCTATACTGCAGCACTACCAGGCGATAGTATCAATTTCGCTTATCCTAAATCTACAAAACGTCGGGGACGTGTGGGAAATCAGCAAGCAAATACCGTCGTTACAGGTGATCAGCAAGCCGTAGTAACCGATGATTTTCAGATCCGGAAACTAACACCACTTGAATGTTGGCGACTGCAGTCGTTTCCTGATTGGGCCTTTTTGGCAGCGAAATTCGGTAGTAGGCAGATCGCTGAAGAAATAATCAGTAACGGGCTTGATCACTATAACTGCAGGTATGATCAAAAGACTTCGGACAGTCAGCTGTACAAACAAGCTGGAAATTCGGTTACTGTATCAGTCATTTATTTCATAGCAAAACACTTCCAAATTGGTTAAAATCAACTTTTTTGACCATTAAAATCAAAAAAAAAGCAATAATAGATTGTCACTATCGGTATACCGTGGTATAATAAATACAACGGTATACCGATATGTTTAATTTTTAGAAAGTATCTATAACTATCTGAAGATCCGGTATACGGATAAAAAAGGGAGGGATCACTACTGCAAAATAAAAAAGCACTTATTCTGAGTGGGTCAGAACAAGCGCAAGTAACAAATCCTTTGACGGGAATGCTACTACTCAAAATATACCATAATTGTGAGTAGTGGCAAGTTTTAATTGTCATACTCCTTTCAGGAGGAAAAAAGATGTACGCAGATAAAGATAAGATAGAATGGTTGCTTTTTGAAAGTGGAAAATCATTGTATGAAATTCAAAAAAAATCAGGAGTTGCCGCAACAACCGTTGCAGATCTTGCTCATAAAAGATCTTCTATAGAAAGAATGCGATTTGACAATGCCGCCAAGCTTACAAAACTTGCGGATCAACTAAAAGAAGAAACCACTGAATAATTAGAGCTTGGTCTTGTAACTCCTTATCTCTAGGAGGAAAAATAATGAACGCCGTTTTAAATAAGAAAAAATGTACTGTGATATTTGATCACTATGAAGATAACAACAATGTAGCGATTCAATTGATTAAGAAAAGAAGAGGTCAGTCTGAAGAAGAGTTGCTTGCTACGGCTACGGTAAACACGAGTATCGGAATCAGACAAGATTTCGTCGCAATCAAAGGGTGGTCTGAAAATACGGGCATTGAAGATGTACTGATAGAAGCTGGTGTCATTTGTGAGGAAGCTGTAGGGGCAATTCCTTGTGGCATGGCTGTTGCAAAAGTCTTTCCGCTTACAGAAGAAGCAAAGGAAGTCATGAAAAACAATCAGTAGAAAAGAGTCCGTTCAAAGCTGCGGCGAGTGTGATTTACGCTCGCTGCGTCTTTGATTAAATCTTTGATCGTTTCAATGAAGGAGAGCGAGTTATGGCCATTGCAAAAGGAAATACACGTCTTCCTGTAACGCTTAATGAAAAGAGGAAGCAGGGACTGAAGCACTTGAACACCAAGTACAAGAAAAGTGAATCGAAATTAATGTGTATCGCTTTAGATATGTTGCTTGAGCAAGAAAAAGCGGGATTTGAGATTCCTGCGCTCAGAAAGTGACCGCACTTTATTTTCTATTTCATTGAAGTGCTATCACTTATCAGTGAAACCGTTATCCAATACGTGGTAAACTAAAATCAGACAAAAGGTGAGATCCAATGGATGAAAAAGCCAAAAAGAAGATCGTAAAATTATTAGCACTTGCAAATGATGCCAATGACGAAGAGTCGATGTCAGCCTTGGCAAAAGCACAAGAGTTGATGCTTCAGCATAATATCGATGAATCAGACGTTTTTCATTATAAGCAAGAACAAAAGTCAGAAGCAGTGATCAATACGGTGATTTATGAAGGCCGGCCACAAAAATGGCTTTACCGATTGGCGAGGATCATTGCTAAAAATTTTCGTGTCCGGTATTACTATGTGTCCGGAAAACCGATTGAACTTCACTTTGTTGGGATCGTGTCCGATGTACAAATTGCTCAAATCACGTTTGAGTATGCTCGTGGTAGTGCCAGCTACTGTGCAAGGCAGTTTCTTCAGTTGCCAGAGATCAGACGAAAATACAAACGGAAATGGCAGTTAAAACAAGACTATTTGGAAGGATACTTGAAAGGTTTGTCGCAAACATTTCGAAAACAAGTGCTGACAAACGGCTATGAATTGGCTTTGCAAGTACCTGAAGTGGTTCAGGCTGAAGTCGAAAAAATTGGACTGGTACCTGGTAAAGATACCTCTCACACCGTGAGGGATCGGGAAGCATTTTACTCCGGTTATGCAGAAGGTGTCCGTTTTAAGGATAAGGATCGATTAGGTGCTTAATCGTATGTTGAAAGGGGACTTATAAAGATGGCTGAAGAAAGACAATGTTACGGTGGGCAATGGAAAGTACCAATAACGCCCTACAATCGACGCTTATACTGGCCGCCTAGCTGGATCAAATGTGATTGCGGTGAGTTAGCAAAACGAGTTTATGTAAGAAAAGGGGACTTTCTTTATCCTAATGGTCATTATTTATGTAAAGCGTGTCAACGGGAGTATCAGAAGGTCGATGGAAGAGATCAATTTATCCTGGTCAAACCAAATGAAGAATGATGTAGGTGGTAAACTAATTTCTCTTGAAGCTAGAAGAGAAAAGGTCTGGACAGTGATCGTTTTCAACCATTTTTCTAAGGAACTGATGGGATTTTTAAGTAACGCTGCGACGGTTGAGAATTTGCAATTTACGCAAAGAAAAGAAGAGTTAGGTATTTTTAAGGAGAACGAAGCAAAAGCGATCCTTGATGCCATACTTGAGCTAAAAGATGAAGAGGATGTGATCCGCAAAACTTTTACAGATAGCGGTCATGTAGACTGGGTATCTGGAACGTATTTTGATTTTGAAATTGCAAAAGTGACGTTCGAGTAATTGCTGAAGGAATGGTCAAAACCAATTAGAGGAGGAACAATAATGGAAGAATTATTTCTAAACAAGGAACATATTGCCAGATTTAATTTTATGATGGATGAATTGAGCTTTACAGATCTTCGAGATCCTTATTGGCGTAGCTTGGTTTTTATTTTCACTGGTGATGAAAGATTATTTAACCAACGTCGCTCTATGGTTAATTTTGTCCAAAAAGAAATCAATAGTGACCTATGGTTTGATGGCACTTTATCCGGTGGGGAGCAACGACTGGTTGCTTTAGCCTATAACTTGTTTACCAATCAAGATTTCTATGAATTCGAAAACGGCAAGAGGTATAATATTTCGCCGTTAGAAGTATTTTCTGGTGTTGATGAAGCTGGCTATCAGCTGGCCAAGAACGCAATCGACATAAGGCTGCAGTTCTACTAATTCAATTCCATAAAAGAATAGTTTCAACTCTTAGGACGTGCATAGCACGTCTTTTTTTATTCAAAGCTAATGAAGTCGCCGATAAATGTATAAATTATAGTTTACAAAAAAAAGAAAGAAAACAATAATCCTGCATACTGGTGACATCAAATAAATATTGATCAATAAATTTGATAAAAAAAATTAGGAGGAGAGAAAAAAATGGCATTTCAATCAGAACGATGGGCAACAATTCAAGTGACAGCAGCAAATTTAGAAGGGGCTAGACAATTTCAACAACTATTTTTGGATAATAAATATGCACCAAAAGCAAATTATAGCGTATTGGTAAAACTATTTGAAAGCAAGGCGAAAAGTTGGGTTCAAGGTGGAGTTATTTCTGCTCTGACATTGGCCAGTTGGCCAGCAGCCGGGTTTGCTACAATAGCAACCCTATGTACAAGTATGGTCGATGTAATTGGTAAACAAGCTGCTGCAACGGAATACGACCAATTAATTGCAGGACGAAAAGCAGTCGAAGAAGTCAAAGCATATATCACAAAAAACAATTACAAGATGGCAGAAGTAACTTTCAGATTGCGTGTTTATGATAATCCAGCAACTGGAAATAAAGTATCATTTTTCTTAGGCAATTCTAAAAATATTAGTGCTGCTTACGAAATTAAACGAGTTCAGTTACAAAATGGTAAATGGTTAGAAAAATAATATCAAAAAGAGAATAGTCCCAGTTTAGAGGACTATTCTCTTTTTAATTCCCAATAATATATCGAAGAATGAATTTATTAATTGTAATATATAAATTATAATTTACAAATTAATTATCTGTATTAAAGTTATTTTATCCTCTTCCTATGATAGGAGGGGAAAAATATGCATACAGAAATTAATCCATTCGGATAAGAAAGTAAGGGGGAGTCAATATGGAAAATTTGGAGTAATCGCAGAAATAGTTGCAAACATAGGTTTTCCTATAGTGTTATCGATATTTTTTTTAACAGAGTTAGACAAGGCTATTGAAAAACTTCAAGAATCAATCAATGAAATTCTGCGAATAATAAAGAAAGAAAAAGATTAACGGATTTATCCGTTAATCTTTATTCCGTATAAAGGGGTTTATTACATGAATGATGCTATCGTAGGTAAAATACTTAAACAGATAAGAAAAGGTAAGAAACTGACAGTAAGGTATCTTACTGAAGACATAATCACTCCACAACATTATTATAAGGTTGAAAAAGGAGAAGCTTACCTGAGCAGCAATTTTCTATTGCAAATTCTTAATCGCATGAACGTTTCTTATAAAGAATTTTCTATTTTAATTAACTCAGAAATAGAACGGAAAAAAAAATATTTGATGGAAATATAATTGATCAAAAACCTGTTGATTTCGATTCTGACTTTTTCTTTCAACATTATTTTAAAAAAGAAAATTTAAATGAAAAAGAAATTAATCTTCTAAAAAAATATTTGTTTGAGAAAGAAGAATTCTTTCACTATGAATTCTCCTTGTTTAACAACTTTTTAACCTATTTTGATGATAAATTTATTTCCCTATTACTCCCAACTGTAGAGTGTTATTTAAACACTGTAAGTATGATATCAGAATACAAAATCGAAAAAATAATTTTTTATATTAATCTAGCTTTTAATTATTTAAATAAGAACAGAAATTTATCTGAATTCAAAAAAATTTTCTCCGAGCTATCCCTATTAATTGAAGATAACTTATTTGATATTCCTATTCTTCAATATTATAAGTATGAATTGCTATATTCATATGTAAGGGGTAACATTAGTAAAGAGAAGTTTTTGTTATTAAGCAAAATGAATAAAGAAGAGACTAAAGAAGCTATAGGAAAAACATTAGATATTAATTTTAATTGTTACGGTATTTAAAAGAAACTAAGCTTTATATTTATTTTGATGTGATGTATTATATATAAAAGCAAAAAAATATATATAAGGAGATTTATATATGAAATCCAACTTCAGTAAGTTACCTTACCATCTGAGAAAATGGTATGCATGGCTATATATGGTACCACTAATTTTGACCCTGATAGTTATAACCTTAACTGATTGGCTGAATGGTTATTCGTTAGCAGCGTTGTTTTTACTACTATATGGTATTAGTTGTTATTTTTCTACCAAAGCAACTGATGGTAGGAAACAATGGATTATAGTAGATACTATTATATATGTGTTTTTACTAGTGGTCGCTTTGATATTTTACAAATAGAGAAGCATCGGAAAAAGGTAAGGAGACTATTATGTCAGAATTAAGTAAATCTGAATACCAGATTCTTCGCTATTTCTATGAATTCAACCAGACTTTAACTAAACATGAATTATTAGAAAGATTGCCAAAACTAAACGAGAATACGACTGCTGCTGTGATAAGAAAACTATTAAGCAAAGGATATTTGGAAGTAGGAGAAATTAAATATTCTCAGAATGTGTTAGCACGTGCTTACAGACCTAGTATTCCTTTTGGAGAATTTATAAAAAACGAATATGGAGAAGTGGTTTTGAAAAAATTAGTAGATCACGCAGTAAGTTCTTTAAAGACCAAACAACAAACAGAATATTTTTCGAATCTTATAACTGAAAGAAAAAATCTCATAAAAAAGAATAGTTGAATTTTTTATTTTTTCGGTAGACTGTTCGAGAATTTAAAAGAGGGTCAGAAACTTAAAAGTTTTTGACCCCGTTTTAATTTCTTGATATACTTGACTTTGACAGGTGTCAAAAACTTATGTCCAGAAAGTGTGAGCGAAAATTGACAGTTTATGGGTATTCACGAGTCAGTACCAGCAGCCAAGACTACAAGACACAAATTCAAAAACTAGAGCAAGCCGGTGCAAAAAAAATATATAGTGAAAAATATACAGGGACAAAAAAAGAAGGACGCAAGGAATTAGAAGAATTGCTTTCAATAGTACAGAAAGAGGATATAGTGTTGGTGACAAAAATTGATCGCTTAGCTAGAAGTATCGTGGATTTGAACTCAATTATTTCAAATCTCAACAATACGGGGGTCACGGTAACATTTTTAGACAATTCCTTGACTTTTGAGCCAAATAAAAGAGATTCAATGCAGACATTAATGATGAATATGTTAGGAAGCTTTGCGCAGTTTGAACGTGATCTAATCGTTACTCGAACTCAAGAAGGTAAAAATTGGCACCGTCAAAATATGACCGGATATAGAGAAGGTAGACCCAAAAGAGTCTTAAACTCCAAATACTTGCATGCGATAGAATTAATGGAAACTAATAGCATGAAAAATATTGTACGCAAAACTGGAATTTCTTTATCCACGTTAAAAAGGATTAAGAAGCAGGCAATAGAGGAAGGTATTTTATATAATGAAAATGAAAATATCACCTAACAATTTCTAACAATTTTTAAATTATAGTTATGAAAACCTTAATATACCTTGTTTTTTTTAAGTACAAGTGTTGACTTTCAGTTTGGATGCTGATAATATATGTATGTGAACATTTAAAAAACACGAGAACCTGTACCGCTTCACTTCCTTTTATAATGTATTTTAGGCAGTCAGGTATCTTATAAATCACGCCAATGATTTATAAGATTAGTTGTATCAGTTTTTCGAAGATGATTGGTACGACAGCGTTTATAAAATCCGTCAAGTCTAACAACCCGTTGACATGACAACAGTATAGTACAATAGTTAAAAGCACCAAAAATAGCAAAAACAATGCTATAAGTATAATTTTAAGATTGTTATCGTTTTTCTGAGGTGGTTCAGATGACACATTTTGGATAACCGTTATATGATTAACGGTTCCATAGTAGTTCTTTGTATTTAACATAATAATTGCGGCACATTGTTCTCGTATTTATATGACTACCTTCCTTGATTATAACACACTTTCGTGTTAAAAGTCAAGCTATTTGTTTTTGTTCACATTATAAGTTAATTTGTGTGTAATGATATTCTTAAAAAGCAGAGATTTTTCTATATCACTATTGTATATACATCAAAGATAACTGTAAACTTAAATTGTTAAAGACTTAATTGATAAAAGCCATTCACTTTACAAAGTGAATGGCTTTTTCTCTGAATATTACTCGTTTTTCTCACAAGAATATCATCCAGCTATACACCATTTTAAATCGGTCACAGTTGATATTAAGTAATTCCTTGCAAACTCTAAATCAACAATCCAATCCTTGATCTGTTCCTTCTTTAAAATTAAGGGCATCCGGTCATGTATTGGTTGTACAGTTTTATTTGGCTTTGTTGTCATGATAATTGATTCTGTTTCGAATCCAGCTCCAGTTTTATGAATTCGATAGAAGCCAGCAACATACATTACCTCAGTTTCTTCAGCTGAGAAAAGGATCTTATTTTTTTCTTGATCCCACTCATAAAATCCGGACATGGGAAACACGCACCGACTCTCTTTAAAAGGCTTGGAAAATGTCTTTTTTTCTTCTACTGTTTCCGCACGTGCATTGATCATGAGCTGGCCTTTTTTGAATCCTTGGAATCCCCACTTGGTAACGCCAGGAACAATTTGCGAATCTTTATTAAGGCCAAGTGTAACCACATGATTTGAAGGGAAAATTTCGTTATATCCAACTCGGACTTGCTTACTGGCAGCATTGGGAATTACTTGATCATAATAATTTTTCAATTCTGATGATGATAAATCAAATAAATATCGACCACACATATATTTTTCCTCCATTACTGATTATTTTAAAAAATCGTGTGCCACAGAGTCATTCTAAGGCGATTTCAAAGTCAAATGATGGACAATGATCTTCAATCGTCGTCTGCAAAGTCCTGATAATACTCATTTTTGATTAACTTGATCTCTTCTTCTATAGTACTCTCTTCTTTACTTTGCTTGTTGAGAGAAGATTCACCGTCCTGAAAATAATCAACTTTGAACCATTTTTCCTCTTGTTTTATAGATACGTGTCGGACGTCTGTCCAATAGATCAGTTGTTCATTCAGTACAAAATAGTCTTCATATGCTTCACCTAGAAATTGTCCTTCAACAGGATCCAGAAATCGCCCAAATTCGTCTTTAGTGTTTAATTGCAGCGATATAGGCTTATGATAAAGGAACGATTCGGATAGTATTGCGTCGATTTCCTCACGGTTCATTAACTCCAAACCGACAACTTCTTTTGTAGCCCAGGTTTCGTTTTCTAAGACACCTTTCATCAAATCATCCATGGCGTAAGCCGTTGCCCACTTCAATCCGAATGGCCGGTCTCTGTATTGATTATAGTCCGTAAATGTTTTCTTAGTACGCTTTACCATGACTTTCAGCACCTTCAAGTCCAGACATACCACCTGCATGTCCTCCGACAAGGCTGCTGCGAGCGATCGCACGTCCACCTTCCATTATGCTATTTGCATGAACGATCGACTTAAACCCAAATTTTTTGCGTATAGTATCTACCACATAATCGATTTTTAAGTCTTTTACTTGCTCGTCCGGATCTTCAAAGAGATCAAGCTGCAAAGCATTAGAATAAACGAGCTTTGAACAGTTTACTCCTACATTTCGAATATCCTGGTACTTGTAATGACGATCAAATATCTGCAGTAAGTAGTTTGCTATTTGTTTGCTGCTATTGGTTGCTGGCACCTTCATTTGCTGGTGAAATCCTCTACTTCCTGATTGATCGACGTAGCCCATTGAAAAGCCGATCCATAAAGAAACGACTTCAGCTTTCGCTCCTGTACGGCGTAACCTAGTTGCTACTTGATCGGCCATTTCTTTGATTACAATTTCTATTTCTTTTCGGCGTGTATAGTCCCGATTTAAGACCTGACTGTTCCCTATAGACTTAGATTTTACTTTGTATTTCTGACCTAAGAATGATCGATCAATGCCCCAGCTGTGTGCATACAGTTGAGTACCTAAGACGCCAAAATTTTGCTTCAGCTGATAATAATTTGCGTGTGCCAGATCATGCATAGTAAATATGCCCATTCGGTTCAGTCTGATTGCTGTCCGACGTCCTATCCCCCAAACGTCTGTAATGTTTTCTACAGACCAAAGCTTTTGCTGAACGTCTTCATAGCGCCATTCTGCTTTCATATCTGAATTTTTTTTGCTTTCGAGGTCTAGTGCGAATTTGGCCAAGAGCGGATTGTCACCTATCCCGATCGTTGTGAAGATTCCAGTTTGCCGATAAACGTCTGTTTGAATCATTCTCGCCAGCTCTCTTGCGTCCTTTGCACCGAACAGCTTTAATGAGTCTGTGACGTCCACGAAGCTCTCATCGATGCTGTATACGGAATGATTTTGCTCATCAGCATACTTCTTGTAAATATTGTTGATCTCCATGTTCTTTCTCATATATAGTGCCATCCTCGGTGGTGCAATCACGAGGTCTTCCGGATAAGGAAAAGGAAGATCTCGTGATCGACTGACATTAGAAATTCCATAGGCTTTTTTTGCGGCCGGACTCGATGCCAGGATTAACCCACTTCCTCGCTGAGAAGGATCGTCTGAAGGATAGGACATGACCACTAACTTTGTCTTTAAAGGATTTAGTCCTCTTTCTACGCATTCTACGGATGCATAAAATGACTTACAGTCGATACAGAGAATATCTCGTGAGGGTTCTTTAGTATAGTCAAACCTTGGATTTACGCCAAATTGCATAGCCATGATAAATCCCCTTTTCTAAAAAAAGATACGTTTTATATACACATTAGAACACACGTTCGCTTTTATAGTCAAGAGAACACGACTGGTTATATTTATAAATTATAAAATATAGAATATAAATTATAAAATAATATTTATAAAACCTTTGCTAGCGAGTAATTAATTGTATTTAAAGGCTTAATTTTTTTTGCAATTTATAATTTGCAAAATATAAATTATAAATTGTATTTTACAAAATATAAAAAGGAAGAAGATTTATATCTTCTTCCTTTTTTCTTTCTTATATATCCGTTCTCTTTCCTGATCTTTCTTGCGCTCTAATATTCGGTTGTAGGTTGTTTTTTGATTGTGATCGAAACGTGCAGTTCTTTCGTGAATTAATTCTTCGAGTAGTTCATAGGTATAATCATTATCAGTAGTATCAAGCAAAGCAGTAAATTCGCACCAGACTATCGCTGGTATACCAAGCGACTTATTGTTTATCTTCAATACGTCTTCTTCAGGGTGAATATTTTCTAGTAAATCTGTGTTGTCTGAAGTAAATGCTGATTTCGGTTTAGGGATTTCTTTATAAGAATTATCAGGTTTTTGCTTTGAAAAGAAACCTGGTTTTGCATTATCGGTCATGTTAGTTTTCTCCTTCGAATAACTTTATTCTATGAATGAAATCTTTTGCTAAAGGTACAAAAACTTCTTCGTAAGCAAGTTTGTCCCAATAAGTGTCAGTATTTAAACCTGTCCTCGGTGTTGTTTGCACTCGCTTAACATGTGGTAAAATATTATCAAAAAGGTTTTGATCACCAAACTTTTCGATAGCATCGTTGACAACTTGGCGATCTATACTACCTTTACTCAACTGATTTGGAAGTATTCCAACTATTTCAGTTTTACAATCAAATTTTTCAACAAGAGGAGTGACTTCTTCTGATATATAATCTTCAACGCCATCTAAGCTGTCGGATTGTGTTTGAAAAGCCATAATAATATAGTCAGAAGCATAAGCAGCATTCCTAGTGAAATCAGACATAGTAGGTGGGGTATCGATGAGAACAAAATCGTAATCCGGCTTGACTGGTTCAAGTAAATCTTTCAAGACTGAAATTCTGTTTTTTTCGACCTCGATATAATCAGCGTCTATTCCTTCTATAGCGTCCCCATAAAGCTTAGTTAAATATTTTGGGAAGTTTTTAAAATCTATATGTGATGGAATGCAATCCAAGTTTTCAATTATTGGAAGAACTAATTGTTTTAAATCTCGTTCAACGATTCCAGCTAGCATAGTTTTTTCAATAATGAAAATGTCATCGTCTTTAGAGTGATAATTTTTAGTCAACAACATTGTCTTTGTAGTATTTGATTGCGGATCGGCATCCACTACCAACACTTTAAATCCCATATTAGCAAGTACATAGCTCAAGTATCTTATAATAGTAGTTTTACCTACTCCACCCTTGGAATTTGCTACAGTAATAGTTAATGGTCTTCTGACGACATTTCTATATTCAAAAACAATTTTCAAGTTTTCTTGCGATAATTCCATTAAACAAACCTCCCGTTTATAAAATATAAAATATAAATTGCAAAATATAATATATATATCTGTCTAAGAACATTGTACCATAAGTAAATAAGTTGTCAATTATATTTTATAAATTATATTTTATAAAATATAATTTATAATCAAGTCGCTTGATAATCTTTACAAATGTTTAAAAATAGGGTAACTTTGTAGTATAAAAAAAAGGTTTACAGCATTAAAAAAAAAGTTTACACTTTAAAAGAAAATTACATAAAAAAAAAGAGACGGATAAAAAAGTGAAATTGGCCTCACTATTCTATCTGAATCACATAAAAAGCCTATGTGTTCTCGCTCGTCTCAGAAGTTATGTAAGTGGCTGACAACCACTTATGTAATTTTGATAAGTTTTTCGGACTGACAATCCGAACTTACAGACTTATTCTACCATTTTTTGACGAGCAACTCAATATATACACGCTTATTTTGTCATTCATTTAAGACTTCTAAGCTATTGGGAGAACACAAATCTTTAAGATCATTTGTGTTCTCTTTTAGTTTGGGAAGGAATAAAGTCATGGCAGCTTCTTTGGATGTCGTATATTCGACGGTATTACAAAATGGTATCCGTAAATTCAAATATAGAAACAGCCACCTAAAACCGGTCTCTTTTAGTGATCAGTCGGGGAAGGGGGCTATTTTTGCGTACCGTTCAAAGGAACACATGATCGAGGGGATCGGACTAGTGATCACTTCAGAAGAAGGGGTGATCGAAAACAATAATCGATTCACTCATTGGACTCCAAATGTATTTCGCTATGGAACATATGCTGATGAAGCCAGAATGTTTACAAAAGGTCATTCTGAGGACAATTTGCGTCAAATCAATACTTTCTTTGTTGATTTTGACACATTGGATCCAAACTTTGACTACGGAGAAATTATCTTGGCCAGTCACGAGATCGGCTTTATGCCGACAATGATTCTACGTACACCGCATGGATTTCAAGCTTTCTATGTACTAGACAAGCCTGCATACGTGACGAAGAAATCAAATTTTAAAGTGATCAATGTGGCCAAAATGATCTCAAAAAATCTAAGAAACAAATTTTCAAATGATTATCGGTTTCCAGTTGATGCAAATGCCAATCATTTTGGGATCACACGAATGCCTTCTGAAGAGAATGTTTTATTCTTTGAACCACAGTATCGTTATAGTTTCGAAGAATGGATCGACTGGTCAATGAGAGAAGATGCGGACAAAAAAGCGGAGATCAAGAACGTTTTTGTATTACCATCTACTCAAGAATTTCGTCAAGTCGATGAACCATGGTTCCAGCTGTTGCTAAAAAGTCAAAAAATCCAAGGTGAAAAGGGCGTTTATGGTCGAAATAATGTCATATTCACCTTGTCTTTGGCATACTTTTCGTCAGGATACGAAGTAGAAGCATGTGAATTGACGATGTTAGAATTCAATGACCGCTTGGCTAACCCTTTATCTGATCGAGAATTAACCAGAATCATTCGTTCCGCTTACTCCGGAAAATATCAAGCAGCGCACAGAGAAAAAATTGTCCTATTATGCCAAGAGTGGGTCGATGCCAATCTTTCTGAAGAGCAGCTATTCAACAAAAAACGGGGTTGGTGGAAATTCAAGAAAGAAAGAGCTGTTCGCAAGTATTCACATAGTCATGAATGGGCAGAAGATCTACTGTCCTATTTGAATGAGCAATCCTATGAAGAACAACCATACATTATTTCTACAAAAAAAGAGTTAACTGAAAGTTTAAAGATCCCAAAACGCTCCCTGGACAAAGTACTGAAGCAGTTAAGAGAAGAGAACAAAATTCATTTTCGTGTTCGTGCTGGTCGTAATGGAGGTATTATGCTAGCTTCGATACATGGATTGATGCGCTCCGTTATCCGGCTAAAAAAAGAAAGCCAGGGGGCGTATTTCGCTGCGATCTCAGAAGCTTTTGGAAGAGAATACACGTTTATCCAGACAGCATTGAAACGCTTGATAGAACCCAATAAGATCGGCGTGCAAACAGATCTGTTCATGATCGATACAGGTTGAAACTAAAAGGTGCAAATTGCCTTTTACATTATATCTATGATACGTTCCTTCTTTTTCTCCGCCTTGCTTGCTGGTCTTAAGAAAGAGTAGTACTATTATCGCAAACGTAATAATATGGTGGGAGGTCTTTCTGACTATGAGTATCAATACCTTTGTATATCCCTACCCGATCAATGTGTTTATTATTTCGCGGTTAGGTATGACAGTAGAGCAATTTTGTGAGTTACATGGATATAAGCAGAGTACAGTAGCAAGCTGGGTAACAAGAAACCGTGCAGTAAAAACGTTACCTTGTGATTTTTTATATTGTCTTAGTCTTTCTTCAGGCTGGTCGATGGATGATGTTTATCGTCATTTATTGGTATTGGAGGAGAAGTTCTTAAAGAGTATCAATCCAAAAAAAGAAAAAGAACAAATTAATTAATTATGTCGATCATTCTTCGTTGTATTTTAGTTTTTTACGTGTTCGTTAAGTGATATAGACAATGTAACTTAATAAATGATTTTGTCAGTTTATTTTTTTGGGAAGGTTCAAGTATCTGTATTTATTTGTGAAAGGTAATATTATTACATTTTTGTAAGGGTTATTTAAAACAGCAATAGTGTATAATTTAAATAAGATTATATCTTGTCTATGTTTAAAATATCGATAAAATAAATATTTACAATATCCTATTACTAAAATATACTTGAGTTAGAAAGGGGGAACAGTAGATTCATTTTTCGAATTTACTGAAAGATATGAAAAAATCAAAAAGGAAAGTATTGACGATTGTTTTATCTTGCACAGTTTTGGTAGTACTTGGTACACTATTTTTCCTGAAAAATAATGGTAAAACAGGCATTTTTATTGAAAATAATAAAGGTGCAATAGAAGTTCCTATTACAATAGCAAGAAATTATAAGAATGATTCAGAAGTTCTTTATGAAAGTAATTCGATAAAGTCTACGAATAAACCAATAGAGGAAGCTAGTATAAGTGGTGAGAGTTCTATTTCAGTTACCATTTATGGAGAAGAGCAAACAGTTACTGGTTATGTTGATAGCAATACTAAAAACTTTTCTTTATTGGTAAAAGTAGCTAGTTATGACGAATCAACGGGTAAAATAGTATTAGATTGCAACTATGATGATGGTATAAACAAAACAGAAAAACAATTGATTTTCCAAAAATAAGGAGAACTAAAAATGAAAAAAATATTTTTAACGTTAGTTTTATTCTTTGGTATTTCAGTATCAAGTAGTATCCATGCTTATGCAGATGAGATTGCAACAGATGAATCAGTATCAGAAACAATATCGAATGAGAGTCTAAGCGATGAAGTAATAGATAGTTTAACAATTGATGACTTTGTTAGAGCTTATGAAATTTCGAGCTCAGATGAAGCATTTAAAGATCTATCTGAAGATGATCAAAACTTATATATGATTAAGCTATACAATGAGATATATGAGTCAAAAAACTATAGGGTAACAGCAAGATACCTGCCATCTGCCTACGAGAATTTGAATAGTGCGGAGAAAAAACTTGTCAAATCATATCCTGCGCAAGCAGCTCAAGTGTATACTGCTTCTAGTTTGGCTACAAAAAGGACAAATGCACTATATAAAAACGGGTTGCATAATGGAAACGGAGATGCTTTTAGACATACTTATTGGAATGCTGAGATGGCAACGATGTTAGCCGGATATGGATCAAGTTTCAACCCTTCTAACGGTAAAACAAATGCGAAAAGATGGGCAGATGCTCACGAGGAGAATAAAAATCAACCAGCTAATGAAAAGCAAATGGATCTTTTCAATAATAACGTTGGTAGATCGATTGTAAATAAGAAATATTCATCAAAGGATTTGGAGAAGAAGGCTTTAGCAAAAGTTGATGCAGGAAGTTGTAGAAGAATTGTAAATAACAAAGTAGTTGCTACAACTAAAGCAAGATAGTTTTTCGAGAAGAGATGAATATTATCTCTTCTTTTTTTGTATTGATGATTTGGGAAAATAGGAAACTTCAGTTTTAAATATATAAAAAAAGCCTAGCAAAGAATACTAGGCTTTTTCTTATGGTTTTAAAATGTATACAGGTGGAATATGAATATTGTTTGGACGATCACCGTTTCTGTCAGATAGACGTTGGAAACCGCCATGTAGCCCTTCTACCAAACGACTTGAGGGTAATAAGTTGCGCCAATTAGTAACAATTTGATTCAATTTGTTTAGCTTATTTTGTTTTTCATTGTTTTGATTTTCGGTGTAGATGGCTAGAACATTTTCTAAGTATTGGGCCCAAATTTTCAGTTCAATGGAGTCAACATGGTCTGCTGTAGCTATTAATTTATTTAAAGGCTGCTTGGCTTCTTCAAAATAACCTAAATCCATTAAGCAATCGGATAGGTTTCCTAAGCAGATTGGATAATACTTTTTGTAGAAATGATTAAATGAGTCCATAACATTGAAGTCGACATCTATCAATTTTTGACTGACAATCTGAAGCTGATCCATTGATAGCAGGGTCATAAAATCTGCGAAAAATTGTAGATCGTAAGAAGTCAGATGATTTGTGACTAAGATTTGATTCATCAATGCCTGGACTTCAAGAATATTTATTTTAGGTATTTGTCTTGTATCTTTTGCAAAATACTTTTCTAGCAACAATCGCATTCTGCTTAGCATTAGACTGTTTTTTTGATTTTTTATCAGGTCTTCGTATAGGATAATTGCTTCAGCTATATCATGTGTATCAGTGACGATATTGTATCGCTTGAAAAGATTTTTGTATTCATGATTTTCACTTCGATAATAGAGATCCAAGATATCTTCAATCCTAGCATTCAATTTTTTTGCTAAAGGAATAAGCATATATAGCGGAAATTCTCTTTCGCCTTTCTTTATTCTTGCATACGAGCTTTCACTAAGAATAGTATTTACTAATTCTTTTTGGGATATTCCACGACTTTTTCTTAAATCTTCAATTATTCCCACTAAAATGATAGACTTCTCATTCACAGCTCATTAAACCTCCATAAGAAATTGCCAATTTAGCAATTATCCATTTTTTTGTTGTAAAAATTTTATCAAGTGGTACTATTTGACTTGTAAATTTACACAATTAAAGTATCGGAGGAAAACAGTATGAGTTTAGACTTAATCTTATTATTATTAACTGGTTCAACTGGTGTTCAAACGCAAGATGTACAAATTGGTACACGCTAAAACTAGTTCCAAAATGTATCATAATTTACTATTCAGCGTCTGTTTAAGTTAGTTATTATAATGTGCCGGCCATTTTAATAACCTAATGATGAAATTTATTTTTTAATCAATCCCAAAATAAAAAAGCTAGTAGATAAACTAGCTTTCAGGCGGATAGTGATTAAAAGGTGGCATGCTTTCAATGTCATAAAATAATTCTGGCATCGATATCTCTAATATTTCGAATAGAGTGAGATAAGTATGCATGGATGGTTTTTCTATATGATTATTTTCAATCTGAGATAAATACGAATAATTTATTTCAGCTATTTCTGCCAATTCTCTTATTGTGTAGTGATGTTTTTTTCTAGCTTCTTTTATTACATTAGCAAAATGAAATTTGATGTTTGTGTACTCTTCATTAGTCATTTGTTTAGCCTTTTTATTTTTGAAAATACCATAAATTTTGAATTTTTGTTTGTCTGCATGCAAATAAAATGGTATAATATTATTGTGAAAGCTTAAATTTATATATCACAAGAAATAACTTAATTACTTAAGAAAATGACCGATAGTATAAGAATAACTAGTAATGGTATTTTTGATCAACAAAATAAATTGTTGTCAAAATAAATTTCTTATGCTATGTTTTACACATAAAAATAAAACAATATTTTTGTTTGACATACTTGTACGAAGCCAAACAAAAAGGAGCCCCCGAAGTAAATCTCGTCACTGCAAGAGCGCCAACTCATGCAGGAGTCATTGATAAACCTCGGTTTCCAATCAAGTGTAGTAGCACCTGAACGGATTGAGCTCCTTTGCGTCGTAGCTTCTCTACAACGATGTAATTATAACAGATAATGATTGTAGAAAGAAACTTCTGATTCAATGTATTATTGAAAAATGTATGTTTAATCTTTAGTTTCTTCTACAGTTGATCTAGGTGTATGATAGGCCAAATCATCATTTTTGACGCCATCTGTTATTTTCGTTGAAGAGACTGCGATTCTTAGGAGGTAAATTCATGTTCTCGTGAATTTACCTCCTTTTTGTTTGCTTTTATGTAAGTATGATCTAGGAAATGAGGAATGACAATGACAAAAGGGTTAGCAGTATACGTTAAAGATCTAGCAAGAATCAAAACAACGGTACAACTATTTAACACGCAGCATTGGATGATCGAAGGGGAAAACGCCTATCGCTATACGACTCTTTTTGAAAAAGGAAAGCCAAAAAAAATATTTTTCGGGGCTGCCAAAACGGAAACGATCTTTCCACAAATCAAACTTCTTTTTGATCAAAAGGAAAGAGTCATTGCGCAACGATTAAATTCAAATGGTCGTCTGATAACGACAAGGGAAAACAAATATTTCAAAGTCCGGAACCATCGATCAGAACGAGCGTTAGAAGTATATGCCTTGATCACTGCGATAGAAGAAAAAGAATACGAGGAAATGATTCAAAATTATTGGTACCAGGAACGAAAACGAGCGTAACTGCTTTTTGAATCTAAAATTAAACATCTTTTGTTTGCTAGTTTCTAGCAAAATCTCTTGATATGAGTTGATAACGAACGAGTATTGAGAACTAATTGAATAAATGAATGTGGGTATTAGAACGCCCCTCTAAACTAAACAGCATGGCTACTAAGGGGTTTAGAGTAACCAGGAATACAATGAACTGGTGAGCCAAAAACATTGAAGGATTTGCCAAGACCGCACGTGTGCGAGCGAATATCCGGCCTTCATAGGAGTTAGATTTCTCCGGTTGTAAAAATCTGCGACTTTTATTTTGTTCTATTTTCGAATCTGGTAAACAAAAGATGTTTAATTGGTTAATAATAAATTTTAAAAAGGGAGTGGAAGTTATGACGAAGACAAGTAAGTTATTGGCAGTTGGAAAGTTTTTCTTGAAGATGATGTTTAAAGTTAGTATGGGATTGCTGAAGGTTGCGGTATTTATCTTCATATTCACTTTCACGTTCGCAGCGATCAATGCTACTTCAACTCCTTTTTCTAACCGTTGACCTTAAAAAAGTGATGGACGGCTGGTCATGAAGGGCAATATTGAAGTTGGCTAATGGAAGAAATAGAAAACTAGAAAGGGATTTATTCATGAGATCGAAAAAAGAGCAGCACCATTTTGACGAGGGTTATTTTTCGGCAATGAGAGACGCAATGTCACTTGATATAGAACATTATGGCAATGGTGCAGGGGCAGAACTAATACAAGAATTTAATTTGAGACGTTCCGATTTTTTGAAGTATTTTGAAGCTGAAGATATTCAATTTATAGATAACTATGTTGGAGAAGGATCAAGGCGATATAAAGAAATTTGGTTATCATAATTGTTCTTCTATCCCACCAAAATAATCAACCGGAGGAGTGAAGCCAGTGCTTCAAATTTTAGAACTGTTCGGAGGGATTGGCAGCCCTCGGATTGCATTAAGAAATTTAGGGATACCGACTAAGTCAATAGACTACGTTGAAATCGATCAGAAAGCCGTTGATAGTTACAATGCTATCTTTGCAAACGAGTTACCGTTTAGTACTCAATCAGTTGTTAATTGGAACCTTAAGCCAGATATTTTGATTCACGGATCGCCTTGCCAGGATGTATCTATTGCTGGTCATCAAAAAGGTGCTGATGAGGGATCGGAAACTAGATCTAGCTTGATGTGGGAAACAATTAAAATCATAGCTGATATGGGCATGTGGAAACCAAGGATTGTGATTTGGGAGAATGTCAAAGGTGTATTGTACAAACACATGCGAAAGAATTTCAATCGGTATCTCGATGAAATGGAAAAACTAGGGTATTCGAATTCATTTGAATTGTTAGACGCAAGGGATTTCGGTCTACCGCAAGCAAGACAAAGGGTATTTACGATTTCAGTTCTTAATCAAGATCCTTTTAACTTTCAAATTTTGAATCGTAAACCTATGAAAGATATCAAAGAGTTTTTGCTTAATAACGACCAGGTTGATCCAATCTACAACGTAACGCAGCCTAGTGTCTTATCCGTTATCGGAAAAACAGGAATCAAACGTGCAACAGTGATTCAAGATTTTGCTTACACGATAACAACTCGACAGGATCGTACACCAGCACAAGTTATTGACTGTGGGAAAGAACGTTATAGATATCTTACTGAACTGGAGTGCTGGCGACTACAAGGCTATTCAGACGATGATTACTTTGCTGCTGCTTCGACCGTTGAGAGAAACGGAAGATTTCGCATGCCAATGTATAAGCAGGCCGGGAATAGTATTCCAGTTGGTATCTTTGAAAGTCTGTTTGAAATACTAATTTAGTTAGCTATCCACCAATATTGTTAAATCAATTAAAGGAGGTCAATATGAGTAGTATTGTCTATATGATAGTAGCCTTTACTATATGTTTATGTGGGCTATATCTATATGGGAAAATGTCCAATTTGGAAGATATTGACCAATACCTATCAAAAGAAAATCAAGAGTCCTTACTAAAAAATTGTTACTATGATCATTCTTTCAAGAAACACACTCTACAGGAAATTGAGATAATGACTCATCGAATCAACGCACAGTTGATGGATCTGAACGAGGATAGGCTAATAATAAGGGCAGAACTATCAAGCAAAATCGATAGTTTGAAGGCTTTGAAACACAAAATTCTTGTTGATAGTTACAATGAAAAATTAGCCGAATTATCGCCAGATCAACGTGCATTAGATGATTGGGATCGGTTCTGACCTTGTTTGAAAGAATTAAAAAAGTCCTCCTAGTTTCCGCTAGAAAGACCAAACAAACTATTATGTCCTTATTTATTATAAGTAAACAAGACAGTAAATCAACTAATTTGGTTTAGCTGTTTAACAGAATAAGAAGAGTAAGCTTGGGAATGGAATCTCAAGCTTTTTTAATACTCAAGAAGGAGGAAGCGTATGAAAAACGTCTGTCGCAGTCCATAAAGGATAGATAAAAAATGAGTGAAGGGAGGGCAGAAACAGATGGATGCTGAAAAGAAAACCTTGTATTTAACCGTAGGAAAGGAGGTTTCCCTAAGTTTTACAGGAAACGGTGAAGCATTACAGTATATTCGCTTGAGCGTGAATAAGCTGGCAGAAATTATTAATAATGGCTTGGTCGATCGCCAAAGTATTTTTGAAATTGACGAAGTTTCACTGATCACGAAAAGTAATTATAAGACCGTTGTGCAAGTGGTCGCTGGGAAACAAGTATTACACGGTAATACGGATCATGTAGACGTGGTTATCGATAAAGATAAAACAAAACAAAAAGCCGCTGGGAAAGATATTTTCACGAATGGCGACTTTTTATTTATCGTTGATCAAGAACAACACATATCGAAACAAGAGCTGCATACGCTAAATATAAAGAACTCAAAAAGTTATTTAAACGAAGGAGACCGCCTATGATCTTATATGGCCAAGGAACAAAGAATGCGTAATCGAGCGCCACCGTCCTTTTCGAAAATCCATTTTGAAGGAGAGGATGTGAACAGGTACCAATGAAAAAGAAGCACAAACTCGTCGTTTCGTTTTCAGTGATGATCATTTCTCTTCTTGCTATGGCCAACTTTCCTTATGTTTTGGCACAAGAACAAACAGATACCGCTAAAACGGATCAGGAAGTGGCTGCAGTATCGGAAGAGACCTTAAACAAAGAACAGGCATCAACCGTTGTTCAAGGTGCTGATGGCTTACTGTATGTGGTAGCAGACAAATCAGACAAAGAACAGCTGATTTCTTCAGATACGCCGCAGATCGCTGAAAAAACTGAAGGAGATTTTACAGCTGTTGAAGTAGGGATCGATGAAAAGCGTCAGGAAAAAGCGGATCAGGCAGATCAAGAAATCAAAGACTTTGATGAAATCGATCTAAATGATGTTGAATCGCTGCAGTCGGCAGTCAATAGTGAAGATCTTCCATTTATTGAAGAAGATCAAGTCGCTGAAGAATTGTCAAAAACCAAAAATACGGAAGAGTCTGAACAAGTTTTGATGCAGACACGTTTCTTTTATGCTGAAGAGATCCTGAACCAAACCAATAACTTGAATGATGTTCCTTCTATGCTAAAAGAAAGTAAAGTTGCTTTGCTGGCTTCTGTTTCAAAAACAGTCTCTGAAACAACGATCAATCCGCCTTCAGGTTATCCTTGGCTGATGTATATCGTTCGCAGCAACGGTTATTCTTACACAGAAGACCGTGGGATTCGGCGGACGATCGATGGAAAAGATGCGTTTTGTTTACAAGCAGGGGTTACGGCAGCTAAGACGTACACGGATGCCGGTAGCAGCTATTTGAGTACTTCTCAAAAAGAAACGATCACGTCCATTATTAGTGCTTACCGTGAATTAGGTGGTTGGGCAAATAACGACGCTGGAAAGCAACGTTGGATGGCCGCACAAATTCTTGTTTGGGAAAATTCAAATGAAAAACCAAAAAGTATCACCATTACCCCAAATCACAAAGCTGGTGTGACTGACTGGAAAAGCAAAATGACTACACGAGCTGGTCAGATCCGCACACGTCCGCAATGGGACGCAACGTCTAAGACGGTCTATGAAGGAGAAAAAGCAACCTTTACTGTGAATAACAGTTGGGGCGATCATAACCTCTATGTAGAATCCGTCAGCGGTGGGGCAAAAGCGACGATCAGTGGCAATAAATTGACCGTCGATACGAATGGATCCACTGCAACAAAAATCACTGTAAATATGGTGAAAGGGTCGAAAACAAATGAAAAATATCCGACTACTGTCTGGGCGAACGGTTCGTATCAAAAACTGGTCACTGGTTCTTTTTATGTTTCAACTTCCGTAACCGTGAATGTGAAGCGAAAAGGGACTGTGGATGTCTTGAAAGTAGATGCAGATACCAAAAAGCCACTAGCAAATGCCACCTTCCGCTTTACGTATGATGGAAAGACAACAGACGTAAAATCAGGAACGGATGGGAAGGCAAAGCTAGGAGAACGATTAAAGGCTGGATCAATAGTCAAAGTGAAAGAAATAACCGCTCCTTCAGGTTACAAGTTAAACGGAACGGAGTTTTCAATCACGGTAGGGGAAAATACGAATGTTTCGAAGACCTGGACAAACGAGCGACTCGCAGGTGCTGTAGAGCTTACCAAAATCGCAGACGTCGATCAAAAGTCGTTAGATGGTGTGGTATTTACACTATACAAATCGGACGGATCCATTTTACAAGATAACCTAAAAACCGACACAAATGGCCAACTGAAAGTAAAGGATCTAACGCTGGGATCCTATTACTTTAAGGAAAAAACGGCAGCGGTTGGTTTTGAAACAGATAGTAAAAACTACTCGTTTACCATTACTGCAGACGTGACTGAAGCAAAGCCGGTGAAATTAACAATCACCAATCAGTACAAATTAAGTGCTTCAAAGACGGTATCAGACAAGAATGAGACAGGCAAAACCAGCAATGCTTGGTCAGCTGCTTCCGATGATTTTCTACAATATGATTTAACGACAAGTACGGTAGAAAAACTAGGATCTCGTTTCTTACCAAATATTTCGATTGAAGACCAGGTAGATTTTTCAAAAGTTTCTATTTCTACGGTTCAAGTACTTGCTCAAGGTGTTGATGTGACAAGTCAATTTACAGTTACACAAAATACTGCAGAAAATAAAGTAACAGCTGTTGCGAAAGATTCTGCGCTTTCGACATCTTCTTTTTATGGGAAGACTTATACACTTCGAACGAAGATGAAACTTCTTTCTAGCGTAATCGATGCGAAAGAAAAACAAACAATCACCATAACCAAAAATGGTCTTGTCAAAGCCGGTTCGCTAACTGCAACGTCAAACGCTGTTACAACTACTTTACCAGCATACAAGCTGACAGTGAATCATGTGACAGAAACAGAAAAAGCGCTGCTTAAACAAGTCGTTGAGACCAAATACGATGGGGAGTCGTATGAGTACAAGCCGCTGGATGATCTATTCGACGTGAAAGGCAATCGCTACCGCTCAAAAGTGACTAGAAGTGGGGTCGTTGCTGGCAAAGATCTTGTACTTGAGATCCCGTATTATCTACCGTCATTAGAGATCAATACCGAGAAAGTTTCAATACTGACAGGCAAAGCGTCATTGACCGACAATTTGAAGGCGACGATCACTTTTTCTAAGTCAGCGAGTTACGAAGAAGAATTGAAAAATGTCCTTTATCGATTGACTGTAACTGATCAAAAACAGAAGAAAACTGTCTTTACAAAAGATATTTCACTTGGTTCCTATGCTTCAAGCCTAGCTGTTGATTTGCCTACTGCAGGCTTTACTAAGGGTGAGAAGGTTCCGTATTCTCTTTCCCTTCAGGTACTGAAAAATCCTGACAAAGTAAAGGCTGAAACAGATACGATTGATTTTTCAACATTCGGCTATATAGCTTCAGAAAAAGTCCTCACCAATGCGGATCTGAAAAGCGGTAAGCTTTCCTATGGCGCAGTGAGTCAAACAGAAGCAACGAGAAAAAACAAAGCGTATGTAGAAAAGAAAGAGACCCTTCAGTTTGATTTTGAAGAACAGCGTTCGTCAAAAACGGGCTATGGACTACCAATCACATTAGCGCCGATCTACAGCAGTGAGATCCAAGATACGCCACTACTTTCGTTTACGCTTTCTTCTCCAACGAAGCTAGTCGATACCTATTTAGATCTTCAGTATGTCGAATCAAAAGGGAACATTCAGATCCCGTTAGATCGTACGGTCAATCAAGTAGCGAAACAAACTACTGCCGCTATTACTTCTACAAAATTTGAGTTTCCTCAAATAAGCGTAGAGGAGAAGACGGGTGCATTGTATACGCAAGAACAAGTAAAAAATCCAACCAAAAAAATTGCGAATAAGTTACTTGATGGGGGAAGAAAGTTTTATTTGCCGATTTGGGCAGAAAAAGGGGACTACAATCTGACGCTGCAATCGAATGTGGTTGGCCGGAACTTTATTCAAGTATCGATGAACCAAACGCTTTCGGTCTACGCAAACATGTATGCGACGATTGATAGTAAAACAAAGAAAGAAGATGAATTGTTACTCACGCCGGTTTATCCTGATACGACTGTGCCAAAAGGATGGTCAAAAGCAGAGATCACGTGGTTAAGAGGAAAGTAAGGAGTTGGGCAATATGTATGGTTCAGCCGTTTTTGATGTACGATCGGAATTAAAACAGTCCAGGCACCTATTGCGGAAAGTAGTTTTTAGCAGTTTAGGGATCCTGGTCTTTTTCTTTCTCTTTAAGCAGTTGATCGGGATCCCGTTCAATTACTTGAATCAGATCAGTTCTTCGTTTTTAAACTTTGGTTCTGGAAGCAGCAATGTTTCCGGTTCGCTGACCTCAGCGATTCAACAAAATCAATTTGTACAGGCCGTTATGGTATTCGTTACTGGGATTTTGGCAGTCTGCACCAAGTTTTTTGATGAAATCAAACAACTATTTTTCAAGTAACGATCGGCTTTAATAGCCGGTTTCTATTTCTACTGAAGGGAGGTGACATTCATGGATACAGTTCAACATCATTCTCACACATTAATGAACATTGCGATTGCAGTAGGTTTAGTTGCGATCATCGGGGGTGCAGCTTTCGTATTTTTTCCTGACTTAACAAAACAAATGCTCGCAAAAATCACTACTTACGTTTCAACATTACCAACAAAATAATGGATAAAAAGATGATCGGGGAAGACAATCTTTGTCTTCTCCTTTTTCTTGGTTAGGAGAGGGAGGAATGACACATTATTGGCGACAGATCACGGTTATGGTCGTAGGGGCACTTTTTATGATTTTAATTGCGTGGTTTTTTATCGGAAATGCCAAGAAAGATACGGAAGCATTTAACATTACTGAAGCGTTAAGAACAGCTGCAATCAGTAATAAAGATGATTCTGCACGCATTCAACCAGGCACTTTTTACTTGGATCAAGCCAACTTTGAAAAAGAGTTTGAGCAGACGATCAAGAAGCAGCCGTTTTATGCAAAAAAAACGGTAAAAGTGACGTTCAACTACTTAAAAGAAGCAGATAACAAAGGAATCAAAGGCATTCGTGCCTATGTAGAGTCCGATGGATCCATTGACGAAGCCACATGTATTTTAAGTACGCCGGAAGGAGGGTAAATCAATGGTTGTTATTAGAGAAAAAAAGTCTGTCTTTCAAGATGAAAAAGACGTGTTAAGAAATGTAAGAAATCTCGTGACTACCAATCAATTTCGCAATGTACCGTCAGCTGCTGAAGAAGAGCAAGACGATTATTTGAAAAAATTAGTTGAAGATAGTCGAGTCGAAGTGATTCGAGACGATTTAGTCGAGCACTATCCGGATGAAGTAATGCGTGCCTTCACTTCTAAAGTATCTCGTGAAAAGCTCGTTAAGTTGGTTCAAGAAGAACAACGATTTGGAAAAAATGACGAAGGACACAAAAAAGCGGCCTATGTTATTAATGAAATCGTAGGTTTTGAATTTATAGATCGCCTGCTTTTACAAGACGAGACAATCACGGATATCGGATGGAACAGCACGTTTCTAACTGTCGAAAGTGCGGAGCAACTACGAATTTATACGGCAGAACAATTACAGTTGACCGATCCTGAAAAGACGGTGTTTCGGATCGTAAAAAAATTTGCAGATGCTGTAGGAAAGCCATTTACTCGAAATGACCCTATATTGGATAGCGTATCAGGAAATTTACGATTAAACGCTATGCATCAAGTGATCAGTCCGAGTGGCACTACGATGTCCTTACGGGTCAGTCGACCAGGTCTAGTGTTGACCGAAGAAACGTTTGTCGATTTTGCGCCATCTTTTGTGTTAGATTTTCTTAAAATAATCATGAAGGCTGGATCAATGAGCGTGATCGGTGGGGAGACTGGTTCTGGGAAAACCGAATTGATCAAAATGATGTTGTCTTTTGTGCCTAAAAAAGACCGTATCTTTATGATTGAGGATGTCCCTGAAACAAGAATCAAGGAACTTTTGCCAGATCATGATATTTTTTCTCTCGTTACAGGAAATATTGTGACGATTTCAGATCTGGTTAAAGCCGCTTTACGGAATTATCCTAAATGGATCGTTCCGTCAGAGACACGGGGTTCCGAAGCTTATGAAATGATCCAAGCTGCACGGACAAACCATTCAGGATTGACGTCGATTCACTCAACAAATTGTCGCGCACATCCTCGAAGGTTAGTCACCATGTCTAGTATGGGGTACAAAATCAACGAAGAAGCAGTTACTGAAGATATCCTTACATTCTTTGACTTTGGGTTTCAGATCAAAACTGCTTATATCGAGATCGATTCGGAAAATCTTATTTTCAAAAAAATTCGCTATTTGTCAGAAATCGTTGAGTATTCAGTAAAAGATACGGCCACGACTTTGTTTAAACAAGTATTAAACAATGGGCAGTTCTACGTTACTACGGGTCAGTTGTCAGATCAGTACAAGGAAAAGTTAGCAGAACGCTTCTTATCCTTTGATTTTCCTGAAATGACCAATGAAAAGATTAATAAATCGGAAGAGCTTGAACAGATTCTTCAAAAGGCGGTGGCTGAGTTTGCGGATCAATCAACTTCAGACGGAAACTAAAAACCGTGTAAATCTTGAAGAATTACATGCATTAAACAGTGCTTACGGGCAGCGATTAAAGCAAAAAGAGATCATTCAGCTCGTCGGACTCCCAGCTGTAGTCTTAGGCGTTTTTTCATTGATTCTGACGTATATTTGGTGGATCGTTGTCGGTTGTACAGTGATTGGTGCCATTTACGGCTATCGGTTTATCTTGCCAAAGGTCGTGAATCGGCGGTACCAGATACAGTCATTGGTGGCCAGAAACAAATTTCTTTTGAATCTCACACAAGTGACGATGGACAATGATTTGACTGTTCTTCAGTCGTTGGCCTATGTGATCGATGAAACAGAAGGAGAACTTTCTGAAGATCTCCGAAGCTTGTATGCCGCTCTTGGTGTAGGGTCTGATCCGGAACGTGTCTCCTATTTATTGAATACCTTATCTGAAAAGTATCATGATGATGCGATTTTTGGTCAGTATTTGGAACAGCTTGATACGATTATTCAAGAAGGGAAAAACAATACAGATTCGTTGCAATACCTAACAGAACACCACAGTAAAATGTTAGAAAAAGTCAATTCGTTTCTAAAGAAGAAGAATGAAATGTTAAGCGGTGTGCAAACACTTCTTATTTTAATGGGCGCTATTATCTTGCTGTTTCACGGGGTTTCTTTCTTCATGAATGGTGATTTTGCGCAATACATGGACGGCTATGCGCACCATCCAATCGGGTATGTCAGTTCAGCCATTTGTCTGACTTCGCTTAGTATGATTTTAAATAGCTTTTTCAAACAGTATTTTGATGATTCTGTCACGGAATTGGGGGTGCGAACCAAAAAATGAATCTCGTTATTCGAAACAAAACGGCTGAATCAAGTGAGAATCGACCATTTTTTTCTCGCTTACTTTCAGATGGTGTTTATCAAAATCTTTTAGAAATGAATAATACTAAGGAAAACATTGAAAAGTGGGCGAAAAAAAAAATTCGCACCTCTGCCATCTGTTTTTCTATTTTTGTGGTTCTTGGCTTTTTAATGAGTTTGTATCTGATTCCTATTGGGCTAGTTGTCAGTATGCTGATTTATTTGGACACAATCAAATCAGTTAAGGTCGTTTATCAGCAGTTTCGATTTGAACGTCAAATTCAATTTTCAAAATTTTCACGGCTACTTGTTCCGATATTAAAACAAACTAGAGGGGGGATCAATCTTCGTTCTGTTTTTGAGCGAATCGTTCCAAGGATGCCACATGAAATCGATAAGAAGATCTTACAACGGCTTATGTTGGATGTGAGTCGAAATCCAAGCAGTTTCGATCCGTTTAAGATGTTCGCCAAACAAATGTCTGGAACAGACAGCAGCCGGTTATTTATGGTTACTTTGGCACGTTTGGCACAAGGATCAGCGAATTTGCAAGTGATCGATCAGTTATCCAGGATCGCTAGTGAAGAAATGATGGCCGGTATTGAACAAATCATCCACTTTAAGCTCAGTCGATTTTCGGGGTTGTATATGAAAATGGTAGGGGCTATTTTGGTTTTTGTTTTGGGGGCGTCGATTGCGATCATTCCTTTCCAACTTGGAAAAGTCTATGTTTATCTCTAAAGAAAGGAGCATAAATTATGGATATAGAAGATAGTCAGGGAGAAATTTTCAGCATGTTGTTTTACTGTTTGACTGTGCTTGCCTTTTTGAGCGTCGTCGTTTTCGGGTATCAACTTCAAACGATCACTACTTATCGCCAACAAGTCAATTATCAGATCGAGCGAAAAGGGGGACTGACAGCTGAAGCAGTTTCAGAACTTAAAGAGTACTCAATTAAACAATTCCACGGGTGGTATACGATAGAAAGTACACAACTAGGGAAAAAGGCTGCCTTTGGAGATACGGTGGCTTATACGATCAAAGCGACCTATCCAGTTTTATTTCTACCAGACAATATCTCTGTGAAAATCGGCATTGAAGGACAAGCGCCTTCTCAAGTGAGGTGAAGATATGGGAAAAGTATTTTCAAAGCTATTGCGGGTGATCATCAGTTTGGTCGTGGGTGCGCTTTTTCTTAAAGTAGTCATTGATTATCAAGACGTCATAAAAGCTGCATGGGAACAGTGGTGGACACAAGGAAGCATAAGAATGTGAAAGGGGTGATCGTGTGTCCGGGCAATATCGGGTACATTTTTCGCACGTCAACAAAAAATTGACACGAAAATACCGTGCATTGAACACAAAGATGGTTCACGGTATCTTTCAAGCACAACAGATCATGGAACAGCTACAGCGTTCAATCACGGAGCCTACGAAATTGTCAGTAGTGATTGACAATGGCGAACAAGAAATAATCTTAGAAGACGTGGTCGTTGATCCTACACGGAACACGGTACAACTGTTAGATATGTTGCAAGAGGAGATATCCACTCTTGAGTCAAACCGCTTGGAAGGAGAAAAGCTTTACCAAGAAATCAATCGGCAATTCAACGAAGAACGAAAAGCATTGCCGGAAATGGAACCAAGACAAAAGCGAACCTACTCGAAAAAATCGAGGGGTTTTTCATTTTTTAGATAGTCAATTAGCCAGGAAGGAAGAAGCATATGGCAGGGAAAAAATCTACGGCTTCACCATTTGTAGAAGCCGCAAAAGAATTACTTTCTCAAGAAGGTATTACCTTTAAGGAATGGACGAATGATCATTTACGAGATAAAAAAATGGCCATTCTTGAAGGAAAGGACAAGGAATGGGAAGAATCAACGATTGAAAAGCAATGCGAGTCTTACGTGCTTTCAAAAATCAATACTCTTGTATCAGACAAAAACCAAGTGAAAAATGGAGGAAATAAACATGTTAATGAAACTACAACTAGCACTACTAACGCTACCAACGAATGATTGGGTCAGTGAATTAGACAAGGCAGGAACAACGATTTATTCAGCTTTACAAAGACTATCGTTTCCCGTGGCTGTTATTACGACGATCGTAGCTGGCATCATGTTCATGAGTTCCGATCGAAAAGCAGACGTCGCAAAAAGTATCTGGTTTCGTGTAGCAGTTGGGATGATCGTGATCATGTCAGCTGTTTCATTAGCAACGTACTTCCAAGGGATTGGTAAAAAATTCTAATATCAAACGTTTAAAAGATGGGAAGAAATAAAACTTTCCATCTTTTTTTTAAAGGAGAGAACCATGGGAAATTATATTTTGCGTTTTACAAAATTACCAAAAGAAATCAAAGCTACGAAGCGATTGACCCTGAAAAAGAAGTATTCTCTTCCTGAAGCGAGAGAACTTTTTTACCAGGTTCAAGCAAACGTTGGGCCGCTGGATCATAAGATGACTTTAGAGATCCATCGTATAGAAGGAACAAAAGACTATTGGGAGTTCACTCTCCCCTTATCAAAAGATGTGCCTTTAGACCTACTGATCGACGAGGATATTATTCAGGAGCTTAGAAACTTAAAGGGAAGCCAAAAAGAACAGTTTGAAGAACTGGAAAATGATCTTTTAATCGAGTTCGATCAGCCATTTGAACCTGTCGAAGAAGAAGTCAACGAAACAAAACCCTCGTTTCTTGGCGGCTTGTCCTTGCCAGAAGTGAAATTGCCGGAGGTTGCGGAAAATCTGCTTTCTCGTGTATTACCGAAAAAGCAACAAGAAGCAGCTCCTGTTATTACCGAAGACCAATTAAATGTGCCTGTCGAAGAAGAGGAAGAAGTAATAGATTTATCTGAAGGCGATTATATTCCTGATTATGAAACGGTAGAAGAGGGCGAGCTTTCATTTGAAGATCCAGAAGAGAGCAAGCAAGAAATCACAATTTCTCAGAGTTCAGAGGAATTGACTCGTGTTTCTACAGCGAAAGAGCCGACTCCTGGCATCGTGATCCCTCCTTTGGATACCTATTTGGATCTAACGACTCAACCGATTTTTAGTCCTATCGAATCGTTGATCGCTAAACTAGAAGCAAAGCTGGATCGTCAGACGCAAGAATTGATCATGTATTTTGGTTTAGCCGATAAAAATGATTTTATCAGTGAGCGAAAGAAAGAATTTATCCGAACACAATACAATCCAACGTTCTACAAACAGTTGATTTCAAGCTTATATAAATTAAAAAATGACGTAGAGAACAAATTGATCAAAAAGCTGACGATCGCTTATCAAGAAATTACTGCAGACGATGGTTCTGAAGAATGTCTTGCGGAATTAGCTGCTAAAAAAGCAATTCTAAGTGAAGAATTTACTGATAAGATCGAAGCAGCGTTCACTTCTTTAGAGAATCAATTAGCGCTTGATAAAGCGAGGATCCAACAGCGCCAACAAGAAGAATTGGAACGATTGAATAAGCGCCATCAAGACGAGCTTTATCAAATCGATGTCAAATTGCAGGCAGACAAACAGGAAAAAGCGACACAACTCGATCAAATGAGACAAGAAGCAATCGAACAAGAAGAAGAAAAAATTACTGCTTCTTATGAAGAAAAAGCTCATAAGTTACAGTACAGCCAATTGATTGAGCGTAAGAACAGTCAACTCGAAGAGTTAAGCACGATCCTGGTCGAATCAGTGCAACAAGTCACGGATCAAGAACTGCAGTACTTACAATCAATGAAATCAAAAATGATTGAATCACAGCCTATCTTTGAAGAGCAACGTCGAATCCATGAACAAGAGTTACGGGATAAAGCCGTACTTGCGCAGCGTGATCGTGAATTGACTATAAAAGAAAAAGAATTGTCCCTAAAAGATAAAGCCGTGCAGAATGTTGAATCGACGAAGCAACAAAATCAACAAAAAGAAATGGAAATCTCGCAATTTCTAGCAAAATTGATCGATGATCAGACCCGAAGAGGGGCTGAAAACTTGGCGACGCAACAACAACTGATGGCATTTATCCAACAGCAACAACAAGGCACACCTTTACAGGCAGCGCCAACACAATCAAGTGCTGCACAACAAGCAGCAGGGAAACCATCTTTATGGAAAAAAATCACTTTAAGTGGTGCGGTTTTACTTGCCGTGGCAGGATTTGGCGGCTATGTTCATGCAAAAGCGCAACAAGATTCAAATCAAGCGACCGTATCTGCAGCCGTTCAAACAGAAAATTCTTATGCGAGTTTCGAATCAACGGAACCAGCGGTTCCTTCTTATGATGATCAAATCAGTGCTGGTAAGTATATTGAAGCGGCTAAAGAATATCCTGAAAATATTGACCATGTGGTTCAAGTCGTCTTTGAAAAAGAGGATACGGACACCTTAAAGCAGTTAACAAAGCTAGGCGAATCTGATTATGGTTTATTGGATCTGGCCATTCTACAACAAGATCAAAAGGCCATTACGTCAATCTACCAAGAGCTTTCAGATGCGTTGAAAAAAGATTTAACCATGGGTCAAAAACAACAGATCGCTTCTGCTTACTTGTTACAGGACAAGCCGAAAGAAGCAAAATCGGTATTGGAATAAGGTGAGCATCTATGCGAGTACGAAGTAAGAAACGCTCCTTTTTCTACCGATTATTTTCTGTTTTCGGTCTGAAAAAATTAGCCCTTTTTATCGGAAGGGGTTATTCGATAAAAGGAGAAGGACTCGCTGAAGAACAGAAGCGTCATGCGCCAATAGCGTTTCTTGGCTTTTTCAGTGCCTTCTTCTTGGTTTATTTTATGAGCAACTATCTGATCAATTTTATCGTTTCATTTCTGCCGATTCTTGGCAAAGCTTTTACACTTTCGATTAACCAAGACTTTTCAACGGCTGGAAAGCTATTTCAGACGTTCCCTTATTTTGCCCGTTCCTTGTTTATTCATGTAGGAACGAACAAGCAGCTGCTTATCACGTTGCCTTTGAGTTTCTCTTTTTCTTGGATTATCTTTAAAAAACTGACTCGAAAATTTGATTCTTTGAGTTATGGGCAAGAAGGAGATGCTCGATTGACAACGATCCAAGAGATCAAAGAGCAATATCCGGCTGTTCCAGATTTGAAAGAACGGTTTGAAGGGATCGGCGGCATTCCTATTACACATTACATGAAAGAATTTTATATCGATCGCAATACAGTCAATTCAATCATTCTAGGGACAAGTCGATCCGGTAAGGGTGAGTCGATCGTTTTTCCGTTTACAGATATATTGAGTCGAGCGGAGGAACAGAGTTCGTTGATTTTTAATGATCCGAAAGGCGAACTTTACAAAGGATCAAAAGAAACATTAGAAGAAAGGGGCTATGAAGTACAAGTACTGAACTTAGAAACACCTGATCAATCCATGAGTTATAATCCGCTGCAGCTGATCATTGATGCTTACGTAAGAGGGGATTCTTCTTCTGCGCAGATGTTGGTGGATCAATTCACGTATGCCTTGTTCAACGATCCAAACGCTGGCCAGAACAAATGGGTCTATAGCGGTGCGCAGAAGCTGTTAAACGGCGTGATCTTAGCCCTAATCGACTATTATTTGGAAAAGGACGATTTAGGAAAGATCACAATGTACAATGTGGCACAGTGGATCATTGAAATGACGAATCGAAAAGTCATTGATCGGGTCACGAAAAAAGAGTACACACAACTCGATCTCTACTTTGAACGTTTGCCGCAAGGACATATTGCCAAAGCACAATACTCTTCATTTTCTTCTATGGATTCGAAGAATAAAGGGCCAATTCAAAGTGCCGTCTTGGATAATTTAACGATTTTCCAAGGATTTGAAGCGATTGCGAAGATGACGTCAAAAAATAGTTTTCGGCTGAAGTCGGTGGGTTTTCCTAAGTCATTGTTCTTCCAATTTGATCGATCGATGTATGACAAAATTATGAAAGTTCGCTTTCTGAGAAAAGGGCAATTACTAGAAATTGAAACGATCCGTCCGAATATGGCTGGAGTGGTGGATTTGAACTTTAACTTGGATTTACACACTGACGATCAATTAGAAGTGGTTTTCCAAGATAAAAAAGTGACCTATTCGATCACGTTACTGGAAAAAGATGGTGAGTTAAATCGAATCAGCGGAGATTTAGACGAGCTGAAGCAATGTGAACTTTTCTACACCGAAAAGCCGATCGCTGTATTCATGATCACGCCGGACTATGATCCGTCTAAAAATGTGATTTCTTCCATGTTTGTTAAACAACTGTATACAACACTGGCACAAAATGCTGGAAATACGAGAGGTGGCAAGTGCTTCCGGCGAGTCCATTTCATCCTGGACGAATTTGGGAACATGCCAGCCATTGAAAGCATGGATAACATTGTGACCGTTTGTTTAGGGCGAAACATTCTGTTTGATCTCTTTTTACAAAGCTATGCGCAATTAGGCTCTGTTTATGGGGGCGATACGGCGAAAATTATCAAAGAAAATTGTCAAAACCATTTGTATATCATGAGCTTGGATACGGATACACACGAAGAAATATCGAAACGAGTCGGTGAGAAAACGGTAGAAAAACATTCGACTGGTGAACAAGATCCACTTTCTCTTGATACGAGTAAACAAACCAACGTCGGCTCTCAACGAATACTTACCCCGTATAAATTATCTACGCTTATGATGGGAGAAATGGTGGTCTTACGCTTGCATCGAGAAAATAATAAGCGCCAAAAAATCCGATCGTACTCTATCTTTTCTACGAAGGAGACATCGATGCCATTTCGTTATGAATATCTGTCAGAATACTTTGATCCAAATCGATCGATTGAAGACTTTAACATTCCTTCTGAACATAAAACCTTTGATTTAGCAGCAAACGCAATCGATGTCGATGATTTGATCTCAGAATCAATCAACCGATCGCTGCTTTTGTCTCTGGAAGAAGGTCTTCAGCCAGAAGAGGAACTGTTACAGATTGATGAAGAAACCTTCAGATCCGTACTTAAACGATTTGATGCCAAAGATGTGGAGAGGTATCGGGAAATTATAAAACTTTCAATCGTAGAAGATCTAGTTAATTCTGAAAAAATTAACTTAATCGACTTTTTAAAACAAGCGGTTACTGAGGATCTTAAACCACTTTTTAAAGAAGAAGAGCGTTGTGCGTTTTTACAGCTGGCTAATTTCTATTTAAACGACTCATACTATAAAGATATTTCTAACTTAGTCCGATTAGATACAGAGTAGACGTGCTATACTAAATTCAAATCGATAGAAAAAGAGGGGTTACTGTGAAGCGTTTAAAAACGAGTGTTTTCGGGATTTTTTTGGTAGTGGGTAGTATATTTCTTTTAAGTGGGTGTTCGAACTCGCCTGAATCCAAGCTTGCAGATCTTTTTGAAGAAGATCAGACTTATTATTTAAAGGGTTCACCAACGGATGAACCAATGATCGCAATTGAAAAATTGTCAGATGGGAAAATTACCGCCAGCAGGATCAAAAAAGGAATTTCAGAGGAAATGGCCTATTCTGTTGAAGAAAAAGAAAAAGGTCTATACTTGTATCATATTTCAAACGATGAAGGAAAAAGCATTTTTAGAGTATCTAATTTAGGTTCTGATACAACTGATTTCAACGTATTTTACGATGAAGAACATGAAGGATATGCTTTCGTTCCGGTTTCTCAGAATTATTCTAAAGCAGATTCAACATTAAAAGAAGTGAAAGACATTTATGAAGATGATTCGATGTATTTCATTTCAATCTATGAAGAAAAATAACTGTAATGATTAATAGCAAAGGAAGACTCGATATTGAGTCTTCCTTTTTTTATGATTGGAAGGTGAAAATCACGGAAAAAGCAACGGAATTTTTACAAAAATTTAGCGAATGGATCCATGATGCGACTTTGTTTGGCTATATTTTCAAATGGATAAGCAGCAATTGGATCAAAGGATTGTACAAACTGGCTTCAGGAGTGGAAGATATACTTGATCAAGTATTTAAGGTATTTGGATTTTTGGAAAACGGAAAAATCGGTACGATTTACACCAGTATGCGTATCTTATCTGGAACTATTTTGGTCATTATGATCATTGTCTTAGCTTATAAATTTATTCTTAATGAACGTGTTAATTTACAAGCTGGCTTGTTTAGGGCAGCTTTGATCGTTTGTTTGGGCATTCAACTACCTGGTATGATAACGTCCAGTGTCGATTTGGCTGAAAAAGTTTATGGGCAAACAAAAACATTAGATGGTGGTGCAGCAAGCACTTTGTCCTATAGTATCGTCAAAGAAAATCTAGCGGATCTGCAGTATGCATCGAAAAAAGGGTTTGGACGATTGAACGGGCAAGCAGGAACGCCTAAAAATAATTTGTCAGAAAATGCTTTTCAGTCTACGGATCTTACTCAAGTGATTACAGCAGATGATTTAAAGACAATGAAAGAGAAAGCTCGTAATGAGGATGATGTTTCTTACTTAGAATATAAATTAGTGACAGATGAAGAAGGGAATATAACTTCAGAGAAAATTACTAACGGCGCATTCAGCTTTTTTGACGAAGGAAAATTCCGTTTCACATACAAGACAGGCACGATCACGTTATCACTAGTGACCGTGTCTTTTGCGTTTATTTGTTCGGCGTTTATTATTGCGACTTCTTTGCTTGAGTTGGTTTTTGCGAAACTGATGTTTCCTGTACTTTCTGTATCAGATATCGAGACCGGTCAACGTGCGAAGAAAATCTTTTTAGATATCGGAAGCAGTTTATTAGCGATCATGTTAACAGGGTTTAGCTTGAGCATTTTCAAACTATATTTTTCCTATATCGGAACCTTGCATATAGGCTTTTTGGCTTACTTGATTTTATGTATCGTTGGGGTTCGGATCACGATCGACGGGCCGAATTTCTTTGGTAAATACCTTGGCATAGATATTGGGGTTCGTTCGGGCTGGCAAGCTATGGTCGGTACAGCGGTTGCGGCGAAAGCTGCGACTTCCGGAACTGCCGCAGCTGCCGGAGCAGGCGCAAGTGCGATAAAAGGCGGAATCAATGCTGGAAAAAGTATCAAAGATCACGCTGGCCAAGCGATTAGCCGGATGCGAGTCAATAACGGTGTACATGAGAGCAACAATGACAAATCGATTCAAAGTCGCTCAACGGTTCCAGGAAACAATGGCTCTGCTAGAAGCAGTGTGCAGGAATTTGCGGCCAACATGCGCCAAACGTTTGGCATGAATGACCAACAAGAGCCGGTGACACAAACGCAAGGATCGAATCGCTCAACGGTTCCAAATGATCAAATAAATCCGTCGATTCAAGACAAGGATCAGGTTTCTACTAATGGAGAGTTGCCTTCAGGAACAAATCTTTCACCAGAAACAACTTATCAACCAATGAACGCTGCTGCTTCTTCCAGCACTGTTTCTCAAGGTAAAGAAACAGATGGAAAAAGCATTGGTAATGTTTCAGCTGAAGCATTGAAACAGATGGGTGAAAGTGGCAACCGAAGCGAATCACCGATCGATCCTATCAACGGCAATCGTGCGAATGGTTTGGCAACGGGGAAAACGACCGCTTCACAAAAAGTCCAACGAACGACCATTCCGCCGCTTCAGACGCCAAGTAGAAAAGCCGCCATCCAAGCAGCGACTGACAAAGTCAATCAGAACAACAATATGCAACAGTCAAGCAATTCGAGTGTGTCTGAAGGAAATGCAGCTACTACTCAAAGAGCCAACGATCAGGAAGTGAAACGATCCGCACCAGAAACGTCTTACGGCACTTCTTCAGCAGCGCCAAGTCCATCTGTTCAATCGAGTGAACAAGCGCCTGAAGGAGCTTCTGTAGCTCTTGAACGGGTCACAAGTGTGAGTCCTTCTACAGCTGCAGTCGTACAACGAAGCAATCCATCGTCTACCAGTGCTGGCACTCAAATAGTGCAACAATCACCAAGTAGAGGAATTGATCGATCAACGGTGACACCTGCTAAACGCAGTGAACCAAAATCAGGTTCGATCAAACAACCAGGTCAACCAACGAACCATCGATCGGTGACTAGCCAGAAACCTGCAGAAAAATCAACGGCACCAACGTATCATATTCCAACGGTTGAATCAAAAACGAAGGAACTTTCTACACCCAAAGAATTGGCCACAAAATACTTGAAAGAGTCGAGTGTGACACCAGAAAATGATTACTATGATATCTATCAATCCATGAATAAAGTAAATGCCGATGATTATATTTAGGAGGAGATCTTGTGTTAAATGTCCATTGTATTGAAGGCCGACTGGCTGAAAGTCCCATCTTAAAGAAAACGGAAAGTGGCACGTGTTATACACGTGTCTTACTAATATCAAAACGAAACTTCAAGACAAAAAAGGAATCTGACTATCAATCAGATTCCTTTTTATGTGTGCTGTATGGCACGATCGCAAAGTCCTTTGTTGAAATGACGTGTCGAGGATCTCATGTGTCTTTTGTGGCCAGAGTCCAAGTCCGACCGTATGAAAATCAGTCAGGAGAACGGTGTTACGTGTCTGAAGACATCGTACAAAGCTACAACTTGTTAGAAACCAAAGAAGTGACCGATCGTCGGCGAAAGCACTTATTGGAAGGTCAGCCAGCAGAAGAAATGGCTTTAAATGACTACCGTCAAGCGGTAGAACATATTCCAACCAGTTATGACGAAGCAGATTGGTACCAATAGAGGAGGAAAAAACATGGATAAATACCACAATATCGTGATTCAACGAAGTATCAAACAAGAACTAAAGTACAAATCTTTGTATATCTTGGATCTTCTGATCGTCTTTGGCCCCTCGATGTTCCTTTTGTATCTACAAGGGTATCTGCATTTTTCTCTTGTGACGTCGATCCTATTGGGCATTGTTTTCTTTTTCCTTGGCTTGTTCCTATGTGCAAAGCCTGCGTCAAACGGCAACAGAAGAAATTTGTATACGATCTATTGCTTGATCGTTATGGATCGAAATGTGTATGAAGTACAAAGCTATAAAAAAAGGAGAGGGTAAGGCATGGCCGCAAAACAAGTTCAAAGTTTCCGATCAATAGGACGAAAGCGCACTAAAGGGGAGAACCCTTCTATTCAAGAATTGGTACCAATTAAAAAAATGATCAGAGGAAATGTGGTCAAAAAAAATGGCCGGTACCTCTCTTTTTTGAAAGTCACGACAAGAAATATCAACGGTCTCAGTGCCAGCGAGCAATATCAGGCTATGCGACATTTTGAAAATATGTTGCGGATCTACGAAGAAGAAATGAGTATTTTATCGATGATGTTTCCTACAAATATCGATGACAATCTGGTCTATTGGAACCGACAGCTGCAGCTGGCAAGGGAAGAAAGAAACCCCGTTCGAGCAAGAATCATTCGAGAACAGATCAGCCGTTTGGTGTGGGTCGAACAAGAACTATCAAATTTAGAATTCTACTTTATCGTTTATGGAAAAACAGAGAAGGAGCTGAATCTTTCCAAAACGATTCTAAAACGAGCAGGCGGATCCAATCTAGGAATCAAGGATATTCCGCCGAAACAAATTGAGCAGATCTTAATTAAATTAAATAACCTGAATACCCCGATTTAGTCTGGAGGATAAAAATTATGTTAAATGAAAAAGAAATTCAAACACTTGTTAAAGAAGGCTTTGACCTCAGTTTCATCGAAAAAATCCAACCTCAAGGCGGCATTACGTTTCCTGAAGACCGAATGGTCGCAGGGGACGGTACCTATGCTTGCCTTCACATCTATCAATTAGCCAAACGGCCAGCGCCATTTTGGTTGACCACGATCATGAACAATCAAAATTCAATCACAAAATTCGATCTAGCGCCGATCGATAAAGAAGTCATTTTAAGCGATATTGACAAAGCTATGCGTGAATTAGACTCACAAGCAGAAGAAAACCGAACCCGTACCCAACGAAACGAAGCAGTCAATGAGTTTCGTTCTCTGGAACGTTACGCAAATGAAATCAATCAAGGTGACGAAGTCAGTAAAATGGTCGATATACGTATCTATGTGACTGCAGATACACAAGAAGAGCTTGAAAAAGAAGTGGGTGATCTTAGACGTTCGCTCAAAGCCATGGGCTACAAATCTGTTTCGTATATTGGCAAACAAGCCCAAGAATGGCTGGCTTTCTTTCAAAGTTATTCTGAACAACAAAATGAACCAGGCAGTAAGGAAGGCATAACCGTGCCAAGTTCTGCGATCGGTGGCGGTTATCCTTTTAATCACCAATTTTTAAATGATACGGGTGGTGGCTATATTGGGAAAACAGACACAGGTGGGTCATTTATCTACAATCCGTACATGATCACTGCACTTAGAAAATCATTTAGTTCTATGCTTCTTGGGAAATCTGGTATGGGAAAATCGACGTTGCTGAAGCTAATTGAGGAATTGTTATATGGCAAGCGGACGATCATTCGAGGGTTTGAAAAAAATCGAGACTGGTATAAATTGATTCAGTCGCAAAACGGGAAAATTTATGATCTTTCTGGAAAAGAAGGCATGTTAAATCCGATGGAACCACTAGCCACAATCACCGATACTAGCGGTAAAGTGATCGATGAACTGAACAGTTACTTGCAGCATAGAGCAACTTTTTTTAACAAAGTGCGCTTCTTAAATCCCGCTATGCGTTCAGTAGATATTCTCGATTTCGGTAAGATCATGGATGATTTTTATATCTCTTACGGTCTATTACCTGAAAACTATACACAGAATCAAAAAGATATCCATATCATTGGATTGGATCCTTCAAAATATCCTACAGTTGGTGAATTCAAGCAATTTGTTGATAAATTTGTGGAAAGCGGCTATAAGGATCGTGTGACAGACGTCAAAATGGTTGAAATGGAAAACTTTCAAACGGTGATCACGTCAATGTGCGAACAATATGGATCGATCTTCAATGGACGCAGCACGTTTCGAAATATTGATGAAGAAGATGTCCTTTTCTTTGATATTGAAACGATCGGTCACTTTGACGATGAAGTCTATAAATGTATGCTTTACACCGCTATGAATATCGTTTGGAACCAGGCACTTAAAAATGGACGCAAACAAAAAATTGCTTTGGAGAATGGCGATATTACTCCTGATGAAGTTCGATTCTTTGCCTTTTTCTTGGATGAATGTCAAGAGATCCTAAGTCCTGATACGGTGTTTGTCGTTAAACAAGTCGTGAAATTTTTAAAAGAAATGCGGAAGTTTTCGGCCGGTGCTTTCTTTGCGACCCAATCACCACAAGAGCTATTGCCTGAAACGTCTTCTGATGATTACATTTCAAAAATCAAACAAGTCTTCGAATTATGTAATGCGAAATTCTTTCTACAGCTGGATGCTTCAGTCAGTGAAACAATGAAAAAAGCAATGGGAAATCTGTTGACTGATGGACAGTATGAAGACCTGGCATTACTCGAACAAGGAGAAGTAATCGTCAATTTAGGAGGAAATAACAACTACAAGATCAAAACGGATCCTGATCAAGAACAGTTAGTCAGATTTGCAGGAGGTCATTAATAAAATGAAATCGAAAATAATTAAATTGTTGGCCGGAAAAGCAAGTAAGAAGGAGAAAATCCAACTCTTACTTGCTTTTTTAGGTAGTTCAACCGCTGTTTTAACTGCTCTTGTTATTGTGGTAGCCAGCTTGCTTCTCGTGATCTTTATCGGTGGTGCTTCTCAGACAACATCGACTGATGGAGGTATCGAGGGGGGCGGAATTAGTGTCTCAGAAATGACGATGCAATGGAAAGATAAGGTCACAAAAGAAGCAGAGAAGAATGGGATCCCTGATATGGTGAATCCCTTGCTTGGCATTATTGAAGCGGAGACGCAAGGAAATGCCATTCGTTATCCTGATGTCATGCAGTCCAGTGAGTCACAAGGAAATGCCCCTAACACGATTTCAGATCCTTATACGAGTATTGAAGTCGGTGTAAAGTATTTCGCCAGTTTGGTTAAAGCACATAAGGATATGGATTTGTTAAATCTCATTCAGGCCTATAATTTTGGCCCAGGTTTCTTGTCCTTTTCGACAAACAATTACGACTTAAATCGAGCGATCGCTTTTTCGAATAAATACGCTCACGGCGTACAAGTGACCTACACGAATCCGGTGGCGGTAAACCTCGGTTATACCTATCGTTATGACTATGGAAATATGTTTTATGCCATGATCGTTAAACAATATCTAACGCCGAAAAGTTCCGGTCTTCCTGGTGGAAGCAGTGATATGGCGAAAGTCGCTCAAGCAGAAATCGATGAAGGTTTGCATGCAGGAGGACAAAAATATTGGTCATGGTATGGCTATGGTGGTCGTGTTGAATGGTGTGCTGTCTTTGTTTCCTATGTGGCCGCAAAAGCAAATGTGAACATGGAAAAATTCGCTTACTGTCCAACAGGTATTCAAAATTTCAAACAAAAAAATGAATGGCAGCCAGTCGGTGTGGAACCAAAAGATGGTTGGGTGATCTTCTTTGATTGGGACGCAGATGGCATCAGTGACCATGTGGGTATAGTAAAAAACTACTCAAACGGCACGGTCTATACGTTGGAAGGAAACTCAGGAGACAGCACGAAAGAGCGCAATTACGGCAAGACTAGTCAGTATATTATGGGCTATGGTACACCTAAATAAGCCGGAGTAAAGGAGCATAACAACATGATAAAAGAAGCTTTTAAACAGTGGAAACATGAACTGAAAGAAGAGCATTTACAAATTAAAATCCAAAACAAATGGTTCGAAGAACTAAAAAAAACAGACCTTTATCGACAACTTAAGAAGTACAAATGGTTGAGTAATGGATCTATTTTGATCGACTATATCATTTTAGTCGGGTGCTATCTATCTATTTACACGCTGCCAGTTAGTAAACTAAATGCTATTTTGGGTAGCCATATTACAAAAGAAACCTATCAAAATATTGTATTTATTTATACAATTTTAGTTTTATTACTGATGATTTTCTCTGTTTTCTTTACTGTAGTTCTATCTAAAGACAAGCCGAGGGATGTTCGGGTGCTATATAATATGCTTATTTTTTTCTTGTTTGGCGGTGTAAATTATTTGTTGCTTTGTTTGGCCTGTATCATTCAACCAGCATACTTATTGTTCGTTTTAGGACTAGGTATTGTAAAACTAGTCTTTGGAAAATGGAAGGAACTACAAAGAGAAGCCGTCTTCCTATCTTATAAAGAAGCAGAGAAAGAAGATTTGATCGGTCATTATAATCGTCACGGCATACGATTTGAAATGGAAGATGAGCCACGTATTTATCGAATGGATTATTTTCAAGAAGAAAATAAAAATGAGGAGTTGAGATCATGAGTTATCAACGATTGAGCGGTATTTTAATACTTGGTTTATTAGCTAGCTGGGGAGTTTTTGGACTCTTTATCTGGCATTCAAGCAAACAACCAGAAGCTGCTTCAGAAACCAAAATTGAACAATCTATTGAAGAAAATCAGTTGGATTCTAACAATAGCAGCACTGATGATCCTACAGAAAATCAGGTATCAGAAACCGTTGAAAGTGAACAAAAAAATCAATCGACGGATGAAAAAAGTACCGTTGTGCAAGACTTTGTGACGACCTATTTCAACACAAAAGATGAACCATTTATTAAAGATCGTGTCTCGCTATTGAACGAAAAGAAGTTGATTACTAACGAATATAACCAAGAAATGACGCAATCGATTGGGGATATGGACAATGAAGATGCCAAAATGAGCGTAGAAGATCTACGTGTTTATACGAACGATGATCAAACCTATTTCGTCGTTTTTGATCTCAAATATGAAGGATTGGATTCAAATCAAGTCCTTGTTTATGTTGCTTCAGCTCACGTCAGTGATTCTAATCAAATCGATCATTATGAGCTGATCGCAACAAATACCAAATTAAAAAAGGGGAATGAATGATGGTTATTTTCGGAAAAATCTCTCACTTTATTTCTTCAGTAAAGGAAATGAAATCGAAAATAAAACAAAAACATTTTCGAACGAAGACACAAACATACACCAAAATATTAATGGCTTTTGGTTTTTTATTTCTATCGATCATCGGTCAAGCTGTGTTATCAAAACCAGCAAATGCGTATTCGGAATCGTCAGTTGAAAAGCCGATTCCTTTTGATGCAGGAGAGGTCACAGTACTAAAAAAACAATATTCGCCAGTTAGTAAAAGTTATCGAATGGATATTTATGTCGATTCAGAAGTCGATCTTGTATCTGATGGAGAGCCAGTTACAAAGGCAACTGTCGTCACAAAAGAAGATATCAATACACCGTTAAAAGTTGAAGTAATCCCCGTTTCTGAAAATTATTTTGTTCTTTTAGCACAAAATATCGACGATGAATTCGGCGCTTTGCGGTTTGATGTTACGTATAAACGATCAAAAGATTCCGATGAATCAGCGCTTAGTCTGTATGGATCCCAAGAAAAATCGATGCTCGTTAAAAGTGATCTTTCAACTTTAAGTCAAGCTGAATTGAAAATCAGCGGACTTGAAAATGATATCCGATTGCAGCAGCTAAACAGAAAAGTGATTGAGGAAGAGAACAAATCTCTTGTCGAAGAAATCAAAAATACACGAGAAAAAATTGCTTCTTTCACTGAAGAAAAAGAATATCAAGTCGGAGAGCAGTTAGCAAAAACGGAAGATTCAATCACCACTTTGGAGAATACGATTGAATCATTTAAAGGGAACATTTCAGATAATCAAACGAAGATTTCCGATATAGAAAAGACAATTCAGTTAATTAACGAAAAGATTAAAGAATTAAAAAAATAAACTTTTCGTAGTCTAAATCGAATTAATAAGAAAAAAATAAAGAAAGGTGGAATACCATGGCAAAAGAAAAACTACAAGTTTATATCGATCTAGAACATAGGGAAGCTTTGGAAGAATTAAAACTCTGGTTGCCCGTAGATGAGAGTGTAAAAGACGGTGCGCTGATTCGATTTATCATAATCGATTTGTTAAATCGTTTGCGAAAAGAAGAATCATTTGAAAAAAAAGTGCTGGATTCTTTGTCTGTTTTGTCCGTAATGACGAATGCAAAACTAGAACAAGATCATACAAAAATTCAAGATCTTTTTTCTTCTGATGTGTATCAAGAAGCGGTAACAATGAGCAAAAAAATTGTTCGAAATAAAAATTATCGGTTTAAGAATAAGAAAAAAATTCAGATTAATCAGGAAAATAAAGACAATAATGTTGCCAAAGAAGATACAAAAAAAGAACTCAGTTTCGAAGAAATGGTCGCTCCGTTTCTTCACAAAAATACCTAGTAGAAGGATTTTTTTCTAAAGAAAATGGTAACAGCGAAAGTAGTCGCAAAGTAGTCAAAATAGCTAAAATGACTACCTGAGTATTCGTAGTAGTATTCATGGGAGAATACTAAAAAAAGGGGTGTGGTGACTTCTCTAAAGGTCTTGAAACGCAATAGGCACAGCCTATTTTCCCACTCTCTCCATGAGAGTGGTGCGTTCACCTTATGCTCTTTCATTATTCTACCTCTTTTAGGCACTCACAAGATTCAAAATGATTAAATAGCTGGAGGTTTTTTCATGCCAAGATTTACTTTAATAGTTGAAAATGAGCCGTTGGTTGCGTACCTCGAACAGCGAGCTAAGAAACAAACCTTTAATACAGGAAAGAAAGTCACTCGAAACGAAGTGATCAATCAGATTCTTCAAAATGAAATGATCAATGACCTAACGAATAATCGAGAAGTTGATGCGATTAAAGATAGTTTGGATGATTTTAAGCACATTCTACAACAATACGTCGACACGAATAATGCGCTTTTGTATCGTGCATTTGAATCTGATGGCATTTAAATGAACGAGGTGATTACATGGCACAATCTGCTGGCTCTTATATAAACTTAATGAGCGGTTTTGTTATTTCGTTTGATTCTGAGTATGTAAAGTATATGGATCGAGAAGATAAGAAAGTGTATCAAGAAAAAGATCTTTCTGACTTTGAAACAGCAATGACGAATGACGATCCTAGTCAATCATTTGAAGGCTATTTGGATTATATGGATCGAAAAAATGCGTTACTCGCTCAATCAAAATTGACAGCTGAAGAAAGAGTATCATTAGGTGAGATCAACAAACGTCTCGCTGATTATTCGACTTTATCAAAAGCGCAAATTGAGATCATGCAAAAAGAAACGCAAGAAAAAATATGGTCGCTGAATACAGGGATGTTTGATTTCAACAATGATGATTTGACGCAACAAGAAGTTGAGCAATACAAAGAATTATTCGATCGAGCGAACAAAAATGAATCTGTATTGTTTCAAGATGTGGTGTCTTTCGATACAAAAGCATTGATTGAAGCAGGCATTTACAATCCATATTCAAATGAATTAAAAAGGGAACCGTTGATCATGGCCGGTCGAAAAATGATGAACGTCCTTTATGAGAAAGAAAAATTAAATGGATCAACAATCAGTGTAGGTGAGATCCATTACAATACAGGTCACTTTCACGTGCATTTTGCGACGACAGAAGTTGAACCTACCCGTGAAATGATTTTTGTTAAAGAGCATAATCGCTATGAAAGAAAAGGCCAGCGTTCCGATGAAACATTAGAAAAAATGAAATCGACTTTTGCGAATCTAATCTTTGATCGTTCGAGCGAATTGGAACGATTGAATGATTTGAGAAATGGTCTTCGTAGTGAAATCAAAACAGAAATGGCTGCGCCAAAAAAAGAAAGTGTTCTGTTGCTTGAGGAATTAAAAGCGCAGCTGCCGGAGAATCAAAGCAAGTGGAATAGTAAAAACCTAACGTCAGAAAGTCGAGAAACAATGAACCAGCTGATTGATTCATTGATGAAAGACAATGGCCACTTTGAAGAATTCAAACAGCTGGCAAAAGAGGAAGACATATTCAAGAAAGCAACTTATGGTGAGGGAGATCCTAGCAAAGAGAAAAAATCATTTTACGAGGGCCGAATGTACGGGCCGGATGGTATTTATTATCGATTAGGAAACAGTATTCTTCAGGAATTAAAAAAAGAAAATGACTCTACGTCGCAAAGAAATTCTTTTCGTCCATCTTCAATATCTGGGCAACAAAACCCTAACAAAGAAATTTACAATAGAATGAAACAGGAGTACTTCAAGGGGAAAGAAACGAATGAAAGTCGATCACCGCCAAAGAGAAATCCAAGTGAGCGAACAAAACCAGTTAAGGAATCATTCAAGTATCGTCGGTCGGTCACAAATCAAGTCAAACACCTGGAACGGGTGACGAGCAATGAATTTGATCAATTCAAAAATAAAGTAGCTTTTGAAAAGCTGCAGCGTGAAATCGAACAAGCAAAAATGAGTCAAGAGTCTGACCTATTCAATTAGGAGAAAGAGGAAAGTCATGGAAAATTATTACTTTATCAATAGCGTGGATTCGGAGAACCAAACGATGCGTATTCAAGAAGTGGGTGCTGGCGAAATGAGTGCGCAACAGGTACGTATCACGAAAGAAGATGCCGATGTTTATTCTTTAATGTTGGATGAAGCAACGCAAGAAGGGGAGCCGTTGATCGTTCAGCTGGATCTAAAATAAAGTCAAAACCAGCCGTAGAAAAATTTTTTTCGGATTCAGAGTGGCTGCTTTCAATCAGTAAATAGCAGAATAAAAAAGAAGATCGGCGAAAGCCGGTCTTTTTTTGGAGGGAAAGTTGATGGAACAACAGGACAATGATCGACAAGAAACGGACAATAGTCGATTAGCAAGAGCAAAAAGAAAGTTGGAACGTCTGAAGAGAGAATACAGTGCGCAAATCTCAAGAGTCTTTGACCATCAAGCACAAACAAACGGTCAGCCGATGAATGACAAAGCAAATGGTCGGTCTTTTTTTAATAGACAAGAGCAGCTGGAAGATAAGGCTAGAACTCTTCTTCGTGAAATAGAAGCACAAGAGGAACGGATCTCGACGTTGGAATACCAAAAAGAACGCAAAGCACTCGGACTAAATAAGCAAGGCGGTCTAATCATGAGCGTTGATAACATTCCAATGATCAAAGCAGAAATCGAACAAGCCAAGCAAGGAAACTCGATGTATTCGGCCGCAACGATTCGGAAATACGAAAAGCAACTGGTTGAGTTAGAAGAATTGAAGCGTCGATCAGAAAGGGCGGATAAACATATGAATGAACAAGCACAAAAAATGATTGAAAGTGGACGTCTGACACAATGGAAAAAAAATCCAATGATCTACTTTGTAAAAGGCTATAGAAAACTGGCCATTGAATTAACGGAGTCGGGAACATTCGAATCTTCTCAACGGTATGCCGCAAAAACGGAAGCAGAACAGTCGGTCATTTCTGATATTTTAAACGAACTAACGGGTGACACTACAGAGGTACCCAACGCTACAAAAGATCAAGAAGCTGCCTTGAACCATTTCTATCGAGTTGAATTTAACGAGGGGTCGGAAAGCATTCGTAATTTTGAAGGAGAGATCGTTTCACAACCTTTGATCGAAGAAATCAAACGTTTAGATCGACCAATGGAAAGTGGGTATTACAAATTTTACTTTCAGGAAATTAAAGATGGAGAAATCGTCGATGCGTTTCGTTTAGACGTCGGGGACGGAGTCAATAGTAACCAAGACT
>NZ_JBMHEK010000001.1:3560000-3589498 GCF_050498765.1 Enterococcus sp. DIV1096b | reverse complement strand
AAATTGTCCTCCTATAACTAAGAATAGATATAACTAAAATAGCACGGATTGAAAAAGTTTTCCACAGATTACGATAAAAAAGGTTAGAAAAAAATACTTTTCCACAAAACGGGATAAAAGAAAAATGGAAATGCACATGTTCGAAATCCGACTATCCACAGGCAGAAAAAGAATGTGCATAACTGAAAAATAATCAACTTTATCCACAGATCGATGTGAAGATCCTGCCTTGATAACACTAGGTTTTAGGGCAGTTATCAACAGCTGGAAAAGCGATTGTGGAAAACTTTTCTACAGGCTGTTTGTTTGTGGAAAAAGTCAAAATAACTCTGGGGAAAAAGTTATCCACAAAAATTAGCTGTAAACAGCAAACCCACACAAATCAAGGGAATTGTGGATAAAGAATGGTCGATTTTGAGCAAACTTCTTATTGACAAACTAGTACTTGACTCGTTATACTATCAAAGTATGTCTGTGCGCATAAGCATTATCCTGATGGAGGTGGAAATAAATGAAAAGAACGTATCAACCAAATAAACGTAAACGTCAAAAAGTTCACGGATTCCGTAAACGTATGAGTACAAAAAATGGACGTCGTGTTTTAGCTAGCCGTCGTCGTAAAGGCAGAAAGGTTATTTCTGCGTAAGCCACTGAATGCCAGTGGTTTTTTTTTATGCCGTTTTTGCGGAATATAGTGTCTGACTTTTGGCAAATATGGTATTATTGACAGGTGAGTGGTTACGGATTCAATCCGTTTCGCGAAGCTTAATTGAAAGAAGTGAAGGAACCGAAGATGAGAAAATCCTATCGAGTAAAAACAGAGCAAGATTTTCAAAAAGTTTTTCAGGCAGGAAATTCTTTTGCAAATCGGAAGTTCGTGGTGTATGTCTTACCTAAAGAGCAATCACATTTTCGAGTTGGTTTATCTGTAGGAAAAAAAGTCGGTAATGCAGTGAAGCGAAATGAGGTCAAACGTAAGATTCGTGCGAGCTTAACGGAAATGAAGCCGCGAATCGAACCAGCGATCGATTTTATTGTGATCGCCCGTCCAAGTATCGCCATTTGTTCCTCAAAGGAAATCTACTCGAATTTAGAGCATGTCTTAAAGCTTGCCAAAATTATTCATTAATGGAAAGGAATTAGTTACGTGAAAAAAGGGAAACGCGTCTTACTATTTTTGGGAGTTCTCTCATTAGTAGTTGTCTTATCTGCCTGCGGTGCAACAGGTGAAGTAAATGCACAAAGTACCGGTCTATGGGATCGTTACATCGTTTATTATTTTGCAGAGGCGATCAAAGCCCTCTCCTTCGGCAATGCCGGGATCGGGATCATCCTCTTTACATTGATCATCCGGGTCATTTTGATGCCGTTGATGCACTTTCAAACCAAAAGCATGCGCAAAACGCAAGAATTACAACCGAAGCTAAAAGCGCTGCAGCAGCAATATGCGTCAAAAGATACAGAAACACAAAGCAAGTTAAAAGAAGAAACACAACGTTTGTATGCGGAAAACAATGTCAATCCCTATGCCGGCTGTCTACCATTATTGGTACAAATGCCGATTTTGATGGCCTTGTGGCAATCGATCTCACGGGTTCCTGCTCTGCAAGAAGGAAAATTCTTATGGCTGCAGCTGGGTGATCGTGACCCATACTTCATCTTGCCGATTTTAGCGGCGCTCTTTACTTTTGCAAGTACCTACTTATCAAGTATGAGCCAAGTGGAATCAAATGCGAGTTTGAAAATCATGAATTTCGCTATGCCGATGATGATCTTACTGATGGGGATCAACATTGCCAGCGGTCTTTCCTTGTACTGGGTTGTTTCTAATGCATTCCAAGTCTTGCAAACAATGATCTTAAATAACCCATTCAAGATTCGCCAAGAAAGAGAAGAAGCCGCCCGCAAAGAACGCGAGCGTGAACGAGCCCTGAAAAAAGCAATGAGTCCTAAAAAGAAACGGAAAAAATAAGAGGAGGTTGCACTGCAATGCCGATTTATGAAAATCTGACAGTAGCTGAAGCAATTCAAGAGGGATTGCAAGTCCTTGGTATCACCAAAGATCAAGCAGTAATCGAAGTCCTGGATGAAGGAAAAAAAGGCTTCTTGGGGCTAGGAAAAAAACAAGCACGGGTCTCCATTGAAAAAAGAATCGTTGAAGAACCGGCACCCGTTGAAGAAGTACCAGCAAAACCGCTGGTAGAACCAGATCCTGTGACGACAGAGGATGCAAGCAGTGTGATGGAGGCGGCCGCGAGCGAACCTGTTTTGCTGACGGATCTTTCAGATGAGGAAGCACTGGCTCAGTTGGGACTCTATCTGACAAATATTTCAAAAGCATTGAATGCACCTGCCTTAGTAAAAACCGCTCGTCAAGACGGCGTGATCATCTTTCAATTAGAAACGCAAAAACAAGGCATTTTGATTGGGAAGCACGGCAAAACCTTGAATGCACTGCAATATTTGGCGCAAGTGTATATTCACCGCATCGCGAAAAACAAATTATCGATTGTAGTGAATGTCGGAGATTACCGTGAAAAACGTCAAGCGATCTTAGAACGTTTGGCTAGCCGTACTGCTGAAAAAGTCAAACGAACAGGCCGCCCGGTCTTTTTAGAGCCGATGCCGGCGTTTGAAAGAAAGCAGATCCATTCCGTATTGAGTAAAGATGCGTATGTTCAAACTCATTCTGAAGGGGATGAACCGTATCGCTACTTAGTAGTGGAACCTGCGGACAAACGAATTTAATGAAAAAAGGGAAAGGCGGTCTGACAAGCCTTTCCCTTTTTTGATGGGAAAAAGCGATTGACAACAAATTTAAAACCAAGTATCCTTGACTAGAAATCATTCTTATCAAAGTCAACATACGTTACGTAGGTCAGCCTTTGGTATCAAAAAAGAGTCCGTATGCCGCGGACTCTTTTTTGTATTTCGTTGTTCAAAGGGGCAATTAGCCGCCAATGGTTGATTGAGTAAATTGAACCACCGTACCATAGGCAAAGATCTCAAGGTAGGTTTTGTCGCCTTCGACGATGCGGTCGTGTTCGAAATGACAGTTGATCACTGCATTCGCACCGTAGCTGTGAGCTGTTTCTTTTAAGCGATAGGTCACATCTGCCAAAAGATCGTTCAAATTCACAGATGTATCAAATAGATCTACTTCGATTTTGTCTGCCGCAAAGACGATATCCCGCACGACATAAGGCCGATTCACGTTTCCTGTCGATAAAATGATTTCTTTAATGCGGGCAGCACTGTTTGATGATTTGATGGTTTCCATAATAGATCCCTCTTTTCTTATTCTTTGCTTTTATTTTAAAGGTTTTTGCGGACAGATGCAAAATTTAAAAGTTTTTGAAGGAAGCTTGCGACTCGCGCAAAAATGTGCTAATCTATTTCCAGAATTTAATTGACAAGCAGTCAAAGTGCTAAGTCTACTCGTTTTTATTGATTTTCAATCAATTTGACGGGTGGAGTGGGCACTTTTTTTATGTGAAAAAATAGGAGGAGCATGCAACATGGCGAATATTACGCAAGAATTTGATACGATTGCCGCAATTTCCACCCCGCCAGGCGAAGGGGCCATCAGTATTGTGCGATTAAGCGGGGAAGAAGCAATCGCAATTGCGGATCGGATTTTTCAAGCAGGCACTAAAACCCTCGCCCAAGTCCCTAGTCATACGATTCATTATGGTCATATCGTGGACCCAGAAGAAAACCGTTTGATGGATGAAGTGATGCTTTCAGTGATGAAAAAGCCGCGGACCTTTACCCGAGAAGATGTCGTTGAGATCAACTGTCACGGCGGGATCGTTGTCGTCAATCAACTCTTGCAACTGGTTTTACGACAAGGTGCACGTTTGGCTGAGCCGGGAGAATTCACGAAGCGAGCCTTTTTAAATGGACGGGTTGATCTTTCTCAAGCCGAGGCGGTGATGGACCTGATTCGTGCTAAGACCGATAAGGCGATGAATCTCGCTGTCAATCAGCTGGATGGCAATCTTTCCCACTTGATTCGGACCTTACGCCAAGAGATCTTAGAGACGTTGGCGCAAGTTGAAGTGAATATCGATTACCCTGAATACGATGATGTGGAAGAATTGACGACCCGCTTATTGTTAGAAAAGGCCACGATGGTCAAAGGGCAGATCCAAGCCTTATTAGCAACTGCCCAACAAGGAAAAATTTTGCGCGAAGGTCTGAGTACTGCGATCATCGGTCGGCCGAATGTCGGTAAATCCAGCTTATTAAACCATTTATTAAGGGAAGAAAAAGCTATCGTAACAGACATTGCTGGTACGACTCGAGATGTCATTGAAGAGTATGTCAATGTTCGCGGGGTACCGTTGAAACTGATCGATACGGCTGGTATTCGCGAAACGGAAGATGTCGTTGAGAAAATTGGGGTCGAACGCAGCCGCAAAGCACTGGCAGAAGCGGAGTTGATTTTGCTGGTTCTCAACCAAAGCGAAGGATTGACCCAGGAAGACAAACAATTGCTGGAGCTGACTGCTGGCAGCCGTCGGATCATCTTATTGAATAAGACCGACCTTGAGCCAAAACTAGCGCCCGCTGAATTAGCGCAGTACGCAGCAGATGAACCGATTTTTCCTGTCTCTGTATTGACCAACGAAGGCTTGGATCAACTGGAACAAGCCATTGCCGATCTATTCTTTGGGGGGAAAACCACCGACAAGGATGCTTCCTATCTTTCTAACACCCGCCACATTGCCTTATTAGAAAATGCCGTTCAGTCGTTGTCTGAGGTCATCCAAGGGATCGAAGCAGGAATGCCTGTCGACTTGGTTCAAATCGATATGACACGCTGCTGGGACTATCTAGGAGAAGTTGTCGGCGACAGTGTCCAAGATGAGTTGATCACCCAATTATTTAGTCAGTTTTGTTTAGGAAAATAAAGAATGCGCCACTGGCGTAAAAAGGAGAACACCATGCAAGAATATCAAGCAGAAAGTTATGACGTGATCGTTGTTGGTGCCGGCCATGCCGGATCAGAAGCTGCCTTAGCAGCCAGCCGAATGGGGGCAAAAACCCTTTTACTGACCATCAACTTAGACATGGTCGCATTCATGCCTTGTAATCCCTCCGTCGGCGGACCAGCAAAAGGCGTCGTGGTGCGCGAAATCGATGCTTTAGGCGGAGAAATGGGCAAAAATATCGATAAAACCTACATCCAAATGCGGATGCTCAATACAGGAAAAGGTCCCGCAGTGCGGGCTTTGCGGGCGCAAGCCGATAAACATGCCTATGCGGCTGAAATGAAACGAACGATCGAAAAAGAAGCCAATCTAACACTGCGCCAAGGGATCGTTGAAAAGCTGATCGTTGAAGAAGGCGAGTGCCGTGGCGTCGTGACCTCTACAGGCGCTCGTTACCAAGCCCAAGCTGTAGTGATCACTGCAGGAACAGCGTTGCGAGGGGAGATCATCATTGGAGAGTTGAAGTATTCTTCTGGTCCAAACAACTCCCAGCCATCGATTGGATTAGCCGATCATTTGAAAGAGCTTGGTCTAGAGATCGCTCGTTTTAAAACCGGTACACCACCGCGGGTCAAATCCAGCACCATCAACTATGAGGTAACGGAGATCCAGCCTGGCGATGAACAACCGAATCACTTTAGTTACAGCACACCCGATGAAGCCTACAATCAAAACCAAGAACCTTGCTGGTTGACCTATACGAACGAAGGGACGCACCAAATCATCAACCAGAATTTACATCGGGCGCCGATGTTTACAGGGATCGTCGAAGGGGTAGGTGCCCGTTATTGTCCATCCATCGAAGACAAAATCGTGCGTTTTGCAGACAAATCTCGTCACCAACTATTCTTGGAGCCAGAAGGATTGAACACCGAAGAAGTGTATGTTCAAGGGCTTTCTACTTCTATGCCAGAAGACGTCCAAGTCCAAATGCTGCATTCCATCGCAGGTTTAGAAAAAGCGGAAATGATGCGGACGGGCTACGCCATTGAATATGATGTCGTGGTACCTCATCAATTGCGTCCAACATTAGAAACCAAAGTCATCGAAAACCTCTTTACGGCAGGACAAACCAACGGAACCAGCGGCTATGAAGAAGCGGCCGGTCAAGGCTTGATTGCCGGCATCAATGCCGCTTTGAAAATTCAAGGCAAAGAACCTTTCATTATGAAACGCAGCGACGGTTATATCGGTGTGATGATCGATGATTTGGTGACCAAAGGAACCAATGAACCATACCGTTTATTGACCTCTCGTGCCGAATACCGCTTATTGCTGCGTCATGATAATGCCGATCTGCGTTTGACCGAAGTGGGACATCAAATTGGGCTCGTCCCAGAAGCGCAATACGAAGCATATGTAGCGAAAAAAGAAGCTGTTGAAGCAGAAATCAAACGCTTGTCTAAAATCCGCATCAAACCAACGCCAGAAGTACAAGCATATTTGACTGCCAAAGGGACGGCCACCTTGAAAGATGGCGTTTTAGCAAATGAATTCTTGCGCCGGCCTGAAGTGACGTATGCGGAAATGCTGCAATTTATTGAAGCCAATGAAGCATTGAAGCCAAAAGAGATTGAACAAGTCGAGATCCAAATCAAATACGAAGGTTATATTAAAAAAGCCCTCGAAAAAGTGGAGAAACTCAAACGGATGGAAGCCAAACGCATTCCTGAAAACATCGACTATGCCGCTATCAATGGCTTGGCAACTGAAGCCAAACAAAAACTGCAAAAAATCCAACCCGAAACCATCGCCCAAGCGAGCCGTATCAGCGGAGTAAACCCAGCTGATATTAGTATTTTGATGGTGTATATCGAACAAGGGAAGATTGCAAAGGTTAACTAAAGACGGTGAATATTCTTTGAAAAACCAATTTATAAATGGTAAATAGAGTGTCAAAAGCCCGCTACGAGAGTAACTCGCAGCGGGCTTTTTGTGTTAGCAATTGAATTATTCAACTTTTTCAATCGTAGTGGTTCCCCAGTTCATGATGTTGCTGAGATGGAGATAGCCATCGTACAAATTCAAGAAAATCGAGAAAGCACAGACGATATAGATCAATACATAAAAATTATTGGCCTTTTTGTTACGCCATAAGACAAAGCCATCTAAAATCAAACCTAATGGAAAGAGAAATGAGCCGATTCCAGCTAACAGTAGCAAGAGCAGACTTTCATCTTTTTCCGTTGCCATCGTTCTTTGGAGTAACGACAATTTTTCTTTTTTGTCGTTGATCTCTTGATTATTGGTTTCGATCCGCTCTTTTAACGCTTCGTTTTCCCGCAAGAGCTCATCAATCGAGACTTGATAGAGATCGCTCAACAAAATCAAATTCTCAATATCTGGATAGCCGCGCCCGTTTTCCCATTTTGAAATCGACTGGCGTGAAATCTGTAATTTTTCTGCGACTGCTGTTTGCGACAATCCGGAAGACTCGCGACAGCTTTTTAATTGTTCTGCTAAAGCCAATGTATGCTCCTATCTGCTATTTAACAACTAGCTTCCCATTTGAGATCGTGGTTACGACACTCCCATTGGTAGTGATTATACCTGCTTTTTGCTTAAACGTACAGGTGGCTTTAGTGGACGTGTGAGTTAATGAACTAGAAGTGATACTTCCTCTGTGAGCAACTAAACTTAAATTCGAAGTGCCTGTAAATTGATTGCGGCTATTGACCGTGACATTGTAACTAGCGGTCCAATTACCGGTGGATGTTTTTGACACGCGATACGTTCCTGCTGCCAGATTTGCCCGGAATGACGGCAATTTTTCAATGGTCAAAATCAACTCGTTGCCTTCTTCATCTACGGTGATCAGCTGCTCATAGGGACTATCTGATGCTAAGTCGTAAACGAGTTCAGGTTCTTCCACTGTTTGGGCGGCAGCTGGGAGAGCAAAGAAGAAACAAATAAAAATAAACGGCACAAAAAATAATTTTTTCACAAATACCACTCCTTGTACTTTTGATAGTTTAAGTATACAAGGTTTGGCTAGTTAAAGAAAGCACAAGCTAATTTGCAACGGCAACGGATGGTTTACAGTTGTTGCTAGAGCAGCATTTCATAGGCTTTTTTTTTAGGGTGTCGAGAAATTTTAAACGTAATGGTTCATTCAAAAGGTCTTCGTTTTTTAGGTTTCTGACAATGAAACGTTGCTTTTTAAAAGAAACGTTAAAGAAGCGGTTGCTTTAGTTTTAACCAAACCTAGCTGTAAAAGGAAACAAAAAAGCGAAAGAGAAGGTAACGTTTCGCGCCGTTAAAACGACAAACGTAAGACCTCCTTCCGCTTTTTTGCGGCCAATTTTATTCTCCTAAATCAATATCCTTTTGATGGTCACCATCTTTTTTATAAACGTTCACCACGGATTCTTTGTTTTCGGCAATTTCTTTGGCACGGGCGATGGCCTCTGCTTTATTGTCGAAATGATCACTGGCACGTTTTGCTCCTTTGGAACGGACTTGCCATTGGTCCTCTTCATACACAACTTCAACATCCGCATTCATTAATTTTTTCGCATTTTTATTGGTTTGATGGGAATCGTCTTTTTGCGGATTTTTCTCTTTCTGAAAAGCTTTCTTCTCCTCTTCATCTGCATTGTCATACCATTTTTCTGCTTGACTCGTGGCGATCGGGATCGCCCGATCATCGGAATAGCCATCGGCTAGCAGGGCATTGGCGATATCGATCGCTTTTTTACGAACTAAGGGGTCTAGATTCTTCATTGACGCAGGATAATCACGGACATTCCAAGGCATTGTTTGGTTCCTCCTTTTTCTTGATCCAAAGTCATTTTCCTAGGGGTTCCTTTTTACAGGCACCACCAGATATTACTTATTAGTTTACCCCCTTCTATAAAAAAGTGAAATCATTTGCTTTCTGGTCAAAAATGAGGGCACTTTCTTTTTTCATTTTCTAATAAACGAGGATTTATTTTTGTTAACAAAGCGTTATATTTCCCAAAAAAAAATGAATGGTTTAGAATTTTATTATAGAGAAAAGGAGGACGTAAGAATGAGTGAACCTATTTTGACTGATCCACGGGAACTTTATCACACGGGTAAATACAGCAAACAGGAACAAGATACGCCTGCTTTACAAGAAGAAATGCGACCAAAACCTGATTGTGGTGAAGACTCTTATGAGGGAAGTCAGCAGTTAGAAAACCGGCGGGTACTGATTACCGGTGGGGATTCTGGGATCGGACGAGCAGCAGCGATTGCCTTCGCTCGTGAAGGAGCAGACATTGCCCTGCACTTTTTCCCAGGAGAAGAAGAAGATGCCGAAGAAGTTGCAGGGTACATCAAAGAAGCCGGACGCAAAGTGATTTTGCTACCCTATGACCTGCGAGACGAAGCGGCACCACAAGAGATTGTTGACAAAGCGGTAGTAGCATTAGGTGGGTTAGATACATTAGTATTGAACGCAGCACAGCAAATCACGCGGCCATCGATTGCAGAATTACCGATTGAACAAGTGAAAGACACCTTTATGGTAAACATTATCTCAATGTTTGCATTAGTGAAAGCAGCTGAACCACACTTACCGGCTGGAGGAGCGATCGTGACAACGACTTCTGTCCAAGCCTTTAGTCCAAGTGCCCATTTAATGGATTATGCGGCAACCAAATCGGCGATCGCCAGTTTTACAGTCAGCTTGGCGAAACAATTTGCTGAAAAAGGGATTCGGGTCAATGGGGTAGCCCCAGGACCAATCTGGACACCATTACAGTTAGATCATGGCCAACCGCAAGACAAGCTGCCTGAATTTGGTCAGCAAGCATTACTGGAGCGGGCAGGACAACCAGCTGAGCTGGCACCCGTCTATGTCTTTTTAGCTTCCAATAAAGCTAGCTATGTGACAGCACAGATTTATGGTGTTACCGGCGGAGAAGCCATCAACTTGTAAGCTTATCAAAAAATCGGAGAAAAAGGAGGAGGTGTCCTATGAGTAAAGGGTGGAAAATCGTATCAATCATCGTTTCGTTGATCTTTATCACTGTCTTATTACCAATCGTTTTAATGAGTAATCCTTACATGCAGCTGCCATTTGGTTTGGACAGCAGAGGCAATGTCGTCACGTATTTCTTTGACAACTTGTTTATGCGTCAATATATGTTTTGGGTAGCCGTTGTTTTAATCGCCGTATTCTTGATCGTGATCTTAGTCGTGCTGTTTTATCCAAAAACTAAAACAACCTTTGTTTTGAAAGAGGATAAGGGCGCATTGACGATCGATAAGAAAGCGATCGAAGGACTTGTACGTACGAAAGTAAATGAAAAAGAATTTGTTGAAGGACCAAAAGTTCATGTCAAGGCGACCAAAAATCGAATTTTAATCAAAATCAAAGGCCGCTTGAAACGGACGTCTGCCTTAGTTGGCAAAACCGAAAACTTAATGGCGGAAATCCAACAAGATGTCCAACGAGTGCTTGGCTCAAGTGAAAAAGTCAAAGTCGAAGTCAATTACGCGAATTTTGAACAAAATGAGACTCCGGAAAACCCGCGAGTAGAATAGGAGGGCTATGATGAACGAACTACAACAATACAAAATCCCATTGATTTTTGGAGCAATCGGCCTTGTTCTGGCTGTGTTGTTTGTAACGATCGGTTTTTTCAAAACATTGCTGATTCTACTCCTAACAGGTTTGGGTTTTGCGCTAGGATTGTATCTCCAACGTACCGGTATCATCGACGAATTTTTTAACCAACAATAACGTATTTTATAGGAGGAATTTTTAATGAATAACGATAAAAACGAATTAAACAATGAAAAAAATGTCAGTGCACATCCAGATCCAGTGGTTCCCAACAGCAATCATCAAGCCAATGAAAATGCGATTCCAATGACTGAATCACCTGATCCAGTGGTACCAAATGCTGAAAAAGCAGTAGCAGGACAACAAAATGGACCAAAACCAGGGGATCATCCAGCACCAGGAAATCCAGATCCAGCCGGACATCATCCAGCACCGCCAAAACCTGGCCACAACGATTTTGAGGGACCAACCGGGGAAGCACCCGTTCATGGTTCATTGACCTATGATGACAAAGTGATCCAAAAAATTATCGGAATTGCATTAGAAAATGTAGATGGCCTGTTGACGGTCGATGGTGGTTTCTTCTCTAATATTGCTGAAAAATTAGTTAGTACAGATAATGTGACTGCCGGTATCAATACTGAAGTTGGGAAAAAACAAGTAGCCGTTGATTTAGATATCGTGGTTGAATACGACCGCAACATCCCAGAAATCGCTGAACAAGTCAAAGAAGTCATTCAAAAAGAAGTAACGACAATGACCCAATTAGAAGTGATCGAAGTCAACATCAACGTTGTAGATGTAAAAACGATCGCTGAATACGAAGAGGAACAAGAAACGGTTCAAGACAAAGTAACGTCAGCGGCTTCTAAAACCGGCGACTTTGCTTCACGTCAAACCAACAAAGCCAAACATGCGGCTTCCCGCGCGTCTGATCGTATCGAAGAATACAACGAACCTCGCGTGAAATAAAAAAGTTTCATATGAAACAAAAACAAGCATTGATCCTGTGATCAATGCTTGTTTCTTTGAGAAAAAAGCTGACCAGGAGGGTTGGCAGCCTTGCTGGTCAAGGAAAAATGAAAAAAGTTTTTTGGATTGAAATGAGTATAATTTCTATGCCTTAAACCAACCTTAAAGCCCCAGTTAAAAAATGGTAAATTCTCCTAGAAAGCAATCTCTGGCTATTGCATCACACTGCTTTTTGCGTTAAAGTAGGAACTAGTCTGTGAAACATTTTTCTGTTTCACAAAATAGAAAGGATTCGTTATGCTACCTGAAGAATTTCATGAAGAATTACGCAAAAACGGGATCGTTTTAACCGAAGAACAAATGGAAAAATTCGCTGTCTATTTCGAGCGTTTAGTCGAATGGAATCAGAAGATGAATCTAACCGCAATCACGGAAAAATCAGAAGTGTATTTAAAGCATTTCTACGATTCTGTTTCCTTAGCTTTTGAAACCGCCTTTGACCCGCAAAGTCATTTGTGCGATGTCGGTTCAGGTGCTGGCTTTCCAAGTATTCCACTAAAAATCGTGTTTCCTGAATTAGAAGTGACGATCGTCGACTCTTTAAATAAGCGCATCACCTTTTTACAAACTCTTGTGACGGATCTACAATTGGAAAATGTCCACTTGTACCATGACCGTGCAGAAACATTTGGTCAAAACCCGCAATTTCGTGGGCAATTCGATTATGTGACCGCTCGAGCGGTTGCCCGTTTGAATGTGTTAACGGAACTCTGTGTGCCATTGGTGAAAAAAGCAGGCTATTTTTATGCGCTCAAAGCTGCCAAAAGCGAGGAAGAACTGGTTGAAGCCAAACCAGCGATCTCACTCTTAGGCGGCAAATTTATTGAAGAAAAAAGCTTTACCTTACCGGTCAGCGGCGATGAACGCCATCTTTTGATCATTCAAAAGAAAAAAGAAACGCCAAAGAAATACCCCCGCAAACCGGGAATGCCAGCGAAACAACCAATTAAATAGGAGGAAAATCAATGGCCCGTATTATTTCTGTTGCAAACCAAAAAGGCGGCGTAGGCAAAACCACCACAACGGTGAACCTAGGTGCGTCCTTAGCATTTGTCGGCAAAAAAGTGTTACTCGTAGATATTGATGCCCAAGGCAACGCCACAAGCGGTGTCGGCATTCGCAAACCAGATGTGGAACAAGACATCTATGATGTATTAGTCAATGAAACACCGATCGTTGAAGCGATTTTACCTAGCAGCCGAGAAAACTTGGATATCGTTCCAGCGACGATCCAATTAGCTGGTGCGGAAATTGAATTGACCTCCATGATGGCACGGGAATCTCGATTGAAATCGGCTTTGAATGAAATCAAAGAACAATACGATTATATCTTTATCGATTGCCCGCCATCTTTAGGTCATTTGACGATCAATGCCTTTACCGCCAGTGATTCGATTTTGATCCCAGTCCAGTGTGAGTACTATGCATTGGAAGGGCTGAGCCAACTATTGAATACCGTGCGTTTAGTACAAAAACATTTTAACCCTGAGTTAGAGATCGAAGGGGTCTTACTGACGATGTATGATGCCCGCACGAACTTAGGCGCGGAAGTCGTGGAAGAAGTCCGCCGCTATTTCCAAGAAAAAGTATACGAAACCATTATTCCGCGGAATATCCGGTTGTCTGAAGCACCTAGTCATGGATTGTCGATCATTGATTATGATCCACGCTCAAAAGGAGCCGAAGTCTATCAGACGTTAGCAAAGGAAGTGTTAGCCCGTGAAGAATAAAGGGAAAGGATTAGGGCGTGGGATCGATGCGTTGTTTCAAGACCTGCAAGGGTTAGAAGAAGTCGATATCAAGACAGAAAAAGTCGTTGAACTGCCTTTAAACGAATTAAGACCCAACCCTTATCAACCGCGAAAAACCTTTGATGAGCTTTCATTACAAGAACTGGCCAATTCGATCCAGCATTCGGGGGTCTTTCAACCGATCATCGTGCGGCAATCATCCGTCAAAGGCTATGAGATCATTGCTGGTGAACGCCGGTTTCGAGCGTCCAAATTAGCTGGCAAGGAAACGATCCCAGCCATCATCCGCAATTTTGATGAAGAAGCGATGATGCAAGTCGCCGTTTTAGAAAACTTGCAGCGGGAAGATTTAAATCCTTTAGAAGAAGCAGAAGCCTATGACATGCTGATGAAGAACTTGAAATTGACCCAAGCACAAGTCGCTGAACGTTTAGGGAAAAGCCGCCCGTATATCGCCAATTATTTGCGGTTACTGTCCTTGCCGAAACTCGTCAAAGAAATGGTTCAAGATGACCGTTTGTCTATGGGGCAAGCCCGGACATTATTAGGCTTGAAAAACAAAGAACAGATCTTAAAATTAGCCAATCGTTGTGTCAAAGAAAATCTGACAGTCCGCCAATTAGAACAAATGGTCGCTGAGATGAACGACACGAAAAACGAAAAGAAAAAAGTGCCGCGTCTGATTCGGGAAAAACCGTACTATTTACGAGAAAGCGAAGAACGGTTGATGGATAAATTCGGCACGAATGTCGAGATCCGCGAAAAAGAAGGCAAAGGAAAAATCGAGATCGAATACCTGTCACAAAAAGATTTAACCCGTATTTTAGATTTATTGAACATTCAATTTGATGAAGCTTGAGGTGATAAAGATGTATGATCTTGGGGATATTGTCGAAATGAAAAAACCGCATGCCTGCAAAGCCAATCGTTGGGAAATCATCCGCATGGGGGCAGACATCAAAATAAAGTGTACGAATTGCGGCCACATCGTCATGATGACGCGCCGAGAATTTGATAAAAAGATGAAGAAAATCCTAGAAAAAAAAGAGAAAGAGTGAAGTGAAGCATGGCGTTAACTGCCGGAATCGTTGGATTGCCAAATGTGGGCAAATCTACTTTATTTAATGCAATAACCAAAGCAGGAGCAGAAGCCGCAAACTATCCGTTTGCGACGATCGATCCGAATGTAGGAATGGTGGAAGTGCCAGATTGGCGCTTACAGCGTTTAACAGAATTAGTCCGTCCGAAAAAGACAGTCCCAACCACCTTTGAATTTACGGATATTGCTGGAATCGTCCGCGGTGCCAGCAAAGGGGAAGGATTAGGTAACCAATTTTTGAGCCATATCCGCCAAGTGGATGCGATCTGTCATGTCGTTCGTTGTTTCGACGACGACAACATCACCCACGTGGAAGGCCGCGTGGACCCATTAGCTGATATCGACACCATCAACTTGGAGTTGGTTTTAGCAGATTTAGAATCCGTCAACAAGCGCTATACTCGGGTCGCAAAAATTGCTAAAACCAAAGACAAAGATGCGGTTGCGGAATTGGCCGTTCTTGATAAAATCAAACCGGTCCTAGAAGAAGGGATCTCAGCTCGTTCGATCGAATTTACAGATGAAGAACAGCGCATCGTCAAAAGTTTGTTTTTACTAACGACCAAACCAGTTTTATACGTTGCCAACGTAGCAGAAGAAGACGTGGCAGACTATGAAACCAATGACTATGTCAACAAAGTGAAGGAATTTGCAGCGAGCGAAAATGCGGAAGTGATCGTCATCAGTGCTCGTGCCGAAGAAGAGATCGCTGAGCTGGAAGAAGAAGACAAAGCAGAGTTTTTAGAAGCATTAGGAATTGAAGAATCAGGGTTGGATCAATTGATTCGTGCTGCCTATGATTTGCTGGGTCTAGCAACGTACTTTACCGCTGGTGAACAAGAAGTGCGTGCGTGGACGTTCCGTAAAGGCATCAAAGCACCGCAAGCAGCGGGGATCATCCATACGGACTTTGAGCGCGGCTTTATTCGTGCGGAAACTGTTTCCTTTGAAGATCTGAACCAATACGGCACGATGCAAGCGGCCAAAGAAGCCGGTCGGGTACGTTTGGAAGGAAAAGATTATGTCGTGCAAGATGGCGACGTGATGTTGTTCCGTTTTAACGTATAAAGGGCTTTCTTCCCAGTGAATTTGTGGTAAAATGTCCATTGTGAAGAAAACGCAGAAGGGAGAATCAATTCATGGAACCAGAAACTCTGCGAAATTATGTTTCCGAAAATCGTGAATTAGAACAACAATTAACAAAACGAAACCAACAATATATATTTGATTTAAAAAAATCGCTAGAGGCAGCCAACCTTTCTGAAGAAGAAAAAACGATTGCCTTGCATGAGATGCTGCCTGTCTTAGTCAAAGAACAAAAAGGCGGCAAAACAGCCCGCCAATTATTTGGTACAGTGTCTGAACGCACCGAAGCCATCATCAACAAACCCGTTGAGCAAAAAGAATCCGGCCCCTTCTTGATGTGGTTGGATAACACCTTGCTGATTTTAGGGATCTTTGGCTTGATGCTAGGGGTTATGGGAATCTTTACTAGAGGTCAAGCACAACCTTATGGCTTATTGACCCTCTTCTTGATGGCGATGCTTGCTGGTTGGGTCTTCTACTTGATGTACAAATACATGTATCAATATGAACGCCCAGGTGCCGATAAGAGCAAACGGCCGAAGATGTGGAAGATCATTTTGATTTTAGTTGCCGCCTTCATGCTATGGATCGTTGTGATCTCGCTTTCTGCGATGATCCAACCACCATTGAATCCACAAGTGGATCCTGTGATCGAAGCCTTGATCGGGGCAGTGGCATTAGCAGCGAAGTACTACTTGAAACGCAAATACAATATCATCAGCAGTCTGTCTGTTCCTAGAGGCTGATGGCTACACGTTGATCGTGCGCCTTCTTTTGTTAAAAAAGACCGCACGATCAGCGTGTTTTTTTAGAAAAAATGGCGAATTATGAGATTTGACCAAAGGTTTGAAGAGGATTATTAAGAAAGCTTTCCGAATGGTTGACTTATGAAAAAATCTTTGCTATTTTTTTTAAAATACCTAAAAACTTTAAGGAGTGGTTACAAAAATGTCCAACTGGGAAACCAAATTTGTAAAAAAAGGGTTAACGTTTGATGATGTCTTATTGATTCCGGCAGAAAGTCACGTCTTGCCAAATGACGTGGATATGAAAGTGCAGCTTGCCCCGAATATTACACTAAATATTCCAATCATAAGTGCCAGTATGGATACCGTAACTGATAGTAAAATGGCGATCTCAATGGCGCGTCAAGGCGGACTTGGCGTGATTCACAAAAACATGAGTATCGCCGCGCAAGCAGATGAAGTGCGCAAAGTAAAACGTTCTGAAAGCGGCGTGATCATCGATCCGTTTTTCTTAACACCAAGTCACTTAGTTGCTGATGCAGAACATTTGATGAGCAAGTACCGCATCAGCGGGGTACCGATCGTAGAAACGATGGAGAACCGCAAATTAGTCGGTATCATCACGAACCGCGACATGCGTTTTGTCACGGATTATACGATGCCGATCAATGATGTGATGACCAAAGACCAATTGATCACAGCACCTGTCGGTACTTCGTTGAAAGATGCGGAAAAAATCTTACAACAACACAAGATCGAAAAATTACCGATCGTTGATGAAGCAGGGATCTTAAGCGGTTTGATCACCATCAAAGATATTGAAAAAGTGATCGAATTCCCGAATGCAGCCAAAGACACGCATGGACGCCTATTAGTGGCAGCAGCAGTCGGCGTTACCAGCGATACCTTTGAACGTGCACAAGCATTATTGGATGCAGGCGTGGACGCGATCGTCATTGATACTGCCCATGGACACAGTGCCGGTGTTTTACGCAAAATCTCTGAAATTCGTGCACATTTCCCAGAAGCGACATTGATTGCTGGAAATGTTGCCACTGCAGAAGGCACGAAAGCATTGTATGATGCTGGTGTCGATGTCGTAAAAGTCGGGATCGGTCCAGGATCGATCTGTACTACTCGGGTGGTAGCCGGTGTCGGAGTTCCTCAATTGACAGCGATCTATGATGCAGCCTCTGTGGCACGTCAATATGGCAAAGCAATCATTGCCGATGGTGGGATCAAGTACTCTGGCGATATCGTCAAAGCTTTAGCAGCTGGCGGACATGCTGTAATGCTCGGTAGCATGTTGGCAGGAACTGACGAATCACCAGGTGAATTTGAAATCTATCAAGGCCGTCGCTTCAAAACGTACCGCGGAATGGGTTCATTGGGGGCAATGGAAAAAGGCTCCAGCGACCGTTACTTCCAAGGGGGCGTAAATGAAGCCAACAAATTGGTTCCAGAAGGCATTGAAGGACGTGTCGCTTATAAAGGCAGCGTTTCTGATATCATCTTCCAAATGATCGGCGGGTTGAAATCAGGGATGGGTTATGTCGGTGCCGGCAATCTGCAGCAATTACGTGATGAAGCACAATTCATCCAAATGAGCGGCAACGGACTAAAAGAATCACATCCCCACGATGTTCAAATCACGAAAGAAGCACCAAACTACTCCGTAAAATCATAAAATGTTTCACGTGAAAACCAACGCCCCCTCTGTTCAAAAGTGGACAGAGGGGGCGTTGGTTCTAAAAAAGGGTGCCGATCTTGCCAAAATGGCTGAGATCGGCACCCTTTTCTCTAAAATCGCTGCTGGATGATCAGCAAATCGCTTTAGCAGCAGTTTATTCGTTTGATTTCAATGCATCGATCATGTTGACATGAGTCAGTTTCACATGGGTGACGTACATCACGATGATCGTAAAGAGAATCGTCATGCCGCCGGCTAAAGCATAAGCCGGCCAATTGATCACTAATGGAAAGACCATGTTCTCCATCGAAGCTTGGATCAAAATAAAGTCAGTCAAGAAGTAACCTACCACGTAACCGGCGAGAATCCCAAATAACGTAAAGACGATATTTTCTCGTACGATGTACATAGTCACTTCCTTATTGTAAAACCCTAATACTTTGATAGTAGAAAGCTCGCGAATCCGCTCGGAAACATTGATGTTGGTCAAGTTATACAAGACGACAAAGGCTAATGCCCCTGATAATACAACTAAGATCAAGACAATGGCGTTCAAGTTACCCATCGAATCATCCTGCATTTTAATCTGAGTGGAAAGGAACGTCGTGTTTTTGACTTTGTCGGTATCTAACAAGGCTGTTGATAAAGCTTCCTCTTGTTTTTTCGTCATCGTCTTGCTTTTGACTAAGAACGCATTTGGTTCAAAGGTACTATTGGTGATTTCTTCATAAACGGTCGGCGACAGATAAAGAGAATTGCCTAAATAATTTTCTGCGATGCCACTAATAGGTACTTCATAGGCTTCTTGATCGCTGGTATAGAAGGTCAATGTATCGCCAACGTGCAAATCATATAATTCTGCGTACTTCATAGTCAGCACGGCACCCTCTGTTAATGACAGCTTCTGTCCTGCCGTCGTTTTCAAATGGACATAGTCTGCAAAAGCATCTTGATCTGCCGGAACCATCAAGGTCAGACTTTGTTTTCCTTGGTTAGCCGGTCGAATCTCGATCGTTTCATTGTAGACTAGCATCGAATGGGTCAAAAGAGGCTCGTCTGTTAAAACCGTTTCAGCGGCAGCAACGGTTTCTTCCTTCGCATCATTTAAGGTCACGACGGCTTGATAATCCGTAATGGGCCCAAATTGTTTTGCAGTCACGGCACTTAGAGAATCTTTCAACCCAACGCCTGCCACCATCAGTCCCGTACAACCGGCGATGCCAATGATTGCCATGATCATTCGCGATTTGTAGCGGAAGATGTTACGGAAGCTGACTTTTTGATTGAAGCTTAAACGGGACCATAAGGGGGTAATTGCTTCTAATAAAATCCGTTTCCCGGGCTTTGGTGCGCGAACTTGCAGCAGCTGGGCAGGTTTTTCCCGCAATTCTTTGATCAGAACAAACAGACAGGCACCAAGCGTCGCCAGTAAAAAGGCGATTGCGGCCAAAATAATTGGCGACCAGACATAATAGACGCGAATCCCGTCTAAAAGATACCGTTCGCTGGATAGGAAATAGATCAAACGTGGCAACAGTTCGGTTCCTAATACGGCACCACTAATAATGCCAATGGCCGAAGAAAGGAGGGCATAAATCAAATATTTAAGGGAGATCTCGACTTTGCCATAGCCCATCGCTTTTAAGGTACCGATCTCTTTGCGGTTTTCTTCTACCATCCGCGTCAGTGTCGTAAAGGTGATCAACGCAGCGATAAAGAAGAAGAAGACAGGAAACACATTGGCGATCGCTGCGATACGATCAGACAGCCCACCATATTCTTGGAAACCGGGATTGTCTTTGCGTTGGTTGTAAAGATACGTCGGCTCTGCCAAGTCTTCGATCTCTGCCCGTTTTTCTGCCAGTGTTTGTTGGGCATCGGTTAGTTCTTGTTGCTGTTCATCTAATTGGTCTTGCTGCTGTGTCAATTCTGCTTCTCCAGCCGCCAATTGGCCTTCGAGGGCTGCTTGTTGTACGGGCGGCAGCTGTGCCAAGGCGGCTTGCTGTTGTTCTAGTTCCGCTTTGGCCTGATCCAGTTGGGCTTGTCCATCAGCTAACTGTTTTTGTCCATCGCGGACTTCTTTTTCTGCAGGGGCTAATTCATCAAAAGCGTCTTGTTGAATTTCTGCTAAGCGTTCCTTAGGACGGTCCGCAAACAGTTCCTCAATCGTTTCTTGATGGGCTGCCATCTTGTCGGTGTACGTATCGGAGTATGTTTCAAGCCCGGCGACATCATCAAAGGCGAGATAGAGGATCGATTTGACCTCCATCGTGAACTGTTCTTCCGGTACATAAGCAAAGTACGTCACGACACCGCTGCCGACATTTGCATAGCCCCGTTCGGCAGCACTGATATAAATGGGAGAAGTGGCAAACCCAACGATCGTATACTCTTTGTCCGACAGATTATCGGCATCATCGATCGTAAAAGTATCACCTATTTGCCAGCCATAATTTTTTGCTTCGGTGTCCAGCACGATTTCATCGGCTTTTTCTGGCAGTCGGCCGTCCTTCACCAGTAACTGGTTGAGTTCCTGTGAGGGGTCATAGGAGGTCACTTGCACGACTTCATCTGAATTGGCAGCGTAATAAAATTGATAGGCGGCTTCTGTGTGAGCACCGCTTTTTTCCGCGGCATCAATGTCTTCCTCTGTCAATCCCAGTGTTGAAGTGACTTGCAGATCTGCTAATTGCTGGCCGTTGACATATTCACTCGCGGAATGGTTCAGGATCGGGCCGGTTGCTTTGACACCGACAAAGAGAAACGTTCCTAAAAAAATGATCAAGGTGATTGCGATAAAGCGGCCTTTTGATTGGCGAATCTCTCGCAAACTTGCTTTAAGATAGGTCTTATTTTTCATCAGATCCTCCTACCAAACGATTTCATCGATCGAGATGGGATGAGGATTCTCTTCAATGGAACGGACAGTGGCATCGTTGATATGGATCACCCGATCGGCGATCGGGGCAATGGCGCTATTATGGGTGATGATCAACACCGTATTGCCATTTTTCCGGCTAGCGTTTTGCAAAAGCTTCAACACTTGTTTTCCTGTTTCAAAGTCCAAAGCACCAGTCGGTTCATCGCATAGCAGCAGTTTCGGGTTTTTGGCTAACGCCCGAGCGATCGATACCCGCTGCTGTTCCCCACCAGAAAGCTGAGAAGGAAAGTTGTTTTTGCGGTTTTCTAACCCGACTTGGGCCAAGACTTCATCAGGATCGAGTGCATTCGGGGAGACTTCAGTAGCCAATTCAATGTTTTCTTTTGCTGTCAGATTTGGGACCAAATTATAAAACTGGAAGACAAACCCAACGTCTGTACGGCGGTATTCTGTTAATTGTTTGTCGTTAAACTTCGCGATATCGACATTGTCGATAATGATTTCTCCTTCATCTGGCGAGTCCATCCCGCCTAAGATATTCAAAACGGTCGATTTTCCGGCACCACTAGGTCCAAGAATCACCACTAATTCGCCTTCTTCAATGGCAAAGGAAAGATCATTGTTGGCAGTGATAGTGGTTTCGCCCATCTGATAGCGTTTATATTCATTCTTTACTTCAACATAACTCATTAATAAAGCCTCCATTTTTTAAACACGTGTTGATTTAATCACATGGTGTTAGTATACTAAGAAAGAAAAGTAAGAGCAATCCTCAATGCTTGCTTATTTGTCATTAAATAGACAAATATTGATTAAATGTACAGAGAAAAGGGGAAACGATATGGTAGGGACTGTCGGGAACCGTCGAACGATCTACTCGAAAAAAGTGATCCGGCGCGCCTTTCAGGAGTTATTGTTGGAAAAAGAGTATCGCAAAATCACGATCAAAGAGATTGCGGAACGAGCAGATATCAATCGGGGAACATTTTATAAATATTATAAGGACACAGCCGCTTTGTTGGAGGAGATCGAAGGGGAGCTCGTTGAGCAGATCGCATCGAACTTGCAGCAGGAAAATTTGTCATTGGATCTTTGGCTGGAAAAACTATTGACGATTTTGTATGAGAATCCTAGTACCACCCATTTGATTTTGTTGAACAACAGCCATTTGCTGAATCTTTTGTTGTCAGAAATCAAACCGGAGACCTTGAAACGATTTGCCCAATACTTTCAAGATGCTTCCGAGGAAGAATTGGAACTGTGCCTTAGCTTTTTTGTCTGCGGGTCTATCGGTTTGATCGAACGCTGGCTCAAAGATTTTTCAACGATGCCGCCAAAAGCTGTCGCTGATCTATTGATTCAAATTTTTGTGACTAATGTGTATGAAGAAAAGAAGGGCTAAAAAAGAGGGAATGATCCAATAACTAAAAAGGAACGCAGCAAGAGACAATTTGCTGCGTTCCTTTTTCTCTTAATCAACGAGGCGTTCATCGTTCATCCCAAAGTATTGATGCAACGGTTTTTGCCGTGCTTCTAATAATTGATCGACGGTCACGAATTCGTAGCCTTCGTTTTTGAGTGTTTTAATGACTCCCGGTACGGCTTTCACAGATTTCGGGTGAATATCATGGATCAAGATCATGGCACCATTAAAGACATTTTGTTGAACCAAGGCATTGATTTTCTTCGGATCCTTCAATTTCCAGTCTTGAGAATCGATGTCCCATTGAATGATCGGCATGCCGATGGTTTCTGCGCTTTGTTTGTCGATAGCGCCATAAGGGGGCCGTAAATTCCTAGGTAGTAAACCCGTCGCATGGTAAATGGCTTTATTGGTTTTCGTAACTTCTGCCTGCAAATCTTCCGCTGAAAGAGTATTCAGCTGCGGATGAGAGTATGAATGACTGGCGATCTCGTGCCCGGCTTCTTGGACTTTTTTGGCAGCTTGTGGATATTGCTCAACCATTTGTCCCAGCATAAAGAAGGTCGCTTTGACGTCATTTTCTTGTAAGATGTTCAAAAGATCCATAGTGGAGGTACTGTTGGGTCCATCATCAAAGGTCAATGCCACGTATTTTTTATTGGGGTCAAGACTTGGCAAGGCATTGTTGAGTTGGTCAGCATCCACGAGATCAGGATCAATGAATGGGGCGATCTCGCTGTAAGACAGGGTGATTTCTGTCGCTTCCGTCTGATTTTTTGGCAATTCGATGGTCAGCTTTTCCGGATCATAAGTAAATTTCGAATCGAAGGTGATCCGCTCCATGGCCAAGACGGCGTCGATGATTTTTGCGGGTTCCTTGGCTTGATCCAGCAGTTTCTGTTGAATGACTTGTTGAATACCTAATAAGCTGCCTTCATCAGGAACAAGTTCTTTCAAAGACAATTCGGTTTGCGTCTTCTCTGATACGAAGATCGGTGCATCTGTTAAACGATCAGCATCTTCAAAACGACCGGTTTCTCGATTCCATACATAGCTGTCGGCTTTTAATGAATAGGTAGAGACTTTTGCAGCTACCGTTTGTGCTTGGATACGGGCAACGGTGACGACTTCTTTTTCCGTTTGTTTTTTGCGCAATGACTCAGCGGCTTTTGTCAACCGGTCTTTGATATCTTTGATGGGAAACGCATCGAGGTCTTGCGGGCGGTAGATCAGTTCTTTGTTTGCTCCTTCTGAGAGCACTTCAGGCGTTGTTTTTAACCCATTTTGGCTTTGTTCTGCTTGGATTGATGCCAGTAATTTCTCTGCAGCTGCCTCATATTTTGCTTTGGCCGCAACTTCTTGTTGGTGCAAGGTGTAAAGAACCGAGCCAGCCGTTGCGATCAAAACGATCAATAATAAGGCAAATAAGGAAAAAATTGCTTTCCGATACGGCTTCTTTCTCGAGGGTGGTCCTTTCGGTCTTTCTTCAGCTGATGCTGTTCGTTTTTGATTATTGTTTGGTTTCTTGTGCAAGTCACTCCGACGGGCATAGGTCTTTCGTTCGGGCATTGGTGAAGCTCCCTTCATTCCATCCTAAATTATGCCCACGTTACCATAAGTCATAGGCACTTTCAACGATCATGCCCGGTTTCTGATAGAGGATTAAAAAGACAAAGGGATTTTTCTAATTATTCGCTTAAAAATTACAGCCTTGTTGCGTTGTTTCTCTTGCAAGAAGTGATCAAAGTGGTTAGGGGGATGGAAACCACTCTAGGCTACGTAAACAAGAAAACCCCTAGGCAACAGCTCACGCGGTGTGACTGTTCTCTAGGGGTTGCTACTGAGGTTACTAAGGCTTAGGCTTTTTCAATTTTTGTCAGTCCACCCATATAAGGAACCAGAACTTCTGGTACCGTTACACTGCCGTCTTCGTTTTGATAATTTTCAAGCACTGCGGCTACCGTCCGACCGACAGCCAAACCAGAGCCGTTTAGTGTATGCATGTAGTGAATCTTGCCCTCTTGATCACGGTAACGGATCATGGCACGACGTGCTTGGAAGTCTTCACAGTTTGAGCAAGAGCTGATCTCACGATACATCTCTTGGGCAGGGATCCATACTTCTAAATCATAGGTCTTCGCTGCAGAAAAGCCCATATCTCCTGTACACAAGCTAAGCACACGGTAAGGTAAATTGAGTTTTTGCAAAATATCTTCGGCATTAGCCGTCATTTTCTCTAATTCTTCATAAGAATGTTCTGCATCACTGAATTTCACCATTTCGACTTTATTGAATTGGTGCAAGCGAATCAAACCGCGAGTGTCACGGCCAGCGCTGCCGGCTTCTGAACGAAATGATGGGCTCAAGGCAGTGAAGTAGGCAGGGAGCTGTTCTTGTTCTAAGATCTCCCCTTGATAGTAGTTGGTCAAAGGTACTTCCGCAGTCGGGATCAAAGTCAAATCAGTGTCTGCCAATTGGAAAACATCTTCTTTAAACTTCGGAAATTGCCCAGTACCGAACATTGCTTGGCTGTTGACGATATACGGGGTGATCATCTCCGTATACCCATGCTCATAAACATGCTGATCCAACATGAAGTTGTATAAGGCACGTTCCAAACGAGCACCTAAGCCTTTGTAGTAAACAAAACGGCTACCAGAAACTTTGGCACCCCGCTCAAAGTCGAGAATCCCCAAGTCTTCTGCGATCTCCCAATGGGGTTTTGGTTCAAAGGCAAAGGTTTTTGGGTCTGCCCAACGGCGGACTTCTACATTGTCATCTTCATCTTTGCCCACCGGAACAGAATCATTCGGCAAGTTCGGCAACGTCGTGGCGATCTCTTTGATGTCTTCATCAATTTGAGCGATCTCTTCATCCAATTGCTTAATTTGGCTGCCGACTTCTTTCATTTGGGCAATTTTATCTGCCGCATCTTCTTTCGCCCGTTTCAAGGCGGCGATCTCACCAGAAACCTCATTACGCAATTTCTTGCGCTCTTCCGTTTGGACTAAGAGTTCTCGGCGACGCTCATCAAGTGTTAAAAAGCGGTCCAACACTTCTTTTTGGACACCTCGTGTTGCGAGTTTGCTTTGTACTTCAGCAAAATTTTGGCGAATCATTTTTACATCTAACATAGTGATACATCCTCCTTTGATTTTTCCATAGAAAAAAGGCCATTCCAATCCCGTATTGCTTGGGACGAAATGACCATTCGCGGTGCCACCCAAGTTCAGCTTGCGCTGCCCTTGCTGCTCGTATCGTGAGCCAACGATTTTTCTTTCGAAAAATACACGTTAAAGAACTGGATTCTATTTTTTCCAACACTGATTTTCACCAACCATCAGCTCTCTATACAGATGAAAAAAATATACTAGGTTCTGTGCCTTGATTATTTTCTCTAGCATACCCAAAAAATGTTGGGTCGTCAACCATAGGTTTGTGTGTTGGATAAGTTGTTGCGTTTCAACGGGAGATGGATAATAAAGGACGTCCATTCCGGCGTTGACTTGGCATAGATATAGCCGCCATGTAAGGCGACGATGCTTTGAGCGATCGCTAGACCTAAGCCAGTTCCTCCTGTTTCTTGAGAGCGGGATTCTTCCACTCGGTAGAAACGGTCGAATAGAGAATCAAGGGCTTGCTTAGGGATCATTTGCCCATTGTTTTTGACTGTTAAGATCGCTTCGGTCCCGACTTTCTCGACTTCCATGCGGATCTTATCGGCGCCTTTGCCGTATTTCAAGGCATTCGAAAGCAAGTTATTGAAGACCCGCACCAGTTTTTCGGTATCGCCATCCATCTCGATGTGTTCCGGACGGGTGTATGTTTCAATCTTGATGCCTTTCCGACTAGCTTCTAATTCAAAGTCCGCCGCCAATTGTTCCACTAGCTGGGCCATGTCAAATTCCATCACATTGATTGGGACGCTAGGCTGGCGCACTTTTGTATATTCAAACAAATCATCGACAAGGGATTTCATTTGCTTGGCTTTGACATACGCCGTATGGGTATATTTCAGCAATTCTTCTTCTGAATGGTATTGTCGATCTTCAATTAGACCTAAATAGCCGATGATCGAAGTCAACGGTGTTCGAATGTCATGACTGACATTGGTAATCAGCTCATCTTTGGATTGCTCGATCCGTCGTTCATCTTCAATCGCCGCCACCGTACTGTCGACTAAGCCATTGATATTAGAAACGATCCGACTTAAATCGCCCCGTAACTCGAAGGGAATGCGATGATCGTAATTGCCTTCCGCAATAAAATGAAGCTCGCTGATGATGTGACGTAGCTGCATTTGATGGTAGCGACGAATCAAACGCCAATATAAGACGATCACATCTAATAGGAAGAACATCGGTAGAATGAAGTTGCGCCCACTGCGGAAGATATCTGTATTAAAGGCAGATGTGAAAGCATTCTTCGATGCGTAGATGGCATCAACTAAATCTGGTGAATTTTCAACGATTGAGGTCAAGATGACCAAAATAGCGATATTTAATAGAAGTAAAAGAACAATCGTTACAATTCCTTCGGCAAATAACTCACTGATTTCCTTTGAGGTCAGCGTGATCCGTTTCTTTTTTTCGATGGGTGTGTTGCGCTTTTTTTCAGTTGGTTTACTTCGCATCTATTTTGTAGCCGACCCCCCATACTGTTTGGATGACTTTTTCACCATCCGTGGCTTCTTCGATCTTATCTCGTAAGTGACTGACATGGACCATAACTGTTTTGGCAGAAACGACACTTTCTTGTTTCCAAACTCGTTCAAAAATCTCATCGGCGCTAAAGACACGGTTCGGATGCGATGCCAGCAAGTAGAGGATACCGAATTCTAATGCAGTCAATTGAATTTCGTTGCCATCGACGGTTTTTACTTCATGGGAATCGCGATTGATAATAAGGGAGCTTACTTCTAGAATCTCTGGTTGATTTGAAGCAGCCTGCATCTTGGTTCTTCTCAATAGCGATTTTACCCGGGCCATAACTTCTAATGGGTTGAAAGGTTTGGTGACATAATCATCCGCACCGGCGACCAATCCACGAATCTTATCCATATCGGTTGTTTTAGCGGTCAGCATAATAATAGGGATTTGGGATTCTTTTCTCAATTCTTTCACGACTTGCATGCCATCCATTTCTGGCATCATGATATCTAAGATCAATAGTTCGATATCAGAAGTGGTGCGGATCTTGGTCAGTGCTTCTTTTCCATCATATGCTTTGACCGATTCATAACCTTCATTGTGTAAATAAATGCTTAATAGTTCTACGATCTCTTTGTCATCATCTGCTACAAGTATTTTCATACTGGGTCCTCCTAGGAACAATATTCTTTTCTCCATTTTAGCAAATATTCCACAAAATAGATAAAATCATACTTAAATTTATAAGAATGATAGGAATTAAGAAAACACAAAAAGGAAAAAGACGAACGATAGGCAAATAATAACGGAAAAAGTCCTTAAAAAAGGCGGAAATCACGGACTAAAAATCACGAATCATCTTTGGAAACGGAGTAACTAGAAACGTTGGTCTATCAATCATTTTATGGTTGACGAATAGCGCAAGTCTTGGTATATTATTACATGTGCCAAATGACTAAACGAATTCGTAAAAAGAATTTAAAAAAGTGGTTGACGCACAGCTCGACAGATGATATTATAACGAAGTCGCAATTTTAAAATAGTTAATCGATGTTGATACATCAACAAAATTAATTAAAAAAAGTTGTTGACAAATAACAAATCATTTGTTATTCTAATGAAGTCGCTGAGACAGCCGCTGCGAAGTTGAAAAACAACGAGCGAAAAAAACTTTTAAAAAAGAGTTGACAATCAAACGTCGCTCTGATATGATATAAAAGTTGCTAACACAGCACTGTAGACCTTTGAAAACTGAACAAAGCAAGCAAACGAACCAATGTGTAGGACGTTTCAATTTATTGAAACAAATACATGCAAGCAATAGCTAGCAAAGTTAATTTTTATGAGCTTAATGACCGTATGGTCATTCAAACAAATCATTATGAGAGTTTGATCCTGGCTCAGGACGAACGCTGGCGGCGTGCCTAATACATGCAAGTCGAACGCTTTTTCTTTCACCGGAGCTTGCTCCATCGAAAGAAAAAGAGTGGCGAACGGGTGAGTAACACGTGGGTAACCTGCCCATCAGAAGGGGATAACACTTGGAAACAGGTGCTAATACCGTATAACACTATTTTCCGCATGGAAGAAAGTTGAAAGGCGCTTTTGCGTCACTGATGGATGGACCCGCGGTGCATTAGCTAGTTGGTGAGGTAACGGCTCACCAAGGCAACGATGCATAGCCGACCTGAGAGGGTGATCGGCCACACTGGGACTGAGACACGGCCCAGACTCCTACGGGAGGCAGCAGTAGGGAATCTTCGGCAATGGACGAAAGTCTGACCGAGCAACGCCGCGTGAGTGAAGAAGGTTTTCGGATCGTAAAACTCTGTTGTTAGAGAAGAACAAGGATGAGAGTAGAACGTTCATCCCTTGACGGTATCTAACCAGAAAGCCACGGCTAACTACGTGCCAGCAGCCGCGGTAATACGTAGGTGGCAAGCGTTGTCCGGATTTATTGGGCGTAAAGCGAGCGCAGGCGGTTTCTTAAGTCTGATGTGAAAGCCCCCGGCTCAACCGGGGAGGGTCATTGGAAACTGGGAGACTTGAGTGCAGAAGAGGAGAGTGGAATTCCATGTGTAGCGGTGAAATGCGTAGATATATGGAGGAACACCAGTGGCGAAGGCGGCTCTCTGGTCTGTAACTGACGCTGAGGCTCGAAAGCGTGGGGAGCGAACAGGATTAGATACCCTGGTAGTCCACGCCGTAAACGATGAGTGCTAAGTGTTGGAGGGTTTCCGCCCTTCAGTGCTGCAGCAAACGCATTAAGCACTCCGCCTGGGGAGTACGACCGCAAGGTTGAAACTCAAAGGAATTGACGGGGGCCCGCACAAGCGGTGGAGCATGTGGTTTAATTCGAAGCAACGCGAAGAACCTTACCAGGTCTTGACATCCTTTGACCACTCTAGAGATAGAGCTTCCCCTTCGGGGGCAAAGTGACAGGTGGTGCATGGTTGTCGTCAGCTCGTGTCGTGAGATGTTGGGTTAAGTCCCGCAACGAGCGCAACCCTTATTGTTAGTTGCCATCATTTAGTTGGGCACTCTAGCGAGACTGCCGGTGACAAACCGGAGGAAGGTGGGGATGACGTCAAATCATCATGCCCCTTAT
>NZ_JBMHEK010000001.1:1610000-3555000 GCF_050498765.1 Enterococcus sp. DIV1096b | reverse complement strand
TTGAATCGAATCGTCCCGGAATTGGCATTGGAAACAGGAGTGATCTCAGAATCTCTCGGACGGGGGAAACATACGACCCGTCATGTGGAGCTTTTGCCGATTTGTGATGGATTGGTTGCCGATACACCAGGATTTAGTTCGATCGATTTTCTGGAAATCGAAGCAGTAGAGTTACCAAAGCTCTTCCCTGATTTTTTAGCAGTAGCTTCCAACTGCCGCTTTAGGGAGTGTATGCACCTCAATGAACCTGATTGTGCAGTTAAACAGGGAGTTGCAGCAAATGAGATTGCTGAAACTCGTTACAAAAACTACGTGCAATTTTTAGAAGAGATTGAAAACCGACGTCCGGTTTATAAAAAGAAGAAAAAGTGAGGGAAAAGCATGATGAAACTAGCACCATCTATTTTAAGTGCCGATTTTGCAAATCTTCAAAGAGACATTGAGCTGGTAGAGCGCCATGGCGCAGATTACATTCACGTAGACGTGATGGACGGTCATTTCGTTCCTAATATTACCTTAGGCCCAAACATCGTTAAAGCGATTCGCCCAGTTACCAAGCTGCCGTTGGATGTTCATCTAATGATCACCGAGCCAGAAAAGTATATCCATGCCTTCGCGGAAGCTGGAGCAGATATCATTGGTATCCACGCGGAAGCAACGCCTCATATCCATCGTGCGATCCAAATGATTGTGGCAGAAAATGTCAAAGCAGAAATCGTCATCAACCCAGGTACACCAGTTTCAGCCATTGAACATGTTTTATCCATGTGTGATCAAGTGTTAGTTATGACGGTCAATCCAGGGTTTGGTGGGCAATCCTTTATTGAAGAATCACTGGAAAAAATTGCGGCGCTGGCTGCTTTAAAAGAAGAAAAAGGCTACCATTATGATATCGAAGTAGATGGCGGGATCGTTCCTGATACAGCCAAACGCTGCCTGGAAGCAGGCGCAAATGTCTTTGTAGCAGGAAGCTATATTTACGATGCCGATGAACCTGCGGCGCAAATCAGAGCCTTGAAAGAAGCTTTACAGTAAATGAAAATTTTGTTAGCGGCAGGTGGAAGTCCTGAAAATTGGCCACAGTTGATGGCGTATGATAAATACATTGGAATTGATCGTGGGGCCCTGTTTTTGCTTCAGCACCAACGGCCAGTCGATCTAGCAATCGGTGATTTCGACTCCCTGACCGCAGCAGAATTGCAAGCGGTCAAACAACAAGTTAAGACAGTGATCCAAGCCCCTGCTGAAAAAGATGATACAGATACTCAATTGGCATTGGTTGAGACGTTGCGTCTTTATCCAGAAGCGCAAATCGACGTGATTGGTGCAACGGGGGGACGCCTTGACCATCTTTTAGCCAATCTGTGGTTAGTTTTAGAAGATCGGTTTCGTCCATTTGCCCCAAATCTGCGTTTTTTAGATCGTCAAAATGTCGTTCAGTTCTTTTTACCAGGCACCTATCAATTGGAAAAAGAACCCGGGATGCAGTATTTGGCGTATTGCTGTTTGACGCCGGTAACAGATTTGACGTTAACAGGTAGCAAGTATTTATTAGAAAACGTCCAAGTACCGTACCCAACTTCTTATGCTAGCAATGAATTTCTGACACAAACAGCAGGTTTTTCCTTTAGCAGCGGGATGATAGCAGTCATTCAAAGTTGTGATTAAGAGACGGAACGTCTCTTTTTTTTGTTGAAAATTTCAGAAACTTAATTACAAAAAAAACATTAAGACGGACAACTTAGCTTTTGTTTGCAGGGTATTAATGGTAAAATTGGAACTACAGTTTGGAATTATTTGAGGTGTCTTTGTGAAAAAGTTTAATCCTAATAAAAATATTATCATCACATTGATTATTGTGATTTTAGTTGTCACCGTATTAAGCGTGACGATCGCCCGCCGAGCAGCGGGAAACTCCACCAATGCCGTGCAATCTACGGTCAATGACTCCGTTGGCTTTATCGATAAAATGATTACCGCTCCTTTTCGTTGGATCGAAAATGGTGCCAATTCAGTCAAAAATTTGTTTGTGACCTATGAAGAAAATGAACGTTTAAAAGAGAAATTGGACAGTTTTGAGGAACTGGAACAAGCGAAGGACAATGCGCAAAGAGAAATCGATGCCTTGAAAGAAGAGCTAGAGCTGAATGCAACCTTGACGAATTATGAACGGATCTCCGCCAATGTCATCAATCGGTCACCTGATACTTGGCAAGATATGCTGATCGTGGACCGCGGCTCAAGAGATGGTGTTGAGGTCAACATGGCAGTCATGTCGCAAAAAGGCTTGATTGGTCGTGTCATTGAGGTCAATGCAGCTTCTTCTAAAATTGAACTTTTGACTTCTGAAAACCAGAATTCCAACCACTATCCGGTTCGGATCAGCGGCGAAGATGGGTCAAACTTTGGGATCCTAAGTAGTTACGATCAAAAAGAACGTTCCTTAGTCATTACCCAATTGACGGGGGACAATGAGCTGAAGGAAGGCGATGTCGTGCAGACCTCTGGATTAGGAGGAAACTCGCCCGCCGACTTAGCGATCGGAACAGTGATCCGTACCACCAAAGATGAGTTTGGTCTTGATACCCAAGTATTTGTAAAACCGTATGCCCAAATGTATGATATTCAAGCTGTAACGATTATCAAACGCTTGGCAGGTGAGGAATAGCCATGAAAAAGCATGACTACATCAAATACCTGGCAGCGGGCGTCTTCTTTTTGATGATGTTGGCAGATGGACAACTGACGCGTTTTTTGGAAAAATGGACCCAAGACAATTATATCGCCAGTGCGCATCTTTTATTGATCGCTCTTTTATGTGGCGCGAAGTATTTGCCGAAAAACTTTTTGATTACCACGGCGCTGGTGATCGGCTGTCTCTATGACGTGTATTATGTCGGTGTGATCGGCATCTACACGGTGGCGTTTCCCTTGATCGTGTGGATTATGTATATTTTGAAAAATACGCTTTATCAAAATGTATTTACCATGTTTTTCGGAATGATCATCTTTGTTACAAGCTTAGAAGTTGTGACATTGGGGGTTCAATTGCTGTTTAAGATCGCATCAGTTAGCACGTCATTCTTTGTTTCCCGCTTTTTAGCACCAACGCTTTTATTGAACATCCTTTTGTTTATCCTTTTAGTTGTTCCATTCATGAAGCTATTCAAAGACGAATAGCTTCATTTTTTTTGCGTTTGACTGTATAAAAATAACAGCGATTGAAATGTTTTTGTAATATTCCTTTTATCTCTCTGACATACGGCTGTGTTACAATCACACTATCGTGAAGGACTTTAGGTATTCTTAAGCATTTATACATAAAAAAACCATATTAGGGGAAGCAACAGCCGGAGGAATGAAGAGTGAAAAAGCGAATTTTATCTTTATTGTTAGTAAGTTCAATTGTTCTTACTTCTGCAGCAGCACCGACACTTGTCTTTGCATCAGATTTTGACAATAAAATTGAAGAAAAAAATCAAGAGATCTCTGACTTGCAAAACCAGCAAGCGAGCATCCAGTCACAAGTAGCAACACTTGAAAGCGACTTGACTGCAATCAATGAAAAAGCCCAAACTTTGTTGCAACAACAAGGGGATTTGCGTGCGGATTCTGAAAAGTTGAAGCAAGAAATTGCCGATTTGAAAGTCAGAATCGAAAAGCGTGAAGAAGCGATCCAAAAACAAGCTCGTGATGTTCAAGTCAATGGACAAAGCACGAACTTTATTGATGCAGTATTAGAAGCTGACTCTTTAACAGATGCTATTGGCCGTGTGCAAGCAATGACGACGATCGTCAATGCTAACAAAGATCTTGTAGATCAACAAAAGGCAGACCAAGAAGCAGTTGAAGCGAAAAAAGCGGAAAACGACGATAAATTGGCAGAGATCGCAGCGAACCAATTTGAATTAGAAACACAATTAGGGGATCTACAAGCCAAACAAGCTGATTTGAATGTTTTGCAAGCGGAATTGGCTGTTCAACAAGCATCTAAAGAAGATGAAAAAGCTGATTTAGAAAAACAAAAAGAAGAATACGAAGCAGAACAAGCTCGCATCGCTGCAGAAGAAGCGGCGGCAGCAGCAGCTCGTGAACAAGCAGCACAAGAAGCAGCGGCTCAAGAAGCGGCAGCAGCTGAAGCAGCTACTCAGGAAGCAGCACCAAGCGAATCTTCAACGTCGAATTCAACGACATCAAGCGCCACAACAAATTCTAGTACGACGACTGATACTACGCAAGGCAGTTCATCACAAGGCAGCGGTTCAGCAAATACGACACCATCGACACCTGCCAATAATAACAATAGCAATAACAACCAAGGATCAAATAATAGCAGCAACGGTTCAAGCAGTACTCCTGCACCCGCACAAACGGTCAATGGTTCAGCAATCGTAGCAGAAGCAATGAAATACATTGGTACTCCTTATGTTTGGGGTGGTACGACACCAGATGGCTTTGACTGTTCTGGCTTTACACAATATGTATTTGCTAAAGTTGGGATCTCATTACCACGGGTAACTTACGCACAAGAATTTTCCGGTACGGTAATTTCGATCAACGAAGCAAAAGCCGGTGATTTGTTATTCTGGGGTAGCCGCGGAAGCACACACCACGTGGCGATCGCTATGGGTAACGGACAATACGTTCATGCACCAACACCTGGTCAAAATGTTTCTGTCAGCAGTTACTCTTATTACTCACCAGATTTCGCGGTGCGCGTAAACTAAATCAATTGAAGCTATTTCAAAAGCTGGCGTTTTACGTCAGCTTTTTTTGATTTCTGTTTTAAAAAACGTATGCTTTTTTTGTTTTCAGTCTTGCCAGAACATCTTATAATAGAGAAGAGAAAGGAAGCGGATAAAATGAACAAGACCTCGTCTTCCAGAGAAAAAATGATAACGGTTAAGTTTTATACGAATTATCTTTCTCGCATGATGATGCCGAATTTAAGTATTTTTATTGCGTGGATGCTGATTTCATTCCTGTTGCCTTTTTTCTCAGTCGATCAACAAGTGATCCAGCAAATGGAACAAGGGGTCTTGACTGTGTTGCTGCCCCTCATGATTGCCTATACAGGTGGGCAAATGTTGGCACCTGAACGCGGTGGGGTCGTAGGAGCAGTGGCGGTTTTAGGGGCTATTCTTGCAACGGATATTCCCCAAGTCTTTGGGGCGATGCTACTGGGACCACTGGCAGGCTGGCTGTTGTATCGCAGTGATTCGTTCGTGAGTAAGGTCAAAAGTGGCTATGAGATGCTGGTGCGCAATTTTATTGCAGGTGCGCTTGGCGGACTCCTTTTTTTAGGCAGTTACTTCCTATTGGCGCCGCTTTTTAATTGGTTCAGTCTCGGCAGCTATCAGCTCGTTGATTATTTCGTTCGGCAAAACGTCTTGCCTTTTATTCATATCATTGTAGAACCATTGAAGGTTTTGTTTTTTAATAATATTGTCAACCATGGACTATTTACGCCGCTAGGAATCGAAGCCGCGGCACTCAATGGGCAGTCGGTTTTATTTTTGATCGAGGCCAACCCCGGTCCGGGATTAGGGGTCTTAGCGGCGTATCTTTTCTTTGGTTCAAAGCGAAACCGAACGAATGCCGCAGCATCCATTTTTGTGCAGGCCATTGGCGGGATTCATGAAGTGTATTTCCCGTTTGTTCTGCTCGATCCTTGGGTGTTGCTCGGTCCGATCGTTGGTGGTTTCAGCGGTACACTGATCTTCCAATTTTTAGGAGTAGGCTTGAGAGCACCGGCGTCCCCGGGCTCGATTTTGGCGATTTTGCTCAATACACCGGCTTCTATGATCCTTGGTGTCTTAACTGGGATTGTCGTCAGTACGGTCGTATCGTTTGCGATCGTTAGTGTGCTATTAAAACGGAAGACCAATACAGAAAATGAGGAGCGTAAGATGCCGAAAATGAAGAAAGTCACGGAGATCGTCGTGGCCTGTGACGCAGGGATGGGGTCCAGTGCGATTGGTGCCAGCATACTAAAAAAACAGTTGCAAGAAGCCCAGCTAACGTTTCCTGTCCGCTATCAGTCGATTTATCGTGTGACCGATGATCCCAAGCTGTTAGTGATCACCCAACGGGAATTAGCAGCTATTGCCCAAAAGCAGACACCACACGCACAGCATTATGTGCTAGATAATTTTTTGGCGGCAGATGAGTATGCTCCGCTGATCCAAGAATTACAAAGAAGAGAACAGGATCCGCAAAAATCGTTACAAATCGAAGCAGCAAATTCGCTAGGGTTTTCAACGATCATCTTTTTGTATACTGGAAAAAAACGCGGTTCACAAACGATGGCAGTGGAGATATTAAGAAAAATGGCTCGCCAACAAGCGCTGTCTTTGACCATCAAAAAAATGGCATATGAAGGACAAGCTCTTGATCCTACGGCAGTCTATATCCTCCCGAAAGAACTTGCAGAAAAGTGCCCGATCCCAGATGTTTCTTTACTGGTGGTGGATGATTTATTGACGACAGATGCGTATCGTCAGTTACTGACAGAAGGAGTCGACTATGTTTTTGACCAATCGTGAAACACTTTTATTAACGGAATTGATGAATAGTACCGGTCCGGTTTCTTTAGATCGCATGATGCAAGTCTTAAAAGTCAGTAAACGAACGGTGTACCGTGAACTGGCTAATCTAGAAAAATCCCTGGAAACAGTAGGTGCTACCTTAGAGAAGGTCGGTCGTGGTCATTTCCAAATTTTTGCATCAGAAACGAGCATTCGCCAATTGCAAGAAGCCATTATGGCAGATACCGATCAAGAATTCGCGGCTAGTGAGCGGCAACACCGTATTTTGTTGCAACTGACTACCGCCACGAAGCCTGTATCCAGTCATTTTTTCTTGGAGCGTTACCAAATCAGCAATACGACGTTTTTTTCAGACATCAAACAGCTTGAAGAGAGTCTCGCACGGCTGCCGTTAAGGATCGTGCGCAATCAAGGGTATGAGATTGAAGGCTCCGAAAAGTATCGGCGGTTGATCACAGCCAATACACTAGTGATGGAGATCAATGAATACCAATTTTTCCATTTACTGGAAACCGATGATGAAGCCCCGTTTATTTTTCAATTTCTGTCCCGCGACCATCTATTGCTAGCCCAGCGGCTGATTCGGGAAACCATCGAACCCCAATTCAAGGAACTTAGTGACCGCAAATTAGCCTTTATCGTCTTGATGCTGGCGCTAGCCATGGATCGGGTAGCTTTGGGCTATACGGTGGAAGAAGAGACGTACCCGAGTCAGATCAACAAAGACTTGCTGAAGGTGGCGAAAAAGATTTTTGCTCAGATCGCCGAAAAGACCAAACTGCTTTATTCCATCAACGAAATCGTCTTTTTTGCCGTGTTACTAGGTGATTTTGCCAATTCCTTTGACCGTGATTTTTTTGATGACAATTTTGATACCGACTTGGCTTATCGTGTAAAACGCTTGATCGAATTGGTCAGTGAGCAAACAGAAGTGGCGTTTTATGAAGACACGAACTTGTATAAAATGCTGCTGACCCATATCTCAGGAGTAATGACGCGGGCGATTTTAGAAGAAGATCATTTGAACAACCCTATCCTAGAAAAAATCATGAACCAGTATGTCGAGATTGCCAGCGGGATTCGCAATCATCTGCCGCAAGTCTTTCCGCAGCAGCAGTTCTCGGAAGAAGAAATCGCCTATATGGTCCTGCATTTTGCCAATTCGTTGGAAAAAAATCCGAAAGTGTTAGAAGTCAATATTGCAGGGATCTCTCCTAGCGGATTAGCCTCCATCAGTTTGTTAGAGATGCAGCTGCGGAAACATTTTCCCTTTATCAATCAAATCACCTTCTTTCGAGTGGGGGATGTCAAACGGGAAAATATCGAGGAGACCTATGACTTGGTGATCTCGACTTCATTGTTGCCAGGGTATCAAGGAGAGTACAAACTCGTTTCACCGATCCTGTTAGAAGAAGACATTCAAGAGTTGAAGAAGGCCTTCCAAGCCATTAGTCAGAAAAAACGTTCCGCCAAAAAAGCACCCTCTGCTTTGGTCAAAGAGGAATCCTATGAAGCGGTCTTGGCTTTTATCGAAGCTATTAACCAGCTATTGGCGCTGTTTCAAGTGCAGGCGATTGATAACCCAGCGGACTTGGAAGAAACGTTGCAGCTGGTGCTGACGTCTTTTGATGCACATGTTGTTTTGGATCGTGAGAAAGTCGTTGATCGTCTCTTACGGCGCTACTTCCAAGCGCCAGTGGGCATTCCTGACACCCACTTTGCCTTGTTTCACGCGGCGAGTTCGGCGATCCTGCAACCAGTTTTTCGTATTTTCGATTTGAAACAGCCGCTGCCACTTCTAGCGATGGATAAAAAAGAGATCGCTGTTACCCGTTTATTAGTCATGCTGGCGCCCTATCCTATCAATGAAACAAGCTCTCAGATGTTAGGAAAAATCAGTGGTTCGATCATTATGAATGATCTAAATACGGAGATTTTTAATTCCGGCAATGATTCGATTATTTATCAGTTACTCTCTTCGCTCTTGATTGAAGAAGTAAAACAATAGGAGGGATCAGCGATGTATATTCCACAGGAGCGGATTTTGTTGGATCAACACTTTACCGATGCCACAGAGGCCCTGACAAAAATTGGCGAGTACTTAGTCAACCAGGAAATCGTCTCTTTACCTTATGTCAAAAGCCTTTTGCGGCGTCATCAAAAAACAGGTGTTTACATCGGGAACTTTGTTGCACTGCCCCATGGGGAAGAAGAAGCCCAGCAATGGATCAAGGAAGAAGGGCTCTTTTTGATCCAAGTGCCTGATGGCGTTGACTTCGGCACGAAGGAGCAGCCCAAAACCGCTACGATCCTTTTCGTAGTCGTCCTAAAAGAGCAGCAATTAGCTGTTTTGCAAGAAATCGCCTTTTTTTGTTCTGATATGCAGAATGTTCGGGCGCTTAGTGATGCCGAATCGGTTGAAGAGATCCAACAGATTTTGCTGGCAGAAGAATAAGCAATCAGCAGCAGACTGGCTTGCAACAATAGCAGCGAACGAAATACATGAATGAGCTACAGCCGTGTGCTCGCTCTTTCTACCTTGTGTAGAAGGAGTGGGTACACGTTTTTTTTTGCGTTTTGGCAAAAACCAAATAAAAATGCTTCACGTGAAACATAACAAAAAGCCAGTGAGTGCAGGGGCTACTCGCGTTTTTTTGTTCTGTCTGTTTGGCTACAAGTTTTGGCACAGTTTTTTGTGACAAAGTACGACTTTCGACCGTTTTGGGAAGCGCCTACAATAAGGGTGTAAGCAGACGAGAGGAGAGAAAAAAATGGAACAGACACAAAAAGCAGCCAAATCATCAGTAAAAGCAAAAGTTCAAAAATTAGGCAGTACGTTGTCGAGTATGGTGATGCCGAATATCGGCGCATTGATTGCATGGGGTGTATTAACGGCATTATTTATTCCAGATGGGTATTTACCAAATGAAGCCTTTGCAACGATGGTTGGTCCAATGCTGACGTATTTGATCCCAATCTTGATCGGGTATACCGGCGGGAAAGTGATTGCTGGCGACCGCGGGGCCGTGGTTGGGGCGATCGCGACGATGGGGGTCATCGTCGGAACGGATATCCCAATGCTATTGGGTGCGATGATCATGGGTCCTTTAGGCGGTTGGGTCATCAAGAAATTTGACGAGATCTTCCAAGACAAAGTTCGCGCTGGCTTTGAAATGTTGGTCAACAACTTTTCATCAGGTTTGATCGGCTTTGCCTTAGCATTACTGGGCTTTGTAGCAATCGGACCAGTTGTTAACACCTTGACACAAGCAATGGCAGCAGGGGTAGAAGTGATCGTCAATGCCCACTTGATTCCATTAGCCAATATTTTTATTGAACCAGCAAAAATCCTATTCTTAAACAATGCCATCAACCATGGAATTTTGACACCACTAGGTACTGAGCAAGTCAGCGAATTTGGGAAATCGATTCTTTACTTATTAGAAGCCAATCCTGGACCTGGTTTAGGAGTCTTGCTAGCCTTCACTTTCTTCGGAAAAGGAGCAGCGAAATCTTCGGCACCTGGAGCGATCATCATTCACTTTATCGGTGGGATCCATGAGATCTACTTCCCATACGTCATGATGAAACCATTGATGTTCTTAGCAGTGATTGCCGGCGGTGTATCAGGAAGCTTTACCTTCCAATTGCTAGGTGCAGGCTTACGGGCACCTGCTTCACCAGGTTCGATCATTGCGATCTTAGCAATGACGCCATTCAACTCGGTGATGAGTGTCGTTTCTGTCTTAGCCGGAATTGCCGTAGGAGCAGGCGTGTCCTTTATCGTCGCTGCCGCAATTTTGAAAGCGGATGCGAAGGATACAGTGGATAATTTTGAAGAAAAAGTACAACAAACGCAAGCAGCAAAACTCAGCGCTAAAGGCTTGGCGGCTCAACCAATGACTGGCATTAATCGCATCATCTTCGCATGTGATGCAGGCATGGGCTCCAGTGCTATGGGGGCATCGATCTTACGTAAAAAAGTCAAAGAAGCGGGTCTTCCACAAAATGTCTCGAATTCCGCCATCAACAATTTGACGGACGATGCCAATACGCTGATCGTCACTCAAGAAGAATTGCAAGAACGTGCCAAACAAAAAGCGCCAAATGCGACCTTCGTCGCGGTTGAGAATTTCCTGAACTCTCCACGGTACGATGAAATCGTAACCACATTGTCAGGGACTAAGACAGCGGGGGATTCAGAAAAAACGTCTGAAGCAGGCAATCAGGCAGATGTTCCTTCCGCCAATGACCTTAAGCAAGTCAGTGAAATCATTTTGGCCCACGATGATCGCAAAGGTTCGGCAACGATGGCTCAGAAAGTCTTCCAAGATCTTTTAGCCAAAGAAGCTCTGACGATGCCAATCAGAAAAAGCCATATCAATGATCTCCATGCCAACGCCTCTTCCCTGGTGATCACAAAAGAAGCCCTAACGCCGCAAGCGCAAACCTCAGCGCCAGAAGCGATCCATCTATCCGTTAATAATCTGATGGGAACGACGAACTATCAACGGATCGTGGCATCGATCAAAGCAGCGAATTAAGAAAGGATGAGCCGAATGCAAGTATTAGAAAAAGACATGATTGAATTGAACAAACAATTTGCGACCAAAGAAGCAGCCATTCGTTACTGCGGCGAAAAACTGCTGGCGGCAGGCTGTGTGGAAAAAGAATACGTCGAAGCCATGCTTGAGCGTGACGAGATGCTCTCAGTCTATATGGGGAACTTTATTGCGATTCCTCACGGTACGGATGAAGCCAAAAAATACGTCAAAAAATCAGGTATCTGTATCGTGCAAGTGCCTGATGGCGTGAATTTCGGTACAGCGGACGAAGAAAAAATCGTCACCGTCCTTTTTGGTATCGCGGGCAAAGGGGAACATCATCTGCAATTGGTCCAACAAATCGCCCTCTTTTGCAGCGATATCGATAACGTTGTCGAATTGGCGGATGCCTTAGATAAAGAAGAAATCGCCCAAAGTTTGACCGTAGCATAAGGATTTAAGGAGGAGACAAGACATGAAGGCAGTTCACTTTGGTGCAGGTAATATTGGTCGCGGCTTTATCGGCGAGATATTGGCTGCCAACAACTTTGAAATCACATTTATTGATGTCAATGAAACGATCATTGACGCCTTAAAAGCAAGACAAGGGTATACCATCGAATTAGCCGATGAGACCCAAGAACAGATCCACATCGAGCATGTGACGGGATTGAACAATGCCAAAGAACCAGAAGCGGTGATCCAAGCGATCGCCGAGGCAGACATCCTTACGACCGCCATTGGTCCCAACATTTTGCCGCATATCGCTGAGCTGATCGCCAAAGGCTTAGAAGCACGTCAGCAACACCCAGACAAGCCAGCCATTGATGTGATCGCCTGTGAGAACATGATCGGCGGATCGACCTTTTTAAAAAGCGAAGTGCAAAAATACGTTGCGGATTGGTCAGCATTGGAAGCGACGGTTGGTTTTCCAGATGCAGCGGTGGACCGTATCGTACCGCTGCAGCACCATGAAGATCCCTTATTCGTTCAAGTAGAACCTTTTTGCGAATGGGTGATCCAAGAGTCAGGGATGAAATCATCGATCCATCTGCAAGGGGTCCATTATGTGGCGGACCTGGAACCGTATATTGAACGGAAATTATTCAGTGTCAATACGGGTCATGCCACGGTAGCGTACACAGGCGCTCTCCAAGGCTATCAGACGATCGATGAAGCGATGCAGGACCATTTAGTGGTGATCCAATTAAAATCCGTTCTCGAAGAAACTGGCCGCCTTTTAATTGAGAAATGGGCCTTTGATCCTGAAGAACATGAACGGTATATCGAAAAAATCATCCAACGCTTTAAAAACAAGCACATTTCCGATGCCATCACTCGGGTGGCACGGACACCTGTCCGCAAATTAGGGACCGAAGAACGCTTTATCCGACCAGTCCTTGAGTTAGAAAAACGCAACATGCAGCCAGATCATCTCTATGAAACGATCGGCATGATCTTCAATTACAAAGACCCTGAAGATGAGCAAAGCCAACAGTTACAAGCACTTTTGGATGAAAAATCACTACCGGAAGTCATTGCAGAAATCACTGGCTTGCGTGATGAAGACATGATTGAAACGATCCGACAAAACATTGAAAAATATGCGTATGTTGCCGCATAAAAACGAGTAACACACAGAACAAGCGTTGAAAGAAATTGACCTATCCGCAAAAGCTCGCTTGTTGGGCTAGCTTTTACGGATGCGGCAATTTATCTGCTTGTTCTGTGTTTTTTTGCTCACCGATTGACCTTTGCTGCCAACTTGACGATAATAAGAAAAGAAATGAGGGAGAGCAATGGAACGATGGTTTGAAGAAGCCCAGCTTCAAGTAATTGAGTTGCCGATCGAATGGCAGGAAAACCGCCCCGTCTATCGGGCCTTTATCCGTGAATTGCCGACGATCCAAGGGGAAGGAACATCGCGGCAAGCTGTTTACCGGCAGTTGGCAGAAGCCTACGCGGCTTACCTTGCCCAACTTCGAGAGGTCAATGAGGCGCAGGAAGAAATGACGTCTTCCTTATTATCGACGGAAGAATTATTGCGCTACTATGATGGTGAGACCTTCGATGGTTTTGAGTTGCCCTCTGACGAGTAACAGGAAAAAAGCCATTCACTGAAAATTGAAAAGCTACGCAAGAAAAAACCACTCAGCTGCAGCTCGATCGATACGAAGGATCGAACGCTGCAACTGGCGGCTTTTTTTCTATCAAAGAAACCACGTCTTATTCGTGGTTAGTTCAATGCCTCAGTAATCGCTTGATTGAAGGCATCTAAGTCATCTGGGTTCCGGCTGGTGATCAACCGATAGATTTCGTCGATCACGACGGGCTCATCTTTGACGGTGGCTCCCGCGTAGGCTAAATCTGGTCGCACAGAATCATAAGCCGTCAAGGTCAAATCTTTCGTCAGTCCTGTTTGGATAAACAGTTGTGGGCCGTGGCAAATGGCAAAGACGGGACGATCAGATGTTAAAAAGTCTTTCGTCAATGACACATAGCGCTCATCGGTCCGTAATTGGTCAGGGGAGAAACCGCCTGGGATCAACAAAGCATCAAAACTGGCGGGATCGATCGTATCGATGGCCGCATCAACGGGAAACGTTCCACCTTGTTTGCCTTTTACGGTCTCGGCGCCTTCATTACTAATAACGACTACTTCATGTCCGGCCGCTTCCAGTGCTTCTTTTGGTGACGTCAATTCAACATCTTCAACTAGATCAGTGACAATAACAGCAACTTTACTCATTCGATCTCCTCCTTATTACTTGATGAACAATTTGTTCACCTGCTATTATTTATGCTAACGAAGATTTTCGCTGTTGACAAATCATCTGTTTGTCTGCAGCTTGAAAAAGAAAGAAGGCAACGCCATGGCAACGATCCAACTATTTATCTCTGATACCCCCCTTTGCTTTGAAAAAGCGGAATTCACTTTTATGGAAGAAACATTTGTCATCGAGAAACAGCAACTATTTGAAAAAGTCGATGCGGTGATGCATCAAGAGGTATCCTCGTCCTTGGTTTCATTGGTAGAAAAAGCCCTTTTGACGCTAGAAGCGATCGGGGAAGAAGAGGATTATTTCGACCTGCTTTATTTGACCTATGAGAATACCCGGCGTTCCCTCAGCGGACAGCAATTACTCGCACAGCCTTTTCCAGCTGTAGAGGCAGCCTTGCAGCCGGTCTTTGATGAGTTGGCAGAACCGATCGTAGAAAAGTTTTATGAAGAGCTGACCAATCAATTAGAAGAAATCACCGATGATGAGCTGTTTAGTTCCTACTATCTGGATGATGAGCAAGCGGTGATTCAAATCGATGCCCCGATCCAACATGAAGAAGTAATCGCATTGCCCGCCCTTTTACGGGATTACCATGGCACGTTGCACCTGACCTTTGAAAAGTTTTATGAATACCTTGTGTAGCGGCGGCAACTGTCGTCGTTATTTTTTGTGAAAACAGTTACATGTTTAGTTTTTTTTAAATCCTGCGACAGAAGCCTCGGGAATCTTGACCCTTTTGTCAGAAACGATTATAAAGGTAAGAAGAGGCTGAAGGAACCGAGACTGCCGATGGGCAGAATCGGGTAAGAAAAGGATGAGAATCATGCGAAAAGTCCCGCCTATTTTAAAACCAATTGCACTTTTAACGATATCAACGATCATTGCCACTGCCACCGGCGTGGTGAATTCAGGCAGTTACCGCCAACCAAGTCGTGCGACGGAAACGACAGAAACGACCGAACAAGCACCAAGTGAAAGCACACCGTCTTCGATAACGGAAGACAGTCAAAATCAAACACCTGCTAGCACGGACTCACAACCGACGAACGATGACCAGCAGAACACACCGTCATCCAGCAGTGAAGTAGTAACACCAGAAACGACCCCGTCTTCTTCGGTGCCTGCAGAAACGACGCCATCAAGCGATGCCAATGTTTCACCGGCACCATCGGAAAACAATCAGGAAACACCTTCTTCAAGTGAAGAGACCACGCCAGATCCACAAGGGATCATGGATGAGAATCAAGGAAATGAGTAGGTGAGAAAATGACGCTTATTTTAGATTTAATCAACGGCATCCACAAATTTTTGGGCTATCTTGACATCAGTCCCAAATACTTGAATCGCGCCTATACCATCCTCAGTATTATTCCAACGGCGTATATTTTACGGATCATCTATGGAATGTTTGCGAACCAAAACTATTTTCAAGCGATCCTTTATACGATCGGCTTTTTGGTCTTAGTCTATTTTTGGGTACTGAATATCTTCTATTATTTCTTGAATAAAAATATGAAGTTCGATGTCACTCAGACCTTTGTCAAAGTCTTACCGGACGAAGTCTTCAATATTGAAGGGGAAACTATCAGCACCACCGACATTGATCGTTTGACGACTGAAAAAGCGGTGATCGATTTTGAAGAAGACTATCAGCTGGTATTGGCGAATCATTTGCAGACCTTGATCGCTCAAGAAGAATTGGCGATCAAACCGTCATCCAACGGCTTTACGATTCCGAAAAATACCTTGTACCCTTACTATTTTGTCAAACAGCAAGGGAAAAACGAGTACGTATTGCAGATCGGGACCAGCTACACGGAGATGACGAAAATTGGCACGATTCAATGGACAGGCAAGCAACCTTTAGAGCCAGTGGGCTTATTTATCACTGGCGGTGATTTTGTCAAAAACGATGTCAAATACCACGAACCATACAGTTTAAAATTGTATGTCAAAAAAGAGGTCTCCGAAGAAGAACCGCAGACCTCAAGACAGGCGTATCGACGACAAGCACGCAAATAAGAAAAGCAGTCCCGACCAGAGTTTCCTCTGGGGGGACTGCTTTTTTAATTTGTTGTTATTCGATCGGAATGTTTTTTGCAGGTGCGTCTTTGTAGCTAGCTTTCGGTAAAGTCAGGGTCAAAACGCCGTCTTCAAACACTGCTTTGATGGACTCGTCATCAATGTCTGTGATGGTGAAGGTCCGTTGATAGGCACTGCTGGAGCGTTCTTTGCGCAAATAATGTCCGAAATCATCCTCGGTTTCAGTGGTTTCTGTTTGAGCCGCTGAAATCGTCAGCGTGTTGTTGACGTAACTGACGCGGATATTTTCTTTCTTGATGCCGGGTAAATCTGCTTGAACGAGATACTTGTCTTCGTATTCTTTAATGTCCGTGTTCATTTGTCGTTCTTGCCAAAAACTGTTCATTAATTTGCCTAATAGTTCTTCGCCGCCTGCTAAATCTCTTGGAATCAAATTTGCCATGTGGTTCCCCCGCTTTCTTTTATCCATTGAGTTGGTACCTCTATTTTACGAGGAACCAAGCCAAAGGGCAACCAAAATGGCAACAATCATAAAAACAAGAGAAATCACTCAACTATCTTATAAGAATCTGCTATGATAGAACTAAATAACTATCAGATGATTGGATGAATGAAGATGGAGATTATTGAAAAAGCGCCAGCTAAGATCAACCTCGGTCTCGATGTGTTAGAGAAAAGAACAGACGGCTACCATGAGTTGGAAATGGTGATGTCTAGTGTTGATCTAGCCGACCGTCTGATAATGGAAGAGATAGCAGAAGATAAGATCATTGTAGAAACCAACAAAGCTTTTTTACCGATCGATAAACGCAATAATGTCTATCAGGCCGCCAGTATTTTAAAAAAACGCTATGGTATCAAAAAAGGCATTCGTATTCGCATCACCAAGAATATCCCGGTGGCAGCTGGGTTAGGTGGTGGCAGTACGGATTGTGCGGCAGCGCTGCGGGGGATGGTTCGCCTTTGGGACTTGGATCTCTCCATGGCAGAGCTGATCGATATTGGTATGGAAGTTGGCACTGATGTTCCCTATTGTCTGTATGGGACCACTGCTCATATTGCAGGAAAAGGGGAGCTGGTGACGCCGCTGCGGCCGATGCCGCAATGTTGGGTCATCTTAGTCAAACCTCGTCTGAGTGTTTCAACGGGGAAAATCTTTCAAGAAGTTGAGCTGGACCAACTGCACCATCCAGATATCGCAGCATTGTCTGCCGCCGTCTTAGCCGAAGACTACTCGGCTATGATCGCTGCCATGGGCAATAGCCTAGAAGCCATCACGATCCCCAAGTATCCGATCGTCCAACAGATCAAAGATCGCATGATGAAATATGGCGCAGATGTTGCCTTGATGACCGGCAGCGGACCGACTGTCTTTGCTCTTTGTCAAAAATATTCGCGGGCACAGCGGGTCTACAATGCCTTAAAAGGATTCTGCGATGAGGTTTATCTTGTACGTACATTGAAATGAATGAGTCAAGGACACAGGCTGGATTCGCCTGTGTTTTTTTGCATTCCTTCTATAAAATCCAGTTCAATAGTAAAGAATAAGGCAGCTGAGGTAGGGAGGAAGCATCTAGAAGCTGCCTTACAGAAAAGACCCCGACGAAAAAAAGGCGTCGGGGTCTGATTCTTTACGTAAAGCAAAGGCTACTCTTTTTGGTGCTGCTTCTTTGCGGATTTTTTCTTTTTGTCTTCTTCGTACAATGGTTTGTCGATCGTTTTGCGGATTTCTTCGGTTTGCTGCGATGCAGGATCTTCTGGTAAATCGATTCGATTCAGCAGTTCGCTGTTGTTTACAGTTGGCGGCACAGTTACAAATTCGTTCATCTTCGTTTCCTCCAAGTGCTTTTAGATGATTATCCTACTTACTCTCTAATTTTTCAAGTTATCACAAAGGAATCGCATGGCCAACGGTGTAAAATAAGACGATGTTCCCGAGAGAAGAATCCGCTTCAAATGAACGTTTTCTCCTATGTTTTCCGATTTATCTCGAAATAAAAGTTTTAAATCGTAAAACGTACGATTTGTCTTGACGAACCGGAAATCATTTGATAGAGTAACTTTTGCTAACAAAACGGAGTTGTTCCGTTTTAAAATAAAAAGATGAGCCAGCAAATGGAAGGGGAAATCCCGATGAAAAAAATCTTACTTACTACAGCACTCCTTTTAGGGGGCGTGCTTCTTGGCGCTTGTGGGCAGCAAGAAGCGACAAGTCAATCGAGTGACGCAGAAAAGCTGTCGATCGTCACGACCTTTTACCCAATGTACGAATTTACGAAAGAAGTCGCAGGTGAGGCAGCGGATGTCTCCTTGCTGATCCCTGCAGGAACAGAACCCCATGACTATGAGCCAAGTGCCAAAGATATGACCAAAATTATGGATGCAGATGCCTTGGTCTACAATAGTCCTGAGCTAGAAACTTGGGTTGCTAGTTTGACGGATTCCGTCGATCCTGAGCAAACAGCAGTGATTGAAGCGGCCAAAAACATTCAGTTGGTGGAAGGCACAGAGGAAGAGCATGGTCACGAGGACGAAGACAGCCATGAAGGCCATGATCATACGTATGACCCTCATGTTTGGACCGACCCAGTCTTAGCGATCCAAGAAGTAGAAACGATCCGCGATGACTTGATTGCGAAGTTTCCTGAGCAAAAGGCAACTTTCACGGAAAATGCGGCTGCCTATATCGAAAAGCTTTCTGCTTTAGATGAAGCCTACCAAGCGGCATTAAAGGATGCGACCCAACGAACCTTCGTTACGCAGCACGCAGCCTTTGGCTATTTGGCACGGCAGTATGATTTAGTCGAAGAATCGATTTCGGGCATTTCACCCGATCAAGAACCAACGCCAAGTCGGTTGGCTGAGCTGAAAGAATATGTGGAAGAAAAACAAGTCAAAGTTATCTATTTTGAAGAAAATGCCTCATCGAAGGTGGCTGAGACCTTAGCCTCTGAAACGGGCGTGGAGTTAGCGGTCTTGAATCCATTAGAAAGCTTGACGCAAGAGCAGATGGATAACGGCGAAACATACCTGTCTGTAATGGAAGACAATTTGGCAGCATTACAAAAAAGTATTCACTAAGGAGGCGCCTGCGTGCGTTATATCGATGTAAAAGATTTGACCTTTTATTATGACGATGAGCCCGTCTTGGAAGACATTTCCTACTTTGTTGAAGACGGCGAATTCGTGATTTTGACCGGCGAAAATGGGGCGGCAAAATCTACTTTGATCAAAGCAACCCTTGGTTTGTTGAAACCTTCTAAAGGTGCAGTCACCTTGGCGACCAAGAATGCAGCTGGTGAAAAATTAAGCATCGGCTACATTCCTCAGCAGATTGCTTCCTTTAACGTCGGGTTCCCCAGCACCGTTTTGGAATTGGTCCAATCAGGCCGCTACCCAAGAGATCGTTGGTTCAAGCGACTGACGAAACGAGACCATGAACATGTCCGCCGTGCATTAGATGCCGTCGGGATGTGGGACGTGCGTCATAAACGGATCGGTGAGTTGTCCGGTGGCCAAAAACAGCGGATCAGCTTGGCACGGGTCTTTGCCACGGATCCTGATTTATTTATTTTAGATGAACCGACTACGGGGATGGATGAACAATCCCGTAATCTGTTTTATGAACTGCTCCGGCACAATGCTCATGACCACGGCAAGTCGATTTTGATGATCACTCATGATCACGAAGATATCAAAGAATATGCGGACCGTCAGATCCGTTTAGTGCGGAAGGAGGATTCACCATGGCGCTGCTTTCATATGAATTCATGAGAAGAGCTTTTCTTGCGGCGATTTTTATTGCTGGTATCGCACCAATGCTAGGGGTCTTTCTGGTGATTCGACGACAGTCATTGATGGCTGATACGCTGTCCCATGTCTCTTTAGCAGGGGTGGCACTAGGCTTCTTTCTAAATCTAAATCCGAGTTTGACGACGCTATTGATCGTAGTCATTGCCGCAATCATTTTGGAATACTTGCGAACACTGTACCGCAGTTATTCAGAGATTTCGATCGCCATTTTGATGTCCGGCGGTTTAGCGTTAGCCCTCGTCTTGATGAACCTTAGCGGTGGAAACTCCGCAACGAGTATCCAATCGTACTTGTTTGGGTCGATCGTTACGATCACACAAGAGCAAGTTTGGATCTTAGGCTTTTTGTTTTTAGTCGTTTTTGCTTTATTTTTCTTATTCAAACGGCCCATGTACATTTTGACCTTTGATGAAGATACCGCTCATGTCGATGGCTTGCCTGTGCGAGTGATGTCGATGCTCTTTAATGTCTTGACGGGGGTGGCAATCGCCATGATGATCCCGATTGCGGGTGCATTGCTGATCTCTGCGATCATGGTTTTACCAGCTGCCATCAGTATGCGTTTAGGCAAAAGCTTCAACGCGGTGATTTTGATCAGTGTCGTGATCGGCATGATTGGGATGATGTCTGGTTTGACCAGTTCCTTTTATTTGGACACACCACCGGGAGCGACGATCACGCTGGTTTTTATCGCTCTTTTCTTAGTAATCAATTTGATCAAACGCATCGTGATCCTCGTGCAACGAAAACAACGCCTCAAATAAAGGGCTTTATGAAAAAGAAACGAAGAATTTTCGTTTCTTTTTTTTAAACTCTAATCAAAACCGAACGATATAAGCAATATTTCAGATAATGCTCGCATTTATCCCGAAAAAGCCTTATAATAAGGCGAATAAACTAAAGGAGTTGTCCGGTGTGAAAATACGTCGAAGTGAACGACTGATCGATATGACACATTACTTGTTGAATCATCCCCATGAATTGATTTCATTGTCCTTCTTTTCTAAACGATATGCCTCTGCAAAATCATCGATTAGCGAAGATTTATCTATTATCAAAAAGACCTTTAAAGAACGCGGAACAGGCATTCTTGATACCGTGCCAGGCGCTGCTGGCGGTGTTTTTTTTGTGCCTGAAATTTCTGAAGAAGAAGCGTATGCGTACGTTGAAGGGCTGGCAAAACGCTTGTCTGAGCAAGACCGTTTGTTGCCTGGCGGCTATGTCTATCTATCTGACTTATTGGGCGAACCGGAATTGCTGCGCCAAGTCGGCCGCATCATCGCTTCCAAATATTTAGGCGAACAAATCGATGCGGTGATGACCGTTGCTACTAAAGGAGTTCCGATCGCTCAAGCAGTCTCTTACTACTTGAATGTTCCCTTCGTGATCGTGCGTCGTGATTCCAAGATCACTGAAGGCTCGACCGTGAGTGTCAATTATGTCTCTGGTTCTTCAGAGCGGATCGAAAAAATGGAATTATCCAAACGCAGCTTAAAGCGCGGCTCTAGAGTATTGGTGGTCGATGACTTTATGAAAGGCGGCGGCACGGTCAATGGAATGAAGAGCTTGATTGAAGAATTTGAGGCCGAATTAGTCGGTATTACGGTTTTTGCCGAAACGAAATTCAAAGGCAAGCGGGCCATCAGCGATTACAGCTCTCTGCTGTATGTTGAAGATGTCGATACCCAGACCAAAACGATCTCGGTAGTACCGGGAAATTATTTTGAGAAAAAAGCCTGATTTTTGTGGCTCTTAGACTGGCGCAAGCAGCTGTTTTTCGAACGGCGGCTGCCAGTCTTTTTTTGATTGGTCTAGGTGGGGGTTCCTTAAATCGTTGAAATTTACAAGTACTTGGGCTAAACTGTTTATAGGAAATTCAATGAACAAAAATCGTTCAGATTGATAGGAGTGGAATACGTGGACGCACGTTTTGCAATAATTTTAGCGGCTGGAAAAGGCACGCGCATGAAATCGAAGTTATATAAAGTGTTACATCCGGTTTGCGGTAAGCCAATGGTGGAGCACATCATGAACCGAGTGGTGGAAACAAATCCTGAAGAGATCGTGACGATCGTTGGTCACGGGGCGGAAATGGTCAAGGAGCAACTGGGGGATCGCACCAATTACGCCTTACAAGCCGAACAATTAGGTACCGGTCACGCTGTCGTTCAAGCCGAATCATTTTTAAAGGGCAAAAAAGGCACGACCTTAGTAATTAGTGGGGATACGCCGTTATTGACGACGGAAACCTTGAATAACTTGTTCGATTACCATCAAGGGAAAAATGCATCGGCAACGATCTTGACGGCACAAGCGGCAGACCCAACGGGCTATGGCCGGATCGTACGGGATCATGTCGGCATCGTGGAAAAAATCGTCGAGCAAAAAGATGCGTCGACCGAAGAAGCACTGATCCAAGAAATCAATACAGGCACGTATTGCTTTGACAATGAATTGTTATTTGACGCCTTGGCAAAATTAGATACGGACAATGCCCAAGGGGAGTACTACTTGACTGATATTATCGAGATCTTAAAGGAAGACGGCAAAATCATCGCTGCTTATCAAACCGAAGATTTCCATGAATCTTTAGGAGTCAACGACCGCATTGCCTTAGCCGAAGCCAATCGCTTGATGCGCCAGCGGATCAACCGTCAACACATGCAAAACGGCGTGACCTTGATCGACCCGGCGACGACTTATATCGACGAAGGCGTTGTGATTGGTTCAGATACCTTGATCGAAGCCGGTGTGATCATCAAAGGGCAGACGACGATCGGAGAAGACTGTGTCATTACGGCAGCTTCTGAAATTGAAGACAGCAAGATCGGCAACCAAGTGACGATCAAGGCATCGACGATCGAGGAGAGCATCATTCATGATGGCGCCGATGTCGGTCCCAATGCCCACCTTCGCCCCAATGCGGAAATTTTGGCCCATGCCCATATCGGTAACTTTGTGGAAATCAAAAATGCGACGATTGGTGAAGGCACCAAAGTCGGACACTTGTCCTATGTCGGTGATGCAACCTTAGGCAAAAACATCAACGTCGGCTGCGGTGTAGTCTTTGTTAATTATGACGGCAAGAGCAAATTTAAAACGACTGTCGGGGACAATTGCTTTATCGGCTCCGGGTCTAATCTGGTTGCACCCTTGACCATCGAAGAGGAAACGATGATCGCTGCTGGCTCAACGATCACCAAAGATGTTCCTAAACACAGTATGGCGATTGCCCGCGCCCGTCAGGAAAATAAAGCGGATTACGCGAAAAAGTTACCTTATCTAAATTAGAAATAGCGAAATGACTTGATTTCTTAAGGAAAAATGACTACTATTTATTAGGAAGAAGATTCTAGTAAAAAGGAGTCATTTTTTTCTAGATGAACGCAAAGAAAGTGGAGGTTCTCATGTCAAATCATTATTTTGATCCAAGATTGAAGATTTTTTCTCTGAACTCAAATCGTCCTTTGGCGGAAAAAATCGCAGCTGCAGTAGGTGTTGAATTAGGTAAGTGTTCAGTCAAACAATTTAGCGATGGTGAAATCCAAGTGAATATTGAAGAAAGTATTCGTGGTGCCCACGTCTACGTGATTCAATCAACCAGCAGCCCTGTAAACGATAACCTAATGGAATTGCTGATCATGATCGATGCTTTGAAGCGCGCCAGTGCGAAGACGATCAATGTAGTAATGCCTTATTATGGTTATGCAAGACAAGACCGCAAAGCGCGATCAAGAGAACCAATCACCGCAAAACTTGTAGCAAACATGATCGAAAAAGCCGGTGCGAACCGTATGGTTACACTGGATTTGCATGCTTCACAGATTCAAGGGTTCTTTGATATCCCAGTTGACCACTTGATGGGTGCACCATTGATCGCCAACTACTTCTTGGAAAGAGGCATTCAAGGCGATGACGTCGTAGTCGTTTCACCAGACCACGGTGGCGTGACTCGTGCCCGCAAATTAGCTGAGTTTCTTAAGTCACCAATCGCGATCATCGACAAACGTCGTCCGAAAGCCAACGTAGCGGAAGTCATGAATATCATTGGTCATGTTGAAGGCAAAACTTGTGTCTTGATCGACGATATGATCGATACTGCTGGTACCATCACATTGGCTGCGAATGCGTTGAAACAAGCAGGTGCCAAAAGTGTTTACGCCTCATGTACTCACCCTGTCTTGTCAGGACCTGCCTTGGAACGAATCGAAGATTCGGCCATTGAGCATCTAGTTGTGACAGATTCGATTTACTTGCCAGAAGACCGTAAGTCGAAAAAAATCGATGAGATCAGTGTTGGTGCCTTGATGGGCGAAGCGATCAAACGAATCCATGAGAACAAACCAGTAAGTCCACTGTTTGAATCAAAATTATCAATTTAATCGTGCCTCATAAGCATGAGAACAACAGCCAATGGTCGGTCTTTAACCGCTCATTGGTTGTTTTTTTCTGAGGAGTTTCAGGATGTTTTTAGAAAAAACGATCGCAGTCATGTTTCTTTTCACCAATTTATGGTATTCTTGAAAGTGACTTGCGAAACGCAAGCACAAAATAAAATAGAATCTAATCACAAAGGGGAGTCTGCAAAGGCTGAGAATGAGAGTACTCTAAACCCTTCGTACCTGTTTCGATCATGCGAACGTAGGAATTGTGACGAGTTGAAGTGTCTAACACTTCTCCTTTGTGAATTGTGATGATTCTAAAGGAGGAGTTTTTTTTGAAACGAAAAATGTCGCTGCAAGTGTGGACGGAAGGAACGATGATTGCTGCTATCGGGGTCGTCTTGTCGTATATCCCGATCCAGACAGCCAATTCCAGTATCGACTTGTCTCTAGGGCTCGTGCCCTTGGTCTTGTATTCGTATCGTCGCGGGGTGCTGCCGGGAATGACGGCGGGATTTATGTGGGGCTTGCTGAATATTTTGATTGGTAGCGCCATGCGTAACTTTATCACCGTTCCACAGATCATCTTTGAATACCCCTTTGCCTTTGCTTTTGGCGGGATGGGCGGCTTGTTTGCTAATAAAATCCAACAAGCGATCCGTCAAAACAGCAAAACCGTTACGTGGTATGTCGTCTTAGGGGGCATCGTGGCGGTGATCAGCCGTTGGTTTTGGCATTATTGGGCTGGAGTCTTTGTCTGGGGAATGTACGCACCGCCAGGACAAAGTCCGTATCTGTATTCCTTGATCTTCAATGGATCATCGGTCATTATCAATATCGTTTATGTAGGGGTCGCCCTAGGTCTCTTAGTCAAGGCAGCCCCGAAATTATTTGTGCCTAAAGCTTAGTTTTAGAAATGAAATCATAAAAAATGTCTTGATGCTCTTTGAAAAAGAGAAGCATCAAGACATTTTTTTGTCGAAAAAGCCAAAAGCCAAATCTTCTTGATCAATTTCCAACGACCAGTTTTTTTTGCTGGCTGAGTAGCGCAAAACTGCAATTTGATCTAACTCTTTTTGATTGACCAATGTGCTTTTCAAGCCAGCATCTTCTGACAGATAGATTGGGATCGTATAAGTTTTATCGATCAGTTGTTCTTGTGTCAGACAGAAGACGATGCCTTCTTGCATGATTCCCCGCAACTCTTTCAGCAAATTAAAATCGAGTTTTTCCACCGGTGTTGCTTTTTTAAAAAAGGAGAGGCGATCATTGATTTTTTCTAAGACGATGCGGGTGATCCGATCCGCCAAGATCCGGTAATACTCATCTAAGTAACGATAATAAACGCGGGAACGTGCATCTTTTAAGTCAAAGAAAACAAAGTTATTTTGCAGTTTGTAAAAGAAAGGGGAGTGGAGGTGTGTCTTCATGTGGCCAAAATATAACAATTCGGAGATCTCTAAAGGCGTCAATTCTTTGACCATCTCGTAATCATTAAAATCGATCCACTTCATTTCTTCGGCAATGCGACCTTTGTTGATTTGCTGAAAAAACAGTTGGACATCTTCCATTCCGCGTATCACTTTTAAGCCCGTATGACCGTCGAATTCGCCGAAATCACTGGAAGGATCAAGCAAGAGCAAATTCTTGGGCTGATGGACGATGCTCTTGTTAAAATCTTGGGGGGCAAGCCCGCGGGTCAAGACGGCATTGCTGGTTGTATCAATATGTACGTAAATCGTGTTAGACATGCCGATCGATCCCTCCTATATACTAAGTTCATTCTACAACAAAGCGCTGAAAATTGCTTGTATCTTTTCGTTTAAAGTTATATTACAAAATAACAGAAAAAACAATTTTTAAGTTCCCTTTTTCGACAAAAAAAGGCAAATCTTGTCTTTTCGTAAAAAAACTGGCCAAAATTGGCGTCTTTATGAGGATTTTGGTATGATAAAAGAAGAAACTAATGGAGACGAGAACCTATGAGAAAAAAGAAAAGCAGACTTTCGAATTGGCTGAGCAATCTCTTTTTGCTTGTGCTGTTATTGATTGGTTTAGCATTGATTTTTAATAATCAAATCAAAAATTATTTTATTAAACAAACAGGTGAAGCATACGCAGTCGGCACCATTGATCGTAGTGAGGTCGAAAAAAATATGGAAGCGGAAGCGACCTTTGATTTTGATGCCGTGGAGCCGGCAAGTTCAGAAGCAGTCTTACGGGCGCAGCTGAGCAACAAAGCTTTGCCAGTGATCGGCGGCGTGGCGGTTCCCAGTGTTGGGATCAATCTGCCGATTTTTAAAGGCTTGGCCAACGAGGCCTTGCTGTATGGTGCTGGTACGTTAAGTCCCACCCAAAAAATGGGGGAAGGCAATTACGCGTTAGCTAGCCATCGCGCTCAATCGCCAGAGCTTTTGTTTACGCCATTGGATGATGTCGCGATCGGGGCGGCTATCTATGTGACCGATCTGGAAAATATTTACACGTATACTGCGACTTCTTCTGTGCGGGTCGACCCGACCGATGTTTATTTGCTTGACGAAGTAGAAGGCCGCAAAATGATCACGCTGATCACCTGTGGGGAAATGGGCGGTGTCACCCGTCGTGTGATCCAAGGTGATCTGGAATCTGTAACGCCTGTCGACGAAGCAACGGATGAGATGTTGGCAGCATTCAACATGGCACAACGAACATTTTAATCAAAAGAATAGCTCGAGTGGTACGGCAGATGGCGTGTCATTCGTCTATTCTTTTTTGCATAAGGAGGCGTCTTGATGAAAGTGAAAAAACTGACTTCGATCGATTTTCTTGCACAAAGGGCAGGGTTTCAAGAAAGCCGACTGGTCTTTTCCTTTTTTGAGTCGCACTCAAAAGCGCGACGAGCATTTCTTGCCGACATGGCGCAGCAGGGCTGGCAGATCGACAGCCGTTATGGCCGCTTTTACCTTGCCGGGCAGTTTGATTTTGACCAAAAGACACTGACTATCACCAATCTGCTGGTGGAAGCGGCCGCCGAGTTTACTTGGAAACAACTGCTGGCCGTGACAGAAAGCTTCGCCCGCAGTCGCTTTGTAGCAGCCGTCTTGTGGCAGCTTCCTCATCGGACCCCCTTGGCGGAGTGGTTTATCCAGCAAGGGTATCAGGTGGTCCCTCAAGGGTATCAAAAAGCGCTAGCTTATCAGACGGCGCTGGTTTTAGGCGGTGGCGGTGCTCACGGGGCGTATCAAATCGGTGTTTGGCAAGCGCTGCAAGAACGGGGCATCACCTTTGAATGGATCACGGGAACTTCCGTCGGTGCCTTGAATGGTGCCTTGATTTTAATGAACGATGTGGAAGCGGCCGTCGATTTATGGGCAAATATCTCCAGCGAGCAAGTATTGCACTATCCGCTTGCTTCGGTACGAGCCCAAACACTGCGGGATTTGATGAATCAAGCCAACTCGCTGGTCCGTGAAGCGGTTAAAAGCAACGGCGCCAGTACCGAACCCTTGGCAAAGCTTTTGCAAAAGACCTTTGATCAAGAAAAATTCAGCCAAACTGCTTGTCATTTGCTAATCTGTACGACTCGTCTGCCAGATTTCAAGGAGACGGTTTATGCCTTTGATCCATCAGCAGTAGAAGAAAACCTGCATTGGTTATTGGCATCCGCCTCATTTTATCCAGCGATGCAGGCGCAAAAAATTAATGACGCCTATTACATCGATGGCGGCTATCGCAACAACCTGCCCATCGATGTCGCTCTACAGCAGGGGGCAACGGAATGTATCACCGTGGATGTCCAAGGACCCGGCATCAATAAAAGGACGGTTTTGACGGAAGAAACTGCGCAACTTTCGTTAGGGTCTCCTTGGTCCTTAGGCAGCTTTTTGGTTTTTGATGCCCAGCGTTCGCTGGATAATATGACCTTGGGCTATTTGGAAACCTTGAAAGTGTTCGGCAAATACCAAGGCCATTGGTATACCTTTGAAAAGACGGTTGATTTTCAGCCGTTATGGCGGGGCTTTTTGAAAGAGCTACGCCAGACAGACCCGTTGCTTTATCAGGAACTAAAGAAAAAAGAATTTTGGAAAAAAATGCGTAAATTCTATCAACAGGATGTGCCATTTGAGCAGTGGGGGCGTATACTGATAGAGTGTACCGCGAAAGTATTGTATCTAGCGCCTACGGTGATTTATGAGCAGGAAACGATTCTAACGGCTTTAGCTGAAAAAATTGCGCTAAAGGCAGTGGAAGAAGCCGATGCCTGGTCGATCACCGAGTGGCTGAGCTATTATCGCGACCGTTTTTTTGTCTTGTCCGAGCAAAACCGCTTTTTCTTTTTTTATCGGACGCAGCAATTGAATCTGCCCGCCCTTCAGCAGATTCGTCGGCGTTACCCGCTGACTGCTTTAATGGCAGCGTATAGTCACTATCTTTTGAAAGGAGCAGAAAATGGATAAATTTTCGTATGAAATCGTTGAAGAGATCGCCGTGCTTTCGGAAAATCAAAGAGGCTGGCGCAAAGAATTGAATTTGGTGAGCTGGAATGGGCGTCCGCCAAAATTTGATCTGAGAGATTGGGGCCCAGAGCACGAGAAGATGGGCAAAGGCGTGACCTTATCCAATGAAGAATTTGCAGAACTTAAAAAAGCCCTGCTTTCCATGTAAGAAAGCAAAACGGTGAGGAGTGATCAAATGAAAAGTATGACTGGTTTTGGCAAAGGCAGTGCAGAAACGCCAGATGTGCAGATCGAAATTGAGATCAAAAGTGTCAATCAGCGCTTTTTGGACCTGCAGCTGCGAATGCCCAAACAATTGAATCCTCTAGAAGGTGCTTTACGGCAGTCGATCAAGCAGACCCTCCAGCGGGGGCGAATCGAATTGTATGTGACGTTAAAAGAAAAAACCGCAAATACGAAACAGATCGAGATCCAATGGGACCTGCTGGAACGTTTCATGCAGGAGATCGATACCGAAGCCAACGCCCGTTTTGACCTGACAGAGCTGCCAAAAGCAGCATTGCTGGAACAATTCCTGCTCCATGAGGCTTTTCTAATGATCTCTGATCAAGAGCCAGAAGAAAGCACCTTAGCCGATGGCGTGATGGAAGCATTAGACCAAGCGTTGGCAGCGATCGACCAAAGCCGCTGGGTGGAAGGGCAAGGCATTCTGCAGATCTTACAAGAAAACCAGCGACAGCTGCAGGAAAAGCTGACAGAACTCAAACAATTCGTGGCCCTCTATGAGGCGGACTACCAAGAACGCTTTGAAAAGAAACTGACTGCTTATTTAGGGGAAGAAGTCGATCGCGATCGTTTACTGACAGAGTTGGCGATTTTATTAGAACGCGGCGATATCCACGAAGAACTGGATCGTTTAAGTATCCATTTAACGACGATGACGGAGCTGCTGGCAGCTGAGACGCCGATAGGTCGAGAGCTGGATTTCTTGATCCAAGAGATGAACCGAGAAGTCAATACGATTGGCTCAAAATCAAGTCCGATCCAAATCAAAAACAGTGTCGTCCAAATGAAGACGATCATTGAGAAAATCAGAGAACAAGTTCAAAACATCGAGTAGGAGGAATGAACCAATGAAATATTACGATATCACCTTTCACGAACTGAGCGGAAAAAATGTCATCAAGCGCAGTATTCCCTCTGATAAAGAGAATTTCTATGCGTGGGAAGATGCCTGCGTAGCCATCGAGCCGGATTTTCTTCATCTACTAGTTGATGGCGTAGCTGTTTCTTTAAATCGTCGGTACATCGTACGTATCGATTGCCAAGAAGTGACGGATCCGACCGAAAAAGCGATCACTGCCAAAGACGAATTAGCAGGGGTCATCAATACCTTAAGCAACATGGGCTTTTAAGAAAGCAGCCGAAGTGTAGACTAGCAATTTCATGAAATTCCCATTATAATAAAGTAGTTCTTGAAAGTTGCTGAAAAAAAGTGCAAAATAGACGTTAAGCAAATGTCAGTGAAAGGACGTCATTATGTCAGAGCGAGGATTACTTATAGTTTTATCAGGACCTTCCGGAGTAGGGAAAGGGACCGTGCGCAAAGCAATTTTTGAGAGTGACGACAACGATTTTCAATATTCCGTTTCAATGACCACTCGTCAAAAACGCGAGGGGGAAGTGGAAGGGGTCGATTACTATTTCCGCACGCGGGAAGAATTTGAAGCCTTGATCGAAGCCGGTGAAATGCTGGAATACGCCGAATATGTCGGCAATTATTATGGCACCCCATTATCTTATGTCCAACAAACACTGGATCAAGGAAAAGATGTATTTTTAGAGATCGAAGTGCAAGGGGCAAAACAAGTAAAAGACAAAGTTCCCGATGGTGTGTTTATTTTTCTGACGCCACCTGATCTGGCAGAATTACGCTCTCGTATTACAGGAAGAGGAACCGACTCTGCCGAAGTGATCGATGAACGGATGCGTGTCGCCCGTGAAGAAATCGAAATGATGGCTTTGTATGATTATGCCGTTGTCAATGATGAAGTACCTAAGGCAGTCCAACGAATTCGCGAAATTATTTCGAGTGAACATTTTCGCGTTGACCGAGTGATCGGAACCTATATCAAAATGTTAGAGGAGCTGTAAGAAATATGATGTTAAAACCTTCAATCGATTCTTTGTTGGATCGTGTCAACTCAAAATATTCATTAGTGATCTTAGCAAGCAAACGGGCGCATGAACTTGATGCCGGTGCGCAAGCAACACTAGAAAACTTTGATTCAGTGAAAAGTGTGGGTCAAGCACTTGAAGAAATCGAAGCGGAATTAGTCGTTAATGATCCGCATCCAGAAATCAAACGGGCCCGTTTGAAAATGGAACAAGAAGAGCGCAAAGCGCAAAAAGACCAAGAACAAAAAGAATTAGAAGCGCGTATCCGCGACGAACAAAAGCTATAGACAAAAGCAAGCTAGAGCACGCCTGTGTTCTGGCTTTTTCTTTTGAATGGCGATGGTTAAATTTTTGTAAGGGGTACAGACAAACCCCAGCCCATTTAGTAAAATAGAACCTAAAAGGAGGAGAAGAGATGGCGTACATAGCAGAAGTGATCGTGGATGTTCCCACGATGCAGACCGATCAGCCTTTTACTTATCTGATCCCATCAGAATTACAAGCCGCCATTGAGACAGGAATGCGGGTCGAAGTGCCATTTGGCAAAGGTGACCGTCATATCCAAGGGTTCGTCGTCGGGCTTTCAGAAGTTGCCGAACCGCAACAGACCTTAAAACCAATCGTTCGTTTGTTGGATTTGTCGCCTGTCGTCAATGAAGAACTTCTCCAATTAGCCGACTACATGAAGGAAACGACCTTTGCCTTTAAGATTACTTGCTTGCAGACGATGCTGCCTAGTGTGATGAAAGCCGAGTACCAAAAGCAGATCGTTTTACTCGAAGGAAATCATCCCATCAAAGAATATTTTCCCGAAGACGGCATCCTCAGCTGGCAAGCCGCCGAAAGTGCAGGGCTGCTGCCGCAGTTGAAGCCTTTGCGGGAAGCCGCAGTAGTTGAACTGCAGTACCTCGTGAAAAATAAAAACAAAGCGAAAATGACCCGTTATATTGAACGTAAGATCGAGCCAGCAGAAATCCCCGCCGTCCAGCAACAGCTGCGCAAAGGGGCCAAACGCAAGCTGGAAATCTTACAGATTTTGACAGAGGAAGCCCGCTTGCCGGTTTCCTTTTTTACCGAACAAGGGATTTCCACCGCGGCTTTGAACCAAGCACAAGAAGCTGGCTGGCTGACCTTTACGGAAGTTGAAGCCTACCGTGATCCTTACAAAGACCGTCAATTTCAAAAAACGGTCCCCCTTGAATTAAATGAAGAACAGGCAGCTGCAGTAGCGCAAATCACTGCTTGTGCGGATAACCAAGAGGCGCAGACTTTTTTACTGGAAGGGATCACCGGCAGTGGAAAAACAGAAGTCTATCTGCAAGCGATCGCCCAATTGCTGAAACAAGGCAAAACCGCGATCATGCTCGTACCGGAGATCGCTTTGACCCCGCAAATGGTCGAACGCTTTAAAAGCCGTCTCGGCGACGCAGTGGCTGTTTTACACAGCGGCTTGTCCCAAGGTGAAAAATACGATGAATGGCGTAAGATCGAACGTGGGGAGGCGCAGGTGGTGGTTGGCGCCCGCTCGGCGATTTTTGCTCCGTTGAAAAACATCGGGGTCATCATCGTCGATGAGGAGCACGAAGCTTCCTACAAGCAAGATGAAGCCCCTCGTTACCATGCGAGAGATTTAGCGATTTGGCGCAGCCAGTACCATCACTGTCCAGTGGTGTTAGGCAGTGCGACGCCGTCATTGGAGTCTCGTGCCCGGGCGCAAAAAGAAGTCTACCGCCTATTGAAATTGAATCAACGGGCAAAAACCAGTGCGCAATTACCGCAGATCGAAGTCGTGGATATGCGTACCGAATTTGCCAACAAAAAGTATCAAACCTTTTCTCGTCCGTTACAGGAAAAAATCACAGACCGCTTGGCCCGGAAAGAACAGATCGTCTTGCTACTGAATCGGCGCGGCTACTCTTCCTTCGTGATGTGCCGCGATTGTGGGTATGTTTTGCCTTGCCCAAATTGCGACATCTCCTTGACGCTCCATATGGATACCAAAACGATGCGCTGTCATTATTGCGGACATGAAGAACACATCCCCCATCGTTGCCCCAACTGTAATGCAGACAAGATTCGTTATTACGGAACGGGCACGCAAAAAGTGGAAGAAGAGTTGAAGGAACTGTTTCCCGAAGCGCGGGTTTTACGGATGGATGTCGATACCACCCGCAAAAAAGGCGCCCACGAAAAAATCTTGACCTTGTTTGGGGAGAAAAAAGCGGATATTTTGTTAGGGACTCAAATGATCGCCAAAGGCTTGGATTTTCCTGATATCACGCTGGTAGGGGTCTTGAATGCCGATACGGCCTTGAACTTGCCAGATTTTCGTTCGAGTGAACGGACGTTCCAGCTGCTGACTCAGGTCAGTGGTCGGGCAGGTCGGGCGGAAAAAACCGGCGAAGTGGTGATCCAAACATTCAACCCTGAGCACTATGCCATCCAGTTGGCGCAGTCGCAAGACTACGAAGATTTCTATCAAAAAGAGATGTGGATGCGGCACCAAAGCGGTTATCCACCGTATTATTTCACCGTCAAAATCACCTGCAGCCATCCCGAAGAGCAAGTCGCCGCTCAGAAGATGTTTGCGATCGCGCGGGATCTGCAGCAGGAGCTGTCACCGCGAAGTATTTTGTTGGGTCCGGCACCAAGTGCGATTTTGCGGGTGAAAAACCGTTATTACTACCAATTGATCATTAAATACAAAAATGAACCGCAGCTACCTGCTTTGTTGACCCGTCTGTTGGATCAAAGTCAAATCGATCAGCGCAAAGGATTGTACGTATCGATTGACCAAGAGCCGTTGAATTTTATTTAGAGGAGAAAATATGCGTTATCCTATTATTATCACCCCCGATGAACGTCTTCGTCGGCAAGCAAAACCCGTCAAAGTAATTACCGATGAGCTCGTTCAGCTACTAGACGACCTTTATGAAACGATGGTCGCCCATGACGGGATCGGTATTGCCGCACCGCAAGTCGGCAAAAACCTGCAAGTGGCGATCGTGGAAGTCGAAGAAGACGATCGCTTTGAAATGATCAACCCTGAGATCATCGCTTCTTCTGGTGAATCCCTTGATGTGGAAGGCTGCTTGAGTATTCCCCACACCTTTGGGACCGTCAAACGAGCAGACGAGATCACTGTCCGCTATTTCGATCGAGAAGGAGAAGAAATGGAAGTGGAAGCATTCGGCTACTTGGCGCGTGCGATGCAGCATGAGATCGATCATTTAAATGGCGTGCTGTTTGTCGACAAGCTCGTCGAGCGCATTCCTGAAGAAGACTTAGAAAAGTATATGGAGGAACATGAAAATGACTAAAATCGTCTTTATGGGTACCCCGGCGTTTTCCGTCCCAATTTTAGAAGGCTTGCTTGAAGCCGGCTATGAAGTGGCAGCAGTCGTGACCCAGCCGGATCGTCCCGTCGGTCGCAAAAAAACCATCACTCCGACACCCGTCAAAGAAGCGGCGTTGAAGCATGGCTTGTTGGTTTTACAACCAGAAAAAATCAGTGGGTCACCAGAAATGGAGCAAATTCAAGCTTTAGCACCTGATCTGCTGATCACGGCAGCTTTCGGCCAATTTTTACCTAGTGCTTTACTAGAAGTACCGAAGTATGGCGCTATCAACGTTCATGCGTCCCTACTACCGAAATATCGGGGCGGAGCACCTGTGCATTATGCCATCATGGAAGGCGAGCAAGAAACGGGTGTAACCATCATGGAAATGATCAAAAAAATGGATGCTGGCGGTATTTTTGCTCAAGCTCATTTGCCCATCACGGCCCAAGATGATGTGGGGACGATGTTTGATAAGTTGAGCCTATTAGGCAAAGACTTGCTGCTGGAAACTGTGCCGAAAATCTTGTCGGGAGAGCTGCAGCCTGTCCCGCAAGAAGAAGCAAAAGTCACCTTTTCACCAAATATCAGCCGTGAACAAGAAGCCATCGACTGGCAGAAAACGGCGGTGCAAATCGATGCCCAAGTCCGAGGCATGCGACCATGGCCGATCGCCTTTACGACACAAAATGGCAACCGCTGGAAACTTTGGCAAGTAACACCGCTGGAGCAAACGACGACAGCCGAACCAGGAACGATCATTGAACGGACGAAAAAAACGTTGCTGATCGCTTGTGGGGAAGGCACGGTATTGACTATCGATGAATTGCAGCCAGCTGGAAAAGGCCGACAAGACATTGCTGCATTCTTAAACGGCAGTGGACAACAGATTCAAAAAGGGGATCAGGTAGGTACCTATGAAGCGTAATCTTGGAGACATACAATATACAGTGCGTTTTGTGGCACTAGAAGCGTTGTTGCGAATCGAAAAAGGCGGTGCTTATTCCAATCTACTGCTGCGGGAATTGATGAATCAAGGGCGTTTAAATGACAAGGACGGTCGCTTACTGACTGAATTGGTGTACGGCACCATCAGTCGTCAGCTTTTATTGGATTATTATTTGGACCGGTTTATTAAAAATGCCCGCAAAGTCGACCCGTGGGTCAAAACGCTGCTGCGGCTTTCCTTGTATCAGATGCTGTATCTCGATAAAGTACCCGCCCATGCCATCATTCATGAAGCCGTGGATATTGCGAAAGCCAAAGGCAATCCGGGGACTGGTAAATTCGTCAATGGCGTGCTGCGCACGATCCAACGACAAGGAGTGCCAGACTTGGCATTGATTAAAGACCCAATGGAACGTTTAGCAACGGAAATCAGCCTGCCCTTATGGCTAACGAAGAAACTAGTCAAACAAATTGGGATCGAAGAAACCAGTGAGCTAGGCTATGCCCTATTTGAACCCAATCATGCCAGTGGTCGTATCGATCTGCAGCGCATCTCGCAAGCAGCAGCGATCGAACGGCTGCAAGAAGAAGGCATTGACGCACGACCAAGTGAGCTTTCCCCCTATGGGGTTGTGGCTGACAAAGGCTTTATGGCGGGCTCTTCCCTCTACAAAGAAGGCTTACTGACGATCCAAGATGAAAGTTCGATGCTGGTTGCCCCCGTTTTACAAGTAGCCCGGGACCATCAAGTATTGGATGCGTGCGCCGCACCAGGAGGCAAAACGACCCATATCGCTGCCTTCTTGTCTGCCGCAGAGGGCGGCAAAGTGACAGCACTGGATATCCATGCCCATAAAGTTAAGCTGATTCAGCAAAATGCCCAACGTTTAGGCGTAGAAGCAGTTGTGGAAACCCGCGTGATGGATGCCCGAGAGACGGCTCAAACCTTTGCCCCCGAACAATTTGATCGCATCTTAGTGGATGCCCCTTGTTCTGGATTAGGGTTGATGCGCCGTAAGCCGGACATCAAATACAGCAAGACGGAGGCCGATTTCCAACGCTTGCCGCGGATTCAGCGAGAGATTTTGGAAAGTGCCGCCCCAACCTTGAAAAAATCGGGTATAATGGTCTACAGCACATGTACGATTCTAGAGGAAGAAAATCAACAAGTCGTGGCAGCGTTTCTCGCTGACCATCCTGAATTTGAGCAAATGCCTCTTGCGGTAGGACCGCTGGCAGCCGAAGCTGTTCAAGAGGATATGTTGACGATCTATCCGCAAGATTTTATGACAGATGGCTTTTTTATCAGTTGTCTACGCAAAAAGTAACGAGGTGAAAGAAATTGGAGATTCGTTTTCAAACAGATGTCGGCAAACGTCGCAACACAAACCAAGATTTTGCAGCAACCTATGTAAATAAAGCCAATGTGACATTGGCCTTGCTTGCCGATGGCATGGGGGGCCACCGGGCCGGAGATGTCGCTAGCCGTCAAGCAGTCAGTGAGATCGGCACCGCTTGGGAACAGACAGAGCTGACAGACAGTGAAAAAACTGCCCAATGGCTGATCCAAAAAATCCAAGCAGAAAGCCAAGTGATTTTCCAAAAAGGACAAGAACAAGAAGAACTTAGCGGCATGGGCACCACGATCATTGCTGTGGCCTTATTAGGCGACCAGTTTACGATTGCCAATGTCGGGGACAGCCGTGCCTATCTTTTACGCAATCAAGTGCTGACCCAAATCACAGAGGACCATTCACTGGTCAATGAATTGGTGAAGTCAGGACAAATCACAGCAGAAATGGCCTTGAATCATCCTCGCAAAAACGTTTTGACCCGCTCGATCGGCATGCCAAGCGAAGTCGAAGTCGATGTGGCGATCCACTTTATTGCAGACGGGGATTATTTGCTGCTGTGTTCAGACGGATTGACCAACATGGTCTCAGATGAAGAGATCACAGCAACGATCCAAGAAACCCCTGTGCTGGAAGAAGCAGTGCAATCATTGATCGATCAAGCCAACGAACGCGGCGGTGTCGACAATATCACGGTATTATTGATTAAAGTTGGAGGAGAGCGCCCATGATCGAAATTGGGAAGAAGATAAACGGCCGATACAAAATCATCGGCAATATCGGCAGCGGCGGAATGGCAAATGTGTTTTTGGCGCATGACTTGATCTTAGACCGTGAAGTGGCAATCAAAGTGCTTCGTTTTGACTTCCAAAACGACCAAAGTGCGATTCGGCGCTTTCAACGAGAAGCATTGGCGGCGACTGAGCTGGTTCATCCCAACATCGTAACCGTTTATGATGTCGGCGAAGAAGACGGCATGCAGTTTTTGGTGATGGAATATGTCAAAGGGATGGATCTCAAGCGCTATATCCAAACGCACTATCCAGTACCTTATTTGCAGATCGTTGATATCATCCAACAAATCTTATCAGCGGTAGCGCTGGCCCATCAACACCGCATCATTCACCGGGACCTCAAGCCCCAGAATGTGCTGATCAATGAAGACGGCGTGGTGAAAATCACCGATTTTGGGATCGCGATCGCCCTATCAGAAACATCGATCACCCAAACCAACTCGATGCTAGGCTCGGTGCATTATCTTTCACCAGAACAAGCACGAGGCAGTATGGCGACCAATCAATCAGATATTTATGCGATTGGGATCATTCTCTATGAAATTTTAACCGGCAAAGTACCTTTTGATGGCGAATCAGCCGTAACGATCGCCTTGAAACATTTCCAAGATGAGATCCCTTCGATTCGGATCTATGACAAAAATGTTCCGCAATCGTTGGAAAACGTCGTATTGAAGGCAACCGCCAAAGAACCGGCGGATCGGTACAAAACTGCCGATGAAATGCGAGCGGATCTTGATACTGTATTGTCACCTGATCGACTCAATGAACTGAGATGGGAACCTCATGCCCTGATGGATGAAACGAGAGTGCTGACCCCTGTAGAAGCAGCCCAAGTTGAAACGCCGCCAGTGGAAGAACCCGTGGCAGAAACGGCTGCGGATCAAGCCGAAGAATCAGCGAAACCGAAAAAGAAAAAACGCAAACGCTGGCTGCTGCTGCCGGTCATTATGGTGATCGCACTGCTAGGCATAGGCAGTTACTTCCTATTCGGCGGTGGTCGGGGGGATGTAGCGATTCCTGAAGTCAACGGCCAGACAGAAGCGGCCGCCCGGGCCGAACTGGAAGCCGCTGGCTTACAAGTGGCAGACGAAGTAGAAGAAATCGAAGACGATGAAGTCGAAGCAGGCAATGTCGTCAAGACCGATCCGCCAGAAGGCAATGAAGTCAAAAAGAATTCCGTCGTGACCCTCTACATCAGTAGCGGAACCAAGAAAATCACCCTTGATGACTATGAAGGTCGCTCCTTTGATGATGTCAAAAAAGAGTTGATCGATTTGGGCTTTGATGAAGACAGAATCAAAGAAGAGCTAGAGTCGTCAGATGATGTCGATGAAGGGGATATTATCAGTCAATCACCAGCAGCAGGGCGGGAAGTTTCCCCAGCAGAAGACGAAATCACCTTTAAGGTCAGCTCCGGACCAGATAGCTTCGCAATGGACAACTATTATGGCATGACAGAGGCAGATGCACGAGCAGCATTGACTTCTCGTGGTGTCGACCGATCACAGATCGAAGTGAACTATCAATCTAGCAGTCAACCATCAGGCACGATCATCGCCCAAGCACCCGCAACAGGTGAAACGGTGGTGACTTCCCAAACGACCATCACTTTGACGGTCAGCAGTGGGCAGGAAATGGTCAATGTACCAAGAATCGTTGGGAAAAGCCAAGCCGATGCAGAAGCAGACTTGAATGAAGCGGGATTGGACTCAACTTTTGAGGAAGAGGACGGCTATAATGACTCGGTACCAGCTGGACATGTTGTCCGTGTCTCTCCAGGTGCCGGAACCTCCGTCGAAGTTGGCTCTACTGTAACGGTCACGATCTCTAGAGGACCTGAACCAGATGATTCGTCCTCATCGACGCCAAGCAGTAGTTCAGATGATTCCTCTGATTCAAGCGCTACGAGTGAAAGTAGCTCAGAAAGTGATTAGAAACTAGCTAAAACCAAATACTTTAACCAAGCAGCCTTCGGGGACCAAAGAATTCTCTTTTTGTTCCCCGTCCAGCTGCTTGTTTTTGTTTCTAAACCTTATAGTGAGGCACAGGTGTCTTTAAAATTTCCTTTAGTCCTGCCATTTGTGCAAGCGTACATCTTTCCAAGGATTCAAAAATTGGGTATAATGAAGGTCAGAATTAGTCAAGGGAGGGAATGAATTGAGTCATCACAATACTTCCGATTTGATTGAAGCGTATTTGAAGAAAATTCTTGAAGATAGTGAAACCATTGAGATTCGTCGCGCGGAAATGGCAAATTTGTTCAACTGCGTGCCCTCACAAATAAACTACGTGATCAATACCCGCTTCACCGTTCAAAGAGGCTATGCGGTTGAAAGCAAACGCGGCGGGGGCGGCTATATTCGGATTGAAAAAGTCAAAATCACGGACAGCCACCACTACTTAAAAGAAATGAATCAACTATTCGATGAAACCATCTCGGAAAAAGATGCGTATGCAATAATCCAGAAACTTTATGAGGAAGGAATCCTGTCCAAGCGAGAAGGCAACTTATTATTGACCGTCATCGCGAAAGCAGTTCTAGGACGTTCTCCTTATGAAAATAGAACACGAGCTGATTTGCTCCATGCAATTCTAGAACGATTAAGTTACGAAGACAGGAAGTGAAAGAGATGGATGAATTATTCACCCAACGCGCGAAAGCCGTTTTGGCTATCGCCCAAGAAGAAGCAAAATACTTTAAGCACCAAGCGGTAGGTTCTGAACATATTCTATTGGCACTGGTCATTGAACAAAACGGGATCGCCGGCAAAACGTTACGGGAAATGAATATCACAGAAAACGATATTCGTGAAGAAATCGAACATTTAACAGGGTACGGCACCGTTCGTCAATACCCAGAAAATGCCTATCTCGCGTATTCACCACGAGCAAAACATACATTTGCTTATGCAGGGGATGAAGCCAAGCGTTTAGGGGCACCGCAGATTGGTACCGAACATCTATTATTAGGCTTATTAAGAGACGAAGACATTTTGGCTTCACGAATCATGCTGAATCTCGGCTTGAGTCTCGCGAAAATGCGTCAGCTTTTGAAGAAAAAAATGGGCTTCAATGAAAGCAAAACCAACGGAAGTGCTGGTCGTCGTCGTCCAGCCCAAGCCAAAGCGCAGCAAGGAACACCAACCTTGGATTCCTTAGCCCGTGATTTGACCAAATTAGCCCGTGAAAAACGGTTGGATCCTGTTGTCGGTCGTGCCAAAGAAGTCAAACGCCTGATCCAGATCCTTAGCCGTCGGACCAAAAACAACCCTGTTCTCGTGGGGGAACCTGGTGTTGGGAAAACCGCGATCGCCGAAGGCTTAGCCCAAAAAATCATCAATGGGGAAGTCCCAGAAGACATGCAAAACAAGCGTTTGATGATGCTGGACATGGGGGCTTTAGTTGCCGGAACGAAATACCGGGGCGAATTTGAAGACCGAATGAAAAAAATCATTGATGAGATCTATCAAGATGGTCAAATCATCTTATTCATTGATGAATTGCATACACTGATTGGGGCCGGCGGAGCAGAAGGGGCGATTGATGCCTCGAATATTCTGAAACCAGCCTTAGCCCGTGGGGAATTGCAAACCATCGGTGCCACGACACTAGATGAGTACCAAAAATACATTGAAAAAGATTCTGCATTAGAACGCCGTTTTGCCCGGGTGCAAGTTGACGAACCGACACCAGAAGAAGCGGAAGAAATTTTACGGGGCTTGCGTCCTCGTTATGAAGAACATCATGGGGTGGAAATTTCTGATGATGCGTTACACGCCGCTGTGCAACTGTCCGTGCGTTACATCAATTCGCGCCAATTACCAGATAAAGCCATCGATTTGATGGATGAATCAGCTGCCAAAGTGCGTTTAGACAAAACCGATGAAAGTTCAGAATTGGCAGATCTGCAAAACGAGATCGCCAACTTGATCGAAGAAAAAGAAGCCGCTATTCGTCAGCAAGATTTTGAAGCAGCAGCTCGTTTACGGATCAAGGAAAAGAAATTGACCCAACAGCTGACGGAAGTAGCGTTTATGGAAGTCAAAGAAGCATCAGGCTATGCCGATAGTGTTACTGCAGAAGATGTTGCTACGGTCGTTTCCCAATGGACCGGCGTACCTTTGCAGCAGATGGAGAAAAAAGAAAGCGAACGCTTGTTGGATCTTGAAAAGATCTTGCATCAACGGGTAGTTGGCCAAGAAGAAGCAGTCAAGGCAGTCGCTCGTTCGATCCGCCGCGCCCGCAGTGGGTTGAAAGATCCGAACCGTCCAATTGGTTCCTTCATGTTCTTAGGCCCGACCGGTGTCGGGAAAACCGAGCTTGCCAAAGCCTTAGCAGAAGCGATGTTTGGTAGTGAAGATGCCTTGGTTCGTGTCGATATGTCCGAATTTATGGAAAAATACAGCACGAGCCGTTTGATCGGTTCACCGCCAGGCTATGTCGGCTACGATGAAGGTGGGCAATTGACGGAAAAAATCCGTTCAAAACCATACTCCGTCATCTTATTGGACGAGGTGGAAAAAGCCCATCCCGATGTCTTCAATATCCTCTTGCAAGTGCTAGATGATGGTCATTTGACGGATGCCAAAGGTCGGAAGGTCGATTTCCGCAACACGATTTTGATCATGACCTCTAATATCGGTGCCCAACAAATCCGCGAAGAAAAAAGCGTTGGGTTTAATGTCACTGATTTAACGAAAGATCACCAAGCGATGCAAAAACGGATCTTAGAAGAGCTGAAAAAAGCCTTCCGTCCAGAGTTCTTGAACCGTGTGGATGAAACAGTGGTCTTCCAATCCTTAGGTGAAGGGGAGATCCACGAGATCGTGAAGATCATGAGCAAAGCGATCATCAAACGATTAGGCAACCAAGACATCCAATTGAAGATCACGCCATCTGCCATTGATGTGATCGGTAAAGCTGGTTTTGATCCAGAATATGGGGCACGGCCGATTCGTCGGGCCTTGCAAAAAGAAGTCGAAGACCGTTTAAGTGAAGCACTCCTATCAGGACAAATTCATTTAGGTGACAAAGTGACGATCGGTGCTTCCAAAGGATCGATCACCCTCAATGTCAAAGAGGGACAAGCACGGGTCTTGCAACAAGTTTAAGTCGAGCCAATAACGGCAGTGGCGTTTCTATGGTCGAGCAATCGGCATCCATAGGAACGCCGCTTTTTTGTCATGCTATGTCTAGTAGTGATCAAGAAGTATCCACTGATTATGATTGATGATTCACAAAAAAATATCCTTCTAAATAGCTTTATGACAACGATTGATTAATGAGCAAAGCGCTATTCGTGAAAAAAAGAGTAACGAGACCTCTTGGAAAGAATCCTGCTGTGTGATACTATGAATGAGTTGAAAAAAGGAGGAGTATTATGGTTGAGATTATCGCCACGGTGGAATCGATCGAGCAAGCACAGCAGCTGTTCCCTTATGTTGATACATTGTTTTTTGGAGAAGAGACATTTGGGCTGCGCCTACCGGCCTCTTTTTCTCGTGAAGAGCAAATCAGACTGATCGACATGGCCCACGAAGCTGGAAAGAAAGTGACGATCGCGGTCAATGGCATCATGCACCCAGAAAAAATGAAGCTGATTCCAGAATACCTAGCATTTCTGAAGACCAATCAAGCCGATCAAATCGCTCTCGGAGATCCTGGGATCATTTACCGCATGAAGCAAAATCCAGAATGTGCCTTGCCATTTATCTATGCAGGGGAAACCTTAGTAACAAGCGCTCGTCAAATCAATTTTTGGGGACAAAAAGGGGCAAGGGCAGCCGTTTTAGCGCGAGAAGTTCCTTTCGAGGAAATGAAAATCATGGCCCCGCAACTAAATATTCCTGTGGAAGTATTGGTTTATGGTGCGACCTGCATTCACCAATCGAAGCGTCCGCTTTTACAAAATTATTATAACTATACCCAACAATCGGAAGGAAAGAACCACGACCGGGGGTTGTTTTTATCCGAACCGAAAAAAGAAGAAACCCACTATTCCATTTATGAAGATAGCCACGGTACGCACATTTTTGCCAATAACGACATTAATTTGCTGCTGCAGCTGGCGGAATTAGCCGAAACAGGCTTTCAAACCTGGAAGTTGGACGGAATCTATACACGAGGGGCAGCCTTTGTGGCAATTGCTAAACTGTTTGCCCAAGCCAAGACCCTTGTAGAAAGTGGGGAGTGGCAAGCAGAGCAAGCTGCTGTGCTCAGTGAACAAGTTGCCCAACTTCATCCGGCAGAACGTGGGTTAGACACTGGATTTTATGCCATCGATCCTGACGATATCAAGTAAGGAGCAAGAACAAATGACCGTTAAACAAGCATTGAAACGACCAGAAGTGTTAGCACCAGCTGGTACGTTAGAAAAATTAAAAACAGCGATCCACTATGGCGCTGACGCTGTCTATATAGGCGGCAATGCCTATGGCCTACGGAGTCGCGCGGGAAACTTTACCTATGAAGAAATGGCGGAAGGGGTAGCTTTTGCCAAAGCCCACAACGCAAAAGTTTATGTAGCAGCCAACATGGTGACTCATGAGGGCAATCAAGAAGGTGCAGGGGAGTTCTTTCGGGAATTGCGAGATGTCGGTATTTCGGCCGTGATTGTTTCTGATCCAGCTTTGATCCAGATCTGCGCAACAGAAGCGCCGGGTCTACCGATCCATTTGTCCACCCAAGCCAGTGCCACGAACTATGAAACGTTGGAATTTTGGCGAGAAGAAGGCCTAGAACGGGTAGTCCTCGCCCGGGAAGTGTCGATGGAGGAAGTCGCTGAAATCCGCAAAAATACCAGCGTGGAGATCGAAGCCTTTATTCATGGCGCCATGTGTATTTCGTATTCTGGCCGTTGTACTTTGTCCAATCATATGTCGATGCGAGACGCTAATCGCGGCGGCTGTTCGCAATCTTGCCGCTGGAAATATGATCTGTTTGACATGCCCTTTGCAACGGAACGAAACAGTTTGACCAAGAATGGGACAGTGGAAGAAGAATTCTCCATGAGTGCCGTGGATATGTCGATGATCGAACATATCCCTGATCTGATTGAAAACGGCGTGGATAGTTTCAAAATCGAAGGCCGCATGAAATCGATCCACTATGTTTCAACCGTGGCGAACGTTTATAAAGCAGCCGTGGACAGTTACATGGCCGATCCAGAGAACTATGTCTGCAAACAAGAATGGATCGATGAACTGTGGAAAGTTGCGCAGCGCGAGCTTGCGTCAGGCTTTTACTATGATACCCCGAGTGAAAATGAGCAGTTGTTTGGTCCACGTCGGAAAATTCCACAATACAAGTTTATTGGGGAAGTCATGGCATATGATCCGGCAACGAAAACAGCTACGATCCGGCAACGGAACCACTTTTCCGTCGGCGATGAAATCGAATTTTACGGTCCCGGATTCCATCACTTTCACCAAACCGTCGAAGTCATGTATAATGAAGACGGTGAATCCATCGATCGTGCACCAAATCCTATGATGCTGCTGACGATGCCGGTCAAAGAACCGGTGGAAGTCGGAGACATGATTCGGAAGAAAAAATAAGGTCGAGAGTTTCTCTCGGCTTTTTTTGTTGAATCAATCCAGCCAAAAAGGATCGATGAGAACATAGACAATCTTAAGGAGGAAACAACAAATATGGAAACATACGACTACATAGTAATTGGCGGCGGCAGCGGCGGGATCGCCTCAGCCAATCGAGCAGGAATGCACGGCGCCAAAGTATTATTGATCGAAGGCAATGAATTAGGCGGCACCTGTGTCAATGTCGGCTGTGTGCCGAAAAAAGTTATGTGGCAAGCCAGTGAGATGTTAGAAATGATCAAGCGGGACGCAACTAGCTACGGCATTTATCCACATGTGGATAAATTTAATTTTACTGAGCTTGTGGATAACCGTGAAAAATACATTGATTTTTTACACACAGCCTATCAAAAAGGCTTAGACAGTAACAATGTAGAAGTTATCCACGGTTATGCACAGTTTGTGGATAACCACACGGTTACCGTCAATGGGGAAAACTACCATGCAGCAAACATTTTGATTGCCACCGGTGGAAAACCTAGCGCGATGAATATTTCCGGCGGTGAGTACGCCATTGACTCGAATGGTTTTTTTGCGTTGCGAGAAGCACCAAAGCGTATGGTCGTCTTAGGGGCAGGCTACATCGCAGCCGAAATCAGCGGGGTCAGCCAACAGCTGGGCAGCCAAGTGGCTTGGGCGTACCGCAAAGAGCGGCCATTACGAACCTTTGACAAGATGCTTGCGGATAATCTCGTGGAGATGTACCAAGAATCAGGAATCGAAACTTATGCAGGCTACGTTGCCTCTCGTATCATTAAAGAAGGTGACGAGTATCTCGTTCACTTTGAAAATGGCGAAACCTTGACCGGCGATTGCGTCCTTTTTGCTGGTGGTCGCGTGCCGAATACGGATAAGTTAGGTCTGGAAAACACCGATGTCCAATTGGATGAAAAAGGGTTTATCATTGTGGACAAATATCAAAATACCACAGCTGACTCGATTTTTGCAGTGGGCGATGTCATTGGAAAATTAGATTTAACCCCGGTTGCGATCGCCGCCGGTCGTCGCTTGTCTGAACGCTTGTTCAACGGTCAAAGCGATGCGTACTTGGATTATCACTTAGTGCCGACGGTCATCTTTACGCATCCACCGATTGCCACGATTGGTTTATCCGAAGAAGCAGCCTTGGCAAAATACGGCCAAGAGCAGATAAAGGTGTATCGTTCGCGCTTTACACCGATGTACTTTGCTTTAAATGAGTATCGCCAAAAATGTGAGATGAAATTGGTGTGCTTAGGAGAAGAAGAAAAAATCATCGGTCTGCACGGCATCGGGATCGGTGTCGATGAAATGCTGCAAGGCTTCGCTGTAGCCATCAAAATGGGTGCTACAAAAGCAGACTTTGATCAAACCGTTGCCATTCATCCGACGGGGTCAGAAGAATTTGTGACGATGCGCTAACTAATAAATAGAAGAAAAAACGAGCAGGGAAAACGAATTGATCGTTCTTCCCTGCTCGTTTTTATGAAAGGAAGCGGCTGTATTGTTCAGCCGCTTATCTTGAAGCACCTAGTTTCTTTATTTTTCGACATCGTAAGCGATGTAGTGAGTGTTTAAAAGCTGGGCGACATGGATATTTTCTGAAGTACTGCCGCCGCCATGGGAACCGCAACCTAGAGTCAAGGAAGGATTTAAGTTCGTGGTGCCCCCGATGGCTCCTAAAGCTGCTTGGGTATTGACTAAGATTCGGGCAGAAGGGATCGCCAGCCCAAATTCACGAACAAAGGTATCGTCTTTGGTATGAACGACAGCGGTGTGTCCAGCACCTTGGATCTTTAGCAATTCTTGGCAAAAACGAATACCTTCCTCGGCATCAGCCACGGTATAAAAAGCCAGGATCGGCGAAAGTTTCTCCCGTGCATAGGGATTGTCCTTAGCGATGGCCGTCTGTTCCGAAACGAGGATTTTCGTATCACTTGGGACCGACAGACCACTCATTTCGGCAATTTTAACTGCTGGCTGACCGATGATCCGGGGATTCAGACCGCCCTCAGCCGTGGTGATAAAATCAGCCAGCTTTTCGGACTCTTCTTGATTCAAAAAGTAGCCGTGATTTGCTTTCAATTCAGAGATCACTGCCTCTTTGATCGATTGCTCAACGACTAATGCCTGTTCAGAGGCGCAGATCGTCCCATAATCGAAGGTTTTGCTACGGATGATCTGATCAACGGCTTTCGCGATGTCCGCAGATTTTTCTAGTAGCGCAGGGGTATTACCAGGGCCGACACCGATTGCTGGATTGCCCGAAGAATATGCGATTCGAACCATCGCTTTTCCACCAGTAGCCAAGATTAGATCGGTATCAGGATGTGCCATCAACTTTTGGGTATCCTCAATCGTCGGTTCTTCTAGTAATTGAACCAAATCGATCGGCAATCCGCATTCTTGCAGTACCTCTTTAAAGAGGGACACGGTCTCTTTGATTGCCTGCAGCGCTCGGGGATGAGGGGATAAGATGATCGCATTTTTCGTTTTTAATGCCAAAAGTACTTTGAAAATCGTGGTGGATGTAGGATTGGTGGAAGGGATCAAGGCAACTAGGACACCCAATGGCGTAACGATTTTCAGCATCTTTTTCTCAGGCATTTCCTCTACGATCCCGACCGTCGGCATATCTTTGATACTGTTATATAATATTTCACTGGCAAATAAATTTTTGATGTTTTTATCTTCTGCGTTTCCAAAGCCGGTTTCTTCCAGTGCCAATTTTGCTAAGTGCATCGAGTGGCTGGTCAGTTTCTCTGCAGCTTTCCTCACCACGTAATCAACCGTTTCTTGCGAGGCAGTACGATAAAGTTCTTGGGCGTCTGACGCTTGCTTCATTAAGGAATCAACCAGTGTTAAGGGGCTGTGCACTGTTGTCTCTGTCATCATATCAATCATCCTCCTTGTTTTTTATACTTTAATTATATGTGAAAGTAAGCGTTTTCTTTAGGAGGGTTCTATGCTGTTTCAGGACAATTTTATCCAAGGTTGTTATATTTTTAACATGCGTCAGTATTGTTCACAAAAAGAAACAAATTTAATTGTAAATGACTAAATATGATATAATTTGAAAAAGAGAACACGGAAAGGAGTTGCTTTCATGTGCTACATTTTAGTTGCCACCCCAGATGAAAAGGAACGAAATCAGATAAAACAAGTGGTCAGAAAAGATTTTTTTAACGCCACGCTCTTGCAAGATGCTTGGACAATGGCTGAAACGGTAGCGATCGCTGGGAAAGTACACGTTGATATCCTCATCTTGTCAATCTCTAATGAGGCCGAAGATCCTTTTTATTGGACAGCCGAAGTCATGAAAAAACAGCCGAACATCAAACTGATTTTGATTGATGAGACGAAGAACTTCGACAATCTTCATCGCTCACTGCGCTGCGGAGCCATCGATTACTTAGTGCGGCCTTTAAGCAAGCAAGAGCTTCAGCACAGTATCCACCGTAGTATTCTCTCGTTGAATCAAATTTCCCTATTGCACTACTCCACGTCAGCGATCACTGATAATATTGCTGAACAAGTCAATCAGATCATTGAATACATCCATCTCAACTATCAAGAGCCGATCACCTTAGATGTCCTTGCTGCTTTCAGCCACATGCATCGCAACTATATCAGCCGGATTTTTAAAGAAGCCACTGGGATGACTTTTACTAAATATTTGACGTTTTATCGAATAGAACAAAGCAAAAAGCTGCTGGTTACTACGGAGGATTCCATTGCTGCTATCGCTGAACAAGTGGGGTATGATGATGCGGGTTATTACGCCCGGATCTTCAAACGTGAAACCAGCTATACACCGAACCAATACCGCAAAACCTTTACCTCTTCCTATGTTGCTGCAGATTTGGTGTTTGCCCAAAGGGAAATGAGTTCATAAGGGATCCCCTTGCTCAACTAAAAAAGCATGATCGCTTTTAGCGGCGACCATGCTTTTTAGTGTTCATTCATTAGATCAATTGCTTCGCCCAAGGATCTGAGCAGTGATCTGATAAAGATATGTTTTGGTTTCATCTTTGGTCTCAGGCAATTTCTGGATCGCTTGCAAAGCTTTTTTCGTGTAGTCGGCAGCGAGTTTCTTGGCTTCGTCAATCCCGGCGCTTTCTTGGACGATCCGATAGACTTCATGGGTATCCGCCTCAGTCATGGCAGCTTGTTTTTCCAGCAGTGGCAACAGTTGTTGGCGGTCATTTTTCAATGCCATCAACAGCGGCAAAGAATAGACGCCTTGCCGAACATCTTCCAATACTGGTTTTCCTAAGGCAGTCGCATCTTGACTGTAATCCAAGACGTCATCCATGATTTGAAAGGCAAGGCCAATGGCTTCGCCGATCTCACGGGCTTGATTGGCAAAGCGCAAGGAGGTGCCGCTTTCGTAAGCCCCGATAAAGCAGCTTAAGGCAAACAATTCAGCGGTTTTGCCGCGAATGTTTTCTAAGTAATCCTCGACGGTGACGGACAAATCGTATCGTTTGCTCATTTGCCCTAATTCGCCGGCGAGGATTTTTTCCATACTACGGGAATTCATTTGCAAGCTTTTCATGGAGCTAGCATAATCCGCCATCAATTTGAAGCAGCAGACGAAGAGGTAATCACCAGCATAGACAGCGACATCGTTGCCAAATTCGGAACGAATGGTCGGCAGCTTGCGGCGGGTGTCCGCATGATCGACGATATCGTCGTGGATCAGCGAAGCAGTGTGGAGCATCTCGATCGAAGCCGCCAATGCGACGGCTTTTTCGCGATCTTTGTCGCTGCCATAAGCAGAAAAGAGCAGCTGATAAGCAGGACGCAGCAGTTTTCCACCTGAATGGATCATGGACAGGATCGCTTGTTCGACCTCTTTGTTTTTTAGTTTTAATGATTTTTCCATCAATTGCAAGGAGGCAGATAAGTCAGCTTGCAGTGCTGGATACTCTTGCCACATGGAATGAAGTTTCATAATTAACTCCTTTATTCTGAATCCGAGCGCCATTTGACTTTGGTCTGGCGTTCATAATCAATTTGAAAACGGCGCAGTGTTTCAACACGACGCAGCAAGTAGTTGGCGGCGATCCCGATAGCGATCCCGGACAAGATCCCAAAGAAAGACAGGACCGGCAAGTAGAGCATCACGCTCCAGGATTGAGCGATCCATGAGGCGGTGATCAACTGTCCGACGTTGTGCAAGAAACCGCCAGCCGCACTAATGCCGATGATACTGACACGCTTAGGCCCCAACTGTTTCACCAAAGACATCCCAAAGTAGCTCAGTAAGGAACCACTCATACTATATAAGAAGGTCGAAACCGTTCCTCCTAGTAACGTCGTTAAAATCAGTCTTAGCCAAATCAAGAGAAAACTGTCTTTTTTCGGCATGGTGAACAAAGCAATAATGGTAATTAAATTTGCCAAACCTAGTTTCGCACCAGGCGCAAAGGCAAATGGATAAGGGATCATATTTTCAACTAAACCAATCACGACCCCTTGGGCGACCAGCAGTGAGATGAAAATTATTCGTTGTAATCGACTCATAAGCAAACGATCAATAGATTAGATCGTCGGTCTCACTCCCATCTGCGGCTTGGATTTCGATCACCAATTTATGAGGTAGACAGACGATGGTTTCCCCATTTTTACTGGCCCAGCCACGGCGCACACAAATCTGGTCGCCGCAATCAGCTTCCTTGATTCGGATCCGATCGCCTTCGATCTCCAGTAAATTGGTATCCCCGTCTTCATCTTCATAAAGATAGGTGTACGTTTTTTGACCTTCAACTAAGTCAAAACGTTTGATTTCTGTCCCATCGACCCGCAAGACGGCTTCTTTGTCAGCCGTTTGCGTCTGGCCAAAAATAAAAATCGGTAAAAAAGAGCTGAGGATCAAAACAAGTATGATGACGCCATCCCATGGTTTTAAATGGGCATCGCGGATAAATTCTTTTAGTTTCATCAAAAAAGACTCCTGTTCTTTCATGTGATGTGTCTCATTCTAGCATAAGAAGACAAGATTCTACTAGCTGAATCCTCAATAATCCACCGATTTCTGTGCAAGGACGATCAAGAAAAAGTTCTGTACTTGGAAAGAGACCAAGACACTGATTGAAAATCAGAATGTCTTAGTCTCATGAAGTCGTACAGTTATTCTATTTTGCTGGCTTATTTATTGCCATATAAGGAGCGAGGGGTACCGTACCACCATTTTCCAAGGGTACGTTGCAACCATGGGATTACCCAACGATCTAAACCGACTGCGCGTCCTGAACCGTTCATCAAGGCAAACGCAACTGGAATGAACCAGATGTTTACCCAGTAGAACATACCAGACATACAGAAAGTCAACACTAAAACGATGGTCGTTGCATTCACTAACCAAGTGAAGAGACCAGCCATCAATGCAAGAGCTAAAGCAATTTCAAAGAAGACCATGAATTTTTGGAAGAACATTGCAACGTCGTTGTTTGGCATAATAAATTGCATAACTTTTGTGAACCAGTCAGGTGATTTTTCGATCACGATCATTGGTTGTTCACCGTAAGCATAGCTCAAACCAAAGTGTGCGGCTTGTGTCGCTGCATCGGCTGCTTCGCCGGCGCCACTAGCGGCACTTGCTGCATCGGCTGCTTCACTAGCACCACTTGCTGCATCAGCGACTGTTTGATATTCCCAAGTCCAAGGGAATACGCTGTTGCCTTGGAACCAAGAACCTTCACCGAACCAAGTACCAGGTTTGAAGACTTCCCCATTCGTACCTAAAATTTTCTTGAAGGCTTCAACGAACCAGACAAGACCATAGAAAATACGAAGCGGAACACTCCACAAGACGTTACCGTAACGAGACGTGTGACCACGGGCTACTGTCCGGTCATCTTTGATGTGGAAGATTTCATGCATCAAGTATTGGAACATGTAGTAACCAGAACGAATATCAAAGAAGTATTTCAAGTTAACGATGTGTTTCATAATGATCGCTAAGAAACCGCTCAGGTGAATCTTATTGAATAAGTTCGCCACGCCCCATTTGGCACCGATGGAAACCATAAATCCTTGGTAGTTTCCTTTGAATTTATGTTTTTCGCCGCCTTTGATGGCTGAAACGATGTTCGTTGCTGCAGTGTGACCTGTTTGTTCAGCTGCTTGCACGATTTGTGGTGTTGGTGTATTCGGGAATTCTTCGAAGTAAACCAAGTCACCAATAATATAGATGTTTTTGTCTTCGTAGCCTTTTGCTTCCATGAACTCATTGGCAACTAGGCGGAATCCACGAGCGGTTTCTAAACCGAAATCAGCAGCATCGCTAGTTCCTTTGACACCGGCAGTCCAGATCAATGTGTGGGTTGGGATTGTTGAACCATCTTTTAGTTTGATGTGATCAGGTGCCACTTCAACGATTGGTGCATTCAAGACAAGATCAACATTGTTTTTCTTCAAGTAGCGTTCTGCTTTGGCTGCATCGTTACGATCAAGCATGTTCAAGATCGTTGGCATTGCTTCAACAACTTTCAAGCTGATTTCACTTGGGTCCAATTTATAATCGGAAGCTAAACGATCTTTCCAATCGATCAGTTCACCGATCATTTCGATCCCAGTAAACCCAGAACCACAAACGACAAAGGTCAACATTGCTTTGCGTAATGCTGCATCTGGTTCGATCGCTGCTTTTGCGACAGTTTTTTCAATGTGTTCGCGAATGCGGACAGCATCGTCAAATGACCATAAAGTAAAGCCATTTTCTTTAACGCCAGGTGTACCAAAGTCATTCGGTTCGCCACCCATCCCTAAAATCAAGTAGTCAAATGAATAGCTACCTAATTTTGTTTGGACGGTTTTATTTTCTTTATCGATCCCAGTTACTGTATCGGTTACTAAACGAACATTTTTCTTGCGTGAGAACAAGCGCTGCAAGTCATATTGAATTGCGGTAGGTTCTACACGTCCTCCAGCGACTTCATGCAGTTCAGTCATCATCGTATGATAAGAGTGACGGTCGATCAATGTTATATCAACATCATTGTCTTTTTTCAATTTCTTTGCCATGTACTTCGTAGCAGAAACGCCTGCATAACCGGCACCGACAACGACAATGTTTTTCTTTGCCATTGCAAATCTCTCCTTAATAAAAATAATCTATGATAATAATTACACAATCGTTCCTATTATATAGACAAATGGTTCATTTGTCTAACGATTCTGATGAAAAAAACGCATATTTCCTGAAATTCGTGAAAACTTGCGAAAATCAAAAAATAAGTCCTTTTTCCGTAAAAAAGCGGAAAGGAAGCGGTTGACATATCGTAAATTTACTTTACAATGTTAGATGTATCACAAACTTTTTTGTGGGGAAAATAAACAAGTAAAAGGTGGATAATTATGAAAACAAAGAAATTGATTGTAGGTATGGCGGTATTTTCATTCTCAGCAATGTTGTTAGGGGGTTGCGGAGCAGATGACAATAACACAGCTTCTTCGTCAACTAGTGAAAGTACATCACAAACTTCTGCAAGCGATTCAGCATCAACAGAAAGCACGGAAGCAACCGTTGTTGCGGGCGAGCCAATGCAAGATGGGACGTATCGTTTAGAAGAAAAGAACTATAAAAACGACTACCGTGTCACATTTGAGATCACAGTCAAAGACGGCAAAATCGTTGAATCAAAATATGACAACGTGAATGCTGATGGCGAATCAAAAACAGAAAACACTGAATACAATGAAACGATGAAAGAAAAAGCAGGCATCAGCCCAGAAGAATTTATTCCTAAATTCAATGAAGAATTAGTTGCCGCACAAAGCCCTTCTTCAATCGAAGTAGTTTCTGGCGCGACTCATTCCTTTGATTCCTTCCAAAACTATGCACAACAATTGATCCAAGCGGCGCAAGCAGGCAACACGGAAACCATTGAAATCGACAATGGTGCCGACTTGCAAGACGGAACCTATACATTAGAAGAAAAGAACTACTCAAATGGTTACCGCGTAGTCTTCTCAATGACTGTGGCTGACGGCAAAATCTCTGAATCAAACTACGACTACCTAAACGAAGCCGGCGAGTCGAAAAAAGATGATGCATCATACAACGAAAACATGGAAGCTAAATCTGGTACAAGTCCAGAAGAATTCATTCCAAACTTCAATGAAGCTTTTGTTTCTGCAGTCAATGCCGAAGATGGTTCTGTTGCTGATATGGACGTTGTTTCTGGTGCAACCCACAGCTTCCACAGCTTTGTTATCTATGCACAACAATTGTTGAATGCAGCTGAAAAAGGTGACCAAACAACAATTGAAGTCGATAACTTCGTTACTGAATAATCACAACTTTTTTGAATGAAGAGGACAGCATTCGTTTTGAATGCTGTTTTTTTTGTGGACAACCATGAGAGGGGGAAAGTTCGTGCAAAAAAAAGCAATCTGGTGAGTACTTTTTTTAAAAAGAAATGGGTTCTTTAATGATGGAAAGCATCGATTAAGGATTCCTAAAATACCTTGAGAAATCACGGAATGCCCCTTTTCATTCTGCCAAAAAAAGGCTATTATATGAAGGTTGAAGACAATAGAAAAGAGGAAAATCATGAAAAAGAAAGTAACGTTTTTTCTGATGTTTGTTTTTTTAGGCACAATGTTGGCAGCTTGTGGCAGTAATCAGGAAGCAACGACGCTGCGGGAAGAACCATATTTTCAAGAAGAATTTTTATTAGGCACTTATACTCGAATCCGCATTTATGATGAAGGCAAAGAGGACGCTATGAAGCCAGCCTTTGACCGCATCAGAGAATTAGGCGATAAAATCACCATCAACCAAGCAGGATCAGAGATCGATGAAATCAATGCGCAAGCTGGCATCAAACCAGTGAAGGTTTCGGATGATATTTATTATTTGCTAAAAGAAGCTTACGATTACAGTGTGAGATCAGAAGGCGGCTTTAATATGGCCATCGGTGCCATCACCCAATTATGGCGAATCGGCTTTGATGATGCCCGCAAGCCAGAGCAATCTGAGATCGATGAAGCATTGAAACATATCAATTATGAACAAGTCGAGTTTAACGATGAAGATCAAACCGTTTATTTAAAAGACAAGGACATGATCCTTGACCTTGGGGCGATCGCTAAAGGCTATATCACGGACGAAGTCGTCAAAGTGTTGAAGGACAATGGCGTGACTTCCGCGATCGTCGATTTGGGCGGGAATGTCTATGTGTTAGGTCATAGTAACCGTGGCACAGATGAGCCATGGAATGTCGGAATCCAAGACCCGAACAAATCTCGCGGCTCGATTATCGGTAGTATCAAAGAAACCAATAAAACAGTGGTTACTTCAGGGATCTACGAACGCTACTTAGAAGTAGACGGCAAAACGTATCACCATATTTTTGATTCTGAGACTGGCTATCCTTACGATAGCGATGTAGCAAGTGTGACTGTGATCACCGACAAATCCATCGATGGTGACGGGTTGACTACGGTGGCGTTTGATAAAGGGGTCAAAGAAGGCTTGGCTTATATCGAACAGCATACCGAAAAGGGGACCGATGCGATCTTTATCACAAAAGAAGATAAAGTGTATGTAACCGACGGTATCAAAGATACCTTTGAACTTTCAGAGGAATCAGGCTACACGATGGGTGATCGTGCTGATTTAGAATAGGAGGAGTGAAAGATGTCTCTTTCAGTGTTTTTAGAAGTAGTGGAGATCCGTACCAAAGTGGCCAGTATCTTCCCCTTCATTATGGGTGTGTTGTTCTCGTTGGTGTATTTTCATGAATTTCATCCGTTGAATACCGCAATCTTTTTTCTGGGGATGTTGCTGTTTGATTTGACGACGACGTCCATCAACAATTATATGGATTTCAAAAAAGCCAAATCAGAAACCTACAAATACCAGCACAATGTGATCGGGCGAGAAAACATCTCAGAAGCTACTGTTCGCAATCTGATTTTTGCGATGTTGGCAGGAACCTTGTTAATTGGTCTTTACTTGTCGTTTGTCACTGGCTGGTTGCTGCTAGTGATGGGGTTGGTGGTTTGTTTTATCGGAGTCTTTTATACCTTTGGCCCCATTCCGTTATCGCGGATGCCTTTAGGCGAGGTGTTCAGCGGCGTAACGATGGGGTTAGGGATTTTTGCCATCACGATCTATATCAATACCATTGATCAAAAAGTGTTTTATCTGGCACTGGATTTTGCGAACGGGACCTTTGGCTTAGTGGGGAACCTCTGGGCCGTTTGTGCGATTGTGTTGGCATCCTTGCCATTGATTTTCACGATTGCTGACATCATGTTAGCCAATAACTTACGGGATCTGGAAGCCGATATCGAAAATCACCGCTACACACTGGTGTACTACATCGGTCGCGAAGCAGGTATCCGTCTGTTTCAAGGAATGATGCTAGCTTCCTACGCCGCTATTTTATTGGGCCTCTTGTTTGGTCTCTTCCAATGGCCGATTTTGCTCGTGTTTCTGACACTGCCGAAAATCCACCAAAATTTGAAAGAGCATCAAGCCAGCCTGCCCCACCCACGTAGTTTCGGCTATTCGATTAAGAACATGATTTTATTCAACAGCAGCTATGCCTTAGGCTTGCTTTTCTGTCTGTTGTGGCAATTGCTTTAAAAAAAAGATCGACCCGCTCTTGAAAGAGCAGGTCGATCTTTTTATGTGGGGAATGAAATAGCGCATAAAAACTGTAGAAAAGACATGATAAAAGAACGAGCATGATACTTATTATGAAAAGATGAGGCTCACTTTTTCCGCGAAATTGATCGTAGCAGTAAAGTTTGTTTGGGAGCTGCCTAGGTTGCTTTTTATTTAACCCCTCGGAATAAGCAGGTCTGTTTATGGAGTGTTTGTGTTTACGCTTGCTGTGACTGGTTATCTACGAAAGCAGCATCAATACCGTTCCAAACTGATTTCTCCAGAAGAAAGTACCTTGCGCTCCGTCGCTGTTTCCACCACTAATTCACCTGTGTTGGTAATGTCTTTGGCGATCCCTTCATAGGTCACACCTTGTTGCGTAAATTGAACGGTGCGGCCCAAAACGAAGGATTTCTGCCGATAGCGGGCCATATAATTCATGTCAGGCAGTTGCGCTAACAATTGGAAGAACCGACGCCAAATTTCTTGGATCAACGCGGCCCGAGAAAAGGTTGGATACTCTTCACCAGGAAAGAGTGAGGTCGCTTTTTCCCGAATCTCTGCTGGAAACTGCTGTTGCGGAATTGAAAAACTGATGCCGATACCAATCACAACCGAAGTAATACGGCCTGTCTCAAAGTCACTGGTTGCTTCAGACAAAATACCGCAGATTTTTTTTCCATCTAAGTACAGATCGTTGACCCACTTAATGGCCGTTTCCTTCATTAGAAGGGCATCGATGGCTTCGGCAACTGCTACCGCCGCCAGAACGGTATATTGCGGCAATTCTTGAAACGCTTGGTTTGGTTTTAAAAGCAAGCTCATATAGATCCCTTGTTTTTTCGGTGAGAAAAACGGTCGTTCGAAGCGGCCATGACCGCCTGTTTGCGTTTCGGTCAAAAAAAGGGCGGGGGTTGCCAGTCCACTATCCAAAGCGGCAATCTTGGCTTCTTTCATGGTGGATTCAACAGCTTCCTTGATTTGAACCGTGGGAATCATCGGCAAGGCGGCTGCAAGTGCTGCTTGATCGTATCGATCATCCGAGACAAAGCGATAGCCGTTGGCCAAGTGTTCGAAATGATAGCCTTCTTTCTCGAGTTCTTTAATGGCTTTCCAGACTGCGGTACGAGAGATCGACAAAGCTTGGGCCAGTTTCTCTCCAGATAGCACAGTATCTTCTTTTTGTAATAAGGTCAGTATTTTTTCTTTTGTCGTCATAAGGATATCCTTCCTAATGTTTCACGTGTAACGTTTTCGTTAGCATAGCAAGAAATCGGCAAAAAGCAAAGTAGTTTCTTACGAAAAACCGTCCACATCAGCCTTGTTTTTTTCTTTAGAAAATCTTAGGAAATGGGTGCATCAGAAAAGCATTGGAACTTCCAATGAAAGCTTGACAGAGAAGTGCTTCATCTGTATAATAAGGAGTTGCAAAAACTATCTGAACGAAAAAAGCAGAAACGAAATATTGTCCGTTTCGGCTTAGGAATAAGGAAACAAAAGTAGAAAATGCCCAATGCATCCGTTCTATTTTTGGTTTTTTTTTGCCTAAAAGCCGCAAAAAATGCTTTCTGTAACCTATATTTAATATTTGTTACAGTTTTGTAAATAATCGGATAGCCTTTTTGAAAGACTTTATGAAGAGGTGAAGAGCTTGGCTGGACACGTAGTAAAATACGGAAAGCATCGCGAACGTAGAAGTTTCGCACGGATCAGTGAAGTATTAGAATTACCGAATTTGATTGAAATTCAAACCGACTCTTACCAATGGTTCCTAGATGAGGGCCTAAGAGAAATGTTTGAAGATATTTTGCCAATCGAAGGATTCAACGGTAACTTGTCCCTAGAATTTGTGGATTATGAATTGAAAGAACCAAAGTATACAGTAGAAGAAGCACGTGCCCATGATGCAAACTATTCGGCACCATTACATGTTACTTTGCGTTTGACGAACCGTGAAACTGGGGAAATCAAATCCCAAGAAGTATTCTTTGGTGATTTCCCATTAATGACTGAACAAGGAACCTTTATCATCAACGGGGCAGAACGGGTTATCGTTTCTCAGTTGGTCCGCTCTCCGGGTGTATATTTCCATGGCAAAGTCGATAAAAACGGCAAAGAAGGCTTTGGTTCAACTGTTATCCCTAACCGCGGTGCGTGGTTAGAAATGGAAACTGATGCCAAAGATATCTCTTACGTACGGATTGACCGTACCCGTAAAATTCCTTTGACGGTCTTAGTCCGTGCCCTAGGGTTTGGTTCTGATGATACGATTTTTGAAATTTTCGGCGACAGTGAATCATTGCGCAACACGATCGAAAAAGACTTGCATAAAAACGCAAGCGATTCTCGTACCGAAGAAGGATTGAAAGATGTTTACGAACGTCTTCGTCCAGGCGAGCCAAAAACAGCAGACAGCTCACGCAGCTTGCTGAACGCACGTTTCTTCGATCCAAAACGTTACGACTTAGCAAATGTTGGTCGTTACAAAGTAAACAAAAAATTAGACTTGAAAACACGTCTATTGAATTTGACCTTAGCAGAAACCTTGGTTGACCCTGAAACAGGCGAGATCATTGTTGAAAAAGGCACTGTTTTGACTCACCAAGTCATGGAAACATTAGGCGCATTTATCGATAATGGCCTAAACAGTGTAACGTACTATCCATCAGAAGATGGGGTCGTTACCGAACCAATGACGGTCCAAGTCATCAAAGTCTTTTCACCAAAAGATCCAGAACAAGAAGTCAACGTGATCGGTAATGGCTATCCAGATACTGCCACACGTACCGTTCGTCCAGCAGACATCATTGCTTCAATGAGCTACTTCTTCAACTTGATGGAAGGCATCGGCAATGTCGATGACATCGACCACTTAGGAAACCGTCGGATTCGTTCTGTTGGTGAATTATTGCAAAACCAATTCCGGATCGGGCTTGCTCGGATGGAACGTGTCGTTCGTGAACGGATGTCGATCCAAGACACCGAAACCTTGACACCGCAACAACTGATCAATATTCGTCCAGTTGTCGCAAGTATCAAAGAATTCTTTGGTTCTTCTCAGTTGTCACAGTTCATGGACCAAACAAACCCACTGGGTGAGTTGACCCATAAACGTCGTCTATCTGCCTTAGGACCTGGTGGTTTGACCCGTGACCGTGCCGGCTATGAAGTCCGAGACGTTCACTATTCCCACTATGGCCGTATGTGTCCGATCGAAACGCCTGAGGGACCAAACATCGGGTTGATCAACAGCTTGGCCTCTTATGCCAAAGTCAACAAGTATGGCTTCATTGAAACACCATACCGTCGAGTTGACCGCGAAACAGGCCGTGTTACAGACAAAATCGATTACTTGACTGCCGATACCGAAGACCACTACGTTGTGGCCCAAGCAAACAGCTTGTTAAATGAAGACGGCTCTTTCGTAAACGACGTTGTTATGGCGCGTGCTACTTCTGAAAACTTGGAAGTATCGATCGATAAAGTCGACTACATGGACGTATCACCAAAACAAGTAGTCGCAGTCGCAACCGCATGTATTCCTTTCTTGGAAAACGATGACTCCAACCGTGCCTTGATGGGTGCCAACATGCAGCGGCAAGCTGTACCATTGATCAATCCGAAAGCACCTTGGGTTGGTACTGGTATGGAATACAAATCAGCACATGACTCAGGAGCTGCTTTGTTATGTAAACATGATGGGATCGTAGAATACGTGGATGCAGCCGAAGTGCGCGTTCGTCGTGACAATGGCGCATTGGACGTTTATTCTGTTACCAAATTCCGTCGTTCAAACTCAGGAACCAGCTACAACCAACGTCCATTAGTGGCACTTGGTGAAAAAGTGGAAAAAGGCGACATCTTAGCAGATGGCCCATCTATGGAACAAGGCGAAATGGCACTAGGACAAAACGTCTTAGTCGCATTCATGACTTGGGAAGGGTACAACTATGAGGATGCCATCATCATGAGCCGTCGTTTGGTGAAAGATGATGTTTACACTTCTGTCCATATTGAAGAATATGAATCAGAAGCCCGCGACACAAAATTAGGACCTGAAGAAATCACTCGCGAAATCCCGAACGTTGGGGAAGACGCGTTGAAAGATCTAGACGAAATGGGCATTATCCGCATTGGTGCGGAAGTCAAAGATGGCGATCTGCTTGTTGGGAAAGTCACTCCAAAAGGGGTAACGGAACTTTCAGCAGAAGAGCGTTTGTTGCACGCGATCTTTGGTGAAAAAGCCCGCGAAGTGCGTGACACTTCTCTACGTGTGCCTCACGGCGGCGGCGGAATCGTCCACGATGTCAAAATCTTTACCCGCGAAGCTGGCGATGAATTGTCACCAGGTGTGAACATGCTGGTTCGCGTTTATATCGTTCAAAAACGGAAAATCCATGAAGGGGATAAAATGGCCGGACGTCACGGAAACAAAGGGGTCGTTTCTCGCATTATGCCAGAAGAAGACATGCCTTTCTTACCAGATGGCACACCAGTCGATATCATGCTGAACCCATTAGGGGTACCTTCTCGGATGAACATTGGACAAGTATTAGAGTTACATTTAGGAATGGCTGCGCGTCAATTAGGCATTCACGTGGCAACACCAGTCTTTGATGGAGCCAGCGATGAAGATGTTTGGGCAACGGTTGCTGAAGCAGGAATGGCCAGCGATGCCAAAACAGTGCTTTACGACGGACGTACCGGCGAACCATTTGATGGCCGCATCTCCGTTGGTGTCATGTACATGATCAAATTGGCCCACATGGTCGATGATAAATTGCATGCCCGTTCCATTGGACCTTACTCATTGGTTACGCAACAACCATTGGGAGGAAAAGCCCAATTTGGTGGACAACGTTTCGGAGAGATGGAAGTTTGGGCACTGGAAGCATACGGTGCTGCTTACACCTTGCAAGAAATCTTGACCTACAAATCAGATGACGTGGTTGGTCGTGTGAAAACATACGAAGCGATCGTCAAAGGGGAACCAATTCCAAAACCAGGTGTACCAGAATCATTCCGCGTATTAGTAAAAGAATTGCAATCACTGGGTCTAGACATGCGTGTCCTAGATATCGATGATGCAGAGATCGAACTGCGTGATATGGATGATGACGATGATGATTTGATCACCGTTGATGCCTTAACAAAATTTGCGGAGCAACAAACAGCCCGTGAATTAGAACAAAAAGCACAAACAGAAGCTAAAAATGCCGCCGACGCGTTGAACCAACAAATCGAGACAGCAGAAGATCGCTTGCAATAATAGACGGCCCTCGCTATTTCCGCCACTAGCGGAAATAGCCCCCGTTCTATCGGATATGTCCATGAAATGAAATGGAGGGAACCTTTTTTGATCGATGTAAATAAATTCGAAAGTATGCAAATCGGTTTGGCTTCTCCTGAAAAAATCAGAAGCTGGTCTTATGGTGAAGTAAAAAAACCAGAAACCATTAACTACCGTACGTTAAAACCTGAACGCGAAGGGTTGTTTGACGAGCGTATTTTCGGTCCAACCAAAGACTGGGAATGTGCTTGCGGCAAATACAAACGGATCCGCTATAAAGGCATCGTTTGTGACCGTTGCGGCGTGGAAGTAACACGTTCAAAAGTGCGTCGTGAACGCATGGGACACATTGAACTAGCAGCACCAGTATCACACATTTGGTACTTCAAAGGCATTCCTTCACGGATGGGTCTTGTCTTAGACATGAGCCCACGTGCATTAGAAGAAATCATCTACTTTGCTTCATACGTAGTGATTGAACCAGGAAACACCAGCCTTGAGAAAAAACAACTATTGACTGAACGGGAATACCGTGAAAAACGTGACCAATACGGTCAAGAATTTTCAGCAGCGATGGGTGCCGAAGCCATCAAACAATTATTAGATGGCGTTGATCTTGAAGGCGAAGTTGCTGAATTAAAAGAAGAATTGAAAAACGCGACTGGTCAAAAACGGACCCGTGCGATCCGCCGTTTGGATATCTTAGAAGCATTCCGTGCTTCAGGAAACAAACCAAGCTGGATGGTCATGGACGTTATCCCAGTTATCCCGCCTGATTTGCGTCCAATGGTGCAATTAGAAGGTGGACGTTTTGCCACAAGTGACTTGAACGACTTGTATCGTCGTGTAATCAACCGTAACAACCGTTTGAAACGCTTGTTAGATTTGAATGCACCAAACATCATCGTTCAAAATGAAAAACGGATGCTACAAGAAGCAGTCGATGCCTTGATCGATAACGGTCGTCGCGGCCGTCCAGTTGCAGGGCCAGGGAACCGCCCATTGAAATCTCTTTCTCACATGTTGAAAGGGAAACAAGGTCGTTTCCGTCAAAACTTGCTAGGAAAACGGGTCGACTACTCAGGTCGTTCAGTTATCGTCGTGGGTCCATTCCTTAAAATGTACCAATGTGGTCTGCCAAAAGAAATGGCGATCGAATTATTCAAACCATTCGTGATGCGGGAACTTGTTTCTCGTGAAATCGCGTCAAACATCAAAAATGCCAAACGCAAAATCGAACGTCAAGAAGACGAAGTTTGGGATGTCTTAGAAGATGTTATCAGAGAACATCCAGTGCTATTGAACCGGGCACCTACGCTTCACAGATTAGGTATCCAAGCATTTGAACCCGTCTTAGTTGAAGGCCGTGCCATTCGTTTGCACCCACTTGTTTGTGAAGCCTACAATGCCGATTTCGATGGAGACCAAATGGCCGTTCACGTACCATTGAACGAAGAAGCGCAAGCAGAAGCACGTATGCTGATGTTAGCAGCCCAAAACATTTTGAATCCAAAAGACGGAAAACCAGTTGTAACACCATCTCAGGATATGGTCCTAGGGAACTACTACTTGACGATGGAAGAAGAAGGCCGTGAAGGGGAAGGCATGATCTTCCGTGACATGGACGAAGCAGTTACGGCATGGCGCAATGGCTACGTGCATTTACACACACGGATCGCTATCAATCCAAACACTTTAGGGGACAAACCATTCACGTCTGAACAAAAACAACGCTTGATGGTAACAACGGTGGGTAAAGTGATCTTTAACTCGATCATGCCACCAGAATTCCCATTCTTAAACGAACCGACAGACTACAACTTGACGGTTCAAACACCAGACAAGTACTTTATTGAAGCTGGTACAGATGTGCCTGCCTTCATCAAAGAACAAGAGCTTGTTGGCCCATTCAAGAAGAAAAACTTAGGAAACATCATTTCAGAAGTCTTCAAACGTTTCCGCATCACTGAAACGTCACGCATGCTTGACCGCATGAAAGACTTAGGATACAGCCATTCAACAATGGCGGGTATCACCGTTGGTATCGCTGATATCATGAACTTGCACGAAAAACATGAAATCATCGACAATGCCCACAAACAAGTTGAAACGATCACGAAACAATTCCGTCGTGGATTGATTACCGATGACGAGCGTTATGAACGAGTTATTGGTGTTTGGAATGCAGCCAAAGATGAAATTCAGTTAAAACTGATGGAATCATTGGAAGCGAAAAACCCAATCTTCATGATGTCTGATTCCGGTGCCCGTGGTAACATCTCCAACTTTACTCAGCTTGCTGGGATGCGTGGATTGATGGCCGCGCCTAACGGACGAATCATGGAATTGCCGATCATCTCAAACTTCCGTGAAGGTCTATCTGTCTTAGAAATGTTTATCTCGACCCATGGTGCCCGTAAAGGGATGACCGATACCGCCTTGAAAACAGCCGATTCCGGTTACTTGACACGTCGTCTCGTTGACGTTGCCCAAGATGTTATCATCCGTGAAGACGATTGTGGTACTGACCGTGGTTTAGACATTCAAGCAATTCGCGAAGGAAACGAAATCATCGAATCCTTAGAAGAACGTTTGATTGGACGTTACACACGTAAATCAGTGATCCATCCTGAAACTGGCGAAGTCCTTCTAGGGGTCAATGAATTGATCACTGAAGATTTAGCTAAAGCCATCGTGGACGCTGGTATCGAAACAGTATCCATTCGCTCTGTCTTTACATGTAACACCAAACATGGTGTATGTAAACATTGTTATGGCCGCAACTTAGCTACTGGTTCTGAAGTTGAAGTTGGGGAAGCAGTCGGTACCATCGCTGCCCAATCAATCGGTGAACCTGGTACTCAGTTGACCATGCGTACCTTCCATACCGGCGGGGTTGCCGGAGACGATATCACGCAAGGTCTCCCTCGTGTCCAAGAAATCTTTGAAGCCCGTAATCCGAAAGGACAAGCGGTCATTACCGAAGTTACCGGAGAAGTCATCGATATCTCAGAAGACCCATCAACTCGGACCAAAGAAGTGACCATCAAAGGGGAAACCGATACGCGTACGTATACCGTTCCTTATACTGCCCGGATGAAAGTAGCAGAAGGCGACTTTATCCATCGTGGTGCGCCATTGACGGAAGGTTCGATCGATCCAAAACAACTGTTACAAGTTCGCGATGTCTTGTCTGTTGAAAACTACCTATTACGGGAAGTTCAACGCGTTTACCGGATGCAAGGGGTAGAAATCGGCGACAAACATATCGAAGTAATGGTTCGTCAAATGCTGCGTAAAGTCCGCGTCATGGATCCAGGTGATTCAGGCATCTTGCCAGGAACATTGTTGGATATCGCCGACTTTAAAGACCGCAACTACGACACATTGGTAGCCGGCGGCGTTCCTGCAACTAGCCGTCCAGTCCTACTAGGAATCACGAAAGCATCTTTGGAAACCAACAGCTTCTTGTCTGCTGCGTCCTTCCAAGAAACCACTCGTGTGTTGACCGATGCAGCGATTCGCGGCAAGAAAGATCCACTTCTTGGATTGAAAGAAAATGTTATCATCGGTAAGATCATCCCAGCTGGTACTGGTATGCCTCGTTACCGTGAAATGGAACCAAAAGAAGTAACAGTTGCCAGCGAAAATGTCTACAGCATCTCAGACATCGAAGCACAAATGGCTGCTGAAGACGCATTGAACAGCCAGAACTAATCAATGCCCAGCACCTGATTGACTCAGTGTGACGGAAAAGCTTGTCATTCTTCGGAATGGCAAGCTTTTTTGTTTAGCAAAAGGAAATGTTACGAAAAAGAATGCGTCCTTCTTTCATCCTAGAAAAGGGGCATTTGGAACAATAAATGAAAGCGTTATTTTTGAAATGTCCAAATCAGTGGACATCGATTAAGAAATACTCGAGCCAAAGAGGGCTATAGTAAAGATACGGAGGGAGACAGTATGAAGCTGAGCAAGAGAGAAACACGTTTGATTGAGCAGTTTATGATACAGGGGATGAATTTGACCGCTAATGAACTAGCCACAGCTGCTAAGGTTTCAACAAAAACCATTTATCGGACGATCAAGCGGATCAATGAGGCTGCTGGTTCAGAAATCATTCGGTCTGAAATCGGCAAAGGATTTTGTTTGGACTATGAAGCGTATCTAAGAGGCACGATTGAAAATCAAGAAACGGATCAATATGATGAGCCGCTTGAGCGGCGTCATGCGATTGCACTGCATGTATTGTTTAAATCACCAAAGCGTTTAATGATCAAAGAGTTGTTCGCCCCTTACTATTTGAGTGAAGCAGTGATAAGTAGTGATATCAATCGACTTGCGGAATATTTTCAGTACTTTGAACTCCAGTTGATCCGATCCGATAAGAGAATTGCAGTGATTGGTACCGAAAAGAATATCCGTCGCTGTGTCAACGATCTCTTTACGAAGACCCATGTGTGGAATGAAGAAATGGTCACGCAAAAGTATCCCATCAATGCCTTTGATATCAACTTTATTACCTCCATTCTTGAATTTATTGAGCGAAAACTCGCGAACAGTATTGCGTATCCTTACAATATGAATATTTTCTCGCATCTGTATATTCTGATTTTACGAATGAGGGAAGGAGAAATTGACCGCGAAGAGATAATTGAGGGTTTAGATGAGGAAGAACAGCATTTGATTGAACAGCACCAAGAGTTTTATCAAATTTCCCAACAAGTGATTGAAAAAATCAATGCCTTTCTCGTGACGGAGCTACCAGAAAGTGAGGTATTTTATCTCTACCAGTATCTAGTGTCTTCCAGAGTGGAAAACAAACCCTTGGCAATGACCAATCTGACAAAAGAAGCCAGCGAAATCACGGAGTTTTTTACTAAGCAGATGGAAAAAGCACTGGGTATCAAATTGAACCAGCAAACAGACAAGACCAATCTACTTTGCCATATCCAGCCGATGCTCTATCGGCTAAAGAATAAAATTATCGTGAAAAATGGGCTGCTAAATGACATTCAACTAGAGTACCCAAGGATTTTTGAGCAAGTGGCACAAGTCAGCAAGGAAGTGGAGCAAACCTATGGAACGAATCCCATATCGGAAGACGAGATTGGTTTCTTGGTTCTGTATTTTGTGAAATTTAAAGTCATTCGTCGGCGCAGACAGCGAGTCTTAATCATGTGCAGCAGCGGCGTAGGGACCTCTGAACTGCTGAAAGTCAAAGTCCAACGGGCATTTCCAGAGTTGGATATCGTGGATGTGCTTTCCGCTCGTATGTACCGAAAGCATGCGCAAGACTACCAGGATATCGATCTGATCTTAACCACCATTAATTTGCCAGTAGAAGCGAAGGTGCCGACGATTTTAGTCAATTCGGTATTTACCAAACAGGATGAAAAGCGAGTCAAACAACTATTAGGAGAGATGTAAAGATGAAAAACGAAAGCCAAACGATCCAAGCGTTCAGTATCGCAGATGTAATCAATCCCAATCTTATCAAGATGGAAATGGAAGCGAATTCAAAAGAAGAAGCGATCACTGAACTGTCTGAACTTTTATATGAAAACCAGATAATTACCGATTTAGCAGGGTTCACCCAAGATGTCTTTGCCCGAGAAACGGAAGGAATGACCGGTATCGGACATGGCTTAGCAATCCCACATGGAAAGTCAGACAGTGTGAAAAAGACTTCCTTAGTGATCGGAAAAACCAAGCGTCCGCTTGAATGGGAGTCCATCGATGAAGCGCCCGTTCAAGTAATTATCTTGTTTGCAGTCAAAAATACCGATGCCAATACGATGCATATCAAGCTGCTGCAAAAGGTAGCGATGCTACTAGCGGATGAATCGTTTATTGATCGTCTCGTTGCGTCAGGGACAAAGGATCAAATGATGACCTTGCTTGCAAAAGATCCAATGGCAGAAAACTAAGAAAGGGGGAGAAGAGATGAAAATCGTTGGTGTAGCTGCTTGTACTTCAGGAATCGCTCATACGTATATCGCTAAGCAAAAAATCGAAACAGCTGCGAAAGAACTTGGTCATGAAGTCCATATCGAAACCCAAGGAACCATCGGGACGGAAAGTGAATTGACGGAAGCCGCTATTCAAGCAGCCGATGTTGTCATTATTGCGGCAGATATCAAAATCGGCGGCAGAGACCGCTTTGAAGGCAAGCGAATAGTAGAAATTCCAACTAGTATGGTGATCAAAGCGCCTAAGCGTTTGCTTGAAACAATTGAAGAAAAATTAAATCAGGGATGAATCAATAAATGTTCTGACAATTCAAATTTAAAGGGGGATGAAACAAATGATGAAACAGCTGCAGTTGAAAAAACATGCCTTAACCGCCATCTCATATATGCTGCCGGTCGTTGTAACAGCTGGACTTTTGATCGCTATCGGCAATCTTGCCAACGGCACGGTCATTGAAAATTACGATGCTGCCTATACGATCCCGGATGCACTGGTCTCGCTGGGCGTTTTAGGGATGGGGCTGCTGGCGCCAGTGATCGCTGCCGCAATCGCCTATTCCATTGCCGATCGTCCAGGAATCGCTCCGGGACTCTTTATGGGACTGATTGCCAATGCGATTGGCGCAGGCTTTTTAGGGGGAATGTTAGGAGGCTATCTCGCAGGTTATCTGGTCTTATTCTTAGTAAAAAACCTTAAAGTACCACGTTGGGCACAAGGTCTGATGCCAATGATGATCGTACCGGTCTTGTCGACACTGATCGTCGGTGCTTTGATGTTCTTCGTCATCGGTGTACCGATCGTGTGGGCTACGGAGGCGTTGACTACCTTCTTAACGAATCTGCAAGGCTCGGGGAATTTCTTATTTGGAGCGATTGTCGGTGGCATGGCTGCCTTTGATTTTGGCGGACCCGTCAACAAAGTCGCCTCGCTATTTGCTGATGGGCTATTATTGGAAGGCATTCAAGAACCCGAAGCCGTGAAAATTTTAGCCTCAATGGTGCCGCCCTTTGGTGTTACGATCTCTTGGATTCTCTCTCGTCTCTTACGCCGGCCCAAATATTCTACGGAAGAAGAAGACAACATCAAGATCGCTTTTCCAATGGGTCTTTGCATGATCACAGAAGGGGTGATCCCAATCGCTGCCGTTGATCCGTTTCGTGTCATTTTTTCCTGTACGGTCGGAGCAGCCGTCGGCGGTGGTCTAAGCATGGTTTGGGGCGTCGGTTCACCGGTGCCATCTGGTGGGGTCTTCATCATTCCTGCCATGACGGATCCATTGAAATTTACCATCGCACTCTTGATTGGTTCTGCCATCACCGGTGTTTTGCTGTTTGCATTGAAAAAGGCGCCCGTGGAAACGCCGATCATGGAAGAGGAAGAAGACATTGACTTTTCGTCGATTGAAATTTCCTAAAAAAAGGAGCGAAGAAAATGTATGTATCAATGAAAGAGATGCTGCAAAAAGCCAATCGAGAAAACTATGCCGTTATGGCGATCAATTGTTTCAACCTGGAAACCGCTAAAGCAGTGATCGATGCCGCTGCAGAATCACATGCACCCATCATCGTGGATTTGCTGCAAGACCATTTAAAGACCCATCTAGATCATCGTTACTTAACCCAGCCGATCATTCGAATGGCGGAAAATGCCAATGTGGAGGTTGCCATCAATCTGGATCACGGACAGGATATCGCCTTCGTCAAACAATGTCTCCATGAAGGGTTCTCAAGCGTCATGATGGATGCCTCTATGCATCCTTTAGAAAAAAACATCGCCATCACCAAAGAGATCGTACAGTTCGCACAAGCCTATAATGCCAGTGTCGAAGCAGAAGTTGGGGACATGGGAGCAGTGGCTGGGAATCAGTTTACCAGCGATGGGATGTATACCGATCCAGAGGAAGCCATCCATTTTATTCGAGCAACCGGGGTCGACTGCCTCGCCCTTTCTTACGGCTCCAGTCATGGGGATTATCCAGCAGGGTATCGCCCGGCATTTCGCTTTGACATCGTTCAAACAATCAAAGAAGCCACTGACCTGCCGCTGGTTTTGCATGGTGGCTCGGGAGCCGGCAGAGAAAATATCTTGCGTTCCGTGGCATTAGGGATCAATAAAATCAATGTAGGGGCTGATTTTATGAAAGCCCAAAGAAATGCCCTGCACCAACAGCTGAATGCTTGTCCGGAAAGCGATTATCCGACCCTGATCCACCAAACCATCGAAGCAGGAAAAACAGTCGTCAAAGAGTATATCGAATTATCTGGATCAAAAAACAAATCACTTTAAAAAAGAATGGAGCACACTTATATGTTGATCAATATGAAACAATTACTGACCGTTGCCAAAGAAAATCAATTTGCCGTGGGTGCCTTTAACGTCGCAGACAGTAACTTCTTACGCGTCGTTATCGAAGCAGCGGAAGAAAACGATGCACCAGCCATCATTGCGGTCCACCCAACAGAATTGGCCTTTACAAAGGATGAATTTTTCCACTATGCAGTTTCCAGAGCGAAAAACAGTTCTGTGCCAATCGTGATCCATATGGATCATGGTGACAGTCTGGCGAGTATTATGCGGGCGATCCATTGCGGGTTCAGCTCAGTGATGATTGATGGGTCATTGCTGCCTTTTGAAGAAAATATTGCTCTAACAAAACAGATTACCGAGATTTGCCATCCGATTGGGGTATCTGTCGAAGGCGAGCTAGGAACGATCGGCAATACCGGAACCTCCGTTGAAGGGGGCGTCTCCGAAGTGATTTATACTCGTCCTGAAGATGCACAAGAGTTCATTGAGAAGACAGGCATTGACACACTAGCAGTTGCGATTGGAACTGCTCACGGTATTTATCCGAAAGATATCAAACCGGAATTAAAAATGGATGTCTTGCAAGAAATCAAAGATCGTGTCGATATCCCATTGGTGTTGCATGGTGGATCGGCCAATCCCGATGAAGAAATCGCTCAGGCAGTGGCAATCGGTATCCAAAAAGTAAATATCTCCTCTGATTATAAATACGCCTTTTACAAAAAATGCCGTCAAATTTTAGCTGAAACAGAATTATGGGATCCAAATGCTATTTACCCAGAATGCATTGAGGCAGCTAAAGCAGTGGTTACGCAAAAAATGACCCTCTTCAATGCAATTGGGAAAGCAGCTTTGTATCGCCAGCAAAATATCCAGCCATGGCGTAGTGAACAAAACTAAACAGCAAACAAATAATGGAAACACCCTCGAAAATCGCTAAATTGCGGCTTTTCAAGGGTGTTTTTTTATTGTGCATTCTTTTCTTGCAGCATACGAATCCCCTTTTCCTGAACCTGCCGAGCGATAAACGCCAAGTCATTCGAAGTCAGATTGATGTCTGCATAATGAAACAAGTTTTTTCTGCAGGAGGGGGTCAGATTGCCGATGATCAAATCATACGTCTCGTCCAGTTTGGTCAGAGAGAACGAGTCCAGAGGATTTAAAATCGTGATTGTTAGCTGATAAGGAATAAACTGTTGGATTTTCGTTTGGATAAATTCCGTATGATAACTATTCGTATCATAAAACAAAGCTAAGCGAAAGCCAGCATTGGCATCGATGATTTCTTTAGCGAAATTTGGGAAAGATATATGGAAAATATAAATCAGGTAATTGATCGTACTTGGTCGAATGATCGGTAAATTTGAATGGGCCAAAAGGTGAACGATGTCTTGATTGACTGCCTGTTGGACCAAATCACAGTTGTTGACAAAACGAGCAAAGCGATCATCCAAGATGCAGTAAGGAACGTGCAAGTTGATCCCAAGAAAATAAGAAAAGACCACAGCGTCGAGTTTCTCTTCAAAGTTGGTTTCATGATAGTTGTACTTTTTAAATATACGTTTGGTCATTTGATAAAACTCTTGTTTGGTCTTACGAAAGACGTTGGGGTCCTGACCAATATGGGTCGTGACATAACCGACCATTTTCTCGACGTAGGCCCGACTGTAGCCGGTAAATTCGCTCAAATCGATTTTCTCTAAGAAATATTCGACGTGGTTTCCATTGGGGTTGGAGGCGTATAGGCGATCGCGCTTCGTGTTGATATAGATCACAAAAGCGATTTTTTTGATGTCGGAAAAATAAAGCTTTAAGGGTGTCGCTGCTGCCATGATACGAGCGATTTTCAAAAAATCCTGTTCTTGGTTGATGTTGGCATCCACAAATTCATACTGGTACTTTTCTAAGAAGAAAATCAGAAAAAACTGGCGAATGTTGTGTTCATTTCCTTTTAACTGGATGGGTTTGGTCGCGATGAAGAAATCATATGGTGCCAGAACCATGTTGATCCTCTTGATCAAACGAATGATCGACGATTTGCTTAAATTTAATTCTAGAGCCAACATATCATAACTAGTGAAACTTGATGAGAAGAGTAGTTCCAATAATTGAAATGCAGAAGAGCGTGTCAAAAACTGGCTGTATACGTCTAGCCGAGTAGCAAAGGGATGCAGGTGGAGGCGAACAGCTGAATAATCGTCAAATTGTAAGTCCAGAAACGAAAATTCATTGTCGATTTCCGCGATATAGGTTTTCGCTGCAGACATTGAAATGGAAAATTTTACTGCCAAATCGTGAAGACTCGTTCCCTGATCGTCTAATAAATACTCAATCAGCTGTAGTTTCTTTTGTGTCGTAGATGATAACAATTTCCGTAACATGATTGCCCCTGAGCCCCCTTTTAAGTAAATAGTATCACGTTTTTACATGTATTCAAAAAAATTGCGTGTTGTATTTTTTTTGAATACATCCCACCCCAAAATTTTGGGAAAATAGAAGTGTGGAATAGTAGTAATACGTTTGATACAAGTAGCAAAGACCAAAATTTTTGAATCATGGGGAGGAGGCAAAAAGCAGTTGTTTGTTGGGATATCTTGCTCACTGTTGAACAATGTTATTCGTCGAGCGCTTCCGAGATCAATTGAAAAAATTTAATAAAAAAAGGAATGAACAATTATGAAAAAACAATTTTCTATCTATATATGTTTGCTAGTCTTGCTTGGCTCCATTTTTTGTGAACCAACGATCATACTAGCAGAAGCAATCAACGCAACCGAAAGTACCGAAAGAACGACTGAAACGCTGGAAAGTACCGAGCCTGAGACGGGAACGATCGATACGGAAAAAGCATTTACGGATTCATCGACAGCGGGAGCAGTTCAGTCAGAAACGAGTCAAGCAGAAGAAGAACAAGCAACCGTCCCTAGTGAAAGTCAAGCAACCCAAGCATCTTCGACACTGAATCAAAACAGCATTCAACCCCGAGCACCAGATACTGAGGCGGAAACGGAAGCTTCTACTACCGCTGAGAATCTTAGTGCCAACCTAAACGAACGGGGAGTACAACTTTTTGACAATGTCCGAATTACTGACTTAAACGATCAACCCTTCACTGCCGAAAATCCACCGATGTATAACGGCAACATCAAAATTCATTTTGACTGGTCGTTAGCAGATACGGAAGAAATTCGCGCTGGCGATTATTATACGTATCAATTACCGGAATATTTTGCTATTCATAACACCGTTAGCGGCGAATTGACCCGTTCTGGTGGGCAATCGATCGGAACCTTTACCTTAGCACTCGATGGCACGTTGACTGTTACTTTTAACGAAGCGGCACAAACACTTTCCAACCGCTCAGGGACTATCGATCTAATTACGGAATTAAGTGTGAGCACTGTCACCGAAGAAGTGACGATTCCTACCGGGATCTACGATGAAGATGGTCATGAGATCATCATTACATTGCCTATTTATGAAGTCGACATCATTAAGACTGGTAACGTGACTTCCAGCGGTTCAGTGGTTTGGGAAATTATTTTTAACCAAACCAGTCGTGAATTGCATGATGTGGTGATCACCGATAAAATGCCTCAAGGTTTGTCTTATAGTACTTCGACAGGCTACTTGTACGATGAAGCCACCGAGGAGTGGGTTCGTACCGATGGCTTATATACCTTTAACAGCGTTAACAACACGTTTACCTTCAATCAAACGGTTAATCAACCGGTTCGAATCGTGATCAATAGTGCAGTCACCGATCCAACGGCTTCTTCTTTCAAAAACACGGCAACAATCAACGGCAGCGATTTTACAGAAAAAACTGCAGAAGCAACGGTTACTTACGATGAACAATCGGAATACAAACGGTTCAAAGGCTATGATCAAGAAACGAAACGAGCATCATGGGAAATTTCCGTCACATTGGACAAAGACCAAGCCAGAGTTTTGGATCAGACCTATTCAGGAACGGATCCTGAAAAAGCCCTACATTTTTTTGTTCCAGAGACTTTGGTGATCACGGACAAAGATGGTAACTCTATCCCAGCAGAAGATTGGTCCTTTGATGGGACGTACCAGCTGGATAAAGAGGGGGAAATCGTCCGCTTTGGCATCACGTTTGCCAAAGCTGGTTACTACAAGATCCAATACGATACCCAGTTGTATGAATCTGTTCTAGCTGATACTCGTATTTACAACTACGCTTCGATCCGCGACAATCAAAATACCTCATTGACGGGCAGTGGGACAGTGACGCCAACCAAAACGATCGGTGTCGTGAAAACAGCTGGCACCAAAGACTATGAAACGAAGACTGTCGCATGGAAAATTGATGCCAATACCAATCAGCAAAAAGTCAGTGACCTAATCATCGAAGACCGCTATCAATTGATCTCTGGCGCAAACAGCAGCGCACTGGCCTTGTTGGCGGATACGCTGGTAGTGACGGCAAGCGGAGTGACCGAGCCTTTAGAGCTCAATACCGACTATACGCTAGAGCTAATCACAGAAACGAAAACGCTAGCCGATGGCTCAACGAAGGAACTTGAGACTGGTTTTCGGATCAAGCTGCAAGGGGCGTACCAAACGACCTCGGCAACGATCACGGTTAATTTCAAAACTAGCTTCGATGTTTCACAGCAGATCGCATTAGGAAGTTCTAGCAGTCGTTTTAGTAATGCAGCGTTTGTCCATTATAAAGACGAAGCCGGCAATACGTTCACGGAAGCCTCTGAATCCAATACTTGGATGGATACCAACTGGTTAAAAAATGCCTTGAAATACGGCCTATTTATTGGTGAAGGGGAAGATGTCGCCAAAGCGATTACTGCCGTATTAGGTCGGAACTTAGGAACTATTTTTGATGAGCAGACCGCCTCTAGCGATCAAGTCTATTGGATGGGGCTATTCAATACGTACAAAGAAAAAATCAACAAAGATGCAATCATCACGGACCAGCTGCAAGAAGGCCAAACCTTGAAAGACTTGGCGCTTTACACGGTCACAGTAACTGGGTATACGACGCAAGTCAGAGCACTGAAAGAGCAATTGGTGCTAAACGAGGATTACAGTTACACTTATGACCCTGACTCGAAGACAGTTACGATCACCTTGCTGAAAGAAACGTCAGAAACACTGGCGGTCTTCTTGGCAACGGAAGCAGCGGAAGAAGTATTTACCTACAAAAATACTATTACATTGACGGACAATGACACAACGTTGACTGCCGATGGCCAAGCCGATAAGTCGGCGAAAACGGACTGGTTGATGAAAAACGGTAGTCAGAATGCCGAAAACAATCGGTTGATCGATTGGGAAGTCATGATCAATGCTGACAGCCGCAAAATCCACAATGCGGTAGTGACCGATACCATCAACTACAATCAACACACCTTTTTACGAGATGCCGACGATGCCGTGATCGTAGATGTGTATGAAGCGGTCTTAAACAATGGTACGTGGGAAAAAGGAGAAAAAGTCACCTTCACCAACGAAGACAATCCGAAAATCACCTCGGATGTGGTAGCAGGGACGCAATCGTTAGTGATCGCTTTTGAAGAAATGATTGATAAACCATACTTTATCGTTTATCAAACACAACTTGACCCCGGGATTTTGAACAATGAACGGGTGACCAACAATGTCAATTTGACGGGTAGTGAGATCGAGATTCACACAGTAACCAAAGAAATCACCATCAAATCGACAGATGGCAGCGGAACGTCTTCTGGGACGAACGGTTCCTTGACGATCGTGAAATACGATGCCGATGGCACCAAAGAACGAGGGATCGATGAAGAAGCGGTTTTCCAATTAAGCCGCAAAAATGCACAAAATACCTATGAAGTCATCTTGTCGAACCTGGTGGTGAAAAACAATCAGATCATGGAAAACGGCAACGCCATTGATCGGATCGACAATCTGCGTTACGGCGATTATATGATCCAAGAAATCACCGCACCGGAAGGATACGAACGAGATGCGACTCAGTACACCTTCACTATTTCTGATAAGCAAGTCAATTATGTCTTTGAACTAGCCAACAAGCGGGAAATCAAAGAAACGACCCACGCCTTGAATGTTCAGAAGCTGCTTGATGGGCGCGAGCTAAAAGCCGGCGAATTTACGTTCCAACTAGTGGATGAAACTGGCTCTGTGATTTTAACACAAACCAATGACGGCAACGGTCAAGTTGCCTTTGACGCCATCACTTACAACGAGCCTGGCGAATATCATTACACGATTCGGGAAAAAGCCGGCGATGATCCAACCATCACCTATAGCGACAAAGAACTAAAGGTAACCGTGACCGTCACTGAAGAAGACAGCCAGTTGATTGCGAAAGCAGTCTATGAAGGCAATCAAGTCTTTGAAAATGACTATACACCAAAAGCTGGCAGTGTCGTTTTAAGCGCTGAGAAAGTGCTGATTGGTCGTGATTTGAAAGCAGAAGAATTTGACTTCGAATTAATCAATGAAGCAGGAACTGTACTTCAGACAAAAGCCAATGATGCAGCTGGCAAGATCTACTTTGACGCTCTCGCATATGATGAAGCCGGCGAATACCACTACACCATCCGTGAGAAAGCAGGAACTGATGATACCATCACCTACGATGCAAAAGAACTTGCGGTAGTTGTGACCGTGACGGATGAAGATGGACAGTTGACCGCAGTTGCGGAATACGAAGGCAATCAAGTCTTTGAAAACGACTATACGCCAAAAGCTGGCGAAGTGGTGCTGAATGCTGAGAAAGTATTGACCGGCCGCACGCTGGAAGCCAACGAATTTGCCTTTGAACTGGTAGATGAAGAAGGCAACGTACTTCAAACAAAAGCCAATGATGCAACCGGACAAATCTACTTCGATGAATTAATGTATGACAAAGACGGCGAATACCGCTACACGATTCGAGAAAAAGCTGACGCAGATAGTACCATTACCTATGACATGAAAGAAATTGGCGTTGTCGTGAAAGTCACCGATGAAGACGGGCAACTAGTGGCAAAAGCAACATATGATGGCAATACAATCTTTGAAAATGACTATACGCCAAAAGCTGGCGAAGTGGTGCTGAATGCTGAGAAAGTATTGACCGGCCGCACGTTGGAAGCCAACGAGTTTGCCTTTGAACTGGTAGATGAAGAAGGAACTGTTCTTCAAACAAAAGCCAATGATGCAACCGGACAAATCTACTTTGACGCTCTCACCTATGAGGAAGCTGGCGAATACCGCTATACCATCCGTGAGCAAGCAGGAAACGATGGCACCATCACTTACGATACGAGAGAACTGGCAGTAGTCGTTACCGTCACCGATGAAGACGGGCAATTGACCGCAGTGGCGGAATATGAAGGCAACCAAGTCTTTGAAAACAGCTACCAACCAAAAGCCGGCAGTGTTGTACTAAGTGCCGAGAAAGTATTGACCGGTCGTACGCTACAAGCAAATGAATTCGATTTTGAACTAGTCGATGAAGACGGAACTGTACTTCAAACAAAAGCCAATGATGCCACTGGCAAGATCTACTTTGACGCGCTCCCTTACGAAGAAACAGGTGAGTACCACTACACAATTCGTGAGAAAATAGACAGCGATGGCACTATCACGTACGATACAAAAGAGCTTGCAGTAGTCGTGACCGTGACGGATGAAGATGGACAGTTGACCACAGTGGCAGAATACGAAGGCAACCAAGTCTTTGAAAACAGCTATCAACCAAAGGTTGGTAGTGTCGTATTGAATGCCGAGAAAGTCTTAACTGGTCGTACACTACAAGCAAATGAATTCGATTTTGAACTAGTTGATGAAGACGGAACTGTACTTCAAACAAAAGCCAATGATGCCACTGGTAAGATCTACTTTGACGCTCTCGCCTATGATGAAACAGGTGAGTACCACTACACCATTCGTGAGAAAGCAGGAACTGACGGTACCATCACCTACGATACGAAAGAACTGGCAGTAGTCGTAACGGTCACCGATGAAGCTGGACAGTTGACGGCAGTGGCGGAGTACGAAGGCAGTCAAGTCTTTGAAAACAGCTACCAGCCACAAGCTGGCAGTGTCGTACTAAGTGCTAAGAAAGTCTTGACGGGTAGAGACTTGCAAGCCAACGAATTCATATTTGAATTAGTGGATGAAGCTGGAAAGGTTCTGCAAACCCAACGCAATGACGCAAATGGAACGATTACCTTTGATGTATTGACGTATGACGATGCTGGGGAACATCGTTACACGATTCGTGAAAAAGCTGGCAATGACGCAACGATCATCTATGATGAAACCACCTATCAAGTAACGGTCACCGTCAAAGATCAAGCAGGAAAATTAGTAGCTGAAGCGGAGCAAACGGCAGAGATGGTATTCAACAACCATGTCAAAGAAGGCAAAACACCGAAGCCGGGAACTGACAACTTACCGAAAACCAATGACACCACGACCGCTGGTTGGGTCGTCTTGGGACTGTTGTTAGTAGTGATCGCAGTAGGCATCTACCTTGATCGCAAAAAACGGACGCCGTTATCATAGGCAGGGGAAGCAACAGAGCAGAAAGAGAAAGCGGGATGAGGCCAACTTGTCCCGCTTTTTCCTGTCCCGTTTTTCTTCACTTCAAAGAAAAAAACCGTCAAAAGTATAAAACGCTAGAAAGCGAACAATCAGCAAACCCAGACTCAAGAAGGGGACGAAGGGCAACTGCGCCAATCGTTTCTTCCAGATGCTTTGATAGCTAAAAAAAGCGAGAAGCCCGAGACTGCTGGCTACTAGTAAGAGGGCCAAAAGTGTCGACGGCGCTAGCCAAATGCTCCAACCTGCCAGCACTAAGAGATCGCCTCCGCCCATTTTTTCCTGCCAGACAAAAAAGACCAGTGGAACCAGCAAGCCTAAAGATAGCCATTGAAAAGAAGCGCCGCTCCTAAGCTGTGCCAGCGCTAGCAGTAGGTGGGCGGGGTACAGCAGTTGCGGGTAGACGCTATAGTCTATCAAGTCGGTCAAGCTGAGTAAAAAGGCACTGGTCAGCCAGACAAAGGTCAGGAAGCTTTCGGAATCATGAAAGGCAAACCCGCAAAGTCCGCCATAGCACAAGCAGGCGAAAACCCAATAAAACGGGGGTGAAAGCCATCTTGTAGGAAGGAGAAGAAACCAATGGTTATCCGAAACTTTGTTCACTTTCTGGTAGTGAGAACGAGAATCACTTTTTGGCAGATTCCAAAACAGAGTATGTAAGAGCAAAAGCCAAAAGAAGCCGAGTAAAGCGCCTAAAAAAAACACGAAAATCGTCATTTTTCGATCCTCCTTATAAAGAAATACGTAAGAGAGTGAGAAATTTTCTCAAATAGATGATTTTGTTGTACTTTTTATTTGTTTCGTATTATCCTTAAAATAGATAATTTAGAGGAGGAATCGTTATGAAATTTGAACAAACAAAAGAAGTATTAAACCAACTTGTTGCTGATTTAAGCCAAATGGCTATGGTCGTTCACCAAACACACTGGTACATGCGTGGACCTGGCTTTTTGACATTGCATCCAATGATGGACGAATTCATGGATGATCTAAATGAGCAATTGGATGAAGTTTCTGAACGCTTGATTACATTAGACGGTTCACCATATTCAACTTTGCGTGAAATGGCAGAACACACTCAAATCCCTGATGAAGTCGGCAACTGGGACCGCACGATTCCAGAACGCTTAGCTACATTGGTGGAAGGCTACCGTTACTTAGCGGACTTATACCAAAAAGGGATCGAAGTATCTGGTGAAGAAGGCGACGACCCAACCCAAGATATCTTCATCGGCTTCAAAACAGCCATCGAAAAACGTATTTGGATGATCCAAGCGCACTTAGGCGAAGCGCCATTGATCGATCCAGCGAAATCTCGCGTACGTCATTAATCAACAAAAAAACCAGCGAAGAATTTTCTTCGCTGGTTTTTTTACTTGCCCGCCAATAATGCTTTAGCGGCTTCAATTTGCTGTGCCACTTGATCAAAACCGGTGCCGCCATAAGAATGCCGATTTTTGACGGCGGTATAGGAATCAAGTTTTTCAAAAATATCGCTGTCGATGGCAGGATGGATCGCTTGGTAGTCTTCCAAGGAAACATCTTGCAGATAGATGCCTTTGGTCAAGCACTCGCTGACGAGCTTGCCGACAATCTCATGGGCTTGTCTGAAAGGCACGCCTTTGCCGGCTAAGTAATCCGCTAATTCTGTTGCGTTGGAAAAATCCTTTTCAGTGGATTCTTGCATCCGTGCTTGATTGACCTTCATCGTTGCGATCATGCCCGTCATGATCTGCAAGCTTTTCGTGATGGTTTCGGCACTGTCAAACATGCCTTCTTTGTCTTCTTGGAAATCTTTGTTGTACGCCAGCGGCAAGCCCTTCATGACCGTCAAAAGACCAAAGAGGTTCCCATAGACACGTCCTGTTTTTCCACGGATTAGCTCCGCCATGTCAGGGTTTTTCTTTTGAGGCATGATGGAGCTGCCGGTGGAGAAGGTATCGGTCAGCTCCACAAATTGGTACTCGTGACTGCACCAAAGAATCAGCTCTTCACAAAAACGAGACAGATGCATCATCAATAAAGAGGCGTTGCTTAAAAATTCCAAGATAAAATCACGATCGCTGACCGCATCTAGGCTGTTGTTGTAAATATTGCTAAACCCTAACTCTTGAGCGGTGAAGGCGCGATCGATGGGGAAGGTAGTTCCTGCTAAAGCGGCACTGCCTAAAGGCATCATATCGATGCGGCTCAAACTCTCACTAAAACGCTCTTGGTCACGCGTCAGCATACTGTAATAGGCTAAGAGGTGATGGGCAAAAGAAATCGGCTGTGCATGCTGCAGATGGGTATAACCGGGCATGATGGTATAGATGTTGGCTTCGGCTTGTAAAACCAGCGCTTCTCGCAACTCAGCGATCAAAGTGATCACCTCTTGCACGACTTCTTTCAAATACAAATGCATATCGGTCGCCACTTGGTCATTACGACTACGGGCAGTATGCAATTTGCCTGCCACTGGTCCAATCAATTCATGCAAGAATGTCTCGATGTTTAAATGGATGTCCTCATTTTCAATCGTGAAGGTCAATTCGCCAGCGGCTAATTGCTGCTGAATCGTGGTCAAGCCGCCAATGATCGCTTCGCCATCGGGTTGACTGATGATGCCCGTATGGACCAGCATTTTGACATGTGCCAAACTGCCAAGAATGTCTTGTTTTGCTAACTTTTGATCAAACGTGATGGAAGCCCCAAAAGCATCGATCCATGCTTCATTTTTCCCATCGAAACGTCCGCCCCATAATTTTGCCATATTCTCACCTCAAAAAAAGATTACGGCTGAAGCGGCAGCTTCAGCCGTGCATACTTAAATCAATGTTTCTGTTAGTTGCTGTTGTGCTTGGATCTCAGCGTGCACTTTGCTTGGCAGTCCCCATAATTTGATGAAGCCGATGGCCGCATGCTGATCAAAGGTATCTGCAGACGTGTACGTTGCTAAGTTTTCATCGTACAAGCTGTTTTCAGATTTCCGTCCTTCACAAATGACGTTGCCTTTGAACAATTTCAAACGCACGATTCCGTTGACGTAGACTTGCGTGCTTTTCAGGAAGGTAATCAAAGCTTCCGTCAATGGATTGAACCAAAGACCATCATAGATGACTTGGGCTAATTGCTGCTCAATGATTGGTTTGAAATGCGCCAATTCCCGTACAAAGACCAAATCTTCCAATTCTTTATGAGCCGTCATCAAAGCGATCGCTCCCGGACATTCATAAACTTCCCGTGATTTGATTCCCACCAGACGATTTTCGATATGGTCGATCCGACCAACGCCATGTTCGCCAGCCACCCGGTTCAGTTTCATGATCAATTCTGCTAGATTCATCGTTTCGCCATCAATGGCGGTCGGTACCCCTTGATCAAAGGTGATCTCAACGATCGTTGGTACGTCAGGAGTATCTTCTAATTCTTGCGTGATAGCGTAGGCCCCTTTTGGCGGCGTTGCCCAAGGATCTTCTAAGACGCCACACTCACAGGCACGTCCCCACAAGTTTTGATCGATGGAATACGGATTGTCCAAATCAGCGGGAATCGGCACTCCTTTTTCAGCCGCATAGGCAATCTCTTCTTCCCGGGACCATTTCCATTCCCGAACCGGTGCGATGACTTTCAAGTGAGGCGCTAAAGCAGCGATCGCCACTTCAAACCGAACTTGGTCGTTGCCTTTACCAGTACAGCCGTGGGCGACGGTCGTTGCGCCAGTCGCTAATGCCAACTCTACCAATTTCTTGGCGATCAATGGACGAGACAAAGCGGAAACAAGAGGATAAGAATTTTCATAAAAAGTATTGCCTTGTAAAGCGATCAAAGCAAAATCTTGGGCGAATTCTTCGCGGGCATCGATGGCATAAGATTCAATCGCGCCAACTGCCAAAGCTTTGTCTTTAATGGATTGGGTGTCGCGACCTTCACCGATGTCTAGGCAGCAAGCCACCACATCATATCCTTGGTCCGTTAACCATTTAATTGAAACGGAGGTATCTAATCCTCCAGAATAGGCCAATATTACTTTTTCTTTCATACTTATTAACTCCTTTTCCGCGTGTTTTCAAGTGATTGAAGCTATCTTATCAGAATAAAAATAATAAATCAAGGGCAAAATTAAATATTTATACATAAAAGTGGCGATTATCAGGTTTTTATACTATTATCGGTGATTGAGGAAAAGAAGAGGATGCTCACTTTGTTAATGAAAGTTTATACATGATATTCATAAAGTTATTCAGTTTTAGAAGCTTGCAACAACAAGTTTCGTTTTTCAGAGAAAATGGCAGAAAACGAATGGAGAAAATTTTCAAAAAGAGGCGGAATTACGTTGACATTAGGCTTTATAGAAGGTATTATGTTATATGGTATTGTTTGCCCCACAAGAGCCCCGGAAACTCAAGTGTATGTCAAACATTCGTGAAATTGAATTGGAGGAAAAAATTGTGCGTACAACATATATGGCCAAACCAGGCGAAGTAGAACGTAAATGGTACGTAGTAGATGCAACAGATGTTCCTATGGGTCGTCTTTCAGCAGTAGTAGCATCTGTCTTACGTGGTAAAAATAAACCAACATTCACACCTCATGTGGATACAGGCGATTTCGTAATCGTCATTAATGCAGAAAAAATCAAATTAACAGGTAACAAAGCAAGCGATAAAATTTATTACCGTCACTCAAACTTCCCAGGAGGATTGAAATCAGTCTCTGCTGGAGAATTACGTGCTAAAAATTCTCGTCGTTTGATCGAAACTTCTGTAAAAGGCATGCTTCCTAAAAACACTTTAGGCCGTAAACAAGGAATGAAACTTCATGTTTATGCTGGCGCTGAACACCCACATGCTGCACAACAACCAGAAGTATTGGACATCACAAACTTAATCTAATAGGAGGGAATTTCATTGGCACAAGCTCAATATATCGGCACTGGCCGTCGTAAAAATGCAGTAGCCCGCGTACGTTTAGTACCAGGTACTGGTAAAATTACTGTTAACAAAAAAGATGTTGAAGAATACATCCCACACGCAGACTTGCGTGAAGTAATCAACCAACCATTCGGCGTTACAGAAACTAAAGGTTCATACGATGTTTTTGTAAACGTAAATGGTGGTGGATACGCTGGACAATCAGGTGCAATCCGTCACGGTATCGCACGCGCATTGTTACAAGTTGATCCTGATTTCCGTTTAGCTCTTAAACGTGCTGGCTTACTTACTCGTGACGCACGTATGGTTGAACGTAAAAAACCAGGTCTTAAGAAAGCTCGTAAAGCTTCACAGTTTTCAAAACGTTAATCGTTGGTATATCAACGATTTTGGACATCTGCCATTTGGCAGGTGTCTTTTTTTGATTTTTAAAGCACACTTTGGAGCATATTTATTTTAATTGCTCTTTATTTGGCACACTATTAAATGCTTCGTAAACTTTTGAATCTACAACATTTGCTGTATTTTCATATATTTTTGTAGTAGATATATTCGAATATGTCAAAGTTGCAGAGATTTGACTAATGTTTGCTCCGCTGTGCTTGGCGAGTATTACAAAAGTATGACGTAATTTATGTGGAGATTTGTGTGCGTATTATGCGAGCTAAGTATAAAAAAGCCATCCTTATCAATAAAAGGCATGGCTCAAGTTAATCATTTTGAGAACATGAGAAATTGAATAGATTAAAGCAATAATGAAATTTACTGCCTATTTTAGAACGCATATGGAAAATTCTATTCAAATTCATTGTGAGGTGAAACCTTGTTTTTACGCGATTTCTAGATGCTTATCATAATTAATGTTTCTTATCTTGATGAGTTTTTAAAGTTTTACCAGCTTTAGATTTTGCTGATTTACTACTACTTTTTGAAGATAAAGTTTTACCTGCTTTTCCAACTTTTCCACCACTATGTTTGGCCATACTTTTCCTCCTCCTCTTTTTGTTGAAAGCTAAAGCTTGTTAAACCAACCTATTTATTCAAAGTCTATAGGTTCATTAGCTGTTTGATAAATATCAATTCTATTTTCTACATTAATTCTATTTACTAACCAACCTTTTAAACTGCACTGTTGGATAAAGTCATCAATTCTATTAACGCCATTAATTTCTTTTAATGTAACCACGACGCCAAAATGAATATTTTCACCATCATTGGCATTTAATCGCTCTTTGGTTTTAATACTCATTCCCCAAAGTCTATTTTCATATACTTTTTTTGCTTGTGATCTCGGAGTAAATTTTTCGCTGATATGCTTAATATTATCCCATTTTCTAAATGTTTTTCTAGCATCTTCCTCATATAGATAATGTGTTTCCTCTTCTATACTTTGTTTATTTTTGTTAATGCTATCCAGCTTATCATTATTATTAATTCGCCCAAAGTATATATCCAACTCTGTATTCGTATAATCTACGCCTTGATTTCTTGAACATTTTGGAAAGTAACATAAAGTAGCTTTTGCAACATAAGGATATTTATTATTATGAATAGGGACTGGGAAATTATAATTGAAGGTATCATATTTTTCAGATATCCCAGTTACAAGAAAGCGAATTTCATCATCGGGAGAATTGATTATGTCCTCTATTCTGATTGGAACAACTCCATGTCCGATTAGAGACAGTTTTTCAAAACTAGAATCATTTTGCCAACCGATAGCAGAATCAATTAGTAAAGCTTTAGCAATTTCTTTACTTAGCCCCATAATATCAATCAAATAAGAGAGCTTACGAGCAATCCACGGTGCAGCATAAGAGGTACCAGTTACATAAGCTTTGCCTAAAGGTTCACAAACAGTCATATAATTATCCGTAGTACCCCCATAGTAACTAACATCAGGTTTTGTAAAGAAAGAGAGGACTACTCCTTGACGAGTATATTCTGCGGGTTGTTTATCTAAGTTAACAGAGTTTACGATCATCGAGTTGATCGAATCTGCAGGTGCACCGATTCTTTTTTCCTCGTCTCTAGTTTTTTTATTTGTGCCAGCAATTACAAAAATAACATCATTTTCAAACTGTATTTGATCAAGAATAGCAGCTTCCGCAGAAATAAAATTCCTGTTCACTTCTTCATTAGAACCTAAAGAAAGATTCCAAACACGGATATCTTTATTGCTAGCTATAATTTCTTTAATTGATCGAATAATTGTGAAAGAATTGAAAGCTCTTTGAGTAGCTACACCAAAATGTCTGACCTTGAATCTACCACATCCATCGTCTAATAAAGGATTGATACTTGGACCATCTACAATTAGTGAACTAACAGCTGTACCGTGTCTGTAATCCTCAGGTTCTATTGGGATGTTCGGATCAATCATAGTATGAAATTCTACCCAATCGCTGAAATAAACACGTTCATCAAATAATGTATCTATGACACCAATTGTTGGTTCATCCTTAGGCTTGGGAATCATTGATGTGTCAGAATCAAAAGTTTCTATAAAATCACTAGGTGCTAGTTCAGTTAGATTTTCAGTGGCCATAGAAACAAGAAATGGAGCTTTTTGCATAAGAATTTCTAAATAGTTAGCATCTAATAAAATTGTTGTATCATTTATAATTTGATCATTAAAAACTTTGATACCTAACTTATTTAAAAGATTTTGAGTATCATTACCAGTTTCATAGATAGTTACGATGGAATTCTTTTTGAAATCAAAATCACTATTCTCAGTGTCAAATTTTTCTAAATAAAAAGAATCAACAATTATTTTTCGAAAAGATGATTTTGCAATTCCGTAAGGTTCAAAATTTATACGATCTAAACTTCCTTTAGGATTAAGAATACTATCAGTAATTTCACCACCGAATTCCATATTCAAAACGTTCAGAGCTTTTTTTCCTTTTGATATGGACTCTCTTATGGATTCAATAGAAACATAATGAGTGATAATATGTTTTTTCTTTTTACCACTCGAAAATTTTGCACCAACAATAGTATCGTTAGGTGTTTTTCCTTTATAGGATAAAAATTCACTAATTCTATTACTTTTAGCAGCTATTTTTATATAATAAGCACTTACTAATCCGCCATTAAAGATAGTTTGTGTACTCCAAAATCTTTCCATTTCAGTTAAATCATTGCACAAACTTTCAATTTTTGAACTAGTAACAATCGCTCCTTTAGGTAAGTTCTTAACAGGAGGACCCGAATCACGAGACTTTTGTTCAAATCTTCCTTTTAATTGTAAAATATCATTCATTTTATCCCTCCTTCAGCTCTCTTGAAACCTGACTTTTAGATATACCAGTCAATACCTCAATTTCTCTAACAGTAAATCCCATAAGTTGAAGTTCTTTTAAATTTATGTTGTTAGAATTTTTTACAATGAGTTTTAGTAATCTTTTTAAATAATCAAATTCGTTGGTTGGATCACTAAAGGCAAGAGATACTCTGATAATATTTTTTAGCTCTCCAGGATTTGGAATTTCTTTCATGTTTTTGATTATTTTTTTAAATAATTTCATATCTCTTCCAGCATATTTGAATTTTTTCAAAAGTGAATTCAATATAATTTCTGCTATTTCAATTAAGTCGTCTCGTTCATACCTATTGAAATTTATTACTGAATCGAATCTTCTAATTAAAGCTTTATCGAATTTTTCATATAAATTAGTTGTAGCAATTAAAACTACCTCTTCATTAAGCTTATCTAATTCTTTTAATATAGTAGAAGTGACACGTCCCATTTCTCTTAAATCATTGGAATTGACTCTATCAAGAGCAATGGCATCTATTTCATCAAATAGTATTAGTACCTTTGAAGGGTGCGCCAAACGATTAATTTCATTAAATACTGAAACTACATTCTTAGCTGTTTGCCCCATTTTACTATCAATTAACTCGCTAAATTCGACCATATACAACTGTCTATCTAATAATCGAGCAATTTGTTTAACTGATTCTGTTTTTCCGGTACCAGGAGCGCCTTCGAAAAGAAACTTATTAATTCCTACATGATGATTTACAGCATTTATGATGCCACGAATATCCTCTGCTATAGATTCAGGAAGTGGGAGAGGTTCAACATTGGGCTCGACTTTTTTGAAGAACAAACTTTCAAATACTTCACTTTGAGGAATAAACGTATTGACAGTAGATAACAAACTCATGATGTATTCAGAAAGTTGATGGTCACCTATTGAATCGAAATATCGAGCAATTTCGATCGCTTCATTTCTAAATTGGGCATCATTTTTTTCTGAGTGATATTTAATTAAATTTAATACATTCTGTTTCTTCATACTTAAGCCACTTCCTTTCTAAAAACATTATAGCACACTTTGGGACAAAAACAATAAAAATGGGACTTTATTGTCCGTTTTTGAAAATGTCTATGTTGTTAAATAAACAAAAATTCTATAACTTATAACACACCAGTCTTTTTTAGTCTTGCCATGGATGCAAAATCACAATTGGGATATTATCATTATACCACAAAATGCGAACGTGAGTTCTTTTTAAGGGGATAGTTATTGACTTACTAATGATATAAATAAGTAAATCTTTTTTAATATTTGCACTTTAATATAGCTTAAAAGCATCCATGGAGTATTGAAACGGTATAACTCTAAATTAAAGCTAGATGCAGTTCGTACAAAATGCATCTAAAAAATTAAGAAGACTACCAAGCCAAATATAATAGCATGTAAACGATTTTGAAAGAACAAGCCTTTTGTAAAGACCATCTAAAAGTTTATTATCCTAGTTTTGCGGCCGATGTTAAAATGGATAGGAATTCCACACAATCTTTACTGTAAAATGTTTCTAAAAATATATAAGTAATAACGAAATATACTACCTCTTTTAGAACACATTTTCAAAACACATAAAATAAGCAAATTCATTAAAAACTAAATCTGTAGAAATTCTGTAATATCAAGCTGTTTCATACTTATTCAAAGGTATGAAGGGAAAACCAGGTCTCAAGAAAGCTCGTAAAGCTTCACAATTCTCAAAACGTTAATCTTTTTATCGAAGATTCGAGACATTCTCTTTTTGGAGAGTGTCTTTTTTCGTATCAAATGGTAAGTTTTAGTAATTTTTTCATTATTAATCGGTTCTTTTTACAACCAAATAATTTGATTAATACCTCTAGCATCGATGACCATGATCGAAGTTGCTCATGTATTGTTTATAGCGCATTGATATCTTGTTGAGTAATGGTTTTAATCGGTTGATTCTTCTTTGTCAGGAATTCTTTATTTTCATTTTCCGATGTCTTAAGGGTACCTTCTTCTATATTTATTAACTTCATGTCTATACGAACAACAATCTAAAATTATTGTACTATACCATGTTTATATAGACAACACAAGGAGGAAATACAAATGAACGAAAATGAAGGTGATAGAAAAGTGGAAGTGCTAATCAACGATTTATTAGCAGAACGTAAGATGTCTTTAAGAGAACTCGCAAGGTTGTCGGGAATTGAGCCATCAAATTTAAGCAATTTGGCAAATGGAAAAAGACAAAAAATTTATTTAGAACACATTGAAAGGATTGCAGATGCGTTGGAGATTGATGATATCTCGAGGATATTAAAGTTGAGTAGGAATGTCTAATTTCCCTGACTCATAGCGGGAGTAAGTGGTTTGGCTGATATTCAGTAGTTTAGCAAGTTGTTCTGGATTCAAGTCTTTGTCTTCGAGTAAGTCTCGAATTCTATGATACACAAAATCACCCCGTATGATACCGTTAATACGGTCAAAGAGATTACAGCATAATAACAAATTGTACACACTCGATTACATTATCCATCAAAAAGCATAAGGAAACATCAAAAAACCATAAATCAATTCTGTTATTAAATCATTTCCCTCAGATTTGGTCTTGCTTTCCAAAACGGGTTTCTATACAATAGAGGGGAATAGAAACCGAATAAAAAAAGGCACCCCGTATCAGAGTTGGCGCTCCAATACGAGGCCTTGAAAAGTCAAACACACTGACTAATCAAGTTGCCATAGTCAATACCCTAAGGTATCGACCTGTTTATTGTACCTAATATTCTGTTCTTTTTCTAGTAGGAAAAGCAGATTTTATGGTATTTTATGCAGGATGCCTTATGCTTATTTCGCTATGTCAAAAGGATTGGACAGTCGTCCAATCCTTTTTTTTGTGTTTTAGATGGGGAAGTTAAAATAACAGGTATTGACACATTTCATTTATAAAATAAAGTGTCGGCAAGCCTCGGTTTCTATTCGTCTATCAAATAATCAAAAAGTTCTGAGGAGGGATTCACATAGAAAGTGAAGTTGCTTGGAAACTGCCGGAAGGGATTTTTTAGATAAAAGAGGGGATGAAGCAATGAGAAAGAAAGACGAGTGTTGGCTAAAAAAGCGTGTAGCAACTGATGTAGTTTCGACATATAGTTTCGAGCAGTCGGACCAATTGACGGATACGATCAAACGAGAGATGCAGACATTATTTCCAATGTGCCGCTGTGTGGAAGAGGCAAATGCAGAGTTATATTTCAAAAAGGCAACGGATGCGCTGCTTGGGGATGAAGGATTTGAGATCAGTTATGAGCACAATCAGACAGTCGTTTATGCGAATGCTAGTAAAGGCTGGTTATATGGCTTCTTTGAACTTTACAAGTATGTGATTCGAACCACTGAGTTGCCAGAAAATCTGAGGTCGATTCCCAATCAAGCCATTCGTATGGTCAATCATTGGGATAATTTTGATGGGACGATCGAACGTGGGTACGCTGGAAAATCGATTTTCTTTTCAAACAATCAGTTTCGGCAAGACCATGAAACGGTACGCGACTATGCGCGTTTCTTAGCTTCCATCGGAATGAATGCGGTTTCTATCAATAACGTGAATGTTCGCGGAGATGCCAAATGGTTTATTACGGAACCGTATTTGATCGAGATTAAAAAGATCGCAGATACATTCGCTGCCTATGGGATTCGGACGTTTTTAAGTATCAACTTTGCGGCACCTTTATCCGTTGGAGGACTAATGACCGCCGATCCGTTAGCTGAGGAAGTTATTGCATTTTGGCAAAAAACAGCAGATACAATCTATCAGGTGATGCCGGATTTTGGTGGGTTTGTAGTCAAAGCTGATTCTGAAGGGGAACCGGGACCGTTTGTTTACGGGCGTGACCATAATGATGGTGCCAATATGCTGGCACGGGCGTTGCAACCCTATGGAGGGCTACTGATATGGCGCTGCTTTATTTATGACTGTTTACAGGATTGGCGAGATCGTTCAATTGATCGTGCCAAAGCTGCCTACGACCACTTTATGAAATTAGACGGTACGTTTGAGGAAAATGTTATTTTACAGATCAAAAATGGACCGATTGATTTTCAAGTACGAGAACCCGTGACGCCGCTTTTTGGCGCGTTAAAATACACCAATCAAATGTTGGAATTCCAAGTGACGCAAGAGTATACCGGACAACAAAAGCACATTTGCTGCTTACTACCGATGTGGAAAGATGTGCTAGATTTTAATACGAAGCATCCACTTGAACACGCTACAGTAAAGAAGATTCTACCAGAGCAAAGTCCAAATCCTAAATACTCTGGCGTGGCAGCAGTCGTCAATGTCGGCATGGATGATAATTGGACCGGACACAAGCTAGGGCAAGCGAACCTTTTTGGCTATGGCAGATTGATTTGGAACAATGAATTAGGCACGGAAGCTATCCTTTGCGAATGGATCGATTTGTCCTTTGAGTTAGATGATTCTGCTAAAAAACGACTACTTGCAATCCTCGCTACGTCCTATCAGACCTATGAAAATTATACTGCCCCACTAGGTATCGGTTTTATGGTTCGTCCCAATCATCACTATGGGCCTGATGTCGATGGCTACGAATATGATAGATGGGGGACGTATCACTTTGCGGATAGAAAGGGCATTGGCGTCAATCGAACGTTAAAAGACGGCACCGGCTATGTAAGTCAGTATGCGGATGCTTGGTGTGAAACATACGAAAATGTAGAAACTTGCCCAGATGAACTTGTCTTATTTTTCCATCATCTGCCATACGACCATGTCTTACAAAGCGGCAAAACGATCATTCAACATATCTATGACACGCATTTCGAAGGCTATGAAAAAGTAGAGGAATATGTTACCGAGTGGGCTTCCTTACAAGGACAAATCGATGAAGAAAGTTATCAAAATGTCGCCGAACGATTGCAAGAACAAGTTCGTTCTGCTAGAGATTGGCGGGATCAAATCAACACGTATTTTTATCGTAAAAGCGGCATTCCAGATGCACATGGACGTCAAATTTATGCGTAAAAAGAGAAATAAGTGCTAGGTTTCAAAGAAGAAATAGCTCGTTTAGATCACTAAGAAAAAAGATTTCAACCAGAGATAAATTTTTTGTAATATAAGTTAGTTTATCCAACTTACTAAAAAGAATCAGGAGGAAGAGTGATGAAAAAATGGAAAAAACAATTGATAGTGGTAGGTTCTTTGCTTTCGGTATCACTGGTGTTGGCTGGATGCAATGCTGGGAGAAAAAAGACTGAGACAACGGGGAGTGGTGATCGAGTAGAAATCAGCTTTAGTTGGTGGGGAAATGATGATCGTCATCAGGCAACCCAGGAAATGATCGCTCATTTTGAAAAGGAGCATCCTGAAATTTCAGTAAAAGGAGAGCCGAGCGGCTTTGGCGATTTGGATCAAGCCTTCACGACGAGGTATGCTGGCAATACTTTGGCGAATATCACGACTTTACTCTACAATTGGGTGCCGCAATTCGGGCAAAATGACGGGTTTTATGATCTTAATACAATCGATAGTTTGGATCTGTCCACCTATGATCCTGATTTTTTGGCATTCGGACAAGTTGATGGAAAGCAGGTTGCCGTTCCTTATGGGGAAAATACTTTAGTTATGTATTTAAACAAATCCGAATATGAAAGACATGGTATTGATGTCACTACGTTGAAGACGTGGGACGATTATGTGGAAGCCGCTAAGAAGTTACCAGAAGGGACCTTTTGTGTCGTATCCCCAACTTGGCGTTTTCCGGTAACCATTTGGTTGCAACAAAAGACTGGAACGTCTGAGTTTGATGAACAAGGAAATATGAATTGGACAGAACAAGACTATTTAGAAGCGATGACTTGGTATAAGGAAATGGCAGATGCTGGGGTCTTCGTTTCAAGACAAGATTATTTAGAAAATGTCGGCTCGGAACCTGTATCCTTAGCCACCAACAAAAAGTGGATTGAAGGACAATATGCGGGTGGCATCGATTGGAATGCCAGTATGTCTTCTAATTATGAAGCATTGAAAGAAGTAGGGGATGAAATGGTCGTCGTTGACTACCCAATCGCAGACGGCGGCACCGAGGTGAATTTAATGTCAAAACCTTCACTGCTTTTTGCTGTTCGTAAAAATGTCGAGCATCCAGAAGAAGTAGGCACATTTTTAAATGAATTTTTAAATGGCGAGGAAGCAAATAAAATTTTGGGTCTTTCCAGAGGGATTCCTGCTTCTAGCAAAGCGATCGAAGTATTGACGGAAGATGGACAATTATCAGGTGTGATGAAAGAAGGCTTTGAGTACGCCCAAAGTGTCGCAAAAATCAACCAGACGCCGTTCTATGAAGATGGTACCTTAACGACTATTTACACTGCAGAAATGGAAGCTGTCGAATTAGGACGAACGGATTTAGAAACAGCTGCTCGCAACGTTTACACGAAAACAAAAGAACAAGCCGAAAAGCTTGCGAAAGACTATAAATTGCAATAGACAACTATCCGCATACTTTATGGGGGTGAATGGCTTTTGTTTACTTCCATGAAGTGTCGTGAATCGTTGTCAAAAAGATTGGAGGGATTTTATGAAAAAGGAAAAAGTGGGCTTGATCTATGTAACCCCTTGGCTGATTGGCTTTTTACTGTTGACCGCTTGGCCGATCTTGTCTTCATTTTATTACTCACTGACCGATTATTCTTTGGCTCGTGTCGGACAGACACCTGCATTTTTAGGCATTCAAAATTATGTGAATCTCTTTAAGGATCAAACGTTTCTTGATTCGATGCGGGCGACATTAATTTATACAGTGTTTACTGTACCTTTTCAACTAGGGTTTGCGTTGTTCGTTGCGTTTATTCTGAATTTCAAATTAAAAGCCATCAATTTCTATCGGACGGCGTATTATATTCCCTCGATTCTAGGAGGAAACGTGGCCGTTGGTGTGCTTTGGCGATCAATGTTTCAACCAGAAGGTTTGGTGAATATTTTTCTAGGAACCGTTGGCATCGAGCCAATTAACTGGTTATCGACACCTACAGGCGCAATGGTCGTCTTAATTCTCTTGAAAGTGTGGCAATTTGGTTCCTCAATGTTGATTTTCTTAGCTGCATTGAAGGAAATCCCCCAGGATTTGTATGAGTCCTCGAGTTTGGACGGCGCATCAAGGGTGACCCAGTTTTTCAAAATTACGATTCCTTTGATCACACCAACCATTTTTTTCAACTTAGTGATGCAACTGAACAATGCCTTTCAAGAATTTAACGGTCCTTTTATTGTCACCGGTCGTGGTCCCCTCAATGCCACGTATCTTTCCTCGATGTTTATTTATGATAAAGCATTTAAAGAATTTGATATGGGCTACGCAAGTGCGGCAAGTTGGGTGTTGTTTGCGTTGATTGTTTGTTCAACGGTTCTTCTTTTCACGAGCCAAAAACGATGGGTCTATTATTCTGATGGAGGTGGGAAATAAATGGAGGCAACCCCTGTAGCATCTGCAAAAAAGAAGCACTCGAATAAGCATGATCAAGCACTGATTCGCTATGTTTTGTTGACGGTCGTTGCACTGATTATGCTGTATCCAATTATTTGGATGGTTGGAGCGTCCTTCAAAACAAACACAGAGATTTTCACATCAATCGGCTTCATTCCTTCAACGATTGATTTCCAAGCATATATTGATGGTTGGAACACCAAGGGCGATTATACGTTCACCTTGTATTTTATCAATACCTTTAAATACGTCATTCCAAAGATTCTTTTTACCGTTGTCTCGGCGACTCTTACAGCCTATGGGTTTGCTCGGTTTGACTTTCCATTCAAGAAAATCATGTTCTCGTTGTTAATGGCAACGATGTTTTTACCTCAAGTCGTAACCAGAATCCCTTTGTATCTCTTCTGGAATCGCTTGGATCTATTAGATACGTATGTTCCGTTACTGGCCAATTCATTTTTAGGACAAGAACCCTTCTTCGTGTTCATGATGATCCAGTTTATGCGTTCAATTCCAAGGGATCTCGATGAAGCAGCGATCGTTGACGGTTGTTCTTCTTTCGGTGTTCTCTGGCGTGTCCTGATTCCGGCATTAAAACCTGCCCTGATTTCTTGTGTGATTTTTCAATTCGTTTGGAGTTTCAGTGATTTCTTAGGTCCATTGATTTATATCACTTCACAAGACAAATTCCCAGTATCTCTTGCGTTGCGGCTCAACGTTGATCCATCTACTAATACCCCATGGAATCAAGTGTTTGCAATGTCGGTGATCTCATTGTTGCCAGCAATCATCTTATTCTTCAGCGCGCAAAAGTATTTTGTCGAAGGTGTCACAAGTTCGGGTATCAAAGGATAGGAGGTAAGTATGAATCCTTTCTTTCACGCTATTTCTGAGTGGACCGTTGCCATTGTCCACTCAGCCTATCGGCTTTTGGTTTATCAGCTGTATTTCATCCTGTCGAATAGTTTACTCCTGATGCACTTGTTTTTTCTTCGATTGACTCTGAATAATATTGTCTTCTTTTGGGTACCCCTAGTATTTTTTATTGCAAGTCTGTCCGCTCAATTCGGCTTATTTAACAACCCAGAGCATTTCTCGAATAGAAAGAACTATTCTCAGTACTATCGAGAATGCTTGAAGAAAAACTGGGGATTATATTTCTTGTATTCTCTGATCATTCTCTTGATCCTCTTTGGACTGAAAATACTGATAGTATATCAACGATCTGTTATGTTTTTGCCATTTGTCCTTACGAGCTGTTTTTTATTAAGCAGTATGCTCTTTGTCTTACTGATCTCAAGCGATTCTCGCGTCACTCAAATCCCATTTAAGAAGAAAATAGAATGGTCGTTGCTGATAAGCTACCGTTTGCCTTTAGTCACGGTTTATAATAGTGCATTTATTGGACTGTCAATTTTGTTAATGCAGTATTTCTCTTTGGCGTATCTTTGTTTTCTTAGTGGTGCAATCAATTACGGCGTGTATCGTAATTTGATTCGACGATTTTCACTTGATTTGTTTTTTGAGGAGTGGGGCAACAAGGGCGAACGGCTTGAAATGAATACTAATCAAAAACTGTAGCTTAAATTAAAAAAAAGAGGTCTTCTTATGAAAATAAAAAATCCTGTCTTATCCGGCTTTCATCCTGATCCGTCCATCATCCGAGTAGGAGATACGTACTATATAGCTAATTCAACGTTCGAATGGTTCCCTGGAATTCGTTTGCACGAATCAAAAGATTTGGTCCATTGGAAACTGCTGGATGCTCCTCTCGATTCAGTAGAGATGCTAGACATGAAGGGAAATCCGTCGTCTGGTGGAATATGGGCACCAGACTTATCCTATGCAGACAACAAATTTTGGTTGGTGTTTACCGACGTCAAAGTTGTGGATGGGGAATTTAAGGACATGACCAACTATTTGACCACCGCAACGAACATCCATGGACCGTGGACTACACCGATTCGATTGAATGGCGTTGGCTTTGATCCCTCTCTGTTTCATGATGAGGATGGCAGAAAATACCTCGTGCAACAGACGTGGGATCATCGAGAGTATAAAAATCCTTTCAATGGCATTACACTGACCGAATTTGATGTAGAAACCATGCAGTTGAAACCAGAAACTGCTCGAATGATTTATGAAGGAACGAATGTAGGATTAGTTGAAGGGCCGCATCTATACAAAATAAATGGGCGTTACTATTTATTTGTGGCAGAAGGTGGAACTGTCTTTACCCATCAAGAAGTCGTAGCTAGGTCCTCTTCACTGGAAGCTGATTCGTTCGAAACCGATCCTCATGGTCCTTTTCTAACCAATTACGATACGCCTCATTCATACTTGCAAAAGCAAGGACATGGGGCACTTGTGTCTACTCCGTCAGGCGAATGGTACTATGCATCGCTATGTGCCAGACCCTTACATCGAGAAAACGAGTCGGTGACAAATCCTCGCGGATGGTCAACTTTAGGACGTGAGACCGCCATTCAAAAAGTTGAATGGGATTCGGAAGACTGGCCAAGAATCGTTGGTGGACATGGGGGACAAACAAGCGTGGAGGCACCTAAAGATGCAGCACCTACCGAAGTTTTGAGTAGCCGCTCTCATTATGATGACTTTAGTGAGAAGCAGCTCAATAAAAACTGGCAGACCCTTCGTGTACCATTTTCAGCAGAGATGGGCAGTGTAGGCGATGAGAAACTAGAACTAATTGGAAAAGGAAGCTTAACAAATCGCCATGATCTTTCAATGATCGCACGCCGTTGGCAAACCTTTTATTTTGATGCAACAACAAAAGTAAAATTTGATCCATTTTCTTACCAACAAATGGCAGGACTAACCAATTACTATAATGACCAACACTGGTCCTTCATTTTTATCACTTGGAATGAAGAAAATGGAAAAGTAATTGAAGTAGCTGAAAACAATCAAGGAACCTATACGTCCTACTTAAGAGAAAATGCGATTACCATTCCAGATGATGTGGATTTTGTCTGGTTCAAAACAAAAGTCCGCAAGCAGACCTATAGATATGCGTATTCCTTTGATGGAGAAACATGGCATGATTTACCAATCGAATTTGATTCTGCTATTCTCTCGGATGATTATGTGTTACAAACTTGCGGCGGCTTCTTCACCGGAGCATTTGTCGGACTAGCAGCGGTTGACTATGCAGGCTATGACACAAAAGCTGTGTTTTATGAATTTGATTATCGAGAGATGGATGAGGAAGGGCGCAGTTAATTATTATATTGATTTAGAGTAAACTCATTTTTTGTGAGTTTACTCTTTTTCGCTAATTTCTTTCAGTTGGCGGATGAAAAAGTGGATACCCTTAGGTGCTGCATTTTTTTTCAATCCTGATTGGCGATCTTAGTTTTCTGAGATTCCCCTAAAAAGCTCATCTAACAGCTCCTAACCTTATATACATTTACATATCTAACTCTTATCTTTTCGCTTTTAGTTAGTTAAAACGCAAAAAATAAAGGTGAATCCGAGCTATTTTTAAATAATTAACCAGATAATCTTCCGATTGGAACGGTTAAATAGTGAATGATTGGTAGAAAAGAGATTAGAGGATGCGAGTTGTGATAAGTAAACTCATAAAAGAAGAATGCTAGAAAAGTAGAGAAAAATAGGATTAATGAAATAATCGAGATCCTTATTTTTTTACAATTTTCGAAAACCATAAATGAATTGAAGGAAGCTTAGTGTGGGTGAAAGAATAATTACAAAAAAATATTGACTTAAAAAAATGGCTATGGTAATCTATAAACGAAAATAGTGGGAACGTTTCCAAAATGCATCTTCGTTAAATTTTTATTTTTTTAAACGAAAATGGAAACGTTTCTAAAATGTATTGGGAGGAGATTGAATTGGAAAAGACATTGGGACCAAGTGGTGAGATAAGGGCGGTACAACGGGATAAAAAAAATATCTCGAAGTGGGAAAAATTAAAGAAACAGTTGCGTCGTGATAAGTGGATGTACTTGTTGCTCTTACCAGGTATCATCATGACGTTTATCTTTAAGTATGTGCCAATGTACGGTGCTGTGATTGCATTTAAAGACTATAATCCTATGCTAGGAATTTTGGAAAGTCCTTGGGTAGGACTAGATCACTTTAGGGAATTTATCAGTTCACCAAATTTTACGCTTTTGCTGAGCAACACATTAAAAATTAGCATTTATGGTTTATTGTTAGGTTTTTTTCCACCAATTATTTTAGCACTGAGCTTGAATCAAATTGTCAATAAAAAAATAAAACAGAAAATCCAGTTGATTCTATATGCGCCGAATTTTATCTCAGTAGTTATTATCGTGGGGATGCTGTTTTTGTTCCTATCCGCAAATGGACCCATTAATGGGTTAGTAGAAAAGGTTACGGGGCAACCAATTATGTTCATGTCTAATCCAGCTTATTTCAGAACGATTTATATTTTATCGGGAATTTGGCAAGGAATCGGCTGGTCATCCATTCTTTACACCGCGACGCTGGCGGGAGTCAGTACCGATTTATATGAGGCAGCAAATATCGATGGGGCAAATATTTTACAAAAGATTTGGCATATCGATTTGCCTGCATTGAGGCCTGTGATGGTGATCAGCTTCATCTTGGCCGCCGGCGGTATTATGAATGTAGGATATGAAAAAGCCTACTTGATGCAAACTTCAATGAACATCCCTGCCTCAGAAATCATTTCCACTTATGTATACAAAGTCGGCTTGCAATCAGGTGATTATGCCTACTCTGCTGCTGTTGGTCTGTTCAATATGATTATTAATGTCGTTTTATTACTGATTGTCAACAATATAACCAAGCGGCTAAACGATGGTCAAGGCTTGTAATGAAAGGAGAAAATTATGAATAGTGCTTTATCAAAAATCGACCGTCAAATCTTATGGTTGAATCGAGTGATTGTAACTTTTTTAGTCGTCATCACCATTGTTCCGCTGATTTATGTACTGGTAGCTTCTTTTATGGACCCAGCTACTTTGATCAATAAAGGTATAAGCTTCAATCCGAAAGATTGGACAATACAAGGATATCAACGGGTATTTGCAGATGATTCCATTTTACGCGGTTTTGTAAATTCGTTGTTTTACTCTTTTAGCTTCAGCTTATTGACTGTATTTATTACGATGATCACTGCGTATCCTTTGTCTCGACCTAACTTGGCGGGGAAAAAGATCATTATGACTTTTTTTGTCATTACAATGTTCGTGGGTGGCGGCTTGATACCTACCTATTTATTGGTAAAGAACTTGGGCATGTTAGATAGTGTATGGGCGATTATCGTACCAGGTGCTATAAATGTGTGGAATATTATCTTAGCCCGTACCTATTTTAGTGCTTTGCCAAAAGAACTTTCTGAAGCTGCTACTATCGATGGCGCCAATGACTTGCAAATACTGTTCAAAGTCATGCTTCCATTAGCTAAACCAATTATGTTCGTATTGTTTTTATATGCCTTTGTTGGGCAATGGAACTCATATTTTGATGCCATGATTTACATCAAAGATCCCGACTTACAGCCGTTGCAACTCGTATTAAGAAATATTTTGATCCAAAACCAACCCTCACAAGACATGGTGGGAGCCAATACTGCCATGGCAGAAATGAAACAAATTGCTGAGTTGATCAAATACGCAACGATCGTCATTTCTAGTCTGCCATTAATCATAATGTATCCTTTCTTCCAAAAATATTTTGATAAAGGTGTTTTAGTTGGTTCTGTTAAAGGGTAAGAATTGTTCACTATTTGTATGAATAAAAATTATAAAGGAGATTTTAAGATGAAAGCAAAATGGATGCTGCCAATCGTTTTTACTTCCGTACTAATTTTGGGGGCTTGTGGAGGCTCAAAAGAAAAGAGTAAATCAAGCCCTGATTATGAACTAGAAAATGTCTCTTTTCCATTGAAAGAAAAAGTATCTTTAAAAATGATGTCTCAAAGTGCCCCTTTGGCTCCCAATGATCCTAATGACAAATTGATTTTCCAACGATTAGAAGAAGAGACCAATCTCCATATTGATTGGACAAACTACAGTAGTGATTTTGCCGAAAAAAGAAATTTGGATATCGCTAGTGGTGATTTACCAGATGCCATCTTCAACGCCGCTGCAGGTGACTATGATTTATTAAACTGGGCGGAAAGTGGTGTTATTGTACCGATTGAAGATTTGATCGAAGATTATATGCCAAATCTGAAGAAAATTTTTGATGAAAACCCCGAATACCGACAAATGTCTACTGCGCCTGATGGTCACATTTACTCTATGCCTTGGATTGAAGAATTAGGCGAAGGAAAAGAGTCGATTCATACAGTAAATGGGATGGCTTGGATCAACAAGGAGTGGTTGGATAATTTGGGTCTTGAAATGCCGCAAACCACTGATCAGTTGATGACTGTGTTGGAGGCTTTCAAGACGCAAGATCCAAATGGTAATGGTGAAGCAGATGAAATTCCTTTTAGCTTTATTAACAATGGAGGAAACGAAGACTTAAAATTTTTAATGGGGGCATTCGGTCTAGGTGATAATGATGACCACTTAGTCGTTGATAACGATGGCCAGGTACAATTTACTGCTAACAAAGAAGGGTATAAAGAAGCCATCAAATATTTCAATGAAATGAACAATAAAGGTCTTATTGATAAAGAGGCTTTCGAACAAGATTGGAATACGTATGTTGCCAAAGGGAAAGAACATAAGTATGGCGTGTACTTTACTTGGGATAAAGCAAATATCACGGGTGCAGATGATAGTTATGACGTTTTGCCAGTCTTAGCGGGACCAGATGGAACGAAACACGTTACTCGTACGAATGGCATGGGTTTCTCAAGAGATCGTTTCGTAATTACTAGTGCGAATAAAAACTTGGAACTTACAGCTAGGTGGATAGATAAAATGTATGAACCGTTACAGTCTGTCCAAAATAACTGGGGAACGTACGGTGATGAAGCACAGGCGAATATTTTTGAATTAAAGGATGGTATGTTAAAACATTTGCCTTTAGAGGGGACAGCACCGGGGGAACTAAGACAAAAAACCGAAGCTGGAGGACCATTAGCAGTTCTTGATTCTTATTACGGCACAGTCACTACTATGCCAGATGATGCGAAGTGGCGTTTAGATTTGATGCATGACACGTATTTGCCATATATTACAGAAGACAATAGTTATCCACGTGTCTTTTTAGAAAAAGAAGAAACAGATCGATTAGCAAAAATTGAAACAGATATGTGGGATTACATCTATCGCAAAAGAGCAGAGTGGATCACCGGCGGTAAAATCGATGAAGAATGGGAAGAATACCTTGCTGAATTGGAACGTGTAGGTTTGGAAGAATGGATTCAAATAAAACAAACTGGCTATGATAATTTTTTGAAGGGAGCACAATAAGTGTTAGTAGAAGAAACGGCGATTTTGGATAAAGCAAATCGATTTATTGAAATGATGCGAGGAAAAGTTAACCCTCAGTATCGACAAAACTATCATTTTTCCGCACCCATCGGGTGGATAAATGACCCCAATGGGTTTATATATTACAAAGGGCATTACCATCTCTTCTATCAATACTATCCTTACGATAGTCGATGGGGGCCCATGCATTGTGGGCATGCGCGCAGTAGTGATTTGGTCCATTGGGAAGATCTACCAGTAGCGTTAGCCCCAGATCAACCTTATGACAGCGGCGGGTGTTTCTCAGGAAGTGCAATTGAAAGAGACGGAAAACTATATTTATTTTATACAGGCTGTCAAGAAATTGATGGTATTAGCCATCAGCATCAATGTTTGGCGGTCTCTGAAGATGGTATTCATTTTAGCAAATACAGTGGTAATCCTGTGGTAGCAGAAAAACAGCTAGGTGAGAATGGGCTGATACAAGAATTTCGTGATCCTAAAGTAATTGTTCACAACGATGCTTACTATATGGTAGTAGCTACTAAATCTACACAGTCTACTGGTAGAATAGTGATGTTTCAATCGTCAGATTTGTATACTTGGCACTTTTACTCTGTGTTGGTAGAAGGGACTTCAGAGCAAGGAATAATGTGGGAATGTCCTGACTTATTCCATTTAGACGGACGAGATGTCTTAATCATGTCACCGATACAAATTAAGAAGAACGGACTGGAATATCATAATATCAGTTCTACCATGGCTTGTATTGGTGAGGTAGACTGGGAAACAGGTCAGATGATAGTTGATAATTTCCATGAAATGGATTTTGGAATGGATTTTTATGCACCACAAACAACAACAGATCCTAATGGTGGACGGGTGATGATTGCTTGGATGCAGATGTGGGATCGTACATTGCCTACACATGAGTTAGGCCATCTTTGGGCAGGCTCTATGAGTTTGCCCCGAGAGTTAAGAGTGAAAAAAAATCGATTGGTACAAAAACCCATCTCAACTGTATATAGTCATTTAGTTTATCAACAAGGCAGTGAAAATATTGCAGTGACTGACACATCAGTCGTATTTCGAAACGCGCTGTCTGATTCTTCATATTTACATCTAGTCGCAGATTTGGAGAAAGCAGAAGTTTTTACAATTGAATTACTGCGGTCTAAGACGGATTGTCTCAAACTAACTTATGACACTGCTAAACAGGTTTTTGAATTGGATCGTCAGAAACTAGGAAGAGAGCTTACAGGGGCGGAAGAAGACCCTCTGAATGTCCGAAAAGTTGAAATACCTTTGATTGATAATCAGCTCGTTCTTGAGATTTTTAGAGATACCTCATCAGTTGAAGTCTTTATTAATGGTTTAGAAGTTATGACGGCTACTTTCTATGAGCTGGAAAAAGCTCGAGATATCTTATTTCATTCGATCGGAGAAAGTCGTATTCAAGCTTTTGAAACAGCGAGTGTGAAATAAATGTTTGATTGCTTAGGCGATGAATCAATTATTTAATAGGTTTTGAAGGATAATTTTTTAGAAAAGAACAGATAGCTAGATTTCCCATGGCTTTGCTATTAGTATTTTGAAAAAATTAGTAATTTATGACAAAATTCATTATACTAAACTTGTGCAGAAATGTGAGGGATCAACTATGAAAGCAACAATGAAAGATGTCGCAAAATTAGCAGGTGTCGGAGTAGGAACTGTTTCCCGGGTATTGAATAACGGCTCTGTTAAAGCTTCTACTAGAGAAAAAGTTGAAGCAGCAATGACAGAGTTAAACTATCAACCAGATTTTTATGCCCGGGGGTTAAAGATGAAGCATACGAATACGGTTGCTTTGATTCTACCCACTGTATGGCATCCATTTTTTGGCGAATTTGCCTACCATGTAGAAACAGCATTAGAAAGACAAAACTACAAGCTTTATTTGTGTAACTCCAGTGGGAATAGTGAAAAAGAACAAGAATATATCCAGATGGTCAGCCAAAATAAAGTAGACGGCATCATTGGAATTACTTATTCAGATATCGATGAATACATTTCGAGTAATCTGCCTTTTGTTAGTATTGACCGTTATTTCACTGAAGAGGTGATTTATGTGACCGCTGACAATGCGGCCGGTGGACGTTTGGCTGCAAATGAACTTTATCGCCGAGGATGTCAGAATGTAGCATATATCGGTGGGTACCAAGAAACACCGAATGAAACGAAGAGTCGTCGAAAATATTTTGAGATCGAGTGCCGTCAACTGGGGATTTCCTATAAAGCGTTAGATATGTTAGAACCTTTAGACAATCTCTCAGAACGTGTAACAAATTTTTTGTTAGAGAATCCTGATATCGATGGGATTTTTACGATCAACGATCCGATGGCATTAGCTGTCATTGGTATGCTTGAAAAAATAGGGAAAAACGTACCAGAGGATGTCCAAGTTATCGGATTTGATGGTCAAAAGATGACAGAAGGAGACCCTTATCTCGTCTCAACAATTGCCCAACCTACAAAGCAAATGGCGGAAGTGGCAGTGGCAAAATTAATTGCTGTCATTAATGGAGAGACAGTAGAAAAACGTACCGTATTGCCGATTGAATTTGGCGAAGGTGGCACAACGAAACCTTTAGTGAGAAACGATTTTGCTTAGTGCAAATACGTTTCTTTTTTTGAAGATAAGTGAATGAAAGGTGTAGATAAAATGTTATATGGTGGAATTGAAGCTGGTGGAACAAAGTTTGTCTGTGGGATTGGTAATGAACAATTACAAGTGATAGAACGGAAAAGTTTTCCTACCATAACACCAGAAGAAACGATGATGCAAGTGTTTGATTTCTTTGATAAGTACAAAGGAAATATCGCATCAATTGGTGTAGGAGCATTTGGGCCTATTGATATTCAAATCGAATCAAGAACTTACGGATATATCACCAACACACCGAAGTTAGCTTGGCAAAATTATCATTTTGTCGGAGCTTTGGAAAACGCCTTGTCGGTTCCCATCTATTGGACTACCGATGTAAATGCTGCTTGTTATGGAGAATATATGGCAGGTTATGGAAAAGGTAAAAATAGTGTTCTGTATTACACCGTTGGTACTGGTGTTGGTGGTGGTGCTGTAGTGGGTGGGAAAATAGTCGCAGGTTTCAGTCATCCTGAAATGGGACATATGCTCTTACAACGTCATAATGAAGATCAATTTGAAGGAATCTGTCCTTTTCATCATGATTGTTTGGAAGGGTTAGCCTCAGGACCCGCGATTGAAAAGCGCTTTGGAGGAAAAGCCCAGACCATTTCATTTGATCATCCTTATTGGACGATTGAGGCAGATTATCTTGCTCAGTGTGTGTATAACACAACGTTACTATATGCACCGGAAGTAATAATTTTAGGCGGGGGTGTAATGAAACAGCCGCAACTACTCGAGTTGATTCACCAAGCGTTTAAAGAAAAAATGGGTTCCTACGTGGATACGCCCACTCTCGAAGAATACCTACTAACTCCAATGCTTGCTGACGATGCAGGTTTGATCGGCTGCTTAGCTTTAGCAATAAAGAAGTTGGAACAATAGCAGCATGTTAAAGAACGTGTGAGAGAGTTTTTATAGCAGTTAGGATAGATAAAAAGGTTAACTAAAATGAGAGCTAGAAAAAAGGATGGCTAATAATAGATGTTCATATATATTTTTTGCGTAATCGAATGTCGCAAATAAGAATTTTTTCTTTCGTTCTCGTCTTCAGTTATATTGTTGTCTAGCTGCCTCAAAATTACTTCTTAGTGCTTGTTTTTTTTCTATTAGCCTGAGCAAAGAAAAAGGAAACAGAATGTCTTATTAAAGCCAATTAGGCCTACGCCTAATTGGCTTTCTATATTCCTGTGCTAATTGTGTTTGGGTGGGATGAATATCCTTTTTATTAATAATAGTGACGGTGTAATGAACGGTTTTGCTAACGGTAAAGATTCAACTTTCTACTAACGCGAACATCCTTTGAATTTGATTTACTAAAAGCTGGGTAGCTTCTCATCAGTCATTCTCTTCATTGGGGTTAATAAAGTGTTGTCAGTCATCCTGCCCTATTCTCAACAAGTACCTTCCTAATGCCTTCTTCAAACGTTGTGATCTTAAAATAAGGGAATGCCTTTTTGAATTTATCAGAGACAAAAAGATTATCCATCGTGTATCTAGGTAATAACTCACTTAGTTCGCGCGCGTTTTTACTGAATAGCTTAGCAAGTTTAAATTGCCACAAAGGAATGACGCGGTATTTCAATGGTTTGCCCTCAATTTTTTCGGCGAGATCGATCATGTCTTGGAAACTATGAGGTGTATCACAGGGCAAATGCCAAGTTTGGCCATAGGCACTAGGCGTATTTCCGATAAGGGCCATTGCTCGGCTAGCATCAGGTGTCCATATAAGTGTGCGTAAAGTGTCCTTATTGACAGGTATTTTGACGGGAGCATTGTGGACTATATTGTTTAAGACGAGTGTATTGGTAATGCTCTGGGTCTTGCCTGGGCCGTAAAACTCTGGGGCTCGACAAATCACCGCATCTAAACGGCCACTTTCCATCTCGGATAAAACCAATTGAGCCATTTTAGAGCGCACGAGGGACTTCCTGCCTGCTGGAAAAAATGGCGTGTCTTCCTTTTGGGGTGTACGATCCTTTGAATACATATAAGTATTATCAAAAAAAACCAGTTTGCTCTGTGCTTCTTGGCAAGCGCGAATGACATTTTCTGTGATTTTCATAAAATTGGTTTCCCACAGCTCAGCATCCATCGGTAACCCAACAGTGAAGTAAACAATCTCACTATGTTCAATCGCTTTTTTCGTTTGCGAAAAGTCCATCAAGTCTGCGGAAACGATCTGATCTGTAGGATTGATTTTTTGAGGCTTCCGGCTAACTAGCCGAAGCTCATTTGTGTAATTTTTGTATAGTTCTTTTGCTAGTTCATAGCCGATTTGTCCATTGCTTCCTAAAATTGTTTGCATGACTGTACCTCCTCAAGATATAGTTTTGCTACAGCACGTACAGAAAAAGGATTTTGGCCAGTGATGATCCGCCCATCTTTTAGGGCAAATGCTTTATAAAAGCGTCTTTTTTTGAATTGAGCGTTTCTTTCTTCTGCGGCGGTTTGATTAAAGAAAGGAACTTTGTTCATTTTCCCGGCGAGAAATTCTTCGGTTTTCGTAAATCCTGTGATTTTTTTTCCAGAAATCAAAAAGCTTCCTTCTCTATCTTTTATATTTAGTAAACCAGCGATTCCGTGGCAAACAGATAAAATATACCCATTGTTTTCATAAATAGCTAAAGCGAGTTCTTGAAGCTCTTTATTATCAGGAAAATCCCACATGACACCATGCCCTCCGGTAAAATAAATCGCATGGTAGTCATTTGGATTTACTTCTGCGGGTTTTTTCGTTTGAATCAAGCCGTTTTGAATGAAATTTTCTTCCAGATAAATGTTCATAATGGCTTGATTTATATATTTCATGCTTCTTGGATCTAGAGGAACAAAGCCTCCTAATGGACTTACGAAATCAACATCAATCCCTTGTTGATAGACTTCATCTAGAAACTCGGCACTTTCTCCCAACCAAAGTCCGGTAGCCTCGTTCGTGCCAGCATATTTTTGAATGTTTGTTTCAACAACTAATACTTTCTTCATGAATGATCCCTCTCGTTCATAATGTGAATGACTTTCGTTAAAAAGGATTGGAGTTTTTTTATTTCTGTTTGCTCATGATCGAGATAGTAATAATTTTTTGTTCCTTCTTGCCTGAAATTCACGATTTTGGCTTCTTTCAAGATTTTCAAATGATGTGAAATGGCGGGTCTAGATAAATTGGTGGCCTCTAATAAGGAAGTGACCTGTAAGCCAGCACAATTTTCCGCTTCCAGCAACCGAATGATGATAGCTTGTCTTTTTTTGTCACCTAGCGCGATTAAAAAATCACTTAACTCAGAAAAATCTTGTTGCAGATTGGCATAATCTATCATAATTGTCTCTCCCAAATCGTTTAAAAGTTTAAACCATTAAACCATTTAAAGGAGATTTTTGCAATGAAAGAAGCTCGAGAGCATTCCTTTTCTCCACCATCGCTAAGGAGATTAGAATGTTCTGTAAGCAAATAGATAATAATGGAAAAGCATAAGAGCATTTGATCCTTTTTTGTGTTTAGAAGCAGCTTATTTTTTTATGAAGTGATTAAGAGCCGTGTCTTGCTCATTTTTTGTTGTTGTGTTATGTATGTAACATCTAGACAAAAGACGTAGTGAGATATGAGGCGGAGAATATGAGAGACTTACAGTTAGCATTTATCAGTAATCGCACAACTAAGCGCTTATTTCGAGTTTTGAGTGTGATGGAGCGAGATCGTTTATTTACAATTGGTGAAATGGCAGAAAAGATGCAAGTCACACAACGCACAATTGCAAATGATCTCAAGTATGTGAAAGACTATTTTGGTGATTGTATCACCCTAATTTCGGGGAATAGTGGCTTTCTTTTTGAAGAGAAAAAACCTTCCGTGTACCAAGAAAAGAAACAAGATTTGCTAGAAAATGAGTGTTTATTTGAAATCATCGGTCATATTTTTCAAGGGGAATTGATGGATATTGACGAGTTGGCCCATCATTATCATTTTTCTGAGAGCACGTTTCGACGGTTGTTGGGTCAATCGAACAAAATATTGAGCAGTTATCGGTTAAAATGGGTGTCGAATCCATTGACAATTGAAGGGAGCGAAGCGGATTTACGGAAATTCTTCAAAGACTTTTATTACGAAGGGATTGATACTGCCCATACCCTTGTTCCCGACCCCGCATTGCATGAGTTGGTCTTAACCCAGTTAAACAACAAACTAGGACAATATGATATTGGCTCTGGAACAACACCAGCTGCTTTTTACTATACTTTTTTTATTGCAATCAAACGGGCGAGCCTTGGTTTTCCGATAACAGTCCCGAAATACTTGATTGAATTAGCCTACAAAGGAAATAGCTTCTCCCTCCTGTATTCTTTAAAAGACGGAATCAACAAGCTTTACGGCGTAGAACTAGCGAAGGAAGAATTTGCATGGATTTATTTAGTTACTATTTGTAAACGTACCTTAGATCGAGAAGCATCGGAGGAAAGGTTCTACCAGCAGTTTCATCAAGGATCAGAAATTGCCAAACTTACGGAGGCTTACTTACAAGAGTTTGAGCTCACAAATGAGAGCTATGCCAAGATAAAAATTTTCTTGCAATCCTTCTTTTTGTCTAGAAAAGTGAACTATGCGTTAGCTCCTGCATTGAACAAAGAGGCACAGGACATCAAAGAATCTCTCATGCGTTCTGACAATGAAAACTATCAACGGAATTTACGATTTTTAAAGAAGCATCAAAGAAAAGACTTTTTGGCTGCACCATATCTTGAAGATATTTGTGTAAGTTTAACGATCTACAGTGATTTGATTTTTGATTTTTATTCACCGACAAAAAGAATTTATTTTCTTCTAGAAGGTGATCACTTCATCTGCCAACAGATTCGAACTCGTGCAATGCAACAGTTTGGTACAAAGCACACGTTGACCTTTTTGCCATTGCAACATCTGACACAAGAAATATTAAATGCCGCTCATATTGATTTGATTGTCACAAACTATAATCGGTACCTCTTAGACTATATTATTGAAACAGATTACTTGTTATTGAAAGCTGTCCCAGATGAGCATGACTGGCGGAATCTGGAAAGAAAAATTGATCCGTATCGAAAACCATTTCTCTAATCTCCGTACACTCGTTAAAAGTATTAACGAGTGTTTTTTTTCATTTATTTCATCTGTCTATGAAAATGTTGATTCCAATTTGACCAAAAAATCAGGTAACCTTAATCATGTAAGAAAAAGGTATGCATACAAACTTACAAATAAAAGTATCAAAAACCTTCGTTTTTTAGAATAGATATTTGTTATGTATTCTCTAAAATAGAAAACCTAATCTAATAACTTTTCCAAGACATTCGATCCGATCGAATGTCTTTTTTTGTCGTCAACCCAAAAACGAAGAATTTTGAGATACAACAAAGGGGAGGATCATGATTGAGAAAACAAAAAGGTGGATAATATTTATGGGAATACTCTCAGTTTTATCATTACCGTTGGTAAACGCTGCAGAAGTCCAGCAAGTTGAAACAAATGGGACCATTGGATTTACTGGTGTCTATGAACCCATTGGTACACCTGATCCAGCGCCGCCCGAAACTATTGTCAGACCACCAATTACCGAAGTGGCCAAACCAGATGGTACGTTGCCACAAACAAACGAAATAGGACATTCATGGCACGCTTGGCTAGGCGTTTTTCTAATCAGTTTCGTCTTCCTCTTATGGAAACAAAAAAGAAATCATAATAAAAATCTAAAACAATAAGAAAGCAGGAATAATCAAATGAAATTTATTCGTTTAGCAACAATTGCCGCACTATCAACTACTATTTTAGCAGGAGGAGCAGCTTCTGTTTTTGCCGATGAAATGAGAGAAGTAACAACCGAAGGTCAAATCCAGTTTACAGCGGATGAAGACGGTGATCTGGAAGTCATCCCTCCTGTACCTGATCCGGATGTGATTATTCCACCGATTATCGATCCAGTTACAGGTCCATTGTCTATCGTACAGGCACCTACAATGAACTTTGGTACTCAGGTCATCTCCAACCAAGATCAAACATATAATATGGTTGCAGAGACTGCTGAACTCGCTAATCCAGAAGAAGGTGGACCTACTGACGTTCCATATATTAGTTTTGCTCAAGTACAAGACGTTCGTGGAACCAATGCTGGATGGGATCTAAAAGTGAGCTTAAGTGATTTTGAAGCTCCAGAAGCACAAAATAAAATTCTAACGGGAGCGCAAATCACCTTTGCTAATGCTCAGTTAAATTATGAAGGTAGCAATACTGATAACGAACCTACAGTGCACCAGGCTGGACTAACATTACTTCCTAATGGTGCAGCGCGTTCAGTGATGACTGCGGCACAAGGACAAGGTGCAGGAGCTTCTTCAGTTATCTGGGGAGACCAAGCAGACTTGACTGCCCAATTTGAAGCAGAGGGCTTTAATCCTGAGACAGACGTTGTAGAAAACAACGCAATACAATTGTCGATTCCAGGTTCAACAGCCAAAGATGCGACAACGTATACGTCAACGCTAACTTGGGAATTAAACTTAACACCTGGAGACGAACTATAAAAGCCTTGTAACCATTTGTTTTGAAACTCTCGGCAGCGTCACAGTAAAATTGTGACGCTGTTTTTCTAAGAAAGGAGACGTAACCTTGAAACAAACAACTTTAGCTCATCGTTCTCAAAGAGCCTCTTGGTGGGTACTTACGCTTCTTTTTCTTCTTTTTGGAATTTTTCCATCAGTAGCTCAAGCGGAGGAAACACTGTCATTTTATGTCACGCCTGAATTTCCTGAAAGCCAGGTAGAAGGATCAAATAGTTATTTCGATTTGAATCTAGCAGCTGGAGCAACAGAAACCTTAGCATTGAAACTGCAAAATGTTAGTAGTGACCCAATTCAAGTGCAAGTAACCCCTCATACAGCGTATACCAATGTTCATGGAGTCGTTGAGTACGGAAAAGATGCCCAAGAACCAGATAGTAGCCTTACTTATTCATTGGACGAATTGATTGACTCATCTGGCGTCATTGAACTGGCAGGAAATGAAACCCAAACAATTAGTGTTCCTTTACATATGCCAGAAGAATCGTTTGAGGGATTTTTAGCGGGAGGTCTACGGATTTCGGAAGTCAAAGAGGAGCAAGAAGAAACGGCAATCAATGAAGAAGGCGTAGCGATCAAAAATGAATTTGCCTATGTGATTGGGATTGTTGTCAGCAATTCTCGGGATTCAGTTCAACCGGATCTCGATTTATTAGCTGTTTTTGCAGATCAGTTGAATTATCGGAATGTGATTAGTGCAACGATCCAAAACTTCACGCCTACCTTTGTCAATCGAATGGCGGTGGAAGCGACAGTACAACGAGCAGGAGAAAACGAGGTTCTTTATGAAGCGAGTGAAGAAATGATGCAAATGGCGCCTAATTCTAATTTTGATTTTCCAATCTCGTTAGAAGGCGATCGCTTTCAAAGTGGCGACTATGTATTGAAATTAATAGCAATATCTGGTGAAGATGAGTGGGTATGGGAGAGACCCTTCACAATTAAAGCAGATGAAGCCAGGGCATTGAATCAAGCAGATGTGACCATTGATTCAAGTATGAATTGGTGGATGATTGGCGCAATCATTTTACTTGTTCTTTTACTGGGGGTCATTCTTTATCTACTTATTCAAAAAAAGAAAGCAAACCGAAGCGAACAAGAGTAGTAAAAAGGAGTGAATGGAATGACCACGAGATTAAGAAGACCGCTGCTTCTATTAGGGGCGTCTATTCTAATGATGCAAGCATTGATTCTATCGATTGGCATGGTCTACGCTGAGACAACGATGGACACTGAGGAACAAAAACAGGTAGAACACCCATCCATGAAAAACCTTCTAAAAGAAGAACAGGCTAGTGATGCGCGCTTTTTCTTTACTCAGGCGCGGATGCAAGGCACGGTAGAAGAAACCATACAAGTAACCTTCTTTTCTGATCAAGAAGTGTCAGAGGCACGAGTATTTTTACCTGAAGAAGCAACGCTTATCAACGAGCAGTTACCGGCAGGGGGATCAGTCGAACAGATAGAGCAGTCTCAGGAATGGCTGGTTCAGTCAAAACGGGCGCAAAATACATTTGTTCTTCCTTTAGTATTTGAACAGGCGGGACGCTATGAACTGTCTGTGGGAGGAGCAACGGCTTATCTTGAAATCAGTGAACAAGAAGATAGTATTGTGGAGAACCCTACTGAAGGAATAGAAGCTTCTGATGATGCTCAAACAGTACAAGCGGATCTGGAAGCGAAAGAGAATGCAGTAGAAGAGAATCAAATGAAGGAGCAGCCATCACAAAGTTTAGATAATGAATACAGTTCAAATGCTACCGTCACAAAAGATAATTTTTTGCAGCATTTTGACTTACAGGGTTCTGCAACGTATGATTCAGAAACAGGGGAAGTAACCTTAACTACAGCTAGTAATAATCAAGTTGGAAATGTTACATTGAAGGAAAAATTAAGTGTAAATTATCCATTTGTTTTGACAGGGAAGGCAAATATTGGTTCTAATACGAATGGTGCAGATGGTATGGCTTTTGGTTTCCATAGATCTGAAAATTCTGCTGTTGGAAATAGTGGAAACGGTATGGGGATTGCTGGCCTAACAGGAGGCTTTGGATTCAAATTGGATTCAAATTTTAATACAACTCAGGGAGCGGGTGCAGCTAGAGATCCGGCTGCTTTAGGTGGGGCTCCTTTTGCTGGATACGTTTATCATGAGACGAATGGTTTATTGACTACTTATATGGAAAGCGATGCTCCAGCAAAGCGAACAGGGACATTGAATGGCGCTTACGATGATATAGTCATTGAGTATCTGCCAAGTGAAGAAGCAAATATTTTCCGTATTAACTATAAAGGAGAAACCTGGGAACGAGATATATCCGATTGGCAAGGAATCGATACTACTGCATTATCTTTTTTAATCTCAGGAAGTACAGGTGCAAGAAACAATGTTCATAGCTTTATATTTGAACAGATGGACTATGTAATAGGGACAGGAGAAGTTGAAGTCAGTTATCGTGATGCAGCTACAAATGAAGAAATAATACCTAGTCAATTGTTAGAAATTCCTTTTAAATCAGAGGCAGTTCTTAATCCAAATTCAGGGATTGATGATGAACCGTACCTTCTTGGTTATGACTATAGTCATGTTGAGACAGATGCACTTTATTTCGATGAAACAAACAATACGATAAAACCAGAGGCTGAGCGTCGGAATGTTACTTACTTTTTTAATCGTGCTGAGTCCGAGGTGACAATTCATTACATTGATGATGCCGGGACAGTTATTTCGCCATCTGATACAATCATTGGTTATGTGAATGAGGAGCTAGAAGTAACGATTAAAGAAATAGAAAACTACAAGTTTTTATTTGAAAGAGACAATCAATTATTGAATACGGTATTTACTCGAGAGCAACAAAATTATTGGCTCGTTTATATCTTACAGGGCTCCATGCCACCAGTAGATCCATTGGATCCTGAAATAGAAGTGAACCCAGAAAATAAACCAGAGCTGCCAGAAAATCAAGGGCTTCTGAGTATTGACTTCATTTCCTCCTTTAACTTTGGCTCACAACCTATTTCAGTTCATGACCAAACCTATTACGCGCAACCACAACGTTTATTGGATGAAGACGGAACTGTAAATGAGATGGAAGAGCGCCCTAACTATGTTCAGATCAGCGATCGTCGATCAGCTACTGAGCGTAACGGCTGGCAGCTATCGGTTACCCAGACGAAACAATTTGAAGGATTAAAAAATCAACAGCTTACAGGTGCGAGTATTACTTTCTCAAATCAACAATTAGTGACCGCTCAAGGTGGCGATACCCCTTCTTTACAGACAGCCAACCCGTTAACGTTGGTACCAGGAAACAAGCGAGCACTGATTCGTGCAGAAGATACTGAAGGAACAGGCACATGGATCTATCGTTTTGGAGATGAGCATACCGCAAGGGAAAGTGTTACGCTCAACGTACCGAAAGGTTCAAATCCTGAAGCCACAAGCTATTCCACAACCCTGATATGGGAATTGAATGCTATTCCTGATAATTAAAAGAGAAATTTCTTTTTTCCTTTTTCTGCCATTTATTAATAAGACGGCTAGATTGGTTCGAAAAAAGATGAATAGTTCGTGTATGATCCTGGTTCATTCAAAAGAAAGTCAAGCCATGACGAACAAAGAATTAAAAGAGAAACTAAGCGTCATGCCACCAATAGTTAAAGGAAATATCAAACAAATCAAGACATATTTCAAAGAAATCTGTGGTTATGATCTAAGTGTAGAAAAGAAGAATTCTATCGTATTCAATGTGTCATAGAGTTTGCATAAATACAAATTATCTTAAAAAAGGCTTCAAAAAAAATTTTTTGAAGCCTTTTTTTGTTTTCCGCAAGTATTAAGATTAAGAACTGACGCTACTGTCTAATGACATAGTTAAGGGAAAACGTAAAGATCTGATGTCAAAGCTAAACCTTAAAGGAAAAGATAGGAAAAAAACGAATAATTGGGAAGTTACTATTTTTCGCTAATGAATTTAGACAGCAACATTATGGAGATAAAGGAATCACGATTAAGAAAGTTCACGATTGATAAAAACTTGCTAATAAATGAAACTATTTGACCTGTTCTTTCGTCATACCCTATAGAACAACGAAAGAGAGGAAATACTATGAGAAAAAAATTATTGTTAATAGCTATATTCTGTGCACTGATTCTTACGTTAGTAGTGGGTGTCACGTATAAGTATCTAATGAGTCAAGTGTATGGAGAAGAACAAACAAATTTTGAAACGCAAGTCGAAAAAACAATTAAAACTGAATTTTTTGATCGTGATATCACTCAGATTGAAGAATCAAAGAGTGGCGATAATCAATACAACAAATATTACCTGTACTATTCTGCGACTGAAAATAAAAATATTATAAAACAATTGGAAGCTCAAACTCAGGTTGCTTCGAAACAATTGAAGGATTCTCGGTCAATGGTGCTTTCCTATGTCAATGAGGAAAAGGTGAATGATGCCCTTATTAATCGACAATTAGTAACAAAGGAATATATTTGGGATGATAAAACAAAGTCTTTGAAATATTTAGGTGAATTAAAAGAATTATCTGAAATACTCTTATCCAAAAATCGAAATGAGCCTCGATTAAAAGATATTGTCAACGATGAATCAGACTTGCTTGCGATAAACAGAATTGTACAAGAACAGCTACTTAGTACTCGAACTAAATTAAAATCGACAATTGATGAAGAAGAATTAGATCAAGTGTTAACAAATGACTTTTTAAGCAAGGATAGTAAGATAACCATTCTCCCTCACTCAATACAAATCGCTTTTGATAAAGAGGTCTTAGGGGTGACAAAGATGAATGTCGACATTGAAAAAATTCTGCCTTTTATTGATCCAGCGATCGTTTCTGATAATAATCTGCCAAAAAAATCCTTAGACCAAAAAAGAAACTATGTCGCGCTCACCTTTGATGATGGACCTAACGATACGTCTACGAAAAAATTACTAGGAGAGTTAAAAAAAGAAAAGATCAAAGCGACTTTTTTTGTTTTAGGTCAGATGGTTGATAAGAACCCAGAGGTCGCGAAAAAAATAGTGGGAGAGGGGCATGAAATTGGCAGTCATTCATACACTCACCCAGACTTGACTCAAGTAACCCTGGATAAAGTCAAAGAAGAAGTACTGAAGACTGATAAGGCAATATTTCATGCTACAGGGGTATTGCCAAAACTCTTTCGACCACCTTACGGAGCAGTAAACGGCGCCGTTGCCAAAACCATCGGATTGCCTATTATTCAATGGAATGTAGACTCTGAAGATTGGCAAGTCAAAAATAAAGATTTGATTGTAAATAAGGTAATTGATACTGTAGAAAATGGATCAATCATTTTGATTCATGATATCCATGAACGTTCCGTAGAATCCATTCCAGAAATGGTAAGTCAACTAAGAAAAAGAGGCTATGAGTTTGTGACTATAAGCGAATTGCTCTCTTATGGACAAAAACCACTAAATCAGTATTTTGGTTTAGCTGACCAAAGAGAAATTAAATAGCAGTCTTTTCTAGTCCCTTGGAGAGTTGTGGAAGGAGTGATCTTTATTTTTAAGAATAGAAGTCAAACAAAAAAAGTGCGCTATTATGAGCATCTACTGGAAGAACTGATAGAAGGTAAATATGATCAAATGTATCGAATTGCCTACAGTTATGTTTATGATCATGAAGATGCTTTAGATGTCCTGCAAGATAGCTTTCAAAAGGCGTTAAAAAGCTTTAGAAACACAGTAGAAATTGATAATTTTCAAGCATGGTTCTATAAAATTTTAGTAAGAACCGCGATTGATCAATGGCGAGTGAAGAGACTAAGACCATTTGGATTAGCCTTTGAAGAAACTATAGAACTAAGTCATTTTCGTTTCGATCAAAGTGAATTTCTTGAACTAAAGGAAATTCTAGAGAGAACGCCTAGTCCGGAAAGAGATATCATCATTTTAAAATATTTTGATGGATTTACCTTGCAAGAAATTGCTCAAATACTTAATTTAAATGAGAATACGGTGAAAACGAAGATGTACCGTTCTCTTGTTCAATTTAAGCATCTTTTAAATTAAAAAAACAAGATATGAAAAGGAGAATGAGCGAAATGAAACAGCATACGTTTGATGAAGAAAACCAAGAACAATTAAAGCGTGAAATAGTTGCACGTTTTCAAATAGAAAAGGCAAAGGTATACGAAGAAAAGAAGCGAAAAGTACTTAGAAGAGGCGTCGAAAGCGTGATCTTGGTGGTTTTTAGTTTTTTGATTATGCTTCAAAATACTACCTTTAGAGGTTTTGCATCAGAAATACCTATTTTGGGGGATTTGGTATCAATTATAACTGGGGAAACGCTTCTGTTCAGTCAAGAGGAGGCAGAAATCACTATTGATGTGCCTAAGATAACAGAAGAAAATCAAGTGTATTCGCAATTAAATGAAAAATATCTCCGTGAAGGACAACGAGCATATCAAAGTTATATAGACGTAATAAATAAGGTGGACGAAAAACAAATGTATGTCAGTGGTACCTATGATGTGAAAGTCAATGATAATCGATTTTTAGTAATCGACCGTACATTTGAAGAGACAGTGGGGAGCACCAATGTCGAACATCGATTTGATACATTCGATAAAAAGAACGAGGTCTTATTATCATTAAAGATGTTATTTAAAACGGAAAACTATTTAGAGGTGCTGGCTCAGGAAATTGAGCACCAAATGAAAGAGCGGATGAGAGTAAATAGCGATATCAAATATTGGGTTTTAGACTATAATGATACAAATTGGTTGGAGAATGATCCGAATTTTTATATTAATGAAAATCATGAACTAGTTATTTCGTTTGATAAATATGAAGTTTCGGCTGGATACATGGGGACACAAGAGTTCATAATACCTACTACAGTATTGAAGCCGATCTTAGTTGACGAAAATTTTTTTAATTAGATCGATAAATCAGTTTAAGCTTATTCAGAAAATGATTTCTGGATAAGCTTTCTTTTTTTCGCTAGCAAGAGCGGAAAATAAAGCCTACTTTTCTAATTGGCTTTGATACCATGAGGGGAAAAAATCGATGAACCCAGAGTCTCTTTTATACACGTTTACTACAAAGGCAATAAAAAGTCCCTTGTTGTCTGCTTTTGTGAGTAACTTTTCCACAGTGTGGAACTCCCTGAGCCTTACTACCATTATTGGATTTGAAAATAATTAGAGAACTAATTATTAGATAGCGAATCTTTTTATTGACTTTCCTTTTTAACCGGTGTATATTCTTTTCGAATAGTTAGATATCTAACATTTGGCAAAGGGGGAGTCGTTTTGGAGGAACTGATCGTATCGAATTTGATGCGTTCCATTATGAATAAGTCACGGGAATCGATGGAAATGCGTATAAAAGACCTGGATATCAGTCAACAGCAAGGAAGAATGATTGCGTATATCGCACAAAATGAAGACAAAGGCTTGATTCAGAAGGATTTGGCCCAAGTGTTTCAACGTCGTGATGCCAGCATCACAAGTATGCTTCAAGGGTTAGAAAAAAAAGGGTATATCGAGCGCCGCATCCCAAAAAATAATGAGCGGCAAAAAAATATATACGTTTTACCTAAAGGAAAAGCGTTGATTGATCAAACCAATGAAGCTTTTTATGCGGCAGAAAAAGAACTGATCCAAGCACTGAATGCAGAAGAAGTCGAAGAACTGACTCGTTTGTTAAGAAAAATCGATCAAAGTCTATGAGCAATAAGCAGTCAATCACTGCTTATTGCCTTAAAGTTAGAATTCTAACAGTTAACTATCTAATAGAAGGAGGAATCATCATGGAAGAAGTCACAATGAATGAATCCAATATTTACTACTTAAGCGAAAGTCCGGTGCGAAAGGCAATTGCCCATTTATCGATCCCGATGATGGTTGGTATTTCAACCACGACGATCTATAATTTGATTAATGCCTATTTTATTGGATTGATCCATGATACCAATATGATGTCGGCGATTACCTTGGCGATGCCCATTACGATTCTGTTGATGGCCGTTGGGAACATGCTGGGTGTTGGTGGAGGAAGCTATATCACACGACTACTAGGCAATGGAGACACTCAAAAGGGCAAGAAAGTTGCCGGCTATGCGTTTTACTCGAGCATCCTGCTCGGTGTAATCATAGGGATTGTCGCAGTAATTTTCATGGATCCATTTATTCATTTACTAGGAGCAGGTGGGCAGACATTTTTGTATACAAAACAATATTCACTGATTTTGTTTGTTGGTGGAGCATCGTTCATTTTAAATTTTGCTTTGGAACAATTGGTGCGTTCAGAAGGGGCATCAAAAGAATCAATGTATGGCATGTTTGTCAGTGTTGCAGTGAGTATCCTACTTGATGCATTATTGATTCTCGTCTTTAACCTACATGTGATCGGTGCAGGGCTATCACTGGTGATTGCGAATATCGCTTCAACAACGTATTATGTCTGGTTCCTAGAAACGAAAAGCGAGACATTGAAGGGCTTTTTAAAGAACATGAAACTTTCAATCAAAGATCAGCTAGAAGTTTATAAAATAGGGATATCCGAGCTGTTTAAATCAGCTTTCATGATCGTCACCACATTATTATTGAACAATTTTTCTGCTGAATATGGAGACAATGTTGTGGCTAGCTTTGGTATCGCTGTTCGAATCACGCAATTACCGGAATTTTTAACAATGGGTCTATTTTTGGGCGTCATACCGTTATTTGCCTACAGTTTCTCTGCCCATAACACGAAACGAGTGAAAGAAGCACTGAAAGAAGTATCTTTGTGGATAGGTGGGATCTCCATCCTTTTTGCATTGATTGTGTATTGGTTGCGAGTGCCTGTGCTGGGGTTATTTACAAGTGATCCTCGTGTGATCCAAGTTGGCTTAACGATTTTAGGGGCACAGTTGGTTTCTTCGATCTTTAATGGTTTCTCTGGTTTATTCACGGGCATCTTTCAGGCATCTGGACTAGGTGCTCAGACCGGAGTGATGTCCACGATTCAAGGAACATTCTTTATTCCGATCGTTTTATTGCTGCATCATTTCTATGGATTGGATGGATTGATTTGGTCAATGACGATTACAGAAGGTATCGCGTTTGTTGCGGGTGTCTTAATGATGATTCCTTATCTAAATAAACTAAATAAGAATGATCTGCCCGCCATGCAAAACCAGTAGCATATAAGAAGCAGGTACGTTTGAACTATTGGTTTCTGGTTGAAAAGATAGCGAAAGGTTTCTTTTCGAACATCCTATAAGGAAAGCCCAACGAAGCAAATTTCGTTGGGCTTCTTTACTTGCTATATATTTCCTTTTCGTTAAAGTAAGAGGAGATGTTGATTCTGTTATACTTACTATTGAAAAAAACTCCATTTCAAGGATAAACGATCTTTTTCATGTATCAATAGAAGAAAAGCGTCTAAAACAAATGCTATTAGCAAAATTATCAAGCGATTGAGGAATCTACTATGCAAAAAAAAATTTATAAAGTTGTCTCTGTCTCGAATAACAGTCGTCTGTTTGCGATTTTAATGGCTTTTTCAGGTGGGGCATTAGATGTCTATTCTCATAATTACTTTCATGGATTTGTTGCTACTCAGACGGGGAACATTATTTTGATGGCTTCGAATTTATCCCAATATAATTGGCAGCAAATGCTGCCTAAAATCGTATCGATCATTTTGTTTACGGTAGGATTTTTATTAGGTATTCTTCTAAAGCGCAGCAATTTCAGTCATTATTGGCGCAGTTACACCATGCTACCTGTTATTTTATCGAGCTTGATCATTCCATTGTTGTCTCAAAACTTGCACCTTTTTAAAATTGGTCTGCTTGCTTTTGGCAGTGGCTTGCTGATGCTGACGTTTACTGGAACGCAAATCGAAGGAAATCTTTATACGATCATGATGACCTCAGGAAATTATCGGAAAATGCTAAATGAATGGTATCTGTATCTGACCTCACGGAATAAAACGTCGCTTCAAAAACGCAATGCCCATAACTATACGATCGTCGTGCTCTCATTTGTCATTGGTGCTTGTTTACTAGCCTTTATCAGTCTTATTTTGAAAAAATATTCAATTTGGATCGTAACCTTCACGTTTCTGCTGGCACTTTTTATTGAAATCCATCAAGCGAAAAAGACGATTCGATAGTCAAAGAAAAACCGTCAGAGGGACTCCTTCTGACGGTTTTTCTTATAAGCTGAAACAGGAATATTTTTTAGAATGTCCTCACAGCTCCGCAATCTTCCGTACGGTATTGATGGTTCGAATCGTAATCTGTTTGCCGACGCTGGTGCTGGCTGTTTTTTTCCACCAATTGGTTTTTTGATAGTCTTTGCGGAGGTAAGACCAGAAGACGACGTCTTTGTAAGGAAAAACCTGTTCAAGGGTGGCATTCGGAGCCCCGAGTTTTTCAGATAACACCTCGTAGGACAGTGAAGGCATCAAAAAGATCAGGTTGTCATAGATGGTTTTATCTTCCGTTCCTGACCAGTCAGGTATATGGGTCAAGCGTTCCTGCAGCTCTGTTTGGCGAATGATATAAATAGCGATATCAAAGGAAAAGTACCGTTTGATCATTGCTTGAATCATTTCGACAAGGGCTTGTGGATCATCCTCTTCACTGGAAAAAATCACATTGCCGCTATTCAAATAAGTGACCACATTGCTAAACCCCAATTCTTCAAAACCGGCTTTCAATTCTTTCGTAGAAATTTTGTTCTTTCCACCGACATTGATGCCTCTTAATAAAGCGATGTATCGTTGCATGGATAACCCCTCCTTTAAACCCCTTCTTTTAGCTGATTATAGAATGGATGGAGCGGAAGCACAATCCTGGCTTCTCAGCTACCCAAAATACGTGAGCGAGAAACGACTAATACAAGATTATTGGCGAGGTGGATACAGCGCGGGGCTTTCGAGCTTGGCGGTTTAGTAAAAATGAAGATGAAAATATCCGTAAATGCTAACAACCCTCACAAATTTGCTCAAGCAAGCGAATTTGTGAGGGTCACTTTAAGTCGTTTTCTCTGTTTCTGGCTTCGTTGCTAATCCACCGCAATCCTCACAGACACGGTCTGTACGGGGACATCATAAAAGGGATCTTCTCGTCGGCCTAAAAAGTCTTGGGCTTGTTGAGGGAAGAGGGCGTACATCAGCACGTCTTCTTCGCTTTTGGCATACTCAGCGATTTCTTCCCGAAAGGCTGGCAGTTGCGGTGCCAGTAAATCAGCTGGTCTGACGGTGATCACTTCGGCATCTCCGATGATTGTTTCTTTGATTTCGTCGGTGATGGGTGCTGGCGATTGACCGTAAAGTCCTTTGACGTAATCTTTGATCTCACTTGGGACAAGTTTGTAACGTTCTCCTGAAATCACATTCATCAAGGCTTGGGTACCGACCATTTGCGACAATGGGGTCACTAGTGGCGGATAGCCCAAGTCTGCTCTGACTTTTGGTACTTCTGCTAGGACTTCTTCATACTTGTCTTGCAATCCTTGTTCCGTCAATTGGCTGAGTAGGTTTGACAACATGCCACCAGGTACTTGATAGATCAAGGTTTTAGGTTCAATATCTTTGACTTTTGGATTCAGCAGTCCTTCTTCACGGAAGCGATCACGAACGGGATTGAAATGTTCAGCAATCTCAGCGACTTTCTGCAAATCAAGTCCCGTAGCAAAGCCGCAATCTTCTAAGGCGATTGCCACAGATTCGGTTGCTGGCTGACTGGTGCCGCCAGCAAAGGAGGAGATGGCGGTATCAATGATGTCTGCACCGGCTTCCGCAACTTTTAAGTAAGTCATCTCAGCGATGCCGCTGGTGGCATGGGTATGGACTTCTAGCGGTAGATCGACGGCATCTTTGATTCGGCTGACCAGCTCGTAGCCAGTTTGCGGTGTCAAAACGCCTGCCATATCTTTGATACAGATGGAATCGGCGCCGAGGTTTGCCATTTTATGGGCAAGGTCGACGAAGTAATCCACCGTATGGATTTGGCTAGTAGTATAAGAGATTGCTGTTTGACAGTGTCCGCCGGCTGCTTTTGTGGCGCGGATGGCGGTTTCTAAATTGCGGACATCATTTAAGGCATCAAACAAACGAAGAATGTCGATGCCGTTTTCAACCGATTTGGTAACAAAGTCAGCAACGACGTCATCGGCATAGTTTTTGTAGCCTAAGAGATTTTGTCCCCGTAAGAGCATTTGTAGTTTGGTCTTTTTCACTTCTTTGCGGATTGCGCGCAATCTTTCCCATGGGTCTTCATTTAAAAAACGCAGACAAGCATCGAAGGTTGCGCCGCCCCACATTTCAAGGGCATGATAGCCTGCTTGATCCATGGTTTTTAAAATCGGTAGCATATCGCTGGTAGGCATTCGTGTAGCGATCAGACTTTGTTGGCCGTCCCGCAAGACGGTTTCGGTAAATTGGATTTTTTTCATTCTTTCACTCTTTCCTGAATGATTTTACGGATCTGCTGCTGCATATCTGCTACGCTATGAGTTCTAGAACGGCCACAAACTTTGGCATCTTGTTCACAGACGTAGCAGCTTCTTGTCGGCAGTCCGATTTCGGTGCGGCTGATAGGTAAAAGCTGGTCTTGGGTTTTGGCTAAGACATCCAGATCCACCAATCGACCATAAGGATGATGGGTCTCAATCTGAACCATCATTCGTTTTAGTTCATAAGGATCTGTGGGTAGTACGAGATAATATTCCGGTCCAGTTTCCAAACTACGGTAGAGGTTTGCCAGTGGAATCAGTTCCTTGACGGCCTCTTCGATTTCCGTAATGAGTTCTTCAAAAACGGCGGTCAATGGGGCAGAATTTTTCACGGGACCGGGAATATTCATGGTGGCAACAAGCAATGCCGCTTTTTCATCCGCAGCGAGAAGCTCCCGTTGAAGCGAGCTTCTATTTTCTCGTGCCTGCAGCATGTCGATTAGCGTCACAGGGGTTCCTGAAAATAGGGCATCAGACATTTTTGACCACATCAATGATCGTGCCATCGCGGTATTCGATCAAAGCGACGGTTTTTTCCCCGTACTTGATTGGTTCGGGTTGACCGACAATGCTGTAGGCTTTTTCTTTTAGCTCTTCAATGGTGTATTGGGGAATATCCAATGCTTCAAAATGGCTGATCAAGTCTTTGCGAGCAGGATTGATGGCGATCCCGATTTCCGTAACGACAACATCAATACTGGCGCCCGGAGTGACGATCGTGTTGACGGTATCGACGATCGTTGGGATCCGTCCCCGCACAAGAGGAGCGATCACTAAGCTCATTTTGCACGCCATACTAGTATCTGAGTGGCCGCCAGAGGCACCGCGGATCACACCGTCAGAACCGGTGATGACATTGATGTTGAAATCCGTGTCGACTTCCAGTGCGGAAAGAATGGCGGTATCCAATTGATTGATAAACGCCCCTTTGCTTAACGGTGAGGCATACATATTGGCATCGATCTCGTAATGATTGGCGTTTTTCCCTAGCGATTGCGCGGAAGGATGATCAAAGTCTTGGACATCGATCAGTTTTTCCACTAATCCTTCTTCTAACAGTTCCACCATGGCATTGGTAATGCCGCCGAGGGCAAAGCTGGCTTTGATCTCATCTTTGATCATCGCTTCGCGTAAAAAACGAGAAACGGCTAATGCGGCACCGCCTGTTCCGGTTTGGAAGGAGAAGCCTTGTTGGTAGTAAGGCGAGCTGGTGATGACCTTGGCTGCATACTCAGCAATCAGTAATTCCTTTGGATTTTTGGTAAAACGGGTCGCGCCTTTTGCGATCCCTGCAGGATCACCGATGGCGTCGACTTCCACGACATAATCGACATCCGTTTGGGGAATGCTGATTGGGGTATTTGGAAACGGCACCAGGGTGTCGGTGATGATCACGACTTGATCGGCGTATTTTGCATCGACCATCGCATAGCCTAGTGAGCCGCAGGTTGCTTTTCCGACGGTGCCATTAGCATTGCCATACGCATCTGAGCTAGGGGCCCCTAAGAAGGCGACATCGATGTGGATATCGCCGGCGGCAATCGCACGAGCCCGACCGCCATGAGAACGGATAATGACTGGGGCATCCATAATGCCTTCGGAGATTGCGGCACCGACTTTGTCCCGCAGCCCGCTGGAGGTGATATTGGTCACGACCCCAGATTTGATATGTCCGATCAATGGTTCATGGACATTCGCGATGGAACTAGGGGCAATCGCAAGATTCTTGATGCCCATTTTTGCGATCTCGTCTAAAACGAGATTCATGATAAAATCCCCTTCGCGAAAATGATGGTGGAAGGAGATCGTCATGCCGTCCGTTAACCCTGTTTTTTCAATGGCTTCACGAATACTGCCCAAGACCTTGCTTTTGCCCGGCAGGACTGGCTCGATCTTGCGACTCGCTTCTTTGTAGGCATGGATATTGGCTGTTTCATTTTCGAAGACCCCGTATTGGGTGGCATAGCATTCAGGGATATCTTTTCCTGCTTTGTTTAACACCATAATTACACTTCCTCCTCGGTAATCAATTTCGCTGCTTTGGCAAGGGCAATCACGCGTTCCGCTCGCTCAACGATTGGTTTATCGACCATTTTGCCATTCAAGGAGATCACACCAGAACCTTTGCTTTCGGCTTCACGAATGGCCCATATCACTTCTTTGGCCTGTTGGATCTCGGCTTTTGAAGGCGCATAGATCCCATTAACTAGGGGAATCTGCCGGGGATTGATCACTGATTTTCCGTCAAAACCAAGCTGCTTGATGCGGGTCGTTTCAGCGATAAAGCCATCTGTGTCATTGATATCAGAAAAGACGGTATCGATGGCGGCGATCCCCGCAGCTCTAGCTGCATGCAAAATCATACTGCGGGCAAACAACAACTCTTGCCCATCTGGGTAGCGACGGGTTTTCATATTGGTGACATAATCTTCTGCCCCTAAAGCGATCCCGATCAAGCGGTCGGAAGCTGTGGCGATGTCTCGGGCATTTAAAACGCCTTCGGCCGACTCGATGGCAGCCATCATTTTGGTGGTTCCTACAGGCAGATCGTTTTCTTCTTCTACTTGTGTGATCACAGCGGCAACGTCAATGATATCTTGGGCGGTTTCGGTTTTCGGTAGTCGAATGACGTTGACCCCCGCTAGGACCATCGCTTCGATATCAAGGGCACCCACCGTGTCGAGGCCGTTGATGCGCACGACGGTTTCGATGGCAGAATAGTCAAAGGTTTTTAAGGCAAAATGCACCAGGGTCCGAGCAGAGTCTTTTTCATTCAAGGAGACCGCATCTTCTAAATCAAACATAACGGAATCGGCGCCATACAATGGCGCATCCCGTAGCATGGCAGCATTGGCTCCTGGTACAAACATCATCGTTCTTCTTAAACGTTCCATGTGTCGATCTCCTTCCAAGCATACTGTTCTTGTTCGGCGGCCCGATGAACGGCGGTCAGAGTTCGGGCTTTGATGGTACAGTCCAATGCGCCTTTATCGGTGGCAGTGATTTTGGCCTGTGTCACGCCTAGATGGTTCAGCGTCTCAAGGATGACGGCGCGAATTTGTTTGCCGAATTGTTTTTCGACACTGCTATCGAGGGTCAGCTCGATGGTTTGGGTTGTGGTGGGCTCGATCGCGATCAAGATATCACTGGATTCAACAGAGCCAGCAACCGCACTTTTTTTGATTTCCACTTATTATCACCTCTAAATATAGTTATGCTGCATTAAAAATGAGAACGTTGTTTCTGGCAAAAATTGCTGCAAGGAAAGTAAATCTTTTTCTGCAATCGCTTTCCGAACTTTAGTAGCCGAAACGGTTGATTGGTTGATCTTCAGACGGTCGATCACGATCAGTTCAAGCTCGGGAGAAAAAACGGCAGCCATTGCCTCATTGTAGAGTTGGGTCACGGGTGAGTAAGGCTCTGAGCCTACAAAACGCGTGGTGATCGCCAACAGCGGGGCAATTTTTTCTTTGAAGAGGGTTGCATCAAAGGCGGCTTGTTTTTTGGCAATCGCCTCAGGTGCTTGCTCTTTTAAGAAATAACTGGGAAAGACCGCTGAAGAGACGAGATAGTTGTTGGTCGGCAGCACCGTTACATTTGACAGGTGAGCCAAGCCCTCCGTCACCATCTGCAGCCGTTCACTGGCAGAAAACTGTGAGCGGTCTTCTGACAAAACGAACACATAAACCTGCTCTTTTTGACTCGCAGCTGTTTCAACTAAGTACAAATGTCCCTTGGTAAAAGGATTGGCGTTCATCACGATCGCGCCGTTGTTTTGTCCGATTCGCTGCCGTTGCAGTTGTTGGGCATAGCTTTCATAAGAAGGAACGCCTTGTTCCATGAACAAGATGTCTTGCGCAGCGAGCACTTCACGAAACCCGAGAGATTCAAAAAACAGACGATTTTTCGGTGCTGTATAGACGAAGGACTTGGTATAGCCCTCGTCTTTGATATGATCGCTAAGGTGCGAAATCAATTGCGTCAACAGCTGTTCGGAGCGTTTTTTTTCACAGACCACCACATACTTGATGATATTGGCATAGCAAGAAGCAGTAGCAATCAAGGTTTGCTGGTCAAAAATGCCGACGGTATAGGCAACTTCTTCACCGACGGCTAAGCCAGCACGGGTGATCAATTTTTGCCATTGCAAAAAGACTTCCGGATCTTTTTGCAGCCAGATTCTTTTTAGGGTATACATACAATGCCTTCTTTATTTTTTTACTGGGAAGAGCTTCGACAAAAGCAAGGATGCGAAGTAGATGATCAGGATCACGACAAAGACGCCGCCCCAACCGAATAACAACAATTCAAATGAAGTCAGTAAATCTTGACTCATAATTTTCCTCTCCTTTCTAGTGACCTAAGCAATCAGTGCCAGCAGTAAGCCACCGGCGATGACCGAAGCAATCTGTCCTGAAACGTTGGCACCGGCTGCATGCATTAAGATAAAGTTTTGCGGATCTTCATCTGTCGCCATTTTTTGGATGACCCGGCTAGACATTGGAAACGCAGAGATTCCGGCTGCGCCGATCATTGGATTGATTTTTTCTTTACGGAACAAGTTCAGCACTTTCGCAAACAACACGCCGCCGACCGAGTCCATAATGAAGGCAACCAGCCCTAAACCAATAACCATCAATGTATCGACTTGTAAAAATTCTTCATATTGCATTTTCACAGAAATTGATAAACCTAGGAGGATACTGATGATATTCACCAGTTCGTTTTGAGCGGTGATGGACAAACGATCTAAGACACCACATTCCCGCAAGAGATTTCCGAACATCAAAAATCCGACCAATGGCAATGAAACAGGAGCAATCAACCCTGCTACGATCGAGATCACGATCGGGAACAAAATTTTTGCCGTTTGCGAAACTTCTCCGGCACGATACGTCATACGGATTTTTCGTTCATGCTTGGTCGTCACTGCTTTGATGGCTACCGGTTGAATGATTGGTACTAGCGCCATGTAAGAATAAGCTGCCACCATGATCGCACCCATATATTTCGAGTTCAGCGTATTTGCGACAAAAATCGACGTTGGTCCGTCAGCGGCACCGATGATCCCGATGGAAGCCGCGTCGTTTAAATCAAAGCCAAGCAGCACGGCAACGATGATCGTAAAGAAGATCCCGAATTGTGCAGCGGCACCAAACAACAAAAGAAATGGATTTTGCAGCAATGGACCGAAGTCGATCATCGCACCAATCCCGATAAACAAAAGCAAAGGGAACAATTCAGTTGAGATCCCCATATCAAACAATACTTGGAACGGGCCAGCTTCTCCACCAGCACTTAACACACCTGAGTTCGGGAAGTTCACTAACAACGTGCCCAATCCCATAGGGACCAACAAGGTTGGTTCATATTCTTTCTTGATCCCCAAATACATCAATAGACCACCGATGAGCATCATAACGATCCGTCCCGGCTCCGATCCTAACCCGACTACACCTTCAATTAACGTTTCCACTACGTCACTTCCTTTTCAATAAATTAGCCGATCGTAATCAGCAGTTCTCCTGGGTTGACCATGTCGCCCGCATTGACTGCAATGGCAACAACGGTTCCTGCTTTTGGTGCCACGATTTCATTTTCCATCTTCATGGCTTCTAAAATCATCAATGATTGGTTTTCTTGCACAGTATCCCCCACATTGACCAAGAGACGTAAAATCGTTCCCGGCATTGGAGAATGAATCGGCTCGCCGTCAGCAGGAAGCGTAGCTGGCGCTGGCTGTGGTGCTACTTCTGGTTCTGGTGTGCTGACTGGTTCTGGTTGAGCAGGTGCCGCTGCTGGAGCCGGTGTTGGCACTGCTGGGGCAGGAGCGGTAGGTTGCGGGGCACCGATTTCTTCCATTTCGACAAGGTATTCTTGCCCATCGATCGCTATTTTAAATTTACGTAACATGTTTTTCCCTCACTTGTTTTCATTTTTTTTGGCTATTTTTTTGATTGTGAACTGAGAATCTGATAGCTCTCCGGCGGCGATACTGGCGGCAATCAGGGTGACTCGCTTAAATTCAGGATTGCGTTTCTCAATTCTTCGAATGACAAACTGACTTTCAGGGGAACACTCGGCACCTAGTGCGGCGGCTATCAGACTGACTAACGGATAATCTTCTGCAGGCGCCGGCTGATAGCCCGACACTTCTTGCCAATCAGACGCGGGTGGGTCCGCTATCATTTCCCTTGGCTTCAGAGGAGGACTGACAGGCGCATCTGGTTCATCATGCGTTTTTTTGAACAATCTTTTAATAAGATTCATGGGTTTCTCCTTTCTCAATGATTCGTTCCCTTTCATTATAGAAACTCCCGTTCAATCAGCGAGATTTATTTCGGCTGAAAATTGTTTTTTCAGTGTTCCTTTTTTGAGAAAAGAGTGAAAAACCGATATAAACGTTGATTTATCAAGGTTTTTCTTGCGTTAATATTCTGTTAAGAACTTTTTAAACGAAAAATAAGATTTGAAAAGAGAAATTGTTTTTTTGCTGTTCTTTTTTTAAACGGGTCTTTTTTTCTATTTCTTGATTGTTTATTCTTAGACGTGTAAAGCATTCAATAACATTATTTCCTTTAAGAAAAGAAAAATATTCACAAACTAGTGACGCTTGTCGCTAACAAATTACGGGCCTGTAATTTTTTTAAAATGTTTTTTGATAACGCTTACACATTTCGATGCATGAAAGGAAGAAGAAAATGTTCTTAACAATTTTGTCCTATGCCATGATTATTGTCTTCATGTTTGTCATCATGAAGAAAAAAATGTCACCCTTTACATCCTTAGTAATTATCCCATTACTATTTACCCTCGTTGCGATGGTTGCTGGTGTTTCCGAAAAAGGCAACATCGGTGATTTTGTCCTTGAGGGCATCTCGACAACAGCCAACACAGGAATCATGTTGCTGTTTGCGATTTTGTACTTTTCCATTATGTTGGATGCCGGTTTGTTTGATCCAATCACGAAAAAAATGATTTATTTTGCTAAAGGCGATCCGATGAAAGTCTTGATGGCAACGGCAGTCGTTGCCGCTGCGGTCTCTTTGAACGGTGATGGAACGACCACTACCTTGATTTGTTGTTCTGCGTTTATTCCCATCTACAAGAAGCTGAATATGAAAATGATGAACCTTGGTGTCTTGATCATTTTGCAAAACACCATCATGAACTTATTGCCATGGGGCGGACCGACTGCCCGAGCAATGGCCGTGCTGGAAGTTGATGCGGATATTCTTTCTTATTTGTTGCCAGGAATGATTTTGTCTCTGTTATATGTGATTTTCTTCGTGGCTCGCAGAATGGGGATCCAAGAACGGAAACGTTTAGGGGTTACGGAACTGACGAACGATGAGATATTAGAAATGACGACTGTGACTGATCCTGATACATTAGCGATCCGCCGTCCGAAAAACTTTGTCTTCAACGGTATCTTAACGATCGTCTTGATTGGCTGGTTAGTAGCAAGCTCCTTTATTTCTAGTATCGCTTTACCACCAATCTTGTTATTCCTTGTAGGTACTTGTATCGCATTGATGGTCAACTACCCAATTTTGAAAGATCAATCGTCACGGATCGGTGCCAACGGCGGCGACGCTGTGCAAGTCGTAATTTTAGTTTTTGCAGCGGGCGTCTTCATGGGCTTGTTCCAAGGCTCTGGGATGGCTACTGCCTTAGCGAATAGTTTCACGCAAATCATTCCTAAACAATTGGCTGGTTTCTGGGGGTTAGTTATCGCCCTGATTTCCGCACCTGGGACCTTCTTTATTTCCAATGATGGGTTTTACTTTGGGGTTCTACCGGTCTTAGCAGAAGCGGGTCGTTCGTATGGCTTCACCAATATGCAGATGGCCTTGGCGTCCTTAATGGGCCAAGCGTTCCACTTGTTAAGTCCATTGGTTGCCTTCATCTACTTGCTATTGCGCTTGACTGGCTTAGATATGGGGCAATGGCAAAAAGAAGCGGCGAAATACGCACTGGGGATTTTCGTGATCTTTGTCGTTACGATCGTACTATTAGGTCATATGCCGTTTTATATTCCACAGTAACTTCATAAAGAAACTATCGAGCAGGCTGCCATTTTGCTCGGTAGTTTTCCTTGTTTATCGATATATCTATTTTTTCCCAAAAATCTCATTTGTTTTTAGTATGATAGGAGTAAATCATGAATCCAATTATTGATGCAGTAAATAAAAATCTGGATCTGACCAAAAATAAACCATTAAAAGATTTGATCTATGAAGCGTTCAAAAAAACCATCATTTTAGGAGACATTCCCGCAGGCTCTCGCATCAATGAGAAAGAATTTTCCGATACGTTAAACATCAGCCGGACCCCAATTCGTTACGCCATGACTCAGCTGGTGGCTGAAAAACTGGTGGAACACGTACCAAAAATCGGCATCGTCGTAAAAGGGATCAGTATCAAAGATGCTTATGAGATTTACGATATCCGCAAATCATTGGATACATTGGCGACTATCAAAGCAATGGCCTTGATGAGTGAGGAAGATTTCCGGGAGATGCGCTGCTTGTTAGAACATGGCGAACAGCTGAATCGTGAGGATGATGTGGATGGGGTCTTGAAAAACTTTTCTGACTTCAATGCGTTTATTTACGAAAAAAGCCAGATGCTGCGGTTAAAAAGTATCGTGCTGGATCTGCAAGCGTACCTCGTGTATTTTCGTGACATTGCGATTCGCTCTTCTAGAAGAAGGGATGCGGCATTGGCGGAACATTGGCTGATTTATCGCGGCATGAGAACCAATGACACGGAACAGATCACGTTGTTGACCCATGAACATTTGGATCACTCCCTGCAATTTATTCTTGCTGAAATGGAGCGAAGAAAAATTGACTGATTCCCGTCTTTTTATCGCCAGCAGCTATGCAGTCAATGCGCTGCATTATGAGGTAGCGTTAGCACCCAAGCCTGGTTTAGTAGATCCTTGCTCCTCTGGTGCGCATCAGGACATGAATGTGTTTACCTTTATCAACAGTATCACTTGTTTGGCGCCTTTTTTTCAGCGCTATAGCCAAGCTGGCTTTGCCCATACAGGCGCCCTGATCCAGCTGTTTGACCAGTTACGTGGGATCGGTCAAGAAGCAGAAGAAGCGATGCTTCAGGCAACCAAAGGCATCAATACCCACAAAGGGGCGAACTTTTCCTTTGCAGTTTTGTTGGGGGCGACAGGAGTCTATTATCAACAGCATGACAAGGCTGTGCTGACGGCTGAAGATACTAATCAGATCCTGCGGCTTGCCGCCAACATCTGCCAGCATTTGGTCAAGCAAGACCTGCAGCAAATCACCCACAAAGACCAGTTGTCTTACGGAGAAAAAAATTATTTGACCTACGGCACGATGGGGATTCGTGGAGAAGCCGCAGCTGGTTATCCAACGGTTAAAAAATTGCTGGAGTACTTACGGCAGCAACCACAAAAAACCTCCGTTTCCTTGTTGCGAGGGTTGGTCTATCTAATGAGTGAAACCGAAGACAGCAACCTCGTCCACCGAGGCGGCTACGAGGCGATGAAGACCGTGCAGCAGGAAATGCAAAAAATTCACCAAGCCAATCTGTCGGATACAGACTTGCTTCGTGAATTAACGACCTATGATCAAGTATTGATCGCACGCCATTTGAGTCCTGGCGGGTCGGCGGATCTTTTAGCCTTGGCCCTTTATTTCTTGCAGCTAGAAGGCGTCTCCTTCTGGTAAAAAGGTATAGCCGATCCCCCAAACGGTTTTCAAAAAACGGGCTTGCTTCGGCTCATCTTCAATTTTGTTTCGCAGATGATTGATAAAAACCATCACGGTATTGGCATCGAATTGGCCATCTTGCCAAACATTGCTGTAAATCTGTTCTTTCGAGAACACTTGATCCGGATTTTCCATGAAAAAGCGCATCAGCATGATTTCTTTTGAAGACAACTTGATGGGCTGATCATTTTTGAAAAACTGATAGCGTTTTTGGTCAAAACGAAACATGCCGCTGCACAGATCGCCTTCCGGTTTGGCGATCCCTTTTTCTCGCAGCACGTTGCGGCGATCAAGAATCGAAACGATTTGTGCTTTTAAGAGTGCCGGTGAAAAAGGCTTCGTAATGTAGTGATCGGCGCCAATCTCATAGCCGTTGATCATGTCTTTTTCGTCACTTTTTCCGCTCAAAAAAACGATCGGCACCGTGGGGTTTTCTTCCCGAATCAGTTGTGCCAAATGATAGCCGTCATTTTCATGCTCTAAACTGATATCCAGTAAAAAAAGATCAAAGCTGACACGAGAGTTGATCGCAATCGTTTTTTCAACGGAATCGGTCTGGTAGATCAGAATACCCGTCGACTGTAAAGATTTCCAAATCAGCCGCCGAATGGCAGGGTCATCATCAACGATTAAAATTTTTTCATCTCGCAAAATATCCGCCTCCTGTATCAATAGTATTATAGTAAATATGAAAGGGGTTTACAATGAAACCGCCATCAAAGTTTTGGCTGTATTTAAGTGTGGTCGCTACCTTATTCATTACACTGATTGGACTTATTTTTACCTTTACAAGTTATAAAAGCGCACAAAGACAAGCTGAAACCGTCGGGTTGCGGCAGTTGGAAACGGTCAATCAAGCGGCGATCAAGCTGATCAGCCGCAGTATCGAATCGTACCACATGGCTCTTACCAATTATGCCGATGACCACCTCGAAGGCGCCGCCTTGGCTGATTTGCAGCGCCCCTTAACGTTACCAGTGATCAATTCTGCGAACAATGCCATGGTCGGATTGTTTTTGATCGACCAACAAGGTCAGGTCATCGCCCAAAATACCGCAACGTCTATAAATAAACCACAAGATCCAACGATGCAGGAACTGTTATTTAAAGATCCATCCTTAGACAAAGTATTGGCGGGTCGGCAGGTACAAAATGGGCAAGTCTATTTCGATGGTAAAGAGGCCTATTTAAATGTGTATCAGTCCCTAACCCTTGACGACAAAGAAGCGGTTCTTGTGATGCCTTTGAATCTGCAGCGCATGTATCATCATGAATTTACCACCGATCGCAATGTTTCCGGCTATACGATGGTCAAAAACGCCGATATGCGGATCGTTATGCACCCATCGGACGAACAAATTGGTTTTTCCATCGTTGAGAGCCGCAAAAAAGAATTTCCAGAGCTGGATTTCACCGATCTTGAGCGCTTGGAGCAAGAACAAATCGACAATGAAGAAGGCACCTCCGTCTATTATTCTTATTGGTGGAACGAAGAAACACTGCAAAAAGTGCTGAAATTGGCTGCTTATCAATGGATCACCATCGGCGACAGTCGGCTGATCGTCGCCAGCAATGCCGATTTTTTGGAGCAAAGCGGTCTCTTCTTACAAGACAACTTGATTTTGATCGGCCTGCTGGGTTTGTTGTTTGTCATTATGATTTTATTGACCGTACTGATCAAAAACTACATGAAACGCAATCAAGCCTATGTCGAAAACCAAGCATTGAAAGAACGACAACGGCTGTTAAAAGAAAAGCACGAAATCGAAAAAAACATTTTGCAAGAATCAAAACTGGAAACCATTGGCTTGCTAACGACCTCAATCGTCCATGACCTAAACAACTTTTTGACGCCTATGATTGGTCATCTGCAATTGCTGATCGAGGAAAACCAACACGATGAAGTCTTAGTGGAGGACTTGCAAGAAGTCTGCAAAGCGGCGGAAAAAGGCAAAGAGTTATCCAGCAATGTGCTGCGTTTTTCGAAACTCGAAAGTGCCGATAAAACTGTGCAGTCGATTGCTACTACCTTGACAGAAGCCATCGATACTATGCGCGCACTGTTGCCAAAAGCCTTTTCCCTTACGTATGATATCCAAGAAGTAGGATATGCCGTCTACGAGAAGATCGATCTGCAAGTCATCATTTACAATTTGTTGATGAATGTGTACCAAGCAAATGCCGATTGCAGCATTCGATTGAGTCACACTTCGACAGAGAGCGCCACCTTTCCGTTTCGTAAGCAAGCTTTCTCCGCACAACAGGAGTTTGCTTTGATCGAAATCGTCGACAACGGTCCCGGCATACCAGAAGCAATCCAAGAAAAAATCTTTACCCGCTTTTTCACGACCAAGAGTGCCACTGGCGGTACTGGTCTAGGACTCTTTACTGTCTCTTCGATCGTGGAAAAAAACGACTGGTTGATCGATGTTACAAGTACGCCTAAAGGAACCACCTTTTATATTGGTATTCCTCTAACTGATCCCGAAAAAGCCACTGAACCCAACTGATCCAATGGGATGGTTTCAGTGGTCTTTTTCTTGGGCATGCTGGAAGGCATTGATTTTTTGCAGGACTAGCAAGACCAGTACCAAGACAAAAATCGCTAGAGCAAAAAATAGGGCATCGTTCGCCATGCCTTGCGTCAGCAATAGCTCGCGCAAAATCGCAGTAATACTGATCAAAATCAAGTAACGGACGGGAATATGGTGTCCGTCCTTCATATACCGCAGCAACATCAAAATGATTTCTAACAAAATGAATAACGTGGCAATTTCTTCAATCAAAAAGGACAGGTGGGGCGCTTCACTTAAAGGAAAGAGCGTCGTGCTGATCATAAAAATCGCTTTTCCCATAAAAATCAAGACGACAACGACTAAGATCGCTAACATGCTATCAATACAGATACTGATCACTCGCTCGAACATCCGGGTCAATTTTTCCATTTGCCACTCCATTTCTGCTTTTTCTTTTATTATACAAAAGAAGGCGCAGGACAAAGGGAAAAGAACAGTGAAAGAACAATCGCGGCAATATCTTTTTGACCGCGAACTTAACGGTCATTCTATGAGCGGGACCTTTGTGGCAGCTTTGAATAGCAGAAATTAGCGAGGAAAATATAGTATCTTTTTCCGATAAAATTAGAAAAAAATGAGAATGAATAGTTAAAATATACACAAATTATTACGAGACACTTAGTTTCTTTTTTTGTTACAATGGTTAAATAAAATAGAACTCTGTTGAAATGTTGCTTAAACAATGTTTTTATCGCTATCGAATGGAAAAATAGTCCGATCGCAAGATGTTTACCATTGTTAATAAAGTAACAAGTTAAGCGGGGTTCGCAAGAAAAATGCTTCTTTTCTCATCATATATGACGGGGATCAGTGAGGAGAAAAGGGCAAAAAGAAAAACGGAGGGAAACAAATGAAAAAAAGTGGATGGTCAAAATGGGTGATTGGGGCAGCCTCATTATTGTTGCTTAGTGCATGTGGTGCCGATGGCGGAACAAAAGCCAGCAGCAGTGCGGCAAGCTCTTCTTCAGAAAGTGAAGTCACTTCAGGTGCTTCCCAACAAGAGTATACCGATCCAGCAGAGTTAAAAGATCAATATGATATCGTCATCGTTGGTGCTGGCGGTGCAGGGATGGCAGCAGCCTTGTCGGCTAAAGATGCTGGAATGAATCCAGTCATTTTAGAAAAAATGCCGATCGCAGGCGGAAATACCTTGAAATCTTCTGGCGGAATGAACGCATCAGAAACCAAGTTCCAAGAAGCCCAAGGCATTGAAGATTCCAATGAACTATTTTTTGAAGATACACTAAAAGGTGGTAAAGGAACCAACGATCAAGATCTGCTGCATTATTTAGTAGACAACTCTGCTTCAGCGATTGATTGGTTGGATTCAATGGGGATCACTTTAGACAATATCAGCTATAGCGGTGGTGCCAGTGTAAAACGGATCCATCGTCCTCATGACGGTTCAGCAGTCGGTACGTATTTGGTGGATGGCCTGTTGAGAAACATTCATGAGCAAGAAATTCCTTTATTTGTAAATGCTGATGTGACAAAAATCAATGAAACAGACGGCAAAGTCACTGGCGTCAACGTGAAAATCAATGGCGAAGAAAAAGAAATCGCTGGTGATGCAGTTGTTGTTACTACTGGTGGTTTTGGCTCCAACAAAGAACTGATCGAAAAATACCGTCCAGATCTGAAAGGCTATGTCAGCACGACTTCTGAAGGAAGTACAGGCGATGGTATCAAGATGATCGAAGAATTAGGCGGCGCAACGGTTGATATGGATCAAATCCAAGTCCATCCAACAGTGGTTCAAGATACAGGGATGTTGATCAGTGAAACCGTTCGTGGAGAAGGCGCCATCTTGGTGAACCAACAAGGAGAACGTTTCTACAATGAATTAGAAACCCGCGACAATGTTTCAGCTGCCATCACAGATCTGCCAGAAAGCTATGCCTACTTGATTTTTGACAATGCGTTAGCAGGTAGAGCCAAACAAGTCGATTACTACAAAGAACAAGGTGTAGTGGTAGAAGCTGACACCATCGAAGCGTTAGCTGAAAAAATTGATGTCGATCCAGCAACCTTGAAGAAAACTTTAGATACATGGAACCAAGCAGTGGCAGACAAAGCCGACAAAGATTTCGGTCGTGAAACGGCGATGGACTATGATTTGACGGAAGGACCATTCTATGCGATTCAAATTGCACCTGGGATCCACCATACAATGGGCGGCGTCAAGATCAATACGAAGACCCAAGTGTTGAAAGAAGATGGCACACCAATCACTGGCTTGTATGCAGCAGGTGAAGTGACCGGCGGTATCCACGGACAAAATCGAATCGGCGGCAATGCTGTAGCCGACATTATGGTCTTTGGTCGCCAAGCAGGCGCGCAATCCTCTGACTATGTGAAAGAAAATGGGAAATAGGCGGCTGTTTTTTCCTAAAAAAGATCGTCTATAAAGAAAGAAACTTGGAACGAATCCTCTTAAGTGATTAGGAGGAGAATCGTTTCAAGTTTTTTTGTATTTCTCACTGAAAGGACGGAAAACTAGTCATTATAATCTTATAATGATTAAGTCGTTTATCATACATATATAAATAAACTATTTATAAATGTAGGGTTTGCTTTTCAATGAATCGGAATCAAGGAATAAACGGATAGGATTGGTTTATTCGATGATAAAAAATTTTAGGAGGCAGAGTATGAAAAACGCATTGGTAAAATGGTCGGTCGGGGTGGCAATCTTACTTGGAGGGACCTTGTTCTTCACGGGGAAACAAGTATTTGCTCATGGTTATGTGGAATCACCGGTCAGTCGGGGCTATCAAGGGTCTTTGGATCGCAATACGTTAGGGTGGAGCGCTGCGTTTGAAAAATATGGCAATGTCATTTCAAACCCACAATCATTGGAAACCAAAAAGGGCTTTCCAGAAGCAGGACCAGTAGATGGTCGTATCGCTTCGGCAGATGGTGGACTCGGACAAATCGGGGACTTTGTTCTTGATGAACAAGGAACCAATCGTTGGACCAAACAAGACATCAATCAAGGACCATTGCGGGTCAATTGGCACTATACAGCGCCTCACAAGACCACAAAATGGCATTACTATATCACGAAACCAGGTTGGGATCAAAACGCGCCACTTTCAAGAGATAGCTTGGAATTGATCGCTACTGTGAATCACGATGGTTCGGCTGCCAGCAATAGCCCAAGCCATACCATTACCATTCCAGAAAATCGTCTCGGTTACCATGTCATTTTAGCGGTCTGGGATGTTGCCGATACGCCAAATGCCTTTTATAACGTGATCGACGTCAACGTTTCCGGCTCAACGGTCATTCCCGAAAAACCAGCAGCACCGGCAAATGTCCGCTCAGAACGAGTGACTAGCAGCACGGTGGCTTTAGCATGGAACGGTCAAACCGATGCGAAAGAATACAACGTGTATCGCGATGGTGCCTTAGTGGCAACGACTACTGAGCCAACTTTTACCGACACACAATTAAAAGCCAACACAACCTATAGCTATCAAGTAGAAGCAGTCGGCTTTACTGCGTTAGTTTCAGAAAAAAGTGCTGCAGTGAAAGTGACTACCTCAGCAGACAATCAAGTCGAAACCCCTTCGACACCAGGCAACCTGCACCAAATGAGCGTGACAGACAGCAGCGTTTCCTTAATGTGGCAAGCATCGACTCATACAAATGGGATCGCTGGATATGACGTTTACCGCAATGGCGTCAAAATTGCTACGGCCACAGGAACAACCTATGAAGACACGAATCTAGCAGCGGATACAACCTACAATTACCAAATCAAAGCAATCAGCAAAACGGGCGAACAATCCGCTTTCAGTAACCAGCTGAGCGTGAAAACCAATGCCAAAGAAGAAACGGAAACACCTGGAGGCGGGGAGTCAGAATACCGTGTGTGGAAACTAGGTACATTCTCTGCACCAGAAGTGTATACAAGTGGTGAAATCGTGAGCCATAAAGGCAGCAATTATGTCGTGATTAACACCCACTCAAATTACGGGGACACCACTTGGTCTCCTGATCAAGCACCAACCTTGTTTAAGAAGCTGTAACCCTTGAATGAATCAGGAAAGCAAGAGCAGTGCGGAGGCACTGCTCTTTTTGGCTCTTTTATGAGTGAATGGCTGAATCTTTGTTCGATTCGTGCAACCAATTGGACGAATTCGTTTGAGGAATGCAAAAACAGGTGCTGCTATGCATCATGCGTAGCAGCACCTGTTTTTTGTTTTAGATCAAGAATAGAAGAAACGGATCAAGATTCCACCTAGAATCAGCACGATCGCACCGCATAAACGGTTGGCCATTTGGGCAAAAGCAATCATTTCCATTCTATCAGAGGCAGACAATACAGCGATATTACCTGTTCCCCCCATCGAGTTGTTGATCATACCGGCGCCAATTGCGGTTTCAACGGGATACATCCCCAATACCATCCCGAAGAACCAGCTGGCAGCCCCCATAGATACGACACTGGTTAGGCAAAGCACGACAAATTGCCATGTAAAGGCAGAGGCCAGTGTTGACAGATCGATCAATGCCAAACCAATCCCCGCCAAAACCGCGTGGGTCAAATTCGTCATTACAACATTGTTGAACATCACCACAGAATCTTCGAGTTTCTTAGGGACAATATTCAAGGCTTTCAGAATAAAGACAATCACGATCATAAAGGCATACTCGTGAATTTTAGGGAAAAAGTCGCTTAAAATCGCACCAACGACCAACAGTGAAAAGGAAAACAGCATCCCGACCCCGATTTGTTGGACATCAAGCGTTATTTTTGGTTTTTCTAATTCTTCTTTCGTGGCATTGATCAGGGTGCCATGGCCATTGTATTTGGTTTTAGCAAAGGCCTTTGCGATAAATAAAGCACCAATAATGGCAAGAATATTCCCGAAAGTAACTGCTGGCGCTAATTGAGAAAAGATGGCGGCTTGATTGCCGTTTGCCAAGCCATCAGCATAAATTTGTGAAAGTGGGGTGATTCCCGCCCCCATCCCGCCAGACATCATTGGTAGAGACACATACATCACCGAATCAGCAAAGCCATTGCCTAGCAGCATACCGACAAGGCCGACGGAGAAAAAGCCTACTACCATGGTGATCAAAGCAACAGGAATGAATTTCGTAGAAGCCTTCACCAACAAATTGCGGTTCATACCTAAAATCGAGCCGCAAATCAAAGCGGCAATATAGAAATCAAGAAAACCAAAACCGCCCCCCATGAAGTCACTGACCGCGTCAATGACTTTCGTGGGAACGAGATGGAAGGAGGCCAAAAGGGTGGCACCAAGCAGGGTAAAAACTGACCCACCGCCAAGATAAGAATTCATGATCGGGAGTTTTTCCCCAATGAAATACAGCAGGTGTCCTAAGGCAACCAGTAAAATGGTGATCCCAACCATATTTAATGGCAACTTGTCTAAGGCAATCGCACTGAATATGACAACCATGAAAAAGAGATACAAGGGAAGACTAATTCCCGAAATCGTCATCGTTTTTAATTTATTCATTTTTCAGACCTTCCTAGTATGTTGGATACCATTTAAGATTTTGGACAGCTTTTGCCATATCGGTTTCTTGCGCTTGGGCTAGTCCTTGTTCTTTGGCTTTATTGGCAACTGCTTCAGCCACTTTGATAGAAACGTCCGCAACGTATTCAAATGGTGGGAGAACAGGTGCACCGGGTTGGCTCAAATCAACCAAACCACTTAATGAGTGAGCAGCGGCACCAATCATTTCGTCGGTCAAGAGAGAGGCTTCTGAAGCCAACATACCTAACCCTAGACCAGGATAGATCAAGGCGTTGTTTGCTTGACCAATTTGGTAGTCGACCCCTTTGTATTGGATCGTTCCTGAAGGGACACCGGTTGCCACAAAGGCTTTTCCATCAGACCATTCGATTACTTGTTCAGCCGTTGCTTCTAATTTTTTGGTTGGATTCGAGATAGGGAAAATCACTGGACGAGCAGTGTTTTCACACATCGCTTCCACAACTTCTTTGGTAAAGGCACCCGCATTGGTTGAAGTACCGACCAAAATCGTTGGTTTTGCGACTTTAATGACATTGATCAATTGCGACATATCGCCAGCATTGGCAAAGTCAGCCCGTTTTTTGGCAAATGGTTTTTGTGCAGGAGTCAAATCGGACATATCATCGAACAAAAGCCCTTGTTTGTCAACCATAAAGAAATGATTGTAGGCTTCTTCTTCTGAAAGTCCTTCGCTGACCATTTCGGCATGGACACGGCTGGCAATCCCGGCACCAGCGGAACCACCGCCATAACATAAGTAGACTTGATCCGTTAATTTTTCACCTGTAATATCCAGTGCACCGAAGATACCGCCAAGTACAACGATTCCCGTTCCTTGGATGTCATCGTTAAAAGTTGGAATTGTTTGTTTGTATTTGTCCAGAATCGTTGCAGCATTTGAACGGCCAAAGTCTTCCCAATGCAAGTAAAGTTTAGGGAACAATGATTCTGCCGTTTGAACAAATTGATCGATGAATTGGTAGTAGGCATCACCGTAGACACGTTCTTGACGATTGCCTAGATACAAATGATCCTCTAACAATTCTTTACGGTTGGTACCGGCATCGATCACGATTGGTAAAACAGAAGCAGGGTCGATCCCAGCAGCTGCTGTATAAATCATCAATTTACCGACAGAAATATCGACACCTTGGACACCCCAGTCACCAATCCCAAGAATCCCTTCAGCATCTGTGGCTACGATCAAGCGAATGTCCCGATCGCCAGCGGCATTTTTCAACGTTTCTTCGATGTTCTCTGGATGATTGATATCTAAGTATGCTGCATATTGAGGATCCACAAATAGGCGGCTGTAATTTTCAATGGTATCAGCAATCGTTGGATCATAGACGATCGGATTGAATTCAACGATATGTTGATTGAACAAATAGTAGAACAATATCCGATTGGTATTAAAGATTTCCATTAAAAAGTGACGTTTTTCAATGTCTGATTCTTTGGTGACATATTGCAAATAAGCTTGTTCTGCTTGTTCTTCGATCGTTTGCACGTGTGGGGGCAATAAACCGATCAGCCCTAGTTCTTTTCGTTCTTCTTGTGTAAACGCGGTTCCTTTGTTCAAAAATGGGTTATTTAAGATGTCATGTGCTTTCATTATGTTCCTCCAATGGATATATTTTGAGTACTCGTTCATTTCCATTAGCTACTTTAATCCTCGGACAGAATTATAGTCAACTATCGGTGGTATAATAAAAATTATTTATAACAAAACCGCTGCTAGTTTAAACCGGTTAAGGGAGGAATCAGACGATGAATATACGAGATTTAGAATACTTTAACGCTTTGGCAGATATGCTTTCTTTTACCCAAGTGGCGCATAAATTTGCGGTCAGTCAACCAACCGTCAGCTACGCTGTCAAACGCTTGGAAGAGCATTATGGCTGTGATTTGATCGTGCGAGAAGCCTCACATCGCTCCATCTCATTGACCACGGAAGGGGAAATTTTGAAGGCTCATGCACAATATATCTTAGATGAATTTGTGACCTTAGACAGAGCCATCGACCATGCCAAAAACAATCGGACCCACATCGGCCTGCCACCGATCATTCGTTCCAAAGTCTTTTCAAAACTCTTAGATGAAAAAGAGATCATCCGCTTTATTTCGAAATTTCACTTGGTATCTGGGGGATCCAATGAATTGCTTTCAAAACTATTATCAGGAAAAATCGATTTTAGCTTGCTGGGCAGTGTCAATCCCCTCGTCCACCCGAATCTGCAGGTGAAATTATTGCATCAGCAAGAATTCTTTATTTTTGTGTCAAAAGAAAACCCATTAGCTAAGAAAAAGGAAATCTCATTTGAAGAAGCTGCCGAATATCCCTTTATCCTATTGGAAAAAGGCTATACCCACATGCGCGCTTTTCAGAATTTAAGTGAGAAATCAAAGAAGAAGCCGGAAGTCCCCTTTTATTTTTCAGACGTCCAGACGATTGGCCAGCTGGTCAGTTCCAATATCGGCATTACCTTGATGACGGAATTTCCTGTGTTTCAAGAAATGGAAGGCTTAGTGAAAATACCGCTAGTCCCTGAAGATAAGGAAATTTTTTATATTCAATATGCCTATTTAAAGAGTGCGATGTTGAATCAAGAGGTTCAAAAGTTGATTAGGATCTTGGATGAGCTGTCCTGGGAGGAGGAAGGGTGAGGAGTGGGGATTTCTTGAGGTAAGGTCAGAGAAAAATGGTGCAGGTGTGTGTTCTTCGGATGTTGAAATAAAAGGGATCTTTCAACGCGGGACAAGACGAATGGATGATTTCTTTAACCGATGAAACTAGAAAAAAATCCCTTTACTTAGACCGTTCTTATCGCATGAAAAAACGCTAAAAACCTTGATAACTATCGGTTTTTAACGTGGATTTTTGGTATAATAGTAGGACAGTAAAGTTTGTGACGGTGGCTATCTTTTGAAAGGTGGTGGTGCTTATGAAAGTAAGTGCTAACTCTTTAGAAAGGAGAAGCCTTTTGTCTGTAGCTGAAGCATTAGGGCTAATGATTAGTTTCGGTTCTTTAATCGCAACGATTATCTTTGGCATCCTAACTGCAGCAAAAAACGACAAAAAAAAGTAACCAGTCACTAAACTTTGGCGAGTTGACTGATTACTAAAATAATATAAAACTTGCCACCGTCTTAAACGGTGCTGTAGGGGAGTTGTTGACGCAACTCCTCTTTACACAGTAATTATAGCAAGATTTCAGTAAGATATCAATCATTGACGCTACAGACGTGCTTTGCACGTCTATTTTTTGTCCTCCTAAGTGGTGGGGAGCAGCTGGAAGGTGGAGGGCAAAAAAGATCGCTTTTCTTTCTTTAAAAAGGTCTAAGTACCACCATTTTTCCGCAATTTAACCATCCATTTTCTCGGTATTCTTAATCCATCAGGTACTTGAAATACCTTTCATGCGCATGAAGAAACTGAGTGAACAATGGAAAATGGTACAACAGAAAATAAAGGCACCTTTTTAGATCTTTTTCAGGAATCGAAGGATTTCGTTTAGGGATGGAACAAGCTGGCTACCGATGTGTTGGGTATTGTGAGATCGATGGCCATGCCAGAAAAAGTTATCAATCAATTCCTGACACAAAACAGGAGGTAGAAATGTATGATATCACAAAATTTTCAGATGAATTTATTCGAGGAATCGGACGTGTGAACATTATCGCGGGAGGATTTCCGTGCCAAGCTTTCAGCCTTGCTGGAAAAAGAAAGGGTTTTTCAGATACTAGAGCAACTCTCTTTTTTGATAATGCACGCTTAGCATCTACCTTGCGACCTAAGCTTTTATACCTTGAAAACGTCAAAGGACTTCTCAACCATGAACGAGGGGCTACGTTTGAGACAATCCTCCGAACCTTGGATGAATTGGGGTATGACGTGGAATGGCAACTGTTTAAAAGCAAAGAGTTTGTCGCCCAAAACAGAGAGCGTTTATTTATTATCGGACATCTTAGAGGAGCAGGTACCAAAAAGATTTTCCTATCACAAGAGAAGAAGGATCAGTTGATCAAAAATCAGGAAGGATCCATTTAGCTGGCGTCACATGCAGCGAATGATTTAAGTCGATTTACACGAGAAAGAACGTAATATACAGATGGTCTGATGGGGACTTTGACCGCAACGGACTACAAAACACCGAAACAAATCGTTGTTGGCAACGTCAATCCAAGCGGTGGAGGAATGAATGGCCAAGTATATGATGCTTCAGGACTTAGTCCTACGATCACCACAAACAAAGGGGAAGGAAATAAAATTGCGATTCCGATCCTAATGCCAGATAAAGCCACTATTCGCCAAAACGGCCGTAGAATGAAGGAAAATGAAACACCGATGTTTATCTTAACCACACAAGATCGTCACGGAATTATCGTGGCAGGGTCGATCGATGGTTCCTATCGATCAGCTGCAGCGATCCATTCCGTAGATGGCTATGCCCTACACTTACCACCATGAGTGGTGGCGGCCACAAACCCAAAATACTGGTGAAAGCAGCCACGAAAAAAGGCTATACTGCAGTACTACCAGCCGATAGTATCAATTTCGTTTATCCTAAATCTACAAAACGTTGGGGACGTGTGGGAAATCAGCAAGCAAATATACCCACGTTACAAGTGATCAGCAAGCCGTAGTAACCGATGTTTTTCAGATCCGGAAACTAACACCACTTGAATGTTGGCGACTGCAGTTGTTTCCTGATTGGACCTTTTTGTCAGCGAAATTCGGTAGTAGGCAGATTGCTGAAGAAATAATCAGTAACGGGCTTGATCACTATAACTGCAGATACGATCAAGAAACTTCGAATAGTCAGCTGTACAAACAAGCTGGAAATTCGGATACTGTATCAGTCATTTATTTCATAGCAAAGCACTTCGAAATAAACGATACGACGGCTTTTGATCGCTTTAGCGAAAGGTAAAAAATTATAGATAGTTCTTGAAAATAACGGTATGCCGTGATATAATAAATATACGGTATACCGTTATTTTATTTAGGTTAAGGAGGGGTTTTATTAAAAATAGACGGAACAAAAAAAGCATTTATTCTGCTGGGAACAGAATAAATGCACAGTAACAAATCCTTTCACGGGACGCTACTACTCAAAATATACCATAATTGCGAGTAGTGGCAAGCTTTAATTGTCACACTCCTTTCAGGAGGAAAAAATATGTATGCAGATAAAGAAAAAATTGAATGGCTGCTATTTAAAAGCGGTCACTCGATCACTGAAATCAAGAATAGATCCGAAGTCAAAGCAATGACTGTCTCTGATTTGATGCACAAGAAATCTTCTATAGAAAGAATGCGATTCGATAACGCTGCAAAGCTTACAAAACTTGCGGATCAATTAAAAGAAGAAATCACTGAATAATCAGGGTTTTGCCTTGTAACTCCTTATCTTTAGGAGGAGAAACTATGAACGCCGTTTTAAATAAGAAAAAATGTATTGTGACATTTGATCACTATGAAGATAATAACAATGTAGCGATTCAACTGGTTAAGAAAAGAAGAGGTCAGTCTGAAGAAGAGCTGCTTGCTACGGCTACGGTGAACACGAGTGTCGGAATCAAACAAGATTTCGTCGCAATCAAAGGGTGGTCTGAAAATACGGGCATTGAAGATGTACTGATAGAAGCTGGTGTCATTTGTGAGGAAGCTGTAGGGGCAATTCCTTGTGGCATGGCTGTTGCAAAAGTCTTTCCCCTTACAGAAGAAGCAAAGGAAGTCATGAAAAACAATCAGTAGAAAAGAGTCCGTTCAAAGCTGCGGCGAGTGTGGTTACACGCTCGCTGCGTCTTTGATTAAATCTTTGATCGTTTCAATGAAGGAGAGCGAGTTATGACCATTGCAAAAGGAAACACACGTCTTCCTGTAACGCTTAATGAAAAGAGGAAGCAGGGACTGAAGCACTTGAACACCAAGTACAAGAAAAGTGAATCGAAATTAATGTGTATCGCTTTAGATATGTTGCTTGAGCAAGAAAAAGCGGGATTTGAGATTCCTGAGCTTAGAAAGTGACTGCACTTTATTTTCTATTTTATTGAAGTGCTATCACTTATCAGTGAAACCGTTATCCAATACGTGGTAAACTAAAATCAGACAAAAGGTGAGATCCAATGGATGAAAAAGCCAAAAAGAAAATCGTAAAATTATTAGCACTTGCAAATGATGGAAAACTTCGCTCGTTGGTTAATTTTGTCCAATGAGAAATCAATAGTAAAATGTGATTTGATGGCAGATTATCCAGAGAGGAGTAGTGAATTATTGCTTAGATCTATATTTTGTTTACTGATTAATACTTCTATGATTTAAAAAAATAAGGTGAGAGATACAATATTTAACCATTAGATATATGGTCTAGTGGTGGTGAAGCATGGTATCAGCTGGACAATAAATCGGTGGGATTAAATTGAAACTTTACTGGAATAATTTTAAGAAAAATCAATAATTTAATATTTCTAATTTTATTTTTAAGCTATAATTTGTTTGTCAAAAGACTGTATAATTTAAAAAATTATTGATATAGGATTATATAAATGATAAAGTTAATTATGGCGCTATCAATAAAAGGAGAATATTATTTTGAAAAAAATTAGACTAGTTTTGACAATTGGTATAATCGCATCTTTCTTTGGTTTTGTAATTCCTTCTTTCGCAAGAAGTATTTCAACCTATGATGTAACGATTCCTAGACAAGGCGCAATCGTTACTGGTTCATTGAAGAAAGAGTCTGCAGGGAAAGGTGTTCATAATAACTCTGCAATAGGTGGTAATAAAAGAATCAATACCTCTATTCGTTTAAAAAAGGATAGTTCAAATATAACCCCATCTTACAATATGGGGTCTGGGGACCGAATTACACTTAGTTACTCTGGTGGCGGTTCTTCTTATAACGGTAGCAACACTTCACTTGGAATTGCAACTCCTGTAACAACTACCGTTAAAGTTGCTGCTCAAGGAAGTTGGAGTCCAGACGAAAAATAATTTGTAAATTAAAATATATGATAGCGCCAGATTTTTTGCTAAAGGGGATTTAATAATGAAATATATACACTACGAATTGAAGTTAGTGCTAAAATCAAAATTATTTGTTTTTTCAATAGTTTTATCAATTGTGAGTATTGTAATAGGAATAGCTGGTAACATATTGCTTATCGAAATGGAGAAAGGTTTAACTATTTTCTTTTCTGGATTTAGTTTAAGCACTTCCTCAATACTCCCTTTATTGGCTCCGTTGTTAGCGGCTTTACCAATGGCCGATTCTTTTATAAATGATTTTCAGAATAATATGACTACAGCAATATTTGTTAGAGAATCGAAAGAAGATTATTTCTTTAAAAAATTTATTAGTGTGGGTTTATCTGGTTTTCTATCTTTATTCTTCCCATTGACATTGTTACTAATAATAAATTTACTAATATTTCCTGACTATTCTAATGCATATGTAGGGGTAATAGGAGGAGCATTTTCTAGCATTTTTTCAAAAAATCAATTGTTTTATGCTGTTGTCATTATAGTAAATAGCAGTATTTTTGGATTTATATATGCCAACATTGGTTTAGTTTCTTCTTTCTACTTTAAAAATCGATATATATGTGTGTTTTTTCCTTTAATCGTATATTTTTTACCATCTTTTATTTTCCCTTTTATGGGATTTGATAAATATGAACCAGTTACAACATTTGATTTAACTTCAAATACAGCCACAAATGGCTATTTAGTATCTTTGCAGTTAGCATTCCTACTTATATCGACTTTCTTTGTGGGCTATAAAAAAATCGCAAAAGGAAATTTAAACATATGATTCGAAGAATAGAAGCTATAAGATTATCTAAAAATAATCGTCATATTATATTCTTTGTAAGTTTATTATTAATAATAATTTGTTTTTCTTACTATCAATTTTTTTTGGAAACACCAACTAGAAATTTTTTCATGTGGTTACTTTATAACTTTCAAAATCTTTATTCCACAATTTTTGCTTTTCCACTGCTTTATTTAATCATAATAAATTCGCAGTTTTCATTTAACCTTAATAATTATCTTTATCTTAGTAGGATACCTAATAGAAAATTTCTATTTATTTCAGATATCAATTTAGTTTTGAAAGTTACTTTTTATTATATGGCTGGGATTTTCTTCATAAGTTCAGTATTAGGAATCTATGAGTTGAGATTTAATAATAGTTGGAGTCAAGAATTAGTTACTTTTTTTAAAAATACGTTTCAAGCTATACCAAATACTAATTATTCTCCCGTATTTCAAACAGGGCTTGCCTTTCTATTTTTCTTTTTATACTTATTGACTATTGGGAATTTATTTAATTTTTTGTTTGTGTTACTAAAAAAGAAAGGAATTAGCTTTTTAATTATATTTGGAATGATTGGGCTGCAAGCGTACTTTTTTAAATCACCTACAAATAGCTTAATTAAAATTATGATGCCTATTAATCATTATTTGATTTATTTTGAAAGAGCAAATGGCCAGTTTATTTCAATTTCTATAAGTTTTTTGTATTGGCTATCCCTTTTAGTAGCTAACTATTCATCTCTATATATACTATACAAAAATACTAAACTAGGAGATTAAAATGCATAGCAATTTACGGTTTCAAAGAATCTATTTCGCACAATTAAATGGCAAAAAATTTATCGCATCAAGCATTATATTAATTTTAATTATTTATATTTCTACATTAATAGATGTCGGTGATCAACCAGATTTAATTTATAAGTCAATCATTAACGGTATTCCCTACCAAGATTTTTCTTTTTTAACAATTATAAGATTTTTAGTATTACATCTAACCTATGTTTATGGATTTTCGGCAGCGTCTAGTTTTAGTAACAATTCCTATTTGTATCTAGCCATTATCAGACTTAAGAGTCGATGTAATTTGTATTATAACTCTATTTTCTTTTCTTTAATTCTATCCGTACTATATTGGGGAATAGCAGTTACTATTCTTGTGGTTTATTTATCTGCTTTTACGCTTTTCAATAGCAGCCTATCCGAAATTTTTTTCTTATTAATTTCAAAAGAAACAATGCTATTTTGCCTATTAAATATGCTTACTAGTTTTAGTCTTATAAACATTTTTATTCTGGTTAAAGCTCAGTTAAGAAAAGAGACATTAGCGTTTGGAATCATTGTTTTTCTACTGATAATTTATATATATTCATTTTTCATTTTTGGAAAAAATCATTTTTTATTTCTTAACACAGGAATTTTAACTGTTTACAGAACTAATTTATTCTTATTGGAAAAAGAATCATTAGTGCCAAATCTTTTATGGTTTAGTATACAAAATTTAATCATAGGATATCTAAATTTGTTTAATCTGAAGAAATTAGGAGTGGAGTGATATTAGTGAAAACTATAGAAAGTGTAATACAATTAGACAATGTGAGTATGAAATTTAAGAAGCATATCATTTTCGAAGATTTATATTTCCAGTGTCAAGCTAAAGAGATAATTGGTATCGTTGGTGAAAATGGATCTGGAAAAAGTGTATTATTTAAACTTATTTCTGGATTTATTATTCCAGATAAAGGAAATATATCTGTGAATGGTATTAATATAACGAGAAATAATGCACTACCTGATAAATTAGGGGTACTTATAGAGGAACCACCTTTTTTAGAAGATATTACGGGATTTGAAAATCTTAAATTACTTTCTAGTATTAAAAATGAGATATCAGATGCAGATATATTTGAAGTACTAAAAGAAGTAGGACTAATCGATAGAAAAGATGAAAAAGTTAAACATTACTCTTTAGGAATGAAGAAAAAACTTGGGATTGCTCAAGCAATTATGGAAAAACAAGAAGTAATTTTATTGGATGAACCTATGAATGCTTTAGATGAGGAAAGTGTTGAAAAAATGCGTTCTTTATTTAAGAAAATAGCTACTAAAGGAGCTACTATATTAATAGCTAGTCATAATAAAGAAGATATAAATAAACTCTGCGATAAAGTTTATAGAATAAAGGATAATAAATTAGAGAACATAGAATTTAAAACTCAAATAGAAAATTAATCTTATTGTTTTGTATAGTCATTCAAATAGCATATCGTCTTCTTAGTTATTTAAATATTCGTAGAAAACGATATGCTTTTAATACTTAAAATAATATAATTTCTTTTCAACTGTTTCAGAAAATCTATTTGATAGAGTCTACTCATCTCTACCAAATTCAATGTTTTTTAAGCGTTAATTTGATGATAGCTTGCTTCAGCAATCGTATTATACATAAAGTTTTTTTATAATGAAAAAGTGGTAGGCGTGGTTATAAATGTTAGCTCTATATACACTTTTAATCGTTGTAATCTTAACTGTTTGGCTATAGTGATCTTTATCAGCAGCAGTGTCATTAACTTCATATGTATAAGTTGTTTTTTTCTACCCAAGCAACTAATGGCAAGGTACAATGGATTATAATAGATATTATCAAATATGTGTATTGGCTAGTGGTCGTTTTTATATTTTACAAATAGAGAATAATCGAAAAAAAGTTAAGGGGCTATCATGTTAGAATTAAGCAAATCAGAATATCAAATTCTTTACTATTTTTATGAATTCAATCAGGCTTTAACTAAACACGAACTATTAGAAAGACTTCCAGAACTAAACAAAAATACGACTGCTGCTGTGATAAGAAGCTTATTAAATAAAGGGTATTTAAAAGTAGAAGAGATTAAATATTCTCAGAACGTATTAGCACGGGCTTACAGGCCTAGTATTCCTTTTATAAATTTTATAAAAGAAGAGTATGGGGAAGTGGCTGTAGAAAAATTAGTTAATCATGCAGTAAACTCTTTAAAGACCAAAAAGCAAACCGAATACTTTTCCAATCTTATAATTGAAAGAAAAAATGCCATAAATAAGAATAGTTGAAAATTTCATATTTTGTAGACTATTCAGGGAATAAAAAAGGGTCAGAAACTTAAAAGTTTTTGACCTTTTTTCTTAAAGAACTCTTCAAACGTTTAGTCTGGAGACATAATTTATCGTTTCAAGAGCTTTAATTGCTTCAAAAACAGATCCGCTTGTTTGCAGTATAATTTTAGCTATTATTTTCTAACTAGCACTAAACTTTCTTCGAGCATGCTATTATAATCAATTTTCGTAGTAGAAAGTCTTGTATTTACATTGTTAAAAAATGTATTGACAATTTATATGCAATTAAATTATATTTAATTGACCTTCTGGCTTAACACTCAATTTAGAAGGATAATGTTTAGGGAGAGAGAATAGTGCAGGGAAAGAAGAATTATTTTAGAAAAGGGATCGTTGGTAGCGTCATCATTCTATTGACGGCTATTGTGATACCATCTACAATAGCTGTTGCTGAAAGTATCGGGGAAATAGATTCAAAATATATGGACTCTGAATATCCTTATTTAGTTGATTCTGAGGAACAAGTAGCTAGCCCTCAAGAGCCAACAGAAATTATAGAGGAAAGAACGGAAAATGAAGTCGTTTTAGACAATCATGATGGTACTTTCACAAAGAAAATCTATCAAGAACCCATTTATACAGAAGCTGAAAACAGCGGAAAGTTAGAGGAGGTACAGACCAATCTAATAATAGAAGATGGGGTTATTCAACCAGATAATGTGACAATACCAACAACGTTTCTTCCAAAAATGGAAAAAGGATTGTATCAGATTGTAGGAGACGGGAGCGAGAAGATCTCCTTTTCATTTAAAGGCGCTTCAGGAGTAGCCAAAGAAAGTAAAGAACAAACGAGTGAAAAGAATCAATTAATAGCAGATTCTTCAGGAGAGGTAATTGAAGATAGCTCAGCAGCAAACAGCCAGATGCATACGCAAGAAACAATAAATGATCAGGAAGAAAAACAAGAAAAAATATATGGTGAAGAAGTATCAATCGTCACAGAAGATCGGGATGTTGAAATTTCTGAAAACGAAGCTCTTTACAAAAATGTTTTGCCAGAAATTGATTTTCGTCAAATGGTGTTTAATCAGTCAGTAAAAGAAGATTTAATCATCCATAGTGTAAACGATTACCATAGTTATTATTTTGAAATCGAAACATCACTAAATCCAAAGGTAGAGGATACTGGAGAAGTAACATTTCGAACGAAAGACAACAAATTTATTTATGAGATTCCTCGGCCGACAATGACGGATTCAAATTTTGATGAGCAATTGGGGTCAGGCATATCAAATGAAAGTAATTATTTTGAAGTGATTCCGTTAACAAAAAACTTGTATCAGCTTGTACTTCGAGTAGATAGTGATTGGATTCAGTCCACGGAACGAGTATTTCCCATTTATATTGATCCAAGTATTACTTATAACAAGCTGCAAGATGCCAATGCTAGACAAGCGAATGGAGGTACAAACTATAGCGGAGCAAGTTTATGGCGCCCACAACTAAAAGCACACACTTTGTGGGTAGGAAAATATCAAGATACACAAGCGAATCAAGCTTATTTTAAAACAGATATGAGTAAGATTAATCAAGCAACCATTCAAAAAGCGCAGTTTAAAGTATATAATGTTTGGCATTCATATGATAACTTATCTAATGAGCTGTCTCTAAATGCTGTTAATCAAAATTGGGACCCAAAAAAAATTACCTGGAACAACAAACCTTCGCACACTTATATAACTAAAACAAATGTAAAAAAAGCTCAGTGGGCTACTTTTGATGTCACAACACTTGTTCAAGAATGGTCAACTGGAAAGCGAGTTAATTATGGGATCAGCTTAACTACTAAGAATCAAGATGATCATTGGAAACAAGTAGTTGCAGCAGAAAATAGTACGAATATTCCATATTTTGAGATTACTTATGCATATAATAAACCAGTAAAGCCTACTGTCAAAGGTATAGCACATGATAATCAGAAAACTGGACATTTAGAAATAAGTTGGCCAAAGATAAACGGTGCAACAAGTTATCAGATTATCTTATCAAGTGGAAAAGAAAATTTAGCGTTTCCTGTTGGTAATGTCACTTCTTTTTCAACTAAAGGGAAAGGAATTTTTCCCACTGATAAAGAAATTGCGGAAGGGATTTCTCGCTACCACACAGATGGAAAAGGGACTGATTTAGCTCTTGATCCGAGAGAATTTTATGAAAACGTAGATGCAGAAGGAGCTGCAAATAGTCTAAAAGGAATATCAGGATATGATGTGAGAATTGCTGCAGTCTACCCTGGAGGTATTAGTCCTCAATCTGATTATGTACGTACCTATCTTCCAATAGGAGCACCCAAAGGCCCCATTGCAAAAGCCTATAGTAATTTAACTGAAGAAAATAGTGGTTATGTTCAGTTAAGTTGGGAAGAGGTTCCTTTGGCGGATAGTTATGAAGTATTAGTTTTTAACGGAAAAGATTATCAAACTTTCGATGTAGGAAATACATTAACTTGGACAACACAAGGAAAAGGTATTTGGCCAACCAACGAAGAAATTGCTGTAGGAAAGTACCAACTTCATACCGATGGTAAAGGTTCCGAGTTAGCCAAAGATCCACGACCAGTGTATAAGAATGCCGGAACACAATATGCGGCGAAGACAAATTATTGGTTTCGAGTCAGAGGGTATCGTAAAGACAATAAACATGTAAAAAGTAATGACTCTGCAGCAGCAACGCCAAGCATACCAGATAGTCAGGCGGATAAGCTGGGTATGACTGATTTTTGGACAAGTATTCCAGTTCGTGGTGGTCAGATCAATGCAGTAAATGGAAATTTGCTTGTAACGGAAGAAGATTTTAACTTAGAAGGTCGTGGAATCTCGATTGGCTTAACTCGTACATTTAATAGTTTCAATCAAGAAATGGGTATATTTGGTAAAGGTTGGTCTTCAACTTTTGAAGAAAGACTGATTGATAATGTACAAAAAAATGAAATTTATTGGATGGAAGCGGATAATAAGCAACACGTTTTTAAGAAAAAAGAAGCTGCTTATCAAGCACCACCTGGACTTTTTTCTGAAATTAAAAAAGAAGCTGATGGAACTTATACGAAAACAGAAGAAGATAAATCAAAGACCATTTACTCTAAAACTGGAAAATTGGTCAAAGAAATTGATAAGAATCAAAATACCACGAATTACACCTACGATGCCGCAGACCGTCTGATAAAGATCAAAGATGCAAGTAATCGTGAGGTTATTCTAAACTACTCGAAAGATGGCTCTTTGGTAGAGAGCATCCAATTACCAGAAATTAAGACTCTCTCATTTCGTTATGATAGCGAAGGGAAATTAATTGAATCAAAGACGGCCCGAGGGAAAACCTATGGTTATGGTTATAATGAGCAAAAGCAACTAATTTCATTGTACGAGCCAAAACATACAGATGAACATCCCCAAGAGACTAAATATGTTTATGAAGACATTAAAATCAAAGAGATAATTGATCCGGTACAAAAGAAAACGCAGATTGCTTATAATACAACTGAACATGTTACTACTGTCACTAATGAGAAAGGAAAAAAAACCGCTTATTATTATTCAAAGGCAGGAAATCCAGAGAAGACGATAGAAGATATCGAAGGATTAAAATTAACCACTTCCTATCAATACGAGTCCAATAACTTAATGAAAGAAATCAATCCAAAAGGACAAGCAGAAACGTATACTTACGATGGAGAAGGAAACATTCTTACCTTCACAGATGCGTATGGTACAGAGACGTACGCATATAATAAGAACAACGATATTGTTACAGAAACAGATACAGAAAATCGTAAAACTACTACTGCATATGATGGAGCAGATGCATTATCAGAAACGATAAATGATGCAAATACTTCCTCGTTCACAATGTATGATCGCTATGGGAACATCTTGAAAGAGAGTGCTTCTTTGGGAACGGGTGAAAACATGGTGAAAAATAGTGGGTTTGAATCCGGCAATACAGAAGAATGGTATCTTTCACAAGACAAAACCCGTGCCAAAGGATCGATGAGTATTGATACCAAAGAACGAGCACCTGGTTCGCTAAGCGGGAAATATGCAATCAAGATCCATTCTGAACCCGCAAATAATGATCGAAAAACACATAGCAGTACGTCTATCGCCCAACGATTTGATGTCGAACCAAATACCACGTATACGCTCAGTGCAGACATCAAAACAGCTAATATGAAAGCTTCTCAAGCCTTTTTAGATGTATGGTTTATTAAATCAGATAACCAAACTGGTGATGGGTGGCGGAATAACCGAGAAACGGCAATCCAAGGCAATAGCGATTGGGTTCGAAGACAAGTTACTTTTACTACCACAAAAGAGACACGACGTATCGGCATTTATTTGAAAAATGAGCAATTGGCTAATGAAGCTGGCAGCGGCGATGCCTGGTTTGATAATGTGCAGCTGGAAAAAGGCAGCACACATACTGGATATAACCCGGTACTAAATAGTGGGTTAGAGGAAGCAACAGGGTTACAAGAAATTCAGCATTTCTCTCTTTCTGGAACGAAAACGAACTTGCAGTTATCAGATGAAGCTTTCTCTGGAGAACAAGGATTTGAAATGACAAGAAAAAGCGGAACAGAAGGGAATGGCTATATTGCCCAATACGTCTCATTAAATCAACAGAAAGCTGAACCAATCACTATTTCTGCTTTATCTAAAGCCAAAAATGTGCAAGCCGGGGATAAAAGTGCTGCCCATCAAGACTACTCACTGTGGGCAGATATTATCTATCAAGATGGATCGAAAGAATTAAGACATGAGAAATTTCCGACAGGTAATCAAGATTGGAACCGTGCGGCTATTGCCGTACAACCAAAACAGCCAATCAAAGAAGTCAAATTATTGTTTATGTTCCGAAATCAGATGACTGGTACTGCGTATTTTGACAATCTTCGTATCATGGAAGGGAGCAGGCTAACTGAAAGTGAGTACGATGTTGCTGGAAATTATGTGGTTGCTCAATATGATGAAGAACTTAGAAAAACAAGTTTTACCTATGATACATTTGGAAATCGTTTAAGTGAAACAGATGAAAAAGGACAGCAAAAGAATTTTCAATACGATAAAGACAATCAATTGGTAGTTACTCGATTGGCGAACGGGACAGAAGTGAAGTATACGTATGATGATAACGGGAATATAACGAAACGAGAGATTGTTGCGAATGGCATAGCTCAAAGCCATGGGTATAGTTACGATGCTGATGATAAAACAACCTTGTATCAGGATCCATTAGGTCGCAAGATTTCTTATGAATATGATGCCAGCGGGAATGAAATTGGTGTGAACATGCCCAACGGTAATCAGATTAAGAATGAATATGATTCGGCAGACCGTCAAACAAAAGTTTTGTGGGGGGCTACTCCTGCTTATAGCTTTCAATATGATCCTAATGGGAATCAAACTAAGGTTACAGATCATCTCAATCAAGTAGTAACTGATAAAATATATGACGATGCAAATCGAATCACTAAGGTTCAAGAGCGCGGGGGAACCATCAGTTATCAGTACAAAGACAAGCCAACAAAAGATAATAAAGGAAAGACAGATAAAGTAGCCGATGTCACCATAAATAAGGGAGCGTATTCGAGCAAAGTTAGCTATGAGTACAATGCGTTGGATCAAAACACTAGTGTTAGTGATGGCGACAACAAGTATAGATTTGATTATGACGAGTTTGGAAATAAAACGCTCTACACCGCAGGAAATGGTTCTATGTCAAACTTTAGTTATGATCAAACGAATAAACTTACAGAAGTAGCAATCGGAACTAAAAACCATATTCAAGTGTTAAAAGAGAGTTACGCATATGATGCGACAAGTAATCGGACGAGTATCGTGCATACAGACGGGAAAAAGACAACATACAGTTACGATTCCACTAATCAATTGACTAAAGAAGTCTTACCTAACGGAGAATTACGGTCTTACACTTACGATGGATTTGGGAACCGAACAAGTGTAACTATCAACAACGCAACTCATCAAGCAACTTTTAATGCCGGAAACCAGTTGATTAGCTTCAATGGTCAAGCACTAACCTATGATGCAAATGGGAATCGTCTAAGTGATGAAAAATATAACTACGCTTGGGATCAAGCGGATCGCTTGGTAGGGGTGACGAAAAATGGAGAAAACCAACCATTTGTCACATACACTTACGACGAGGACAACCGACGATTGTCTAAGAAGGTTAATGGAAAGATAACGAACTACCATTATGATGGTGATAGTATTGATGTGCTGTATGAAACAGATACGAATGGGCAAGTTTTACGTCATTATATCTACTCTGATGATAATATTCGCTTAGCTATGAAGAGTGGGAAAAACACGGTATACTATCATTACAATGGGCATGGTGATGTGGTTGCATTGACGGACGAAAACGGCCAGCAAGTAGCCAGTTACACTTACGATGCGTGGGGAAACGTTCTAACCAGTGAAGCAAAAACGGAACTAGCGAAAAGCAATCCTTATGGTTATGCCGGATATACGTACGATGCTGAAATCCAACAGTATTATTTAATGGCACGGTATTATCATCCGGCTCATGGAGTTTTTACCTCTCTTGATCCTGATCCAGGGGACGAAGATGATCCATTGACCATGAATGGATATACTTACGCGGACAATAATCCGGTGATGAATGTTGACCCTGATGGGCATTGGGTTTGGTTTGCGGTTGGTGCTGGGTTTGCGGCTTATGATGCATATAAGACTTATAAAAAAACAAAATCATGGAAGAAAGCTGGCTGGGCAGCGGCGAAAAGTGCAGCGACTTCTGCGGCCTTTGGTGGTGCTTTCAAAGTTCTCGGGAGAGGTCTAAAGTTTGCTCGATCAGCTTCCAACCTAAGATGGTCTAACGTAACTAAACGAGGTTCTAGTGTTAAAAATATCAGAGTTAACAAATCTGTGAGAAGTTTTGGTAAAGCACTTAAGAAAAGTGGTTACAAACAAACAAAAACATATTCTAATGGGAAACGAGTAGTACATTATACAAAAAGTAATAAAAGATATGTTTATAGAGGGAAGGCAAAGTCAGGAGATCACACTTATGACTATTTTAGCGGAATAAAAAATGCCAAGGGTAAAAATAAAGTTATTAAAATTAGAGTCCGTAGGTGGTAATATGACAGATTATGAGTATATAAGAGAAAACCTTAATAAATTATTTAATCTAAAAAAAGATATGTATTCAAAATTTTTCCAACAAGAAAAATTTTATAATTTTTTTGGTGATTCAAATATTTCAATTGCAGATATAAATAAGATATTAAAATTGATTTTTAAAACTGAAGAAAATATTTATGTTTATTATGATGATTACTTCTTTAAATATAGTAAGAAGTGTTTTTTCGATAAAAAATTGTTAAAAAATTTCTTGGGGAATTATACAAATGATACAATGTATCCTTTTATGATATTCTCTGAAAATTTTGATAGATTCCTATATATGGACACAGTCTTTGAAGATATATTCCTTTTAAGTATAAAGTCTGAAAAGTTAAAAAATAGTATAGAAGATTTTCAGAATAACTATGATTTTATTTGGGTATCAAATATCAATAATCTAGATCTTCAACAGAGATTTGTTTCGGGATTATATATAACAAAAAAGAAATTAAAAAAATTAACAAGTATCTATTCTGATCAAGGTTTTTGAGGTTGTGTTGCAAAGCTTGAAAAATAAACGGACTTGCCTAATTTTCAACCAATGGATTATGCTGTTTTGAATGACCTTTCAATTTCATTCCAAGTAGAAAAGTCGAAGAGGGTAATTTCTCTTCGACTTTCTTTGTATAAAGCGGAAACCACTTCAATGCTTTTGGACTATAGATTTGAAAAAAATCATTACATTCGCTGTTCTTTGTATGATCTCACTTGCTTTGATAGGTGGAATCTTATTTAATGTGTCAAGTGAGCCTGAAGTTGTAAAATCAGCGGAAGTTCAGAATATTTCTGAAGCAGTTTTTAAATGGAAATCGGTTGTGCAAGAAGATGACATCAAATACTTAAGAAATGATAGTAGAGCTAAATTGGATTTTTTAGGAGTTGTACCGCGACTTCAGCTTTCAGCTTTCAGAGCAGTAGCTCATTTTATCGATGATAAAAATGTTTATTTTCAACTATTATCTGCTAAAAGAAAAAAAGGAGAGCAGGAAAATCTTAATGAAAATATACCAGACCAATACTTTTCAATTAGTTTGACTGATTTCAATAAACTACAGAAAGCAGGGGATATTACAATTGAACAAATTGTATTTTTAAATCGAAAAGATGAAGATTAGGAATTAAGTGTATTTTTGATCGTACCGCACTATTTGATTAATTTTTTGAAATTTAGATTGAGATCGAATCAAGCATACCTCTCACTTTAATATACCCCATAAAAATGATGATTTTGAATTATGATATTCTTTTTCATGAAACAGATTGAAGAGAGTTAATTATGCGAAAATCAATTCTTAGGGTTATGACGGATATGCGTGCCATTAAATACTATTGAAATCTAAAAGTAGTATTTAATGGCACTTTATTATATAGCTTGTAATGTTTGACTTTCTTGATCCTGATGGGCATTTTTCGATAGTAGCTGGCATAAGGATTTATATAAATGTAACAAGGTTGTCCGGAACAGGTATAGGTTATTATTTAAGCTTCTAATAAAATTAAAAAATCTACACCAAATCTTTCTTATAGCTCGTGAGGCCTTATAAAGGCATTAAGGGATGTAGAATAAAAACTATAACTATAACAAAAAAAAATCTCTATAAAAAATGATAGAATACACAAAACAATGTTTTTGATAAAGAAAAGAAGCCGCGTGTTGATATCGATTACAGTAATCACAGTAATGCTAAACGTCATCCCCATGTTCCACACAAGCACAGCTGGAACAATAGAAATGTAAATGGCCAAAAGTACCCAAGATATAATAAGAAATTTAATAAAAGGAGATAATGTGAATTGTGGAGTTATATAAATAATTCGGATGAAGTAGGATATTTGAATGAAAAGTATGGAAATTTTCATGATTCATTTGTTGAAAAAATGGAGTTTTACTCGGATATGATACTAAGTTTAGATGGATCGCTATCATATGCTAGTGTTAGTATGTTAACCAGTGAAGAAGGTATGGAAAGTGATATGTATGAAAACGCAAGTCTATTATTGTTATTGAGTTCTCTAGAAACATCTTCAAAGGTCGTCCTCAAATTTCAAGGAGTAATAGATTTTAATTATAATTTTTCATTTAGAAGCGATAATCTGCTAGATGAACCTACTTTAGATTTTAAAGGTTACAGATTTCATTTTAAAACTAATTTATTTAACGTATCTTCAAAAAATTTGGCGTACAAAATTATTTTATGACCTACTTAACTCACGGAATTTTTATCTAACTAAATATCGATTAAGAGAATCTATAATGTGTATGCCCACTTGGATAGTAATCCATTGAATAAATTTAATTCATATGGATAAATTCCGGTAACAATCACTACTTGGGTAGGATTTTTCGTTGCTATAAAAATTACTCGAATTGTTATAATATGGATTGTTGAGTTTCTTTATGTTTTCCGATTAGTTAAAAGAACGCGGGACGGTCACAGATCTTAGAGCTATCATCAACGACGAAAAAAAGTGCAGGTGCATATGATGAGAGAATTACCATTAAAAGATAACCTAACAATCTTAACTACACCCACAGAAAACAATTTATGTATATTTTCAAAAGAAAAATCTACTATTAAAATTTTTGAAGAAGATAAAATAATTCATACTTTTGAGCATGAACTGTTCGAACAAAAGGAAATTAAGATTCATGAGATTATGATGTATAAAAATGAGTGGTATCTATTTTTTTCGATGGTTGATGAAGAGGCTATCTTTATAAATAATTCTATTACTGTATTAGGAAATGGAATACTAAATATAGTGCCATCTCCAAGCGGAGTATTAGTTGCGTATAATGAAGAAGGAATACTATCCGCTGAAAACGATTGGGCTCACTATGGATTAGTAGAATTCAATATAGATTTAAATAGATTTAATGCGGTACTCCCTCATCATTTAACTTCGACATTCATTGATCTAGGGGCTATATCTACAATATCCGCTAATGGTGATATCTTTTTAATCGCATATACTGATGTAGAAACACAAATAATGATTAAATGTAATTTGTATAGCCATTTAACTGAAGTAAAAGAAATTGGGTGTGACGCTACTATATTTGAACTTCGACAATTTAATGATTATATTTGTGTTTTTGCAGAAGATTCCATCTACTTATTTGATAAAACTATGTGCTGTATTAAAAAAATAGATATTAGTGAAAAAGTAGGACACGAGATATATAATGTTTATTCTAGTAAAAACAATATTATTTTTGAAACAGAGGAAATGTATATTGTAGCCACTATGGGTGAACTGCTAAATAGCATAATATAGTCTAAAATGTTATCATCATTCTTTAATCATTGAATTTACCAATGAAACTGCAGCCTAATATGTGAGAGATTAAAGTCAGACCAAGAGTTAGATACAATGGATGATGACTAAATTATATGAAGAATATGGTGGGGTGCGTTGAAAAGTGCAGCAAATTATGTGGTTTATTTGTTAATAATATCCAAATGATTAAATCATCAAGGTGTTGAGGAATCTATTTAAAAGAGTGTTCAGAAAATAACTATTTTTTGAGCACTCTTTTTAGATACCATAATTGCAGTGAAGATTTTTATTTTTATGTCCTTAAACTTTTAAATTAAATGATTGTTCATTTGAAAATCATTTTTATAAGTATTTGGACAAATTCTTAACGGGGTCAGAAACTTAAGAGTTTTTAGTTATCAATCTTATATCAAAATTACAATGCTTGTGATTACATAGGGAAAAGTATCTTAACCCATATCGGTCAAGATACTTTTTTAGTTTAAAATAAGTTTGAGAGCGTTTGAATCATTCTCATTTTAAATATTTTTTCAATATCAATTGAAGCTCTTTCAAATAGCTGTCCTTTAACTCTTCAGGATATTCGACTGTTATACAATTACCAAAGCGTAATAGATAATGAGTCATATAAGGAAGTTCTTTTTGATTATATCCACCAACGATGTAAGAAATGCCATCCTTGATCTCTAAGGACATGTTAGGATAGTTGTGTTTATGAAAGATTTCTTTACCAAATGCCGTTAATCGACAACGAAAAGGTATATCATGAAAATTTTGTTCATATTTTTTTTGAATTTGGTTTAGTTCTTCAATAGAAAACGACTGATCAAATTCTTCTAAGATCTCACTCGCTACAACACAATCACTTCGGTAAGTTCCCCAATGGTGGGTCGTAAAATCGTAGGCACTAAAAAACCAAATCCCGTTTCGATAGAAAAGTTCATTACTTTGCAGTATTGTTTCAATTTCTTCAAACTGGGCATAGGTCACTTTTATCGCTTTTTCATTTAGGATAGAATCAAGTATTTTGGCTAGATTTGTTTGTGTTTTTAATGGCGCTGTATTGTAGTACTTTACAACAGTTAAAAGTGTTTCTATCTCTTTTTGCTGCTTGCTTGTTAAAGTAACCATGAGTTTTGATTGGATATGTGTATAGGATTTATCAAAAGGAGTGCTAGAAAGCAGTTCTAGTGCTTTCAAGGCAAAAAAAATCGCAAAAATTTCATTTTGATCAAAATAAATAGGCGTTAATAGTGACTGATCCATTAATTGATATCCGCCGCTTCTCCCATAATCGGAGTACAAAGCAAGCCCCATTTCTTCTAAAGATTCAATGTCACGTAAAGCAGTACTTTTAGAAATATTAAATTCTTCCATAAGATCTTTTAAGTTGAAAAAATTTTTGTTCTTTAAAAAAATCAATTCTTTATTTAGTCGCTCTGACTTTTTCATAGTCTCTCCTTAAACGGTATCATGTTCTGACACCTTTTCGTAGTATAGTAAGTATATCAAAAGAAAAGAGGTAATTACATGAAAACTTTACTAATTAATTCCCACCCTGAATTCAACAAAAAAACAACTTATTCAAGTAAGCTACAAGACTTATTTTTAGGTAAGTTTCATGAGCAATTTGATCCAAATCAAATCACTACTATCAACCTTTATGATATGGACATTCCAAGAGTTGAGCAAGGTCAATTATTAGCAATTTGGGAGAAAAAACGAGTTGGAGAGAGCTTAACGCAAGATGAAATGAAAATTGATGAGACTTCTACGACTCTGTTACAACAATTTAAAGATCATCATAGAATCGTGATTGTATCCCCCCTTCATAATTTCAATGTGACGTCTCGTTTGAAAGACTATATGGATAATATCTTGATTGCTCGTGAGACATTTAAATATACCGAAACAGGATCTGTTGGTTTAATGGTCGATGATTATAAGATACTTTTCCTGCAAGCAAGCGGTAGTATTTACACAAATGATGACCGATATTCTAAAATGGACTTCTCATACAATTATCTCAAGCAGATGTTTGAGGAAATCATGGGGTTCTCTAGACTTGGGATTGTTAGAGCACAAGGAACAGCATTGTTGTCTGAGTCAGAAATTATGATGGAGGCTAAACAAATGCTGAATTATGAGTGGGATCTTTTTGTATAGACCTAACTGATCTAGTTCACAAATCTACTACTGAGATTGAGGAATAGTAATGATAAAATTGATTATTAGTGATATGGATGGAACTTTTTTGAATAGTGATAGTAAGTTCAATCAAGAATATTTTAAAAAGATTCATGAAGATATGAAGAGAATGTACATCACGTTTGCTGCATGTACAGGAAAACAATGTGAAAGAGTAGAAAAAATTTTTGGTGAAGAATTATCAAGTGATATATGGATATTAGGTGATAGTGCAACACGGATAAAACATAAAGGAAACTATATCTATCAGTCATTGCTTCCTAATAAAATAGGTTTAGATATTATCGCTAAGTTAAACGAAATTGCAGACGACTATGTAATTATAGCTTGCACACCGACCGCCGCATACGTAAAAAATACGACAAGAGACCAAGATATCAAAAAGGCGAGAGGCTCATACGAGATCTTAGAAACCTTAGAAAATCTTGCTGATATAACAGAAAATTTCGTTAAAATTACTGTATACGATCCGCAATTACGCTCTTTTGAAACAGTGAAGGAATTGGCAATATTTCAGGATAGAGCCTATGTTGTTGCTTCAGAAGCAGCATGGATCGATATTTCGAACTTAAATGTTCATAAAGGAACAACAGTTGCCCAACTTCAATCGATTTTGAACATCGATAAATCTGAGACGATTGCATTTGGTGATGGGTTTAATGATATCGAACTATTTTCTCAAGCAGGTATCAGTGTTGCAATGAAAAATGCTTTTGAAGAAGTCAAAATACAAGCAGACTTCATTACTAAATCAAATGACGAAGATGGCGTATTACGTGCGATCGAAAAATTTATCACCCTCTAATAGTTTGTAATTTTTTAAATATCATTGTAAGACAAATTATCATATTTACTTTATAGAAATTAATTGGTTGATTGCGTCAATAGGAAGGAAGAAAGTGAAATGAAACAAAGAATTGATTATTATAAAACAGCACCTGATGGAATGAAACACTTGTTGGAAATGGAAAAATACTTAAGTAAAACAGAGATTGATAAAAATCTACGAGAGCTTATTAAAATTCGTGCTTCTCAAATCAATGGCTGTGCTTTTTGTCTAAACCTCCATAGCAGCGATGCTCGAAAATTAGGGGAAACAGAACAAAGAATCTACTGTATAAGTGCTTGGAGAGAGTGTGATTTTTATACGGATGCAGAAAAGGTCGCTTTGGAGCTTACAGAAGCTATAACATTAATTTCAGATTTAAAAGTTCCTGAAGACTTGTATGCTCGTGTACGCGATTACTATGATGAAAAAGAATATGTTGAACTAGTACTATTAATTACTCAAATTAATAGTTGGAATAGAGTGTCCATTTCAATGGGGAATTTTGCGTCTAGCCAAAATTAAAATTATTGTCAGAAGCCGAAGAGGATCTTTCCTCTCGGTTTTTTTTATAGAACAAGAAAAGAGGGTCAGAAACTTAACATTTATATCTTTTTTTCGATACCATATAGAAATTGAGAATACGAATGTAATAAGATTAGTTAATTTAAAATAGAAAAGAAAGATTCGAGGTGAGAGAAAATAGCTAATAAAGTGTCAAAGCTTTTTTTAGGCAAAGAAGCAGTTACGTTACTGAAGTACAAAGTTATATTTCTAAAGAGAGTACTATAGCAAAGCAATACATTTATTTCTTTTTAGTTTTTGTAGTTTTCTTCATATATATACTAATTAATAAAACGTTTAAACTGAAATCAATAGTCACGACATATATTTTTTTTGAGACGATATTGATGTTAAAACCTGTTACTAAGTTTATTTCTAAACATATTTACTTTAAATTTATCACAAAATTTAAAGTTGAGGATCTGGGTATAATTTACTTCTCATCATATCTAGAAAGAGCAACCTCTGCAGTGTTTAAAATTAGAAATACTCGATTTAAAAATAATTTATTTCGGGGATACGGGCTTTTAATTATTCTTATTCTCATATTTCTAAAAATTAAGTTATATTGCATTACTATGGTGCCTGTTTCTAAAACTGTTATAAAATTTTTCCCCAAAAAGATCCTTTTCATTTTATCAAATTTGCAACCAGATACTTTATTGATAATAGTCCAACTGGTATTAGCGACTTCAATAACCGTATATATAATATCTTATTATTCTAAAATATTCACAATAATTTCGTTGGTTGATTCTGAGTATAATCAACTTAGATGTTTAAATTAAGATTAATGATTTCCCTTTATTTTTAGTTTATATTATTACCTTATCTTTTTTTATAACTTTCAAAAGTGATAAAATAAATATATTTTAAAGATAGAACACATGTTGAAAATAGAAAATGGTCACATTCACGCTGAGATGAATGTGACCATTTTTCTGGTTCTACCAACACTAAATGTCAAAGAACAGGTTATTTAACTAATCAATTCGAGTAACCATCTGGGTATTTTTTTTGCCATCCCCAAGAATCAGAAATAATTTCCTCAATTCCACTATACTTAGGCTCCCATTCAAGAATAGTTTTAATTTTTTTGTTTGAAGCTATTAAAGAAGAAGCATCTCCAACGACACTCGTAACGATTTCAACTGGGATTTTTTTCCCTGTAACTTTTTCAGCTGCATTTATCACTTCTAAATTAGAGTAACCTTTCGAGGATCCTAGATTAAAAATTTCACTCGCACCACCACATTTTAAATATTCCAAGGCTAATATGTGTGCTTCAACTAAATCTAAGACATGAATGTAGTCACGTACACAGGTACCGTCATGAGTAGTATAAGTGTTCCCAAAAATGGTTATCTTTTCTTGCCTTCTCTGAGCCACTTCTAGAATAATAGGAATCAGACGAGGACGCACTTCACCAAGTGTAAAATCCTTTTTAGCCCCAGCGACATTAAAATAGCGCATAGAAACAAATGTCATGTTGGATGATCGGCTAACCCAGTCCATCATTGTCTCCATAATTACTTTAGAGCATCCGTAGGGATTTATTGGTGCAGTAGGTATTAATTCATGAACAGGATTCATTTCTGTATTGCCATAGACTGAAGCAGACGAAGAGAAGACAATATATTTTATGTTAAATTCCTGCATGACTTCAAGAACAATCTGTGTTCCGTAAACATTATTGTTGAAATATTTTAAGGGCTGTTCGACAGATTCACGACCTAGAGATAAGGCAGCAAAATACATCACAGAGTCAATATTTTCAGTTTCAAAAACAGAACGCAGTAACTTTTTGTTTCGTATATCTATCTCGTAAAACTTTGCTCTGTCATGAACAGCTTCTTTAAATCCAGTACAAAGATTATCAACGACTACGACCTCATATCCCTGATTGATAAGCATATCCACTGCATTTGAACCAATGTAACCCGCACCGCCTAAAACTAAAACTGACATAAGGACCTCCAATGTAACACTATTTTTGTCAGCCAATCTGATTAATTGATTAACTGGATATCATTTATTTTAATTGACGAACATAATTTTAGACAATAACAATTAATGAAATGGGTAAAGTTTAAGTTTATAAAGAATTTGTATTTCATTATTTGAATATGTGATACTTATAGTTTAATTTTGACTACTTTTAAACGCTGCACGCTCTTGCTATTAACTCATGTTTGATGCCTTATATGTGGAGATCATTGATAAATGAACTTGAATAGAGATCACTTAAAGATTCGGTTGTAATTTGTGAGTATATGAAACTCGCCGCAAGCTTCAATTCTTAGAATATAGTTTTTTAAATCAAATTTACTCCGGATTGCTTTTCGATAGAAACTTATATTAGATAAATTAGTTGATATCCATTTTAAAACTCCAGTTACCTATATTTTGATTACCATCTTTAATTACCGATGAATCGAATTCAAAGAAACCATTTTTAGAATAGAATCGTCTGTTTCGTTCAGTATTAGTAAATGTGATGAAATACTCTGTTCTTTTTTGGGGCTTATTTTCTTTTATATATGGTAAAAGACAATCATTGATCATTTTACTTCCATAGTTTTTCCCTCGTTGGGAAGAGTCTACAGCCAATGATTCTAGCATCCACGTTTTTCCTGCAAAACTATTTACAGCTTTATGCCCGGTGCTTAACAGTTGTAATAGTGAGAAAATTTTGCTTATAGGAGCCATTGTTAATAGTTTTACTCCACCAGATGTCATATAATCAAAGAAATTTACTTTTTTATCACGAGGACTAACTAAGATAGCAAAAGATCTAATTTTATTGTTTTCAAAACCTAAAAAGACTGTATTTTTCTTACTATGAGCATAGATGTAAACTTTAAGAGCTTCAGTCAAAAAATCAATAAAAGCTTCGTTACTTTCAAATTCGTTGCGAATTTTACCCACAAGAGGGTAATCAGAAAAACTAATAGCATTCATTCTAGCTGCTTGATAAAGGTAGGATTTCTCCATTTTTTTATATTCTATCATTTTTGCCCTTCACTCCTAATCATAATTATGTAGTAAATATGTTTATAGTCATAAGTTTAATCTACTGATTTTTTCAATACAATATTCAATAAGTAGTACAAGTGTCGCTTAATAGACAATCTTTATATGTAGTGTACAATACTGAATAAAAAGCTTGTGAAAAGTATTTTCTTATATACATAATTATATTAGCGTTAATATTTATGCTGAATATTCCCATCGAATATATGTAAACAAATGGAGGTATATATGAAAAGCACTAATGAAGATCCTCGTGTTAGAAAAACTAAGAAAGCTTTACAAGAAGGTTTATCAGAAATCATGATACGCAAAGAGTTGAGGAAAATTACAGTTAAAGAATTGTGTATCAAATCGGATATTCATAGAGCTACATTTTACAGTCACTATAAAGATATATATGACTTATATGAACAAATTGAAGATAGTGTTGTGAAAGATTTGAAAGAGATAATGGATAAACAAAAAAATGGAATGACAGAATTTTTTAGGCATGTTGTTGAGTACATTATAAACAATAAATCAGTATGTAAAATGGTATTTAGAAACGATTACGACACAAAATTCTTCTCAGATTTAACCAATTTTTTGGAAAAATCTGTTTCAGATGAATGGAAAGAAGTATATGGAGACCATGCTGTGGGCTTTAAGATGAATCTGTATAGTGTTTATCATATAAGTGGCTTTCTTTCTATGATAAAATCTTGGATAGAATCCGAATTTAATTGTCCTAAGGAAGAGTTTATCGGTATGCTACTATCTATGGATATAAATTTTGAATACTATTTATCTAAAAATATTGCAACAGAGAAGCTATAATTTATTGTTCACCTATGGATAAACAATTACACTGATACAACGCTTTGACTGAACAAGGAAATTTAAATCTAGTGAAAGTGATACCGAATTCCACATTGACAGTTTTTGAGAACGAAAGATATTTAAGATAAGACTTTGATAAATTAGGGAAATTTGAAGAGTTGAATGATTGGATAGTGTAATTTTTATTAATCACAACCTGATTCTTAAAATCTGTAGTAACGAAAGATGTCCCTGGAAATACTATCGTTGGTGGCAATCCTGCTAGAGTAATTAGAGAAATAGATGGAGTAGATAAAGAGCTTTGGAACAGGAAATTAAAAGAATATCACTTAAATAAATCTAATTTTCAATAGATTTCAATTAAGTGTTTAGTATAAAAGTTGGTATGAAAGTAACTGTGTTTATATTATTTTATCGATTTGCTGAATCAATTCAGATACTAATTATTGAAGTTACAAAGATAAATAAGAGACGACGAATTTAAAGTGGATAATCCTGGTCTTGGTGATGAATAAAAATTTAGTTGTAAAAAATAAGTTAAAAAGTAATAACTTGATAATAATATATAGGTGATTGGTAAGTGTAAAAGAGAGTTCAGAAAATGCTTAATTTCTGAACTCATTTTTTATATAAAATAATTGAGATCAATCATTTTGTTTTGTGACCATAGAATCGTAAATCACTCATTTTTAGATTGAAAAATCATTTTATGGTTGATTGAATAATTATTTGATTGGGTCAGAAACTTAATAGTTTATGACCCTTTTTACGGATAACTCATAAACAGAATTATTTATAAAAGATCTATATTTAAGATATTTTAAATATGGCCAATAAGATGGTCTCAAATATAAGACCTAATGCAAATTTTATTTAAAGGAGACTATAATGAAAACTGCAAGATTAGTTTCAGAAAATTAGGAATGAATTTAAAAATGTTTTCGGTTGTGTTTTTTATCACAATGATGCTCAGCTGAAACATTTATTTAGAAATTTATAGGAGAGTAAATAATGAAAAAGAGAGTTATAACTACTACTTTAGCTGCGGGATTTATTCTAGTGTTTGCAGCGGAAGCTCATGCGGATACAATCAATGGTCATCATGTTACACGTTTAAGTGAAAGCCGAGCAGTTGATGATAAGGGAGATAGATGGTCTAAGGACGGCAATGTCTGGTTCAATGATGAAACAAGAGAATACGGCAAGATCGTCTCCGATTCATTAGAATCAATACAAGGCTCATCATATTACCCTGAACTAAAGGAACCTGACTCAGACAAACCGAACGAATTAGTTCAAATACAAGTACAAGATGAAGGAACATCGGTACACCAACAAATGTTAACAACAGTAGGTACCACAGAATCTAAATCAAACCAAACAAATGAATCAACAATAGAAAGTCAAACGGGAATGACTGTTGGAGCAACTGTAGAACAACCAACAACAACAGATCCGACCTTAGGAACGACAACGATCACAAAAGAAGCTGTACCAACCACAACAGAAGCAACACAGCCCGAAGAAGATACAAGAATGGCTGGTACCACAAAGACAAGATCAAACCAAACAAATGAATCAACAATAGAAAGTCAAACGGGAATGACTGTTGGAGCAACTGTAGAACAACCAACAACAACAGATCCGACATTAGGAACGACAACGATCACAAAAGAAGCTGTACCAACCACAACAGAAGCAACACAGCCCGAAGAAGATACAAGAATGGCTGGTACCACAAAGACAAGATCAAACCAAACAAATGAATCAACAATAGAAAGTCAAACGGGAATGACCGTTGAAGCAACTGTAGAACAACCAACAACAACAGATCCGACATTAGGAACGACAACGATTAAAAAAGGAGCCGTACCAACCACAACAGAAGCAACAAAGTCCGAAGAAGATACAAGGATAGCCGAAACTAGTGGAAAAGGATCGAACCGAACAAATGGATCAACATCAAAAGAAAAGACAAAAACGGATGTTGTAGCGAAACCTGTTAGGTTTTTAAGTTCAGCTAAAAAAAGCGTTCCCATGAGAGCTATCAAAAAAGACACTGCTTTTTCTAATATTTTATCTAAAAACAACGGTCATACTTTCCCAAAGACTGGTGAAAGTACGCTATTTTCCAATATTTTACAAGCTGTAGGTTTTTTAGTTATAAGTGTCCTAGGTGTAGTTAGCATAAGAGTGAAGAAAACAAAGAACTAATCAATTTAATTAATTGATTTGGATAATAATTTTCTCCAAACGTCATCTGCCGGGTACGCAGAAACTGTATAGAAATCAAAATAGGCAAAGACTGAAGCTATTGTGATCAGTCTTTGTCTAGATTCTCAGTGAAAGCATAATCTTTAGGTGCCATAGAACATCAAAAATAGAAAAGGAGAATAATTTATGAAATGGTTTTTTATGATATGCACTTTAGTATTACTCAGTTTTATTTAGAAATGTATCACGTTTTTAGAGAGGGATAATGCATGTTTGGAGAAACGATTAGAGAAATACGGCTAAAAAAAGGATTTAGTCAAAAAGAAGTCTATAGAAATATTATCTCAAAATCATATGCGATTGAATTTGAGAAAGGGAAACATAATATATCTTCTGATGTCCTTATTAAGATATTAGAAAACTTGTCTATGGATATTAGCGAGTTCTTGTTTATTGCCAATGGCTATAAATTAAATGAACAAAATCATTACACTTATCATTACGCCAACCTATCTAATAAGCAAGACATAAAAGGATTAGCGTTACTTTTAAAAGAACTAGAAAGAAAATCAGGACAAATAAATGCGATCAGAGTGGCTGAGGTACGCTCGAGAATAAGAATTTTACAGCATTTAGAAGTTTATGGAGTATACAATACCGCTGTCGTTTTAGAAGAAGATAAGCAACTGATTTTGTCCTATTTAATGGGGATTGAAAGCTGGACGCTTCAAGAAATACATTTATTTGCCAATACACTAGATTTTTTAGATCACGAATTTATATTTATCTTTTTTAAAAGAGTTTCTAAACTGCTGGAGTATTATATTCAATTTGAGAAAGGCAGAGAAGTATATTGTGGTCTCCTGATTAATATTATTGAATATACATTTGTAAAAAATCAGTATGAGTTTGCAGAAGTTTTACTTACCCAATTGGGGTTGTTATCCACCAGTTTCCAAGACTTTTTTTCGAGAACGCTGTACAAATTTTTTGAAGGATTACTGATTATGAGGACAGTCAATGAGGAGCAGGGAAGAACAATGGCAACAAGAATGCTAGACATCATGGTTGAACTTGATCAAGCACCTTTATCAAAAATGTTCTCGTTATTGTTGGAGTAACATGCTGATTCCAGTGTATTAAATCTATGTTGAAGTTAGAAGCTACTAAATATAATGTTTAAGACAGCGCCATGCAAGGTGACTCATAGATAGGCGCTTTGTGTAAATATAGTTCAAAAAGTATAGGGGATTACAGAAGCAAAGGTTCAAAAAACTAAAACGTTTTTGAACTCTTTTTTTTATTGCTTATTTTCATAGGTTTATAAAAGGAAAGTGGAATTCAGCAAATCTGGAAAGTCCGAAATACCAGACCAAAATGATTCGAACAAACGAGGTTTGATAAACTATACATTGTGCTTAATGTCACAATAGTGTTCCGGCAGAACTGGTTTTCTGATGATTTACTTTGTAATCAAATCTAGGACATTGATATTGGCCATTTTTCATTTATGGATGGGATGGAGTCGATTTGTAACTGAGTTTATTTTAGTTGCTGTTCAACAAAGGGTAATGAGAGAGTGAGTAGCGACTATCATCGTCTAAGTTAGCAAACAATATAAAAAAACTATCGAAAGATAGAAGTATAAATAATTAAAATGAGAGAGGGAAGAAGTGTATGAGAGAAAGAAGGAAACAAACAAGGATCGGAAGGTATATTGAAGAGCATAAGAAAGGGTGTGTCCTAGCTCTTGCTGCACTGGGAATGATCTTTTCATTTAGTGTGGGCGCCTATGCAGCGATTGCAACGACGTTTCATTTTTTGGGGACAAAAGACGATTCCATAAGAATTGCACAAGTTTTAAGCGCTTTGGGGATAGAGATTAAAGGTCAAAAAGCCCAAATAGCACAACTAGTCCAAGAAAAAGCGGAAGCTGAAGCAGCAAAAGCAAAAGCGGAAAGTGATTTACAAGCGGCCAATGAAACAATCGAAAACGTGCAAGCCCAAAATAGTGAAGCTTCTGCTGCTGTAAGTGGTGCGAACGCCAATGTTAATAAGGTAGCGCAATATGCAAAAGATTTAGAATCTGCAAATACGAAGCTAAAGGATTATGCGAACGCAGTTGCTGCGGACGCCGGTTTAAGCGATAGCTCCATAGACGTCGATAATACCAATGATGCGTTGAGTCAAGTGGACAGTGAACTGCAAGCCGCAATTAGTAAAGCTAATGACAGCAATGGAAGTAAGGAAAAAGCGCAACAAGCTGTCGATGAAGCAAACAAAGCAAAATAGCATAGAATCTCTAAGATAGATTCGGTTTTCCCTGCAATAGTCGTGCTGCTTGAATAATTTTTTGAGTGTATAATAGAAAAACGAGTGAACATACGCTTATATTTTAGGAGCAATGTTTCCTTTCGCTGGGAACTATTTATAAAGAAAGGTATCTAGAAAATGAATCCTCTCTAGATACCTTTTTTATGTACTTAAGTAGGAAGATCGTTTTTTATGGTAGATTCAATCAAAATTGTTAAGGAAATTCTCTTGTATCAATAATCATTTTTTTACAAAATTAAAGAATTTACACCTTAGAGATTTTGGCAGTTCAAGGCTACTCGTTTATTTTCTGAACGAGTAGCTTATTTTTGTATCTATAGAATCGGATACAACTCATTGTTCACTTAAAAATCAGATTTGTGAGTATTAGAACAGCTCATCAAAAGTGAACAGAAACTTAAAAGGTTTTGATCCTTTCTAGTTACTTATTTCATAACTCCTTAAGTAATTCAATAACTAGATCAAAAAGGTATTATTTCAGAGAACAGTAGAGTATATTCCATGGATTTTTTGCCGAATGAAATATACAAATCATTATTGGCAGCTAAATATGTTGCGCAAAAATAAATTTCGGATAATGGAATGTGCATTATGAAACTATTAAAAGAGTGTTCAGAAAATGACTAGTTTCTGGACCCTCTTTTTTTATGACAATTGAAGCACGTAGCTTTCGTTTTGTGTCTATTGATATACAAAATATTGTTCATTTAAAAAGAAAGTTTATAGAAATAGAGACACTTTAATTGTTGCGGAAAGAACATATGTAACAATACGTAACTACCGTTGCGTATTTTGTATTGTTTTTTGAACAAAATTCAACAAACGTAATGAAAGATGGGATTATCATTCAACCTATCGGTAAATCAAAAAGCTCCTCTAGAAAAAAAGTGGCGAGCGCTCAGATTATTTTTGACGGATTGCTAGAAGTTGATATTGAAAGCAATCAGAAAGTACATTGTACGTGTTAAGAGAGAAGGATTCTATAGAGCTGAGTTTATTAAATCAATTGTTCAATATATTTCAAGTGGGAAAGGAAATAATAAGACTGTTGATTATTATAAATGCTAATTTATAAAAATTAAGAAAGATCATTTTAATTTATTTTCCGGAAAACGCCTAATAAATCAGCATTTACAAGTCTGTTTTTGAATTTTTTTTTATTTTGTAGTTTTTTTTTGAAAAAAAGGCATTGACCTTAAACCTGGTTTAACCCGTATATTAATTTGTGAATTAAATATTTAATAATGAACTATCTCACTTTTATGAAATGAGGAAATTATATTGAAAACAAAGAAAGAACGAAAGAAACACGCAATCCGATGGATTCTATTTACGGTAATCCTAAGTCTTGGTTTTTTTTATCAAACAGGCTATGCAGATGAGGTGAATAATTTTTCGATTCAAACGTTAGATGAGGATGGAAATGTAAATGCGCAAGGCTATTACCATTTCGACGGTCAGCCGGGAGAAAAACGTGAAGTTTCTATTAGGATTTATAATGCGTCTGATGTAGCAATTACGGTAAAAGCTGCGGTGAATCCCGCTTCCACCAATGAAAATGGTATCCCTGGTTATTTGGCAGAAGACACGTACGATGATTCATTAACGCATCGAATGGATCAATTGGTCAAGATTGACGAAGCAAAACGTACGATTCCAGCGTTAGGTTTTGTCACCATGAAAGTAGTAGTTTTATTCCCAGAAGAAGACTGGGCGGGAGACATTCTCGGAGGGATTCGGTTTATGGAAGAAGTTAAAAATATAAGCGAACAAACAGTAGTTCATGAAGTTGCGTACACCGTTGGTATTTTGTTAAACAAAAAAGACGGGGAAACAGTTGAAAATGACTTGCATTTAAAAGACATTACAACAGGACAAAGAAATTATCGAAACTTTATTGAAGCTAACATTCAAAATAGTGCAGCATCGATTGTTCGCAATATGAGTGTTGAATCTACTGTGACTGAAAAAGGGGGGAAAGCAGCGATTTATACGTACGATGTCTACGATCTTCGCATGGCGCCCAATTCTAATTTTAATTTTGGTATACCAACGGGGGAACGACCCATAAAGGCTGGGGACTATGTTCTTAAAATGAGGGTAAAAGCAGATGGGAAGGAGTATCATTTTGAAGAAAATTTCACGATTGCCGCGTCAGAAGCCCGCCAGTTAAACCAAAGTGCAGTGAATATTGATGAGAGGACGCCTTATCTATCTTATCTGATTTTAGGGGGAATTGGACTTCTTATTCTCCTGATTATTGGCAGATGGATTAGAATTAATGGGAGAAAGAAGGCTGAATCGCTCTAAAAAAATGCTGGTTTATAGTGTTCATCCAGCTGAAACCGGAAGGGGAAAAATACTAAATCAATTGAGAATAAAGGAGAATAAGAAAGCAACACGTACGAACAAAACAAAGAAAAAACAAAAAAATTGGAGGATGAACAATGAAGAAAACAACAATCACAATAGCAGCAGCACTTTTAGCGGGAAGTATGGGACTAGGTACATTAATTAGTCAGGCAGCAGAAGTAGAGTATGAGGATGCGACGAACGCAAGGACAGAGGGAACGGTGATTATTTTAGAAAATGATTCATCTAATCCGGTGATTCCAGATCCAGAAAATCCAGGAGAAGAAGTAGATCCTGAAGTACCAGTTAACCCCCACCCAGGCCGACTAAGAATCAATTATGTTTCAAACTTTGATTTTGGTAAGATTCCGAATATTTCAAGTGAAATCGTTCAAGAGGCACGATTGGACCATATATTTTCTGGTACATCAGAAGAAGGACGGGTACCATTTGTCGCAACAGAAGATCGTCGTGGGAGTGATCGATTAGGCTGGGAGCTGCAAGTTTCACAGCCTAAACAATTGAGTGATGCAAGCGGACATGAGCTGCAAGGAGCAACGATCACCTTGAGTGGTCTGCGTTATGTGAATCCCACATCAGCTACGCCCATTGCGAATCAAAACGAGATTGTATTAGGAGAAGCCGCACAAACTTTGGCAACCGCCAATGCTTCACAGGGTGCCGGTGCATGGACACTAGCTCTGGGGAATGCGAATGCAGAAGGACAGACTGATGGCGTTGTCTTACGTATTCCAGCCAATACCACAAAAAATGATACGGCTTACTCAACTGCACTAGTTTGGGAGTTGGTCGCGGATCCAACAAACGCATCTGGAGAATAAGGGGATGTCCCCTATTCTCCAGTACAGAAACCAAAGAGAAAGGGATAGTCCAATGAAAAAAGTCTTACTTGTTTTTGTGTTGAGCCTAGTTCTATCAACTCATTTTTTATTTCCCGCGATCGTTGTGGCCACTGTGATCGAAGAGTCTACGAGTGAATCTGATTACGAAGAAGAGATCCAAGAAACTAGTAATAATCAGGAGCAGCAGGGAGAAGAATCGGAGACAGAATCAGATGGATCCTCTGATCAAACAAGTGCAAAAAATCTGGAAGAGTCATCAATTGAAGATACTGTCGAGGGAGTTATTGAAGATCAATTGCAAAGAAATCAAAGATTAACTAGCATTGTTACTAGCACAATAAGTGATTGGCACATAGATGAACCAATTCTAATCGCTACTATTAATATGGAACTTACGACTGCGTTTAACGGAGTGAATCCCGGAGCGTACAATGTGGCACGTGTTTATGGAATCAGTAATCAGTTTTCAAGATTTAGTGTTCGAGCGGTTGATGCGCATGGAAATGATATCAGTGCTGCCTTTTTTACGGACATTAGGTCTGATTATGTAGATTTTCGAACGAGAGCAGATAGTTCTCCAGGAAATGGTTGGATTACTCTTGAAATTTTTGGTTTTGTTAATAAACATGCGCCTGTAGATATTATCTTTGACGGTTTAGGAGGATATTTCGATTTTGGGGAACTTACTTTCGGAATATTTGTCGTAAATATGCGTGGCGATACGGTTAGAAGAGAACCGGATGTGACATCCAGTACACGTTTAATGGCCTTGGGGGGAATACTCAATGTAACTCATATTGATGAGTCTGGAAAGGAGATAGGTGATGCTGAGTCAAATCTTGGGATGCCAGGGGCGGAATATACAACAGAGGCTTTAAATTTGGACGAATTTTATCTTCTAGAAATCAGAGGTGAAGCTTCTGGAAACTATATTTTAGGAAGAGTCATCGAAGTGACCTATGTTTATGCGAAGAGTGCATTGACAGCAGAAGTTGTGCCTCAAACAATTGATTTAGGTGGTCGATTGACGGAAAGTCAGCTTACCCAGGCCATAACCAATGTTTCGCTTAATGGAGGCTTGTTATCAAGTGATGAGTATACCCTTAATATAAATAAATCTCCAGATACGAGTATTGTCGGAACAACAACCAGTGCTTCTGTAGTATTAAACCATAACAGAACTAGTCAACAATTAATACTCGAGATACCAATTACAGTTACTTTCGGAAACGCCATAAGATTCAGTGGGTTTAATGACTATAGTGCTGGGATCTACACTTGGCATTCCGACATTGGAATTATCACTGCTCGAAGAGGAACGACAAGCACGACAGGAAATGTACACAACAATTTTTCTGGTATTTATTATAACTTTAGCATACATGATTTAGGTGATAACACGCGGCGTGTCATAGGCACTGATACGTTGACCTATTCGTATGATGTAAGAGGAACTCAAACGATTGCTTCAGCTGTTTCTGACTTTGGGAACGGTTTTGGGGAGACAAATGCTAAAGTTGGCGATATTGTCGAAGTCTATCATCGTGAACCTACACGACTCAGAAAATATGACGCCCCCCATTCTGAATCTGAAAGAGTAAATAGCTTGAATAATCGTGCATATTTTGAATTGACAAGTAATGGATACAGCCTATTGACATTTGATCGAGCACACCCAAATCCTACCACTATTCAGTTAGGAATGTCTGAAAAAGAATTGGAGGCAAACATATCAAAATATTTAGATCTTTCTGACACCAGTCATGTCTCGATTAGCGGTTTTCAAGAATATCCCGATACATCCAAAATCGGACAAGTAGTCGGAATTATTCGTGTTGAAGAACGTTTGAGTACTGGGAAATTTATTCTACGTGATTATGAAGTGCCTTTTACGGTTGAACCAGGTCGGTTGGAGCTGGCTAATGTAACGAATGGAAATTTTAATTTTGGAATCATTGAGCAATCAAGCCGCCATCAAGAGGTAGCGGCCAAGGGTGAACACGCACCAACCATTACGATTGATGATTACAGCAATACTACGCAATGGTCCATTTTTGTTTCTGCTAGTCCATTTGTGAATTCAGAAAAGCAAGTGTTGACTGGGGCAACGATGATACTCAAAGATTTAAGTGTCCAAGAAACGGTCCATACGGGGTTAACGGTTCCGTCAAAAGACATTGTATTGAGCCACACTCCGAAGTTAGTTGGGGCAATGAGCAATCCCAATGAATTATATGAAGGAGAACACGGTACAACAGAGATTCAAATTGGGGAAGTAATGAATGGATCTTTGACAGGCGTTCAATTGAGATTGCCGGCGAATACGCCAGTGGATGATGGGACGTATCGCTCAGTGATCACTTGGGAACTAGTGGGTGATCCTACGTTGGGAGGAAGCGAATGAAGAAAATACTAATCGTACTCTTTTTCAGTATAATTTCTCTTTATATGAATTATTCAAATTCTTTGCCAAGCGTAGAAGCATCTACTTATGAGAATCAAGCGGGGGTACAATTTTATCAGAGAGAAGAGACAGTAAGTTCTGAACAAAATGAATTAGATAGTCAACCATCAGAAATAGATATTCAGAAGAGTCTGCCACAAACAGGAGGAGTAATTTCTTCAATGAGCTTTTTGGGAGGCAGCGTAATCTTAATAGTTTGGTTAATAAAAAAGAAAGAAAAGACAAGTTGATTTTTTTCGGTACTATATGTTTTGGTGTTTAACAATATGAAAAAATATAATAGAAACATATAGTACCTTAATATCTTAATAATAAGCAATTAAAGTAACGTAGTAGTTTTAACATCATTTTATAAAGGAATATCTTGATAATCGAGAAATAATAGATTGCAAAAGTGTAGTGTTTAGGAAATCATTCCTACGATAAATAATACTACATACATGATGAAACTTTGGGAATGATTACTTAGAAAATGTTCATTTTAATCCCTCTGCTTTGATTGTTTTCATAGATAATGATCAGTTACAGAAGCCAAAAAAAGTAGTAGTCAATAGGCCGATTATTTTCTAAACCTCCGACGATGTACTGTGCGACTACACTGGAGTAATCGGCAGAATCTTGTATATCATCCAATAACTGATTCAAGTTATTTTCACTATAGTCGTATCTATCAACAGTTAACGCCCCACCAAAGTATATTTCACTTGATTCCGCAAGGAGATCTTTAGGAATAGTGTTATTGGGAATGTCTATAATGCCAATTTCTTCTGTTATGGTATCAAAATGATCTCCAGTAAATAATAATAAAAAATTTGTTGGATTATTTAATAAAGAAGAAATGTGTTCTTTTTTGTAAAGATCAAGAGGTTCAAATTTCGAAAAAGGAAACTCTAGATTTAGGTTTTTCTCTCCGTTTAAACAATGATTGATATGAGCAATATCCTTTATTCTTGTATTAAGTACTTTTGATACAGCATTTAATTGTTTGATCCAGTTGTCAACGGTAATAAGAGTATTGTTTAATATTTGGTTTCTTTGATCCAAATCACCATTTAAATGAAGGGTTAGATCGGTAATGGGAATTTCTAAGTTTCTAAAAAAAGTAATATCAACTAACTGTAATATAGAATGAGCATCAAAATATCTGTAGTTATTCTCTTCGTCTCTACTCAACGAAATTAGTTGTTTTTTTTCCCAAAACCGTATAGTTGAAGGTTCAATATTGAATAGATTAGCAATTTCCGTTATCGTTCTTTTTTTATTTGAGATAACAATTCCTCCTCTTTTTTGTAACTTATAGAGATATATAAGTAGTAGAACACATCATCTTCGACTTTGAAATTTGATTAAAGTAATCTTAACTTTCTAAAATACTATAAACAAATAGACCATATTCTTCAACTCTATTTAAAAGAATAGTAATGCATTATTTTAATTCTATCAACTAATCAGTCAGGACATTATGAAAGTAAAAACGCAATTCTTCTATTTTGTATAAATCACCAACTGTTGATTTTGAAGGTTTAAAAAATCAACAAATTCGTATTTTGAAATAAAGCGAAGGGTAGTATTAATGAGGTATAGATTCAAGGGGAATTAATAAGCTGTAGTAGGAAATGAATAAAGAAACTCATTTTCTATAAAAAAAGCATTGTCATTGAATTGAGCTTTCTTACCTAAGGATAAATAAAAATTTACAAATACTTAAAGGTTCTTCCAATCCACTTAGATTATAGATCTTATAGTACTTGGCATTTGGATAACGAGTGAAATATCAGTTATTTATTAAGAGGACGATTGCTTTTTAAAAACTAGACCTCAAACCAACTTTAATGTGTATAGTTCAGCGCAACAAACAACTTGCGTTTTTCTTTTAATTTTCAAATAGGTCATTGTTCACCTGTAAAGGAAGCATCTTCTTTCAGAGGCTTTCATCTAGGGAAAAACAATAAATGAAACCGGCTTATAGTATTGATTTCATTTTGGAAAGGACGAAAATTATGATCGAAATCAGTAATCTATCTGAATATATCAAAGAATTTCAATTTGAAGAAAAGCAGTTAAAAGCACATCCGTTGATAAAAAATTATATTGAAAATCAAGTTCAAAAATTAAAAGAATTGATAGAAGCATTAACGTCCGCGAATTTTTGGATTGATATTCCAATAATTATGGGAATAGATTCTAAGTTAGTATTATTACGAGAACTCATTATCACTATTGAAGATTTTGATTTTTCAGACGAAGAAGTGTTAAAAATAGTAGAACAAGATTATCCATACTACAATAAAGAATTATGTGGATATAAATTGAATGATGTAACTAGCCATTCACTAATTTTTAAAATAAAGTGATCTGGAAAAAGAATCAAGGAAAAGTAGTCTTTTATAATATATTTTGAAGTCAGGTATGGAATCCTATGAAGACGTAATAAAATTTCTAACCGAACGATAGAGGACAGACGTGAAAAATTGCGAGAAGCTAAACGTGCTTATTGAATCCTATGCACTTACCAACTATGACACGGGAAAAGCAGAATTGGTCAAAGGTAATGCAGAAATGATCTATCTTATCATGAATCTGGGCATCTCTTCGACGTTTGGTCCACATCGGGAAGACTTTCACTAACTATCATTTAACAAAGATAGAAACTTTCATTCTTTAAATTTTGTTCTGGGGTTGTTAAAAAACAAAGAGGAACTATTATTACATAATACCAAGTATCTTATAAAAATAATGATTATTTTTGGTTGAAGGAACTCTGTCCTTGCTTGAAAAGTATTTACTATAGAATACATTATTACTACAATAGATGAGATATAAAAATAGGTGGTTAAAAAAATACCACGATGGAGTTGGCAGATGAAAAAGAAAATTTTTTCCTACATATCTTTGGCAAGTTTAATAGTACCTTCTTTTTTTGTTCCCATTGTGAATGTTCGATCAGATGAGCAACAAGAAAGTGTAGCACAAGCAACTAATGAAGAATCTGAAAATATGAGTAATTCGATTACAACGCTGGATTCTTCAACAACGCAAAGTGAATCTTCTGATACTTCGACAGAAGATAATAATGAATCCACGGAAGAAACAACAACGCAAAGCTCTTCTAACAACGCAAAATATTCTGGCGAAGATCAGGGGAATAGCCAAGTTGAAAATGAGACGACAAGTCAAAGTTCTGCAAATCCATCTGAGGTCGCAGTAAATAATGATCAAGAAGATTTTGCAGCTTGGCTTCCGGATCCAGCACTACAATCCGTAGTTGCTAAATCTTTAGGTATAGATGTGTCCGAAATCACGAAGGAACAGATGAGCAAACTTCAGACTCTCTATATCTACGCTGCAGATTCCGCTATTGCTGATTTGACAGGCTTGGAATATGCAACAAATCTATCATCATTTTATATGAGCGGCCAAAATCAGGTTACTGACTTTTCCGTTCTCACTTCGTTAAATAACTTAGTTTATGTATATTTGATGGGTGCTAATGTAACGGATGATAATGTACCAAACTTTGGTGCCAATTTAACTAGATTAAATCTTAGTTCCGCAAATGTAACCGATGCTGTATTTTCAAAAATAGTTAATATGAAAGGACTAGAGTCGCTAAGTTTCGAGTCCAATATGAATATTACGACAATTGCACCTCTGGTTGCATTACCAAATCTAACAGAATTAAGAATACAGTTCTGTGGCGTGACAGATTTTACTGTGATAAATGAGTTTCCCAAATTATCAAACTTAGCTGCTTATGGCCAAAACACAGGAAGAAATGATGCGATTACTTCATTATCTGCAAAAGAGTTAAATTACGATCCCGATAATCAATCATTTTTTGTTCCATTTTCCATTATGCCTAATCGTTTAACAAATTTTGATGGATATCAGCCTCCTTTTACAAAATCGAATAGTACTAGTCAGACGTACTTTGATTTGAATGGTGTACAGGTACCCTCCTCAAGATTAAGTATTACAGAAGATGGGATTACTGTATCTGGGGTTACTCAAAGTGAATTTGAAAGTATCGAAACAATGGAGTATAACGCACGACTGAATAATCCTGCCGGATCCTATGCTCAACCAGATGGATATAGTTTTTACGCCATTTCTTCAGGAACCTATTTGCACCAATTTTCGATCAATCATCAAGAAGCCGCTGCAGATGTTACGGTGAGTTATATTGATACTGAAGGGAATGAATTGAAGCCTTCTCAAAAAATTAGCGGTAATATTGGTGAATCTTTTGATGCAACAACGCCAGAGTATAAGTTAGAAATAGACGGGTATACTATAAAAGAAGTTCAAGGTAATCCGACGGGAACCTTCAGTGATACAGCGCAAGAAGTGGTGTACGTATATGAACGCAGCGATGCAGCACCAGTCACGGTGAAATATCAAGATTCCGAAGGGAATCAGTTGGCAGACCCAACGGTATTAAGCGGAAAAGTAGGGTTACCATATACAATCGAAGCCAAAGAGATCCCAGGGTGGTATGTAGTAGAAACCCCAGATAATGCTTCAGGCACCTTCAGTGACACAGCGCAAGAAGTGGTGTACGTATATGAACGCAGCGATGCAGCACCAGTCACAGTGAAATATCAAGATTCCGAAGGGAATCAGTTGGCAGACCCAACGGTATTAAGCGGAAAAGTAGGGTTACCATATACAAGCGAAGCCAAAGAAATCCCAGGGTGGTATGTAGTAGAAACCCCAGATAATGCTTCCGGCACCTTCAGTGATACAGCGCAAGAAGTGGTGTACGTATATGAACGCAGCGATGCAGCACCAGTCACAGTGAAATATCAAGATTCCGAAGGGAATCAGTTGGCAGACCCAACGGTATTAAGCGGAAAAGTAGGGTTACCATACACAAGTGAAGCCAAAGAGATCCCTAGTTGGTACGTGGTAGAAACCCCAGATAATGCTTCAGGCACCTTCAGTGATACAGGGCAAGAAGTGGTGTACGTATATGAACGCAGCGATGCAGCACCAGTCACGGTGAAATATCAAGATTCCGAAGGGAATCAGTTGGCAGATCCAACGGTATTAAGCGGAAAAGTAGGGTTACCATATACAAGCGAAGCCAAAGAGATCCCAGGGTGGTATGTAGTAGAAACCCCAGATAATGCTTCCGGCACCTTCAGTGACACAGCGCAAGAAGTGGTGTACGTATATGAACGCAGCGATGCAGCACCAGTCACAGTGAAATATCAAGATTCCGAAGGAAATCAGTTGGCAGACCCAACGGTATTAAGCGGAAAAGTAGGGTTACCATATACAAGCGAAGCCAAAGAGATCTCAGGGTGGTATGTAGCACAAACACCGACAAATACTTCAGGCACGTTTAGCGACACAGCGCAAGAAGTGGTGTACGTATATGAACGCAGCGATGCAGCACCAGTCACGGTGAAATATCAAGATTCCGAAGGGAATCAGTTGGCAGACCCAACGGTATTAAGCGGAAAAGTAGGGTTACCATATACAATCGAAGCCAAAGAGATCCCAGGGTGGTATGTAGTAGAAACCCCAGATAATGCTTCCGGCACCTTCAGTGACACAGCGCAAGAAGTGGTGTACGTATATGAACGCAGCGATGCAGCACCAGTCACAGTGAAATATCAAGATTCCGAAGGGAATCAGTTGGCAGACCCAACGGTATTAAGCGGAAAAGTAGGGTTACCATATACAAGCGAAGCCAAAGAAATCCCAGGGTGGTATGTAGTAGAAACCCCAGATAATGCTTCCGGCACCTTCAGTGATACAGCGCAAGAAGTGGTGTACGTATATGAACGCAGCGATGCAGCACCAGTCACGGTGAAATATCAAGATTCCGAAGGGAATCAGTTGGCAGACCCAACGGTATTAAGCGGAAAAGTAGGGTTACCATATACAAGCGAAGCCAAAGAGATCCCAGGGTGGTATGTAGCACAAACACCGACAAATACTTCAGGCACCTTCAGTGACACAGCGCAAGAAGTGGTGTACGTATATGAACGCAGCGATGCAGCACCAGTCACGGTGAAATATCAAGATTCCGAAGGGAATCAGTTGGCAGACCCAACGGTATTAAGCGGAAAAGTAGGGTTACCATATACAAGCGAAGCCAAAGAAATCCCAGGGTGGTATGTAGTAGAAACCCCAGATAATGCTTCCGGCACCTTCAGTGATACAGGGCAAGAAGTGGTGTACGTGTACGAACGCAGCGATGCAGCACCAGTCACGGTGAAATATCAAGATTCCGAAGGGAATCAGTTGGCAGACCCAACGGTATTAAGCGGAAAAGTAGGGTTACCATATACAAGCGAAGCCAAAGAGATCCCAGGGTGGTATGTAGTAGAAACCCCAGATAATGCTTCAGGCACCTTCAGTGATACAGGACAAGAAGTGGTGTACGTATATAACACTAAAGCGCATAATCCTAAGAACAATGGTAATTCAAATAATCATTTACCAAAAACTGGACAACAGATTAAAGGACAACTGATTTTAAGTAGTGTCGGAGCTTTGTTAGTCACACTCGTATTTGTAGCAATTAAAAAACGTAAAAGAAGTAATCGATAAGAGGAAGAAAGAGTGTTCAGAAAATGATCGTTTCTGGACACTCTTTTTGAATCAAATTTCTAATAATACTATTCGATATTGTGTATAGAAACCTACAATGAAATCTATGTCTAGATAAAATAGGAGTCGCTAAATATAAGAATAATTCATTTAAGGAATTGCAAACTTTAAAGTTCTTGATTCATTAATGTTTCACCTGTTTTTCATTTTTGATTAGGCTCTTTTTATTATGTTCATTTAAGCTAACGGTATAATTTTTTTGGAGGCTGATTTTTCATTGATAATTAAAATTTATTTATTGTGAATGATTATAAAAAGTTCTGAAAATACTAAAATAATAAAGGGAGTTTGTCAAATAATATAGAGAAGATAGCTCATTAATCAATCTGAAAAACACCTCTAGGCTAGAGATATAGCTTAGAGGTATTTTTATGACTAATTATGGTAAGATTATTAAATAAAAGTTGTCTTCATTTCAAATCGCATCGAATCCTCAAGTGGGGGAGATTAGTGAATGAAAAGGTCCATTTGGGGTGAGCTAATCTTTACAAGAAAAGAAGATTGATTTAGATAATGAAAGAACGGGGAGAAGAAATGAAAAAGAAACATAAAGTGATACAAATGTTGGGTGGGGCTACACTCTTATACATCTTAGCGGTCCTGTTTATAGGTGGCGCAACACTATTGCTGTTCAAAAATCTTACCTTTTTGATTGAGCCAGTAGTTAAAGTATTTCAGGTGGTTCTTCCTCCGTTAACTATGACGCTCGTTTTATATTTTGTACTTAAACCAGTTGTAAAGTTTTTGGTAGGGCTAGGACTTTCAAAAGTACTGAGTATTATTATTACATTATGCACACTTACTGCTGCCTTCATCTTGTCAACTGCCCTCGCACTGCCGTTACTTATCCAACAATTTGAACGATTGATCGAAAACTTCCCAAATTATTTGATTGAAGCTGAACGAGTAATAGAAACTTTTATACAAAATACTAGATATGAACAAGCATATCATGAGGGACTCGAGGTTCTGGCGAATTGGATAAATCAAGTTTCTAATAATGTGGGCGTATATCTGGGCAATATTATTTTCGGTGCTTCACAAGTGTTTTCAACGATTACCCATGTCCTATTGTTGTTATTGACAGTGCCGATCATCACGTTCTTTTTATTGAAAAATGACCGTCAATTTGTAGAGTATTCTTTAGGTATCTTCCCCCCTAGATTACGTCATGAAGTCAAAGAAATCATTCGGACAATGGAAAATCAGGTGGGCGCCTATCTAAAGGGCCAACTAGTCGTTTGTGTGATCATAGGAACATTGACTTTTATTGGCTTCTTAATTATCGACATGCCTTTTTCTGGAAGCTTAGCATTTCTTGTTGGCGCAACAGCTATCGTTCCTTATATCGGACCGGTTGTCGCCTTTTTCCCTTGTGCAATCATTGCAATCATGACGTCTCCTACGATGTTCATTCAGTTGTGCATTGTCTGGATCGTTGTTCAATTATTAAATGGGGAGCTGATCGAACCTCAGGTCATGGGAAAACATATGGTGATCCATCCAGTAACAATTATTTTTGTGCTATGGATAATGGGTGAACTTTTCGGCATGTTTGGGTTGATTTTCGGTATACCACTTTATGCAATCGTGAAAGTGTTAGTGGTGTTTGGGTTTCGAAAATTTAAGCAGCGATACAATCGCATATATGCGGAAGATGTTCCTTATGAAGAAACTGAATTTAGTTTAGAATCATACACTAAGAAAAGCAGCCATGGTTAACGAGGGAAACCTGTTGAACAAATGAATTCAAGTACGCATGTCCTGCTCAAATTGATCGTTTGAGTTAAATCATTTGCTTTGATAGTGAAAGAAAGAATTTTAATACATAGAGTGCTTGGAAATATCTATTTTCTGAGTACTCTATTTTTAGTTTGGGCCGATGAATTTCCGATAATTAAGTTTTCCAGTGTCAGAAATTCATTGGATCATGACTCCTTTTTAGCCATTCCAATAACTTGTCGTTTTTCTACGAAAGAGGCTGCTTGACTAAGCAGGAATCAACGCACAACAATGATAAGCGCCAGATGGATAGACTACCTATTTGACATCTGATTTCCCAAATGATATAGTTTCCAAATAGAAATCAATTTGAGGGGAAGTTTTCAATGAATAATTTAGAAGAGGTATTAGTAAACTTACAATGTGAATTGGTGGCGGAAAGAACCAGACTAAATCCTAAAACAATTAGTTGGCTTCAATATGATATTTTAAATATTCTAAATTCTGAAACTGAGATGCGCCCGTCAAAAATGAGTGTTTTGCTAGGAATTAGTAGGACAAAACTTTCAAAGGCGTTAAAAGAGCTAAAATTAATGAATTATATTCAACAGAAACCCAATGATGCAGATGGTCGAGAACTACTCACTTTTTTGACAATAGAGGGAAGTCATTTATTAACAACTATTGATAATGGACATACGCACTTATCTGAAATCGCAAATGCAGTTTTTAATCGGAAGGAAAAAGAGCAGTTCGCTGAACTAGCAAAGAAATATTTAGAAGCGCTTAAAACGGAAAGGCTGAGGTATGATGAATGATCTCATTTCTATCGAAGGAGCTAAAACAAACAATTTAAAAAATCTTTCTTTGAAACTTTCTAAGTATCAAGTAACTGTCGTAACAGGTGTTTCAGGCTCGGGAAAATCTTCTTTGGTATTTGATACCTTAGCAGCTGAATCCCAACGATTACTAAACGAGACCTATTCGAGTTATATCCAACAGCTACTACCTCACTATTCTCAACCAATCGTTGATAAAATAGAAAATCTACCAGTGTCTATTGTGATTAATCAGAAGAAACTAGGAGGAAATGCACGTTCCACAGTTGGAACTGTAACAGATATATATTCAAGTTTAAGGCTGCTATTCTCGAGGGTTGCAACCCCTTTTATTGGATATTCTATGAATTATTCGTTTAATAATCCCAAGGGCATGTGTGAAGTTTGTAAGGGATTAGGTGAGGTCAAAGAGATTGATGTCGATAAGTTAATCGATTTTGACAAATCTTTATCAGAGGGAGCTATTCAATTTCCTACTTTTCAACCGGGAGGATGGCGCCTGTCTAGGTATACAGAATCTGGTAATTTCGATAACAATAAAAAAATTAAAGATTACCTAGCAGAAGAATTGGACCGTTTACTAAATGATCTCGGCAGCACTCCAAGTAATCCTACGAATAAATGGCCAAAAACTGCACGTTATGAAGGGATCATTCCCAGAATTACCAAAAATTTTATCGAAAAAGAAAGCACGCAATATAGTGCACCATTAAATCACATTCTGCAAGTGAAAGAATGTCCCAATTGTCAAGGCACTAGAGTAAGTAAACTCGTTCGCTCTGCAAAGATAAATGGAAAATCGATCGCAGACTGTGTGAGGATGCCTATTCCTGAACTAAACAAATTTATTAAAGAGATTCATTCTTCTGCTGTTCAGGTGATTTTGAAAGATTTAAGTAAGAAACTACAGAGTTTGGAGGAGGTTGGCCTAGGCTATTTGTTTCTTAACCGTCCAACAGCAACATTATCTGGTGGAGAATCTCAAAGAATAAAAATGGTTAAACATCTTAACAGTGCACTTAGTGATATTCTATACATTTTTGATGAGCCTAGTATTGGACTCCATCCAGAAGATATTCAAAAAATAGCAAAGATAATTAGGGGGTTAAAAGATAAAGGAAATACTGTTGTTCTTGTTGACCATGATCCGGATATTATACAAATTGCAGACCATATCATTGAGATCGGTCCAGGATCCGGGGATAGCGGTGGAAAAATCACCTTTGAAGGAACCTATGATGAACTACTGAAGTCGAACACCATCACTGGAAGAGCGTTGGCAGATCAGTTGAACGTTAATACACAAAGACAACAATTTTCTTCCTATTACGAATTAAATGAGGTTAGTTTGCACAATGTTGTAAACGCTTCTGTGGTGTTGCCAAAACAAGCATTAACGGTTGTAACCGGAGTCGCTGGTTCTGGGAAGAGCACACTCATTCGCTATCTTTTTAAAAAAAAATATCCTGAAGCAAGTATATTAGACCAGAGTCAGATAAATGGCAACATTCGCTCAAATGTTCTCACGTATCTAAATGTCTTTGATAAAATTCGGAGCATCTACGCGCAATGTTCTGGTAAAAGTGCCTCTCTTTTCAGCTATAACGGTAAAGGAGCATGTCCTCTGTGCAAAGGCAAAGGAGTGATAAAAATGGATTTGGCTTTTATGGGGGATGCAGAGCAAGTTTGTGAGAAATGCCGAGGAAAAAGATATAACGATGAAGCCTTATCTATTTTATGGCATGGTTTCACTATTTACGATATTTTACAATTATCAGTTCGAAAAGCAGTAGATTTGTTTGATGATCGCTTATTGATCAGAACGATGCAAATTCTCATGGATGTTCATCTAGAGTATATGAAGTTGGGGCAGTCGCTAGATACATTTTCTGGTGGAGAACTTCAGCGTTTAAAGATAGCAAAAATAATTGCTCAAGATACTTCTAACTGTCTAATATTAGATGAACCATCTACCGGCCTTCATGAGGCGGATATTGACAAGTTGTTATTATTGTTAAATAAACTTTTGCAAAAAGGAAATACATTGATTGTTCTAGAGCACAATCTCAAAATAATTAGTCAGGCTCAATGGCTTATCGAAATGGGACCTGGCGGGGGGAACTTTGGAGGTAAAGTATTGTTTCAAGGGTACCCAATAGACTTATTAACGTTAGAAGATTCATACACAGCAAAACATCTGAAAAGATATACAAAAAACAACAATTAAAAAAGGTGTTTATAAGAATTTCAGTTCATGATTTTTTTAACAGCTATGTGATGGGCAGAAATTTAATAGCTTTTGATCTTCTTAATTTTTCGACAAAGAGTGTTAAGAAAGTGACGAATTTCTGGACACTCTTTTTAGATACAATAATTTATATGTGTCACTCTATTTTTGTGTTCATAAACTCGTAACTAAATCATTGTTCAATGAAAATTTAGATTTATGAGTATTTGGACAAACCTTGGATGTGGTCAGATACTTAATAGTATTTGATACCTTGCTCATAGTGATGGTTATTTTTTATTGTAAGTAACTATACAGATATAGTTTGAAAATAGAATTTCTTATTTTCCATACTCACAAAAAATGCTTTTAATTCAGTGATTGAATTAAAAGCATTCTCATTTTACCAATTATATTTTGTTGTTAATGTTACAGTGTTGTAGCCTGATTTTTTAAACTGATGATACCCTAAAGATTTAGGGCTAGTGTGCAGTATACCAAACGTTGCTTGTGCGCTTCCATATTTGCTATTTTTTACTGTATTCTGATCGCTGTTTATGAGTTTTTTTCCAGATGTATAAGACTCACATTTCGACCAGATAGAATCTTGTGTTTGACTAGCAGTTGAAGTAGCCACAAAAACTAGATTAGATTTTGATAGATTTCCTTTTACTGAAATAGAAGAGCGTGTGAGTGCATTCGACATTGTTGCTTCGTTTGAGTCAACAACTTCAAGTAGATTTCCTTGTTCGCTTGCAAGGGCTGTCGTCGAGACATTGAATCCTAAGATGCTTAGCAAGAATGTAAAAAGTATAATTTTTCTTTTCATTATTGATTCTCCTTTACTGATTCGCTCTAACTTCATGAGTGACCGTTGAATAACCTGATTTCTTAAATGTTGAATTTGCATAGGTATAGTTTTTTGACACACTTACTGGGGCATGATTTGTTTTAACAGAATTATACGCTGTTTTTGTTTTAGTAGAAGACTTATCATTTTTCAGTACACCGTTTGAATTGTAGAGCCGTGATCGTACAAAGATACTGTCCATCATTTTAGCCGCTTCTCCAGTTGCAGAGGACGCTGCACTTATTGGAGCGAGTGTGTAATGGATTGTAGCAGTCGTAGTACATTTGATGGAAGACCGTGAAACCCCATCTGTCATGGAGCTAGAATCACTATTCGAGATGACTATTTCTTCTAAAATTGGATCTTCTTGAATATTTCCACCTTCTTCAGAGGCGTATGCAAAACCTGGTAGTGTTGTAAGTGGTAAGAGACCCAGTACCCCCATTTTATATAGTGCTTTTTTCATTGTGATGACCTTCTTTCTTTTTATTTTCAAAGTTACCCTTCAAGATGAAAACAATAAATAATACTGCTTTCACGAAAGAGAAACTGTGATTTACTGTATCCAGAGGAACCTCTTTTGCTAACAATAACTGGAAAATAAACGGAACAACTATTGGCGAGATTATGACGTATATACAATATACGAAATATGCGAAAATTAAGTTATTTACGAGATTTGCTGTTTTTTTCATATTTTTCCACCTACTTACTATTTTTTATGAGTACAGGATTTGAGAAATCAATTTCAGTAATAGAATATATCCCATCGTCCATTTGATATGGCGACAGAACATCAACTAATTGAAAAATACTGTTTTCTTTTTTTGTGACGGGAATTTTAATCGGAATCCTATACAATTTATTATCAGAGATTTCATACACGGTGTTTGGAGGCAGTTCATTTTTTTCTATGAGAGAGCCATTTATAAAGGGAAGAATTGAGTGTCTGCTGTTCTCATTACTAGTTTGTCCCAAAAGAAGCTCCACACTGTCATTAGATCTTTTTTCAAGTTCGAGGATCGCTTCATTTGAAGATTGAACATTTACCATTGAAATTCTGGCGTTGTAATCGTTCGTATCATTATCATTAAGAAATTTAATGGACTGAGGATAGGTACTGTTGTTAGTCAAATTGAATCTTAGTCCCATAACTGAGTATTCTAAACTTCTTTCTAAGGTCATCGAGTCGTTCGATTTCGGATATTTAAAAAGTAAAATCATTAGTTCGTTTCCCTCAGAAATATTGTCTATTGAAAGGTCTATATTTATTTTCTGTTTATTGGTCAATGAAAATATGTTTGCCGAAGTAACTTCTTCTCCATTAACTTCATAGGGAATTTCATGCAAGTCCTTTAATATGTTTAAGTAATAAAGGTATTGTCCCTCCATATCTTGGATAATTTCAAGATCCCCTGAAAATGAAGATGAGCCACTTTGGTTTATTTGTGTACCTACATCAACTATCTGACCATTACTATCACGTAATCCATAACTTATGGTGTTTTCGAAAACAATAGTTTGAGTTTCTTCGGACTTAGGATTAGTTAATAAGAGGCCGGGCAAAACTAAAAAAATAATTATGGATAATGCAACTGTTGAAAGTATGGCAAATAATAATGGTGTTTTTTTATTTTTAAATATTCTCTTTCTCATCATTCACACTCCTTTTCCATTTACATTTTCATAATGACACATATCTATTTACTTTAAAGGACTAATCTGTTTACATTTCAGGTTTACGAAGGGATGTAAACCTGAAGTTTACGTAGTGTAAATAGAACGATACTTATAAATACCATTATTACAATGTATACTAAGAGAAAAATTTAGAATAGGAGAACGAAATGAAAAAAATATTTACGTTATTTATATTAGGAGTAGGTATTCTTTTTTTTCCAGCAACGGGACTTGCGCACGAAAATGAGGAGTTAGTATTTGACCTTGATTCAACAACTATTAGAAGCGAGTCATCGTATATAGATGACTCGGGAGAAACTATTGAACTAATGATTGAAAATATTTCATCCGGTACTAGGGTAGGTAAAGGGACATACAAAGTCTCGAAAAAAAGCACGGGTAATTGGTTAGTATCGTACAATGTGACTGTCAACTCGAACAAACAATTTACAGCTGCAACTAATTTAAATATGACCACTTATCAAGGGAGTATTACTTCAAGTTCTTTGAGTAGCAATTCATCAAGAGCTATCTGTAACTTCAAACACAAGATTGGAACAATGACTTCTAATGCGAGCGTGACGACGACTATTTCAAATGGTAAACTGGTTGTAAAATAATAAGTAGGTGTATTTAATGATGGAACTCGGGGAAAAACTTAAGTCACATCGGGAAAACAAAGGATTCTCACAAGTGTTTGTAGCTGAAAAGCTTAATGTTTCAAGACAATCTATTTCAAAATGGGAAAATGACCGAGGCTACCCTGACTACGACAACTTAATTCTACTGAGCCAACTTTATGAAGTTTCTATTGGAGAGCTACTCGATGAGAATGAAAAGTTGAAGAAAAAAATTGAACATAATAATGAAGATATTGCCAGCAAGAAACAGAAGCTCCAACTTTTACGAAATACGCTGGGAAAAGATGAAAGTCTGGTTTTAATTGGTCTTTCAGCGCTAGCATCGTTCATATTTCCAGTGGGCATTATTGTGTGTATGTTCGTATTTGTCAGAAATAAGCGCTGTAATTCATACTATAAATTAATTTGGCTTATCAGCATTTTAGCACTGGCGTTAAATTTATATGCTGGATACGGACACTTAGCAAATTATATGGGGTGGGGATCAGTTTCGATCGAACAGATTGAATAACGTCAAAATCAGTAGGAGTAAGAATGAAAAAACGAAATTTACTTACTGTTTGTAATGAAAGAAGAAGCGTCAATCAGCAAAAATTAAACTATGCGGAAGAATTTCTGCTATTTAGGGGTAAAATTCAGGAAGAACTGTATTCTGATAAAATATTTCTGACACTGATTGATAAAGAAAAGGGATTAGTTCAAGAAAGAGATAAACTATTAAATGAGTAGTACCATTCTATGGTGAAGACAATTTTAATTCTGAAGGTGTAATAGTAACTACTAAAAGTAAACTTTTCGTTTACCTTTAGTAGTAAACCGATGATGTAAACTTCTCGTTTCTTTCATTTTTTTCATATTTCAAGGATACTTAGTGTATAAAAAATGAAAGAGGGATCAAAATGAAAAAATCTATCGTAACAACTATGTTAACAGCAATAGTTGCAACCACTGTATTTACAGCTTTTGGTGGTGCAGTAACTTATGCTAAAGCAGAAACAATGGAAGAAACTAATGAACTTATTCTTCCTGACGAAAATGCACCAATTTTTTCGGACGAAGGAGCAGAGTACTTAAACGTTCCTGAAATTAATCTTGATAATGATACAAACTTGTACTCGGAAGGCATACAAGTAAATACTAGAGTAGCTCAATATAGAATGTGGAGAATTGAATCGAAAACATCAGCTGGTACATCTTATGGCGCATGGAGAAATGGACCATCTGGAAAGGGAAAAGCAACATTGTCAGCCACTAACTCAAATACTTCTAGTAGATCTGTTTCGTCTTCGATTTCAGGTAGTTATCCAATTGGTGCCGATAAAATCGGAGCATCGTTGGGAATTACAATTGGGCAATCAAAGACTTACGGAGTATCTTATTCTATAAATATCCCCGCAGGTAAAAGACAACAAATAATTTTTAGACCAGTGTACAAATCTACAAAAGTAGTACAGCGTGAGTATATAAGTGGAGTCAAAACAAAGACAGCTAGAACCGCTACTGTAAAAACCTTTAGTCATTGGGATTACTCATTTAAAAACCTATAAGGAGAAAAAGATGGAGAAACAATACATTTATAGTTTATTTATCGGATTCATTTTATTATTTCAATTACAATTGATCAGTTACTGTAACTATCTTTTGGTTAAACAAGGTACAATCAATGGTGTTTTAGATCCTTATTTATTACTAAAAACGCCATTAGTCGTTATCCCCGTCTTGTTTATTTTATATTGTGCATACGGCATTTATAAAACGATTAAGAAACGATAAAAAATTAGTGCGCGTGTTAATTCTTCCCCAAATTAACATAATCTCGATATGGATTTCTAAATTAAGAAAAAACTATAAAAATGTGGTCACCATTAAAATCACTCAAAAATGATTGAGTGATTTTTTCAGTTTTCATTATATGGAGTGTTCAGAAAATGACGATTTCCTGAACACTCTTTTTAAATGCCATAATTGAAATTTATTGCTCTATTCTTGTGTACATAAACTCGTAACTAAATCATTGTTCAATTAAAAATTAGATTTATGATTATTAGGACAATTAATATAAAGGGACAGAAACATTAAAAATCAGTAATCAAATGGAATGAGATATGAGTGAAACAAGAGGACACTTTCTACAGTTTTAATAGTCAGACTACTCATTAGTATCAAAAGAAAAAACGTTGATTCTCTCTCATTTTCGCATCAAAATTCTTCAGTAATTGACCTGAAGGAAAAACACTTTATTCTTGTACAATTTGCTTAAAGCAGTTAGACTTATCCGGCCCTAAAATTTAGAAGCTTCGTTCTAACTCTCTGAGCCCGATCATTCGTAATCGGGTATTTTTGTTCTGCAAATATTATTAATAAATATAAAACTGATTTATAGGAAAGCCGAAGACATTTTAAAAGTTTATTATCTTTATAATAACAATTCGGAGCGTAAGGTAATGCCTCGCTAAAAAATAACTTATAATTCTTGAGAAGGAAAAACCAAAGAAATAAGCTAAACGAAAAAAAAAATTTAGACATATATTAATTTTTGTATAAATAAAACACTTAATAACGTGGATTATTAAGTGTTCTCATTTTTTGTTTAAAAAACTATTCTCCTAACAAATGAATAGATTACTTACGTGGAAGGAGGCCTAAAGGGAAAAAATGGCTATTTGTCAATAAGGACTGATGAGTTGTGCAAAATCAAATCTGGGTCAGAATGAACCTCATTCTGGCTCAGATTTTTTGTTATCTCACTTTGATTAATTGACTGATCAAAAAGATTCTAATTCTCATGTTCTCGAATGATTTAAATCTGTAGGATACTCGTTTCATTGTCTTTATGTGGGTATTCTTCGCTTCTATTTTTCCATTGGAATAAGGATAGATCATTGCGTTGGTGATGCCTTCTTCATAGGCCAGAAGGTTTTGAAGCTTCTCCCGAAAGCTGTCATCTAACGTTTCGGGAAGTTCTGTCAATAAGGAGAAAAATAAGTCAGGGTCTTTGTCTCGAAAGGCTTCAACTAATTCATGAAAAAAGGGATACGCCTCCTTCAGGGGCGTAGAAAACTCAAGCAATCGATCAATCATCATTGCTTCAGTAAGAAATGGGTATTTTGGTGCTCGGAAACTTTTCCATGTTTTGTATTCATAATGGTTGATGTTTGCACGATTTTTTAGCAAAAAGCGCCAGTTCTTTTTCAGTTTTTCTGCCTGGCTTTTCTGTCCGGCTTTACGAAGTTCATTCATTTCACGGATACGCAACTCATTGAACGCTTGATTCATGTGTTTGACAATATGAAACCGATCAATCACTACTTTCGCATTTGGCAGAACACGTTTGGTGAGCTGGAAGTAGGCGGCGTTCATGTCTGTCACCAAGAATTCTACTTCTTCTGGATTGGTACAACCTAAGAAATAGCTTGTTAATCGAGGTAATTTACGCGTAGGCAAAACATCTATTAATTTTCCTGTTTCGCCATCTGCGCAAATAAAGCTCATTTTATCTTCTATGGAAGCATGCGAACGAAATTCATCAACCATCAATACTCTGGGGAGAATCTTCTTAGATTGCTTTGGTAAATAGCTTTTAAACTCTTTCAATGTACGAATAACGGTGGTCAAAGATACCTGACAGCTTTTCGCAATAAAAGATAAAGATACTTTTTCAGTCAGTAAAGAAGCAATTTTATATCTAACATGATTTGCGATTGAATGTCTGGGTTGGACAAAATAACTTTGAGCAGTCCAATGGGTTCGGCAGTTTTTACAGGTATAGCGCTGCTTTTTTAGGCGCATAACCAAAGGCATCTGATTGTATTGTTCAAAACGGACAATCGTTTCCTTCTTCCCATTTTTCACTATAATTGTTTTCCCGTTTCCATCTACCACAGTAGAACCACAACTTCTACAAGCACGAGGAGTAGGCGAGAGAACAGCATCGACGACCAACGTCTTTTTCTTCTGAAGGGTCTCGTAAGAGATCTCTGTAATCATCAAATCTTTCTCTGTTATTCTCAACATTTTTTTGATAGAATCATTCATATAGCATATCGTCCTCTCAGTTGTTTATTTTGTGGTGATTTAATCATACTAGAGAACGATATGTTTTTTAATACCTAAAATGAAAATGGGGCTGAAGAATCAATTCTGATTCATCAGTCCCATAAATTATAGAGCCAGAATTTTTTCTCTGTATTCTCCTGCTTTTTTTGAGAACAGAAACAACAAGCTTATTCCATGCACCCATTTTCTAAGAGTGAGTAATAAAGTAAATCAAGCCCATTATTGTTGCATGTGCAACAATAATGGGCTATTATAGTGCTAGATAGGGAGGGGATAGTTCGTGGAGGATATACTTCGTGAGATAGGTTCGATCAGTAGAATGTTGGAATCCATTGCTAATATTGAATTTAAAGAGGTTCAACTCAGTAAAGGACAATACATTTACTTAGTTCGTATATTTGAAAATGAAGGAATTATTCCTGAACGATTAGCCGAACGGATCAAAGTTGATCGCACGACTTTGTCCCGGGCGGTAAAAAAGTTAGAGGAAAATGGGTTTATTCTAAAAGAGTCAGACAAAGAAAATAAAAAAATCAAACACTTATACACAACCGCCAAAGGGAAACAAGCGGTTCAATTAATCATAAGAGAAAATAACTATTCAAATAAAGTAGCGATTCAACAGTTATCTGCTTTAGAAAGAAAAAATCTTGCGGAAATGCTGAAAAAAATAAAATCTTCGGTAGAAGTTGATTGGGTCAACGTCAAGAATGGGATCAAAAGAGACTATTAAACGAATAACGCCGCTGGGGAGATTGGATCTGATTGAATGTACATTCATGCTACCTAGGGTAGGAAGCACAGGTAGCTGATATTTGGTTAAAAAGGATATAGCTCGGCTGTCTGCTGAAAAAACAGAGATCCTGAAAAATAAAGGACATGAATTTGTTCAAATAAACTAAACAGGAGTGTAGAGAAAGTGAAGAAAATAATGATCGATCAAGAATTTTGGGCACTATTTCCAGAAGCACAAATCAACTGCCTTGTTGTAAAAAATATAAACAATGTTGCCGATGCTGCACACGAAACGTTTTTTACTGACTTGCTAAAAAGTAGTAAAGAACAAGCAAAGCGCTACTTAACAACCGACACCTTCAGTGAAAACCAAGTGATCCAAGAATGGCGAAGTGCTTTTCAGCAATTTAAAACGAAAAAAGGGGTACGCGCTTCCATCGAAGCACTGTTGAAACGGGTGAATCAAGACAGAGAATTTTCTCCCATCAATCCTTTAGTAGATATTTATAATAGTATTTCCTTGAAATATGGTGTCCCTTTAGGCGGAGAAGACCTCGATACAATCGTTGGCGACCTTCATTTAGGCGTTGCAAAAGGTGGCGAATCTTTCTTTCCCTTAGGTGCAGATACTGATTCCCCAGCCTTGGAAAAGGAAGTCATTTACTATGATGAGAAAGGTGCAATCTGTCGATGCTTAAATTGGCGGGAAGCTCAACGTACGATGCTAACAGAAGAGACCACCAATGCTGTTTTATTCATTGAATCGATCAATGAAACGCAACGGGCTCGGGCGAATGAAGCAATCAAAGAGTTAAGTCAGTTGGTTCAAGAGTATTTTAAAGTAGCAGGTAATGATTATGTGCTAAGTAAAGAAAGTCCTGAAATCATTTTGCAAGGGCGAGCTTCTTGTCTATAGGATAAGGATGTACACGTACTTTTTCTCGATTTTGCATACCATTCTCTCATTTTGATTGATCGGTCATCGTGAAAATCTTGACCCAAATATTCGGATGTGCAATAATTAGGTGGAATTTAAATAATGACATTAGATTTGTTCGCCGGAATAAATCTTATTGAAGTCAGAAAAACTAACCTTAGGCTTTTATGGTTAGTTTGTCTGACTTCTTTTTTGTTTTAGGAGGTATAGGCAGATGTTAAAAGAACAATTGAAAGAAAAAGGAAAGAGCCCTAACCAGTCGGGACTTTCCAGTAAAGAAGCAGAAATGAAGCTAGAAAAATATGGGTTTAATTCCATAGAAAGCAAAGACGAGAAGCATTTTTATGACTATTTGAAAGAGTCGATGAAGGATATTACCATCTTGATTTTAATCGTTGCAACGCTCTTATCTAGTTACGTTGCATTTCAAAACCACCCTGATGATTTTACGGAACCAATAGTCATCTTTTCAATTGTCATTCTTAATCTATATTTGTCGATTCGACAGCAAAAACATGCGGAAAAATCAATAAGTGAATTAAATAAGATAAGTGTTCCCGTAAGTAAAGTATTCAGAGATGGGGCGTTAAAAGAGATTGAAAGTTTGAACATTGTTCCTGGTGATATTGTTCAGTTGGCATTAGGGGACCGTATTCCAGCAGATGCTAAACTTTTAACTAGTAGTAATTTCTTTGTTGATGAATCGTTTCTAACTGGTGAAAGTGAACCAAGTGAAAAAGATCCCACCTATATTTCTTCTAAAGAAGATTCTTTAGGGGACAGAAAAGACTTGGTTTTTTCTGGCTCATTAGTAGTCACAGGAAAAGCAAACGTTCGAGTTGAAAAGACAGGAATGAATACGGAAATTGGTAAAATATCGAGCTTATTAAGCAAGGAAGAAACAACCATAGCACCTCTACAAATAAAAATGCAAAAACTTGGGAAAGTTCTAGGACTAATCGCTATTCTCTCTGGCTTTCTAGCGATTGCTATAGGAATCAGCAAAGGATTGTCTTTAGAGACCAGTATCATGACCGCAATATCCATGGCTGTTGCTGCTATTCCAGAGGTTTTGCCAGTCGTAGTAACAATCTCTCTAGCGGTTGGGATGAGAAATATGGCACTGAAGAAAACCATCGTTAGGACTCCTTCAACAGTAGAAACCGTTGGAGGTGTTTCAATCATCTGCTCAGATAAAACTGGAACGATTACGGAAAATAAGATGATCGTGAAAGAAGTTATTATCATGAAGGATAGACTGACTTCCTGCTTAGAAATAACAGAAGAGAAGGATAAAAATCTCTTATTTCTCTTCTATCTTGCTAGTTCGATGGAAGAAAATACAACAGTAACTAGTAATCCAACAGAGTTGGCGATCAGAAAAAAACTGGCATCGCTCTTCACTAAAGAGGAACTAGGTAAAGTCGCTTCAACCTTTGAACAGATTCATGAAGTTCCTTTTGATTCAAAACGAAAAAGAATGACTGTCTTATATAAAGTAAACAACCAATATGTTTCTGTCACAAAAGGGGCTTTTGATCGCTTGGATCTCATTGATGCGAACAACCCCACCTACGTGAGCAAGCATGATGAGTTGGCCAATCAAGCATACCGTGTTTTGGGCGTTGCTTATAAAAGATACGATGAAAAACCTACACGTCTTACTGAAGAAATTCTTGAAAGTCAGTTAGAGTTTGCAGGATTTGTTGGGATTATCGACCCAGCTCGGCCCGAAAGCTATACGGCTGTTTCTATTGCAAAACAAGCAGGGATTCAAACCGTAATGATCACAGGGGACCACTTACTAACAGCAAAAAAAATCGCAGAAGATGTAGGAATTCTCACCGATGGGAAAAAAGCAATGACCGGCGCGGATTTACATGAAATGAGCGATGAAAAATTAGCCCATGTGATTGATGACTATCGAGTCTTTGCCCGTACTTCCCCAGAAGATAAAATTCGAATCGTAAAAGCATTTCAAAAAAATGATGAGATTGTCGCTATGACTGGCGATGGTGTCAATGATGCACCTGCATTAAAAGCAGCTGATGTAGGGATCGCAATGGGAGGTGGCACAGAAGTAGCAAAGGAAGCTTCTGATATGGTTTTAGTAGACGATAATTTTGCGACGATTGTTCAGGCGGTTGAAGAAGGACGACGGGTATACAGCAATATCAGAAAATCATTATACGCGATGCTTGGTTGCAATATTTCTGCACTGACGATCGTTTTAATTTCCTTGCTCGTTGGGTGGGGAGCACCTGTTACAGCGGTTCAATTGTTAATCATAAAAGTAGTTGCAGATGGAATCCCAGGAATGAGTCTTAGCATTGAACCAGTCGATAAAAAAGCAATGATGGAAGCCCCGATCGCTAAATACACGAGCATTTTTGCGCAAGGATTATTGGTAAAAATTGTAGAAATCTCAATTGTTTTTACAGGCGTCACATTAGGCGCGATTCTAATTGGACGTCTAGAATCGATAGAGGTTTCGCAGACAATGACATTTATTGTATTGGGATTATCAACTATTGTGCATATGTTTAATTGTAGAAGTAAAGAATCTATTCTGAAGCTGCGTTTTTTGAGCAATCCGTTGTTAGTAATGACAACCTTCATAGGTGCATTGATCATTATCTTGTTAGTAACGATTCCATTCATGCAAACTATTTTTGGCTTTGTTTCTCTTCGTGCAGTTGACTGGCTATGGGTAATCGGCTTATCCATTTTTCCTTTAGTGTATATTGAAGTGAAAAAATACTTTGGTTTCTTCTAATAAGAATGATAAATAGAAAATCCTCTGTTAACAAATTTTCTTGAGAAATGAGGGAGGGCAAAAACTGGGAAGTTTTTGCGTCTCCTTTAATTATTTACAGACGCTTATGATTTCTGGTTTGATATTATTTAGAAGATATCAGAATGCATAGCAACTATTGTTGAAAGGAAGGAATCGGTAGTATGTTTCAGGAAAATCACCAGAAGTAGCTAAAAAAATCCCCTCTATTCTACTCTCTTTTTCAAGAATTCCTGTTAAATGGTAGGTTTTATGTCAAAATGAAAGGTAGAAATCGATGAGGAGTTGTTGAAATGAAGGAAACAATATTAGCAATGAAGCTGAAAGAATATAGAGAAAAAAACAAGCTAACACAAAGTATGCTAGCAGAATTATTAGAAGTAAGTGACAAGACAATCTCAAAATGGGAGTTAGGTGCTACGTACCCTAGCAAAAAAAATATGATCAAAATAGCCGAAGAATTGGATATCTCATTAGAAACATTACTTTTGGAAGAAACTAAGAAAGACAATGATGATTTAAAAGTAAGTATCAAGTATGGGGTGATTAGTTTTTGCTTGCTCTTTTTTGTCACGATGATCGTTACTTCGTTCAATCAAGACTTCAGCACGATTATGAATCTTTCTATTCAAGAAAAATTTGGTGTACTTTTAAACACTGCTTTAAAATTATTGAGCATCTCGGTGCCGCCAGCGATCATCATTGGCTCCGTGTTTTATTTTTATATCTTCCCTAAAAATAAAAAAGAGAACGAACCATTTCCTCGGTTTCGACAGAAATGGTAGATTAGAGTATAGGAATCAAGTCATGGACAGAAAAACGCATTTTAGATAAAAAGAATGCTCAGTCTGGCTAGTGTGAAAAGCGCATAAATTTTATAAGAAGGGGAGAACAGGGTGGGATTCTTTGGTAAAAAGAAAGAAGTCAGAAATTTAACGAAGGAAGAAGAAGCAGAGATCAAAGAAGAAATGGCACGACAAATTCTTTCGAAAAACGAAAATGATATTGGCATGGTCAAGAAAATTAAAGTCCTGACAAACATGCGTACAGGACAAGCGAAAGACCTATTCCTGAAATTTAGGGATGAGTTAACCGAGAATTAATCGGATAGGGAATCAGATAGCGATTGCCCTTCAAGAAGGCGATATTTTGCTTATTATGTTTCTTTCAAAATTGAGATGAATAGAAAGGGAGAATAGATATGAAGAAAAAAAACTCTGAAAAATGGTATTTTTGGGTACTTGTTGTCATAATGGTTGTTGTCTTTTTCTATCTTACTAAGTAAAGAGAATGAATTTTCTTGAAAATAAACACTTACTAAGAATGACTATTTTTTAAGTTATGAATGGATGATGATTTTATGAAAAACGAATATGGATTTACCTTGATTTCAGTTTTAACTATGTTATCCATTAGATTATTATATTGATGAATGAAGCATCCAGAGACCCATTGTTTTCTGAATGCTTTTTTCATCTACAAATCATTCTTTGAGAATCCGGCTGTTGCGAAAAATCAGTGATAGTGTATTAGAATATATGATGAATTCTGTTGAAGGGTGCGTTCATTAAATGGCTCGGGCGATTAATTCCCTGTAGGGTTTCCATTAAAAGGACCACTTACAACGACTTTTCCCAACATATGGCCACTTTCGACATCTCTCGTTGCGCGCTTCAAATTTGCCGCGTTGATTCCATCCGAATAGACTTTGCTTAAGGTTGTTTTTAGTGTCCCTTCATTTGCTAAATCAGCAATCACTTTTAGCGCTTGTCCTTGTGTCTCGATTTGATAGTCGTGGTCTGTTTTAGCGAACATATACTCCCAATCAAAGCTAACAGAAAGGTTTTTCCATACACTTAAATCAAGGGGCTCGTGAAGGCCAACGATCGTGCCCACATGACCATAAGGTTTTACCAAATGGCTGATTTGATCAAAGTATTGGGTGATGTCAAACAAGACAGCGATATAGTCAACATTCGGAACGCCTAATTCTCGAAAGCTGTCCCTTAGGTCGTGATGGTAGTCTAAAGGGTGGTCAACCCCGGTTTTTTGAAGCCAGTCAAAATTTTTTGAACTAGCGGTAGCATACACTTCTAGACCTGCCCAATGAGCCAACTGATTCAGTATCGATCCGACGCCACCCGCACCATTGATGACGAGAATACTTTTCCCTTGATTGGCGTTTTCTTTAGGAATCAAGCCGAATTTTTCAAACAGCAATTCATAAGCGGTTAATGCAGTCAATGGGAATGCAGCAGCCTCTTCATCTGTTAAATTTTTAGGGGCTAGGGCAACGATCCGTTCATCGACTGCTTGATATTCTTGATTGCTTCCTGATCGAGTGGTGGTTCCTGCATAAAAGACCCGATCACCAACAGTAAATTTCATGACATCTTTTCCGACAGCGACCACTTCTCCGACCGCATCAAAACCTAAGATACGCAGGGCATTTCGCTTGCGAGTCGTTTGCCGTAATTTGGTGTCGACTGGATTGACCGAAACGGCTTTGATTTTTACTAATAAATCACGAGGGCCTGGAACAGGGATTCCTTCTTTTTGGTCAATAAAACTATGCGTAGATTCAATTGGCAGGCCTTCGAAAAAGCCTATTACATTCATCGTTTTCTGTTCTGACATTTTCATTCCTCCTTTTCTGGATAGAAAATCGCATTAGTTCTTTTACGTATTGCCCTCCCTTTGGATCAAGACCGGTTAGTTTGCTTTCGCAGGATTTTTTCCGATAAAAATGCGGAACAGACTGTAAGGCTTCTCTCTCAGGTCTTCTCCTTTGTGAAAACTAGCCTGCCGTTGCAGCTGGTTGGCGTTAAAATATAAGTATTGATCTGGTCCAATAGATAAAGTATCTGGCCATAAAATACGCGGATCGTGAGCCAAAGTCTCCATAGTACCATCCGTGTGAATCACACGAATGCTGTTGTTTTCATAGTCGCCAGCATAGATCGTTCCATCTTCTGCCGTAATCATGCCATCAGAGGCGCCTTTTTCGCCCCAATCTTTAACATGTGCTTCTAATGCGTGATCATCAATTTCTTTGTTGAAAATTTTATCGGTTTCAATTGAGTATAAATGTCGACTGGATAAAGGACTAAAAAACAAGGTTTTTCCGTCGGGAGAAATCGCTAGGCCGTCAGCTGCCACTTGCCAATGCGAAGTTGTTCCATCAGCCGAGCGATTTAACAAAATCTCGCCTTCAACTTTAGGAATAAAGGCTGGATCAACCGCGGTGGAGGGCGTGCCATCTAAAATACGGAATGCATCGCCAGTACCTAAATCGAGTACGATCAACGCACCAGGACCGGTAATAGAAGAATCGGTTATATAGGCTACCCCTTCAGAACCGCGGCGTAAATCAATTCGAACATCATTCAAATACGTAGAGTCTAGGACGACATCCGGTGAAAAAGTATAGACTTTGCGAATTTGATTAGTACTTAAATCCACAGCAACCAGTTTTGCCCCACCCTTAACAGGAACGGTGAATTTGGGTGCAGCGGTATCCAATACCCACAAAGTACCAGCACCATCAGCAACGATACTTTGTACACTTAGAAATCCGTTTTCCGGTTTTTGAGGATCAAATGTATTCGCTTCTTGGCTAGGATAAGGAATTAATTTGCCGTCTACTCGTTCAACGACTGTCGCGGTTACTTGGTCTCCCCATTCAGGAAAATTAATAAAGATTCTCCCGGTTTCCGATAAGCTAACGCCGGTAGGCATCGCATCATAAAATTCATGAACTTGTTCTAGTTTGCCAAAATAGTTTTCTTTTGCAGCATTCATTACGTATCTTCCTCTCTGAGCTTTCCCTATTTCACTTCGACTTCAAAGTTCACAACACCACGAGCTAGGACATGTCCAAAGGTATTAAAAATGAAAAAAGCTGGGGTAGAATCCTCAGGAATTTCAACTTTCTCAATAGCCAATGCCCAAACCGTTAAGAAGTAGTGATGAACACCATGACCTTTGGGCGGCGCAGCACCAATATATTTTTTCATGCGGGCATCATTTGGTAATTGAACGGCTCCCGGTGGCAGCTTTGCGTTATCGCTACTGCCGGCTCCTTGTGATAATTCCTCTACAGAAGCGGGGATATTCATGACTGCCCAATGCCAAAATCCTGATCCAGTTGGTGCATCAGGGTCGTATAAGGTAACCGCATAGCTTTTCGTATTGCTTGGTGCACCGGTCCAGTGAAGCTCTGGTGAAATATCTTGTCCATCCTCAATCCCAAAATCACCAGACATAAATTTTTTATCCATAAGTTTCCCGTCAACAATGTCCTTACTGGTCACGTGAAACGCTGGCACGTCTTGTAATCCTAAAAATGGATCGTTCATACTATCTCCTCCTTGAAACGTGTTTTTGTAACAAGGATAGCGTAATCCTCGGTCAATGAAATGTAAATTAGGGAATTTTTTTATACCACAATTAGAGGTGAACGAGTGTAAACTGACTTAAGAAGCCTGCTTGCCAGTCTTTATCCGATTTCAAATGGACTTGACCGTAATCAACTAGCCAACCATGAAAGTTTTGAGCTTGTTCATTGGTAAATGTATCTGGTAATTCGATCATATTTTGAAGGGTGAGGTAAGTAAGCGGCTCATTTAGGCCTAAGCGACTAAAAATTCGTTGTGCGTATTTATCAGCGATAAACACGACCTTATTAAACACAAAAACCATTAGTACATCTGCCGTTTCATAGCCAACACCATAGATAGCTAGCAACTCTTTTCGTAACTCAGCCTGTTCTTTTTTCTGTAGAATACCGATATCATAGTTGTAGCGCTGAAACCAAGAAAAGATTTCTTTTATCGCGCGGGATTTATTTTTGTAGAAACCACTGGGCCGAATCAGATCCTGAAGAAGGAACTGATCAATTTCTGCCAATCTTTTCGGAGAAAATCCAATCTCTCTTCTGATGTTTGCTAAGGAATAGGCCACATTTTTCCAATTGGTATTTTGAACCAAAATTGATCCGACAACGATTTCCCATGGATTTTCTGTATCCCACCACGTTGAATGTTCCATTGATGTGCTTAATGCTTCATATAATTCTTCAATATTTTCAATCTTTTTCACGTTAAAAACCTCATTTTTACTAGCAGTCGCGATCAATTGCAAGTTAAACATTCTTCTTCAAGTAATCCCGCGTTTTTGTGATTAAAATCTTCGCCCCAGCGATACAATAATTCAATGATCTCTTTTAAAGAGTAGCCATAATCGGTCATTCCATACACAACCTGTAATGGTTTTTCCTGAACGACCTTACGATAGATCAATCCATCCTTTTCTAAATCTTTCAACTGCAAAGAGACCATTCTTCTAGTGATGCCAGGAATCAGCTTTTGTAGTTCGTTATAGCGAAGTGACCCATCAAACATCAAATGATATAAGATAACGCTTTTCCAACGACCTGAAATCATTTGTAAAGTCGATTCGACCGCGCAGCCATGTTCGCAATTGTATATTTTTCTTGTCATCTTCCGTTGTCTCCTTTTCCGTATGTCTGAGAGTATCATAAGGATTTACTTACTATTTGTAAAACAATTCATCTCCTAATCGTAAGAAGGCAATAAGAAATAGACGTATAAAAAAATTCCCTAATGTACAACTCTTTCTTTTGAATCTATAGTACACGAGTAAGCAAATTTATTACCTTTACAGTTATCTCAAGTAATCCTAATAAACAACTTGCAAAAAACATTTAGGAGAGATTTATTATGAATAAGAACGGTGCAGACTTGATTGTAGATACATTGATTAAAAATGGTGTGGAATATGTCTTTCAATTGCCAGGCGGCAAGTTGGGTCCGTTATTAATGGCTTTGAAAAAACGTGAAGAGATTAAAGTTGTTACGGTAAGACATGAACAAAATGCTGGTTTCATGGCACAAGGAATTGGGCGCATGACTGGTAAACCTGGTGTAGTGATGACTACGTCAGGACCGGGGGCTTTGAATTTGGTCACGCCCTTAGCTACGGCGACTTCTGATGGTGACCCGGTATTGGCTATTGCCGGACAAGTTCCACAAGCGAAGTTAGTAACACCGTATCCTCAAAATCCTAATATTTCTGGCGTAATGAATGATTCAACGATTACTAAATATGCCAAGGAAATTCAGCATACCGATGCCCTTGCGGATGAAGTAGCGAATGCGTATGTCTCAAGTATCAATGGCAATCCCGGGGCCGTTTTTATGGATATTCCAGGTAATATTCTGTTAGCTGAGACCACTAAATCTGGTTTGGCTTTTTCGACCTTAGTGAATCAATTGGACAATACGATTAGTGACGAAGCTGCCATTCTTAGTGCAGTTGAGAAAATCAAAGCGGCAAAACGCCCAGTTATTATCGTTGGTGCTCGGGCAGCCGATGATAATGCGGCGGCTGCCATTCAAGGGTTCGTTAAAAAAACGGGAATTCCGGTCGTGGAGACGTTCGAAGCTACAGGTCTATTGACGCATGAGTTTTCCCAAAACTATGTGGGTCGAGTGGGGCTGTTTAATAACCTGCCTGGGGATGAACTGGTTTTTAACAGTGATTTAGTGATTACATTGGGATTAAATTTGGTTGAATACTGGGCTTCTGTTTGGAATACCGATAACAAGCGCATTATTGATATTGATACTGTAGTGGATCATTTAGATGAAACTTATCTCCCTGACACCATCCTCTTAGGCAATATCGCAAAAAATCTAAAAAATATTACCAATAGCATAACGGAACAAGCCATTACGGATGAGTGGAAAATGGTGGTTCATGACTTGCAAGAAAAATTGACAGCGAAGAAAAAAGTACCCAGCCAAACACCTGAGGATGCACTACATCCATTGGAAATTGTTGACTCTTTGCAAAAAATAATCGAGGCTCATCCAAATACGACCGTTGTTATGGATGGAGGAAGTCATGAAGTGTGGCTGGGTTCGTACCTAAATGTGTATCGGCCAAAACATTTCTTAATGTCTGATGGGGAACAAACCTTAGGCGTCGGTCTTCCTTGGGCGATTTCAGCAGCACTGTTACGTCCAGAGGAAAAGATTTTGTCTTCAGGTGGGGATGGCAGCTTTATGTTTTCCTCACAAGAATTAGCTACAGTAGCCCATTACAATTTGAATATTGTGCAAGTAATCTGGGTGGATAAAGAATACAACATGGTTGAATTCCAACAAGAACTAGACTATAACGGACAAAAAGAAGGGGTCGATATCGATTATATTGGGTATAAAGAAATGGCTGAAAGCTACGGTATTAAAGCAGTTCGTGTACGTTCCAAAGAAGCTTTAGATGCTGCGCTGAAGGAAGCGTACGCTACGAGTGAACCAAGAGTGATTGAAATGATCGAAGACAATCATGAGAATATTCATTTACGAGATAAAGAACCGTTTAAAAAGTACTGAGTCTTTCTACTATGGGCCACAAAACATGTGTTAGAAAAGAATGGCAATGCACCTTTACTACGTTAAAGAAAAGAAAGTTCTTTTTACAATAAAAACAGTGCCTGACTAAAAATATGAAGTGGAATTTTTAGAGAATCCAGGACAGAAGTCTTTAATAAAATGCCGTTGGTAAGGACGATGATTCGTTTGCTGCTAGCGGTATTTTTGTTAGCATCTCCTCTGATTTTTTCGGAGAAAAGGTCTGCCAATTCGGCACTGTCTTAAAAAAGCACATCGATACTCTAAATACGGTGGATAGCGGTGATTTGGATACGTGTTTCTAGTCTTCATAGAGGCAGATTTCAAGTAAGTCGAATGAAGGAAATTAAGCACTTCCTATGTTGTTTGATGGAAGAATTATTAGTGAGGAGACTCCTTTTTCCAGCTAAGGAATGACTTCTATAGGATGGTTTCCTTGTTAATTGTTGTAAGTATAATGTGTAAAAATATTTTAAGTTTCTTTTTTTAATGATTGATATGTATAATAAGATGGTAAAGCAATAAAGTGTATGCTGAAAAGAGGTCTCTTATGAAAAAATTTGCACTCGGCGTTTTTTGTTTCAGTCTTTTTATCACGGTCGTTGGCTTTTTTTTACAAACGATTTTGATTCCTATTCAAGATTTTGACACAATAAGCCAAGAAGAGCTTAAGAATATCCAACTTGATCTTGCTATTAATTATCCATTAGGAACTGGTATGCTCTATGTCGGACTTCCTTTGTTAGTATGCTCGAGTGGTTATTTGGTTTATTGTTATTTTAGAGATAGGAAGAACTGAAAGAAGAGTAAAACTATCTGGAGTATAAAGCTTTCGTTCATTAGGAGGGATAAGTTGAAAAGAGGGTTATTTTTATTGTTTTATGTCCTATGGAAGGGGCTAGCAATACGTGGCATTCCTTCTTTTTATGCAAGATATTTGATGAGTTATAATCATTTCGGAGTAAAACTATTGTTCGTTTTACTTGGTATCCTTCTTTTCCGTAACTATTTAGTAGAGAGTTATAAAAAGATAAATAAAATTGCGCTAATAAAAATCGGTCTCATCGTACCTACTAGTATTATCCTCACTATCGGTTTAATTAATATTCTTTTATTTCGTGATCTCAATGCGTTGATTTTTGTTTATCTCTCCGATCAAAGAACCCTTCCATTTGTATTCGATGTACTTTTGCTAGCACCTGTTTTCGAGGAAATGCTTTATCGCTATACACTGATTTATGTTGGAGAAAAACGATGGTTGAGAATCATCACTGCTGTCGGAAGCCTCTTGCTTTTTACTGAAAGTCATATCGTAAATGTGAACGGGAATCTTTTTGCTCTTTTTCCCTACTTTGTCATAGGGTTTTATTTGACGATCACCTATTTACGTAGGGGAAATATTTGGGAATCCATTTTTGCACATAGCTTCTATAATTTCGTTGTGATGGCAGCAGCTATCTTGATCTAAAGATTTCTTCTTAATGTTTCCTCTTAATAGTAGAAGAATTGGGGGCAATTTATCTATTATGTACGTATAGAATCTCTAAAACATATTTGGTGAAAGTACATTTGAGAGGTCAGAGAAGCGTCTTAGGCATGTTGTTTTGTACAGTTCTTATCTACGAATGTCTGTCCTTCGTCATTTTTTAGATCATCATTTAGGTTCCACTGCTAAATATGAAAAGCAACTCCTTGTTCAAAGATGACTCACTGGCCCTATTTCCAAGAACATTGTCATACTGACAAAGAAAAGTGACGACATACAATTCAGTAAGAACTAATACAAGTCCGCTTCCTTTTGCAATGTGAGCGGACTTGTATTGGTTTTCTTCAATAAAAACCTATTAACTTTCAGTATCTAACATCCGCTCCATAAACCATTCCACTTGTTGGGGGGCATCGTGGTCAAAGAATGCGGACTCTTTTTTATCTAAAGCGGCTATTTTTTCAATGTCTTCTTGGGAAAGCTCAAAGTCAAAAATAGCAATGTTTTCAGCCATCCGTTCTGGACGAACTGTTTTTGCTAAAGCGACAATCCCTCTTTGCATCAACCAGCGAAGAACAACTTGACCAACCGTTTTGCCATATTGCTTGCCAATTTCTGCTAATGTCGGATTGGTAAATAGGTCATGGCGTCCTTCTGCAAAGGGAGCCCAAGCTTCAACTTGGACGTCATATTTTTCATGCCATTCCTGATCTTCCGCTCGTTGATTCCAAGGGTTCACTTCGATTTGATTGATTTGAGGTTTCGCCTCATTCAAGCCGACAAACTCGATCATCTTAGCTGATTTGAAATTTGAAACGCCAATTGCACGTAATTTTCCTGTTTTTTGAGCAGCAACCATTGAGCGCCAAGCACCATAAATATCTCCATATGGTTGGTGAATAAGGTAGAGATCAAGATAAGTTAATCCCATTGTTTCAAGCGAATGTTCAATCGTTTCTTTCGCTTTATCTTCGGAAGCTTGGAGAATAAATAATTTAGAGGTAACAAAAAGTTCTTCTCGAGTGACTAGACCTTCAGTGATGGCGCGCTTGATTCCCTCGCCTGTTTCTGTTTCATTTCCATAAATAGAAGCAGTGTCGATCAGTCGATACCCAGCTTTGATTGCTTGGTAAACAGCTTCTGCTGTTTCTTCCAAAGGTATTTGATAAACGCCAAATCCTAGTTGCGGCATGGTGACACCATTATTGAGTGTGATTGTTTGCATAATGTTTCCTCCTCTAATTTTCATTGCATGTTCTATCCTAAACCTTGGAGTTAAGTCCATAGCAAGTGAAAGATGTTACTTTTTTCGTTCCCATAATTTTTCCACTTTATCAGGGGTCATATTTCCTGCTTTAAATTTTGCGATATGCTCATCATACGTTTCTATCTTATAAATAAGTAGGTCTCTTACTTCCTGCATTGCTGCTAACTTTTTCTCTAATTCTTCGAGTTGATCGGCTAAAATCTGTTTCTGAGCTGTTTCGACGTTTTGACTTTCACGTACTTGTGCCAATTGAGCAAATTCAATTAGCGATTCGATCGACAATCCTGCATTTCGTAAATGTTTTGCTAAATAGATCCAGTTTAGATCATTTGTTGTGTACACCCGATAGCCACTCTCATTGCGTTGGACAGGTGGAATCACACCGACTCGTTCATAATAGCGCAATGTGTCTACGCTCAAATCAAACATTTCCGCTGCTTTTTTTATATTCATCGTTGGTTCTCCTTATCTTTTCTATAAGTAATCATAAACCCTGAAGTGGACTCTAGGGCAAGTGGTTTAAAATCGTTTATTGAAAAGAATATATTTTGTTCGTTATGGCGACTATTCGGGAAGAAAAAGCTACAAGCATTTTTATTTCAACAGAATGATTTGAGAAATCATCAGTATTGAAAGCTCCTTTCTTAGTGTGTTTCAAAGCAAGTCATACTCTCTTAGAATTGATTGTTTCGTTATCTATTTGAGCGAGGCAGTTTTTATCCATAGATTTTAAATAAATCCATCTCATGTTATGATGATGTTGAAAATTCTTAACTTGGATCAATGAAACAGCGATTCTTGTTATGAAAAACGAAAATAAGCTGATGAGAGTGTGACTATCCATGAATATAAAAGAAGTAAGTAGTATGAATCAAAAGTTAGAGCAACAATTAATTGAAGTATGGGAGAGTTCTGTTAAGGCGACGCACACCTTTTTGTCAGAGACCGAAATCCAAGCCATTAAGCAATACATTCCAGAGGCATTGCATCATGTGCCACATTTGATTATCGTAGAAAGTGAAAATGGAGAGCCAGCTGGCTTCATGGGGATCTCGGATCGAAATCTTGAAATGCTTTTTATAGCAAATGAACAAAGAGGCAAGGGACTAGGAAGAAAACTCTTGGCATACGGGATGGAAAACTATTCTGTAAATGAACTGGGAGTAAATGAACAGAATCCTCAGGCGAAAGGATTTTATGAGCATATGGGATTTGAGGTATACAAAAGAAGCGAGTTAGACGAACAAGGAAACCCTTATCCAATTCTTTATATGAAGAAAGTTGATAACAAGTAGCTGTTAAAAATTATTTGCGTTTGCGGGAAATATGTAAGAAGGAGTCGAGACATATATAGCTAGTCACGACCCCTTCTTTGATTGCTATTATCCTTATTAATAAGTAAAGTAAGGATCAAATGATTTTCTCTTAACTAGCTTTCTCTTCTTTTTTTATCTCTTCTTTTTTCTGATTTGAAAATGGTGTATCAGTCTCTTCAGGTAAGATGATTGGTGGATGATGGGAATGCTGATTACTTCCACACATGGTGATGATTTGTTCTTTTGAAGCTTCAGAGATTACTTTCATTGTATACCTCTCCTTTCTTTTATATTTCCAGATGACATAAGGTAGGCCTATATCATCTAAATTCATGATTTATTTAACTGAATTAGCTCATCAAATGAACCTAGAAATTCCTGATTTGTTGAGTGAGTAACGACAATGATTATTTTATCTGTAAGTGAGCAGATTAAGTCACTGATAATCATCTCGTTTATACTGTCTAGACCAGATGTTGGTTCGTCAAAAAGAATAACATCGGAATCTTTAAAGATTGCCCGAGCAATCTCAAGCCGTCTAAGCTCGCCGCCAGAAAGAAAGTTTATCCATGTATTATCTTGCGTATCGGTTAAATCATTGTTATCAAAGCGATCATCTAATCCACTTCGTTTTAAAACATCAACGATTTTTTCAAGTTCGTATTCACTAAAAATAGAAACGTTGTAAGCAATACTCGTCTGGAAGATAGCAGTTTTTTGTTGGACAAGTGCAACTTTCTCATAAAGGGAGTCTCTAGATAGCTGATTCATCTCTTGCTGGTCAACCAATACTTGATGATCGTCGATAGGGTAAATTCCCGCTAAAATATTCAATAGTGTCGACTTCCCGCTACCGCTTGCGCCAGTGATAGCATATTTTTTTCCACGCTCAAATGTTTGAGTAAAACCATTAAAAATCAAACGATTTCCATGATGGAAATGCAGATTTTCAATCGATAAAGTATTTATTGGTTCTGCAAGTTCAAGTGAGCGATTGGGCTCATCATCATCGGTACCATCAATGAAAGCTATAAGATCGTCCGCGACCTTCTTGCTCGCTAAAATATCTGTAACTGAAGTACTGAAATACTCTAACGGACCGGCAATCGTACTCATTAGTGTAGTCATCGCAATAAGATCGGGAATGGTGATTATTTTGGCAGCAACAAAGAAACCACCAACGATCCATGTCCCTGAATAGGCAAGATCCCCAAGTCCAAAAGAAATTGCATAAGTCAGTCCTTGTAAGGTTTCAAAAGTGATACTTTCCTTTTTTAATCGTTCACTACTGTTAGTAAAAATTTTCGTATATGTTGGAAAACCTTTGCCGACACGTAAGGTCAGGTATCCTGAGAGAAGTTGGTCAAATAAACTAAGTGTACGATCTTGCTCCAGAACAACGGACTTGCGACGATCACTAAGGATTCGCTTAGCGAAATAAGGGGCTAGCAAAGGACTAAAAGCTAAGAGCAGCATAATCAATGAAAAAGAAGTGTTTAATTTTAGTGTGAATAAAAGAGAGAATAGAAAGGTAAAAATGCTTAAAATCAGTCCAAATCCGGGCTTTAAAAATTCTAATTCAACGACTTTCATTTCATTTGCCAACTTTGAGAGATACTCGTTTTTCTCATTTTTAAGAAATAGTACCGGATTCATTCGAACGATTTTCTGCGAGAGACTCTCTCTCAGTTGATTCATTATTGATTGAACTAAGACGGATTTACTTCTTCTTGGAATAAAATCGCTCATCGTGTTCAATAAGATGTAAAAGAAGGCGAATATACCAATAAATAAAAGTCTTTTTACATCTCCTGACATAGCAACCTCGGTGATTTGTCTATACACCAAAGCAACCCCAACTTGAATGAGCGCTGCCATTGCGCATAAAATCACATGCAAAAAGAAAAGTGGTTGGTTTCTTTTTAATATTTTTTTCATTCTCTCCCTCCTATGTAAAAACTATATCACAAATTAAAAAAAAATTGAAATATTATTTTGTGAAATGTATAATTATTGAAAAAGGGGGTTAGGTGATGCGTTTTTCACGGTATGTCGATATCATTGAGAACGGTAACGAGACTATTCTTTGCAATACATTAACGCAAGAAATAGTTACTATTGATTCAAAAAAAATGAAAAGTAAAACGGAGATTTCGAGCGAAATAAGTGAAGGTGAACGAAAATATTTATTTGAAAATGGATTTATACACGGTGATTTGGAAAGTTATAAACAGAAAACAATCAATTTAAAGAGAGACTTAGTTACTATCACTATAAATATCACAGAAGATTGCAACTTTTCGTGTACTTATTGTTACCAGAATGATTTCCTTTCTAAAAATGTTATTACTGATCAGACGATAAATAATATAATGCAATACATTTTAGACATTGCTCAGCTAGGCGTTCGGAGACTATATATCTATTTTTTCGGGGGCGAGCCACTTCTTTATAAAAAAAGAATTCTCGCAATTAAAAGTAAGATTGATCAAATTGCGTCAGAGAAATCACTCTCAATTTCTTATGGTTTAGGAACAAACGCCTATCTACTCACTCCAGATTTTATAAATCATTTTGATTCTTTAATTGTCGATACTACACTAACATCTAGAAAAGATCATGATAGAAATAGATCTCTTAAGAGTGGAAGCGGAACGTATGATAAGATTTTTGAAAATCTAGCGGTAGCATCTAAGAGCGGACGTGTTAAAATCCATATTGGTTATAATACATCTGATAAAAATACAGAAGAGTTTCAGTCTTTTCTCGTTACGATCCGCCAAAGTGATATCAAAGCCCATATCAATTGCTATTACATTAATAACTATGAGTTTAATGAAAATTATTTCAATGCATTATCCTATGAAAAATATCTAAAGTGGGTATCTTCAACTGCAATTGATCACCTAATTGAAAACGGTTTCCTGGTGAATGTCTCTCCATTTTCTTCGTATCGCTTTGAGTGCGATGCGTATAATCCTTGGTCTGTAAAGTTTTTCTCTGATGGATCTATAGGGTTATGTAATGCAACAAATTTTTATGAACGTAGAATAATAAAAAGTTTTACAGAATCATCTTCTTTTGCAGAAGATGTTCAATATAGCCTTTATGACCAAAAGAGTGTTCTTCCGAAAAGCAACAATCAGTGTAATTCATGTGAATTAATTGCAGTGTGTCGAGGAAAGGTACAGTGTGATACTTCATGTAACCCCAACTATTCAATTGATAGAGAAACATTCATACGTTCTTTTGTAAAGCATACAAATCTAGGTAACAGAAAATTTTTTACCCAATTTAATTAGGAGTGATTTTATGAAATTATCGCAATATACGATTGTTGAAGAAGTGGATAATGAAATACTTTTGTACAATTCGGTATACTCTGCTATCGTTTTACTAACTCAAAGCGAGTTCCATGATCTACAGACTTTTATTAATAACGATAACTTTGAGAAAACAGAATTATTCTCTTATTTAGAAAATCAAAATATCATTGTTTCCGATGAGATTGATGAAGAAGCAAGATTAGTGTCTGTGGCAAATGAAAAACGATATAATCCTAGTCAAGTAACTTTCACAATTGCCCCTACGATGAACTGTAATTTTTCCTGTTTTTATTGTTACGATCAAGGGTTTAGACAACATACTATGACTACTGAAACTGCTAAGAAAACAGCTGAGTTTATTCTTAAAAATGTATTACCCCATCAGTCATTGAAAGTAATTTGGTATGGAGGAGAGCCTTTGATGGGATTGAACTCTATTAAAGTTATAAGTGAAATAATAATGAAAAACGAAAAAAAATATAAAAATTTCAACGCAGAAATTGTATCCAATGGTTATTTGCTAACAGAAAAAGTTGCACAACTTTTAAAAAGTTATCACGTTAATTATGCTCAAATTACTCTGGATGGGGATCAGATAAATCATGATTCTAGAAGATGTTTAACAAATGGGAAAGGGACATTTGCAAGAATATTACAGAATATAGTTAAAACTCTAAAATATATTCCAGTAACTGTAAGAGTAAATATAGATAGGGAGAATAATCATGAAGATGTTATTCGTTTGATGAACTCGCTGGATAATTTTAATTTACTTAAGAAAGTTGGCTTTTATCTTGCGCCGGTAGAGGATTTTGATACCTACAAAACACCCACATGTTATACATCCCAAGAGTTTTCGAAAGAAGAAATAATGGTTTATAAAAGTCTTTTGGAAAGAGGGATAAATATTGTTGCCATACCACGGACAACGATTGGGTTCTGCGAAGCTATCAATCGAGATGACTATGTAATCGACCCTAATGGATTTTTATATAAATGCTGGGTTCATATTGGTAAAACGATTGGACGAGTTGGAGATATCTATACAGGAATACAATTGAACAGTGTGCATAAAACATTTACAGAGTACAAATTTTTTTCGAAAGCGAAATGTTCAAGTTGTAAAGTTCAACCTTTGTGTTTAGGAGGCTGTCCGTTAATTCGAATGAATACAGGTGAGTCGAAGTGCGTTAGCTATAAGTACAATATTGAAGAGCATATAAAAATGGCTTCGGCAAGACTAATATAATCTGGTGGAATATTTTTGCTTCAGAAGATTGATAAGGTCTTCTTAAAAAAATAGCTTAGTTAAATAAGGTTACTATGTTACATTGTGAATAGAATCTATACTTACTTATGAAAATAGAAAGCGTAACTCAATTTTCTCATTCATATTGTAATAAATGATTTCTCATATTAAAATTTTTATAAGAAAACTAAATAGTGAGCAAAGCTCACCCCAAGCAGCCTCCGAAACTGTTTTCGGGGGCTGCTTGAGGTTTGGGGGGCTTAGCTAGCTAAGTAATGATCGATCACTAAAAAAATGATCAAAACAGAATAGGCAATTTTTTCTTTTCAATCAAAAAATTTTGATCATTTTATCAAGCAGAGGATGGCACAAGTAAGTGGAAAGTAGGTAGTGGCTATTTTTTTGTTCAGGATGGGGAAGTAGATTTGTCTAGGATACGCCGGAGGATAAACGTTTTGAGGATCATTTGTTTTTGACTTACCTATGTGCCATCACTGCGGAAACCCTGTGGATGAAGGCGTCATGTACGACACCAGATACTCGGATGAGAGCTAAGGACGTTTGATTGCCGTGCCTGACACGCTTTTTCTAACCGCAAAGTCGTAGGGGCTAAAGAGCTACAGCGCTGAGACAGATGACTGCCCCGTGCGATTTTGGGTGTTTTTGGAACCCTACAAGCTGCTATTGCTACGCGTCTATTCGTCGCAAGCTTGGAAGGTCTTCTCATAAAATGCCCGTCAGCTGTCAACAGGCTGCCTTTTGCATCAGGAAGCATCAGCGTTCCAACAAATCTTTTTGATCCAGTAGTCGCCCACTCATTTTGGGCAACTTCTATCCGAGAAAACATTGCGTTAGAAGTATGTCTGTCCGTCTTTTCCAGATAAAAGTCAGCTGAAAGAGGGCTGATACTTAACAAAACGGCAGTTAGGACGACCACAAGCGCTCTCAAAAAAACTCAGTCCTTTCTTTTCAATGGTCATTGTTCTTATCTGCACTTCATGATAGCATCGAAACGCGAATTATTTTTCGCGTTTTTTTGTTTTTAAAATAAAAAATTAGGTATTCGCTTTTTTGGGTTAAATGGTATACCTGAGATGGAATAAAAATAATAAAAGAAAGGACAGGATTTACAATGAAGAAAACATCATTAGTTGCAGGTTTCGTTTTAGGTGTAGGCGTTTTGTTTACTCTAGGTGCATGCTCAACAGTGGAAGAATCAGGGGAAGTGGTCTCTGGGTCTGGAACGGAAACGTTGATCAGCGATTCGTCAGATGAAGTAGTTGTGGGAAGTGAAAAATTGAGTGATGACGGGTATTTTGAAGAAATCGTAACTAAGGGAATCGATCCGAAAATCAAAGACGTCGTTTGGTATGAAACGAATTATGAAAATGCTGGTTGGGATCACATTCGCTTTTTAGTGAATCATGTAAAAATCGTGAATGTAGAAGAATTCAAAGACAAAGACAAAGAATACAAAACATTGCTCTCACTGAAATATCAATTGTTTAATGAAGATTCGAAAGACAAAAAAATCAAACCTGACAAAGCCTATTTGGTGTTGAATGATGGCAAAAAAGTAGAAGCGGAAGTGTTTGTGGACTACTTAGATGATGAGATTTTGACCCATGACAAACATAAAGATGGCTTTATTCATTTTAAAGTGGCGCAAGAACAAAGTTTGCCAGCGATCAAAGCGGTCGAAATCGAATTTAAAGCAGATGGAGATTTGACACATACGTACCATATTGATCTATCTTCCGCTGCTGAAAAATAGTATCTAACGATAGGAGGTAAAAAAAATGGATACTAGCAAGAAAAAACTATCATTGTTGAGTTTTTTTGCAATAACTGCTTCAATGGTGATGACGGTATATGAGTATCCAACCTTTGCGACATCGAAGATGAATTTAGTTTTTTATTTACTCGTCGGCGGTTTCCTCTGGTTTATCCCTGTAGCCCTTTGCTCTGCGGAGATGGCTACTGTAAAGGGATGGGAAAAAGGGGGACTCTATACCTGGGTCTCAAAAACATTAGGGAGAAAATGGGGCTTTGCTGCCATTTTCTTCCAATGGTTCCAAATCACGGTAGGCTTTATTACGATGATTTACTTTATTGTCGGGGCGCTTTCCTATGCCCTAAATTGGCCGGCTCTTAATACGAATGTTTGGCTGAAGCTGATTGCCACTTTAGTGATCTTTTGGCTGATCACGATCTCGCAATTTGGCGGAACAAAAAATACTGCGAAGATTGCCAAAGTAGGGTTCTTTGTGGGGATCGTCGCAACAGGGATCATTCTTTTTATCTTAGGAATTGTCTACATTGCTCAAGGGAATCCCGTCAAAGTTTCTTTTGGATCAGGCGCTTGGATTCCTGATTTCACGAAAATCAATACGCTGGTCGTTTTTGTTTCCTTTATTTTAGCCTATGCAGGGGTTGAATCTTCTGCCAGTCACGTAAAAGATATGGACAATCCTGGAAAGAATTACCCGAAAGCTATTTTGATTTTAGTTGTAGCAACGATTCTTTTGGATACGTTAGGTGGGGCAACGGTGGCTGCCACGATTCCCCAAAATCAATTGTCTCTTGATACTGGCGTGATTCAAGCCTATTCTTATTTGATCCATCATTTTGGCGGTGGAGAATGGCTGGTTCGTTTGATTGCCGTGGTCATCTGTTTAGGTGTCATTGCAGAAATTGCTGCTTGGGTGGTCGGCCCATCGACTGCGATGCTTGAAGCAGCTGAAAATGGCTTGCTGCCAAAACAAATGGCCAAAGTCAATCAACACAATGTCCCAATCAATATCGTTTTGGTACAAGGCATCATTGTTTCCATTTGGGCGGTTGTCTTGACATTAGGCGGTGGAGGCGCCAATCTATCCTTCTTCGTTGCGATGGCGTTGACGGTCTGCATCTATCTGGTGGCTTATGTCCTCTTGTTTCTTTCCTATATTAAATTAGTCAAAGAAAAAGACGACTTAACAAGAACGTATCATATTCCTGGTGGGAAAAATGTGAAAATTGGTGTTGCGATGGTTGGTTTGCTTGTTTCTATTTTTTCTTTCTTTATTTCCTTCTTTCCACCGAGCGATATCGGCACCGGAAAGGGCGGAACCTATTTAGCCATCTTGATCATCAGTTGGCTGATTATTGTCGTGATACCGTTTGTCATCTATAAATATGTAGGTGAAAAAGCAAGCGATAAAAAATAAAAAGCACAACCTATGAGGAGGAGAGCTGCATGTTATTTAGTAAAAAAAATCGAAAAGAAGCCCAATATTTGGAGCCTATCTATGGGAATGAGGCAATGGATCAAGCGATCCCTATGTACAAATTACCAAAAGAGTCCTTGGTACCGCGGGATGCCTATGAATTAGTCAAAGATCAATTGATCGATGAAGGGGTCTCAAGACAAAATTTGGCGACGTTCTGTCAAACCTACATGGAACCAGAAGCAGTCAAAATTATGAGTGAAACCCTTGATAAAAACGCCATCGATAAAACCGAGTACCCACGGACAGCAGAAATTGAAAACCGCTGTGTCAATATGATCGCTGATTTATGGCATGCCCCAGAAGCGTCCGATTTTATCGGTACATCAACGGTAGGCTCAAGTGAAGCGTGTATGTTAGGTGGATTGGCCTTAAAATTTGCTTGGCGCAATCGGGCAAAAAAACTTGGCTTAGATATCAATAAACAAAAACCAAACTTAGTGATTTCTTCTGCCTATCAAGTCGTTTGGGAAAAATTCTGTGTCTACTGGGACATTGAAATGCGAACGATCCCTATCGATGAAGAACATGGCAGCATTAATGTTGAAAAGGTCACGGACTATTTAGATGAATATACGATCGGGGTCGTTGGTATTTTAGGAATCACTTACACTGGACGATACGATGATATCAAAGCACTAGACAAGAAATTAGAGGAATACAACAAACACACCGACTACAAAGTCTACATCCACGTGGATGCGGCTAGTGGGGGATTGTACACGCCATTTATGGAACCAGAACTTGAATGGGATTTCCGTTTGAAAAACGTTCGTTCCATCAGTACGTCTGGACATAAATATGGGTTAGTCTACCCTGGTATCGGTTGGGTGCTTTGGAAAGAAAAAGATTTCTTACCAGAAGAGTTGGTCTTTAAAGTAAGTTATCTTGGCGGTGAAATGCCAACGATGGCCATCAACTTTTCAAGAAGCGCCAGCCAAATCATCGGACAATATTACACCTTTATCCGCAATGGGTTTGAAGGCTACCGCTTGATCCACAAAAAGACCAGCGATGTTGCCCAATATTTAGCAAAAGAGATTGAAAACATGGGTTACTTCGATATTTATAATGATGGTTCACGGTTGCCGATCGTCTGCTACAAATTAAAAGAAGATGCCGATATTTCTTGGAATCTGTATGATTTGACGGATGAATTTGCGATGAAAGGTTGGCAAGTCCCTACCTATCCATTACCTGATAATCTATCACATATCAATATCCAACGCTTTGTCTGTCGGGCAGATTTAAGTATGCAAATGGCAATGGATCTGGTGCAAGACATGAAAGAAGGAATCGAGCGCTTGAACAAGCGACCAAGCCGTCATGTTTCATCCGATCAAACCTATGGCTTTTCACATTAAGAAACGGTATCGCTAGAAACCCTTTCATTGCTTTTTTCAATGAATAAAAAGTCCCTTTATGAAACGTTTTTTGCAAGACTGAATGAACATTGGTTTATAGAAAAATCAAAGGCGGTTGCATCGACTGCCTTTGATTTTTTTGTTTGTAAGAACGGGTAAGCACTTGATAGTGTCGTTTTTTAAGAGTAAGTAAAAAAATGGCGCTTGATAATTTCATTTATTGACATTTCTGGCTTGTGATAGTATTAATTATTATGGTCTAAATATATTTTTTTAGAGAAGAACGTTTTACATAAACAAAAAGGAAATCTTGAACGTTGTCGTGAGGGAATTCTTAGGGAAATTCGTCTTGCATCGAGGGTTTTTGTTTGTCAGTCATGGTTTGTTGGGGAGTAAGTGAAGGAAAAGTATGTGTAGAAAGGGCCTGTTTTTACTGCGCTTGTTTGTTTCATAAGTAACGTACTGCTATCTTTTTCTGTAAATTGGTTGTAACTATTCTGAATGAATATAGATTTACACTGGAGGAAAAACAGTCATGTATAAAGAAGACTTACTGGATAAGGACTTAAAATTAGAGTATATCTTGCTCAAATTTTTGTATTTATCGACCGGTCATATCAAAAAAAGTGATGCGTGTCGGGAATTAGATATTACGATGCCGACCTTGACGAAATTATCAGAGAGCCTTCAACGGCAACTAAAAAATGAGAAGGTCTCATTTATCATCAATCGTTATACGTTGGAACTGCAAGTAACCGATAGTGTCTCACTGGATGATTTGACCGACACGCTATTGAAAAAATCTGCTAAATATCAAATCATCCATTATTTGTTTCAACATGCAGGCTATGATGCCTTCGTCTTGGCTGATGAATTAAACATAAGTGTGGGGACCCTCAATCGATTGATTGCTGAGTGCAATCAGTTGTTGCAGCATTTTGAATTAAAGATCAGAAACAAAAAACTAGTTGGAACGATGACACAACGCATTTATTTTTACTATAATTTTTTCAAAATGGGTGCAACAACGATCGATTCTGTTTTGATCGATGACCTGGTTGCGGAGTTAGCGAAAAAAATAACCTTATCGATTGCCCAACAAAAGCAGCTGAAGATCTGGTTGTATGTGATTATGAAAAAAGTCACGTCTCACACGACCTTGGGAAGTTTAAGTCCGGAAGAACAAACCAAAATCGAGCGTTGCCAAGAGATGCCCCTCTGTCACTTTATTCGACAGATCTATGCTTCTAAAAAATGTATCTGCTCAGTAGATGAAGCGAAGATCGTGCCATTCTTTATCTGTCTCTTCCTCATTACGGTGGGCGGGATTCCTTACGAGGAACTTCGCTTAGGACTGTACACTAATAAAAATCCCGTCTTTGAGATCACCGATGAAGTCATGGCAGCAATCCAGTCCATTTATCGTCTTGATGCCTCGCATACGACGATCGATATCAAAGCCAATGTCTTTTCCTTAATCGCACAAGTTTATTACTTTCATGGAGTGAATTATTCCATCGATCGAGTCACGCTAAATTATTACCACAAAATGTTTCACAATTCCTTGCGGGATCAAGTGATCTCAGACATTCTGGAACACATTATTGCACCGACCAACTTGTTTACGCCCACGAAACTCAACTATCTCAAGAAACGCCTAGTCTTTTTAATTTATATGTTATCGCCTAAAGAAGAATATCGGGTACGGATCGGGGTCTTAAATATGTGCTCTAGTCTTTTGGCGGATGCTTCGATATACTTGTTAAAAAATGAACTAAAAGGCAAGCAAAATGTTGTTGTTTTACCCTATACTCCGGACGAGACATTTGACTTGTTGATTTCCAATGCCAATCTCCCCCAATTAGGGAACAATTATGACCAATTTTATCAAGTGACCGCCATTGGTGCCGATTTAGATGTCAATCAGGTTTCTGCGATCGTCGATCAAATTGCTTATTCTAAGTATCATTCTTTTGTGGTGTGAGCCATCACTTGTTAGTTAAAAAGCAGCGAGTCAACGGATAGGTGATTCGCTGCTTTTTCAATTATCTGCGAAGTAGGGAAAGGAAAAGGCGCTTGAATTGCTCTTATCATTGATGACGGAATGAAAACAGGGATCAGTCAAGCAGCTTTCTGCTAGATAATGTGTCCAGTATCCTTGTATAACGTATCGCAACAGAGCAGAAGACATCAAGCGTGAAAATAACAGAAGGGATTCAAAATGCTGGTTTTGGAAGGATGTAAAAAAAAGACCCACATAATGATGTGAGTCTGCAATCGTTAGTTCTGATTTTCTAATTTTTCTAGAACCTTTTTGGGAATTGCATCTTTTTCAACGCTATTCGGGCCTTTTATTGTGCGCTTTTCACTGATCACCGCTTTTACATAAGAATTTGGGGTTAAGGGTTTTGCGTTATCTTCTGATAATGAAACCTCGAGTGTTTGTGTGCTGCCATCTTCTTTTACAAAGTTTAACGTGTAATCGTAAGAATACCAAGGCGACTGGTCGCCGATGCCACTTTTACTTTCATGTTCTACCTTAGGGGGAATCTCAGATGGGACATACGCGTAAGCTGTTTGTCCTGAGTAGGTGGATTGATAATACTCATAGCCTTTGTATCCGGCAAACCCTAAAAGTACGACTAAGACGAATCCGATTATTTTTTTCATATAAACCATCCTTATCCTCAAATATGGAGCTATTATAACAGAATGGTTCTATAGATGACCTTTCATCAGACGAACAGTTTTGCAAGGAGAAATGTTACTAGCCAGTCGTGGAAAAGTGGGGAACGCCGCTAATAAAGGGTTCTATCTATAAATCGTCAGGGTATTGTTGCTTAGAGTGACTAGAAATAAGTGCGGAATCAGGCGAAAAAACCTTAATAAAAAAACACAGCATGGAAAATGTTTCTTTTTTGTATGCTCACCAGCAGACTATTTGATAAGACGTGTCGTTGTTTTTTTCACTATAGAAAGATGAAAAACGGCGCATCAGTTTAATAAAAAACCAGCAAAGACGAGCTCTTACGGAGCGTCTTTGCTGTTTTTTTTCTACTGAAAATGTTTGAGCGCAGGCCATGACAGCTGCTTACGGCTCGATTTTACTATACAAATCGAGGGCTCTTTTCCTGGCTTCGTTATGGTCGACTATAGGCAACGGATAGTCGGTGCCTAAAACTACCTTTAGGTCGGCTTGTTCTTCGTCAGTCATCAGGTAAGGTTCGTGGATGAATTTTAGCGGCAACTGGGCGAGTTCGGGAACAAATTGTTTGATATACGTCCCCTCTTTGTCGAATTTTTTCCCCTGAGTGATGGGGTTGAAAATTCGAAAGTAAGGAACCGCATCGGTGCCAGTCGAAGCTGCCCACTGCCAGCCGCCGATATTGCTGGCAGCGTCGTAGTCGATCAATTGTCGAGCAAAATAGGCTTCTCCTTGCCGCCAGTCGATCAATAAATCTTTGGTTAGAAAGGAAGCGACGATCATCCGTAGACGGTTATGCATCCAACCGGTTTGATTCAGCTGCCGCATCGCGGCATCAATGATCGGATAGCCGGTTTGTCCTGCTTGCCATTTGTTAAAGGCCTCTTCATCCTTTTGCCAATCCATATTTCGATATTTCTCAATGAGTTCATAGTTTTTTTGCTCCGGATGAGTGAAGTAGATCATATGATAAAAATCTCGCCAAGCCAGTTCTTTTAAAAAGGTCGCTTTGCCAGTGCTGGGTGGCATTCCTTGGCAAGCGGCCCAAACCTTCCGAATAGAGATTTGTCCAAAAGACAAGAAAGGGGACAGGCGGCTGGTTCCTTTGATTGAAGGGAGATCTCGGTCTTTTTCATAGGCAGCCAAACGCTTTTGCACAAAGGCCTGCAATTGTTTATGCGCATAGTCTTCCCCAACGATCGTTGAAAAATCGGTCTTTCTATTGTTTAGCACCTCAGCAAGCAGCGCTGTCCCTGCTTTGAAGTGAGGGGCATCATTAAAATGAGCGGCTTTTTCAAAATCAAGGGCCTGCTTTTGATACACCGGTTTGGGCAGTTGGATCCATTTCTTATAATAGGGCGTAAATTTTTTGTAATACGTCCTGTCCTCTTTGGTGACTTCCGTTGGTTGGTGTAGATGATGTTCTTCAAAGGAATGGACAGTGACGCCTTTTTTCTCGACCAATTCTTTTATGTAGAGGTCGCGTTTACGACCATATCCACGGTTATCAAAGTTGAAGTAAAGCTGGCTCCATTCTGGATAGCAAGCGAACAACTGATCAAAGGCTTCTGTCAACGTTCCCGTCAAGAGGTGGATCGTCAGATTTTGCTTTTTGACAGCCTCGATAAAGTGAGCAACCGCGCTAAAAAAGTAATCATGGCTTGGTGCATCGGGGAGAAACTGCTTTTCATTGAGATGAAACACACACAACAATTGGTCGTTTGCTTGAAGAGACAAAAGCGCCTCAGTAAGCGCCGTATTGTCCTCTAAGCGCAGATCCTTTCTAAACCACATCACATGAATTGCCATAACAACCTCCTTGATAGTATAACCGTGCTAAAAAAACGATCGGATTTCGTTCATAGTAAAGGAAAGATGGGATTTATTCAAATTTGGCGATTGCGTAAGGAAAATTGCTGTTTCAGCAAGTCGAGGGATGCTTACAGGGTTTGTTTTAATTGGTACACCGATTTGAATAGGCGCTTGTCATTTACCGTTTCGTTTCTGCAAATCGTCTCTTCTTAATAAATAATAGGTAAAAAATGAGTAGTAGGGGATGAAATGAGTTACATTTGCGTAACGAGAACGTATATAATCATAGTATATAGTGAGGCTTTTTACTTTAGCGTTTATTAATAAGCGCATATTTGGATGGAGTGAAGGATGATCAAAAACAAATTACAGCAATACAAAATTTTAACGCTTTTACTGATACTTGTGACGGTTGGATTAATTCTCTTTTTAAATCAGATGATTTATGCTTGGCAGGCCATTGAAATTTTGGCGATTCTTCTTTGTGGCTACTTAGTGGTTTTTGATCAAAGGGATGGAACTTCGAAGATTGCTTGGATCTTAGCTTTATTGTTTTTACCGATTGTAGGAGTCATGTTGTATTATTTAATTGGTCGTGAACCTCGATTAAGGAAGTTGCCCAAACAGCAGATACAAAATGAACGGGAAGTGCAGCGAACGGTTTCGGCTATTTTGCAAGAACATTCAGAGGTCATTCATGGGAAACATGATCTCTCCACTGAGATTTTTCATCTTTCAGGCAAATATCCCACAATCAATAATCATCTGACTGTATTAAATGAAGGCGCTGAGGCGTTCGCTTCTTTGCTAGAAGATATCAAGAAAGCCAAGCATCATGTGCATGTGTTTTTTTATATCGTTAAAGGGGATGAAACAGGGGAGGAGCTGACAAATGTTCTGGTCGAAAAGGCCAAACAAGGGGTGGAAGTTCGGTTTATGTACGATAGCGTGGGGTCGATCGCCTTTCCTAATCAATTATTATTATTGATGAGAAAGAATGGGGTAGAGGTACGCACGTATGATTTGTTGAACTCGCCTTGGCTAAGTAATAAAGCGAACTGGCGCAATCACCGTAAAATGGTCGTTATTGATGGTGAGATTGCACATACAGGAGGCATGAATATTGGAAATGAATATAGTGGGCGAGGCAGTAAGTTTTCTTATTGGCGAGACACAAACATCCGGATAGAAGGACCTGCTGTTCTAGAAGTACAAGAGTGCTTTATTTATGATTGGCTCTTTCTTGATGAAACGGAAGAAACGGTCACTCATTTTTTGACACAGACAGCTACGTATTTTCCGTTGAAGACCGACGTTCAAAGCGGTTCGGAAATCGTTCAGGTAATCTACGGCGGACCCTATGATAGCGAGCGAATCATTAAGGATTCCTTTAATGACCTCATTGGAAAGGCAACGGATTCGATTAAGATCGCAATGCCTTACTTTATTCCTGATGAAGAAAGTTTAGGTGCGCTTAGAAGAGCAGCACGGTGTGGGATCAACGTGCAATTGATTGTGCCGGGAAAAGGGGATCGAGGAATTTCTTTTCATGGCACGAATTCGTTTATTGATGAATTATTATCTGCCGGCGTCGAAGTCTACACCTATGATGAGACTGCTTTTATTCACTGTAAATATATGATCGTCGATGAGTTTGCTGCAACGATCGGGTCAACAAATTTTGATATTCGTAGTTTTTACCTTAACCATGAGTTATCTATGTTCATCTATGGGCCGTCGAAAATAATCACAGAGTTAAATCAGCAATTTATGGAAGACTTAGCTCATGCAAAATTAGTAGAAAAAGAAGAATGGCAAGCCAGAAGCCTTTTGACGAAAACAAAAGAAAAAATCAGTGGCTTGTTTGTTCCGATTCTTTGAAGGAAGATAGTGAACAAAAGAAAAAACTCGATTCCATCAATTGGAATCGAGTTTTTTCGCGTCATTTTCTTCTAGCAGCTCGAAAATAATTGATCCCGGTTCCCACAAATACTACGAAACTAGCCAATAGGAACAAAAATCCTACGGGGATTAGATAGAAATTTTCATGTAAAATGCCGGATTGATCGATGTATTCCACGGAGCTTGCTTTGATGAAGAAGCAGGCAAAGCCGAATAGTAGTAAAAATGTTCCGATCAAGGTCGTGATCAAATTGAGTTTGGCGCGTCGAGTCTCACTGCCGTCTTTGATTAGTTTTTCAGTGATCTTGTTCACTTGAGTTCCTCCTAAAATCAATTCATCAAGCGAGAGTTGAAAAATCGTGGCGATGGCAATCAACATTTCTAAATCTGGTAGATTGCGATTGTTTTCCCAGTTCGAAACGGCTTGTCTCGTCACGTGTAGTTGAGTGGCAAATTGTTCTTGGGTCAAGTTATTTCTTGTGCGTACTTCTTTGATTTTTTCGCCAAATTCCATCTTTTTTTCCTTTCGCTGATGTGACTTAAGCATAGTCGAAACCCGCGTTGCTTCCAAGAAAGCAGGGCTTGCTGCTTGATAAATCAAGGGAAAGTGGTGCTTGCGTCGCTTTTTTGTCCGCTCTTGGTTAGGGCGGGAGCCAATCATCTTTAATAACCGAAGCGATCAGCTGCTAAATAAACGATTGTATATGTGTTATTTTTACAGTGTATCTTTTCTTTTATTATAGCATTGTGATCGATGGGAAGGAAATGTGTGATACTGGTCTTTCGCTGCTTGATCGGTAGCTGTCTGACAGCTGTCGAGAGTATCGAGTGGGGAGCAACGCAACAGCAAGTTTCTTTTCTTAAAGAAAATCACTTAGTTGACAAATAGGGAAACATCTTGTTTAATATACCCCGAGGGGTATAAGAGAGGAGCAAGAAATGTTTTCATTATTTAAACGCATACCAAGTATGTCAACAGCAGATTTACAAAAAGAAGGAGCCAAAGAATGGACGGTTCTGGATGTTCGCACGCCGGCGGAGTACCGTAGCGGACACATTGCCTACGCCAAAAATGTACCGTTAAACAAGATTGCGGGCTTCACTAAAAAAGGTGACAAGAAACTGGCAGTCATTTGCCAATCAGGGATGCGAAGCAAACAAGCAGCCAAAATCCTAAGTAAAAAAGGTTTTGATGTGGCCAACGTTCGTGGTGGCATGAATCAATGGCGGGGAACAACCAAAGGAGGAAAGTAACGATGGAAAAAATAGTTATTGTCGGTGGGGTAGCAGGAGGAATGTCTGCAGCAACGCGCTTACGTCGGCTTAAAGAAGTAGCGGAGATCATTATTTTTGAAAAAGGTCCTTTTGTCTCTTTTGCGAATTGTGGACTGCCGTATGCCATTTCTGGTGAGATCGAAGAGCGAGACGCCTTATTGGTCCAAACACCTGAGGCATTAAAAAAACGGTTTAACCTAGATGTGCGGCCTCTTCATGAAGTGCTGGCGATCGATCCGGAGGAGAAAACGGTCACGGTCAAACATGGCGAACAGGTCTTCACGGAATCTTATGATGCGTTGATTTTATCACCGGGGGCAAAACCGCTAGTACCAGCGATCAAAGGGCTAGAAGAAGCAACCAACGCCTTTTCTTTGCGCAATGTTCCTGACTTAGACCAAATCATGACACATCTTGAAGACAAAAAGCCTCAAAAAGCGACGATCATTGGCGCTGGGTTTATTGGGTTAGAAGTCGCTGAAAATTTACATAAAAAAGGCCTACAAGTAACGATCGTGGAAAAAGCACCCCACGTATTGCCACCTTTGGATGAAGAAATGGCGGCGTATGTCAAAAATGAATTGATCAAGCAAGGGGTCAATGTTTTGACCTCGCAGTCAGCGACCGCTTTTGAAAAAGCAGGGCAAGAAATCGTTCTGGAGGATGGAACGGTTCTGGCTTCAGATATCACGATTCTTTCGGTGGGTGTCCAACCAGAAACGGATTTGGCAAAACGTGCCGGTATCCAATTAGGACACCGGGGGGGTATCCTGGTAAATGAGCAATACCAAACCAGCAAGAAAGACATTTACGCGGTGGGAGATGCCATCGTTGTGAAACAACAAATCACTAACGAAGACACGCTGATCTCCTTGGCGTCACCAGCCAATCGCCAAGGTCGGCAAGTGGCTGATGTATTGGGAGGACTGACTCGCAAAAACAAAGGCAGTATTGGGACGGCGATCGTGCGCGTATTCGATCTTGCCGCAGCGTCCACTGGGTTGAGTGAGCGCAGTGCCAAACTGGCGGGGCTAAATCCTCAGGTGGTTCATCTTTCAGGCAAAGACCATGCTGGGTATTATCCTGATGCGACGGATATTTATTTGAAATTGATTTTTGATGCTGACACTGGAAACATCTATGGTGCGCAGGGCATCGGTGCCAAAGGGGTCGATAAACGGATCGATATTTTGGCAACAGCGATCAAAGGCGGCTTAACGATCTTTGACTTGCCTGAACTGGAATTCACCTACGCGCCGCCTTTTGGCTCAGCGAAAGATCCAGTGAATATGATTGGCTATGCAGCGATCAATCTGGCAGAAGGAATCAGTGAGAATATCCAATGGCACGAATTGACGGAGGCCTTAGAAAACGGTAAGCAGTTGTTGGATGTTCGTTCAGAGATGGAATTAGCCAATAATGGGCGTTTTCAAGAGGCGCTCCACATTCCGTTAGATGAATTGAGAGATCGGTTGTCTGAATTGGATCCAAGTGTTTCGTATGTTGTTACGTGTCATAGCGGATTGAGAAGCTACATTGCCGAACGCATCTTAAAACAAGCGGGCATCAATTGTCAAAACCTCGATGGTGCCTTTTCGTTGTATAATACTATTAAGCCGGAGATGATTATTCATGATTAAAGCCATATCTATGGAGGAATTTACCCAAAAAGAAAAACGTGAGGCGCTTGAGATCCTTGATGTCAGAGAAGTTGATGAGTTTGCACAAGGACACATCAAAACAGCACAAAACCTACCGTTGAGCGAGCTGACGGAACAGATCAGCGACTTAGAGAAGGATAAAAATTACTATGTCATCTGTCACTCAGGGACTCGTTCGCAAATGGCGTCTGAGTTTTTGAGCCAGCAAGGGTTTCAAGTGACCAATGTCCTCGGCGGCATGTCAGCATGGAGAGGAGAAATCAAACGATGACCGCATGCAACAAAGATATTTTGAATCGGTTAAAACGAACCGAAGGCCAGTTGCGGGGGATTCAAAAAATGATCGAAGACGAGAAAGAATGCGTCGATGTCATCACGCAATTGTCCGCCGTCAGTTCCAGCGTCAACCGTATTATGGGGATCATTGTCGCTGAGAATTTGAAAAATTGTTTGGAAAATCCAGACAGCGACACGGAAACCCAAAAGCAGAAAATCGATCAAGCCGTTCAGCTGATCGTGAAGAAATAGCGGGATTTTTGAAAGGTTTGTCGCGTTTTTTATCATCCCATGGAAAAGGTTCAGAAGAGCAGCATGTTCTTCTGAACCTTTTTATTCTTCATCAGTGATTGCTTGTCGGCACCAATAGAGGAAACAAGCGGAGATTGTCGGTATGTTTTGTTTTTTTATTATGAAGGAATATACACCGAGAAGGCTGTATGGTTAAATGGAGGGAGAAACGTCAAAACGCCCGATGGGTCGTTGAGTATTTATAGCGACCAACGATCGCTTTTCTTGTGACTAAAATCACAATAAGCGAGTGGGTGTTGCGCAGTTATGACGAAGGAGAGAGGAGAGCTTCTTGAACAAAAAAATACAGTCTTTTACATTGCCTTTGATTGCTTCCAATTTGTTTCAAATCATTATTGCACAAGTTTCCTTAGCGATTATTTCAAGAAGATCCACGGAAGCGCTGGCGGCGATCGCACTGATCGACGGGTTTCTCTATGCTTTTGCGGGTATTATAGGTGCGATTGGGCTTGCTTTTAATATTTATGGCGCAAAGGCAGTCGGGCAAAGAGAAGAGACGCAGTTAAATGATTATCTGTCGTCGGTTCTTTTTTTAGTAGTCGCGATCGGTGTGAGCTTTTTGCTGATTTTCCTGCTTTTTGGACGAGACATTTTACAGGTTGTCTACGGATTTAGCGGGGAGCTGCTAGGAACTGCGACGTTGTATCTTGCAATCATGTCCCCCTATATTTTACTTACGTTAGTCACGTTTGTTTTTACTAGCCTTTTAAAAATTGAAAAGAAAACGAACTACATCCTCGGTGTTTCGATCATTAGTGCGTTGATACAGGTGTTGCTTAGCTATTTATTGATCAACGGCAATCTCGGTTTTCCCGCCATGGGGGTCTTAGGCAGTGGCATCGCAAATATGCTTGCGACTTTGTGCTTGCTGGGGATTTATGGGGTTCTTTTAAGAGAAAGTCTAGCAAGAGGGCTAAAACAAAGACCACGAAAACGCGCCTTTTTATTGAAAAAATCGATCCCCTTAATGATTCAGGAATGCTTTGAAGGCTTAGTCTTTATTATTGCTTTTGAAGCTTTCGTCTCACGGTTGGGTGTTAGTACGCTGGCCGCCTATGCGATCGGCAGCCAAGGATTGATGATCGCACGGTTGCCTGCTTTGATGTATGGCAACGCAGTGACCGTCTTTGCGAGTGAGGCGAATGGTCAGAAAAATCGTCAGAAGATTTTAGCAGTGGGAAAAAGTGCCTTCGCTTCTTCTTTCGTGGCTTATGTTGGAATCGCCAGTCTGATCTGGGGCTTTCGTTCTGCTTTTTTCCAGTTGTTTACTACAGATGTCGCTGTTTTAGACTTGTTGCCAGCTATTTTGCCAATCATGCTGGGGATAATGCTCGTCAGTCCGTTATATGAAATCACAAAATACTTATTACAAAGTTTGGAGTGCAGTCGCATGGTTTGTCTGTTGACAGGATGCGTCAACAGTCTGGTTTTAATGGGAATCACGGGCTTTTGGAGCAGTGGGCAGCTGAACTTTTTCTTCCTCTACTGTCTATACGGCTTGAATTTCCTGATTCTCGGCAGTTTCTTTGCAGGGCTGTTTTATTGGACGATCAAGCAGCGTTATCCTCAGGGCAAAGGACGCCTTTGAGGGGGATAGAAAAAAGCGAAGGTGCTGCTGATCCTTCGCTTTTTCGTCGCCTACAATTGGACAGGTGAGATTAATTGTGGCTGACTTCTTCGTAAAAGATAGCATTGCGTTCTGCAATCAGTTGGGTTTCCCTTCGCTCTAATTCGAGAAAGGTTTCGTCTGCCAGCAATTCGGCAGCAGAGTAGCCGGCCGCCAAGAAGTTTTCTGCATAGGTCAATTTCTGATTCGTGATGTTTTTTCGTTGCTCGGCAATGACGAGCAGCTGTTTCACATTCATACACTCACTCCATTCTTTTATAAAAAGCAAGTACTAAAAGAGGACAGCTAATAATACTTGCAAGTCAACGGTGAAGGCGGGATATCAATCATGCTCGGCTATTCATAAATAAGAGAAATACGGTAGGTTCGTTTCTGATTGGTCGTTTTATACGGAAGCTTTGCACTAAGTATAAAAAAATTTCCCCCGTAGCAACAGAACCTAGTCGTTTACATAAAGCAACGATTGGTTTACATTACTCGGACAAGCGGGTGTTACAAGAAAAACAAGTAATTTTTCCTAGGAGAACGGCGGTATTTGACGACAAAAAAACCTGCGATCGCCTCAGGCGGATAGCAGGTTTCACGGGCTAGTAGAAATAGCTTAAATGGTTTGTTTTGCTGGGCGCAGCAAGACTTCGCTGATCGCCACATGTTTGGGCTGTTGAATGGCATAAACCACTGCATTTGCTACATCTTCTGGCGTTAGGCTGTTGCCTTCTACGCGAGAGGTTTCTTTCAAGGCTGCTTCTAGTTGAGCATTACCGACGGTTTCAAACAATTCCGTGGAGACCATTCCCGGAGAGACGATGGTGGAGCGAATGCCATGTTCACGTTCTTCTTGGCGCAAGCCTTCCATGATTGCACGAACCGCAAACTTTGTCCCGTTGTACACGGCAGATCCCGGGTAAATGACATGTCCAGCAACTGAGTCAGTGGCGATGATCAAGCCATCTTGTTGTTTTTGCATGATGGGCAGCACAGCGCCGATCCCGTTCAATACCCCCATGATATTGATATCCAGCATTTTTTGCCAGCTGTCATAGTTCAACTCTGCCAAGTTTCCTTGAGGCATGATGCCAGCATTATTGAAAAGGACATCAATCCGACCAAAGGAGGTCATGGCTAAATCAATGACTTGTTGGACTTGTTCGCGATTCGTGACATCGGCTGTTTGATACAAAACATTTTCTCCTAGTTTTTCAGCCAGGGCTTTAATGCGCTCTTCGCGGCGGGCGGCGATTACTACTTTTGCCCCTTGTTCGGCTAGCTTAACGGCGGTTGCTTCCCCAATTCCTGAAGAGGCTCCCATAATTACGATAACTTTTTCTTTGATTTCTGTCATTTGTCTTTCCTCCAGTGAATGATTTTTTCATCGAATCCTGCTGCTGCCAAACCCAAACCTGCGAGATGACGGGTGATTGACAGTACAGTGCTTGCGGTGTATTTTTATTGTAGAACCTGAAGTTAGGTTTAGGTCAAGCGATAAACAAAATTTTTTTTAGGAGCGATGCAAGTGAGTTACTCGATTGGTGAAGTATCAAAAACGACTAACATTCCTATCTCGACACTACGTTACTATGATCGAGAAGGAATGTTTCCCAATATGGCCCGTAGCAATGGCGGCATTCGGGTGTTTTCAGAAAAAGAAGTGGCGACGATCAGAGTGATCGATTGTTTGAAGAATACCGGCATGCCCATCAAAGACATCAAGAATTTCTTGGATTGGGGCGAAGAAGGCGATGCGTCTTTGCAGAAACGGCAGCAGCTGTTTCATGAACGTTTGGAAGAAGTCACCAAGCAAATGGCAGCCTTGCAAGAAACGATGAATACGATCAAATACAAATGCTGGTACTACGATACAGCGATGGCAGCAGGTACCGAAGCGGTAGTAAAAGAGCTACCGCTAGAAGAAATACCAGAAGAAGTCCGAGCATACAAACTGTAAGTCCATCGAAAAACCACCTGCTGTTTTTGCAGGTGATTTTTCGATTCTACTGGTTTTGCTGGGAAAATCAACCTTGCCAGTTGCCGTTTTCTAATGAAAGACTGACAATCCTACGAAAATGGGCTCTGTTATTCAGTAGCGCTACTCAATAACCCCCACTGGAATCAAATAGCGGGGTTCATTTTCCGTCGGCAGTTGTAATAATTCTTTGAGTTCATGATCCGTGAAGGCGCCGATCGGCACAGCACCTAAGCCTAACGCTTGGGCCTGCAAAAGGACGTTTTGGGCGGAATGACCGACTTCGATATAGGCATAGCGTTCGATTCCTCGGTCCCCATAGCGCTCGATCAGTCGTTCATAAACCACTGTATAAAGCAATGTGGCAGGTGCCCGTTGGATCGCTTGCTGGTCCAACGAACCTTCCGCCAATGCGGTCCGAAAATCGCCGGCAAGAACTTTTGCTAAGGCATGTTGCTCAGGTTGATACAGATAAAGCCCTGGCTCAAGCCCCGTTACCTGTGTAACCACGACATAGAGGTCTAAGGGATACAAGGCACCAGCCGAAGGCGCTGTCCGGCGACCATCTTCTGTAGTGACACCGGCAGCGGCCCATAAAAGCTGTGCCAGCTGTTCTTGTGTTAGCTCAGTGTCTTGAAAATCCCGTTGCGAGCGCCGATTGAAGAGAGCTTCTGCCACGCTGGTTTCCCCGTCTAAGATCGGTTGCGGCAATGGAAAAGTTTCATAGGAAACCGCTGGTTCAAAAGGAGTGACCGTGTCGGTAGTCGGTTGTTCTTCAATCGGTGCCGTATCCGCACTGCAGCCAGTGAGGAGTAAGCCCAACACCAAAATAGCGCCTAAACGAGCAAAGCGAAATCGTTGGTAACGGGTCATGAGGATTCCTCCTTTTTACTATGGACTTCGTGTTATTTATAAGTATAACAAGGATTGCTTTTCCATGCGCTTTTATTCACAAGTAGATAATTAGGGAGGTAAGCAGTCTCTCAGTCGTATCATAGGCTGATTGTGCTTTTTAATATTTTCTAAAGACCTAGATAATGAGTAGTATCGTATTAACTTGCTAAGAATATTTTTATAAAATCCAAACCGATTGCAATCAAACGCAAGAGGAAAAATGCCATACAAAACCCCTCCAGCAATTCGTTGCTGGAGGGGTTCATTTAATTCGCAGCTGCCAATGCTGCTTGGTTTTGTTTGGCATGATAGGCTTCTACGTCTAAGATTGCTTGTTTGAACATTTCTCGCGTGATCTCATAAGGCACGTGGACGATGTCATTGGTGGTCATTGCTTTGTCTAAGATTGCCTCAAGGTCGCTGGTGTCGTTAAGGCCCATATCAGCTAAGCAAACCGGTAATTTGTTTTCCTTCATAAAGGCGTAGATGCGCTGGAAGAGGGCTTCTTGCTGATCTAGCTGCAACAAGGCCAAAACGCCGTAACTAACGGAAGCGCCATGCAAATAGTCTTCCATTTTTTCCAAAACGGTCGTTCCGTAGTAAAAGGAATGAGCAAGGGCGGAGTTGTAATCATTGATGACTAAGACGGAAACTAAGCCGGTGGTCACGATGATATCCAAGACGACTTGCTCAATGGCATAAGACGGCTGATTGGCGGCACTGTCTTTCAAGGCTTGTGTGCCGTATTGCAATAAGCGTTCCGTGCACATTTTGCCGATTTGGATGCCTAACCCATCGGTGTAATCTAACTGATCGCCCCGCGCTGAAAACGTCGACTCGATCTCTTTGGAGAGGGCATCGCCGATTCCTGCCCATAAGTACTTGTCGGGGGCTTGGGCGATTATTTCACTGTCGATAAAGGCATGGGTTGGCGGCTGCGAAGGGAAAAACAGCCCTTGCATCTCGCCGTTTTCTTTATAGATGACACAGACCGCGGTGACTGGTGAGCAGTTGGAGCCGATCGTTGGGAAGGTGAAGACTGGTTTGCCTGCTTTTTCTCCAACCACTTTGACGGTATCGCAAACGCGGCCGCCGCCAACGGCGAATAGAACATCGGCGGCTTGGACGCTTGGATTGGCTAACAGCTGATCGACGTTTTCATAGGTCGAGTTGCCGCCGTACCACAAGGTATCCGTCACTTTGACTTCTGACGTTAAACCGGCTTTGATCTTGTCTTCGGCTTTTTCAAGGGCGGTTTTTCCGCCGATGATCACGGCATTGGTGCCGTATGGTTTTACGATGTCATTTACTTTTTCGTAGGCGTCCGCCCCGATTGTGTAGTTTGGCAAAAAGATACTTTGACTCATACTGTTTTCCTTCTTTCTTGGCCACGAGATTGGCTAAAATTGGTCCGGTAATTTGATGGATCACCATGCCGACTGCGGCAGGGGTAACGGCTGCAGCAATGGCGGCAAAGTGGGCATTGGCTAACGAGATCGCTAGGCCGGTATTTTTCATTCCTAATTGAAACATGATGGATTTGGCTTGGGTGGCACTGACGCCCATCACACGGCTCAGACCATAGCCTGCGCCGTAGCCGATCAAGTTATGGAGCAAGACTAAGAAAATTACGATCAAGCCAGATTGGACGATCACGGCACCGTTGCGAGCGACAGTTCCGGCAACGATCAATAAGATACTAACGGAAGAAATCAATACAAATGATTGCAGAAATCGCTCGATGTGCTTGGCAATGAGTTTGTGAACGATCACCCCTAAAATGATCGGCAAAAGCACCATCTGCAAAACAGACAAGAGCATTTCCCAGAAGGAGATCTCGGTATACTGTCCAGCCAAGACGTAAACCAAAAAGGGTGTAACGACGGTCGCTAACAAGGTCGATACCGTGGTCATAGAAACGGTGAGGGCGACATCGCCTTTGCCGATAAAGGTCATGACATTGCTGGCGGTTCCACCAGAAACGCAACCTAGTAGGACAAACCCGATGATCAAACCGGAAGAAAGACCAAACAGCTGCGCTAAGCCGTAAGCCACCAAAGGACTGATGGTGAACTGGAAAAGCACTCCTAAGATGAATGCTTTAGGCTGTAAGACGACCATTTTAAAAGCAGCAACGTTTAAAGTCATCCCCATACAAAACATGATGATGCTCAAAAGAATCGTTGTACGAGGCGGAATCCATAAGAAGGGTTGCGGGAAAAAATAAGAGACGATCATCAATAAAATCATGATATAGATCAAATACTTGTTTACAAAAGCAGCGATCGTGTTGACGGTTTTCATAAGAAAAAATCATCCTTCCTTTTTCTGCATGACCAATCAAGTGTTCAAACAGAAGGGGTCTTTAGAATAAGTGCAGTGCATAACCGTGGGGAATCGGCAGCAGTTGTTCAACGAGCGTTTCGGATCTATCTGACATCAATGTGTCAGTTTGCAAAAGACCGCTTCCTTGAAAATGGGTATAAAAAAACACTCCATCTCAAGAAGCTGATCTTCTTTTTGGATGCAATGTGAATAGGGACTCTTTGAATGTATAAAATCAAACAGTCCCGGCTATAATAATAAAATAATTCGTTTGCTAACATTGGTGCGGGTCATATACGCCACCGTCCTTTTCTTTATTTGGAATTTTCTAAATATTTAAATTATTTCTACCTAGTCTACAAAAGAGTCAAGGCTTTGTCAATCGTTTGAGAAAATTTTTTTCATTTTTTTGGGTGTTTTTTAAAAAACATGGGTTTCTATGGGGAAAAATAGCAAGAATTGGTTTGTGCTGTGCCTTTTTCCCTTTCGTTTAGGAACAGAATAGTTGTTGGATCTTGGTTTTTGTCCTACGATGATACTAGCAAGAGTTGGAAAAAGAATCGAGAGGAGCAAAGAAAATGAAAATTTTTGTCGTTGGTGCTACTGGACGAGTAGGTCAAAAATTGATCGACTTTCTAGAAAAACAAGGACACATCGTTTATGCTGGTGCGCGCAGCAGTGAGAAAATCACAGAAACGGAGACGATCAAGCCCGTGTTCTTTGATTTACACACGGAACCGGAAGAGATGGCGGCGAAATTCGAAGATGCGGAAGCGGTATACTTCGTGGCGGGTTCCCGAGGCAAAGACTTGCTGCAATCCGATCTGTATGGTGCGGTCAAAGTGATGCAAGCCGCCGAATCAAAAGGAATTAAACGCTACATCCACCTTAGCTCAGCCTATGCCTTAGAACCTGAACAGTGGCAAAGGGAAGGCATGGCGTCATTGATGGATTACACGATCGCCAAATTTTTCTCTGATCGCTGGCTGATCGACAATACCGCACTAGACTATACGATTTTGCAGCCGGGTGCGTTGAAAGAAACTCCAGGATCTAGTTTGATTGAGATCAGTGAAACGACCTCTGGTGCGATCCCGATCGAGGATGTCGCCGTCTTGTTGGGTGAAATGCTGGAGCGTCCAGCAACTTATCAAAAAGTCATCAAAGTCCAAGCAGGAGAAACACCGATCAGCGAGGCACTGGATCAGCTTTAAGGCGTGCCTTTGGGCTTGAAGAGAATGTACTGAAGGAAGCTGCACGGCAATAAATCGTTGTCGTGCGGCTTTTTTTGTGAAGAAGCCAGTCACTTTTCATTTTTGAAAGCGATGACTCTTGACTTTGAAAAAATAGTTTGTTACGCTTATTGCTAACTTTAGAGGGGGTGGTAAACGAATGTCAAGCGACTCGAGTGACGGTGAGCAGAAACACTATTTTGACTTACCTTACTTTTTAATTGAATAGGAGACCAACAACAGCGCGTTATTTAGGAGCAGTTTCTAAATAAGGGGCTTATTTGTGTTATCCATCAATGAAAAAGAAAAGGAAGAAGAATAAATGAATAAAAAAGAGTTTCAATTATCAGTGTCAGAAACAATCGAACAGTATCAGGTGCCCTCTATCGATCAAGGATTGACTGAGGCACAAGTAACCGAGCGGTTAGAAACCTACGGATTGAATCAATTAGCGGTCAAAAAAACCGCCAAGTGGCGGTTGCTGCTGCGGCAATTCCATAACACGATCATCTACATTTTGATTTTCTCCGCCATCTTAACGCTGCTGATGGGGCATTTCTCTGATGCCGTGATCATTGGCATCGTCGTACTGGTCAATGCGTTGATCGGTTATTACCAAGAAGCCAATGCTTCCGATGCGTTAGAACGAATCAAAGAGATGCTATCAGCAGAAGCCACGGTCTATCGGAATGGGATTCGGCAAGATATTCCAGCTGCCGAAGTCGTTCCAGGGGATGTCGTATTCCTAGAAGCTGGTGACAATGTGCCCGCAGATCTGCGGATCATCGAAGCCGACAACTTGCGTATCCAAGAATCCGCCTTGACTGGTGAAGCCGATTCGGTGGAAAAAATAACAGATGCCTTAATGGATGAAGCAACTCCATTAGCGGAACAACGGAATTTGGCGTTTGCTTCGACTTCCGTGACGTCAGGAAGCGGGAAAGGGATCGTGATCGCTACCGGCGCCACGACTGAGATCGGGAAAATCTCCACAGAAGTCAATCAAACGGAAGAACGAAAAACGCCGTTGATGAAAGAAATCGATGGGCTGGGGAAAGGCATCACCTATGTGATCATGGGCGTGGCGGTCTTGCTGTTTATCGTCAGTTTGTTCCAGCAAACCTACGCGATCTCTGTCTTGTCCTTAGCCGTCGTCACCATGATCGTCGGCTCGATCCCAGAAGGATTGCCAGCAACGACATCGGTGGTTTTGGCGATGGGTGTCAGCGACATGGCAAAAAACAAGCACACCATCATCAAAACACTGCCGGCGGTTGAAACGCTAGGCTCAGTGGATGTGATCGCGACGGATAAGACCGGTACCCTGACCAAAAATGAAATGACGGTCAAAGACATCGTATTGGCTGAGCAGGAATATGAAGTGACGGGTGACGGCTATGCGCCGGTGGGCGTGATTCGTCCAAAGCAGGAGGACGTTCGCACGCAAGACATCTTGCAGTTGTTTTTGGAAGCTGGCTACGAAGCCAACGATACGGTACTGGTCCCAGAAGGAAATCACTGGACGATCAATGGGGAACCAACAGACGGCTCCTTTTTGACGCTGTATCATAAGCAATTTACCTATCCGCAAGCACCCGCTTACCAAGAACTGGATATGCTGCCCTTTGATTCGGACAACCGCTACATGGCGAAACTAGTGGCAAACCCTGCGGGGGAACGCTTGTTATTTGTTAAAGGCTCCCCAGATAAATTGTTTGAAATGGTGCAAAAACAAGCGGCACCTTTTGATGAAGCCTATTGGACAGGCCATGTCCGCCGCTTGTCGGCAGAAGGCAAACGAGTGGTAGCGGTGGGCTATCAGAAAGTTTCGATTGATCACATTGATGAAACGATTTTTGAGCAAGGGCTGCAATTACTAGGGATCGCCGGGATCATCGATCCGCCGCGAGAAGAAGTGATTGCCTCCCTGAAGGAAATGAACCAAGCCGGTGTTCAAGTGAAAATGATCACTGGGGATCACCCTCTGACCGCCAAAGCGATTGGGGAAAAACTTGGCTTAGCGGATGAGATTCACGTCGTGACTGGGGCCGAGTTGGATCAGATGAGTGAAGCTGAATTTCAAGATGCTGCCTTGACGAATCAAGTCTTTGCACGAACCACGCCGAAAAATAAATTGGACATTATCAGAGCGCTACAAGCCAAAGGCAAAGTCACGGCGATGACAGGGGACGGGGTCAACGATGCCCCTGCGTTGAAGCGGGCGGATATTGGTGTAGCGATGGGGATCAGCGGCACGGATGTAGCCAAAGACTCTGCTGATATGATCTTGACCGATGACAATTTCGGTACCATGTCCTTAGCGATTCGCGAAGGACGCAGGATCTATGACAACATCAAAAAGAGCATTCTGTTTCTGTTGCCGACATCTTTTGCCGAAGGGCTGATCATTGCCTTTACGATCATGATGCAAAAAGAATTGCCGCTGCAGGCGACACAACTGCTGTGGATCAACATGGTTTCTGCTATTACGATCCAGTTTGCGTTTATCTTTGAACCAGCAGAGTCTGGGATCATGAACCGCAAACCGCGAAAGACAGGCAATAAATTGTTGAATCGCCACGATATTTGGCAGATGGCGTATGTATCGATTTTGATGGCAGTCATCAGTTTGATCGCCCATGACTGGCTCTTGCTGCAAGGCGTCAGCGAAGCCGTTGCCAGTACCATGATGGTCAATATCGTGGTCTTGAGTAAGATTTTCTATTTGTTCAACATCCGTACCAGTGCACCAGCGTTTTCTAAAGCTTCCTTCACCAATCCAAAAGCGTTCTTGATCATTGGTGTGATGCTGGTTCTGCAACTGTTATTGACCTATGTTCCATTTATGCAAAGCGCCTTTCATACGGAGGACATGTCCTTGATCGGCTGGGTCATCTCAGCAGCTTCTGGGATGGTCGTCTTACTCGTGACGGAGTTCGATAAATGGCTTCGTTCGAGAAAAAATATTTAACCTAGGTTTTCTCGTGTTTTTTTACAGGCAAAATCGCCTTGCTGCAGCTTAGGGAAATGGTGGAACGACAAGGGATTTCTGCTGTCGCTGCTTTGGGATTGCCAAAAGAAAAAGCCAAGAGGAATTCCTATTGGCTTGTAATCAGGCCTATTGACAAACAAAAATGGTCGGGCTAAAATGCACATGAATTGAATAGTATTCTTCGGGGCAGGGTGTAATTCCCGACCGACGGTGACAAGTACAATGCTTGAAGTCCGTGACCCGCATAGCTATGCGGTGGAGCCAGTGTGAATCTGGCACCGACAGTGAAAGTCTGGATGGGAGAAGAAAAACCACAAAATTTCAAGGGGCGCAGTGCGTCTAAAATTGATTTTTTGCCGGTCTTGTTTGTCTATGCCTCGTGAGATTCTCACGAGGCATTTTTTTATTGAAAGGAGGAAGGAAGATGCATAACGAATACATGCGTTTGGCGATCGCAGAAGCCAAAAAAGGGCGTTACCAAACCTTTACCAATCCGCTAGTGGGCGCTGTGATCGTCAAAGAGCAACGGGTCATTGTCAAAGGGGCTCACTTAGTCTATGGGCAGCCCCATGCGGAACGAAACGCCATCGAACAATGCCATTCCTCCGAAGACCTAATCAATTCGACTTTATACGTGACGTTAGAACCTTGCAACCATCAAGGAAAACAGCCGCCTTGCACCCAGCTGATCATCGACAGCGGCATCAAAAAAGTAGTCGTCGGCCAGTTAGACCCTAACCCGATCGTGGCTGGACAAGGCATGCGCTTTTTAGAAAATCAGGGCATCGACGTGTTGGTGGGTATCGAAGAAACAGAAGTGCGCCGTTTGAATCCACACTATAATTTTTACCATCAGCATCAGCGACCTTACGTGGCATTGAAGCAAGCGATCACTTTAGATGGTCGGATCGCTCATGATGCGCAGACCCGCAGTGCGATCACTGGTTCAGCGGTTTGGCAAAAGGTCCATCAAGAACGTGGGGACTATCAAGGAATCTTAGTGGGCAGTCAGACGGTGTTGACGGATGATCCCACCTTATTGACCACGATTGAAACCAGCTTTCCGCCGATTCGCATCGTGGTAGACCGTCGGGGACGAACGCTGTCGCAACCCCAATTGGCACTGTTTGCCGACGATTCGGCACCTGTGTGGATTTTTACGCAGCAGGCAGCTGTCAGTGATTTGCCAGCGCATGTCTCAGTGATCCAGCTGGAAGAGTTGACGATCGCTGCATTGTTGAAGGAGCTTGCCACACGACAGGTCCAATCGCTTTACGTGGAGGGAGGCGCTGCGATCCATGATGCCTTTTTAGCCAGCGGACTGTGGCAAGAAAGCATTACCTATGTGGCGCCAAAGTTTCTTGGGGGCAATAGTCTCGCAAGTTTTACCAGTGAACGTACCCCGAAACAGCTGCAGCAGCTAACAGAGGTGACGGTGACAGCAGTTGGGGAAGATGTTTGCATCCGAGGAAGGAGACAAGAGGAATGTTCACAGGATTGATTCAGGAAAAAGGCCGCATCAAAGAGATCCGCAAGCAAAGCCGCACGATCCAGCTAACCTGCAGTGCGTCGGAAGGCTTGCTGGCGGATTACCAGATCGGAGACAGCATGGCGATCAACGGGACGTGTTTGACGGCGATCGCCAAACAAGCGATGACGTTTACGGTGGATATCATGCCGGAAACCTTTCAACGAACGACCTTTAAACAACTCTCGGTGGGTGCCGAAGTCAATTTGGAGCGAGCGATGGCAGCGACGCAGCGTTTTGAAGGCCACTTTGTCGCAGGCCACATTGATGTAACGACCCGTTTGATCCAGAAAAAGCAGTTGGAAAATGCCTTGATCTTGACATTTGCTTACCCCACCAGTGTGCAAGGGGAAATCATTCCGCAAGGGTCGATTGCGATCAATGGCGTCAGTTTGACGGTCACCCAGACGACGGCACAGGCCTTTTCCGTTAGCTTGATCCCCCATTCCAAAGACCAGACGACGCTGGGGCAGTTGAAACAAGGGGAGTGGGTCAATATCGAGACGGATATGATTGGGAAATATGTCAAATACCAACAAAAATGAAAGAAGGCAGACGATGCATAAAGTAGAACAAGCAGTGGAATGGTTAAAAAAAGGCGGCTTAGTGATTGTCGCCGATGATGAAAATCGGGAATCAGAAGGAGATTTGATTGGGATTGCTGAATACGCAACGCCAGAAGCCGTCAATTTTATGGCGACTTATGGCCGCGGCTTGATCTGTGCACCCCTCTCACAAGCGATCGCTGAAAAGCTGGCATTGCCTGAGATGACCGCCAATAATACGGATGCCTTTGGTACCGCGTTTACCATCAGTGTCGATCACGTGATGACGAGTACGGGAATTTCTGCGAAAGACCGGGCAGTGACGATTGAAAAGTTGGCTGATCCTGCGTCACAGGCTGCGGATTTTTATCGCCCTGGACATATCTTCCCATTGACCGCTCAACCTGGCGGCGTGTTGGAACGCAGAGGACATACAGAAGCGGCTGTGGATTTAGCGAAGCTTGCTGGCAGCGTGGAAGCAGCCTACATTTGTGAGATTTTAAATGAAGATGGCACGATGGCTCGGGTCCCAGAATTGAAAAAATTAGCAGAAAAATGGCAGCTGCCGTTTTTGACCATTGATGAGTTGGCGGAATATCTACGAGGAACTGCACCTATCACGGTGGATCTGCCAACGGCTTATGGGGCGTTCCAATTGACCTTATTTGAAGATGAATTCGGCAATGAACACCTTTTACTAGCCAAAGGCGAGATTCAACATACTACCGAGCCGCTGTTACTACGGATCCATTCAGAGTGTTTAACAGGCGATGTCTTCGGCTCTCATCGCTGTGATTGTGGCGAACAGCTGCAAGAAGCTATGCGGCAGATCGAAGCAAAAGGCCGTGGTGCGATTTTGTATCTACGCCAAGAAGGCCGCGGTATTGGCTTGCGGAACAAGCTCCGTGCCTACCAGCTGCAGGAACAAGGATTGGATACGTATGAAGCAAATATTGCATTGGGTTTTGCAGCAGATGCTCGTCACTACACGTTTGCTGCCGATGTTTTACGTTCCTTAGAAGTGCAGGAGATTCAACTGATGACCAATAACCCTGACAAAGTGAAGGAATTAGAAAGCTTAGGGATCAAGGTCGCAGAACGGGTTCCGCTGGAGATGCCCGCGCATAAAGAAAACAGCAGCTACTTGAAAACGAAGAAAGAAAAGTTTCACCATTACCTATCTATTTAATCAACCAAAGGAGAATGAGCGATGACAGTATTTGAAGGAACGTTTCAGGGAGAGGCAGTCAAAGTAGGGATCGTGGTCTCACGATTCAACGAGTTTATCACTTCCAAGTTAGTGGAAGGCGCCAAAGACAATTTGGTGCGTCATGGAGTCAAAGCAGAAAACATCGATGTGTATTGGGTTCCAGGTGCTTATGAGATTCCGTATATTACCAAAAAAATCGTTGACCACAAACAATACGATGGGATCGTGACATTAGGTGCCTTGATTCGCGGAGCAACGACCCACTATGAATTGATCTCAAATGAAGTGGCGAAAGGCGTAGCCCAAATTGGTCTGAATGCCGACATTCCGATCATGTTTGGTGTGTTGACGACTGAAACGATTGAACAAGCCGTTGAACGAGCGGGAACCAAAGCCGGCAATAAAGGCAGTGAAGCCGCTCAAGGTCTTTTGGAGATGATTTCGTTGAATCAGCAAATCCTTGGCAACGCATAGGTTTCACGTGCTAACAAAGGGAAGCTAGCAAGAAAAAGCCTGCCTAAGCATAGGCTTCAGACTGGAGACAGACTTCGTACGAAATGAAGTCTGTCTTTTTTCATCATTAAAAAAACTGGATTATTTTGCCGAAGAATTTGCTTCTTCACGGGTACCGTGTTTTCGATAGGTCAATGGAAAGGAAAATGCCCAATCAATCACGAACATTAGAATAACTCTTATTTAAGGAAATTTTCAGAAAATTATTTACATTTCACAAAAGGTTCCTTATAATGACTCTATTCATTGAGAGTGATTCTCATTTGCAAATAGATGTCAAAGTAGCACATGGCTTTGGCGCTTTTCATGAGAAGCACTTTTATAAGCGAAAAAACGCACAGATGCTTCTTTTATGATGGCGGCGAGGCAACGGTCAAGGTTGTTTTTGCTGTGAAATCAGAGGAGTTCGTGCTGAATAAAGGAGAATCACATGTCGGTAGGGTTGATTAAATCAAATCGTTGGATGGTGTCGACAATCATTTGCTGTGTTTTAGTTGTCGCCATTCTCTTATCTGCAGGAGTTGCTTTGGCAAACGGACAAGCCAATATCACCCTTGGCGAAGTTTACCAAATTCTCTTCTATAAAATCAGCCATGGATTGGTTGGTGATCTTTCAGGCATTTCAGACGCAAACATCAATATCGTCTGGTTTGTTCGGGCACCGCGGGTCTTGCTTTCTATTTTTGTGGGGATGGGGTTAGCGATCAGCGGGGCAGTGATGCAGGCAGTGGTCCAAAATCCGCTGGCAGATCCATATATCCTAGGGATCTCTTCCGGCGCATCCTTAGGGGCGACCTTTGCCATCTTAGTCGGTTTTGGCGGCTCGGCGCTAGTCTTGCAGCTGGGCTTATCGTTTGGCGCCTTTGCAGGAGCGGGGATTGCGACTATTTTGGTGCTGCTGCTTGCCAGTATCGGTGGGAAAATGACTTCCACAAAACTTGTGCTGTCGGGGACGATCGTCAGTGCCTTATGTAGCTCTGTTTCAAACTTGATCATCTATCTGGCTAGCAATGCAGAAGGGATGAAGACCGTAGCGTTTTGGTCGATGGGCAGCTTAGCCTCGGCTTCTTGGAACAAATTAGGCTTTATCGTGGTTCTGGTTTCTTTGATCACGCTGTTCTTTCTGACGCAATACCGTGTTTTGAATACGCTTTTGCTGGGGGATGAAGTTGCTTCTACCTTAGGGGTCAAGCTGACCTTCTATCGTCGTTTTTACATGCTGTTAGCGGCGCTATTAACCAGTATCATCGTTGCGAATTCTGGTATGATCGGCTTTGTCGGCTTGATCATTCCTCATATCGTACGTGGAGTCAGCGGGTCGGATCATCGCCTGTTGATGCCTTTGACCGCTTTGACAGGCGCGTTGTTTTTGATTTGGGCGGATGTGATCGCCCGCTCGACCCTGCAAGGAGTCGAACTGCCGATCGGGATCATTACAGCGCTGATTGGCGCACCGATCTTTATCTATATCATTGTCAAACGGCAATACAACTTTGGGGGGTGACGGAATGAAATTAGCAGTTGAAAAGCTCAATCTAACGATCGGGGATCAGCAGATACTAAAAGACATCTCCGTCCAAACCGCACAGGGGCAATTTGTCGGCTTGATTGGGTCCAACGGCAGCGGCAAATCTACATTGTTAAAAGCTATCTACAAAACGTTGAAACCTGACAGCGGCGACATTTATTTGGGTGAGATGAATATTTTGAAAAGTTCCGAAAAAAAAGTCGCCCAGCAAGTCAGCGTCGTCAGTCAGTTCAATGAGTTGAGCTTTGATTTAACAGTAGAACAGATGGTGCTTTTAGGCCGCACGCCCCACAAGGGTTTATTGGAACAAGACACCAAAGCCGATCATGAGCTGGTCACCGAAGCCTTAGCCAAAACAGGGCTAAGTGCCTACAGAAAACGCAGTTACCTCTCATTATCAGGTGGCGAAAAACAGCGGGTCGTCCTTGCTCGTGCCATCACCCAAGAACCGAAATTTATGATTCTCGATGAGCCGACCAATCATTTGGATATCCGTTACCAGCTGGAAATCTTAGAAACCGTCAAGCATCTGAAGATTGGCTTGTTGGCGGCGCTGCACAATTTGGAACAAGCAGCTAACTATTGCGACATCATCTATGCCTTAAAAGATGGTCGGGTCGTAGGGTATGGCGAGCCAGAAACGCTGCTGACAGAAGAACTGATCGAAGAAATCTATGGCGTGAAATGCAGTATTTACCATCATCCGATCACAGGCGGATTAGGGTTTCATTATTATTTTGAAAAGGAGCAAACAGATGAATAAATGGGGAAAAATGATTGGGGTAGGATTGGCAGTCTTTACATTAAGCGCTTGCGGCAATACGAAGGATGAAGGAACTTCGGCTTCTTCCTCACAGGCAGAAAGTACGTATCCCTTAACCATCAGCAACTACACCAAAGCAGAAGGCGGTACGCAGTGGACTGCCAAGGACCAAACCTTTAATGAGGCACCGAAAAAAGTCGTAGCCAACACACGACCAGCAGCGGAATTGCTGCTGCATCTCGGCCTCAAGGATCAGATTGCGGGTGTCGGTGCAACCTTTGGTGCCGCTGATGAGGAAGTTGCTGCTGATTATGCAGAACTAAACGACCTGGGCAGTGACTATATCAGTAAAGAAACGGCGCTAAGTGTGGATCCAGATTTGATTTTTGGTCGCGGGGGACTTTTCGATAACCAAGATTGGGGCGTCGGCACCGTTGATTCCTTGAACGAGATGGGCATTCCGACTTATGTCCAAGAAACCTCTGTCACTGGAGCAACATTTGATTCCGTTTATCAAGACATTGAAAACCTTGGCAAGCTCTTCAATGTCCCCGAGGCAGCCGCTGCTTTTGAAAAAGAATTAAAGGATCGCCAGAGTGCTTTGGAAGAAAAAGTAGCAGACAAAGAAGAGCAAACCTTTGCCCATCTCTTTATGTCTGATCCTAGTGTTGTCAGTGTCTATGCCGCTCAAGATGAGTCTTTTTTCAATAGCAACTTTGATATGATCAAACTGAACAATGTGTTTCAAGACTATTCAGGGGAAGTCAGTGTCGAAACTTTGATCGAAACGGATCCCGATGTCTTGATCGTCGGCGACTGGTCAACGATCGAAGGCAGTGTTTCCGGTCAAGAAATCATTGAAGGCTTATACAAAAACGACAAACTCTCTAGCATGAAAGCCATCAAAAACAAACAAGTCTACAGCATGGACTACAATTATCTCTTTGGCTACGGCTACCAAGCCTTGACTGGTTTGGAAGAACTGGTAGAGCAAATGGCACAATAAACACCTCCTATTCCCATAAAAAGGAGAACCAACTTTTTATATAATAGAAGAAAATCAACGTTTCACTGGCCGATTGACCACAGAAACGTTGGTTTTTTGTATTTGGGAAAAGCAACCTTTGCCGCTGCCCGTTACGCAACAAGTAGCCCGTTAGCTGTTTTTTTCTGTCTCTTGGTTCATTTGATAGCGAGACAAAAGCTTTTCTTTGTGTTTTTGCATGATTGTTTCCAGAGAAATATCGTATTTATCGGCGAGAATAAATAAGTTATCCAGTACATCGCCCAATTCTTCCGTCAGATTTGCCAGTTTTTCTTCCGGCAAGCCTTCTTGCTCATCGGGACGGTCACGGCCAATCTCCAATGTCCGAATGGCACGGCTCACTTCCCCGACTTCTTCTGCTAAAAAATTCGCCCGAATAAACGGATCATATTGATACCAGTTGCGGGCTTTGTAGAAGTCACTGATAAATCGTTGATATTCCTCAATGTTCATAATTTTTTTCCATCCTTTCCCAGAACCTTTATCAGAATCATGATATACTATTTCAAAATGATTGAGAAGGATGATGGAGAGTTTTATGAAAATTGCAGTCTATTGTGGTGCCAGTGTCGGTAATGAACCTAGTTTTGCAACAGCCGCCCAAGAATTGGGGCAGTGGATCGCTTCACGGCAAAATACGCTGGTCTATGGCGGCGGAAAAGCGGGCTTGATGGGCGTGCTGGCAGATGCTGTCTTAGAAAATGGCGGTCAGGTGATCGGGGTGATCCCAACCTTTTTAAAAGATCGGGAACTAGCACATCCTGGATTGACCGAACTCCATGTCGTCGAGACGATGTCAGAAAGAAAACGAAAAATGTTCGAATTGTCGCAGGCGTTTGTCGCACTGCCAGGTGGTCCCGGGACGCTGGAAGAAATCACGGAGATGATCTCGTGGTCAAGAATCGGTCAAAACCCGAATCCTTGTGCTTTTTATGATGTGAACAACTTTTACCGCGCAACGAGAGCCTTGTATGACAACATGGTGGAAAATGAGTTCTTGACGCAGGCCGATCGCGAAAAAATCGGTTTTGCGCAAACAACGAATGAACTTGAAGCCTTTATTCAAGCCTACGAACCGCCAGTTATTCGGCAGTATTAAGCGTCTGTTGCAAAAGAGCAAGGCGAAGCACCGGCGGGTGTCGTCTTGCTCTTTTGCTTCTTTGACGCATTCTTAGTATAATGGGGTTTGTTTTGCAAGTGGGGTCATAAAATAAGATCCTTGGACAAAGAAATGGAGCGTAAATCATGACAACAAATTTTTGGGCTGAATTGCCGAAGCCTTTTTTTATTCTAGCACCAATGGAAGATGTCACCGATGTCGTTTTTCGGCATGTCGTTCAAGCTGCCGGCGCACCAGATGTTTTCTTTACGGAATTTACCAACTCCGATAGTTACTGTCATCCAGAAGGACGCGACAGTGTGCGGGGACGTTTAGTCTTCACCGAAGATGAGCAACCGATGGTAGCCCACATTTGGGGAGACAAGCCAGAGTATTTCCGTGAAATGAGTATCGGATTAGCCGAGATGGGCTTTAAAGGGATTGACTTAAATATGGGCTGTCCAGTGCCAAACGTTGCCGGACGAGGCAAAGGCAGCGGCTTAATCTTGCGACCAGAAGTTGCTGCTGAGCTGATCCAAGCAGCCAAAGCTGGCGGCTTGCCGGTCAGCGTCAAGACGCGTTTGGGCTATACCGAACTAGGGGAAATGGAAGCCTGGTTGACCCATGTCCTGCAACAAGATATCGCTAACCTTTCGATCCATTTACGAACCCGCAAAGAAATGAGCAAGGTCGATGCCCATTGGGAATTGATTCCTGAAGTGGTGGCCTTGCGGGACCGAATCGCCCCACAAACGAAGCTGACGATCAACGGCGATATCCCTGATCGTACCAAAGGTTTAGAGCTAGCAGAAAAATATGGCGTAGACGGAATCATGATCGGTCGGGGTATTTTCAAGAATCCCTATGCCTTTGAAAAAGAACCGAAAGAGCATACCTCAGAAGAGCTATTAGGCTTGCTACAGCTGCAATTAGACTTGCAGGATCATTACGCCAAAATGGTGCCACGCTCGATCGCAGGATTGCATCGTTTCTTTAAAATCTATGTCAAAGGCTTCCCTGGAGCCAGTGATTTGCGGGCAAAATTGATGAATACCAAATCAACGGATGAAGTTCGGCAACTGCTGGCAGAGTTTGCGGAGAAAAAGAACCACGAGGAAAGTATTGAAGCGTAAGTTTCAATGCTTTTTTCGTTTTTGGTTGCTGTACCCGCTCTCAATGTCAATCCTTTCTTGACAATAGATAGGTACCTATGTAAAATGGAGAACGGACTTTTAACTAGGTACCTATCTAAATAGTGAAGAGGCGAAAGGAGCTGAAGATCGATGGTTTCCGAACAAGAAATCGTGGAACGATTGTTTGAAGTGTATAAATTAAATCGGCGGTATGCGGAACAAAAGTATGGACGCTTTATGCCGGGACGGGGGCAGTTCAATTGCTTACTGGTATTGGACGAAAAAGGCACGTTGACCCAAAAAGATCTCGCCGCGTATTTAGCGATTCGTTCGACATCCACTGGCGAACTACTAAAGAAACTGGCTGAAAAAGGGCTGATCCAAAAAGAAGTCGATCCGAAAGATAAACGCAGTCATTTGATTTCGCTGACAGAAGCAGGCAAGGAAGAGGCACAGCGAATGAAAGAAAAACGCAGCAAGGCGCACCAAGAAATGCTGACCTATTTGACGGCAGAAGAAAAACAAGCCTTTGGTCAAGCCTTAGCAAAAATCGAACAGTTTTATCTTGAGAAGGAGGCGGACGTTGATTGAGTGAAACAGTCCAACGAACGGAACGTCAGCGGACGCTGATTTTTATTAATTTAATGATTACATGTATTGCCGTATCCATGTTGGCGACCGCATTGACGACGGCTTTACCCGCCATCGTCAATGACTTGCAGATTTCCGTCACTACGGGCCAATGGCTGACTAGCGGGTATTCTTTGGCAATGGCGATCGTTATGCCCTTGACGGCATATCTTATGAATCGTGTGCCAACCAAAAAGCTCTATCTCGCTGCATTAGGAATCGCTCTGGTGGGTTTGCTGCTTTGTGCCACAGCGCCCAATTTTCTAGTCATGATGCTTGCTCGTATTTTGCAGGCCGTAGGCAATGGAATCTTGACCGCGATGGCACAAGTGATCCTCTTATCGATTTATCCGATCAATCGCATCGGTGTCGTGATGGGCTGGTATGGACTCTCAATCACCGCGGCACCTGTGATCGCACCGACGATCGCTGGGCTGATCGTGGACCGCTTGAACTGGCATGCGATTTTTTATATCGTTGCCGTGATTGTTTTGATCTCATTGATTTGGGCCATAAAGGTTTTTGATGATGTGTTGCCAGTAAGCAACAGCAAATTTGATCAGACCTCTTTTGTTTTGAGTGCCTTCGCCTTTGGTGGGATCACTTTAGGCTTTGGAAACATCGGCAGCTATGGCTTTTTCAGCTTGCCGGTTTTAGGAACCTTAGCGATCGGTTTAATAGCAGGGATCTTCTTTGTCTTCCGTCAATTAAGAGCAGAAACCCCATTTTTGGATCTGCGGGTCTTAAAAACAAAAGAGTATGCCATCAGTGTCTTTGGCAGTATCATGCTTTACTTGGTCTTGATGGGTTCGGCGATGCTGATGCCGCTTTATGTGCAGTCGATTTTAGGCAAATCAGCGACGATCTCAGGATTAGTCGTTTTGCCAGGTTCCCTAGTCTCGGCTTTTTTAAGTCCGGTGGCTGGACGAATCTATGACAAAGTCGGCATCCGTCTGTTGACGATTTTCGGCGGCGGCTCACTGGTCTTGAGCAACATCGGCATGTATTTCATCCATATACACACGGGTATTTGGGTAGCAGTGGTCTTGAACATGCTGCGCTGTGCCGCCACAGGCTGTTTGTTGATGCCCTTCGTGACGTGGGGAAATAAAAATATTCCGCCGCAGTTGACGGCGCATGGAACAGCATTATTGACTTCTTTGCGGACGGTGGCAGGCGCTATCGGGACAGCATTATTTGTCGGGATCATGAATAGTGTGGCGCAAAACAGCACGACCTTAACGGGGACGAGTGCACTGCTTCACGGGATGAATGTTTCTTTCTTATTGATGACGATCGCTTCTGGTCTGCTGTTTGCAACGGGGCTATTTTTGATTCGTGATCAGAAACCAGAAGCCGTGTGGCTGGAAGGTGCGGAGGAACCGCTGGAATAAAGAGGGGCACCTTTCTTTGAAGGGTGCTTTTCTTGATTTATTTCATGAAACTCTATGAAAAACCAAAAAATTCGATATAATAAGATAACTTATGGTTTAGGAGGAGTATTTTTTTTCAGGAAAGACTTGTTTTCATGGAAAAAAATCAGGGAGAAAATGAAGAATAAAGGCGTTTATTTTGGGTTGTCTGCCTATGTCTTGTGGGGCTTGGTCACACTATATTGGAAAATAATCGTTGGGGTTTCGCCATTAGCAACGATGTGCTACCGAATCGTGTGGTCCTTTGTTTTTATGGTGCTGTTTATTTTGCTTTCCGGGAAGAAAAAGCAATTTTTACAAGAAGCGCGTCTGCTGTGGAAGAACAAAGTGTTTGCTGGACTGATCGTTTTAGCTTCTGTGCTGATCTCCATCAACTGGTTCACCTTTATCTTTGCGGTGAGTGCGGGCCATGTGATGCAAGCCAGCTTAGGCTATTATATCAATCCGCTAGTCAATGTCTTGTTAGCAACCGTTTTTTTGAAAGAACGTCTTAGTCGTACTGGCATGCTGGCGTGTCTGCTGGCAAGTATCGGGGTGATCTTATTATCGATCCAAACAGGAACGATTCCTTATGCCTCACTGATCATGGCCTTTTCCTTTAGTACGTATGGCTTGATCAAAAAAAGGATCCCCATTAGTTCGGTTACTGGGTTAACGATCGAAACGATGGTGATTTTCCCCTTTGCGCTCGTGTATATTTTAGGATTTTCAACCGTCGGCTTTATGAATTATCCCTTGCAAACCAATCTCTTATTGATGGGTGCCGGGATCGTGACGGCTATTCCGCTGTTGCTGTTTGCGGAAGCCGCGAAAAATGTTTCTTACATTACGCTTGGGTTTATTCAATACGTCAACCCGACGATCATGCTTTTGTTGGCCATCTTTTTGTTTCACGAAACCTATTCACTGGCCCAATTTTCCGCCTTTGCGTTTATTTGGCTAGGGATCGCGGTCTTCACCTATGGTACGTTAGGCACGGCTATGAAAGAGCGGCGCATGGGACAGCAAAGAAAGCAACTCTGATACATCAGGAATGGCTGCAGCTGAGCCGTTCCTTTTTTTATTAAAAAACAACTCAATTTAGATAGTGAAGGATGTTGCAAGGAGAATTGTTCAATGGTATAACAAAGGAAAAGCACGTTGCAGAAATTCTGATTGAAAAGGGTTGCATCTGCCACAGGGGTGTGTTATTATTCTTTCAGTTACAAGGATTGTTACTGTTCGGCAGGCAAAACCAGAATTGACCGTAGCGCGCTAATGGGGAGATTCTAGGTTTTTTTATTTTGGAGTGAGGGAAAACGATGGTTATTGGGAAAATATTAAATAATAATGTCGTCATCTCGACCAATGATGCCGGTCAGGAAGTGATCTATATGGGTCGTGGCATTGCGTTTAAGAAGAAGGTCGGCGATCCAGTGGATGAAGCCTTTGTCGAAAAAGAATTTGTGTTAAAGGATACGTTTACCGCAAATCAGTTTCAGCAATTGTTTTCAGACATTCCTGTGGAAGAAGTCGAAGCCGTCAAGCAAGTGGTGGATGATGCAGAAGCGTCATTGGGGATCGAGCTGTCGCCAAATATTTATTTGACACTGACCGATCATATCCATTATGCGCTAGTTCGGGCACGTGAAGGCATTGAGCTGCCGAATCCATTGTTGTTTGAGACCCGCAAATTTTATCCGAAAGAGTATGCGGTTGCAGCAGATGCCGTTGCTTATTTTGAAAAAGTCTTCGGGATTTCATTGCCGGAATCGGAAATTGGCTTTATCGCCTTTCATATCGTCAATAGCGAACAAGCAAATGGTACGATGGAAACCACGATGCAAGCGGTAGAGATCGTTCGTGACGTATTGGCGATCATCAGTCGTTTTTATGGACGAGTCTTTAACCCAGATTCCTTGAACTATCAACGGATCACCACGCATTTACAGTATTTTGCGCAGCGCTATTTAAGCGATGAACTTTCGGGGGAAAAAGATGAATTTTTATTTGCCCTTGTGCAATCGAAGTACCCTAAAGCGTTTCAAACGGTTCAACGGATCAACGAATATTTGATCAAAACCTACGACAAATCGATCGGTGAATCAGAAATGATCTACTTAACGATCCATATCGAACGTGTCGTCAATGATCAAACCAATTAACATTCAATCATTAACGGATTGTTACTGTCAGGCAGGCAATACCCAGATTGAAAAGACAACAGTCAGCGAGGAAAAGACTCGTTGGACGGTCGTTTTTTCAATCTGGGTTTTTTTATTAAAAAAGGAGTGTTGAAAAAATGAGTTCAAATAAAGAAATTGCCGTTCGCGTCCTCGATGCGGTGGGCGGCAAAGAAAATGTCAATAGCGTGGTGCATTGTGCGACCCGCTTGCGTTTCAAATTAAAAGATGAGAACAAAGCGGATACGGCACGCTTGAATCAAGACGACGACGTGATCCAAGTCGTTCAAAGCGGCGGACAATACCAAGTGGTGATCGGCAGTCATGTCAGCGACGTTTACCGTGAATTGAATGGAGTAGCGAACTTCGATGGTGAAGCAGACAGCAAAGGCGACAAAGGCAACCTGTTGAATCAACTGGTGGATATTATTTCGTCGATCTTCACGCCGTTTTTAGGCGCAATGGCAGGTGCCGGGGTCTTAAAAGGATTCTTGACGCTGGCAGTCACCTTGAATTGGTTAGCAGCTGATTCTGGGGTCTACACCGTATTGTATGCGATTGCCGATGGGTTGTTTACCTATTTACCAGTGATGTTGGCTTTTACTGCAGCGAAAAAGTTTCGCACCAATGAATTTCTAGCGGTTTCCTTAGCGATGGCGTTGGTTCATCCAGACATTACCGCTTTGGCTGGACAAACCTTGAGTTTCTTAGGCCTACCGGTCATTATTGGTGCTAGTGCTTATACGTCTTCAGTCATTCCGATTATTTTAGCGGTCTTTTTACAAAGCTATGTGGAGCGTTTCTTTAAAAAAGTCATTCCTAGCTTCTTACAGATCATCTGTGTACCTTTAGCGGTCTTCTTGATCATGGCGCCATTGACCTTTATTGTCGTCGGTCCACTAGGAACGATTTTAGGAAACTTGTTAGGTAGTGCTTACGACAGCATTTACCACTTCAGCCCACTGATCGCTGGTGCTGTTATGGGTGGTTTATGGCAAGTCTTTGTGATGTTTGGCATGCACTGGGGCTTTGTGCCGATCATCATGTTGAATCTCAGTCAAACCGGTGTCGATACCATGGTACCAATGCTGTTGCCAGCTGTCCTTTCTCAAGGTGGTGCAGCGCTAGCAGTGTTCTTTATGACAAAAAATGTGAAATTGAAAGGCTTGGCCCTTTCTTCAACGATCACCTCAATTTTTGGGATCACAGAACCGACGGTGTATGGGGTAACCTTGCCATTGAAAAAACCATTTATCGCCGCGTGTATCAGTGGTGCCATCGGGGGAGCCTTCATCGGCTTCAGCCAAGTCGAAAACTATACCTTTGGGTTAGTCAGCTTACTAAGTCTTCCTTCCTTTATCCCACAAGATACGAAAGATCTAAGTGGTCTGATCGCAGCTTCAATCGGAACGGCTATCGCTTTTGGCGCCGCGTTTGTCTTGACCTTCTTCTTACGTTTTGAAGATCAGCCAGCAACCGAAGCCAGTGCAGCACCAGCAAAAGAGCCAGCAGCACCCACAGATAGTTCGTCTAAAGAACGAGTGATCCTCAGTAGTCCGTTAGAAGGCAAAGTGGTTCCCTTAGCAGAAGTCAAAGACCAAGTCTTTTCTTCTGGTGCATTAGGAAAAGGCATCGCCATCGAACCGACCGTCGGGGCTTTGTATGCGCCGGCAGATGGCACCATCACGACGCTCTTTCCTACCGGCCATGCTGTTGGTTTGACCACTACGGATGGAGCAGAAGTCTTGATGCATATTGGTATGGATACCGTGGAACTAGATGGCAAAGGCTTTGAGGTCTTTGTTAAACAAGACGATCAAGTCAAACGCGGTGATTTGTTGGTGAAGTTTGATCTAGATACGATCAAAGCTGCCGGCTTATCCACGATTACACCAATCGTTGTGACGAATACGCCGCAATATTTAGATGTGATGGATATGAATCAAACCGATGTCTTGCAAGGAGAAGACTTCTTAGCCATCGTAAAATAAGCAAAAGAAACCCGATCCTCGACTGAATATCAGCAAGGATCGGGTTTTTTGTAAGAAAATAAGGCGCAGTTGCCGGTCTCGCTTGCCTTCTTCGGTGGAGAATGCTTGTCACAGCGCTAGTTAAGGGCAAGACCAACAGCAGGAACGCGTACTCAGGGAAAATCCGAACATTCTTATGGGCTGCTCCTTATACATGGCTTAAATTTTCGGCAAGCGACTCTAAAGCGGGGAAATCGAGAATTGCATAGCCCTGTTTTTGTTTTTCGATCAGCTTGTCTTCACGAAAGCTGGTAAAGGTTCGCAGCAGGTGGCGATAGCTGACATTCAAGATTGCGGCACAGGTGGTTAACTGAAAGGAAAAGTGTTGGTTTTCTTGATGCGCAAGAATAAATTTGGCCAACCGTGTCTCTACAGGTTCCGTCAATGAATTCGCTAAGTTGATCCCCGAATTCAAGCGGGAACTGAGCAACTGACAGATGGTTTGCAAAAAGCGGACGTCTTGTTGCAAGGTGCTGCGGTAGCGATTCAAAGGGATGCAGACGCAGACGCAAGCAGAAGCGGCTTTGACACTGCTTTTCGGCAAGAGTTCCCATAAAGAGGAAGCTTCCCCTAAAGGTGCAGCCGGCTTGGCGTAATCAATACAAATCGTTTGGGTATCCGAAGAGAAGGAATAGACCATCACGGTTCCTTCCACGAGAAAATACAAGTATTCAGAAGGCGTGCCCGTTCGAATCAGGTGCTCTTCTTTTTCAAAGGAATGCAAAGTGGCCATCGCTAACAAATCATTGTCCATATAAGATTGCAGATCGTATGTGTCAATGTAATTACTGAGGCGTGCGGTATCATCGATTTTTTTCATGGGAATCAGCCACTCCTGAATGGTTTTCTTTAAGTATAGCTTAGTTCCCCTTTTGACTCAACACGAACGATAAATAAAAACTAATGTAAATTGTATGTAAAAATAAGGTAAAATAGGACATGTGTCACTTCATTTTGAAGGGATACTTGGTATGATTTGAATGTAAGAAAGCTTCAAACCATTAGGAGGAGAAAAAATGCCATTGAAACGAATTGTTAAAGGGATGTTAGGAATTGCGTTAGTTGCAGCATTGACCGGCTGTGGGAATGGGAGCAGCAGCGACAGCAGTGCCGCAGCCGAAAAAGAAAAGCTGGTGGTACAATTCGTACCGACCAATAATGACGGCTCGATGCAAGCCAAAGCAAAACCGTTTGCTGAGTATTTATCAAAAAAATTAGACCGTGAAGTAGAAGTAACGTTAGCAACGGATTATTCGACGATCGTAGAAGCGATGACTTCTGGACAAGTTGATTTAGGGATCATGCCGCCAGCCGCTTATGTTCAAGCCAAAGATATGGATGCAGCAGAAGCGATTTTGACTTCTCAATTAGGTGCCTATGATCCAGAGACCGGCTTGCCATTAGAAGGCGAAAAAACCAATACCTTCAAAGGGGAGATCTTGGTACGTGCGGATAGCGATATGACAGAATTGACGGACTTAAAAGGGAAAAAAATCGCTACATTGAGTCCGAACTCTGCCAGCGGCTATATTTACCCAGTTGCCGAGTTGAAAGATGCAGGAGTTGATCCAACGACGGATGCTACATTAACGACGGTGAACGATATTCCAAGTGAGATCACTGCAGTCTTGAATGGTCAGATGGATGCCGCCTTTGTGTTTCAAGGGGCACGGAATGTCTTTGCGTCAAGCTTCCCAGATAACGATTTATTCGAAGATCTAAAAGTTCTTTACTTAACCGAAGGGGACATCCCGAATGACGCCATTGCCGTTCAACCGACGATGGATGCTGAACTAAAAGAGCAGATCAAAGAAGTGTTCTTGAATATGGCAGACGATGAAGAAGGCGCCGAAGCAATGAGCTTGTGGGGACACCAAGGGTATGAAGAAGCAGCTGATTCTGCTTACGATACCATTCGCGACTATACTAAACGAGCAGCAGAGTAAAAAATCAGGGATTGCGGTAGAAGGATAACGGGACACGGAGATGTGCAGCGATTTACTAGGGGAATAGGTGGAATACGCAGTATCAGTGCATTTTTTAGTGAGATAGACCGTGACCGATTGGGGAAACTTTGCCGCGGTCCCTACATAATGGAGAAGACAGATGATAACTTTTGAGAATGTATCCAAAGTCTACCCGAATGGGGTCAAAGGATTACAGAACATAGATGTAACGATTGAACAAGGAGAATTTGTGGCAATCATTGGTTTGAGCGGTGCTGGTAAGAGTACCTTTTTGCGCTCGATCAATCGCTTAGTGCCAATCACTGAAGGAGATATCCGGGTAGATGGCAAATCAGTCACGAAAGCCAATAAAAAAGAATTGCGCTTGATTCGCCGACAAATCGGATTGATCTCCCAAAGCTTCAATTTGGTCAAACGTAGTACTGTCCAAAAGAATGTGCTATCTGGTCGTTTGGGGTATTACGGGACATGGAAAAGTATTTTAGGGTTGTTTACGAAAGAAGACTACGAAAGAACGAAAGAAGCACTAGCGACTGTCGGCTTGTCAGACAAACTGCAAACGAGAAGCGACCAGTTGAGTGGTGGGCAACAGCAGCGGGTATCCATCGCCCGTGCCTTGGTCCAACAAGCACCAGTGATTTTAGCAGATGAACCCGTGGCATCGCTAGATCCCATCACGACAGAGAAAGTGATGGAGGATCTGAAGAAGATCAATCAAGAAATGGGCAAAACGATTGTCATCAATCTGCATTCGATTCCCTTGGCTCGTCAGTATGCGACAAGGATCATTGCCTTAAAAGCAGGTGCAATCGTTTTTGACGGCAACGCAGCCGCTTTGACGGATCAGCGTTTAGAACAAATCTATGGGAAAGCAATTTTTGAAGAAAAGGCAGGAGAAATCGATGAAACTGAAAGAAACAGTTCATTTTAATTGGTACAAACACCTGCTGCTGATTCTTTTATTGCTGCTCTTTTTTCAAAGCAGTGCCTGGATCACGGGGGCTGATTTTGCCCAAGTGTGGTCGAATCGAAGCCAGATGACGGCTTTCATGGCTCGCTTTTTGCATCCGGATTTTAGTTATTTACCACAACTGATGATGCCCTTGATCAAGACATTGCAGATGTCCTTTTTAGGCACCGTTTTAGGAGTAGTCGCAGCGATACCGGTGAGTCTGTTGGCGACGACAGTCGTGACAGAAAGCCGGTGGGTCTCTGTGCCGATGCGTTTTCTCTTAGGTCTGGTGCGGACGATCCCCAATTTATTGTTGGCGGCATTGTTCGTAGCGATTTTTGGGATCGGTGAAGCCACTGGTGTTTTGACCATCGCGGTCTTTACCTTTGGGATGGTTTCACAGCTGATGTTCCAAGCGATCGAAACCATTGATTTTGCGCCAATCGAAGCAGCGGCGGCGGTAGGGGCAAATAAATTTCAAGTGACTGTTTGGGCGATCATACCTCAAGTCATCAGCCAGTTTGCCAGCTATACTTTTTATGCCTTTGAAGTCAATGTTCGAGCTTCGACGGTGTTAGGATATGTTGGTGCCGGCGGGATCGGGGTCATCTTGAACGCCTCATTGGCATTGTTGAATTATGAACGGGTCTCGATCATTATCTTGACGATTTTGTTAACGGTAGCGATCGTTGATTTTCTAAGTGAGCGGGTAAGGAGGTCATTCCTATGATGATCAGAGAAGTGAAGAAAACGACTTGGCTGTTATGGGGACTCTTTGCTATCTTACTGGCATTATCCGCAGCGACGCTGGATTATTCCGGATTGAGTACTTTTTCCTTAGCGATGGGAAGAGATGTCCTGCAAGGGCTGAGTCAGCCAGACTGGTCTTTCTTTTACGACGGTAGCGGGGAGGATCTGTGGAGCTTATTGTTACTGACGATCGGGATCGCTTGTCTAGGAACGATGATCGCAACAGTCTGCGCGATACCGGTGACCTTGCTGAGTGCCGCCAACCTATGGTCTTCTGCGCCGTGGGTCGCGAAGATCGGCAAAATGATCTGCAATATCTTGCGGGCATTTCCAGAGCTAGTTTATGCGATTATTTTTGTCCGTGTGGTAGGTCCGGGACCTTTCGCTGGGGTTATGGCGATCGGTGTCCACCAGATCGGTATGCTGGGCAAGCTGTTCACGGAAGAAATGGAAGCCATGGATGAGCGCTTGACGGAAGAGATGCAAGCAGTCGGTGCCAACTTTTGGCAAACGATGTTTTTCGTGCGGGTTCCTTATTTAGCACCCATCTATAGTTCCTTTGCGTTGAATCATTTTGAAATTGCGGTCCGCAGTGCGGCAACGTTAGGGTTAGTCGGTGCCGGCGGGATCGGTGCACCATTGATTTTTGCTATTCAAACCAGAACCTGGAGCAAGGTAAGTATTATTTTGTTGGGCGTCGTTGTGACCGTCTTCTTATTAGACCAGTTGACTGGAATCATCAGAAAGAAATTGAGATAAACCTATGAATGTATTGCATATATCAGATATCCATTTTCGAGAAAGTTACCTGCCTTGTGAAGAAGGGTATCAAGGAATGCTGGCAGCTATGCAAAATCCCTTGATTCCTCTTGAAGAGTGTATCCAAGATGCCAAGGCGCGAGGGGCGATTGATTTGGTGGTGATCAGCGGTGATTTGACCGAAGATGGCGCGCCTGCCGATTATGCCTCTTTGAAGCATTATCTAGAAAAAGCCTTTGGCTCAGTGCCGATCGTAGTAACGCTAGGCAATCATGATATTAAACGGCATTTTCGCCAAGGCTGGCAAGGCAAGTCAGTAGAAACGGCCAGTGATACACCTTTTAATCAAGTCTATGAAACGGAGACATTGGCGGTCGTGACTTTCGATAATTCCTGTTACGGCTATGCCGACGGTATCGTAGATGAGCGACAGTTTGAATGGCTGCAAGCCACGCTGGCGCAGCTCAAAGAGAAAAAGATCATCTTTGTGACGCACCATCATTTGTTGCCTTATCAAGCAAGCACGCCGGCATGGGCCGGTGCCAATCGTTTGGTGGCATTATTGCAGCAGTATCAGATCTCTTGTATTCTCAGTGGACATACCCATCATGCATTTACGGGAACGATCGCAGGGATTCCTTACTATACTGTGGCAAGTATGTCGTTTGTCGGGGAAGATGAAGGCGAGGGGATGGTCCGTTTTGAAGAACGCTATGGATACAATTTGTATCGTTTTGAGGAAGGCGCGCTGGTTCATCAATCCTCAGAAAACTATCGACCGAACCGCGTATTGATGCGGGTCAACATGCAAGGATAAAAAACAGACGTTCCGTCAACGCTGAATTTAGCAGCAGGAAAGGAACGTCTGTTTTTGTGCAAAAAAGGCTTAACCTTGATTGACAAAGGTTTTGACAACTTCAATCGTGCCGTCGATATGGAAAAACAAGGTATAGTTTTCTTCGGTTTTGATACCGTCAAAGCGGCGAGCATAATAGGTGACTGCGTCTTTGAAGGTTTGTGGGGGGACACCTAAAAAATCAGCGCATGCCGCCAACGTTTTGCAGCCTTCTTCAAAACAAGCGATGATATCATAGGGCGTGACCACGATCGCAGAACCAATGTCACGGGCTTTGCGTTCTTGTTTGCGTTTTTCGTTGGTGTCTTGGGCGGTAATGTCGCCAGCACTGGTCAAATAATGACCGATTTCTTCACCGATGGTGCTCAAGAGGTCTTCTTGTGATTGGTCAGGGTTCAAGTAAATATGGTGATCGATGTACAATCCTTGCTGACCATCAGGCATATTTTTATCGAAAATAAAGTGCAAGTCTGGGTAGGCGGCCATCAGTTCTTCTACTTTATCCATTTCCATCATTCCTTTTGGGCGTGCCGCTGTTTTATAAATTCAATGTAGCTGAGGATATCTTCCATCTGCTCATCGGTGACGTCATCATCAATATGGGCCGCAACGGTTTGAACTTTTGCAGAGGGCGGCGTAAAGCCTGCCGGGACTTGTCTGCCTAATAAAAAATCGGTGGATACTTGAAAAATCTCCGCGAGTTTGACGATGGTCTCGCCATCGGGTTCGTTACGATCATTTTCGAAATGCGAATACGCTGCGCGGGTGATCCCTAGCTGATCTGCGATCTGCTGTTGGGTTTGGTTGGTTCGTAGTCTGAGTGTTCTTAGCCGTTCGCCAAGCATGAGTGATCGCCTCCTTTTTTGTAGTATAGCACGTTGGATATAATTTGTATCTATTTTTGTATTATTTGATATAAAAAATATCACATCAGTTGACGATACGAATCGTATCTTTTATACTGGAAACAGATGATATGAATCGTATCAAAAAGAATGGGGGAGGATCATGGATACATCGATCGTAACAGTTGTCTTGCCGTCACTCATTACTGGTGTACTTACTTATTTGGCTACCCGAGTATCCAGCAAAGCGAATTTGGAACAAACGAATATCGAAAATGCCCAAAAGCTTTACCTAAAATATGAACAGATCAATCAAGAATTGACCCATAAAATCGATCAGTTAGAAGAAGAAGTCCAAAAGACCGCCAAAACCTACCAAGAAGAAGTCTTGGTCTATCAAGGAAAGCTTGCTACTGCCCAAAGCGAAAGGGATTTATTGCGGGCAGAAAACCAGGTGCTGAAAGAATTACAGCGAGGGAATCAAGTGCCTGTGGCGCGTGAAGAGAAGCAACATTCAGCCGTTGGCTAATAGAAAAAAACTGCTTATCCATCAATAAGCAGTTTTTTTTCTAGTTTTTATTCTTTAATTGATCATTTGTTCATTCACGTAGGCAGCATAAAGCGGGTGATTGTTGATCAATTCTGCATGGGTACCTTGACCGGTAATGGTACCTTTTTCTATAAAGTAGATTTGATCGGCATCCACGATGGTCGACAAGCGATGGGCGATCACTAATGTCGTGCGCCCTTCCATTAGATGATCCAACGCCCGCTGGACCTTTTCTTCCGACTGAGAATCTAGGCTGGCGGTCGCTTCATCGAGCATCAGCAGCTTGGGGTCTCGCAAGAATGCTCGTGCGATGGCGATCCGTTGTTTTTGCCCGCCAGATAGTTTGACGCCGCGTTCGCCGATTTGTGTTTCTAGTTTTTCGGGGAACTCTTGGACGAACTGATCGGCATAAGCCAATGCCAGTCCTTGCCACAATTCCTCCTCTGACAGTGTTCGGCTTAATCCGTATTGCAAGTTTTCCCGAATCGTACCGGCAAAGACCGCACTGTCTTGGGAAACATAGCCGATCTGTGCCCGCCAGTCCTGCAGATCAATGTCAGCTATCGGCTGTTCACCAATCAGCAAGCGCCCGCTAGTGGGTTCATAAAAGCGTTCCAGTAAAGCGAAGATCGTGGATTTTCCGCCGCCGCTTGGTCCCGCAAAAGCAATCACGGTGTTGGGTTTGGCTTCAAAAGAAATGTTTTGCAAAATCGGCCGTTTGGGATCGTAACTGAAATCGATCTGTTCTGCCCGTAGGACTGCGCCGTCGATAGCGGCTTTGGGTGCTGCCTGGATCGGCTCCAGCGGCGTATCCAAAATTTCTTGGATCCGTTCCGTAGCACCCATCGCTTTTTGGACTTGTGAAAAGAACATCGCAAACGTCGTCACAGGCGCAATAATATTAAAGAGATACAGTAGAAAAGCAATCAATGCGCCACTCGTCAAGGTGCCGGCTTGGACACGGATCGCGCCATAACCGAGGATTCCTACGAGTAATCCCAGCATTGCCGTCGTCATGATTGGCTGCAAAATCGCACTAACTTTCGCATCCTTGACCCCGAGGGTAAAGATTGCCCCAATGTTGCGCCGACCGTTTTCTTGTTCACTAGCTTCTCCGTTGCTGGCTTTGATCAAACGGATCTCTGAGAGTTTTTCGCTGGCATCCGCATTGAAATCGGCAGTCGCTGCTTGTAGTTGGCGTCCTAGTTTCGACATGATCTTGCCGATCGGCCACATGATCAAGGTGATCAAAGGCACCGCACTGAACATGATCGCCGCCATCTTCCAATCCATCAAAAACAAGATGATCATCGAACCAACCAATTGGATCAAGCCAGTGACAAAGCTGGGAAATTGCGAGGTGACTAGTTCTTTGATCACGGAAGTATCATTAACGAGTCGCGAACTGCTTTCCCCCGACTTATGGTCATCAAAATAGCTGACTGGCAAATGCAGCAGATGTTTCCAAAGACGTTCTCGTAATGTTTTCACGGCACTTTCTCCCACATAGCGCAAGAGAAAGCCGCCTAAAGTGCCTACGCCTAATTGCAGCACAAAGGCTAGGATCAAAACGACCAGCATGGAGGTGCTGAACGTGGGGGTGCCGCTGGCATCGACTAGCGTTTTCGTCAGCTGCGGCACGACCAAACTGGCGGCACTCGTGATCAGGCTAAAGAGCATCCCTAAAAGAAACAAGCCTTTCTTGGGATTGACACTGACGATCAGGTGGATAAAGTCTTTCATTTTAAATTTGTTTTTGTTCACTGTTGGTGTCGTTGTTTCCATTCGTTTTCCTCCGCTACAAGCAAGATGTCCTGCAGCTTTTTCTTTTTCATTAGGTGCTATTAGAAATCCTGCCAATCATCTTCGGCTGCTTCGTCTTTAGAAGCGGAATCAGGTCTTGCTTTGCGGTCTTGTCCAAACCCGTAGGCATCAAAAAAGTTGCCTTTTCCCCATGTGTCCCGTGGATCATTCGCCTCGCTACTATCAAATGGCCCAAATGGCCCAAATGACCGATTGCCAAACATGCCGCGGTGTCCAGGAAATGGCATTTGCCGCATGGCTTCTTTGATCTGCTTTTTCATTTGACGCCGCTCGTCAGCGCCCATATCTTGCCAAGTATCTTTCATTTGTTGCTTCATTTTTCGGCGATCGTCATTCGTCATTTCCTGCCAATTTCCACCCCATTGCTTCATCATCTGTTCCCGGATCTCCTGCATAGCTTGTAGACGATCCATCGGGTCAATAAAGCGTTGCGTCTGTTGCTGAAAGTCAGCTTCCCACCCAGCGGCGATGTTTTCAAGCAGACGAGCAAATTCGGTTTGTTCTTCCTCTGTTAACCCAGCAAAAAACGTTTGACTGCTGGCGGCTTCTTTTTGTGCCAGTAATTTTTCTGCTTTTTTTCGTCCAGTCTCTGTCAGAAAGATTCGTTTGATCCTTTTGTCGGCTGCATCTTCTTTGCGTTGGATATCCCCACTGCTTTCCATTTTCTTCAATAGTTCTGCCAAGGAACTTGGCCGTAAATCTAAAACTTCTGCGAGGTAATTTTGCACCAAGCCATCTTCTAAATTTAAAACGGCTAGGACGCGTTGCTGTCCAGAAAGGCGTTGGTTATTTTGACTCATAAAAGCATTGCTGGCTTCGCTGATAAAACGAAGCTGTTTCATTAAGTGATCGGTCATTGTACTCATTGAGAACACTCCTTTTGAATTATTGTTCGGTACCTAATGATATCGATGAGTTGATTATAGTTCGGTGCCGAACGAATGTCAAGAGGAAGTAGCTGGGATTTTTTTCTAACAAAAAGTAAGCAAAATGATTGACTTACTAAAAGTAAGTTTGATATGCTGAGTCCATCGTTAAAGAAAACACAATAAAAGGAGTACAAAAGAATGGTCTTTGGATTTGGGAAAAAAGAACAAATAATTGAAAAAGAAGTAATTAAAGAGGTGTATCGCACTCCGGAAAAGAAAAAAGCGCAAAAAATCGGAATCATCGTTGGCAGCACGAGAGAAGGCCGCGTGAGTCCGCAAGTAGCCAATTACGTTTTACAAACAGCACGAGCACATAGCGACCGCTCATTTGAAATCATTGATATCAAAGACTACGACTTGCCCTTTATGGGTACAGGCGAAGCGAACCAAGCGTGGAATGAAAAAATCGCTGAATTAGACGGTTATATCTTCATCGTACAAGAATACAATCATGGGCTATCGGCTTCCTTGAAAAATGCGTTAGACAGCGCCCGCGAGGAATGGTTCAACAAAGCAGCAGCAATCGTCAGCTATGGTTCAGCAGGGGGTATTCGGGCCGCTGAGCAAGTTCGCTTGATTTTGGCGGAACAAAAAGTAGCCACGGTGCGCACTAATCCAGCCTTCAACTTATTTACTGATTTTGAAAATTTTGCCACCTTTACTCCTGGCGAACATATGACGGCAGGAATGAACGATATGTTGACGGAATTACTGGACTGGGCAGACACATTTGCCAATCGTTAAAAAACAAACGAAAACAATCTTAGGAGGAACCTATCATGAAATTTGGTATTATTTTAGGCAGTACAAGAGAAGGACGCGTAAGTCCGCAAGTCGGAGCATATATTCAAGAAATTGCTACTCAACGGTCAGAGCATCAGTTTGAGATCGTTGATGTAAAGGCATTTGATTTACCGTTTATGGGAACGGCTGAGCCAAACATGGCGTGGAACAAAAAAATCGCTGAATTAGATGGCTATATCTTCATCGTACAAGAATACAACCACGGTTTTGCGGCTTCCTTGAAAAATGCCGTAGACTCTGCACGGGAAGAATGGTTTGATAAAGCAGCTGGGATCGTCAGTTATGGTTCTGGCGGTGGGATTCGTGCCGCTGAACAATTGCGTAACGTTTTAGCTGAACAAAAAGTTGCCACCGTGCGGACTAACCCAGCCTTCAATCTCTTCACAGATTTTGAAAATTTCAGTACCTTCAAACCCGGTGCGCACATGGCTGCAGGTGTCAATGACATGCTGGATGAATTGTTGTTGTGGTCAAAAGCTTTTGCCACGATTCGCTGATCTGTTTTAGGAGGTCACCATTTATCATCGATCATTTGCTGTTTCATTCATTGAATGGAGCAGCATTTTTTTGCGTTTCCAAGGAATGGTTTTCACTGGAAAGGCTATTTCACTGAAAGAATGACTAAAAATCGGGTATACTAGAAGAACAGAAGATGCGGGCAACTGCGTTCGATTTTTTGCCCAACGAGTGCATCCAGTAACAGAGGAGTGAACAAGAGCATGAATCTACTTTTTGCGATTGATGATCGATTCAGTGAACAATTAAAAACAACGTTATATTCAATCAAACGCCATACGACAGCAGCATCTTTCGATGTCTATGTCTTACAAGAAAAAGAATTGAGGCAAGGTGCAGAGCTAGAGGTCTTTTGTCAAAAATTGGCGATGACCTATCATCCCGTCATCATCGGTTCTGGTTCGATCTTTAAAACGGCACCAGTTAGTGACCGCTACCCAGAATCAATCTACTATCGATTGTTGGCACAAAATTACTTGCCGCAGCAGGTGGAAAAAATCCTGTATCTGGATGCGGATATTTTGTGCATCAATGATTTGCGCCCCTTGTATGAGCTGACGTTAGGGGATTTTCTGTATGCCGCTGCCAGTCATTCCAAGCTGACAGAAGTGACGACGGTCATCAATAAAGTCCGTTTGCGCAATTATGAGTCAGAAGGCTACTATAATTCAGGTGTCTTGCTGATGAATGTGCACCAGCTACGGCAAGAGGTCAAAGAAACAGAAATCGCAGCCTTCATTGAGAAAAATCATTTGAACCTCTTTTTGCCGGATCAAGATATTTTAAATGGGTTATATGGTGATCGGGTGCTGGCGATTCCTGATCAGCTCTATAACTATGATGTACGGAAAAACCGTACGTATGAGACGATCAGCCTAGGGGAATGGAGTTTGGATTGGGTCATCGAACATACCGTTTTGCTGCATTTTTGCGGCAAAGAGAAACCATGGAAGAAAGGCTATCGCAGCCGCTACGGTTCGTTATACAAATATGTAGAAAATGAACGGCGGAAGTTTGAAGAGGAACAATCAAAGAGCGTATGATTAAAAAAGCTTTACTTGGACAAAAGACAGGTAAAGCTTTTTTTTCGATCATTTTTTGAAGGGAATTCTTGTAAAATCAAGTAGACGCATCTAATTTGCTTCCGCATCGATAAGGAAACACCTTGTGTTCAAAAAGAAAGCGCTATCTATTATGATGACATTATCAACCCATTGCCATGCTAAATCAGGTGAGCAACTGATTTATTCAACGTAAGGAAAATCAGTACTACACCACTATTTAGCAGCTACTGAACATAGATAGTGAAAATGAGTGTATTCGTTAAGGAGGAAAACTATATGAAAAAAGCATTAATCATCTGTGCAGGCGGTATGTCTTCATCGGTCATTGCCAAAAAAACGATGGAATATTTTAAAGAGCGAGGAAAAGAAATTGAACTAGATGCAACGTCTGCCTCTCAAGGAGCAGCCACGATCGCCAAAGATGAATACGACCTATACTTAGTCAGCCCTCAAACTAAGATGTACTTTGCGAATCTTGAAAAAGCTGCCATCAAGTACCAACGACCCATCGTAAATATTCCGCCCCAAGCCTATGTTCCGATACCGATGGGTATTGAAAAATTAGCTGCTGTGGTAGAACAAAATATCAAATAGCAGTTCAAACAAGTAGCTAGATGAAAATAGGTTGATGAAAAAGGTTGATGAATAATGTTGAGTAAAAAAGAAATCATCATGCTAAAGATGCTCTACCAAAACCGCAACACATACACTAGCAGCAAACAGATCGCAAATCAACTGGGGGTCTCGGATCGGACTGCTCGCAAGTACCTTCAAGGTCTGGGTCTTATCCTGAAGAACCATAAGCTTGGTCAAATTTGTGCCAAGCAAGGACAGGGGTATCGCTTGAACATCACGGACCAGCGTTCCTTTGATCTGTTTTATTCAGAGAAGACCAATCTCAGGCCAACAGCTGACGATCTAACCACGATCAATGAAGCCAATGACCGGCAATATTTTTTGCTAAATCAATTGTTATTTGGGCATAAGCCCGTTTTTGTTGATGATTTAGCAGCGGATCTATGTGTTTCGCGCTCGACGATTTCAAATGATATCGTTGAAATCAAGCAATTATTAAAGCCTTATACGATCGAGTTGAAACATCGAACCAGCCAAGGCATTTATGTTGAAGGATCTGAAAACAGTCTGCGGCATTTCATCATGAATTACTTTTTCATGAATCGCCTGCAAGACAATCTTTATGCATTCTCAATGTACAAACATCTGTTAGAGGGGATAGCGATCGAGGAGATCGTGATCATCGTCTTGGACACCTGCCGTAAATACTTTTTGAAACTCTCTGATTTTATGATCTACACGATCGTCCTGCATATAGGCTTAGCGATAAAACGGCTGCAGTCGGGCTTTGAGATCCAGCTGCATCCGCAGGATCCTGAATTGGAACAAGAAGCAGAATACCAGTCGGCTATAGAGATCGTTGAGAAGATTCGCCAACAGATGAGCATTGCTTTGCCGCCAGAAGAGGCTTTTTATATCGCCATTCACTTAAAAAACAAACTAGTTTCCGAAACTATCCGTGAACAGATCGATTTAGATGATAACGAGGTGAAACAACAGCTGTTAGCTGTTTTGCATAAAATCGATCAAGAAACCGGCTTTTGCTTAGTCGAAGATCCACTGTTGATAGAAGGGCTGATGATGCATATCACCCCCTTATTGCAACGATTGAATAACGGTACGAGTATGGAGAATCCTTTGCTAGAGACCATCAAAAAAGATTACAGTGACTTTTTTCAGTTAACGATTCGGCATTTTTCTGATGTTCCCTTCTTTGCCCCCTATAGAGTGACCGAAGGAGAGCTTGCCTATTTGACGATCCATTTAACTGCTGCGATGGAACGCTTAGCGAATCAACAAAAAGCCAAGGTCATAGTGATCTGTGCAACAGGAATTGGTAGTTCGCAAATGTTAAAAAATCGTTTGGAACACGAACTTGGTTCAAAAATCGTGATTGAAGATATGATCAGCTATTACGAAATCAGTGAACAAAAACTAGCAGGGATCGATTTGATCATTTCATCCATCAAAGTACCAGATGTGGTTCTAAATATCCCCATCGTCACCGTCAGTGTTTTTTTAGATAAAAAAGATATCCAAAAAATCAATCGCCAGTTGAAGCAGTATAAAATCAAAAAACAGTATGGTAGCATACTGAAACAACAGCCGAAATCTTTATCTGACAAGGAGCGGGAATTGATTGAGACCAGCTTTCGCTCAGAACTTTTTCTGCTGATAGAGGAAGAGACTGACAAAGCAACTGTTATGGATCAGTTGCTGACGAAAATTGAAGGCTTGGAAAAACGTTCAGTGAAAGAAGCGCTAGGCAAGCAGCTTGCTTTACGAGAAGCCTATAGCTCAGTAGCTTTTTCGGATCATTTGGCGGTGGCGCACCCCATTGAACCGATCACCAATGATGCTTATGCGGCCGTTGCTATACTAAAACAAGGCATAAAATGGGATGACGAGCATGACCAGATCCAGCTGATTTTCTTACTTTCCCCTGATCGATTGGGGCAAGTAGAATTGAACAAAATCAGCCAACTGTTAGTACCGATCATTGAAGATGAATCATTTAAAGATGCACTCATAGCAAGTGGTGATTTTGAACATTTTATGAAATGTTTTATTGGGTATCACCTAGAAGCACATATATAGCACATGTAAGGGAGAAAGAACAATGGAATCAGAAAAATTACAAGAGACCGCTTTTCAAATCATTCTTAGCAGCGGGGATGCTCGGACAATCGTTCATGAAGCATTCCAAGAGATGCGCCAAGGAACTTTTGAAGCAGCACAAGCAAAACTGGATCAAGCAAATGAAGCACTAGTAGAGGCCCATAAAGCACAGACGGGCTTATTACAAGAATACGCCAGCGGCGAAAAAATCGACATGGAGATTATCATGGTCCATGCACAAGATCATCTAATGACAACGATGACTTTGCGAGAAGTGGCGATTGAAATGCTGGCGTTATACCAGCGAGAGCGGTAGAAAGGAAGGGAACAAATGACCAATCAAGAACAACAGAAAAAAATGGCAGAAAAAAATTTTCGGTTTAATCGCTTTTTATTTCTAAGGTATGTATTAGCAGTGTTTTTCTTTGCAAATCTTTATTGGTTATTGGCTGCGATGGCCAGCAATGCCCTACTCCTGATTCTTCCGCTGGCGCTGTTGGTTTTGGCTATTTCGGCAATTGGAGAATACGTGCGCCTTTATGGCAGCCACTCAGAGCAAATAGCAGAAAAACTGCGGTGGACGCGCTTGTTTTATCTTTGTCAACTGACGATGAATCTCCTTTTATGCGCCGTTTGTTTCTTCTCTCCTCTGTTTTCATTCGTTTTTCCTTTTCTTGATAATACACTGCACAATCGAGGCATTCTTACACTCTGGCTTAGTGTGGGGCTAACGTTAGCTGCGCTATGTTTGCAGCGTGTGAATAAGATCCGTCACAAAAAAGATACGTATTATGGATATATTAAAGAATACCAAAAACTCATTGAAGGGAAGTAGTTACATTATGGAACAATCAAATAGCAAGTTGTTCAGTCTCTTAGAAACGGCCGTCATGGGACCGTTAGGAAAAGTGGCACAGTTCAAAATCGTACGTGCCATCATGGCTGCTGGGATGGCTTCGATTCCTTTTACGATCGTTGGCTCGATGTTTTTAGTTATCAATGTATTGCCGCAGACCTTTACCTTTTTAGAAGATTTCTTCAATAATACTTTTTTCAGAGTCAGTGAATTGTATATGCTGGCAAACAGCACGACAATGGGACTTTTGGCATTATATTTTTGTATCGTTCTCGGCTATGAATACACCAAGATCTATGCGGAAGAAGAAGAGTTGGATCTTGCGCCTATGAGTGGGGCGTTATTATCGATGTTTGCCTTTTTCATGTCGATCCCACAATTGATGATTGTGGATGGCAACATGTCACGGATCACCGATCAAGAAAATGCTATCATCAATGGCTGGGCGATCGGTGGCGACGGGGTGGAGCGTTTGGGAACGACCGGGATATTTACCGGTATCATTATGGCGGTGTTGGCCGTTCAGTTGTACCGTTTATGTGTGACGAAAAAATGGGTCATCAAAATGCCTGAAGAAGTCCCATTAGGGGTTGCCCGTGCCTTTACAGCATTGATTCCCGCCTTTGTTGTGGCCTTCACGGTTCTTATCATCAATGGCGCATTAGTTGCAGCAGGAACGGATATTTTCCAAATCATTGCGGTACCTTTTGGGTTTGTTACCAATTTGACCAACAGTTGGTTAGGTTTGATGGTGATTTACTTTTTAGTCAGTGCATTATGGTTAGTAGGGATTCATGGCGCAAATATCATTTTTTCTGTATTGACGCCAATCACCTTAGGCAATTTGACAGCCAATGCTGAGGGCGCCAATTTTGCATTAGCTGGTGAGTTTAACAATGCGTATGTGACCGTCGGTGGTTCAGGGGCAACGCTAGGTCTCGCTTTATTCTTGGTTTATCTGGCGAAATCAAAACAATTAAGAGTGTTAGGAAAAGCTTCGATCATTCCAGCATTATTCAATATTAACGAGCCGTTGATTTTCGGGATTCCTTTGATTTATAATCCTTTCTTAGCGATTCCCTTTTTCTTAGCACCGATGGCATCCGCATCGATTGCCTATTTTGCGATCGAATTGGAAATCATTCGACCGATGATCGCCCAAATGCCATGGCCTTCTCCAATCGGCATCGGCGCATTTATTGGAAGTGGAGGCGATTGGAAAGCCGCAGTTTGTGCTTTCTTATGTGCAGGCGTTGCCTTTTTGATCTACTTCCCATTCGCTCGTTCTTATGACGCAGGCCTAGTCAAGCAAGAAGCCCAAGAAGGGGAACAAGCAGCATAAATCGAAAGGAATAAGAAAGAAACGTCCACACGGCCGTTTCTTTTTTTAAGCGTTCTATTCTGCTTTTTTTCGATTCGATGGTACGATGAAACTAGTGAGTTATGAAAAAAAGAAGGAGTGGAGAACATGAAATTTTTAATTTGGCTGGTCTGTGTGATCGGCATTGAAGCAACAGGAATCATCTCGAGTTTGTTTGCAGGGGACATTGCCGGAACGTATGCGCAAATGGAAAAACCCTTTTTAGCCCCTCCTGGCGGGATCATTGGGATCGTTTGGACGATTTTGTATGCCTTTATGGGAACGGCGTTGTATCTGTTGATCGTCGCCAAAGTCAATCCAGCGCTTAAAAAGAATGCCTACATCTTCTTTGCGATCCAGCAAGTATTAAACTTCTTTTGGAGTATCGTTTTCTTTGGCTGGAATGCTTACTGGGCAGGAACGGTCATTATTGTCTTGTTAGTGTTATCAGTGATTATTTGTATGATCCTCTTTGCTCGCATCGACAAAAAAGCGATGTACTTGTTTATTCCTTATTTGATTTGGTGTTTATACGCCGGCTACTTAACGATTGGCTTAACTTTATTGAATGCCTGATAGAAAAACCCTCTTCCAAGCGTCTTGTTGGAAGAGGGTTTTTTCTTTTAGATATAGTCTTCAGTCAATTCCATAAAGCTGGCAACATCTTTTAGGACCATGTCGATCCCTGCTTGCCAGAAGTCTGGTTTCGTTAAATCGACACCAAGGTGTTTTTGCGCCAGTTCTTCCGTCGTCATTGAAGCAGTATCTTGCAATAAAGCAATGTATTCTTCTTCAAAGCTAGACCCTTTTTCATTGGCATACGCGTAGATCCCCATACTAAAGAGGTAACCAAAGGTATAAGGGAAGTTGTAGAACGGCACATCGTCAATAAAGAAGTGCAATTTGGCTGCCCAGAAATGTGGGTGATAAGTCGCTAACCCATCCGCATAGCTTTCTTTTTGCGCCGCAGTCATCATTTCCGTGATTTGTTCCGCTGAAACCAAGCCCTTTTGACGAGCTTGATAGAAGCTGTTCTCAAAAATAAAACGTGCGTGGATGTTCATGAACATCGCGATCGCATTTTGCATTTTAGCATCCAATAGATTGATTTTTTCTTCTTTTGTCGTTGCTTCTTTGAGGGTTGCATCAGCAACGATCAATTCAGCAAAGGTACTTGCTGTTTCGGCAACGTTCATGGCATAGTTGCGGTTTAATTCTGGCAGCTCCCAAAGAACGCTGCTGTGAAACGCGTGACCTAGCTCATGGGCAAGCGTCGCTACTTCGTTGACTGAATTGCTGTAGGTCATGAAAATACGTGACTCTTTGGTTTCTGGCAAGCTGGTGCAATAGCCGCCAGGACGTTTGCCGGGACGATCTTCTGCTTCGATCCAGCTTTTTTCAAAAGCAACTTGGGCAAAGTCAGCCATTTTCGGACTGAACTTACGGAAGTTGGTCAAAATAAAGTCAGCTGCTTCATCAAAGGTGTAGGTTCTTTCTTCCATGTCCCCAAGGATGATTGGCGCATCTTGGTCTTGCCATTCCATTTTTTCTTTGCCGAAAAGCTGGGCTTTGCGAGTCAAGAAATCAACGATTGGCTGTTTGTTCTTTTGGATTGTGCCCCACATAGCATCCAATGTCGCTTTTTGCAGACGATTGTATTCTAATGGTTCCTTCAAGTAATCAGTGACACCGTGAAGTTTGAAGGTAGAAAGGCGGAAACCGTCTAAGTGGTTCAAGGTATCCGCAAAGAGGTCTTCTTTTTCTGCCCACGTCTTTTCCCAAGTGTCGAATAAACGCGCACGAACTTCCGGATCAGGATCACCCATCATTTTATTGAAGGCTTGACCAGCTGAAAACTTGATCGTCGTGCCGTCTTCTTGAAGGAAAGGAATTTCGATCGAGGCAACGATCGTATCGTAATGTTGGCTCCAAGCATTCAAGCCATCTAAATTTAAAGTGTTGATGATGGTCTCTTCTGCTTCGGATAACAATTCTTTGCCGTCGCGGCGAATCTCGCTTAAACGAAAAGCGACAGGTGCTAAGTTTTCCGCTTTAACTAGTGCTGTCCAATCATCCTCAGAAATTTCTGTCAATTTTTTCGAGAAAACGGTTTGTGCTGCTTGCAGTGCTGGCAATTTTGCGTAGAGGTCACCCGTCAGGATTTTGGCTTTGCTGTCATTGACATTCGCTGAAAGCAAGGCATTGATAAAGCTGCCGCATTGTGAAAATCCTTGACTAATAGTTGCGGATAAATCAAGTAACTCTTCTAATTTTGCTGCATCGTCTTCGCTGTTGGGCGACCATGCATCGACTGTTGTTCGGTAATTTGCAATTTGTTCTTCCAGTTGGCTCATGCGTTCTTTTAATTGAACAGAATCGCTGCCTCCCGGAAAGATTGTTTCCAGATTCCAATTGATTGAATAGGTCATTCCTATCAAACCCCTTTCTTTTCCTTCGATCTTATTAAGTATAGCATAACGAAATTTGGTCGCAACCATCAGAATCCTTATGAAATAAGGGTTCTTGATGAAACTGTACCAAAAACAAAAAATGGAATGTATAACTCCTTGATCTATTGATAGGGCGGAAAAACGTCAAAAATAAAAAAACTATCACATCCTCATCAAATTCTTAGAAAAAAATCGATGGATAAATATTACATATGAAAAAAAACAGCGAGTAAAAAAACGCCTGATGAGCGATATTCGCTTTTTCATGCATAATGCCAAATCCTTTGCGAAAAGAACACGAAATATACCACTGCGAAAGCGTATACAATTAGGTAGCATAGAGGTGTAAACAGAAGAAGGAGGAAGAAAAATGCCAAATGCTATTCATGTTTTTTCAGAGATTGGACGATTGAAGCAAGTCATGCTTCACCGCCCTGGTCGGGAATTGGAGAACCTTGTTCCTGATCATTTGAACCGCCTGCTATTTGATGATATTCCTTTTTTGGAACAAGCCAGAGCAGAACATGATCGGTTTGCGGAAGTCCTACGTCAAAATGATGTGGAGGTGTTGTATCTAGAAGATTTAGCTGCTGAATCGCTCACGTCACCAGAAATCAAACAGCAATTTCTCAAGGATTATTTAGCGGAAACTACAATCCAAAGTTCTGAGATCATCAAAGAAGTCACGGATTATTTTATGTCTTGTGACAATGATCGGGAACTGATCGACAAAACTATGGCTGGTTTAGCCAAAAATGAACTGGAGCTGCCAAATACCCAGAGCCTCGCTGGGACCGTGGATGATCAATACCCATTTCTGATCGATCCAATGCCAAATTTGTATTTTACACGAGATCCCTTTGCGACGATTGGTAACGGAGTATCCTTGAATCGCATGTATTCAGAAACAAGACGGCGCGAAACGTTATACGGCAAATATATTTTTGCTCATCATCCAATGTTCCAGCAAAATCCGCCTCATATGCTTTATGATCGCGCTCAACCAACCCGCATCGAAGGTGGCGACGAATTAGTTCTGTCAAAACATGTGTTGGCGATTGGTATCTCGCAACGAACGGATGCCGCTTCGATTGAGCAGCTGGCCCGCAAAGTGTTCGAAAATGAGCCAAGCTTTGAGTATGTTCTAGCGTTTGACATTGGTCAAGAGCGCAAATTCATGCATTTAGATACGGTATTTACAATGGTCGATCATGACAAGTTTACGATCCATCCAGAAATCGAAGGAGAGCTGACGGTTTATTCAATCTCACGAGCAGGTGATGGGGTGACGATCAAAGAAGAAAAGGACACGTTGGAAAATATTTTATGTCGCTATCTAGAACTAAATACGGTTGAATTGATTCGTTGCGGCGGCAGTGATTTGATTGCAGCAGCTCGGGAACAATGGAATGACGGTTCCAATACCTTGACGATCGCACCTGGCGAAGTCGTCGTATATGACCGCAATACCATCACCAATCAGAAGTTGGCAGAAGCCGGTATCAAATTGCACAAAATCTCCGGCAGTGAATTGGTTCGTGGTCGTGGCGGTCCTCGTTGCATGAGCATGCCATTTGTTAGAGAAGATATTTAAATCAGAGGAGGAATCATCGATGGAACAAGTATTTAAAGGAAGAAGTTTTTTAGCAGAAAAAGATTTTACGAAAGCCGAGTTAGAATACCTCATTGATTTTTCAATCTATTTAAAACAATTGAAAAAACAAAATATTTCTCATCGTTATTTAGAAGGCAAGAACATTGCCCTTTTGTTTGAAAAAACATCGACTCGGACACGGGCGGCCTTTACGACAGCTGCCATCGATCTTGGTGCCCATCCAGAATTTTTAGGCGCGAATGATATTCAGCTAGGCAAAAAAGAATCTGTCGAAGATACAGCAAAAGTTTTAGGCAGCATGTTTGACGGTATTGAGTTTCGTGGATTCAGTCAACAAGTCGTTGAAGATTTAGCCAAATTCTCCGGTGTTCCTGTTTGGAATGGCTTAACCGATGAATGGCACCCAACCCAAATGATCGCTGACTTTATGACCATCAAAGAAAACTTCGGCACCTTGGAAAACATTACGCTAGTTTATGTGGGCGACGGCCGGAACAATATGGCGAATAGTTTGTTAGTGACGGGGGCAATTTTAGGGGTCAACGTTCGTATCTGTGCACCAAAAGAACTTTTCCCAGCGCAAGAAGTGACAGACTATGCCAACAAATTTGCTAAAGAATCTGGCAGTCAGTTGATGGTAACAGATGATATCCAAAAAGGCGTCAAAGATGCAGACGTCTTGTATACCGATGTTTGGGTGTCAATGGGGGAAGAAGACCAGTTCGAAGAGCGGGTGAAGCTGTTGAAAGATTACCAGATCAACCGCGAAATGGTGATGGCCACCGGAAAACAAGACGATGGCTTGATCGTGCTGCACTGCTTGCCAGCGTTCCATGATACGAATACGACGTATGGAAAAATGATCGAAGAAAAATTTGGCATTTCTGAAATGGAGATCACAGACGATATTTTCCGTAGTCACTGGGGTCGTCAATTTGAAGAGGCTGAAAACCGGATGCACTCGATCAAAGCGATCATGGCAGTAACATTAGGCGATCTATTTATTCCTAGAGTGTGAGAAGGAGCAGTGAGCAGATGAGTGAAAAGAAACCAACGATCGTTGTCGCCCTTGGCGGCAACGCCATCTTAGCAGAAGATGCCAGTGCCAAAGGGCAAAAAGAACGACTCAAACAGACCGTGGACTATCTGATTCCCTTGATCCGAAAAGACGTCAATTTGATCATTACTCATGGGAATGGTCCCCAAGTGGGAAACCTGGTTTTGCAGCAGCAAGCGAGCGATTCTAGCAAAAACCCAGCAATGCCTTTAGATACCTGTGTCGCCATGACCCAAGGCAGTATTGGCTATTGGTTGCAAAATGAGCTGAGAATCCAGTTGAAAGCAGCACAAATAGCGAAGCCGGTGGTGACTGTGGTCACGGAAATTACAGTCGATGCCCAAGATCCAGCATTTGCCCATCCGACAAAACCAATCGGGCCGTTCTTAACGGAAACGGCTGCCAAAGAAGCCATGGCGGCTTCAGATGCCATCTACCGGGAAGATGCTGGTCGTGGCTGGCGGAAAGTCGTGGCTAGTCCTGCACCACAAGCGATCCAAGAAGTTGCCAGCATCAAAGCGCTGATTGAACAAAACACGATCGTCATTTGTGCAGGAGGCGGCGGCATTCCCGTGCTAGACAATGGCCTGGGTGTTGAAGCCGTGATCGATAAAGATTTTGCTTCTGAAAAATTGGCTCGATTAGTCGATGCGGATCAGCTGATCATTTTAACGGGCGTAGAAAAAATCGCTTTGAACTTTGGCAAGGAAAGTGAGCAGTGGTTGGATCATGTGACCGCCGCGGAATTGGAAACCTATGTCGATGAAGACCATTTTTCACCAGGTAGTATGTTGCCGAAAGTACAAGCCGCTTTGAACTTTGTCAAAATGGGGGCGGAAAAACGGGCAGTGATTACTTCTTTAGACAAGCTGGCAGCTATCGATGATGCTGGCACGCAGATCACCTGGAAGTAAGCGAAGCAGCAAAGCAAGACCCAAAACATTGGAGTGAGAAAAATGATCGACCACCAAATAAAAGATCCATCAACAAGAGCGAACAGCTTTCAATGGCTGGAAGAAGAAAATCAGCAGCGTTTGAAAGAGCATATTTACTGCCGTACGTACAAAAAAGGTCAAGTGCTTTTTTATGAAGGCGACGTAAGAGATCGGATATTCCTTGTGATAGAAGGACTTGTACGGATCGAAAAGACCGACGGAACTGATTCCTATTGTTATGTAGATTTTGTTGGGCCAGATCAGTTATTTCCTTTGATTGGCTTGTTTGAAAGAGACAACTATGATGTATCGGCATTCGCTGCAACAGACATTGTCGTGCAGTTTGCAGCGATGTCACTGTTTGAACCGCTAGTCGTTTCGTCTACAAGTCAGTTGCTGTGGCTCAATCAGCAAATGAGCCGGCAGTTGGAAAAGCAAAGACGCCGTGTCGAGTATTGTGTCACCTCCAGCGCGCAAACAAGAGTCGTTAATACGATTGGTCTTTTGATGATCGAGCATGGGCAGACACAAGGTGAGCAGATTCGCATCCCTTTTCCAGTTTTTATCAATGATATAGCCAAGTACAGTGGAACGACGCGAGAGACAGTCAGTCAAACGCTCAAGGCGCTCGTGCATAAAAGAAAGATTTATTATCGCTACAAAGAACTCATTATTTATGACCAAGATTATTTTTCTCATGTTGCCAAGTAATGGCTGGCAGCAAATAGGATCGATTCAAAAAAGGGGGAACACAGATGAAAAAAAAGCAAAAAGAAAAAAAGTCGCTGACATCATTCAGTATCTTATTTCTGATCATTATCGCCTTGACGGTCGCTTCCTGGCTCTTAGCAGGGCAGCCTTTTGCGCCTTCTTTACCAGCAGGCCAAGAAGAGATGGTCAGCCAAGTGGTGGGTGCCAAGTTTTCTGATTTCTTTATGGCGCCTTTTAACGGATTTCGTGATGCGATCGAGATCTGTGTGTTTATTCTCTGTTTGGGTGGTTTTTTGAATATCGTCACGCGAACAGGCGCTTTGGAAGCCGGGATTCAGCATTTGGTCAAAAAACTCAAAGGCAATGAGTTGATTTTGATTCCGATTTTAATGATCTTGTTTTCGATCGGCGGCTCCACTTATGGAATGGCGGAAGAAACGATTCCTTTTTATTCCTTATTAGCAATAACGATGGTGGCATCAGGTTTTGATACGATCGTCGCAGCAGGAACCGTTATGCTGGGTGCTGGTGCCGGCGTGATTGGCTCCACCGTCAATCCCTTTGCGACCGGCGTTGCGATGGATGCCTTGCGAAGCATCGATATTGCCCCAAACAATGGCACGATCTTAGTAGTCGGGGCATTGCTTTGGTTAGTCACGACCGCATACTGTATCTTTGTGGTGATGTCTTATGCCAAAAAAGTCAAAGCCGACAAAGGCTCCACGATCTTATCGCTGCAAGAGCAAAAAGAAATGGAAGAACATTTTGTCAAAGACACGAACGAAGCCTTGGTGTTTACGCAAAAACATCGCCTGATTTTGACGATTTTTGGTTTATCCTTTGTGATCATGGTGGTTTCCTTGATTCCTTGGGGCGACTTTGATATCCATGTGTTTGACGGTTGGACCGCCTTTTTGACCGGCAATAGCTTCGGTGAATGGTATTTTGGTGATTTGGCCATGTGGTTCTTCTACATCAGTATCATCATTGCGTTGATTCAAGGATTCTCAGAAAAAGAAATCGTGACCAACTTTATCGATGGGGTCAAAGACATTTTATCCGTTGTCTTGATCATCGTTGTGGCACGGGGTGCTTCCTACATTATGCAAACGACGTACTTGGATCTGTTTATTTTGGATCGGGCTTCCCATCTTTTAGAAGGTCTATCACCTGTCCTGTTTGTGATTGGCGCCTACATTTTGTATCTGCTCTTATCGTTCTTGATTCCATCGACTTCCGGACTAGCGTATGTATCGATCCCGATCATGGGGGCCTTGGCGCAAAGCATCGGACTCAATCCGAACGTCATGGTGATGATCTTTACTGCTGGTTGCGGATTAGTGAATTTGATCACACCAACTTCTGGCGTCGTGATGGGGGGATTGGAGCTGGCTCGGGTCAACTATTCCACTTGGACCCGCTTTATGCGCAAACCGTTACTGGTTATCGGAATTTCCAATCTTGCCATTTTAATCTTCTCAATGTTGTTCTTGTAAGCTACGTTTCAAGATGTGAACGAGACGGATCAACTATTTCAGTAAGCGAGGCGACTTGAGAGGAGCGGATCAAGTAAATGAAAAAAAAAGAGCGACAAGCAATTATCAAAAAACTCTTTGTCCTACATCGGATTGAGTCTCAAGAAGAATTGATGAATTTATTAAAAAAAGAAAATGTTTCAGCTACCCAAGCCACGATTTCTAGAGACATGCGGGAAATGAACATCGCTAAAACGTATGCCAAAAACGGTCGGCCGTATTATTCGATCTTTGAATCCAAAGAGCAGGATCTAGAAGACAGAATTGCGTTTTCGATGTATGAGTACCTAAAAAAGATTACGCAGATTGACTTTTTAGTTGTCGTTCATACGGCTGAAAACGGCGCCGATGTGATCGCCAATTATCTTGATGAAATGGAGCTACCAGAAATTGTAGGCACGATTGCAGGGTTTGATATTTTATTGATCATCACGCCGTCACAAGAAGCGGCAGCAGAGGTGGTCGATCGGTTGAACCATTATGTAGAAGGCTACGAGATGGGTTCGTCATTGTTTACTGGAGAAAAAAACGCAAAACTGCCCTGAGAATCGTTGAAGGAGCTGAACGTCACAAGCCCCAAAATCTCACGACCAAACGGGTGACGGCTTTTCATACCGATGGCTATTTTTAAAAAGAAAGAGTGCTTCTAATCTTCACGGAAGCACTCTTTTTGTGTGTGCAATGTCACCACGGTTTGCTGGAAAAACAGTTGCATCACCAAATGAAAATGGTAAGATAGGAAAATGAGGAGTGAAAACTATGAAAAAATTACTGAAAGAACCGAATTTTTACTTTTGTATCGCACTTGCGGTTATGGTCATCCTCTTTATCAGTTCTTCACAAACCTATGAGCAGCAATCACAAATCGGGTTGCTTTCACGAATCTTAAAAAATGAACCATTGAAAGAGTGGCTAGAGAAGATTTCTTTTTCCTATGCTGGTTCGGAGATCAGTATTGCGGAAAAAGGCTATTTCTCATTTGTGGAATTTTTCATTCGTAAAGGCGCACATTTCTTTACCTATTTTGTCTTAGGGGGCAGTCTGTTCTTCGTTCTCGTATATCGCCGTACGCCGTATTGGCTAGCCGCTTTTTTTGCTTGGTTAGCAGCTACCGGCTATGCTGGGATCGATGAATACCATCAAATGCTGACGGGAGGACGGACGCCGCTTTTTCAAGATGTCATGCTGGATTCAGCTGGAGCACTGACCGCCGTTCTTTTGGGGTGGTTGATTTGTCAGTTATCGAAAAAGTCACCTAAACGCCGCAAAACATAACGAGTTGTCGGCGTTTTTAAGCGTTAAGCTGTTAGAAAGTATAAAAAACAAGAGGCGAAACCAATGGAAAAAAGTTTGAGTAGTGTCAAAGGCAAAACCGAGTTTGTCGTGCATGAAAGTTTGCCGGTGGGGGTTCTTCTCGCGATGGCTGGCGGCTTTTTAGATGCCTATACCTATCTCTTTCACGGTGAAGTGTTTGCGAGCATGCAGTCGGGGAATGTTATTTTGTTAGGGATCAATCTTTCAACGGGGCAGTTTGAACAAGCCTTTCGGTATCTGCCACCAATCTGTATGTTTTTAGTGGGGATCGTGGTGACGAATTATCTGCAGCATCATTTTCCGACTGGTGGTTGGATCGTTTGGCAAAATGCTGCGTTGATCTTTGAAGCAATCGGTATTTTGGTTCTGGGCTTTTTTGCGCGTTCTTTACCCAATGTCCTGGTTGATTCCGGATTATCTTTTTTTGCAGCGATTCAATATGCCGCTTATCGGCGCTTGGCAGGGATGCCCTATGCCACCACGATGACCACTGGCAATTTACGTTCGCTGGCTGATTACTTGTATTTGCGCGGGTTTAAGCAGGACCGATCAGTGACACCCAAGATCATTTCTATTTCCTTGATCATCGGCGGTTTCTTTTTTGGGGCGGTTTTAAGCAGCTTGCTAGGAATTTTCTTATTCCACCGGACCATCTGGGTGGTTTCAGGAATTTTAGCCCTGGTGTTGGGAATCACGATCCACAGTCAAAATAAAGAATAGAAAAAAGACATTCCCCGGAATGTCTTTTTCGTCTTACTTTTTGGTGCTCGCGCGTGAATCTTTGAGATAAAGCGCTATTTCTACCAGCAGTGCTGCTAGAAGATAGCTACCAAGGACGGCTATCTGGTAAAATTTCTCTTCAATCAGCTCGTTGCGCTGCAGCAAAATGACCCCACCTAGAAAGAGCATCGCCAACAGGGAGAACCACTGCTGGGAAAAACGCCAATTGCTGACACTGGCTGTACTGCGCTTGGTGCGAAAGCCGAATATATAATTGGGTTCTTCTCGGTAAAAGAACCGGAAGACGATGAAAAAAATACCCGTAAAAATCAACAACAAAAGACCAATATCGATCGAGATCACTTCCTTTCAAGCGAGGTTTGTTGGGAAAATCAGCGAATAAAAAGGATTATCTATTTATTGTACTCGCTGTAAAGGGTTCTATGAAGGGGAACTATTGAAAAAATAGATAGTTTTGCGTAAATAAAAAGGGAGGGCGCTATAAGTCGCCATCCCTTTTTCAATTATCCGCGTTGAAATGGTCCTTTAGGTGCAATCAGTTCAAGATTGGTACCATCTGGATCTGTAAAGTAGGCAACACCTGTCCCGAAGCCGCTTTTTAAACCATCTTGTTCTTCAAAAACGATTGGGGTACCGTCAGGTTCAACCCCGATGGCTTTTAGACGAGCAACGGCTTCATCAATATTTTCGACTTCAAAACAAAGATGCATGGCACTGATTTGCTCATTGGAATAGCTAGCTTTGTTGGATTTTGGTTCGACGTATTCTAAAAGGTCGATGTTGAGATTGTCTAAATGAAGATTGGCGTATTTGATCAATGTATCCTCTAAACCTTGCGTTTGCGCCATTCGTTTGCCACCGATCGTATCTTGATTGGCGATTTTCTTTCCAGTTAATGCTTCATAAAATTGGATGGAACGTTCGAGATTGCTGACGGTGATTCCCACGTGGTTCACCATTGAAAAGCCTGTGTTTGTGTTTGTCATTATACTTCCTCCTAAGGTTTTGTTTAGTATATCGTTTGGTTAATGAAAATCGAATGTGTCTGGATCTGGACCCACTCGCAGGTCCTCATTTAATGCGTTCAAGCGAGCCATTTCATCTTCTGATAAATGGAAATCAAAAATCGCTGCATTGGCGCGCATTCGCTCAGGGTGTGTCGATTTGACATTGACTAAGATTCCTTGTTGGATAGCCCAGCGTAAAAGCACTTGTGCCGCTGATTTTTGCTGTGCATCGGCGATCGCCAAGACGGTTTCCTCTTTCAGCAGTTTGCCTTGCATCAAAGGTGACCAAGCTTGGATCGCAATCCCCTTTTCAGCACAAAAGTCCCGCAGGTCTTGCTGCGTAAGTTTGGGATGCAGTTCGATCTGATTGACGACAGGAACGACCTTAGCAGCGGCCAATAGTTGCTCCAAGTGATGAATCTGGAAGTTGCTGACCCCGATTGCTTTGATTTTTCCAGCGGCATACAAGTCTTCCAAGGCGCGCCATGACTCTTGAAATGCCTGGTTTCCCGGCCAATGGATCAAGTACAAGTCGAGATACTCGAGGTTTAAGCGGGCCAAACTTTCATTGAAAGCATGGATCGTTTCATCATAAGTTAAATGATCGTTCCAAAGTTTGGAAGTGACAAAGAGTTCTTCACGAGCCAACCCCGTTTCTTGTAAGCCTTGTTTGATTCCTTCCCCTGTTCCTGTTTCGTTGCCGTAAATAGCCGCCGTATCAATCAGGCGATACCCATTGATAATGGCCTGTTTCACGACCTCTGCTGTTTCAGCTTCAGGGATTTGAAAGACACCTAACCCCAAACCGGGGATTTTGCTGCCGTTGTTCAGTGTAACGGTATCCGATAATTTTTCGATCATAAAAACATCTCCTTTATTTTTTTCTGTAATCATCATATAATGAGGAGGTAAGGTTGTATAGTACGTACTTTTTTGTTTGATACACACCTTTTGGTAACATTTGTGTGTTTACAGACTTGATGAGGTGAAAAAAATGGAAGAAAAAATTTATAATATCGGTGTAGAAGCAACGATGGATGTCATCGGCGGGAAATGGAAACCAATCATTCTTTGTAATTTACGCCATGGGGCATTGCGTCCTAGTGATTTACGGCGAAAAATTCCTGGCATCAGTCAAAAAATGTTGACGCAGCAATTGCGGGAACTAGAAGAGTCTGATATCGTTACCCGCAAATCCTATAATCAAGTACCACCCAAAGTTGAGTATTCCTTGAGTGAATATGGAGAAACGTTAGGCGGCTTATTGGATACCCTTTGCCAGTGGGGCACGATGCACGTCGCTGCGCTACAAGACAAAGGAGAACAAGTTACTTTGTTAGAACAAGAAGAGGCGATTGTCTAGCAGAGGGCAAGTGGCATGAGAAAAGGCCGGCAGAAACCATTGGTTTCCGTCGGCCTTTTTTAGGCTATGCTTGTTGGATCAATTCTAGAATGGCTTCAGCATTCATGCCGCTGTAATGATTGATGGGAAATGACAGGCGCTTGATTCGCGGCGGGATGGCCTGCTTGATCATCGGATCTGTTAAAGAAAGCAAAGGATCGACCAAAACGATTTTTTCTTGCGAAAAACGATAATTCATCAGACGTTCTGGTGTCACAACAGTCACGCTGATTTGATCCTCGGACAGCATTTGGATGTTGCGGGCGAAAATTTTAATCAGACTTCCAGCTAAAGTAGAACGATCAATAAAGACAACTTTTTCCAAAGTGATTCTCCTTTTTAATTAATATGCTTAATTAAGTATATTAATTAAATGGCGCTTTGTAAACAGGAACATTTGGAAACAACAAAAAAGCCGCAAAAGAATTTTTTTGCGGCTTTTGGTTCATCTATAAAAAGGTTTGACTCTTTTTTCCATTAAATCACGATCACGGGTGTCCCGACTTCGGCTTTACTGTACAATTCTTTCATCACGCCTGGCGGAGTATTGATACAGCCGTGAGAGCCGCGGGTTTTCCAAAGATCACCACCGTATTCCGTTTGCCAATCAGAATCATGGATTCCGACACCGGTCCAATCGATCGGCATCCAGTAATCAACAGGGGACGCATAATCTTCACCGGTCAAGGTTGCATCTTCTTCTTTGTTCCAGACATAGAAGACACCAGTTGGCGTTGGTGTGGCTGGTTTTCCAGAGATAATTTTCGTATCTAGCACCAGCTCGCCATCTTTGTAATACCACATGTGTTGGTTTTTCAGATCAACTTCGATATACGTGTTGCCAAATAACGGGCTGCCAGCATCGGTGCTTCCTTGAGCGATCGGTGTGCGCGTGAAGTCTTCGCCGGCTTTTAACGCCTCAATCAATGCTTCTGTTTCCGCATCGGTTTGGATCGTCCAGCTGAGGGTGCCGGCTGGAACCGTTACTTCGCCTTGTTTGGTACTCTTGAAGGTCGAAGAATTGGTGCTGGTGTTGTATTGCTCTCCGATAGAAGCGACATAGCTTCTTACTTTGTCTTCGTCGATCGTGGTGTTGCCATCTTTGTAAGAGAGCCAATCCATGATCGATTCTCTTGGAATTTGAAACGTGTTTCCGTTGATCGTATAATTGCCGGTTACTTTGGCGATTTTATTCAACGAATCCATTTCTTTGGTTAGATCAGGATCATCAGCGGTCACACTTGGTTTTGTGACGTAATCGACGAGATTTAATTCCTTTTCGCCACTGACGATGGCTTCTTGTAAGTCTGCTACTGCTTTGTCCACATCAATGGCATCGCCGTCAACTTCTGGTTTGATAGAAAAGCCGTCTTCGCCTTTTTCCAATGTTGCATCGGCTGACTTGGTACGATCCTCATTTAAAGTTTCTAGTTCCTTTTGGATCGTGTCCGTTTCGCTGTTTAGCGTATCTTGATCCACCGAGAGATTGTCCAGTGTTTTTTCTTCTGCAGCGGAAACATAAGCCATTCCCCAACTCCACTGGTTCTGTTCATCTTTTAATGATTGCAGCTCATTGGTGAAATCCGTTTGTAACCCAAATTGAGCAAGGTTGATTGTCTTCCATTCGCTATCGCCTTCTTTGATGGTGAAATCTTCTTGCGAGTAGCGGTCATGCAGCAGGGCATTGGCCTCGGCAACAGTTTTGTTGCTGATGTCGATCCCATCGATTTCAGTCTTTGGTAAAAAACGGTTTGCATAATATGTACTTCGGTAGGTATAGCCGCCAGCGATCACTACTAATATAGCAGCCACAACGATTAGAACAATTTTCTTGGTATTGTTCTTGGCGTCAGTATGTTTGTTTGAACGAGTCATTCAACTACTCCTTTTTTTCTAATGGCATAATAGATAATAACGCTTAAATCATACCATATTCCCCCAAGAAAGCGAATATGGCAAATGAAACTTCCATGAAAAATAGAAAATTCTTAAACTATCTTTAGCTAAGCTGTAGAAAAGCATTTCTTTGCATAAAAAAACTGAACGAACCGCAGCAAATCATCTTGATCAAATTGTTCTGAAAAAGAGTGAGCTGTAAGGTTCGTTCAGTGGCATAGTTGACTAGCTAAACGAAGTGAAAGAAATTATTGATTGTCTTCTGCATCTAGTTTCGCAAAAGCTTCATCAAGAATATCTTTTAATTGTTTTGCAGAAGCGGCCATCCGGTCTTTTTCACCATCCGTCAATGGGATCTCAATCACTTTTTGAATCCCTTGGGCGTTGATAACTGCAGGCGCACCAATGTACAAGTCGTTTAAGCCGTATTCGCCGTTCATGTACACAGACAATGGTAAAACAGCATTTTCATCGTCTAAGATCGCACGAGTGATCCGTGCTAAGGCTACCGCGATCCCATAGAAAGTCGCACCTTTTTTCTCGATAATGGTGTAGGCTGCATCACGAACGCTGAAGAAAATGTTGACCATTGCTTCTTCATCGATATCTGGGTTGTTTTTGACCCATTCATAGATTTGCAAGCCGGCTACGTTGGCATGAGACCAAACAGGGAATTCTGAATCCCCGTGTTCGCCTAAGATATAGGCATGGACGTTACGGGCATCAACATCGACTAATTCAGCCAAAGCTTGACGGAAACGTGCAGAGTCTAAAGAAGTACCTGAACCGATGACGCGTTCTTTCGGGAAGCCTGAGAATTTCCAAGTCGAGTAAGTCAAAATATCGACTGGGTTTGCTGCTACTAAGAAGATTCCGTTGAACCCTGAATCAACGATTTGGGTAACTACTTCCCGGTTGATTTTCAAGTTTTTATGAACCAAATCTAAGCGGGTTTCACCTGGTTTTTGAGGCGCACCAGCTGTAATAACGACTAAATCAGCATCATGTGCATCTTCATAAGAAGCGGCATAGATTTTTTTAGGGGAAGTAAAGGCCAAGGCATGGGACAAATCAATTGCGTCGCCTTCTGTTTTTGCTGTATTTATATCAATGATTCCGACTTCTTGCGCAATGTTTTGGGTCACCAGCGCAAACGCGTAACTAGAACCAACCGCACCGTCTCCAACAAGAATTACCTTTTGGTGATCTTTTTTGTTCGTTTTTGCAGTCATCTGTGTATCATTCCTTCCGCATAATTGTTTTACTCGCTATCATCCTACCATTTTCAAGTATATTTGTCATGTGATTTGCACAACAATATTACACAAAATATCGCTGTTTCAGTTGTAAATGCTTTCTTTGTTATTACGTCAAAAAGAGGATATATCAACGTTTTATTAAGATTCGTTAAGAAAGATAAAAACTGAGCAAGAGGACGCCACCATAACAGTCCATTTCGTGTTATAATTATTTCAGCAAAAGAACTGGGCGCATTTGTGTGCCCAGTATTTTGTGTTTGGATAAGAAAACCGATAAAATAGATGAAGAATCAGCTTGAAACTAGAAATAATGGAGCGTAATCGAAAAATGAAAATGATTGTAGGCTTGGGAAATCCCGGCAAAAAATATGAGAAAACCAAACACAATGTTGGCTTTATGGTAGTGGATGCGTTGGCACAAAAGTACCAAGCAACCTTTAAAAAGTCGGCTTTTGAAGCAGAAGTGGCAGAGTTTTTCTTGAAGGGTGAAAAAATCCTTTTGGTCAAACCGCAAACCTTCATGAATGAATCCGGTCGTTCGGTAGGTCCGTTGATGACCTATTTTGGCATCTACCAAGAAGAATTAGTAGTGGTCTATGATGACCTTGATTTAGCATTAGGGAAAATCCGCTTGCGCCAAAAAGGCAGTGCGGGGGGACACAATGGAATCAAGAGTTTGATCGCGCATTTGGACTCGACAGTCTTTGACCGCATCAAAATCGGGATCGATCGGCCACGTCCAGGACAAACCGTGGTCAATCATGTACTGAGTCCTTTTGCAAAAGACGATCTGCCCATCGTTTTACAAAGTATTGATAAGGCAGTCGAGGCAAGTAGTGATTACTTGACCAACGGCGACTTTCTTGCCACAATGAATCGATTTAACTAAGGAGGGCCGAGATGGATTTAATTGAATTAATAAATAAAGTGCCGACAGTGGCGGCTTGGCATGCAGGTTTACGTGAACAGGCCCCCCGGCAATTATTGACCGGTCTAGCTGGATCGGCAAAAACATTGGCGATCACCGGTGTGTATCAGGCATTTCAAAAACAAGTGATCGTGGTGACACCAAATCTGTATTATACGAATCAACTAGCCGAAGATCTGCGCAACGTGACGGATGATGTCTATGTTTTCCCAGTGGACGAAGTGTTGTCAGCCGAAATGGCTTTTTCTTCACCAGAAGCACGAGAAGAACGAGTGGCAGCGCTGAATGCTGTTTCTCAAGGGAAAACCGGGATCTATGTGTTGCCGGTAGCGGCTTTGCGAAAGTATTTACCTGAGAAGAAAACCTGGTTAGCCAACCAATTCCAATGGCAAATCGGCGATGAGATCGATTTAGAGCGTTTGCCGCAACAATTGATCTTGATGGGTTACGAACGGCAGTCAATGATTGGCAAACCCGGCGAATTCAGTATTCGTGGGAGCATCCTCGATATTTATCCATTAAATGCCGAATACCCCGTACGGATCGAGTTATTCGATGTAGAAATCGACTCGATGCGTTCTTTCAACGTGGAAACGCAACGCTCAGTGGAAACGCTGCAGCAAGTGGCTATTTTACCGACTACCGAATTGGTTTTCTCAGCGGAAGATTTAGCGGCGGGGCAAAAGCAGCTACAAGAATTATTGAACAAACGGTTGGCGGTCACCAAAGAAGTAACTGATCGCGCGTTTTTAGAAGACTATTTCGGCCAATTGGCCTCCCAATGGCAAGCGGGGATTCCCGGTGAAAGTGCCCGTTATTACACGGATTTGCTTTATCGTCAGCAAACGAGTGTCTTAGATTATTTTTCTGAAGACGCCTTTTTGATGATCGATGATTATGCTCGGATCATGGAGACCAATCGTGAGATCGAACGGGAAGAAGCGGAGTGGCATACCCAAAAATTAGCGGAGCTGCGGGTCTTTTCTGAACAGCAATTCGGGATCGATGTCCATCAACTGCTGCAAAAAGAAACCTTTGTGACCAGCTTCTTTTCTTTATTCCAAAAAGGAATGGGGAACATTCGCTTCCAAGCGATCCATCAATTCCAATACCGGCCGATGCAGCAGTTTTTCAGCCAAATGGGTCTCTTGAAAGTTGAGATCGATCGCTGGGAGAAGCAACAGCAAACGGTGATTTTTCTGGTCAGTGACCAAGAACGGGCCAAGAAGTTAGAGCAAGATCTGCGAGATCATGATATCTATGCCGTGCAGACGCAACAAGACCGCCTGTTTACGGGACGCACCCAAATCGTGGTGGAACGTTTGCAAAGCGGCTTTGAAATGCCGCAAGACAAGCTAGTGGTGGTTACAGAAAAAGAAATTTTCCAAAAGATGAACAAAAAAAGAGCCCGCCGGCAAAATGTCACCAATGCGGAACGTCTCAAAAGCTACAATGAGTTAAAAGCCGGCGATTATGTCGTCCATGCGAATCATGGGATCGGGAAGTACATCGGCATGGAAACCTTAGAAGTCGATGGCGTCCATCAAGATTACATGACGATCTTGTACCAAAACGAAGACAAGCTCTTTATTCCAGTCACCCAATTGAATTTGATTCAAAAATATGTGGCTTCCGAATCGAAAACACCGAAAATCAATAAATTAGGCGGCAGTGAGTGGGCGAAGACCAAGCGCAAAGTGACGGCTAAAATTGAAGACATCGCAGATGATTTGATTTTATTGTATGCCAAACGCGAATCAGAAAAAGGCTATGCCTTTCAACCAGACGATGCCTATCAAAAAGAATTTGAAGATGCCTTTCCTTATTCGGAAACCGATGATCAGCTGCGCAGTACGGCAGAGATCAAGCGGGATATGGAAAAAGAAAAGCCGATGGACCGTTTGTTAGTTGGAGATGTCGGTTTTGGGAAAACAGAAGTGGCGCTGCGGGCTGCTTTTAAAGCGATCAAAGAAAGCAAACAAGTGGCTTTCTTAGTGCCGACAACGATCTTGGCACAGCAGCACTATGAAACGATGGTCGATCGTTTTGAAGGCTTCCCCGTCAATGTTGGGGTGCTGAGTCGTTTTCGGACGAAAAAACAGCAGAATGAAACGATCGAGCAAGTGCGCAAAGGGCAAGTCGATATTTTGGTGGGGACCCACCGATTATTGTCAAAAGATGTCGAGTTTGCTGATTTGGGCTTGTTGGTGATCGATGAAGAACAACGTTTTGGGGTCAAACACAAAGAGCGCTTGAAACAACTGCGTTCGCAAGTCGATGTGTTGACGTTGACGGCAACGCCGATCCCAAGAACATTGCATATGTCGATGCTGGGCGTGCGGGACCTATCTGTGATCGAAACACCACCGGAAAATCGTTACCCGATCCAAACCTATGTGATGGAGATGAATCCAGGAGCGGTGCGAGAAGCGATCCAACGGGAGATGGCACGCGGGGGCCAAGTGTTTTATCTCTATAATCGTGTCGATACGATCGAGCGAAAAGTCGAAGAACTGCAGGCGTTAGTGCCAGATGCACGAATCGCTTATGCCCACGGGCAAATGACCGAGATCCAATTGGAAAATACCCTGTTTGACTTTATTGAAGGGCAATACGATGTGTTGGTGACGACGACGATCATTGAAACCGGTGTGGATATTCCCAATGCCAATACGTTGTTTGTGGAAAATGCCGATTACATGGGGCTTTCGACGTTGTATCAGTTGCGTGGCCGTGTCGGTCGGAGCAATCGAGTCGCTTATGCGTATTTCATGTATGAACAGCAAAAAGTGTTGAACGAAGTCAGTGAAAAACGTCTGCAAGCCATTAAGGACTTTACGGAGTTAGGTTCAGGATTCAAAATCGCGATGCGAGATCTTTCGATTCGTGGGGCAGGAAATCTATTGGGGGCGCAACAGCACGGCTTTATCGATGCAGTCGGGTTTGACATGTACTCACAAATGCTGTCGGAAGCAGTCACTCGTAAACAAGGGAAAAATACCCAAACAGAAAAAACGACCGTTGAGATCGATCTGGGGATCGATGCCTACTTACCGACTTCGTATATTGAAGACGAACGGCAAAAAATCGAGATCTATAAACGAATTCGTGAGCTGGAATCACAAGAAGCAGTTGATGAACTTCAAGATGATTTATTAGACCGTTTCGGAGAATACCCTGTAGAAGTGGCGCACCTCTTAACGGTGGGCGAGATCAAAATGAACGGCGATCGTGCCTTGTTAGAAACTATCCGCAAGCAGCAACAAACCGTGTCGTTTACTTTGAGTAAAGTAGGCACGAAAAATTATTCGGTGGAGCAGCTGTTTGAAGCATTGAAAGCTACTAAATTAAAAGCCACGATGGGTGTCGATCATGAGCAAATGACCATCAAATTACAGATTCCGCCAGTGATGAAAGAAAGCACCTGGCTATTAGAAATCCAAGATTTCGTCAAAGCGTTACGGGAACAAAAATACGCCAGCCAAGGCTAGAAAGGAACCAGAGGGATGCCGAAATCACAATTGAAGCGTACGATGGAAGGGGCGTTTATTTTAACGATCGCTTCCTTTATCGCAAAAATCTTAAGTGCCGTTTATCGGGTCCCTTTTCAGAACCTGGTAGGCGACGAAGGGTTTTATGTGTATCAACAGGTCTATCCGATTTATGGATTGGCAATGACTTTGGCGTTGTCAGGTTTGCCGCAGTTTATCTCCCGCATTGTTGCTGAAGAACCTGATCCTTTGAAAAGCAAGGAGCGGCTGCAAGCGTTGACGTCTTATGTGCTTTGGTCGGCGATTGGCTTATGGGCTGTGACCTTTTTATTTGCCGGTCCAATCGCGCAAGTGATGGGGGACCATCAACTGGCAGGCTTGATTCGAGTCGTTTCCTTTACCTTTTTGTTTGTCCCACCCTTGACCTTTTATCGAGGAATGTTTCAAGGAAATCTACAAATGGTGCCAACCGCAGTGTCTCAAGTTGTAGAGCAGCTGCTTAGAGTTGGTGTGATTTTAGGTGCTGCGGCAGCTTTCCAGCAATTGGGCTGGACGATTTATCAAACGGGGACTGTCGCCATGATGGGTGCCTTAGTCGGGGGCCTTGCGGCGTGGTGGATTTTAAGTTATTATAGCCGACAAATCAACGGCAAACGCCTATCGCTATGGCATAAACCAGTCACCCGTACAGGAGAAAATACCGCTGGTTTATCCGCCTCGTTGAAAAAACGGTTCTTCTTAGAAGGCGGTCTGTTGACGATTTATAGCGGCTATTTGATCTTGTTCCAGTTAGCGGATTCGTTTTTATTGACCAATGCGCTAGAAGCGGGGGGATTGACGGCACAAGCAGCCCGGATTTCGAAAGGGATCTATGATCGCGGACAACCCCTCGTCCAACTAGGTCTTGTGGTGGCGATGGCGTTAAGCTCGACGTTTTTGCCAACGTTGACCAAGTATTTGACGGTAAAAAATCAGCAGCTGTTTGAAAAGTCGGCAAAAATGTATTTGCGCCTAACGATCGGGATTGCTTCGGCTTCTGCGGTAGGGTTAGCGATTTTGCTGCCTTATATCAACTTTGCTTTATTTAAAGACGGATCTGGCAATGCGGCGCTGGTATTGTTTGTCTTTTCCATCGCTCTGATGGCGACGATCCAAGCCTATCAAAGCATTCAACAAAGTCGCAATACCTATACCTTCGGCTTGCTCGCTGCGGGAATTGGTCTTTTAGTCAAATGTCTATCGATGTGGCCGCTGACCGCTTCTTATGGGACTGCAGGAGCAAGTATCAGTACGCTGTTGGGGTTAGGCGCGACCTTATGCTGTTTTGTGGTTTCCGAACAGCGTCGAGCACAAAGTAGCATCAATCGCTTTTGGTATGAAGGAAATTATGGAAAAAAATTATTTCTTTGTTTAGGGATCATGGCAAGCGTGCTATTCTTATATTATAGCTTCGTTGCGATCTTATTGAACGGTCCTTTGACCCATCGACTACAGGCGCTGATTTTTTGCCTAGGCGGTGTCGGTTTGGGAGGCGCAGCCTTTATCGGGGCAGCGATCAAAATCAAATTGTTAACGATTCGCGAATGGCTGTTAGTTCCATTTGGAAAGAAACTATTAAGAAGAGGTGAAAAACATGAGATTAGATAAATTTCTTAAAATCTCCCGCATCATCAAGCGTCGCTCTGTGGCCAAAGAAGTGGCAGACAAGGGACGCATTCAGATCAACGGCAAATTAGCCAAGTCAAGCAGTGACGTCAAAGTAGGCGATACTATGCGTATTCAGTTCGGGAATAAGGTCTTGGAAGTAAAAGTCAATGAATTGCATGAATCGACGAAAAAAGAAGACGCTGCAAAAATGTATGAGATTGTTTCAGAGGAAAGAATCTCAGAAAATGCTTGATTTTTACGGCATTTTCAGTTAGACAAGCTTTGCGGATGTTGGTATAATGTAAAAAACAAAGACAGCGACGGGAGCGAGTTCAGGTGGCAAAAGAATCAAATAAAAAAATAGAACTATTGCAGACCGATTATGCGAAAGAGCAATTTGCCAAGTTTGAAAAAGAGCGGCGGCAAGTCGTGTTTCGCCGACGTCGGCTGGTGGCGTTTTTCGTGGCGGCATTAGCGATATTTGCAGTCGTGGGGATTCAGATGTTTAACGACCAAATGCGCCTGCAAAAACTAAAGGAATACAAGGCGGAAACAGTCGCCGAACAAAAAGAAGCTGAACAAAAAGTGGCTTCATTGGAGCGAGATGTTGCCTTATTGCAAGACGATGAGTATGTGGCAAAATTGGCCCGCAGCCGATTCTTCTACTCAAAAGATGGCGAAAAAATTTATCCTGTCTTGCCAGATGGAACGGATTCTCAAAACCCTAATGAGCGTTCTGCGCAAAGCGAACAAGAATCATCATCCACAGAGTCACAAGATTAAGCAATGTCATACCTACTCAGCGCAGTAGTTTGAATTATTTTAAATGGGTAAAAATTAGGAGGAACATTTTTTATATGTCAATCGAAGTTGGAGCGAAACTAAAGGGCAAAGTGTCTGGTATTACAAATTTTGGTGCGTTCATTGATCTTGGTGAAGGGAAAACTGGTTTGGTGCATATCAGTGAAGTATCAAACGGATTCGTCAAAGACATTCACGACGTGTTGTCTGTTGGGGATGAAGTGACAGTACTTGTTACGGCAATCGGCAACGATGGAAAAATTGGACTATCGATCCGCAAAGCAGAAGATAAGCCGGAAGAAAAACGTGAATACCCGAAAAAAGAATTCAATCGACCAAATCCGAAAAAATCTTTTTCACGCAATCAAACTACGAATGTAAATAAACAAGACTTCGATTCATTGATGAGTTCTTTTCTAAAAGATAGTGATGATCGTCTTTCATCATTACGTCGAAATACAGAAGGAAAACGCGGTGGCCGCGGCGGACGCCGTAACTAAACATGAATAGCAAGTTGGAAAAAGCTGAAACAAAACTGTTGGTTCGTTTTGTTTCAGCTTTCTTTCTTGTGGGTCTACCAAATGAGAAGGAGGGCAAATGATGGTCATTCAAACCGTTCGAGGGCAACTCACTGCCATCGATCCTGAAAAAAAACGCCGCTTTTTGCTGGCGGTATCGACGGGAGTCGACTCCATGGTCTTGCTGCAGGTCTTTTGTCAGTTGTTTCCCGAAATGCAAAAAGAGCAGGTCTTTGGTGTGGCACATGTAAACCATCAATTGCGTCCTGCATCTGCTGAGGAAGCTGCTTTTTTACGGCAGTACTGCCAAGAACGCGGCATTCCTTTTTATGAGCGGTGCTGGGAAAATCCGCCAGAAACTGGCATAGAAGCTAGCGCTCGGGACTTTCGCTATACGTTTTTTGCCGATGTCATGTCCCGAGAAGGCTATGATGTTTTGCTGACTGCTCACCACAGTGATGACCAAGTAGAAACGATGCTGATGAAGATGATGCGAGAAGGCCGCTTGCAATCGGCTGGCGGGATGCAGCAGCAGCAGCCTTTTCACGCTGGAATCCTGTTGCGGCCGTTGCTTAGTGTCAGTAAGACAGCGATTTACGACTATGCGCAAGTACAGCAGATTCCCTACTTTGAAGACGAAAGCAATCACGAACCGCTGTATTTGCGAAACCGACTACGCCAGCAAGTAGTGCCGGCATTAAAAGCGGAAAATCCGCAACTGTTGCCGCATTTTCAACAGCTTTCTGTAGAAATGCAGTTCGCCAATCAGTTGATCCAGCAAGAGCAGCAGCAATGGTTGTCTGCGTTCGTTCAACAGCAAGCTACTCGCTTAGTGATCGATCTGCAACAGCTGCCGACGTTTTCGCCGGCGCAGCGCTATTTTTTCTATGCGGGGTTTTTGCAACAAGCAGAAGCTTTTACAAAGCATCCACTCAATCAAAAACAGCTGCCACAGCTATTGCGTTTGCTAGACGAAAAGAAAGGGCAATGGCAATTGGCGTTGCACAAACAGTGGCAGCTGCGGCGCAGCTATGACCAATTACTGTTGGAACCCATTGCTGTTCCCCAAAAGCCTGCAGCGCCGTTGACAGAAGTCAGTCAGCGTCTGGTTTTAGGAGAAGGGATCTATCTTTCTGAAAAGGAATGGATTGGGTATTTTCCGATAAATGAACAGCATATTCCCAAAAAAATCACAAATTGGTCAGAGTTTTCCCAAGATTTACCGCTAAACTATTCCTCTGAGCTGATCGTACGTAAGCGTCAGCCAGGAGACCGAATCCGCTTGGCACGTGGCCTGACCAAAAAGATCAGTCGTTTTTTTATCGATTCAAAAATTCCTAATGAAGAGCGAGAAAAAAGTTGGGTCGTCACAAACCTTGATAAACAGGTGATTGCCTTACTACCTCATGCATTTTCCTATTTGAGTATTACGCCAGAAACTGATAAAATACACTACATACTTCTTTATAAATATCAGAAGTAAGAGTTGGAAGGAGAACTTTATGCTAGATAAAGATATTGAGAAAATTTTGATTTCCCGTGACGAAATCAAAAATCGTTGTGTGGAACTTGGTCAAGAATTAACGGCGGCTTATGCGGATAAAAATCCTCTAGTCGTAGGTGTACTGAAAGGTGCCGTTCCTTTCATGGCAGACATCGTTCGTGAGATGGATTGTTACTTGGAGTTAGACTTCATGGATGTCTCAAGTTATGGCAATGCCATGATTTCATCTGGAGAAGTAAAAATCATTAAAGATTTAGATACAAATGTTGAGGGCCGCGATCTTTTGATCGTTGAAGACATCATTGACAGCGGTCGCACGTTGGCTTATCTGGTAGATCTATTCAAATACCGTAAAGCGAAATCAGTGAAAATCGTGACGTTATTAGATAAGCCGGAAGGCCGTGTTGTTGAGATCGATGCTGATTACGTCGGCTTCGATGTGCCAAATGAGTTTGTTGTTGGATATGGACTGGACTATGCAGAGCAATATCGAAACTTACCTTACGTTGGCGTCTTAAAACCTAGTGTTTATCAGTCAAATTAGTGACTGTTCTAAATCAATTGTGATACAATTAAATGGTCAGGATTGATAAAACAAAATAGCCAGGGAGGTACGCATGAATAAGAAAAATAACGGTATGGTAAAAAATACCTTATATTATGTACTTGTCTTGTTGGCGATGGTCATGGTCGTTTATTTCATTTTTGGAAATGGCAATCAGCAGACCCCAACGATCGAGTACTCCACGTTTACAGAACAACTGAAAGACGGGAAGGTCAAACAATTTACTGTCCAACCCGCTAACGGTGTTTATCGAATCGTGGGTGAATACAATGAAGAACAAACTGTCAGCAATGACAACAGCTTGTCTGTTTTAGGCAATACACAGGCGAGTTCGACCCGCTTTTCAACGATCATTTTACCAAATGATTCTACGCTGAGCGAAGTCACCAGTCTGGCCTCAGCACAAGGGGTCAAAACTACCATCGAAGAAGAATCCAACAGTGGTATTTGGTTATCGCTTTTGGTTAGCTTCTTACCACTTGTGATCATCATTTTCTTCTTCTATATGATGATGAGCCAACAAGGCGGCGGCGGTGGCGGTGGCGGCCGTGTGATGAACTTTGGCAAATCAAAAGCCAAAGAAGCGGACAAAAAAGCCAACCGCGTACGTTTTTCAGACGTAGCCGGTGCAGAAGAAGAAAAACAAGAACTTGTCGAAGTCGTGGAATTCTTGAAAGATCCTCGACGCTTCGTTGAATTAGGTGCCCGTATCCCAGCAGGTGTCTTACTTGAGGGACCTCCGGGAACCGGGAAAACGTTGCTAGCCAAAGCCGTTGCCGGTGAAGCTGGCGTACCGTTTTACTCGATCTCTGGTTCAGATTTCGTTGAAATGTTTGTCGGTGTCGGTGCAAGCCGGGTACGTGACTTATTTGAAACAGCGAAGAAAAATGCACCAGCCATCATCTTTATCGATGAAATCGATGCCGTCGGTCGCCAACGTGGTGCCGGTATGGGTGGCGGACATGATGAGCGGGAACAAACATTGAACCAATTATTGGTTGAGATGGATGGTTTTGATGGGAATGAAGGCGTGATCGTCATTGCCGCAACGAACCGTTCGGATGTTCTAGATCCAGCGTTGCTGCGTCCAGGTCGTTTTGACCGTCAGATTTTAGTTGGTCGTCCAGACGTGAAAGGCCGTGAAGCAATCCTCCGTGTTCATGCTCGGAACAAACCTTTATCAGATGATGTTGATTTGAAAGTCGTTGCCCAACAAACACCGGGCTTTGCCGGTGCGGATCTGGAAAACGTCTTGAACGAAGCCGCCTTAGTTGCTGCTCGTCGTAACAAGAAAAAAATCGATGCTTCAGATATCGATGAAGCAGAAGACCGCGTGATCGCTGGTCCTGCGAAGAAAGACCGGGTCATCAACAAACGCGAACGTGAAATGGTTGCTTACCATGAAGCAGGACATACCATTGTTGGTTTAGTCTTGAGTCGTGCCCGTGTGGTACACAAAGTAACCATCATTCCTCGGGGGCGTGCTGGTGGGTACATGATCGCCTTGCCGAAAGAAGATCAATTCTTGATGACTAAAGAAGATATGTTTGAACAAATCGTTGGCTTGCTAGGTGGACGTACGGCTGAAGAAATCATCTTCGGTGTGCAATCAACGGGGGCTTCCAATGACTTTGAACAAGCAACTGCTCTTGCAAGAAGCATGGTGACAGAATATGGAATGAGCGATAAATTAGGTCCAGTTCAATATGAAGGAAACCATCAAGTCTTTGTCGGTCGCGATTACGGTCAAACAAAAGCATACTCTGAACAAGTTGCCTTTGAAATTGATCAAGAAGTTCGCAAGATTTTAATGGATGCCCATCAAAAAGCCCATGAAATCATTGAAGAACATCGTGCCCAACACAAATTGATCGCTGAAAAACTACTTGAACATGAAACATTGGATGCTAAAGCAATCAAATCCTTGTTTGAAGAAGGCAAAATGCCTGCAGGGACTGAAAGCTCTGAGTATCCTAGTGAAAAAGCCCAAACGTTTGAAGAAGCGAAACGTGCGCTGGAAGAAAAAGATGCAGAGAAGCAAGCTGCAGAAAAACACAGCGAAGATGCATCATCAAACGATTTTGATCAACAATTGGAAGACGTTCGCCGCAATAGCGAAAGCCAACCGACTGATCAAGAAAACAAAGATGATAACGCCTAAAACAAGACGTATCAAGGCGCCGAGGAAACTCGGCGCCTTTTTGTTTCTATTTAAGAAGACTTTTCTTAAATTCAAACACATTCAGTTGAAAAAAGCGGCGCTTCCTAGTATGATTCATTAATGAATAAAAAGGAGAATCAAGATGAAGGATTATTTAGTAAAAGCACTCGCATATGACGGCTTCGTCCGAGCATACGCCGTATCGGCAACAGAGACGATCGCCGAAGCACAACGACGCCATGAAACATGGAATACTGCATCTGCTGCTTTAGGGCGAGCGATGGTGGGAAGTTTGTTATTAGGCAGTACCTTAAAAGGGGAAGACAAATTGACCGTCAAAATTCAAGGAAATGGTCCTGCTGGGGCAATCGTCGTAGACAGCAATGGCCGTGGGGACGTAAAAGGATACATAAAAAATCCACAGATCAGTCTGCCATTGAATCCTCAAGGAAAATTGGATGTTCGGGGCGCAGTGGGAGACCAAGGGATTTTTACCGTAATCAAAGACTTAGGGCTAAAAGAACCTTTCTCTGGACAAACACCGATCGTCTCTGGGGAACTTGGGGAAGACTTTACTTATTATTTAGCAGTGTCAGAACAGATTCCTTCTGCTGTTGGTCTGAGTGTATTAGTAGAAACTGATGATTCGATTCGGGCAGCCGGTGGATTTATGCTACAGATCATGCCTGGTGCCAGTGAAGAGATCATTGATGCCATCGAAAAACGTTTGGGAGAATTGCCTCGAGTGTCAACCTTGATCGATGAAGGCCAATCACCAGAAGAGGTCTTAGCGACATTGTTACCAGACACGACGATCGAAGTACTAGAAAAAATGCCCATCCAGTTCCACTGTGATTGTACGAAAGAAAAATTTGCGACAGCGATCATCACCTTAGGGGCTGAGGAGATCCAAGCAATGATCGATGAAGATCATGGGGCAGAGGCAGTCTGCTCTTTTTGTGGCAACAAGTATCATTTTGATGAAACGGAATTGGCGGCGTTGAAGAAAGAGGCGGAAGCGTAAGTGAAAGATAGACAGACATGGCAGATCGGCTCGGTTGAGATTCCTAACCGCGTCGTCGTTGCGCCGATGGCAGGGATCACCAATTCTGCGTTTCGTGTGACAGTCAAAGAATTTGGCGCGGGTTTAGTCGTCTGTGAGATGATCAGTGATCGAGGGATTCAACTGCGTAACAAGAAGACCCTTGAGATGCTGTTTATTGACGAGACCGAGCATCCTCTTAGTATTCAGATTTTTGGTGGGAATAAAGCATCCTTAGTAGAAGCAGCGCAATTTGTCGCAGAGAACACAACTGCCGATATCATTGATATCAATATGGGGTGTCCTGTAAACAAAATCATCAAAGCAGAAGCTGGTGCGAAGTGGCTTTTAGATCCCGACAAGGTTTATGAAATGGTCCATGCTGTTTCCAGTGCGATCGACAAGCCCGTTACCGTCAAAATGCGGATCGGTTGGGATGAGCAACACGTCTTTGCGGTTGAGAATGCCCAAGCCGCGGAAGCAGCGGGTGCCGCAGCAATCGGTATGCATGGCAGAACCCGTGTACAGATGTATGAAGGATCGGCTGATTGGGACGTTTTGAAACAAGTGAAGCAAAGTATCACCATTCCCTTTATGGGCAACGGCGATGTCAGAACCCCTGAAGATGCGAAACGAATGTTGGAAGAAGTCGGCGCTGATGCAGTGATGATCGGACGGGCAGCCTTAGGCAATCCGTGGATGATCCACCGCACCAAGCAATACTTGGAGACAGGCGAGTTATTGCCGGAACCAACACCACGAGAAAAAATTTCGACAGCGAAACTTCATTTAGAACGGTTGGCTGATCTAAAAGGGGAAAAAATCGCTTCGCGAGAATTCCGCCAACATGCTGCGTACTACTTAAAAGGTATTTCACGGGCAGCCAAAGTGAAGGCAGCTATCAATCAAGCAGAAGATAAGCAAACGATTTTTGATTTATTGGATGCATTTGTAGAGAAGACCGAAAAACAGCCGGTAGCAACTTTTAAGGAATAAGAAACAAATCAAGTCGATTCGAAAGTTCGGCTTGATTTTTTGCGTCATCATTGGCATTATAAGAAGGAAACCCAAGTTAAGAATGGAGGAAAACTCGTGACAGAGGAACGACAAACACAAGAAGAATTGAATGATCAAATGTTGGTTCGCCGTGAAAAGATGGAAAAACTACGGGAAGAAGGCATTGATCCTTTTGGCAAGCGATTCGAACGCACCCATAATTCTGCCGAGTTACATGAGTTATTTGATCAAAGAACCAAAGAAGAATTAGCCGAAATGAATCTTTCAGCAAGCATTGCAGGAAGAATCGTTACAAAACGTGGAAAAGGGAAGGCTGGTTTTGCGCATTTACAAGACCGCGAAGGCCGTATTCAAATATATGTACGTAAAGACCAAGTGGGGGACGAACCTTACGAAGTATTCAAGCATGCAGATCTAGGTGATTTCTTTGGTGTATCTGGTGAAATCATGAAGACCGATACTGGCGAAGTGACCATCAAAGCCAAAGAAATCGTGATCTTATCCAAAGCATTGCGTCCATTGCCAGACAAATACCATGGCTTGACGAACGTAGAACAACGCTACCGTCAACGTTACTTGGATTTGATCAGTAATAAAGAGAGCTTTGATCGTTTCATGAAACGAAGCCAAATCATTAGCGAAATTCGTCGTTACCTTGACGGACATGGATATATCGAAGTCGAAACGCCAGTATTGCATAATCAAGCAGGTGGTGCAGCGGCTCGTCCCTTCATTACACACCACAATGCCTTAGACATGGATCTGTATTTACGAATCGCACTTGAGCTTCACTTGAAACGATTGATCGTGGGTGGCATGGAAAAAGTCTATGAGATCGGCCGCGTTTTCCGAAATGAAGGAATCGATACGACCCATAATCCCGAGTTTACGATGCTAGAAGCGTATACAGCATATACAGATTTCAAAGATGTGATGGATTTGACAGAAGGCATTATCCGTAATGCTGCTGAAAAAGTCTTGCATACAGCAACGATCCAATACGATGGACAAGAAGTCGATTTAGCTAGCGACTTTGCACGAATCCATATGGTCGATGCAATCAAAAATCAAACAGGTGTTGATTTCTGGCAACCAATGTCCGTTGAAGAAGCGCGTAGTTTAGCAAAAGAACATCATGTTGAAATCACTGATGCCATGACTGTTGGCCATATCATCAATGAATTCTTTGAGACATTTGTTGAAGAAACGTTACAGCAGCCAACCTTTGTCTTTGGTCATCCAGTGGAAGTTTCGCCATTAGCGAAAAAGAATCCAGAAGATGAACGCTTTACGGATCGCTTTGAATTATTTATCGTTGGTCGTGAATTTGCGAATGCCTTCACGGAATTGAATGACCCAATCGATCAAAGAGAACGTTTTGAAGGACAAGAAAAAGAGCGCGAAGCAGGAAATGATGAAGCCCATGGGGTGGATGAAGATTTCTTAGAAGCACTTGAATACGGTATGCCGCCAACTGGTGGATTAGGGATCGGGATCGACCGCTTAGTGATGCTGTTGACCGATGCACAATCGATTCGTGACGTTTTATTATTCCCGACAATGAGATAAAAAAGCTCCGTCCACTCGCAAGAGATGGGCGGCTTTTTTTCTTGTCTGCTGGATCAGGGAGAAAAACAGTGAGGAATTAGAGGGGAAAAAGCCAGGGTAATTGCTAGAAAACGGATTAAATGCGAACGATAAAAGCTGGATTCAATGTGATTAGACGGGTTTGTAAAAATTAAAAAAAGCCATAGAAAATGATTGACCGCAAGGGATTTAGTTGGTATATTATTACATGTGCCAAATGACTAAACGAATTCGTAAAAAGAATTTAAAAAAGTGGTTGACGCACAGCTCGACAGATGATATTATAACGAAGTCGCAATTTTAAAATAGTTAATCGATGTTGATACATCAACAAAATTAATTAAAAAAAGTTGTTGACAAATAACAAATCATTTGTTATTCTAATGAAGTCGCTGAGACAGCCGCTGCGAAGTTGAAAAACAACGAGCGAAAAAAAACTTTTAAAAAAGAGTTGACAATCAACTGTCACTCTGATATGATATAAAAGTTGCTAACACAGCACTGTAGACCTTTGAAAACTGAACAAAGCAAGCAAACGAACCAATGTGTAGGACGTTTCAATTTATTGAAACAAATACATGCAAGCAATAGCTAGCAAAGTTAATTTTTATGAGCTTAATGACCGCATGGTCATTCAAACAAATCATTATGAGAGTTTGATCCTGGCTCAGGACGAACGCTGGCGGCGTGCCTAATACATGCAAGTCGAACGCTTTTTCTTTCACCGGAGCTTGCTCCACCGAAAGAAAAAGAGTGGCGAACGGGTGAGTAACACGTGGGTAACCTGCCCATCAGAAGGGGATAACACTTGGAAACAGGTGCTAATACCGTATAACACTATTTTCCGCATGGAAGAAAGTTGAAAGGCGCTTTTGCGTCACTGATGGATGGACCCGCGGTGCATTAGCTAGTTGGTGAGGTAACGGCTCACCAAGGCAACGATGCATAGCCGACCTGAGAGGGTGATCGGCCACACTGGGACTGAGACACGGCCCAGACTCCTACGGGAGGCAGCAGTAGGGAATCTTCGGCAATGGACGAAAGTCTGACCGAGCAACGCCGCGTGAGTGAAGAAGGTTTTCGGATCGTAAAACTCTGTTGTTAGAGAAGAACAAGGATGAGAGTAAAACGTTCATCCCTTGACGGTATCTAACCAGAAAGCCACGGCTAACTACGTGCCAGCAGCCGCGGTAATACGTAGGTGGCAAGCGTTGTCCGGATTTATTGGGCGTAAAGCGAGCGCAGGCGGTTTCTTAAGTCTGATGTGAAAGCCCCCGGCTCAACCGGGGAGGGTCATTGGAAACTGGGAGACTTGAGTGCAGAAGAGGAGAGTGGAATTCCATGTGTAGCGGTGAAATGCGTAGATATATGGAGGAACACCAGTGGCGAAGGCGGCTCTCTGGTCTGTAACTGACGCTGAGGCTCGAAAGCGTGGGGAGCGAACAGGATTAGATACCCTGGTAGTCCACGCCGTAAACGATGAGTGCTAAGTGTTGGAGGGTTTCCGCCCTTCAGTGCTGCAGCAAACGCATTAAGCACTCCGCCTGGGGAGTACGACCGCAAGGTTGAAACTCAAAGGAATTGACGGGGGCCCGCACAAGCGGTGGAGCATGTGGTTTAATTCGAAGCAACGCGAAGAACCTTACCAGGTCTTGACATCCTTTGACCACTCTAGAGATAGAGCTTCCCCTTCGGGGGCAAAGTGACAGGTGGTGCATGGTTGTCGTCAGCTCGTGTCGTGAGATGTTGGGTTAAGTCCCGCAACGAGCGCAACCCTTATTGTTAGTTGCCATCATTTAGTTGGGCACTCTAGCGAGACTGCCGGTGACAAACCGGAGGAAGGTGGGGATGACGTCAAATCATCATGCCCCTTATGACCTGGGCTACACACGTGCTACAATGGGAAGTACAACGAGTTGCGAAGTCGCGAGGCTAAGCTAATCTCTTAAAGCTTCTCTCAGTTCGGATTGTAGGCTGCAACTCGCCTACATGAAGCCGGAATCGCTAGTAATCGCGGATCAGCACGCCGCGGTGAATACGTTCCCGGGCCTTGTACACACCGCCCGTCACACCACGAGAGTTTGTAACACCCGAAGTCGGTGAGGTAACCTTTTTGGAGCCAGCCGCCTAAGGTGGGATAGATGATTGGGGTGAAGTCGTAACAAGGTAGCCGTATCGGAAGGTGCGGCTGGATCACCTCCTTTCTAAGGAATATTTCGGAAGACTACACATCGTTTGCCTTTGTTCAGTTTTGAGAGGTCTACTCTCAAGTAAATACCCGGGGCCTTAGCTCAGCTGGGAGAGCGCCTGCTTTGCACGCAGGAGGTCAGCGGTTCGATCCCGCTAGGCTCCATTAACGACAATGGTCGTTATGCTTTGTTCATTGAAAACTGGATATCGAAGAAAAAATCAAAACAAGTAACACACACCGAGTTGAAATGTTAAAAGAGTTTTTTAATAAGTTCAACGCTTATTTTCTTGAGCAACCTTCTATCGCTAGAAGAAGTACTCAAAACCGACCGTAAGGTCAAAGGTTAAGTGAATAAGGGCGCACGGTGGATGCCTTGGCACTAGGAGCCGATGAAGGACGGGACTAACACCGATATGCTTTGGGGAGCTGTAAGTAAGCTATGATCCAGAGATTTCCGAATGGGGAAACCCAGCATCTTTTATAGGATGTTACGTCTGCGTGAATACATAGCGCAGTCGAGGTAGACGCAGAGAACTGAAACATCTAAGTACCTGCAGGAAGAGAAAGAAAATTCGATTCCCTGAGTAGCGGCGAGCGAAACGGGAAAAGCCCAAACCAACAAGCTTGCTTGTTGGGGTTGTAGGACTCCGATATGGTAGTCTATTCAGATAGTCGAAATACTTGGAAAAGTATGTCAAAGAGGGTAAAAACCCCGTAGGCGAAATTTGGATAACACCTAGGAGGATCCTGAGTACGGCGGAACACGAGGAATTCCGTCGGAATCCGGGAGGACCATCTCCCAAGGCTAAATACTCCCTAGTGACCGATAGTGAACCAGTACCGTGAGGGAAAGGTGAAAAGCACCCCGGAAGGGGAGTGAAATAGATCCTGAAACCGTGTGCCTACAACAAGTTAGAGCCCGTTAATGGGTGATAGCGTGCCTTTTGTAGAATGAACCGGCGAGTTACGATAGCATGCGAGGTTAAGTTGAAGAGACGGAGCCGCAGCGAAAGCGAGTCTGAATAGGGCGAATGAGTATGTTGTCGTAGACCCGAAACCATGTGATCTACCCATGTCCAGGTTGAAGGTGCGGTAAAACGCACTGGAGGACCGAACCCACGTACGTTGAAAAGTGCGGGGATGAGGTGTGGGTAGCGGAGAAATTCCAAACGAACTTGGAGATAGCTGGTTCTCTCCGAAATAGCTTTAGGGCTAGCCTCGGAATTGAGAATGATGGAGGTAGAGCACTGTTTGGACTAGGGGCCCATCTCGGGTTACCGAATTCAGATAAACTCCGAATGCCATTCATTCATATCCGGGAGTCAGACTGTGAGTGATAAGATCCATAGTCGAAAGGGAAACAGCCCAGACCACCAGCTAAGGTCCCCAAATAACTATTAAGTGGAAAAGGATGTGGGGTTGCACAGACAACTAGGATGTTGGCTTAGAAGCAGCCACCATTTAAAGAGTGCGTAATAGCTCACTAGTCGAGTGACCCTGCGCCGAAAATGTACCGGGGCTAAATAGTTTACCGAAGCTGTGGAGTGCACCATTAGGTGCATTGGTAGGAGAGCGTTCTAAGGGCGTTGAAGGCAGATCGTGAGGACTGCTGGAGCGCTTAGAAGTGAGAATGCCGGTATGAGTAGCGAAAGACAGGTGAGAATCCTGTCCACCGAATGACTAAGGTTTCCTGGGGAAGGCTCGTCCGCCCAGGGTTAGTCGGGACCTAAGCCGAGGCCGACAGGCGTAGGCGATGGACAACAGGTTGATATTCCTGTACCCGTTGTTTTTGTTTGAGCAATGGAGGGACGCAGGAGGCTAAGAAGTGCAGACTGATGGATATGTCTGTTCAAGCAGTAAGTCTTGGTAGGAGTCAAATGCTTCTACCTATACGGACAAGCTGTGATGAGGAGGGAAATAATAGTACCGAAGCTTCTGATGTCACACTGCCAAGAAAAGCTTCTAGTGAGAAAACAACGGCCCGTACCGCAAACCGACACAGGTAGTCGAGGAGAGAATCCTAAGGTGAGCGAGAGAACTCTCGTTAAGGAACTCGGCAAAATGACCCCGTAACTTCGGGAGAAGGGGTGCTGCTCTAACGAGCAGCCGCAGTGAATAGGCCCAAGCGACTGTTTATCAAAAACACAGGTCTCTGCAAAATCGAAAGATGACGTATAGGGGCTGACGCCTGCCCGGTGCTGGAAGGTTAAGAGGAGTGCTTAGCGTAAGCGAAGGTACGAATTGAAGCCCCAGTAAACGGCGGCCGTAACTATAACGGTCCTAAGGTAGCGAAATTCCTTGTCGGGTAAGTTCCGACCCGCACGAAAGGCGTAACGATTTGGGCACTGTCTCAACGAGAGACTCGGTGAAATTTTAGTACCTGTGAAGATGCAGGTTACCCGCGACAGGACGGAAAGACCCCATGGAGCTTTACTGTAGTTTGATATTGAGTGTCTGTACCGCATGTACAGGATAGGTAGGAGCCGTAGAGATCGGGACGCCAGTTTCGATGGAGGCAATGGTGGGATACTACCCTTGCGTTATGGCCACTCTAACCCGCAGCCCTTATCGGGCTGGGAGACAGTGTCAGATGGGCAGTTTGACTGGGGCGGTCGCCTCCTAAAAGGTAACGGAGGCGCCCAAAGGTTCCCTCAGAATGGTTGGAAATCATTCGAAGAGTGTAAAGGCAGAAGGGAGCTTGACTGCGAGAGCTACAACTCGAGCAGGGACGAAAGTCGGGCTTAGTGATCCGGTGGTTCCGCATGGAAGGGCCATCGCTCAACGGATAAAAGCTACCCTGGGGATAACAGGCTTATCTCCCCCAAGAGTCCACATCGACGGGGAGGTTTGGCACCTCGATGTCGGCTCGTCGCATCCTGGGGCTGTAGTCGGTCCCAAGGGTTGGGCTGTTCGCCCATTAAAGCGGCACGCGAGCTGGGTTCAGAACGTCGTGAGACAGTTCGGTCCCTATCCGTCGCGGGCGTTGGAAATTTGAGAGGAGCTGTCCTTAGTACGAGAGGACCGGGATGGACTTACCGCTGGTGTACCAGTTGTCTCGCCAGAGGCATCGCTGGGTAGCTATGTAGGGAAGGGATAAACGCTGAAAGCATCTAAGTGTGAAGCCCACCTCAAGATGAGATTTCCCATTTCTTTAAGAAAGTAAGATCCCTGAGAGATGATCAGGTAGATAGGTCAGAAGTGGAAGGCCAGTGATGGTTGGAGCGGACTGATACTAATCGATCGAGGACTTAACCAAAAAGAAAAAGCACGTAAACTCGTAGCGTTTTGATTTCTTCGATCCAGTTTTGAGTGAGCAACACTTACTCAATTGAATAGTGTGGTGGCGATAGCAAGAAGGATACACCTGTAACCATGCCGAACACAGAAGTTAAGCTTCTTAGCGCCGATTGTAGTGAAGGGTTTCCCTTTGTGAGAGTAGGACGTCGCCACGCGTTTTTTTTACCTTATGGGGGTTTAGCTCAGCTGGGAGAGCATCTGCCTTACAAGCAGAGGGTCAGCGGTTCGATCCCGTTAACCCCCATATGAGTCGTTAGCTCAGTTGGTAGAGCATCTGACTTTTAATCAGAGGGTCACAGGTTCGAGCCCTGTACGACTCATAGTAATAACCTATGCGGGTGTGGCGGAATTGGCAGACGCACTAGATTTAGGATCTAGCGCCTTCGGGCGTGGGGGTTCAAGTCCCTTCACCCGCACTTCATTGCCGGCTTAGCTCAGTTGGTAGAGCATCTGATTTGTAATCAGAGGGTCGAGGGTTCAAGTCCTTTAGCCGGCATCAGGAATACGCGGAAATAGCTCAGTGGTAGAGCACCACCTTGCCAAGGTGGGGGTCGCGGGTTCGAACCCCGTTTTCCGCTTTGCCTTAGCAATTTTCAGCCGGGGTGGCGGAACTGGCAGACGCACAGGACTTAAAATCCTGCGGTGAGTGATCACCGTACCGGTTCGATTCCGGTCCTCGGCATTTCTTAATATGCGCCCATAGCTCAATTGGATAGAGTGTTTGACTACGGATCAAAAGGTTAGGGGTTCGACTCCTCTTGGGCGCGCTTTAATAACGGGAAGTAGCTCAGCTTGGTAGAGCACTTGGTTTGGGACCAAGGGGTCGCAGGTTCGAATCCTGTCTTCCCGATACTTTTACAAAAGGGGCCTTAGCTCAGCTGGGAGAGCGCCTGCTTTGCACGCAGGAGGTCAGCGGTTCGATCCCGCTAGGCTCCATATCATTTGAATAAATGATTCTTTTTTACGCGGTGTAGCTCAGCTGGCTAGAGCGTCCGGTTCATACCCGGGAGGTCGGGGGTTCGATCCCCTCCGCCGCGATTTTTTAAGAGCCTGGACCTTTAGCTCAGTTGGTTAGAGCAGACGGCTCATAACCGTCCGGTCGTAGGTTCGAGTCCTACAAGGTCCATTGTGGCATTGTATCTGTTTTATTATGGAGGATTACCCAAGTCCGGCTGAAGGGAACGGTCTTGAAAACCGTCAGGCGGGTAAAACCGTGCAAGGGTTCGAATCCCTTATCCTCCTTAACTGTCTCTTTTGTTGCGAGCAAAAGAATCACAGTCCTTTAATTACTGAAAAGTAATTACTTATCGCGGGATGGAGCAGTCTGGTAGCTCGTCGGGCTCATAACCCGAAGGTCGTAGGTTCAAATCCTGCTCCCGCAATTGCTTTTGTTTTCAAAAGCGCAATAAAAGCTAAATATGGTTTGGTAGTTCAGTTGGTTAGAATGCCTGCCTGTCACGCAGGAGGTCGCGGGTTCGAGTCCCGTCCAGACCGCCATGCGGGTGTAGTTTAGTGGTAAAACCACAGCCTTCCAAGCTGTTGTCGCGAGTTCGATTCTCGTCACCCGCTTTAGCTTTTATTTTTTGGGGCCTATAGCTCAGCTGGTTAGAGCGCACGCCTGATAAGCGTGAGGTCGATGGTTCGAGTCCATTTAGGCCCATCAAAATGTAGTCATACATTTGGGGAAGTACTCAAGTGGCTGAAGAGGCGCCCCTGCTAAGGGTGTAGGTCGGGAAACCGGCGCGAGGGTTCAAATCCCTCCTTCTCCGTTTTTTTATTGGTCCGTTGGTCAAGTGGTTAAGACACCGCCCTTTCACGGCGGTAACACGGGTTCGAATCCCGTACGGATCATTTTTTACTTTTGGAGGATTACCCAAGTCCGGCTGAAGGGAACGGTCTTGAAAACCGTCAGGCGGGTAAAACCGTGCAAGGGTTCGAATCCCTTATCCTCCTTAACTGTCTCTTTTGTTGCGAGCAAAAGAATCACAGTCCTTTAATTACTGAAAAGTAATTACTTATCGCGGGATGGAGCAGTCTGGTAGCTCGTCGGGCTCATAACCCGAAGGTCGTAGGTTCAAATCCTGCTCCCGCAATCGCTTTGTTTAACGGCAAAGCAGCAATACAAAGCTTCTGGTTTGGTAGTTCAGTTGGTTAGAATGCCTGCCTGTCACGCAGGAGGTCGCGGGTTCGAGTCCCGTCCAGACCGTTGTTTTTGGCTCGGTAGCTCAGTTGGTAGAGCAATGGATTGAAGCTCCATGTGTCGGCAGTTCGATTCTGTCCCGCGCCATAGGAATGCGGGTGTAGTTTAGTGGTAAAACTACAGCCTTCCAAGCTGTTGTCGCGAGTTCGATTCTCGTCACCCGCTTTGCATTTTTTATTTAGGGCCTATAGCTCAGCTGGTTAGAGCGCACGCCTGATAAGCGTGAGGTCGATGGTTCGAGTCCATTTAGGCCCATTACATTTTCAAACTGGTCCGTTGGTCAAGCGGTTAAGACACCGCCCTTTCACGGCGGTAACACGGGTTCGAATCCCGTACGGATCATGCAAACACTCTTGAGAGTGTTTTTTTATTACCCAAAAATGATCTTTTTTATCATTTTTCAACTACGAAGGGTCAAAATTTGTTATAATCAGTCCGTTGCAAGTTCCCGAAAGGATTCGCAGCTGCGAAGATGCCTTGTAACCGAAACATATATTAGGGGGAATACAAAAATGACAGAGAAACACTTATTTACATCAGAGTCCGTTTCAGAAGGACACCCAGACAAAGTAGCCGACCAAATCAGTGATGCCATCTTAGATGCGTTGCTTGCCGAAGATCCAATGGCTCGGGTTGCTTGTGAAACGTCAGTTACCACCGGATTGGTTTTAGTTTTTGGAGAAATTTCTACTTCTGCTTACGTAGATATCCAAAAAGTCGTCCGTGAAACCATCAAAGAAATCGGCTATACACGAGCAAAATTCGGCTTTGACGGCGATACGGTTGCTGTTTTAGTAGCGATCGATGAGCAATCACCAGATATCGCTCAAGGCGTTGACGATGCTTTAGAAAGTCGCGGAGAAACGGATAAAGAAGATATCGGTGCCGGTGACCAAGGCTTGATGTTTGGTTTTGCCGTTGATGAAACACCTGAATTGATGCCTTTACCAATCGCATTGAGTCATCGGTTAGTCCGTCGATTAGCAGAGTTGCGTAAAAACAATGAACTAAGCTACTTGCGTCCAGATGCAAAATCGCAAGTAACTGTTGAATATGATGATAACGATCAACCACAAAGAGTGGACACCGTCGTTATTAGTACCCAGCATGATGATGCGGCTGATAATGAAACGATCCACCGTGATGTCATTGAAAAAGTGATCAAAGAAGTGATCCCTGCCGATTTTTTAGACGAGCAGACAAAATATTATATTAATCCTACTGGTCGTTTTGTGATCGGCGGTCCTCAAGGGGATGCCGGTTTGACAGGCAGAAAAATCATCGTTGATACTTATGGCGGCTATGCTCGTCATGGTGGCGGTGCGTTTTCTGGAAAAGACGCAACCAAAGTTGACCGTTCAGCCAGCTATGCGGCTCGCTACATTGCCAAAAACATCGTAGCAGCAAAGCTAGCCAAAAAAGTGGAAGTCCAATTAGCCTATGCGATCGGTGTGGCACAACCCGTGTCGATCAGCATCAACACTTTTGGTACAGGAACCGTCAGTAACGATCGCTTGATTCAAGCGGTGCGGGAAAACTTTGATTTGCGACCAGCAGGAATTATTGAAATGTTAGATTTGCGCCGTCCGATTTATCGTCAGACTGCCGCTTACGGACATTTCGGTCGTACAGATATCGATTTGCCATGGGAACGCACCGACAAGGTGGCGGCACTTTTGGCAAGTGTGAAGGATTAAAAGAGGCGACCTCTATTGATGACTATCAATAGAGGTTCTTTTTTTTGGAGTAAAAGGAGGAGTTACATGCGAACCAATGTAAAATTAGTCACTATTGCAGTTTTTGTCGCAACGTTTATGACCGCGATCGAAGGAACGATCATTACGACAGCGATGCCTACCATCGTTAGTTCATTGAAAGGAATCGAGATCATGAACTGGGTCTTCTCGATCTATCTTTTGACCAGTGCGATGTTGACCCCGATCTACGGCAAGTTTGCCGATAATATCGGCCGCAAACCAGTCTTTCTATTTGGTACGCTGCTGTTTATTATCGGGTCGGCGTTTTGTGGGATGGCCAACACAATGTTGACGTTGATCATTGCCAGAGCATTGCAAGGATTAGGCGCAGGGGCCATGATGCCCGTTGCCCTAACGATCATTGCGGACCTGTATCCTGTTGAAAAGCGGGCGAAAGTCTTAGGGCTCAATAGTACTGCTTGGGGGATCGCCAGTGTCGTTGGTCCCTTAGCCGGTGGATTGATCGTAGATACGATCGGGTGGCATTGGATCTTCTTTATCAACGTGCCCATCGGATTAGGGTTGATCGCCTTAATTTGGTTTTATTTTCATGAAGAAAAAAAGGCCTTTGCTGCAGTCAACATTGATTATGCAGGCAGTCTCTTGTTGATGTTGACGTTAGTAGGGCTCCTGCTAGGCTTCCAATTGCTAGGAGATTATGGTGTAAGTCTGCCTGTTATCGGTCTGTTCGTTTTTTCTGTCCTCACGTTTATCGGCTTCATTCGTGTGGAGAAAAAAGCAGCAGATCCGATTATTGATCTGAAGCTGTTCCACTCAAAACTATTTGTGGTGGTCAACATCGTAGCAGCTTTGGCTAGCGGCTTCCTGATGGGGATCGATGTTTATATCCCAATGTGGATGCAAGGGGTCTTAGGCATGAGTGCGGGGATTGGCGGGCTTGTGTTGGCACCGTTGTCGATTTTATGGATGATTGGTTCCTTCTTAGCCAGCCGTTGGTTGACACAACACAGTGTCAGTTGGGTCTTGACGGTTAGCTTAGTGATCACGGCTACCGGTGCCTTGTGGTTGTTTTTGACACCGGCACAGACATCATTCTGGTTGTTCTTGGTGATTTCTTCTATTACGGGCGTCGGATTAGGGGCAACGATGGTGGTTTGTACCGTTACTGCCCAAACCAGCGTTGCACCCACCCAAGTCGGCGTGGCGACTTCTTTCAATACGCTGCTGCGAACGATTGGGCAAACCATTATGGTGGCGGTCTTCGGTATCGTTTTAAACACCAGCAATAGCGTGGGCTTGGCACAGGCGCAAGTCACTGACAGCAGTGTCATGAATCAGCTGGTTGATCCAGCCGCCGCGCGTCAGCTGCCAACAGCCTTATTAGGGCAATTACGGGAGATTCTTTATAGCGGTCTACACTGGGTTTTTGGGATCGGTGTTTTACTCATTGTGCTAGCGATTGGTTTGACCCGCACGATTTCGCGAGAATCTGGTACAATATAAAAAAAGGATCGCAGGTGATTGTATGGCTTTTTTACAAGCAAATATCTATTCAAATGTTCTTGAAATGGAGGTAATGATCGATGTGATCTTGCCTCAAAGTACCAAGAAAAAAATCGGTACGCAAAGCCAATCGACGGGCACAGATCTCCCGGTGCTTTATTTATTGCATGGGATGAACGGAAATCATAGTGTCTGGCAGCGACGGACGTCGATCGAGCGATATGCCGCAGAGTATCAACTAGCGGTCATCATGCCGTCTACTGATCTGGGCTGGTATACCGATACGACCTACGAAATGAAGTATTGGACGTTTATCGCCGAAGAATTACCACAAATTTGTCATGAACTGTTTCCTCAACTGACGCAAAAACGAGAAAAAACTTTTGCAGCAGGTCTCTCGATGGGGGGCTATGGGGCAGTAAAACTTGGGCTGCGCAAGCCTGACCAGTTTGCGGCGGTAGCGTCTTTGTCTGGCGCATTAGCGCTGGCTGAAAGCATGGATTCCTTGCTGCAGCTGCGAAGCCAAGCTTATTGGGAAGGAATCTTTGGCCCTTTAGAGCAATTCAAAGGGTCAGAAAATGATTTGATCCATCTGATTGAGACCATCGATCCAAGCACCGCGCCGCGCTTTTTTATTAGCTGTGGAACCGAGGATCAGCTGTATCCGGCAAGTGAATATGCGGTGGATAAGCTGCAAAAACGCAAACTAGCCGTAACGTTTGAATCGGGAACTGGGGATCATGATTGGAATTTTTGGGATCAATGGATCCAACGAGTCCTGCAATGGCTTTTTAGTGAATAAAAAAACCATCAGTCGATCGACACCTTAACGTGCCGAGGACTGATGGTTTTTTCGTTCGATACAAAATAAGATCGGCGGCTGGTTGCGCTGATTGATAAATTGATAGGAAAGGACATTATATTCCTCTTGCGGCAGCTGCTGACAAAAGGAGTGGACTTCTTTCAGCTCTGCTTCGCCGCCAGCGTGTCCATAATAGCAGACGAGGATGATTCTACCTTTCGGGGCTAAACGTGTCAGTAAAGCTTCTAAAGCCGTTTTCGTTGTATCAGGCAGCGTGATGATCGCTTTGTCCCCTTTCGGCAAGTAGCCTAAATTGAAAATGGCGGCGTGAACCGGACCGCTCACAACATCTGCCAACGTCTCATGGCCTTGATGGATCAGCTGGACTTGCGCCAACAGCTCTTTTTCAGTCAAACGTTTTTTGGTGGCTTGGAGGGCTTGTTCTTGAATATCAAAAGCAAACACCTGACCAGTCGGTCCAACTAAGGAAGCCAGTAATTCCGTGTCGAAGCCGTTGCCCATCGTGGCATCAACGGCGGTTTGTCCCGGTTGCAGAACTTCTTTTAAAAGGGTGTGGCTATAATGCATGGCGGTCGGCAGCATTGACAAGCTCCTTTCGCACGTTGAATTTCCCTTGATAGGAGTTGCGGCGTAGCATTTCTTGATCGATCTCATTCAAGACTTCCCATTTTTTCAAACTCCACATTGGACCTACCAGAGAATCCCATGGTGCATCGCCTGTCAAGCGATGAATGATGATCTCTGGGGGGATCATTTCTAACTGATCGCAGATCAATGACACATAGGTATCGCGCCGCATCAATTGCAAACGTCCCTCATGATAATCCCGCAGCATCCGAGTATTGCGCATCAAATGCAGCAGGTGCAGTTTGATGCCTTGGATATCAGAATCTTGAATGGTGCGTCGGACGTTTTCTTGCATCATCTCGATCGTCTCGCCTGGCAGGCCATTGATCAAATGGGTACAGACACGAATATTGTGTTTGCGCAGGCTGGCGACGCCGTCTAAGTAGGTTTGATAATCATGGGCGCGGTTGATGGCATTGCTCGTGGTTTCAAAAGTCGTTTGCAGTCCTAATTCGACCCATACATAAAAGCGTTGATTGAGCTCTGCCAGATAGTCAACGACATCTGCTGGTAAGCAGTCTGGTCGGGTCCCAATGGAGATCCCGACAACACCAGGTAGTGTCAGTACTTGCTCGAAGCGCTCGCGGATCACTGCCACCGGTGCGTGGGTGTTCGTAAAATTTTGAAAATAGACAATGTATTTGTCCACTTGCGGCCACTTTTTGTGCATCATGGCGATCTCTTTTTCAAACTGCTCTGGTAGCGGGGCTTCAGGTGCTACGATCATATCGCCAGAGCCGGACACACTGCAAAATGTACAGCCGCCTTTGGCAACGGTGCCGTCACGATTGGGGCAGTCGAAGCCCGCATCGATGGGAACTTTAAAGATTTTTTCGCCAAATTCTTGCCGCAAAGCAAAGTTCCATGAATGGTATCGTTTGTTTTTATCTTCTGCATAAGGAAATGGATTCATTTTTTTACCTTCTTTTATAATTGTTTACGCGTGAAGCGCCAGACAAAACGTTTTTGCAAGTAGTAAGGGTAGGTCAACAGTAGCCAAGACAGGCCGACACAAAAACCGCCTAACACATCACTGGGAAAATGCACGCCAACATAGATGCGGCTGATGCCGATACAACTGATCAATAGGCCTAGCAGAATACGGAGTCCCCATTGCCAAAAAGGCTGCTTGAAGAAAACCGGGACCAAGAAGAGCAATGTCCCATAAAAAACCATACTGCCTGTCGAGTGTCCGCTGGGGAAACTAAAACTTGATTCCGTGACTAAGTGTTCAAGGGTTGGTCGCTCCCGTAAAAAGACCAGTTTGATCAATGGATTAAAGAGCCCGGCAATCCCGATGGTGCCGATACTGAGCCATAGTGCTTCTGCATAATATTTATTGATCACTAAAACGGCTAAAACAGCAAGAAAGAGCAAGATGATCGTGGTAGGATTCGCAAATTTTGTGACCCATAGAAAAAACGGTGTCCAAAATGGATAGCCGGTGCGGATGATGCGAGTCAAGGTTTCGTCAAAGGAGACCAACCAAGTAGGATAAAATTTCACGAGATAGCCGAGAAAAACGAACAGCAGTAAAAAGCAGCTGCCGGCAAATTGAAAATAAAGTTTTTTATGCATGGAAAAGCCTCGTTTCTAGAGAATTTCTGTCCCTTCAAGCAAAGAGACATCTAGAAGGTATTATAGCATTTATCGCAAGACGGAAAAAGCAGGGAACCATTCAGGGAGCATCCCACTGCCAAGGAATATTTTTCGTTGGGTTAAATACAAACTCTTCATTTCAATAAATGTTCGTTTGATTACAAAGAGTTTACAGTTTCTGAAATCGGCTCAAATACCTTTTATAAATTCTTAAGAAATTGTATACTAAACCTACGTTCACTATAAGGAAAAAACGGAGGAATAACGGACATGAACACGAGTCAATCAAGAAAAGTACATCGTCAAGCAGACCAATCGGGCGATAAGTATCGAGTGATCAAAAAAAGTGCAGTTGTTTTAGGAACGACACTGACTGCTTGCTCTGTTGTAGCTCCATTGGTGTCATCGGTTCAAGCAGAAGCCGTAGAGACCTCGATCGCCCAAGTTTCTACTAGCAATTTTGCCGCGCCGAATACTTCCGCATTTATTGCCGAAATCGCTACTTACGCTCAGCCCGTGGCACAAGCCAACGATTTATATGCTTCTGTGATGATCGCACAAGCCATTTTAGAAAGTGGTTGGGGCCGAAGCAGTTTATCAAAAGCACCGAATTATAATCTATTCGGGATCAAAGGCAGCTACAACGGTCAAACCGTTTATATGAGTACTTTGGAGTACTTGAACAATCAATGGTTGACTATGAATGAACCCTTTAAGCGCTACCCATCATACACGCAATCATTCGAAGATAACGCACGTACTTTACGCTCAACCTCTTTACAAAGCGGCGTTTCATATTATTCTGGCGCTTGGAAAAGCAATACGACTTCATATCTTGATGCAACCGCATGGCTAGCAGGCCGCTATGCGACTGCACCCAATTATGCTTCTTCCCTGAATGCAGTGATCCAACAATTTGGTTTGACGCAATACGACACACCTGCTTCTGGCAATGCCGGTGGTGGTGCCACAGCTAGCGCATCAACCAATACTACGACTACAACGGCGGCTGTCAGCACGAGCGGCAGTCAAACGTATACAGTCGCTTCGGGCGACTCTGTATGGTCGATCGCTAACAAACATGGCATCTCCATGGACCAGTTGCGCAGCTTGAACAACATCAAAAATGATTTTGTTTATCCAGGGCAAACGTTGAAAGTTAACGGCAGCACCCAAAGCACTTCGGCAACTTCTACGGTATCGATCGTCAATCGTAATACTTCAGCAACTACATCAGGCAACACCTATACCGTAGTTTCTGGTGATTCAGTCTGGTCGATCGCCAATAAACATGGGATTTCAATGGATCAATTCCGCAGTTTGAACAATATCAAAAATGACTTTGTCTACCCAGGACAAAAAGTTGTCGTCAGCGGTGGTTCGTCTACGAATACCAGCAGTACCACGACCGTCAGCACTGCATCAACTGCTAGCCAAAGCAGTGGCGGTACCTATACAGTTGCAGCGGGTGATTCAGTCTGGTCGATCGCCAACAAACATGGGATCTCCATGGATCAATTTCGCAGTTTGAACAATATCAAAAATGATTTTGTCTACCCAGGACAAAAAGTTGTCGTCAGTGGTAGTTCCGCAACGAGGACAAGTACAACAACGAGCACGACCGTCAGCAGCCAAACCAGCAGCAGTGCTGCAGGCAACACCTATACGGTGGCAGCGGGGGATTCAGTCTGGTCAGTTGCCAATAAACACGGGATTTCGATGGACCAATTCCGCAACTGGAACAACATCAAAAATGATTTTATCTATCCAGGACAAAAGGTGGTCGTCAAGCAAGGCGGCACGGCAGCTACTACCAGCACTTCAGCGACAAATGGTACTTACAAGGTCGCATCGGGTGATTCCGTTTGGGGGATCGCAGATAAGTTTGGCATCACGACGGATCAATTTATTCAATGGAACAATATTCAAAATAACTTTATTTACCCAGGACAAACAGTTAGGGTAAAATAGATTGCTATTCCTAATGATTTTTGTTAGGATAAGTGCAAAGAAACTTTCACGTTTGAGAAGGAATAGTAGAAGTACGGTGGGACTTTTAGAGAGTGCATGGTTGGTGGAAATGCACAGCACACCTTTCGAACTCGTCTTCGAGTGATATCTGACTGAACCTGATTTGGCTAGGCAGATACGGCGATGGCCGTTAAAACATCGAGGTCTGCTTTTTTGAGGAGCAGATAAACTTAGGTGGTACCACGTTGATAACGTCCTATAAAAATCATAGCGATTTTTATAGGACTTTTTTTAAGTTTTGCTGGTTGATTTGACGAGCAAAGCACCAATTTTTAGGAGGAGTCCATCGTGAATTACAATCACAAAGAAATCGAAAAAAAATGGCAAAAATATTGGGCAAAGAAAAATGAGTTCAACACCCATGATGAGCCGGACAAACCAAAATTTTATGCGCTAGATATGTTCCCATATCCATCCGGACAAGGATTACATGTCGGACATCCAGAAGGCTATACGGCTACGGATATCTTGAGCCGCTTCAAACGCAGCCAAGGGTACAATGTACTGCACCCAATGGGCTGGGATGCCTTTGGTCTGCCTGCCGAACAATATGCACTAGATACAGGAAATGATCCAGCGGAATTTACGAAGAAAAATATTGAGACCTTCCGCCGTCAAATCAATGCGCTAGGGTTCAGCTATGACTGGAATCGTGAAATCAATACGACAGATCCTGAATATTACAAGTGGACGCAATGGATCTTTACCAAGCTTTATGAAAAAGGGTTAGCTTATGAAGCCGAAGTTCCGGTAAATTGGGTACCAGAGCTTGGAACTGTGATCGCCAATGAAGAAGTCATTGACGGCAAGAGCGAACGGGGCGGCTATGATGTGATCCGCAAACCGATGCGCCAATGGATGCTAAAAATCACGGCATATGCTGATCGTTTATTGGACGATTTAGAAGAAGTTGATTGGCCAGAAAGCATCAAAGAAATGCAACGCAATTGGATCGGACGTTCTGTCGGAGCCAACGTAACGTTTAAAGTGGCAGGGATGGAAAAAGACTTTACCGTCTTTACGACTCGACCAGATACCTTGTTTGGTGCGACCTACGCTGTATTGGCACCAGAACATGAGCTAGTGGCCCAAATCACTACCCCAGAACAAAAAGCAGCCATTGATGCCTATGTAGAAGAAGCATCGAAAAAATCTGATTTGAACCGAACAGATTTGGCCAAAGAAAAAACCGGTGTCTTCACTGGTGCCTATGCCATCAATCCCGTGAATGGCAAAGAGATCCCGATTTGGATCGCCGATTACGTTTTGGCTTCTTATGGAACAGGTGCGATCATGGCGGTTCCTGCCCATGACGAACGTGACCACGAATTTGCCAAAACATTTGGCTTAGAGATCATTCCTGTATTGGCAGGGGGCAACGTGGAAGAATCTGCCTATACCGAAGATGGACTGCATATCAATTCAGACTTTTTGGATGGGCTAGACAAAGAGACAGCCATTGAAAAAATGGTCGCATGGTTGGAAGAAAACCATGTTGGGAAAAAAGAAGTCAGCTATCGTCTTCGCGATTGGTTGTTCTCTCGCCAACGGTATTGGGGTGAACCAATCCCAATCATCCATTGGGAAGATGGGACGACCACAGCGCTTTCTGAAGATCAGCTGCCATTGCGTTTGCCAAAAACCGACAATATCAAACCAAGCGGTACTGGGGAATCGCCATTAGCTAATGTCACGGATTGGGTCAATGTCACCGATCCAGAAACTGGGAAAAAAGGACGTCGCGAAACCAATACGATGCCACAATGGGCAGGAAGCTCATGGTATTTCTTACGCTTTATCGATCCTCATAATAAGTCTGTTTTGGCAGACTATGATAAATTGAAACGCTGGATGCCAGTCGATATTTATATCGGTGGGGCGGAACACGCTGTCTTGCATTTGCTTTATGCTCGCTTCTGGCATAAATTCTTGTATGATATCGGTGTCGTACCAACGAAAGAACCATTTGAAAAATTGTTCAACCAAGGGATGATCCTTGGGGAAAACAATGAAAAAATGTCGAAATCCCGCGGCAACGTCGTCAATCCAGATGATGTCATCAATCAATACGGTGCAGATACTTTGCGTCTATATGAAATGTTTATGGGACCATTGGATGCATCGATCGCCTGGAATGAGAATGGCCTTGAAGGCAGTCGCAAATTCTTGGATCGCGTGTGGCGCTTGATCGTCGATGAAAATGGCAAAATGCGCGACCGCATCACGACATTCAACGATGGAAAATTGTCGAAGGTGTATAACCAAACGGTTAAAAAAGTGACGGAAGATTATGAACAGCTGCATTTCAATACAGCGATTTCCCAATTGATGGTCTTCGTCAATGAAGCGTATAAAGCTGATGCCTTACCTTACGAGTATGTCGAAGGATTTGTGCAGCTATTGGCTCCAATCGCACCGCATATCGGTGAAGAGCTCTGGTCGATCCTCGGGAATGACCATGGGATCTCTTATGTGCCTTGGCCAACCTATGACGAAAGTGCCCTAGTGGAAGATGAGATCGAAGTCGTCTTTCAAGTCAACGGCAAAGTTCGTGCTAAAGCAATGGTTCCAGCAGACGCAGAAAAAGCTGTGCTTGAACAATTGGCCCAAGAAAACGAACTTGTCCAAGAACAGCTGCAAGGAAAAACAATCCGCAAAGTGATCGTCGTACCCAATAAATTGGTCAATATCGTTGCAAACTAAACGCTAAAAAAGTAGCTGCCTAACAGGTCAATGGTCTGTTAGGCAGCTTTTTGGTAGCGACAAAGAAAAAAAGTGTTACTGAGTGGTTCTCAGCAACACTTTTTTGTTATTTTTTGCGAATGATACCATAGAACAAAGCGGCTGTTGCGACCAATGGAATCAAGATCACTAGTAGAAAGCCGTTTGGATACGTAGCGCGAGTGAAAATTTCTGATGAAGCATCACTTCCGCCAAATAGATGATTGGAAATCATGAACTGAGCCATCATAGCAACGATTGCGACAAAACCAATTGCAGCACCAGTACCGACGAATAATTTTTTCTTTGCGTTGTTCATTACATTTGCCCCTTTTATAGTCTCTATGTATCATTATACAAAATTTGGATACGTGTTCAATCTGATTTTGTCAAATAATTGATTCGTAATACACTTGAAATGTTTCTGACATATTTAAGCGCTAAAAAAGCCAAATTTCCGCTTGTTAGCGATCATATTATTCGCTGATCCTCACAGACTCTCGTATAATAAAGAAAGAGAAAAGAAAGAGGGGACTTACATGGAGTATCAATCATTTGAAGGCCAAACGGCTTTTTTTGAAGATTATGCACGGATTGCCAAACCTGGTTATGAAGAAGAGGCAGTCACTGCCGATGTCTTGGAACAGTTGAATCAACAATTAACAGAAGAAGAGCTGTTTTACCGTTTAGCAGCCGAAGATGCCAAAGAAGGGCAAGTCTTTTTGTTTCCTTTCAGCAAGCGAATGTTTACCGAAGACCTTGACGCTGCCATTTCAACAGAATTCCGTTATGATGGCGCACCCTATGTCTATGAGACTTACGAAGATGAACAACCTTAATCACACAGGAAAAAAGCTTTCAGATGATTTAATGGATCATCTGAAAGCTTTTTTTGTTGAGACAACTTGTTGCTATTGGTGCTTGGCTTGCTGCTGCGCTAAGGTCAAGTCACCGATGTAAGGGACTTTTTTTCCAGCGACTTTCAAGTATTGTTCGGCGCCTTTGCCCGCAATAATCACGATATCACGACCGTCTGCTTCAGCGATCGCCAATTTGACGGCTTGAGCCCGATCCATCTCATGAATGATGGCAACTTCAGGATTGGTGATAGCATCTGCAATTTCTTTTGCGATCGCAGCTGCTTCTTCAAAATCAGGATCATCGCTGGTCAGGTAGACTTTGTCCGCATATTCTCCTAGCGCTCGTCCCATATCTGCTCGGCGAGATTGGGCTTTTCCGCCAGCACTGCCAGTGACAAAAAGCAGGCGGCCATCTGGGCGTAATTGACGGGCAAGTTCACTTAATGATTGGAAGCTCAGGTAATTGTGGGCATAGTCAACGATCATGACGGCGCCATTTTCTTTTTCTAAAACGATCATTCGTCCAGGGATGATCACTGTCGGCAGGACTTTCTGAGCGTCCTTACGAGAGGCACCCGCTAAGCAGGCAGCCAAAATCGCCGCTGCGGCATTCTCATGGTTGAAAGAACCTAAGATCCCCAGTTGATATTCACCAGAGACCTGCAAGACATCAGAAGCAGCTGTCAGGGCAAAACTCTTTAGGTCCATTCCTTCTTGGACGACATAATCGGCGTCTGAACGTCCGTAGGTGATATAAGGAACTTGATGGACTTCACAAGTTTCTCGCAGCAAGTGGTAGTGATCGCTTTGACGATTTAAAATCATTTGTTTGCTGTTGCGGATCAGTTCCCGTTTGCAGTAAAGGTAATCATCATAAGTCGGGTGTTCCACCGGTCCAATGTGATCAGGCGAAATATTCAAGAACGCGCCAATATCAAAGGTAATGCCGGCGACCCGTTTGGTTTTATACGCTTGAGAAGAAACTTCCATTACAAGATGGGTCATGCCGTTTGCAACAGCCTCAGCCATCATTTTATAAAGATCCAGTGTTTCGGGAGTCGTCAACACTGCTTCATTAAAGGTTTTTCCATCGACTGAGTTTTCCTCCGATGAAAAGAATGCTACTTTTTGACCCGTCGATTCTGCTAAAATCGCCCGAGCAAAATAGGCGCAGCTGGTTTTGCCTTTTGTGCCAGTGATGCCGATGGTCACTAGCTGTTCTTGCGGGTTACCATAAAACGCTTGAGCGATCACTGCCATCGTTTCTCGAATGTCCGTAACAATGATCCCGTAGGTTGCGAAGTTGTCATAAGGTGTTTCTGAAATGTAGCACTGAATGCCTTGATCAATGGCGGCGGCCAGGTAGCTTTCTTTAAAAGAAGCCCCTTTACAGAAAAAAAGCGTTGCCGCATTGGCCGTTCGCGAGTCGTAACTTAAGGAGGTAAAGGCAATATCAGTCATTTCTTGCGGCACGGTATAAACCCAATCAGTGGGGGTGATGATTTCTTTTAGTAGGTTTTCCTGCAATAAGAGTTTGCGGATCTGTGGCACGGTAATGAGTTCCTTTTGCATCGTTGTTCTCCTTCATTCCTCTAAAGATTTCTCTTATTATAGCATAACTCCTAAAAACCGCCGTTTAGGAGGGAAAAGTTTTCTTTTTTTTCTTCTTATTTTGAAGAAACTTTAAGATGTTGCAAAAATAGATTGCGACCAACTCTTTTTCGAATTAAAATGGAAGGGATATGTTTGTAGAAAGTTGGAGATAATGGCGATGGATAATCACATGCGTTCAGTGTCAAAAGAATTAACTACACAAGAAAAAATGGCTCAAGGATCTGCTTGGATGACAATGGGCAATATCGGTTCACGTTTGCTTGGCGCCATTTACATTTTACCTTGGTATTATTGGATGGGGGCAAATGCAGATAAAGCAAATGCGTTATTTGGGATGGGCTATAATGTTTACGCCTTATTTTTAATGATCTCAACTGCTGGGATTCCATCGGCAATTGCCAAGCAGATTTCTTTTTATAATTCTCGCCAAGAATACCGCACCAGCCAGAAGCTCTTTTTAAGGGCCTTCCAATTGATGGCAGGCTTTGGCGTGGTGACCGCCGGAATCATGTATTTGGCAGCCCCATGGTTGGCAACGGCTTCAGGTGGCGGGGAAGAATTGATTCCTGCAATGCGCTCATTGAGCATTGCACTATTGGTCTTTCCTTGTATGAGTGTTATGCGAGGATACTTCCAAGGAAACCAAGACATGAAACCTTTTGCGATCTCGCAAGTTGTCGAACAAATCGCCCGCGTCTGCTATATGCTTTTGGCGACCTTCATCATTATGCGGGTTATCGAAGGCGAATACACGGCGGCTGTGACGCAATCGACCTTTGCCGCCTTTATCGGTGTCTTAGCCAGTATTTTGGTTTTAGGCTATTACTTCCAAAAGCAACGGGTACGGATGGACGTCTTAGTCGATATGAGCAAAGAAGAAACCGTGTTGCAAACCAAAGAATTGGTTTTAGCGACCATCAAAGAAGCGATCCCTTTTATTATCGTTGGTTCTGGGATCACGATTTTAAAATTGGTGGATCAATACACCTTTGTGCGGATCATGAGTAGTTTTACTGAATTTTCAAATGATCAGCTCTTAGAATTAATGGCGATTTTCGGTAGCAACCCTGATAAGTTGACGATGGTGGTTATCGGATTAGCTACTTCCATGGCTTCAACAGGCTTGCCTTTGATCAGTGAAGCAGTCGCCAAAAAAGACAAAAAGAACTTAGCTAAATTGATCAGCAATAACTTACAATTGTATTCCTTTGTAATGTTCCCAGCGACCTTTGGGATGATCGTGCTGTCTTATCCCTTATACACCTTGTTTTATCGTCCAGATGCGTTAGGAGCGAGCGTTTTAGTCGCTGCCTGTCTGTCTGGTCTGGTCTTGGGCTTGTTTATGCTTAGTTCTAGTATGCTGCAAGGAATGTACCACAACAAAGAAGCCGTTGTTTTCTTCTTTGTAGGGTTGCTGGTGAAGTTGATCCTGCAGTATCCAGCGATTCGGTTGTTCCAAGTTTATGGCCCATTAGTTTCCACGACGATTGCTTTAGGGATCGTCTGCTGGCTGAACATTCGCAAGATGATACGCAAAGGCCATTTCAATGTAAACTTAACGTTGCGACGGACGTTATTGATTGGCGCGATGACGATCATTATGGTGATCGCAGCGTTGATCGCCCGCCAACTCTTTGGTCTCATCTTTAGCTCTGAAAGAAAAGTCCAAGCCTTTATCTTGAGCTTGCTAGTAGCAGGAGTCGGTGGCAGTGTGTACATCTACATTGCGCTGAAATTGCGTTTAGCTGAAAAACTACTCGGCTCATCAATGGTTCGTTTACGCCAGAAATTACACATCAAATAAAACTAGAAGCAGCCGCTGAGCCTCCTTTGTGAGACCTTGGCGGCTGTTTTATATGAAAGGAAGAAACCGATGCGTTTAGACAAGTTTTTAGCGGATATGGGTTATGGCTCCCGCAAAGAAGTGAAACAGTTGATCAAAAAAGGTCTCGTGACCGTCAATGGACAAGTCATCAAGAGTGACAAAGCGCAAGTACTAGAAACACAAGATACCGTTTGTTTTGAGGGGGAACCCATCGTCTATCAAAGCCAGTTTTATTATTTGCTGAATAAACCCGCTGGAGTGATTTCGGCAACCGTCGATTCCTATGAAGAGACGGTCTTAGATTTGTTTTCTGAAGAAGCGTTTCGCGAAGATTTGTTTCCAGTAGGACGGTTGGATAAAGACACCGAAGGCTTTTTGCTGATTACGAACGATGGCGGATTGGCGCATCAATTATTGTCGCCTAAGAAGCATGTGGAAAAAGAATATTATGCCCAAGTCGAGGGAATCATGACAGCGGAGGATCAAAAAACCTTTGCCAAAGGCATCAAATTAGACGGCGAGTGGACCTTGCCGGCTGAACTGCAGATCCTCAACGTCGATGAAGACGAAACGCGCAGCGAAATCAAACTGATCCTCCATGAAGGCAAGTTTCATCAAGTCAAACGGATGGTCCATGCAGTAGGAAAAGAAGTCGTTTATTTGAAACGGATTCGCATGGGAGGCCTGTCCCTGCCAGATGATTTGGCATTAGGCGAGTATCGGGAATTGACTCCTGAGGAATTGGCGAAGCTGCAAGAGCGAGGATAAGACGATCGGCGAGCTAAAGAAATTCTTATGAAAGTTGTTATTCGGCTGCAATATTTGTAAAAAAAGCCCGTTTTATAGGTGATTTACATGAAAGTTTGCAACAATAGACTTTAAACTGTTGGAAAAACCCTCTTTTTTTTCATGAATAAGCATGTTAAAGTAGCCAAGCTACTAAAAAAAGAAGGAGTTACCTCATTGAAGAAAAAGATTTTTTTATTGCTCGCCCTTACGTTGCCGCTTTTCCAGCCAGCTATCAGTTATGCTGCTGAAACCAAGAGCAGCGAGGAACTGACGGTTTTGACCACAGAACTAGCCTCTTATGAAGACGAAGTCACCACCAGCCAACAGAAAGTCACAGCGTTGGAAAGTCAATTAGCGGATTATCAGGAAGAATTAAGCCAACTGGCAGAAGAAAGCAAGGAAGTTCAAACGCAGATCACTGCACTAAATGATCAAAAAGCCCAGCACCAAGGAAGCCAAGCGCAAAGCAGTCTGGTAGTCGATGGACCGCAAGCCACGATCCAGCAACTACGCAAGTTTAGTGAACAACAAGCGGCTTTACGGGAAGTGAACCAACAATTGGCGGAAAAAGAAGCCGAACAACAACGAATCACTTCGTACCAAACCTTGACGCAAGCCCAATTAGTACATAGCGAAGAACAATTAGCAACAGCCAAAAAAGAATTGCAGTCCCAACAAGAGCAGCTGCAGCAGACGCAAGCCCAAGTGCAAGACCTACAAGAAAAAGTGGAGCAAGAAGCAAAAGCAGCTGAAGAAGCGAAACAAAAAGCCAAAGAAGCAGCGGAGAAAGCGGCAGCCAGTGAATTTTCACTGCCAATCACTGGCTCCGTGTCGATCTCCAGCGGTTTTGGTACTCGAGCAGACCCGACTGGTTTTTCAGGGACGCAGCATGACGGGATCGACTTCACAGGTCAAGCGGGGGAGAAAATCGTCGCCGCTCGTGATGGACAGGTAGAAGATGCTGGCTATGGCCCAAGCACTGGAAATTACGTGATTTTGGCTCACGATAATGGCTTTTACTCGTATTATTTTCATTTAACAGCTGTCAGTGTCTCAAAGGGGGCGACCGCTGCAGTCGGCGACCAAGTCGGTACGATGGGGACGACTGGAAATTCGACAGGCGTCCATCTGCACTTTGGACTGAGTAAGACGTTGTGGTCAGAATTCGTTGATCCAGCAGCTTACTTACCGCTATAAACCAAAATACCAAGTAGAAGCATGGAGAAAATCATCTGAAACCAAAAAGCATGACTGACAAGAGGGATTCCTCAAGTCGTCATGCTTTTTGGTTGCTTACCACAAGCCCGGTTGAGCGATGATCACTAACTGTTCTTTGGTAAAAGGATGCTCTAGATGCAATTCGTAGCCATGCAGCAGCAAACGTGGCGCTGGTTTGTTTTGGTAAAGCGGGTCGCCAACGACTGGATGACCGATGCTGGCAAGGTGGACGCGAATTTGGTGGGTCCTACCAGTTTCTAACACACAATACACATTGGTTGTCTTTTGTTGGGCGTGAGCGATGGTTACATGGGTGACGGCTGACTGACCGTTGCGGGAGTCAATGATCCGCTTGCGACGATCGTGACGGTCACGACCGATTTTTTTGGCGATCGTTTGATCTTGCGTAAGTTTCCCCAAAACAGTGGCTTGATAGCGACGGAAAATCTGTTTGTTTTCCAGCATTCGGCCCAAGATCGGCAACACCAAAGGATTTTTTGCAAATAAAACCACACCGCTGGTTTCTTTGTCTAGACGATGGACCACATAAGGCTGCTGCTGTTTCGGCGCAAGGTAAGCAGCTGCATCATTCAACAGAGTATCTGCTTCTAATGGCTGATTTGGGTGCGTCTTGACCCCGGCAGGCTTGTTCAGCACCAATAAGTGTTCATCTTCAAAAAGTACGTCGACTTTGTCCGCTTGGCCTAACTGGATCGGCTGGTAGCTGTAATCACTGTCTTCAATGATCAAAGTGATTTGATCACCCCCACGAACTTCTTGATGAAACATCGCGGGCTGCTGATTGACGGCCACATTTTTCCGTGTGCGCAGAAAATGGCGCACTTTTCGTGGAACGAGCCACTCCTGTTCCAACAAATCGCGAAGCGGCATGGGCGGGTGATTTTCGGGTAAAGTCATGGTGTATTCCATAATAACGTCCTTTCTTTGCTATTCGCTACCGACTATTATAGCATCTTTAAGCTTTTCTTATAAAAAAAACAATAAAAAACAGAGTATTCAATGCTAGAATAATAAAGCATTCTTTTCGAATGAAATTACGTCTAGAGCCGTATAACAAAGAAAGTCATTTATGCTACACTTAACCAAAGGAGCGTGAAGTAATGGATTGGAAACACATCCTTCACAAAATAAAGACCGGTTGGCTGACCTTTTGGCGCTGGTTAAAACCGTATTTGCAGCAATTTCATCAATGGCGCAAGCGGGTTTGGAAAAAATACCACGTAAATAAAATTTTTATTTTACTTAGTTTAGTTGCTATCTTAATCATGAGCGGGTATTTATTTTATATCGCCAAAAATACGAAAGTCAGTGAATTAGAGTCAGGTCTGAAAGAATCGACGGTGATTTTTGATGCCAATGGTGATGAAGCAGGGCAGTTGTACTCGCAAAAAGGCACGTACGTTTCTCTTGATGCCATCTCCAGTGATGTGGTCAACGCCTTGATCTCAACCGAAGACCGCAACTTCTATAATCACCACGGGTTTGATATCAAAGGGATCGCTCGGGCAGCCCTACGTATGCTGGTCAACCGCAGTGCCGAAGGCGGTGGGGGAAGTACCATCACCCAGCAGCTTGCTAAAAATGCCTATCTGTCCTTGGATCAAACCTTTAGTCGAAAAGCCAAGGAGCTTTTCTTAGCGATCGAGATCGAGAAGAAATATTCTAAAGATGAGATTTTAGAAATGTATTTGAACAGTTCCTATTTCGGTAACGGGGTTTGGGGCATTCAAGATGCTTCGCTAAAATATTTCGGTGTCAATGCTTCTGAACTAAGCGTGGGAGAAGCTGCGACGTTGGTGGGGATGCTCAAAGGTCCTTCGATCTATAACCCGATCGACAATCTGGAAAACGCCACGAACCGTCGCGACACCGTCTTGAGTTTGATGGTGGATAACGGCAAGTTGGACCAGTCCGTTGCTGACCAAGAATCACAAGTTGTCTTAGCCAATTTACTTTATGATGGATTTGGCAATTCAGAATCTGGCTATAAGTATCCTTATTATTTCGATGCGGTCATCGACGAAGCCGAATCCTATGGGTTGGACGCCGATGATGTCATGAATCGCGGCTACAAGATCTATACAGCCCTGGATCAAAACTACCAAGCACAAATGGAAGCTGCCTATAAAAACGATGCCTTGTTCCCTGAAAATGCCGCTGATGGCACGATGGTGCAATCTGGCTCTGTCGCACTTGATCCGAATACCGGTGGGGTGCAAGCGGTGGTGGGTCGTCGTGGTGAGCACGTCTTTAGAGGATTTAATTTTGCCACGCAAATGAAACGTTCACCAGGTTCCACGATCAAACCGATCAGCGTCTTCGCCCCTGCCCTAGAAGCTGGGTTTGAACCGGACAGTGTCCTGAAAGACGAGCCTCTTGATTTTTATGATGCTCAAAACTTTGACGGGACCTATGCTGGCGAAGCAGTCATGTATCAAGCCCTCGCCCAAAGTTTGAATCTGCCAGCAGTTTGGCTGCTGCATGAGATCGGCTTAGATCGCGGGTATAGCAAAGCACAAGAATTCGGTCTTTCCTTGACCGAATCCGACAAATATTATGGCTTAGCATTAGGTGGTTTGGAAAAAGGGGAATCTCCAATGACGATGGCAGCAGCGTATGGCGTTTTCGCTAATGGCGGGTATTACTACAAACCGCATTTGATCACCAAAATCGTTGATTCAACTGGTGCCGTGATCGTTGACAATACGTCTGTGCAAGGCAAACGCGTGATTTCTAAAGAGACCGCTGATAAAATGACGAGCATGATGCTAGGAACCTTCTCTAACGGGACGGGGGTTAGTGCTAGTCCGTACGGCTTTACGATCGCCGGTAAGACGGGTACGACAGAGACCAACTTTGATGCTTCTAAGGTCAATGACCAATGGATCGTCGGCTATACTCCTGATATGGTTCTGTCAACCTGGCTAGGATTTGAACATGTGAGTGAAGATCATTACTTAACGGGAACTAGCGGACAAGTTGTTGGGAAAATATTTAAAGCAGAGGCCGAAAGCTTACTGCCTTATAGTCAAGGCACCCAATTCCAAGTTGCAGACGCTTATTGGACAGGCGGAAAATTAATGGCAGCCGATGAGGTACCAGATCCTGATAGCAGTACGTCACAAAATAGCAATGATTGGCAACAAACCATCGATGACTTTGCCGAAAGCGCCAAAGAAGGTATGAAGGAATTCGGCAGCAAGATCAAAGAAGGAACGAAAGAATTGTTTGGCGGCTTGTGGAATTCCATTAGTGGAAATTAAAGGAATTAGGCAACTGCTAGTCTAGAACCTGAGAAGAATGGTATACTAGAAAAAAAGAGGAGGCGTCAAAATGGCAAATATTTATGATACAGCAAATCAATTAGAACGTGAATTACGGGAGTCAGAACAATTTCAAGATCTGAAAGGTTCTTTCGACCGTTTGAAAGCAAATGAAGAAGCGTACGCGTTATTCAAAGAGTTTCAAGAGTTGCAACAAAGCCTGCAACAAAAAATGATGGCTGGCGAAGAAATGACGGAAGAAGAAGCGCAAAAAGCCCAAGAATTATCGCAAAAAATTCAACAAGACGGCATCGTTTCTGACTTGATGCAAAAAGAGCAAGCCTTCAGTTTAGTAGCCAATGACTTGAACCGCATCATCATGGGTCCTGTAAGAGATCTATACGAAGCGTAATCGCCAACAAACAAAGACCAAAGAAGCAAGTGAAACTTCAGAGAAACCGGCTGCAACTGCAAGAGTCGTTTCCAAAGAAGTTTCAAAAGCGCTTCTTTGGTTTTTTTTATGAAAAAGGCGAACAAATTTTCGTATTTTGCTGACGAAATGACTGATAAATGTTATGATAGAAGCATTAAGGAGGGAGAAAGAAATGCTATTTTTACATAGTGCAGACCTGCATATCGACCGATCATTTGAAGGGGTCCATCTGTTATCTGAAAAAGTGAAGACCCAACTCCCTGCTATCAATCAAAAAATCATCCGTAATTTGGTGGATGTTGCTTTAGAAAAAGCGGTCGATTTTGTTTTGCTGGCTGGGGATACATTCCATCAAGCACGGCCGAGTCTAAAAGTGCAGCATGACTTTTTTGCCCAACTGCAACGACTGGGAGAAGCAGAGATCCCAGTCTATATGATTTTCGGCAACCATGATTATTATGATCCGCAACGGTATTGGTTTGCTTTTCCAGAAAACGTCATTCTCTTTTCATCGGAAGAAGCTCAAACGGTACAAGGAACAACGAAAAACGGTGAAACCTATGCAATCAGTGGATTTAGCTACCAACATCCTTGGATCGCTGAAAATAAAGTAACAGAATTTCCCGCAAGAGCAGCGGTGGATTACCATATTGGGCTTTACCACGGGGATCAAGCCGGTGAACGGTATGCCCCCTTTTCAATCAGTGAAATGAAGCAAAAAGGCTATGATTATTGGGGCTTGGGGCACATCCATGTACCTAAGACGCTCTCAGAGCAACCACCGATCCTCTATCCCGGTACGCCTCAAGGAAAGACCAAGAAAGAGCAGGCGACTGGGGTGATTTTGGCAGAATTATCGCCACAAGGACCAACAATCGAGCGCTTGGAGATCGCGGAAATCGCTTGGCAAAAGCAAGTGGTCTCCTTAGCGGATGTGACCGCCTCGAATGCCGTATTGCCAGCGATCATCGAGCGCTTAAAAAGTCCTCGTTCGCGCTTGCTGCATCTGGTGTTGACCGATGTGCAGCAGCTGCCGCCAGATTGGTTTCCAGCTGCGGAAAAAAATGAATGGCTGACCTACCTCAATGAACGGTTGGCACAAACAGAGCCGCTGCAAGTAATCTATGCCCTTGAAGTCGAGCAAGCCAATGAAGACAAGATCGCATTGGCGGTACCACAAGACTATATGCTGCAGTTTTTAGCGATGTATGAGTCACCAGAGATCTTTGCGGACCGACTGTCCGATCTATTGCAGCATCCGCTGATCCAGCGGGGGATCACCCATGAATCATTTCAAGAAGAAGTCTTGCAGCAAGCCAAGCAATTGTTGAAAGACGACTTTCAATGGGAGGAGCAGTCATGAGAATTTTAAAAGCAGAGATTACCGGTTTTGGGAAATACCATGAACAAAGCTTTGCCTTTCATCCGCAAAATCAGCTGCTCTTTGGGCACAACGAGATCGGAAAATCGACGTTGTATCAATTTATTGCCGCCATCTTATTTGGCTTTCCGAAAAAGACAGCCAAGAAAAAAGACTATACCCCCAAAAACGGTGCAGCTTACGGTGGCAAGTTATGGTTGGCGCTGGAACCCTTCGGCGAAGTGATCGTGGAACGCTATCGGCATGTAGACCGCGGTCGTGCCAAAGTCCATGTCGCTGGTCAGACGGTCGATGAGCAATGGCTGGCACAACACCTGCAGCCCCTCAATCGAGCATTGTTCTTCGATGTCTTTACCTTTCAGCAAGAGCAATTGACCCAGATCGATAAGCTAGAAGAAAATGAGCTGCACCAAGCGTTGATTTCTCTGGGAATCAGCGGCAGTCAAAAAATGCTGCAGCAAGTGGCACAATATGAAACCATCAATCAGCAGCAATACAAGCCACGGGGGCAAAAGCTGCCTTTGAATCAGGCGTTAAAACAATTAGAAAAACTGCAAAAAACGATTGCGGAAAAAGAAAGCGAAGAAAGCCGCATCCAACAGCAGTATCAGCAGATCGCCCAGTTGCAAGAACAGATCCAAGACTTGCGACACCAGTTTCAAGCATTGAATGAAGCCTATCAGGAAAATCAGCAGCAGATGAGTCATTGGGGTCTTTATGAAGAGTGGCAGCAAATGGCACCAGCAGATACGTTAGCCGATCCTCAGCAAGTCCAAGCCATCAAACAGTTTTATCAGCAGTATCAGCAGCTGACGGAAGAAATTCGCAAAAAAGAAGCTGAATTAGATCAGTTGGAGCAAGGAAAAGAATCAGATAAGTATTTCTTTTACCTTGATCACGAGCACCAAATCAATCACTTGCTGCAGCAGCAAGTGACGATGGTGCGTTTGGCAGATCGTGAAGCAGCGGCCAATCAACAAGAAGCCGTCGCCATCACGGAGCTGAATCGCTTGATCGAAAAGCGCCAATGGAGCAGAGAATCGCCGCCGCTAGTAACGGCTTCGATCCATGAACAAACCACACGTTTACTACAAGAACGTGTGCAGTTAGAAGAGCTCGAAAAGCGCATGATGCGTTTAGAAGAAAAAGCGCAGCCTTTGCAAGCCACCGCAGCTCGCTTAGAACAGCAGCATCCTCAATTGATTGGCCGCAAGCCGGTTTCTCGCCCGCTATGGCCGCTAGGGATCGTCGGTGGGCTGCTAGTAGTGATCGGTATCTTTTTGCCGAGTCCGTGGCGCTGGCTTGCTCTAGGTGTAGGGATCGCAGCGATCATTGGCAGTGTTTTGCCGTTGATGAAAGCAGCGCCAAACAAACAGCAAGGCATCAAACAGGAATGGCAGACGGTTCTCATGCAGCTGGATCTGCTGGGAGAAGAGTTGGCGCAGCTGGGAAATGAACAGCAGCAAAAGCAGCAGCAGATCGATCGTGCCCACCAAGCCTTAGCCCCCTTTTTTGGTGATTTGCCGGTGGAAAGCTGGCAGTCGTATTTATTAGCCTATGATGAAGATGTTGCTAGCTATCAAGCCTACTCACAGCAGCGCAAACAAGCCTATCAAGAACGGCAAGCCGTCGCAGAAGAACTGGCCCCCTTTGACGAGCAGTTCCGACCTTATGCTGAGTGGCTGCCGTTGCAAAACAAAACCTTGTTAGAAAAAGCAGCGATCTTGCAGAGGTTTAATGAAGAGATGCAAACAATCAAGCTTTCACGACTGCAACAACCTAGCACGCTGCTGGCCCAACAGTTGACCCGCACCCGCAATGAACGCGACCAGCTGCTTTCCCAGGCCAGTGATCTCTTGCAGCAACAAGGCTTAGATCACCCTGCAGAAATCAGCCTCTGGTTGAAGCAATGGGAAGCGGCGCAACGCACGCAGCAGCGATCAGAAGAATTGGCGGTGATGTTAACACCGATTTATCCTAAACCAGTGACACAAGCAGAATTGCTGCAGCAAAAAGACCAGATCAAGCAGCAGCAAACACAGCTTCAGGCACAAATACAGCAGTTGACGGAGCAAAAACAGCGTTTGGAATTAGAAGCAGCAGCTAGTCAAAAAAATGGCACCTTGAATCAGCTTTATCAAGAAGAAAGTGAGCTAAAGGCGGTCATTGAAGAACTTGCTGTGGCATGGGGGAGTCGTCAGTTGGCGGCTTCGATTTTAACGGATGTCACGACCGAGTTGTCAGAACAGCAATTGCCGCAGCTATTGTCGGCTGCTTCAACCTATTTTGAACAGCTATCAAACGGACGTTATCAAAAGATTCTTTTGGAAAATGGCTTGTTGGTAGCGGCAAATGCCAGCGAGATGTTTTCGATCATCGACCTGTCCACAGGCACGAAGGATCAGTTAATCATGGCGTTACGCTTCGGTTATCTAGCACTGCAAAAAAATCACCCATTGTGTCCAATCATTATTGATGATGGTTGGCTGTATTATGATAGTGTTCGTAAGGAACGGTTTGCCGCACTGTTAAAAGAGTTTGGGCAAAGTTATCAAGTAATTTGTTTGTCTTCTGACCAAGAAATGGTAAGCTATTATCAGAAGTACCAGCAGCCTATCCAGGATCTGAGTAAAGGAAGTGAAAGATTTGGCTGATCGGCCAAATAAGCCCATGAAAAAAATTCGTGAATTAACTGTTGATGAAACGTTTCAACTTTTCTTGCTGATCAAGAATGCCGATGTGCGGATCGCGAAAAACGGCAAAAAATTTATTGCCTTCACCTTTCAAGATACATCCGGCACGATCGACGGAAAGTTCTGGGATGCATCAGATGAAGAAATCGCCCGTTTTGAACCCGGGAAAGTAGTACTGCTAGATGGAAAACGGGAGGTCTACCAAGGCAATCCGCAAGTCAAAATCATGCATTTGCGTTTAGCGAAACCGGAAGAGCCCCATGAACCAAGCCAATACATGGAAAAAGCACCCTTGCGAAAAGAAGAGATGGAAGAAGAAATCAGTCAAACCTTGTTTGAGATCACGAATCCTCACTGGAATCGAATCGTCCGTTTCTTACTGAACAAGTATAAAAAGGAATTCTTTGACTTTCCAGCTGCGAAGCGCAATCACCATGCCTTCGCCAGTGGATTGGCGTATCATACGACCACTATGCTGCGGTTAGGAAAAGCAATCGTCAAAGAGTACCCTGAATTGAATGCTTCACTACTGTATGCGGGTATCATTTTGCATGATTTAGGAAAAGTGATCGAGTTGACAGGTCCGATGACGACAGAGTATACCTTGGCGGGGAATCTAGTAGGGCATTTGGTCTTAGTGGATGAAGAAATCACGCAAGCCTGTATGGCTTTGAAATTTGATGACAAAGAAGAAGATATCGTTGTTTTGCGGCATATGGTTTTAGCCCACCATGGCTTATTAGAATATGGGTCACCTGTTCGCCCCCGCATAATGGAAGCGGAGATCCTCCATCAAATCGATAATTTGGATGCTTCCATGCAAATGATGCTGACGTCGATTCGTTTAACGGAACCTGGTCAATACACAGACCGAATTTTTGGCATGGACAATCGGAGTTTTTATGTACCGAAAGAAGTGTAGCGGTGACCTTGTAGCACGATCAACCAAAGTGAATGACGGAAAGAACAAAAACCACGCTAGGCTTGCTTAGCGTGGTTTTTCAGATGTTGGAAAAAGTAGCTGAATCGGCAATATTAACCTAATTAGCATAAAAAAAGAAGCGCCGCTACGACGGCACTTCTTTTTTCGTTTATTCAGCAGAAGAATCTGTAGCACTTTCACTCGTTGCAGTAGAATCATCGGTTGCATCAGTAGCAGAAGAATCTGCCGCTGAGCTGTCCGTTGCATCGTTAGCAGAAGAGTCAGCAGTTGAATCTTCTGTTTCGGCCGCTGTGATGTAATCAGAAAGCAAGTCTGCTAAGTCAGAGTCTTTCATTTTCACATTAGCTGCTTGCAATTCTTGACCGATCGTTGCTGCCATAAAGGTTGAATCATTCAACAAAGTGTTTTGAGCAATTTCAGTCAATTCATCTTTGTATTTATCCATATCGTTGCCTTTGTCTTGGTTTTTCACCATTTTCACAATATAGTATTCCGTCGTGTAAGTTGACGTGTTGGTTGCAGAGATCACTTCAGAGATTTCACCATCTTTTAAGTCAAAAGCGGCTGTTTTTACTTCACTTGGTACAGCTGATGAAGTAGAATCGAATTTGATCGTTCCGCCATCTTCTTTTGTTGCCGCATCCGTTGATTTTTCTTTAGCGATTTCGCCAAAGTCTGCATCATCTTTTTTCGCTTCTTCTAAGACGTCTTTGGCATCATCTTCACTTGCTACTTTGATGATTTGTGCTTCTACTTCAGGGTGGAAAGAATCCCAAGCAGTTTTCATGTCTTCATCAGTGATATCCATGTTGGCTTTTAAGCCTTCACGTAACGCAAGTTGTTGTTTTAATTCTGCACGGTAAGATTTCACCGTATAACCAGAGGCAGTCAATGTTGATTCAAAGGAATCACTGCCGCCGTATTGCTCAGCCACGTTGTTGAATTGTTCGTCGATCATTTCTTCCGTTACGTCATCGCCGTATTTTTCATTAAAGACTTTCAAGACGATCATTTCACGCAACGCTTGTTGATTTTCTGTACTTGTTTTTGCTTTGTCATAAAAATCTTGAACAGTGATTTTACCGCCCTTCATTGTTGCGATTTCCTCACTTGAGTTACCACAAGCCGCTAATGCAAAAAGACTCATTGCACTGACTGCTACTAAAATTAATTTTTTCTTCATTCGTTTAAGCACTCCTAATTCTAAAAAGTTTCATAATAATCACTGCACCTACTATACCACTTCTAGAAATGGTTGGAAAGAAAACAGCGGATGTTTCAAACAAAATTCATAAAAACTACAAATTTTCGATTTGTTTGTCATCCTCGGCGCTTTGGGCTTGAATCGTCGTGATGTGCTGATTCAATTGTTCCATTTGGGTTTTTATCCGAGCAAGGCGCGGTTGTGCTTGGAATTTGAAGGCTTCCAAATCTTTCGTGAAAGATTCGGTCACAACTGGGATCGTTTCGTCGATCGTTTTGCGGGTTACCATCACAGCATCTTTGAGCTGTTTGACACTGTCATTGAATTCTAAGGTCGCTTCTGTCGTGTCATCTAAATAGCGAATCAATTCTTCACGGGTTTCATTGCCGCTTTTTGGTGCAAAAAGCAAACCGCCTAAGCCGCCGGCGATGGAACCGAACAAAAGTCCTTTAAGAAAATTACCGATCATTTAGTTCACCTGCTTTCCAATTTTTTCGGCGATTGCCGCCAGCTCTTCCCCCGTGTAATTCTCTGCATGATTGCCAAAATGGATCTTGAAATCATCGTCTTTGCTGTAGCGAGGAATCAAATGGACATGGGAATGGAAGACGGATTGGTACGCCAATTCTTTATTGTTGTTGATGATATTTAAGCCTTCGATCTCAGGGAATGCTTTTTCGATCGCCCGAGCAATCTTAGGGATACGGGCAAAAACCGCTGCTGCCAACGTTTCATCGTACTCGAAAATATCCGTCACATGCGTTTTGGGAATGACCAATGTATGACCAGGGGTGACTTGGGAAATATCTAAAAAGGCATAGACTTGCTCATCCTCGTAGACTTTGTAGCTAGGAATCTCACGATTATTGATTTTACAAAAAATACAATTTTCCATTGTAAAAAACCTCCTTGATCTATTACCTCTACTTTACCATATTTTGCTTTTTTTCGTCTGGTTTCCTCTTTGAAAAAGTCGGAACAAGGCAACTGTTCCTTCAACAAAGGCGCTTTTTTAAAGAAATGCGAAAAGCAAGCGAGAAACGCTTGCATTTAGATTCCAACAACCCTAGACTTAATATCAGAAATCATTTGGAAAGAAGGAACCTATGAAACCGATCATTAAAGAAACCTTACAGAAAAAAACAACGACTTCAGCGAAGCTTCGCTACTTAGCCTATGCCTATAAAGAGTGGTTGATCGCGATCACGCTGTTTGTGGTGTTTGCTGGTTCAATCACTTATTCTCTGACACGTCCGCAAGAAGAAGTAGTCAATGCCGCCATTGTCACTGAAACAGCAATGGACCCTGCGGTGCAAAGTGAATTGGAAGCAGCCGTTGAAGCATGGGCAATAGATCAAGGGTATCAAAAAGAAGAGCTGCGGATCAGCCTGGTTTCTTATGCCGAACCAGCCGCTGTCCAAGCCTTTACCACCCGTCTTGCCGCTGGTGCCATCCAAATGGTCGTCTTTCCAGCCAGCGAAGCACAAACGTGGCAAGAGCGCTTTGGCAGCCAAGAACTAGCGCAAGAAATCATTACAGTGGGAGAAAATGAATTTATCCTGCAAGTCACGAATAAAGAAAAATAAACAACTGTTTTGCCAGCTGACTGAATTGAACAAAAAGAGCCTACGTTGACAAAGAGCCATAATCAGGCGAATCGGAGGGAAAAAATGACTTTACAAGTAGCAAACGTGACAGGCGGCTACAATCAGCTGCCAGTCTTAAAAAATATTGATTTTACGATCGGCGATGGGGAGCTCGTTGGCTTGATCGGCTTGAACGGGGCAGGGAAGAGTACGACGATCAAAGAAATCATCGGTTTACTGCAACCTCATAGCGGCACCATCACGATCGATGGCTTGACCCTTAAAGAAAACCCAGAGCAATACCGCAAACAAATCGGGTATATCCCCGAAACTCCTTCTTTATATGAAGAATTGACCTTAAGAGAGCACATTGAAGTGACGGCGATGGCCTACGATCTTCCACAAGAAGAAGCCATGAAGCGAGCAGAACGCCTGCTAAAAACCTTTCGCTTAGAAAACAAACTCGATTGGTTCCCGGCAAACTTTTCAAAAGGGATGAAACAAAAAGTCATGGTACTGTGTGCCTTTTTGATTGAGCCGAGTGTCTACATCATTGATGAACCCTTTCTAGGATTAGATCCTTTAGCGATCAATGCGTTATTGGAACTGATGAATGAGATGAAACAAACCGGGGCATCTATTTTGATGTCCACCCACATTTTAGCAACCGCAGAGAAGTATTGTGACAAATTCATCCTCTTGCATAACGGTGAGATCCGCGCACAAGGGACATTGGCGGAACTAAGAAGCCAATTTCAAGCACCAGAAGCCTCCCTTGATGATCTGTACCTCGCACTGACAAAGGAGAGTCAAGCATGAAGCAGTTTTTCTCGCAACGCTTACAGCGGCATCAAAAACAGATGACACGCTATTTGCGCTATGTCTTCAATGATCATTTTGCTTTGATCAGCACCTTCTTAGTCGGAGGTCTGGGGCTCTATTATTCTGAATTGCTAAAAACATTGCCGCGGCCGTTTCCATTAGGCGGCATCATCGTGGTCGCTGTTTGGCTCTTTGTTTTACCGCTGGGACGCTTAGCGACACTGACGAAACCGGCAGATTTGATTTTTCTGTTAGCCAAAGAAGGACAAATGACAAGTTATCTCAGCCAGGCGTTACGTTATTCCCTCTGGCTGCCCTTTGGGGTTTTATTTTTAGCCGTAGGGGCAACGATGCCTTTGGTCGTGGTCACAGCAAAAAGCACCTTTGCCTCATTCCCATACTTTTTAGGGATGATGTGGCTCTTAAAACTGGGGGATCTTTCACTACAACGGATTCGTTTGTATCAAGAAACTCAGCAGCAAGTCAAACAGCAGCGAGGCATCTGGTTCGCAAGTGCGTTAGCTGCCACACTTGCCAGTATTTATGTAGCACCTTGGCTAGGATTGGGGATCAGCATCTTCCAAGCAATCTGGTTCCTCTTTGGACTGAAAGCCAATAGCCAGCTTTTGGATTGGGACTATATGATCCAAGCCGAACAGTCGCGCTTAATGCGTATCTATCGTTTTATCAACTTATTTACAGATGTTCCCCAAATCACGACGGAAGCCAAACGGCGCAAATACCTCGACTGGCTGCTGGCAAAGATCAAACCAGTGCACAGCAATACGTACCTCTATCTTTACTTGCGCCGAGTGATCCGTGGGGGGCAATATGGCGGGCTTTATGTCCGTTTGACTTTGATTGGTGGGTTCGTCTTATTCTTTGTCGATGAGCTTTGGATCAGTCTGCTGATCGGCTGCTTGTTTCTTTATCTGATCGGTTTCCAACTGATTCCTTTGATCAATGAGTTTCAATACATGGTTTTGACACATCTGTATCCCGTGCCAGAAAAACAAAAAGCCGCAGCGATCAAAAAAATTCTTGGGGCACTCTTACTGGTGACCGCAGTTCTTTTCGGTGTGATCTGTTGCTTGCGCTTGCCTTTTGTTTGGCAAGGCGGTATCGCGTTTCTTGGCTTCTTAGGGTTTGCGGGTCTTTTTTTAGGCATCTACTTGCCAGGGCGATTAAAGAAAATGCACGCCTGATCCACAAGTGGCCTCTCTTACAAAAAGCGAACGCATATGCGCTTGACGGCGACCCATTAGGAAGCTAGAATAAGAGGTACTGCGAAATAAGGAGAGAAGCTAGGATGGATATTCGCTTGGATCAAGATTGGCGTATGCGGCCAATCAAAGGCGACACCGGGAAAGCCTATATCGGGCTCAAGGACAACGACAAAGTCTTTATCAAACGAAATACGACCCCGATGCTTGCGGCACTCTCTAAAGAGGGCATTGCACCCAAACTCGTCTGGACGAAACGGACGGGAAATGGGGATACGCTCTCCGCACAAGAATGGCTGGATGGACGGGTCTTAGATCCCGATGAAATCGGCCAAAGAAATGATGTCATTGATGTGTTGTATCACTTGCATCATTCAAAAACGTTGGCACAGATGCTAAGCAAAATCGGCGGACAAGTCAGATCGCCTGAACAGATGCTGATGGATTATCAGGATCAGCTGCCTTCTGCGGTCGCCCAAAACCGTTTTATTCATTTGGTCACCGAGTATTTAAAAACCAATATTCCAGCTTTTGACGAGCAGAAAGCCGCGGTCGTCCATGGCGATGTCAATTATCGAAATTGGCTAGTTTGTCAAAACTATTTGTATTTAGTCGATTGGGATTCCGTGATGTTTGCAGATCCGGCAATCGATATCGGCACTATTTTAGGTCACTATGTGCCATTATCTGGCTGGTCTCATTGGCTCGTGCGCTATGGTATCCACAGCAGCAGCGAAGTGATCGAAAAGATTTATTGGTACGCATTGTTGAGTATGCTGCAAGAGGTCAAAAAATATTATCTGCGAGGCGATTACAAAGCCATGAATGCAGAGATTTTACAATTAAAACGAATTTATAGCGAATGAAGAGAAGATGGAGCGAGGCAATTTGGTTCCATCTTGTTTTTTCGGAAAGGAAGAAACATGAGAGTAAGAAAACGTGCAGGTGCAAAAGAGCTGATTGACGCTCATCCAGAATACGTCGTGGCAGAGCCTACTGAATGGAAAGGGCGTTGGCATGAACGCTTTGGCAATGATCACCCGCTGCATATCGAAATTGGAATGGGAAAAGGCCAATTTATTACGGAAATGGCGAAAGCTCATCCCGAGATCAATTATATTGGTGTGGAAATGCAGATTAGTGTCGTTTCGATCGCATTAGATAAAATGATCGAGCAGGAGATCCCGAACTTGCAACTGCTGCATGTCGATGGTTCCGCATTGACCAACTATTTTGCAGACAATGAAGTAGACCAGATCTATTTGAATTTTTCTGATCCATGGCCTAAGAAGAAGCATGAGAAGCGCCGTTTGACTTCCAAAGCCTTTTTAGCAGTCGACGAGCAGATTTTACGTCCCAACGGCGAGATCCATTTCAAAACGGATAACCAAGGATTGTTTGAGTATTCCTTAGCGAGCTTTTCTCAATACGGCATGATTATCAAACAAGTTTGGTTGGACTTGCATAACAGTTCCTTTGAGAACAATATCATGACGGAATATGAAGAAAAATTCTCAAGCCGCGGGCAGCGGATCTATCGGGTGGAAGCCCAATTTGTGGCAAAAGAACCACAGAAATAAACGAATGATGAAAGATGAAGCAAATTTGCTTCATCTTTTTTTTCTATTCTCAAAGCGTTTGCGTATTTCTTTTTAGGAGGGATAAGTCGTGGATATTCGAGCATTCTCAGACGAGTTGATTCTTTATGGAAGACAAGAACGCATGCAGGATCTGACCATTTTGCCTAGCGGTACACAGATGGAGGTGATTTTCAGTAAAAGCTATCTCAGAAAGACCTATCAAGTACTGACCAACGAAGAAGCTCAGCAGCTGATCACCCGCTTCAAATTTTTAGGAGGAATGGAGGTGGGAGAACGGCGCAAAGCTCAGTTAGGCGCAGTCAGCTATCTGTTAGGCGATCAGCTACAGCGGTTGCGCGTCTCAACGGTGGGTGATTATCAAGGGCGTGAAAGTCTCGTGATGCGGTTTCTTTATCCTTTGAACAAGGAGCATCTGCGCTATTTTTTTGCAGAAGACGTCCAGCAGATCCAACAGACAACCAAACAAAGAGGCCTATATTTATTTTCTGGTCCCACTGGCTCAGGAAAATCGACCCTCATGTATCAATTAGCACGGGCAACCAAGGGACAAGTCATTACCATCGAAGATCCTGTGGAGATTGAAGAGCCGCATTTTTTGCAGCTGCAGACCAATTTGAAAATCGGACAAGACTATGATGAATTGATTCGCTTGTCTTTACGGCATCGTCCGGACCTGCTTTTGATTGGCGAGATCCGTAACAAAGAGACGGCGCAAGCCGCTGTACGAGCCGCTCTGACAGGTCATCGAGTATTTGCCACGATCCATGCACGAGGCGTAGCAGAAACCAAGACACGGCTGCTGGAATTGCTAGGGGCAGACGATCTTCTGGCGCACGCGTTGCAAGGGATCGTTTATCAGCGATTGTTGCCGAATGAAGTCAACGAACCCCATGGATTGCTGGCGTATCACTTTTATGAGGGGCAAGTGGAAAAACAGTGGCAGCACGTATTAAAACGAGTGAAAGAAAGTGGGTGGATCACCGATGAAGTTTATGAAAAAGAAGCCCCAGCTACCACGCCGTGCAACTGAAGCCCTCTTGGTCACCTTCACGGTGTTATTGGAGAGTGGCTTTTCCCTACAAGAAAGCCTCCAAGTGTTGCTGCGCAGTCGCCAGTTTTCTGAACCTGTGATCGAACAGCTGATTGCCCATCTTGCCCAAGGGCAAAGCTTGGCAGCAGCAGTAGCGCCGTTGTCTTTATCGGCTACCGAAAAAAATCAGCTTTATTTAGCAGAAAGTCATGGGAATCTCACGACGACCTTGCGGCGGATGGTCGACTACCACAAATTGGTCAACAAGCAAAAACAGCTGCTGTACAAAGTAGCGGCCTATCCGCTTTTGCTACTGGTCTTTTTAGTGGCGGCTCTCTTTGGCATGCATCGCTTTTTAATGCCTCAATTGTTAGCCTCTGGCATGATCGACGAAGGTCATTGGGGCATTCGCGCCATCACTTGGGCACCAGCAGTACTTATCCTCTTCTTGTTGGTAAGTGTGCTGCTTTTTGTGATCAGCCGCTGGGTATTTGCCCGCCGCACTGCCTTGCAAAAAGCTGTATTCTTCAGCCACCTGCCATTGTTCGGAGCATTGTACACGAGTTATCACACGAGTTTTTTCGCATTGGAATGGGGCAAGTTGTTTCAGCAAGGGTTAGATATCCAACAGATCATTGAGTGTATGGAGCACACCAATAAAGCTACCTTGATCCAAGAATTAGCGCGAGAGTTGCGAGTGACCTTGACACTTGGCGGAGAACTCCCAGAAAAACTTCGTCATTTCTCGTTTCTCACACCAGAATTTTCTTTGATCGTCTTTCAAGGAGAAGTACGGGGAAAGTTAGGAGAAGAGCTTTTTTTATACAGTCAATTATTGATGGATCGCTTGTTTCAACGAATCGAAAAAGCTATTCACTGGGTTCAGCCTCTGATTTTTTTGTTGGTTGCTTTAATGATCGTTGGGATCTATGCCGCTATGTTTTTACCAATCTATGGAAATATCCAAGGAGTGATCGAATGATAGAAAAGAAAGTCGCCTCTTCTCGCAAGCAGGGGATTTGGCGTGTCAAAAAAGGCTTTACATTGGTTGAAATGTTGGTTGTTTTATTAGTGATCAGTATTTTGGTTTTGTTGTTTGTCCCAAATCTTGCCAAGCAAAGAGGAATCATTGATGAGAAAGGAAATGCGGCCATCGTGAAAGTGGTGGAAACCCAGATCGAACTCTTTCGTCTGAATGAAAATCGGGAGCCCTCGAGAGAAGAATTGATCGCTGAAGGGTATGTATCTGAGGAGCAATATGCGATTTATGAGCAAGGGGACTAAGGGCTGTCGACGTTGCTCTTTTGCTGGTTTTACTTTAATAGAAAGCCTTTTGGTCCTCATGGTCAGTAGTATGTTTCTCTTTTTTCCCGTCGTGGCCATCGAGTACTATCAACGATCTGCTGAAGTCTTAGGCTTTTGTGCACGCTTAGAAAAAGGCCTCTATACCATACAGCAATCGGCCATCATCGATAACACACAAACCCGAGCCGTTTATCAAGCAGCGCCAACGCCAACTGTTTCATTTTATGGCGCTGCAACTGAGCCGGTCACCAAGATCGAAGTCCCTCCTCAACTAGCGATGCAGGCGTTTCCCGATATTCTTTTTAGTAGTCAGTCCGGCAACAATAGCAGTCTGCGAAGGATCGTTTTCTATTGGCAGGAGAAAAAGCAAACCATCAGCTATAAGTTTTTATTTGGGAGCGGACGCTATGAAAAAATCGTTGAATAGCGGGTTCATCTTAGCAGAAAGCCTGATTGGCTTTGGGGTGTTGGCAACCTGTGTGTTATTGTTTTTAGCGATGCAGACCGCTTCACTGACGCAAAGTGCGGCATTTCAGGAAAAAGCCCAAATGCTGCGGGTGCTGTATGAAGAAGTCCAGAACCACTCCTTTGATGCGTCAACCATTACCTACACGACGCAGCGTCAGACGGTCTATCAAGTTCGCTTTTGGCAAGCAGCGCAGCATCAACAGGCACGCATCCAAAGTGGCGAACAGCTCTGGGAGATTGTGTATGAAGAGTAAAGGCTTTACTTTGTTGGAGTGTCTGTTGTCTTTATGGGTATTGGCGATCTGCTTATTGATGATCAGCGGGATCGTCAAGCACCTCGCACCGGTCAATCAGCAGATCATGGCTCGCAAAGATCAAGAATGGCATGTTTTTTTGTTTCAGTTGGAACGGGAATTAAGTACCTGTGTCTATCTATCAGTCAGCGAGAACACGCTATATTTGCGAAGCAGTCAAAACAATTCGGTAACGATCGATCGCATCAACCGAGTGTTGCGGAAACGGGACAACAATGGCTATCAACCGTTGTTGACAGAAGTGGCAGATGTGTCTTTTGAGAAAATTGGCGCAGCGATCCGCTTTACCGTTTCCTTTGAGAATGGAGACCAGAAAATTGGACAATGGAAAATACACTCACAAGAGGCGGCATAAAGGCGGTATTTTACTCACAGCATTGTTGTTTGTGCAGCTGTTGAGCTTGATGTTATTGCTGGTGTTAGAAAACAGCCGCACAACAGCCCTTTTTTATACAAAAACCATTGAAACCTATGAAGCCCTTATTATGAGTGAACTTTTCCATGCGGAATTCTTGCAAAACGAGTTGGAAGATCGAGGGACACGGTTTTATAATGTAGGAAAGTTGACTTATGAACGGCAAGGACAGAGCTTACAGATCGAATGCTATGTCAAAAGTCGGCGATTTACTTTTACCTTTTTGTTGCCTGAAGAGCAGCCTGAAATAGACACAGATGACCAAGAAGAATAGTACAGGAAAAGGATGGTTGTTTCGACCATCCTTTTTCATACAGAAATAGAAAAAGAATGTTTACAGCTTCACAAATTATTCTAAACGAAAGCGATTGATTATTTTGGATGAATCGGCTAAAATTAAACAGGTATATATGTTGTTATAGTTTTGAAAAGAGGTGCAAGATGTCCGCAGAAAAAATGGAAACGTCTTTTCATTTGACCGTTGAAGCGATCCAACTGCTTCAAAACGCATTGGAAACGTCTTTTTTTGATGCTTACGTAGAGACGATCGAAAATTTTGTTGATCAATACCAAGTTCGCGTGATCGATGGGGTACCAGATGAAGCAACTGCTGCTCGTTTAGAAACCATCTATCAAGAAATTCGAGCAATGGAACTATCGGCAGAAGAAAAACGCAAGCTTGCGCAGTTGGTTTTGTTGAAAGGCAGCCAAACGGAGCGCCTGCAGGCCAATCACCAACTGACACCAGATAGTCTTGGGTTTTTATTCGTCTATTTGATCGAGCAGTTGAGTAGTGCCGATCAACCAGTGAAACTTCTTGATTTATCGGTAGGCATGGGGAATCTCTTATTGACAGTCTTGCTGAATCTGCAATTAGCCAAGCGTCCAGTAGAAGGAACCGGTGTGGATATTGACGAAACCTTGTTGGCGATCGCAGCTGCAACTGGCGAATGGACCAAAGCGCCCTTGCATTTGTTCCATCAAGATGGCTTGCAAGAGCTTTTGATCGAACCGATGGATCTGGCGATCAGCGATCTACCGGTGGGCTATTACCCACAAGATGACAAAGCCCGCAGCTTTATTACGGCGGCTCCAGAAGGACACAGTTACGCCCATCATTTGTTGATGGAACAAGCGATGAACTATGTCAAAGCTGGCGGTTACGGTTTGTTCTTACTACCAAGCAATTTCTTGGAAACGGAACAGAGTGAATTTTTGAAAAAATGGCTGAAAGAAAAGGTTTATTTGCAAGGAATGATTCAGCTTCCTGAAGAACTCTTTAAAAATGAACATTCACGTAAAAGTATATTGCTTTTACAAAACCACGGAGGGACAAGCAAACAAGCAGAAGAAGTCTTGCTGGTCAAGCTAGCCTCACTGAAAGAACCAAAGAACATCACAAAACTTTTTGAACAATTTGCGGCTTGGAAAGCAGCAAATCTGTAATATAATTCGGATAAGGAGATCATCATGTCAAAAACAATCGCAATCAATGCTGGAAGTTCAAGTTTAAAATGGCAATTATATCAAATGCCAGAGGAAACAGTTGTCGCTAAAGGAATCGTTGAACGAATCGGTTTGAAAGATTCTATCTTTACCATCAAATATGGGGAAGATCAAAAATTCGAACAAATCATCGACATCAACGATCACGAAGTAGCTGTAAAAATGTTATTGGATCAACTGATCGAATTAAACATTTTAGGTGCTTATGATGAAATCACTGGCGTCGGTCACCGCGTCGTTCACGGCGGAGAAGATTTCCCTGATTCAGTTGTGATCACAGACGAAGTGATGGAACGCATCCAAGCATTGGCTGAATTTGCGCCATTACACAACCCAGCAAACTTGATGGGGATCACTGCTTTCAAAAAAATCTTGCCTGAAATCATCAGTGTCGCTGTTTTTGATACTTCTTTCCATGCAACGATGCCAAAACACAATTACCTATACAGCTTGCCATTAGAGTACTATAACGAGTTCAAAGTACGTAAATACGGCTTCCACGGTACAAGCCACCGTTATGTTTCTGAGCGTGCGGCAGAAATGTTAGGCAAACCAATCGAAGAATTAAAAATCATCACTTGCCATCTAGGGAACGGTGCGTCGATCACTGCAGTTGACGGCGGAAAATCAGTAGATACATCAATGGGCTTCACGCCGTTAGCTGGTGTAACGATGGGAACGCGTTCTGGTGACATCGATCCTGCTGTTTTGCCTTACTTAATGGAAAAATTAGATTTGAACATCGATGAAATGGTGGATGTTTTAAACAAAAAATCTGGTTTATTAGGCTTAACTGGTATTTCCAGCGACATGCGCGATCTAGAAGCAAACTACGACAAAGAAGAAGTCAAAGTTGCTTATGACGTCTTTACTGACCGCATCCGTAAATACATCGGTGGCTATGTAACGACCATGAACGGTGTCGATGCGATCGTCTTTACTGCTGGTATCGGTGAAAATGATGCCCACGTCCGCAGCGAAGTTATCAAAGGCATGACTTGGTTTGGTTGCGAATTAGATGCCGATCAAAATGCAAAACGCGGCGAAGAATTAGTGATCTCAACTGAAGAGTCAAAAGTCAAAGTACTTTTGATCCCAACAGATGAAGAATTAATGATCGCTCGTGATGTGGAACGTTTACGCGGCTAAGCGAAAACATTTCTTAGAATAGAAGCTGAAACACATGCAAGAGAAATGCTTGCATGTGTTTTTTTGTAGGAAAGTCCGCAAAACGGGACTAGAGAGAAAAATTGGTGAAGACCATTTTCTAATTTTTTAAACAGAAAATTTAATAATTATACATATGAAAATTGGCTCATACTGCACCTAGGTGGATGGCTTCTCATTTTGCTTTCATTTGAATTTAAATTTCCTTCCTTTTTTACAAGATGTTCTCAGGGAAATACCCTTGTAAAAGTTGCCAAATGGGAATAAACTGGCATTTGTGAATTTTCAGAAAAATTCCGCTATTTTATTTTCATTAATTTTTATAAGGGGCCATTACATATGGAAAAAGAAAAAACATTCTTAGGTCAGCCGCGAGGGCTGTCGACGTTATTCTTCACGGAAATGTGGGAACGATTCAGTTACTATGGTATGCGGGCGATTTTGGTGTACTTCATGTACGATGCAGTTGCCAACGGCGGCTTAGGGTTGCCAAAAGGAACGGCTGTGGCGATCATGTCGATTTACGGTTCCTTAGTGTATATGTCAAGTATTGTTGGCGGTTGGATCTCGGACCGTCTGTTAGGATCAAATAAATCCGTCTTTTATGGTGGAATCTTGATCATGTTAGGACACATCGTCTTGGCAACACCTTTAGGGATTCCAGCGTTGTTTGTGTCCATGATGCTGATCGTCATCGGAACCGGACTATTGAAATCCAACGTGTCGGGTATGGTGGGGCATTTGTACAGCAAAGACGATATCCGTCGGGATGCTGGTTTCTCAATTTTCTACATGGGGATCAATATCGGTGGCTTGTTAGCACCGATCATCGTCGGGATCTTAGGACAAGAGGTCAACTACCACTTAGGCTTTTCGATTGCTGCTATCGGGATGTTTATCGGTTTGGTGCAGTATTATGTGCAAGGAAAAACCACGTTGAAAAGTGTAGCGATCGCGCCAACGAATCCCTTATCGGCAGCCGAAAAGAAAACCTTCTTCCGAGCAGTCGTTCTAGTTCTTCTCGCATTGGCAGTGTTATTTGGCGCAGCTGCTGCAACAGGCCATCTGACGGTTGATTTCTTCATCAACTTCATCAGTGTTTTAGGTATTTTCTTGCCGATCTACTACTTTACCAAAATGCTGCGTTCGAAAGATGTCACACCAGATGAAAAGAAAAAAGTGTTGGCCTACATTCCGCTGTTCTTGTCAGCGATCGTCTTTTGGTCCTTAGAAGAACAAGGCTCATCGATCTTGGCATTGTTTGCTGCTGACCGTACGCAATCAACGTTATTCGGCATCAATATTCCAGCAAGTTTGTATCAAACCTTAAATCCACTTTTTGTCGTCTTACTGACACCTGTCTTTGTCTGGTTGTGGACCAAACTAGGTTCTCGCCAACCCCGGACAGAAGTGAAGTTTGCCATTGGTTTGGTCTTAGCCGGTTTGTCCTTTCTATTGCTAATGCTGCCAAGCCTCTTGTTTGGAGTAGAAGAACGGGTCAGCCCATTATGGTTGGTATTGAGCTTCTTCATTATGATCGCGGGGGAAATGTGTCTTTCACCTGTGGGCTTGTCGGTGACGACCAAACTAGCGCCGAAAGCTTTCGAAGCACAAACCTTGGCGATTTGGTTGTTAGCAGACGCTTCTTCACAAGCCATCAATGCGCAAATCGCTCGGTTCTATACACCACAAACAGAAGGGATGTACTATGGCATCGTCGGCGGAGTAGCCGTTGTTGTCGGCATCATCTTGTATTTAGCTAGAAAACCGATCCGCAACTTGATCGGCAACATTCATTGATCAAAAAATAAAAACTTGATTTTCCGCCTATGCATGGATTGAACAACCCATGCTTACTGTAGGAAAATCAAGTTTTTTTGTTGCGAATCAATGTCTTAGTCAATCAATGGGCTTAGTGGCTGGCGTGTGATCTGCTGCTGTGCAATGACCAGGGCTTCTTGGAAGTGCTGCTGCAAAAAGTAGCGGTCATGGCTGACTGCCAGCAGGGTTCCTTGATAATCTTGCAGCATTTCTTCAATTTCTTCTCGGGCATAGCTGTCGAGGTGATTGGTTGGTTCATCCAAAATCAGGACGTTGATTTTTTCTAAAAAGAGTTTCAGTAACGCCAAACGGATTTTTTCACCACCGGATAGATCTTTGATTCGTTTGGCCACATCACCTTGATAAAAACCACTTTTGGCTAATTGCCGACGAGCCGTTTCTTCGTTTCCTGTCAATGTATGGACGTAGGCTAATAGGCGGCTCTCGGGATCGGCAAACTGCAGCTGCTGGGGCAAATAGCCGATCTGTAAGCTGCTGCCGCGCTTGATAGTGCCGCCGCTAGGAAGCTCCTGACCGAGAAGTAATGTGAGTAAGGTTGATTTTCCGGTACCATTGTCGCCGATGATGGCTAGATGCTCCCCACGGTAGACCGCAAAACTGCTGTCTTTGAATAAGACTTGGCCGGCGTATTGCTGGTGCAAATCGTGAACGATGAACACCTCTTTGCCTGATTTTCCGCCATTTGCCAAGCCTTGCAGCCGATTTTTCGGGGGCGCTGGCGGTTTGACCAGTGTAAGTTTCGCTAGGCGGCGTTCCAATTCTTTGGCTTTTTTGAAGAAGGATTCATTGTCTCCTTCATGGCCCCACTGACGAAATCGACGAATCATGACTTTCAGTCGCTGGACTTCTTTTTGCTGCAGTTCGTAATTTTTGGTCAGCTCCGCCAAGCGAGCTTCTTTCAAGACACGAAATCGGCTATAGTTCCCAGGATACTCAATCAGGGCGCCTTCTTCCAGTTCCCAGGTCTTGGTGGTGACTTGATCGAGAAAGTGTCGATCGTGAGAAACGACTAGAACCGCTTTTTTCGTATTCTGTAAATAATTTTCCAACCAGCGGATACTTGAAAGATCCAAGTGATTGGTTGGTTCATCCAGTAACAGCAAGTCAGCATCGGTGACTAACACTTTGGCTAAAGCGACTTTGACCCGTTCACCCCCGCTAAGGTCTGTTAACCGTGCGTCCTGCCGATGGGGAATTCCTAACCCTTGTAAGATCGCGGAAATTCGGTCTTCTAATCCATAACCGCCCAACTCTTCAAAGCGCTGCTGCAACTCGCCATAACGGATCAGACACTTCTCTAAATCAGTATTGGGTTCTGCCATCAAGGCTTCGTAATGACTCATTTGTTGTTTGAGTTCTTGAATGTTAGCAGCAGAATGGAGCAGGTAGTGGGTAACGGTTGCTTCAGAAACTGTCAGCTCTTGCTCGACCGTCCCGATCCTTAAGCCTTTTTGGCGGCTGATAACGCCGCTATCGACGCCTTCACTGCCAGTCAAGATTTGTAAAAAGGTTGATTTGCCCGTTCCGTTGATGCCGACTAAGGCAATTTTTTCCCCAGCGTCGATTTGGCAGGATAACTCCTCAAATAACGGATTCCCGCCGATGGTTTTTTTAATAGCAATTGCTTGTATGATCATGATCTCTCTCCTTGAGACCACTCAAAAAGGCCATGGATATCCATGGCCAGTGTTATTTAAACTCAGATTTTTTTGAGAAAAATACCTTGAGATGGCCATTGATTTTACGTAAATTTAACTGTTTTGGACAGATTAGTCCCGTCAAAAGCAACTGTAAAACCAATTGCATGGCTAAATGCGATATGGTATCGTTGGTAATTTTCATTACTTGTTATTTTAGTCATGCGCATCATGGTCGTTTTCCCTCCTTTGTGTCTTTGTCTTTTCAGTGTACCTGAAAGTATCAGAAAGTTCAACCAGGACTGGCGGTTTCTTAGCGTTCCTCGATGCGTAATTCTGTCAGAGAGCTTTCTTTCATCTGACCGATGACCAAAGGAACGGTCTCATGAACCACATCGCTGTATTCTAAGCCGAACCAGCGTTCAGGTGAAATAGTATGGCGTTTGATAAAAAGCTTCGTCTGCATGACTTGCTTCTGCCATTTGCTTAATGCAGTTGCATTCGACAGCTCTTCTTCGATCATCACGAATTGGAAATCACCCACATTGCGTCCAGGCGTTAAGGAATAGCGTTGCGGCTGCAGCGGCAAGCGACCATCTTTCATCAATTCTTGAATGATTTGGCGAATGTAGAGATTGACTTCTTGCGGCACCCGAAAGCCGAGATAAAGCTTTAGTTTAACGATAAAATCGGTATCTGCCATCGAAACTTCATATTTTTTCGTATAAGGTTCATCGGTGACTTCCACATTGACGAACCAATACACTTTGGCACGCTTCGGCCGTTTGTCTAAAATGGAATAGATGAACTGCTGACCGATCTGATCGTCTTGCAGTTTAGGAACCATGAAGACGACGTTCGTCTGAGATAATGGCAAAGAATCATCTTCCCGCAACTGTTTCAATTGAGGGATGTAGGTAGAAAGTGCAACTTCTTCGGCAGCATTTTCTTGAATACGATTGCCCCATTCCCAAATCAGCATCACACCGATGATCACGCTGGCTAATAAGATGGCAACGTAACCGCCATGGAAAAATTTCGTCGCACTAGAGATAAAGAAAATGCCTTCGATCGTTGCAAAAAAGAGCGTGATGAACGGTGCCAAGAAACGGGTCTTCTTGTTTTGGTGCAAGTAGAAATACAGCAAAATAGTGGTCATCAACATCGTTACCGTAATGGCCAATCCATAAGCGGCTTCCATCCGAGTAGAGGTCTGGAAGAATAAGACCACGCCGGAACAGGCGATCCACAGCAAGGTGTTCAAGGCAGGAATATACATTTGCCCGATAGACGCCCCCGGATAGATGATTTGCATCCGCGGCAATAGTTTCAACTTGATGGCTTCAGAAACCAAGGTAAAGGAGCCAGACAGCAGAGCTTGCGAAGCAATGATGGCAGCGAGTGTGGCGAAGCTGACACCAAAGACTGTCCACCCTTGCGGCAACGCTTGGAAAAATGGGTTCAAGTTTTCGATTTCTTGATAAGTCGGGTTTTGATAGACTTGCAGCAGCCACGCCGCTTGACCAAAGTAATTCAGCATCAAGCAGATTTTGATATAGGGCCAGCTGGCATAAATGTTTTTTTTGCCCACATGACCTAAGTCCGAGTAGAGGGCTTCCGCACCAGTAGTCGCCAAAAAGATATTGCCGAGAATAAAGAGACCAGCGCTGTTATCGGGACTAAAGAGCAAATTGATCGCATACCGGGGATCAAGGGCCCGAATCACCGAAAGGTCACCGGCAAAGTTCATCACACCGACGATGCCCAAGAAGGTGAACCAGCCTAGCATGATCGGTCCGAAGGCTTTGCCGACAAACTCAGTCCCAAAGCGCTGCAGGGCAAAGAGGACCAATAAGATTGCTAAGGTGATGCCGACGATGATCGATTGGTCATTGCCGAAGCGATCAAAAAAGGCTGGAATCCCCCGTAATCCTTCGATGGCAGTGGTTACGGTCACGGCTGGCGTCAATACCCCATCTGCTAGCAGGGCTGCGCCCCCGATGATCGCTGGAATAATCAAGTAGCGGCTGTTTTTACGAACTAAGGTATAAAGGGAAAAAATCCCGCCTTCTCCATGGTTATCCGCGTTTAATGCGATCAAGACGTACTTGATCGTCGTTAACAAGGTCAGCGTCCAAAAGACGAGTGAGACGCTACCTAAGATAAAATCGGGCGTTAAGGTGCGGAGTCCGCCATTATCCTCCACCAGGGCTTTCATTACGTAAAGTGGGCTCGTACCGATATCACCGTAGACCACCCCCATGGCGACTAAAAGTCCGCCGGCGGTCACTTTTTTCATTTTACTTGAACTCATTGACTGTTTTCCCTCCATTTTAAACTGCAAAAAGACCTAAGCGGCCCCTTGCCACTTAGGTCTTGCAAGAAACATCTTAAACCAGCGGATTCCCGCTTGCTGTTGATCTAAGATCATGGAACGATCCATGTGCTACTCCCCTAAAGTGTTCTTATTATCTTTGTTTTTGCAGCTCCTGTCAATTGATTTGATAAAAATGGCAATAAACATTTTTCTTTTACTGCTTTTCAGCGTAAGATAACAATAGGTATGGAATAAGGAGGCAGGAAAATGATTGAGATCAAGAATCTGACGAAACAGTATGGACCCAAAAAAGCATTGTCTGATCTTTCCCTGACAATCCGTCAAGGGGAGATCTTTGGCTTTCTGGGACACAACGGGGCAGGGAAGTCGACAACGATCAAAAGCTTAGTTAGTATTTTGCAACCGACGAGTGGGGAAATCTTTTTTGACGGTCAATCCCTCGTGGAACATCGGGAAGCGATAAAAAAACAAATTGCCTATGTGCCGGACACGCCAGATTTATTTTTACAGCTAACAGCAGGGGAGTATTGGGACTTGATTGCCGCAGCGTATGAGGTGCCAGCAGCGGAAAAGGCCGAGCGTTTGCAAAAATTAGGGCGCTTGTTTGATATGCTGTCTCATGAAGAAGAGACCATCGCTAGCTTTTCCCATGGAATGCGGCAAAAAACGCTGCTGATTGGGGCATTGATCCCCGATCCGGACATTTGGATCTTGGACGAACCATTGCAAGGCTTAGATCCCCAAGCAGCGTATGATTTAAAAGAAATGATGAAACAGCATGCTGCCAAGGGCAAGACCGTGATTTTTTCTACCCACGTCTTAGACACCGCCCAGCAGTTGTGTGATCAATTAGCGATTTTGAAAAAAGGTGAGCTGCTGTACAATGGCTCAGTGGCAGATTTGCTGGCACAGCATCCGTCGCTTTCTTTGGAAACAATCTATCTGCAAATGACTGGGAGAAGTCAAGAAGAAGCGATTCTTGCAGAAGCGGAGGAAGCGTAGATGCGAAAACAACAATTTCTGACGCTGACCTCCGTTAATTTGCGGTATGCCAATCCCCAACTGACAGACAAAGCCCGCAAAAAAGGCAAGGCTGGTTCGACCTTGACCAGTTATTTGTTGTTTCAATATGCGCTTTCTGGAGTGGTGTTTCTGCTAGTCTATGGTTTGACGATGATCACATTGGATTTTAGTCAGATGCCGGGCTTTTTTACCTATTATGTCGCTTTGTTCGGGATTTTAGGCTTTTCCCAAGGGATTTCGTCCATTTACAATGTCTTCTTCGAAAGTCAAGATCTGCCAGCGTATTTGCCGCTGCCCTTTCGACAGAGTGAAATTTTTCTGGCAAAGATCGTGGTGGTATTTCTTACCGTTGCGCCGTTTATTTTTCCTTTGTTGGTCTTATTTCTCCTGACAGGGATTCGGGCAAACGTCTTTTTCTTGCTGACGATCTTATGGGCGTTCTTGCTGTTCGGCTTGTTTTTAGTCCTGATCTTCAGCATTTGCAGCTTGATCGTCTTCAGCCTGACGCGCACCAAGTTTTTCTTGAAGCATAAAAAATTGGTCACTAGTTTATTGCTAGGCGTGACGATGCTGGTTGTTGTGATCGGGGTCTTAATGATGAATCAGGTGAATACCTACGAGGCAGACGTGGTAGACCGAGGAGCGATCAGCTTTTTATTGCCCTTTTATTATGTGATGGTGGCGCCGTTTCAAACAACTGGTTTGCTTAGCTTGCTAGGGATCATCGCCACAGCAGGCGTGTTGCTTTTTGCCCTCTATCGGTTGATCTTGCCGAAGTTTTATGAGCAAGTGGCAGCCGCGGCGCCTAACCAAGGGAGTGTTCGTCGGAAACATAAACCCAATCAAGGCTTGGGCCAGCTGTTGTTTAATTACAATTCGCAGTTGATCCGTGATCCGAATTTGATCATGCAAGTCTTTTCTTCCTCGTTACTGATGCCCATCATTTTTTTAGTGTCCTTTGTGTTTACTGGGGTGGTTCAGTTAAGTGAATTGGATGAGCGATTTATCGGTGTTGTTTTCGTGGCGGGGATCGCCTTGGCGGCACTGATGGTCAACCCGACTTCTTTTATCAGTAATTTGATTTCATTGGATCAGGAGAATTTCTTGTTTGTCCGCTCCTTGCCGCTATCGATGAAGCGCTACTTGCGGGAAAAATTCCGCTTTGGCGTCGTTTTGCAGCTGAGCTTAACGGCAGTCATCGTGCTGGCAGCAGTGCTTTTATTCAAAATGCCGCTGATTTTGGCTGTCTCTTTTCTAGTCGGGGCACTTTGGAGCAGTTTTCTTTTGTGCTTGAAATATTTTGCTCGGGATTATCGATTGCTGCTTTTGGATTGGACCAATATCAGTCAATTGTTTACGAGAGGGGCGGGGAGTCTTGGGTTAGCCATTGGAACAGTCGCAACGCTATTTCTTTCCGTCATTGTTATCATCCTTTATGGCTTTGCTGCGACTTCGATTGATTTTTGGTTATTGAATGGTCCGGTTTTCTTTGTGATCCTCTTGACCAGCGTCCTTTGGATAGCCCATTATGACCATAGATTTTGGCGTCGTTTTTCCTAAGGGAAGCGACGCTTTGCTTTTTCTATTTAAGGATGGATAAATTAACTATTTATTCAGAAAATTCAGAAAAACTATTTACAATCAAAAGGAAACATGGTTAGATAGGAGTACCTATTACTTTGCTTTCATTTTTTGCTGTACAAGTTTGGATAACCGACTTGTCAAAGAGCTGTGACCAAAGGCAAAAAGACCAATGAGACCTAAGTGCTCGTTGACTCTTTTGCTTTTGTCACGGTTTTTTTTGCACAAAAAAACCTGCCGTTCGTCGGCAGGTCGTCTAGCTATCAAGCTTTGGTGTGGTCTTTTTCTGGGATTTTGTTTTCTAGATCTGTCCGCACAACTAACACATCACAGCCAGCATGGCGAATGACATACTCAGACACGGAACCGATAAAGATTCGTTCCACGGCATTTAAACCAGTGGCACCGATCATAATCAAATCGATGTTGTGATCTTCGGGCAATTGTTTGGCAATGATTGGTTTTGGCGAGCCGTATTCAATCACTGTTTTGACTGCAGTTACTTGGTGTTTGCGGGCATAATCCTCATAGTCTTTCAAAGTTTGTTTGGCCATTTCGGTTGCTTGCTCAGCAAGCATGCCGTCAAAAGAAGAAACGGTTTGAAAGGCCCGAGTGTCGATCACATGTGCTAAAACCAATTCAGAATCATTCCGCTGTGCCACGTTCACGGCTTTTTTGAAGGCTAATTCTGACTCGCTAGACCCATCGACGGCTACCATGATTCGTTGATATTGTTGTAACATAAGAAACACTCCCATCTGTTATCTTCTACTTTTATTGTAATGCTTTTTTCTGGAAAAAGAAAACCTAATCTTCCTTTTTTTTCATTTTTTGTGCCAGCAAGATGCTGAATGAAGCGGAAGAGAGCAGCAACAACGCCAAATAAAACAAGGCAATCAGCTCTCTATCGACAAAGCCCACAACCAATGCCACTACGCCTAAAAGGAAATGAATGAGGCTATAGGTTTTTAAGAAGACTTTATTCGCCTCAGTAGTAGGGATCAAAGTGAAAAAAATCGCTTGTTTGGCATAAAGCAAATAACTGGTGCCGAATAATACGAGTGCCACGATCGTAAATAATAGAAGAATCATAAACATACGCCATCCTATTCTAAGTTGATAGGTTTAGTATAGCGAACCCTAGAAAGAATAGCAAAAGCCACCCTTACTTTGATATCAGATGGAGGACGTTGCACGGTTTCTAACGGCTAGAAAACGCAAAAAAGCCATCTGTTAAAAACAGATGGCACATTCTAAAAAGAATGGGTAATATCCGTTGATGCCGTTCTTTTTCCCATAGTATTGATCCCGCAAATTCTAGCAGGTGGGTTCCACGGTCTAAGCTTCGAACTACCAAAGGAAAAGGCATGTTACCAGCATTGACACAAGACGGATCCCAAGATATCAATAAAAATGTTCGGTCAACACACAAAAGGGACAACTCGTACATCACAGAATTCCCACCCTTATAGTAGCATAGGAATGACGAAGGTGCAATAAAGTTGTTTGAAAACGATACCAAAAAGTCACTATTTTTTCTAAGCACCTAGTTTTTTTTCTTTCGTTGCTGCAATTGTTGGTACCGTTGGCCCAACGCTTGCTCATATTTACCGGTGGCTTTCGGTTGATAATAGTGGGTACCTTTTAGCTTATCAGGTAAATATTGCTGATCGACCCATGCATCATCAAAATTATGTGGGTATTGATAGCCAACTCCTCGATTCAAGCTTTCGGCGCCTTTGTAATGACTGTCTCGTAAATGATCCGGGACATCGCCAGCTTTACCGCTACGAATATCTGCGATCGCTGCATCCAATGCCATGTAGGCCGAGTTGGATTTTGGTGACAAACATAGATCGACCACCGTATCGGCCAAAGGGATCCGAGCTTCCGGCAAGCCCAAACGTTCAGCGGCTAACACAGCATTGACGGTTCGAGCAGCGGCTGCTGGGTTAGCTAAACCGATGTCTTCATAACCGATGACCATCAAGCGCCGACAAATGATCGCCAAATCGCCTGCCTCTACTAAACGACCTAAGTAATGCAGCGCACCATCCACATCGCTGCCGCGAATCGATTTTTGAAAAGCAGAGATCACATCATAGTGCGCATCCCCATCTTTATCATGGGTCAATGCTTTGCGCTGTACGCACTCTTCGATGATCGCTAAGGTCAAATGAATAATGCCGTCTGGTCCTTTTGGTGTGGAACGGGCAGCGAGTTCTAAGCCATTGAGGGCGCTTCGTAAATCACCGTTGGTCGCTCGCGAGAGATGCAAGCGGGCATCATCGGTCAATACGATGGTTTCTGATCCAAGTCCGCGAGTTTCATCTGCTAAAGCTTGATCAATGGCGGTCAAAATATCTTCTTCTTGGAGCGGTTTGACTTCAAAAATCTGTGTCCGACTGCGAATCGCTGGATTGATCGTAATGTAGGGATTTTCCGTCGTGGCACCGATCATAATAATCTTGCCGCTTTCTAAATGGGGCAGTAAAAAGTCTTGTTTTGTCTTGTCTAGTCGATGGACTTCATCAAGCAATAAAATGACAGTACCGCTCATTTTGGCTTCCTCTGCCACGATTTGCAGGTCTTTTTTTGTATCTGTGGCGGCGTTCAGCATGCGAAACGCATAGCGTGTCGAGCCGGCAATCGCACTGGCAATGCTGGTTTTTCCGGTTCCCGGCGGTCCGTATAGGATCATCGAAGAAAGCATTTTGGCTTCGACCATTCGGCGAATGATTTTCCCCGGGCCAACCAAATGCTGCTGTCCGACGACTTCATCTAAGTTCCGTGGCCGCATTCGATAAGCAAGTGGCTGCTGCATAAAACGATCCTCTCCTTTTCCTGTAAGTATAACATAAGAACGTACATTCTCATAAACAAGCTGATTTGCGTCCCTACGAAAACAAAAGGGCGCGTATTTTCCACTCAGTCAGCAAAAAACAGGTTCGTTGAAAAGAAATCGTTGAGATCACCGCAACTCTGTAGTCAAAGATAGTAAGTTGACCGAGAATTGTGTAGAATAAAGAGGGTGATGAGAATGGATGAATTAATGGCACTATTTGCGACACAGCCGACAACGACCATCGCACGTGCCTTATTAGGAATGTATTTGGAACATGAGACCCCAGAAGGAACATTAGGTGGGTATATCGTGGATTGTGAAGCGTATCTAGGTCCCGATGATCTGGCGGCTCATAGTGTGGGCATGCGAAACACACCAAGGGTTCGGGCGATGTATCAGGAACCCGGCACGATTTATTTATATACGATGCATACGCATCGAATTGTCAACTTTATTACGCAACCAAAAGGCATCCCACAAGGAATCATGATTCGCGGGCTAGAACCGGTGGATGGGATTGACTTGATGGAACAACAGCGACAAAAAACGGGACCGGATGTAGCCAATGGCCCCGGGAAACTAGTACAGGCACTACAGATTCCAGCTGAGCTTTACGGCGAATCGATTTTTACGAGTCCGCTGCATTTGGTTCCTGAGCGCCGACGTACCCCAAAAGAAATTTTGGCATTGCCTCGAATTGGTATCCCGAACAAAGGGGAGTGGACTCAGATGCCGCTTCGATTTGCGGTAGCTGGTAATCCTTATTTAACAAATATACGAAAAGCCGCTGTTCAGCAAGATCATGGCTGGCTAGAAAGAAGGAATAGTGATGGCGAAAGAAACGATATTGACTTACTTAGATCAGCGATTAACGAAAAAAATCTCCGATTATGATGTGGCGATCGATTGGGATGCCAAAAATCATACCATCGAATTGGTGTTGCGCTTGTTTGCCGAAAATCCTCAACAAGTCCAAATCGACGATGCGCAAGGTGTGGCATCAGAGGAAGCGATCATTGAATTTGAAGATGGGATTTTGTTGTATGATCCACAAAAATCAACGTTTGATGAAGAAGATTATTTAGCGACGATTCCTTATGCAGGAAAAAAAGGGATCCAAAAAGCGTTGTTAGACGGATTGGTTGATTACATTCAAGAAATTTTAGAAGAAGGCCAAAGCGATCTGCTTGATTTCTTGAACGATGACAGTGAAGAAGCGATCTTTGAATTGCGATTCAACGAAGAAGCATTTGTGGAGAAAATGACGAACTATCAAGCCGGGGCTGGGGAAACCATGATCCCGTACCCTAGTTACTAAGGAGAACGAACATGAAATGGAATGAAGTAACCGTAGCGACAGCTAGCGAAGCAGTGGAAGCAGTCGCCAATATTTTAATGGAACACGGAGCAAGTGGGGTAGCGATCGAGGACGTTTTAGATGTCGAAAATTTTAAAAGCGATGCGTATGGCGAAATTTTGGATAAAGAAACCTATACGACCTTAGAAGAAGGTGCGCAAGTCAGTGCCTATTTCCCAGAGACGATTTTTTTGCCAGAAGTGCTGCCGACGATCAAAGCAGCCATCGACCGTCTGCCGGAGTATGGTTTGGCAATCGGCAAAAACACCATCACAACGAGCGAGGTCGTGGAAGAAGCATGGGCAACGGCCTGGAAAAAATATTACCATCCAGTCCGTATCTCCCGCTATCTGACGATCGTGCCGAGCTGGGAAAACTATCAACCGCTGCAAGAAGATGAAAAGATCATCACCCTTGATCCGGGAATGGCCTTTGGGACCGGCACGCATCCTACGACACGCTTGACATTACAAGCCCTAGAAGTCTACTTGCGGGGCGGTGAAACCGTCTTAGATGTCGGGACGGGCTCAGGGGTGTTAAGTATCGCCAGCAAATATTTAGGTGCCAAAGACGTGTTTGCTTATGATCTAGATGAAGTCGCTGTGAGGTCCGCCCAAGAAAATATGGCGATGAACCCCATTGCTCACGATGTGACCGTGCAAGCCAATGACCTTTTGCAAGGGGTGACGGTCCCTGCTGATCTTATCGTTGCCAATATTTTAGCGGATATCATTTTATTGATGATCCCTGATGCATGGCGTTTATTGAAGCAAGAGGGCACCTTGATCGTTTCTGGGATCATTGAGACGAAAAAACAATTAGTGATCGATGCCATGATCGCACAAGGCTTTGAGATCGATCAATTGTTCAATCAAAAAGACTGGTATGCGATCGCCTTTAAAAAACCAGAGGTAGAGTAAGATGCAGCGATATTTTTTACAGGAGCCTTATGAAGCAAAAGCGGTGTTTGCCGTTTCGGGAGAACCCTTCCACCATATGATCCGAGTGATGCGCATGACTCCCGGCACGAAAGTCGGTTTAGTTTTTGAGGATCATTTGGCGATCATCGCCAAGATCAAAGAGGCCGATGAAGAAACGGTTTACTTAGAGGAAGTCGAAAAAGAACAGCAGGACAAGGAATTGCCGCTGCAGGTCACGATCGCTAGCGGCTACCCGAAAGGCGACAAGCTGGACTTGATCGTTCAAAAAGGCACGGAACTTGGGGCGGCAGCATTTATCGGTTTTCCTGCGCAAACTTCGGTCGTGAAATGGGATCAAAAGAAGTTACAGAAAAAGCAGCAGCGGCTGCAAAAAATCGCCCAAGAAGCGGCGGAGCAATCCCAACGGCAGATCGCACCAGCCATCACACTACTGGATAACGCCAAAGCATTTTGGCAAAGCCTCAGTCAGTACGATGCGGTCCTAGTGGCTTATGAAGAATCAGCCAAGCAAGGAGAAGTAGCGATGCTGCTGCAAGTGATCACCGAATTGCCCGTTGGTAGCAAAGTTTTAGCGATCTTTGGCCCAGAAGGCGGTCTGACCCCCTCCGAAATCGAAGGAGCCCAGGAAAACAACGCTAAATTATGCGGGTTAGGCCCTCGGATTTTACGAACAGAAACAGCACCGTTTTATTTTTTAAGTGCTGTCAGTGTGCTAACGGAATTAAAGAGGATGTGAGTTGATGAATAAGAACCAAGAAGCAATCAGTGTCCGTTTGTTGACGGCCGATCTGACCGACTGGGTCTTGAAGGATTTTATCAATCAATATAAAACGGCTTTAAAGGAAGTCGTCGTTTTGCCTAGTGCCATTCGGCGGGCGAAAATCTTGGCACAAGGCTCTTCCTTACAAATCGGCGCAGTGATCGATTACCCCCTTGCCCAAGGAACACTGGCAAAGGTAGCGTTTGAAATCGGTCGGGCGTTTATGGAAGGTGCCGATTTTTTGGAAGTCTGGCTACCGGCTTCTTCCTTCATGGAAAATGATCGTGGCTTTGCGGAATTGACTGAAACGATTCGCTCCTTGACCTTGACAGGAGGGGAGATCCGCTTAGCTGTGCAAACCGAGATCATGAATGAATTGACGAAGATCCAAGTGGCACAACGCTTGAAAGAAGAAGCATGGCCAAAGATCGTGTTAGGACAAAAACAACCACTAGCAGAAGCATTGCACGACGTGAGCTTGTTTTCCTTAGATGGTGGCAGTCAACTGTCGATCCAGATCAATCCTGACACAATAGATGAACAAGCTATGCAATCACTACAGGCTGCTGGCGCTGAGAAAATCGGGCTCTCGTATCATGTTTTTGAAGAATTGCTTAAGGACCAGCCGGCACCCGATGTGCTTTGAACAACAGCGATTGAAAAATAGCTGAAAAATTTGTATAATAATACTACTAAATAAGAACTGCAGGTTAGACAGGAGTCCCATGCTTAGAACGTTTGTCCGCAAGGCTTTGGGTGCGTGACGAAACGTTAACAGCGACTTCTGTCTGCCTTTTTGATAGCACAAAAAAGAAGAGCAGGAGGCGGAATGAATGGCAAAAGAAGTTATATTGACCGGGCCCAATGTCATCAAATTGGTCGCTCATTATATGAGTGAAGAACATGTTGCCTTTGTCCAAAAAGCATTAGATTACGCGACAGAAGCCCATAAAGAACAATTCCGTAAATCCGGCGAGCCGTACATTATTCATCCAATCCAAGTTGCGGGGATCTTGGCAGAATTGCAGATGGACCCTCATACCGTTGCAACAGGTTTTTTGCATGATGTCGTCGAAGATACCGATGTGACGTTAGCCGATCTGAAAGAAGAATTCGGTGCCGATGTAGCGATGCTAGTGGATGGCGTGACCAAGCTGGGTAAGATCAAGTACAAATCTCATGAAGAACAATTAGCAGAAAATCATCGGAAAATGTTGATCGCCATGGCGCAAGATTTACGGGTCATCATGGTCAAACTGGCTGACCGTTTACATAATATGCGTACGTTGAAACATCTGCGGGAAGACAAACAACGCCGCATCGCCCAAGAAACGATGGAAATCTATGCCCCATTAGCTCATCGTTTAGGGATCAGCCGAATCAAATGGGAACTAGAAGATATTTCTTTGCGTTACTTGAATCCACAGCAATATTACCGAATCGTGCATTTGATGCAGACCAAACGAGAAGAACGGGAATCCTACGTTTCCGAAACCGTGGAAGAGATTCGGATCGCTACGGAGGAACTAGATATCTATGCTGAGATCTATGGTCGACCAAAGCATATTTACTCGATCTATCGCAAAATGAAAGACCAAAAGAAACAGTTCAATGAAATTTATGATTTGTTGGCGATCCGAGTGATCGTTGACTCCATCAAAGATTGTTACGCGGTTTTGGGAACGATCCATACAAAATGGAAACCAATGCCTGGGCGGTTCAAGGACTATATCGCTATGCCAAAAGCCAACATGTACCAATCGCTGCATACAACGGTCATTGGTCCCAAAGGCAATCCTGTCGAGATCCAAATTCGGACCCATGAAATGCATGAGATCGCTGAATTTGGGGTTGCTGCGCACTGGGCCTATAAAGAAGGTAAGACGGAAAAAGTCAAAGCCGACAAGATGACCCAACAAGTTGGCTGGTTCCGCGAAATCTTGGAACTACAAGATGAAAGCTATGATGCTTCTGAATTTATGGAAGGTGTCAAAGGCGATATTTTCAGCGACAAAGTCTATGTCTTTACGCCAAAAGGTGATGTGACGGAGTTGCCTCAAGGCTCCAGTCCACTGGATTTTGCCTACAGCATCCATACCGACATCGGCAACAAAACCACCGGCGCCAAGGTCAACGGAAAAATGGTCCAATTGGACTACAAGCTAAAAAATGGGGACATTATCGAGATCTTGACCTCACCAAATTCCTTTGGGCCAAGCCGCGACTGGGTCAAACTAGTGGCTACCAGCAAAGCGAAGAACAAAATCAAACGATTCTTTAAAGCCCAAGATCGTGATGAAAATATCATCAAAGGGCATGAGGCAGTGGTTCGTACTTTACAAGATATGGGCTTTGTGCCAAAAGAATTCTTGACGAAAAGCAAAATGGCGGAAGCTTGCGAACGGTTCAACTACCAAACAGAAGATGATCTATTTGCCTCTGTCGGCTATGGGGAAGTCAGTCCCACGACCTTAGCCAACCGTTTGACCGAAGAAGAACGGCGCGAGAAACAAATCGAGAAGCAAAAGCAGCAAGTCCAAGAGATGATCAATCAACCGGCGAAAAAAGAACCAGAAAAAATGAAGGTTCGTCACGAAGGCGGCATTGTCATTGAAGGGGTCGATAACTTGTTGATCCGCATCTCCCGCTGCTGCAATCCGGTTCCTGGGGATTCGATCGTCGGCTATATTACTAAAGGGCGGGGAATCTCGATCCACCGCAGCGATTGCCCCAATGTTCAAAACAAAGAGGCAGCGAACCGTTTGATCGATGTTGAGTGGGAAGATGCTACCGACATCAACAAAGAATACGATGCCGATCTTGAGATCTATGGCTATGATCGGTCTGGGTTGCTCAACGATGTCTTGCAGACGGTCAATAGCGTCACGAAACGCTTAGTGAGTGTCGAAGCCAAAACCAATAAAGACAAAATGGCAACGATCCGTATCACGGTGGCGATTCAGAATTTGACTCATTTGAAATCGATCGTTGATAAAATCAAGCAGATTCCAGATGTTTACAGCGTCAGACGTACGAAGGGGTGAGAAAGAATGCGGGCAGTGATCCAGCGAGTCAGTCAAGCAAGCGTGTCGATTGAGGACAATATCGTCGGTGCGATCCAACAAGGGTTCATGGTTTTGTTGGGGATCACCCATGAGGATACAGGCGACGATGTGGCTTATCTCGTAAGAAAAATCAAAAATCTGCGGGTTTTTGAAGACGAAGAGGGCAAAATGAATCGGTCACTGGAAAGCATAAACGGCGCGGTCTTGAGTATTTCACAGTTCACCCTTTATGGGGAGACCAAGAAAGGCAATCGCCCTAGTTTCATTCAAGCGGCACCGCCAAGTATTGCGACCCCGCTTTACGAAGCCTTTAATGAAGGTTTACAAGCCGAAGGCATCACTGTTGCTACTGGAAAATTTGGCGCAGATATGCAAGTCGCCTTGGTCAATGATGGCCCGGTGACGATCGTGATCGATACGAAAGAAAAATAGGGAATACAAAACGAAGGATTTTCTCGCTGGAAAAGAGTGGGAGAATTCCTTCGTTTTTTTTATACTCTCGAAAGCGCTAAGCATTTTTGATGGAATCCAAGTGAAATCTAAGTTGAAATCGGGAAATCTTACAAAACTGTTAGCAAAAATTCCATTCTTTTATTTGTTATTTAACATCTTTTTCTTGTTCTTTTATAAGGGTTATTAAATGGAAATATCTTTTTCACCCGTTTTTTAATATTTTAAATTCGAAAAACGATCCTTTATTGCGATTGTTCTTGAGGGAGAAGTATGGAATAATTGTTAAAAAATAATGTCACTGGAGGAAATAACAATGAACTTTTGGCAGCGTGCATTAAAGAGTATCACCAGAAGAAAAGGGAAATCATTTATTTTATTTTTAGTTCTATTTATTTTAGGCAATGTGATCGCTGGTGCTGTAGCAATTCAACAATCCACTGCCAACGTGGAGCGAGAGACGAAACGCAAAATGGGGAACGTAGCTACGGTGGAAATGGATTGGGAAGGTTTTGAAAAAGACCATGCGGATGCTTCGGAGGAAGAGCAGTCACAAGAAGATTTTTATCCGAAACCACCAGCGCTGGATCTTTATGAGCAAATCGGTCAATTAAGCTATGTGAAATATTTTGATTACCAAAATCAAGCGTGGTTAGAAACAACAAAATTGAAAGCCTATACGCCAGAGGATGGATCGGTCGGCATGGGTGGCAACTACTTCTCTTTGAAGGGCGGAAATTTGGTTGAGCCATTAGACATGCAAGAAGGCTTGATTCGCTTGGAGGAAGGCGAGGGATTGACAGAAAAAGATGTCAGTGAATTGACGAACGCGGTATTGATCAGTAAAGAGATCGCAGAATTGAATAACCTGAGTGTCGGTGATCAATTGGTATGGGATACACGGGCAGAAGTCATGATGGAAGGTGGTTCAAGTGAGGGAGTAAGTGATGATAGTGAGGATGTGACGGACGAAACGGCTGAGAGTGGCAATCGTGTCGCGACCTTTGATTATCCCGTGACCATTGCAGGGATCTTTTCTGTAATTAAAAAGGATCAAAGCAATCAAAGTAGTTCATCAGATCAAAGTGATTCACAAAATAGTGATCAGGTATGGCAAGTGATGGAACAAATCAATACCTTTTATGCTAGCAATAATTTAGTGCAAGATTTTAACAAATTGCAGTCTGAAAAACTTTGGGGTCAAGAAGTGATCGAAGAAGAGTCAGACGCCTATTATCAACCGATCTTTGTCCTAAATTCAACGGATGACGTCGAAGCCTTTAAACAAGAAGCCGGTGCGTTATTGCCCCAATATTATCGTGTCATTGCTAATACGGATCAATACGAGCAGATCGCCGGTGGCTTTACTCGGTTAGGGGTGATCGCAAATTACATCGTGATCATTGCGTCGATCGCAACCATCTTTATTATTTCCTTAGTGGTCTTGCTTTTCTTACGAGATCGGAAACAAGAATTGGGCATCTATCTCTCCTTAGGGGAAAGCCGTGGGAAAGTCATTGGACAGATCGTGATTGAAGTCTTGCTGGTTAGTTTAGCCGCACTGCTATTGTCCTTAGTGACCGGGAACTTATTAGGTGGTGCCGTTTCAAATACCTTGATGCAAAACGATTGGATGAGCAATCAAAATGATATGGGCGGTGTTTATTCTGGCGGTTTGATGGCAGCTGATATTGATTACATGGATATCAAGAATGCCTATCAAGTGTCCTTCTCAGCAGGCTACATCATTACGTATCTGCTGTTAGGTTTAGGAACCGTCTTGTTCTCAGCTATTTTACCGCTGTTGTATATTTTACGCTTGAATCCAAAGAAAATCATGATGTAGGAGGAACCAACGATGACTTTATTAGAAACCAAAGCAGTCGATTACTATTACCAAGACGGCGATCAGCGCCGCTATATACTGAAAGAGACCTCTGTTTCTTTTGAAAAAGGGACTTTCTATGCCATCTTAGGGCAATCTGGTTCGGGAAAAACGACGTTTTTATCCTTGATCAGTGCGTTGGATAGTCCGAAAAGCGGTCAAGTACTTTATGAAGGCACCGATATCGAAAAAATTGGGCATGAAAATTATCGCCGCGACGACATCAGTATCATTTTCCAAAGCTATAATCTGATTCCCTATTTAAGTGCAGTTGAAAATGTCTTAGTGCCGATGGCGATCACGAAAAATCAGCTGCCAGACAATCAGCGAGAAGTGGCATACAATTTACTGGATTATATAGGCATCACCAAAGAAAAAGCCGATCGGCTCGTCAATCAATTATCTGGTGGAGAACAACAGCGGGTAGCGATCGCCCGGGCGTTAGCCACCAATGTCGATATCATTTTAGCGGACGAACCAACCGGGAATTTGGATGAAGAAATGGAACAAGAGATCATCGATATCTTTAAGGAGCTGGCACACGTCCACAACAAATGTGTGATCGTCGTGACCCACGCCAACGAGATCGCTCAACAAGCGGATGAAGTCTTGTATTTACGTAAAGGTGTGTTGAGTAAACATGAGTGATTTTTTATCAAATTTTAGCCCGGACAACTATGATGGCAAAAAGAAATCCGCTGGCAATAGCGAGAAAAAAACTAGCGAACCTGTCGGAGATCAAAATGCAAGAGGCGCGGAGCAAGCGAGCAAACCAGCGGAGCCAACGACGGTTCACCAATCAGAAGAGCCGACAGCTAGTGAGCCGATGAGTCGCTCGGCAGCCCGTCAACAAACACAGACGACTGAAGCAAAAGCGGCGAGTTCTGGGACTGAGAAGGTAGCATCAAAGGAACCAGTCAGCCGTTTTGGTAAAGAAGAAACGGAATTTGATCCGACCTACAAAAAGCGTCAGCAGAAAAAAATCTTGCTGATTGCTTTACTGACCGCCTTGGCGGTTGCCGTGATCGGGATCGTCTATTATCAGATGACCCATGTGAAGGTGCCGGATTTCACTGCCCAAGATCTGTCAGAAGCGCGGACGTGGGGCATGGAAGAAGGCGTCACTATCAAAGTGGAGCAAGAATATGACTTTGACAAAGACGTCAACCAAGTAATCGACCAAAGTGTCGACCCTGAGAAAAAAATCAAGAAGGGTGCCACACTGACACTGACGGCGAGTCTCGGGCCTGATCCTGAAGAACGCTTAGAGCTACCGGATTTTTCAGCGATGCAAGTGACCGAAGCAAAAGATTGGATCGCTAGCAATAAAGCCGAGAACCTCTCTTTGATCGAACAATTTGACGACAACGTAGCAGCAGAAGCTTTTATTAAACAAGAGGCGGCCAACAAAGAGCTTGATTTAGCCGAATACAAACGCAAAGACCGTTTGAGTGTCTATTATTCAAAGGGCAAAGAAGTCTTTGAAAAAAATATTGAAGTACCTGATTTTACAGGCAAAGCCAAAAGTGAAGCTTCTGAATGGGCGAAAAAGAATGACTTGAAATACAAAGAAGAAACCGTCTTTTCTGACAGTGTCGCCCTAGACCTGGTGGTTTCACAAGAACCAGTCAAAGGCAGCAAACTTGCGAAAAAAGAAGAATTTGTGGTGAAGGTCTCAAAAGGCCAGGCTTTGACCGTTCCAGATTTTTCACAATACACGATCGAAGAAGCCCAAGGTCTAGAATCGAAGATCCCGCTGCAAGTCAGCACGGTCTATTCCGATCAAGTGGCGTATGGTAGTTTCTTGAGTCAGTCGGAGGAAGCAGGCAAAGAATACAGCGAAAGCGATACTTTGCCAACTGTCAAAGTCGTCTACTCATTAGGCAGACCGTATTTGAAAGACATCCGTTTCCAAGCAACGGAAGGCGACTTGCCAAAACTATTCTTTGATGAATACAAATCAAAAGGCGCCAATGTCTATTACGAAATCTACTATGTCGATTCGGCGGAACCGAAAGGAACCGTCGTTGAAATGAGCCGCTACGGCGAGTTTATTCCCTTAGAAACGTGGATCACTATCGGGATCAGTCGTGGCAATCTGCAAGGCAGTACCCAAACACCGCCGGCAGATGATGGCGGTGACGATACCGATGAACCGATCAGTACCGCTGGTTCAAACGCTACCGAATAATTCCTACCAAGCGCTTTTTCAAACCGCATCAAAAGGTAAGCACCCTTCCTTGGAAGGGTGTTTTTACTTACTAATTGTAAAAAAAACACGAGCGAGCCGCTTGAAATCGCTGGATCGATAAAGTAAACTTGATGGTAACGATAAAAAATGGCTCCGCAGTGCCATCTATAGAAGGGACGAAACAAATGATAAAAAAATTACTCGCGAATGTTGGCAGCTATAAGAAGGACAGCTTGCTGACCCCTGTGTATGTAGCAGGAGAGGTTGCCTTAGATGTCATTATGCCCCTGATCATGGCCATGATGATCGACCAAGGGATCGAAAAAGGAGACGCCGGTGTGATTCTAAGAGATGGCGGCTTGCTTTTTTTATGTTCCTTGATCGCGTTACTTTTAGGAACGCTTGGTGGACGAACCGCAGCGATCGCTTCGGCTGGTTTTGCCCGCAACCTGCGGCACAATCTGTTTCGCCGAATCCAAGATTTTTCCTTTTCAAACATTGACCGCTTTTCTTCCTCCAGTTTGATCACCCGCTTGACCACTGACGTGACCAACGTCCAAAATGCGTATCAAATGATTATTCGTATTCTGGTCCGCAGCCCGTTAGTTCTGATTTTCTCACTTGCAATGGTTAGCACCATCAGCCCAGAACTTATGACGATCTACTTAGTTGTTTTGCCGATCTTAGCGATTGGCCTTGCCTTAGTGATTCGTTTTGCCCACCCACTGTTTCTAAAAGTATTCCGCATTTATGACCGCTTGAATAATGTGGTGCAAGAGAATTTACAAGGGGTTCGTGTCGTGAAATCGTATGTCCGGGAAGAACAGCAAGAAGAACTGTTTGGCGAAGTGTCCACCGATGTTTATCGGAATTTCACGCTGGCGCAACGGATCGTTTCCTTTAATATGCCATTGATGCAATTTGCAGTCTATACATGTATGCTACTCTTGTCATGGTTTGGTGCCCAGCTGATCGTGGAACAAAGTAGCCTGACGACGGGTGAATTAGTCAGCATGTTCAACTACACGATGCAGATTTTGATGAGCTTGATGATGATGTCGATGGCTTTCGTGCAGATTTTGATCGCACGAACGTCGGCAGAACGGGTCGTGGAAGTATTAGATGAAGAAAGTGACTTGAAAAATCCCGCTGATCCGGTCAAAGAGATCAAAGACGGCTCCATCGTTTTTGAAAATGTTGGCTTTAGTTACGCCAATGACAAAAACAAGTTGGCGCTGACGGATGCGAATCTACACATCGAATCCGGTGAAGTCATTGGAATCATTGGTGGAACCGGGAGTGGGAAATCCACCCTCGTCCAGCTGATCCCGCGCTTATATGATGTGATTGAAGGGCGTGTCATCGTCGGCGGTCATGATGTTCGCGACTATGATTTAGAAGCATTGCGGGACCAAGTAAGTATGGTCTTGCAAAACAACGTACTCTTTAGCGGCACTATCAACGACAATTTGCGTTGGGGCAATGAAGAGGCATCGGATGAAGAGATCCAGCGCGTGGCAACGATCGCACAAGCCGATCCCTTTATTCAAGAGTTTCCTGACAAGTATGAAACACAGATTTCGCAAGGAGGAAACAATGTTTCCGGTGGGCAAAAACAACGGTTGACGATTGCTCGCGCCTTGCTGAAGAAACCGAAAATCTTGATTCTCGATGATTCTACTAGTGCCGTCGACACCAAAACCGATCACAGTATCCGCGAAGGCTTGAAACGAGAAATTCCGGGAACGACGACGATCATTATTTCTCAACGGATCAACTCGATCGAAGACGCCGACCGGATCATCGTAATGGATGATGGAAAAATCAACGGCATCGGTACCCACCAAGAATTGTTGGCAAACAATGCCATCTATCAAGAAGTGTACCATTCGCAGCAGAAAGGATTTGGTGAAGGTGAAGAATAGACAAGCAGCAAATCCCAAGCGCACATTGAAACGTTTATTGCGAACGATGTTTGGCGACTACAAAGGACAACTCCTGTTCGTAGTGGTCATGATCTTGTTAAGTGCCTTTGCCAACGTACGCGGTTCGTTGTTTTTACAAGTCGTGATCGACGATCATATCACACCCCTCTTAGGGCAAGCCAATCCTGATTTTGGCGGCTTGTTTCGGGCGATCGTTCAAATGGCGATCATCTACCTGATTGGAATCTTGGCCGCACTGACCTATAACTTTATGATGGTCAAAATCAGTGAAGGGACCCAGAAAAAAATCCGGGATCAAATGTTCACGCATATGCAGTCTCTGCCCGTCGGCTACTTTGATGCCCGCTCAGATGGCGACATCATGAGCCATTTTACTAATGATACGGATACGTTGCGTCAAATGATCTCTCAAAGTATTCCGAACTTGATGATGGCGGCAGTAACCTTTTGTTCCGTCTTTATCGCCATGTTCTCCATCAGTGTCCCATTGACTCTGTTCGTGATGCTGTCGGTTATTTTGATGCTAAATGTGATCCGCATCATTTCTCGCCGCAGCGGCCGCTTCTTTGGCGCACAGCAACGAGATTTAGGCGCTGTCAACGGGTATATCGAAGAAATGATGCACGGGCAAAAGGTCGTCAAGATCTTCAATCATGAAAAGATCGTCATGGAAGAATTTGATGCCTTAAATGACCAACTACAAGAAAGTGCCACTAAAGCCAATGTCAATGCCAATACCTTGATGCCGATCATGATGAACTTACTGAATGTCCAATATGTCTTGATCGCCATCATTGGTGGCCTGTTTGCCATCAATGGTGTTTCTGGACTAACGGTTGGGATGATCGCTTCTTTCTTGCAGCTGAGCCGTTCATTGAATGGTCCTATCAGCCAAGTGTCACAACAAATCAACTTTGTGATCATGGCGTTAGCCGGTGCTGAGCGAATTTTCAACCTATTAGATGAAACGCCAGAAATCGATCATGGCTACGTCACACTGGTCAATGCCAAATGGTCCCAAGGTCAGCTAGTTGAAACCAAAGAACGAACCGGCACGTGGGCGTGGAAACATCCCCACGAGGATGGAACCATTACCTATACGGAAGTGACGGGAGATGTGCGGTTTGAAGACGTTGATTTTGGTTATGTCGACAATCAACTGGTCTTACATGATATCAATCTTTATGCAGAACCCGGACAAAAAGTTGCCTTTGTCGGTGCCACAGGTGCTGGTAAGACAACGATCACCAATCTGATCAATCGATTCTACAATATCCAAGATGGGAAGATTCGCTATGATGGTATCAATATTGAAAAAATCCATCTGGAATCCCTGCGCCGCTCCTTAGGGATCGTTTTGCAAGACACCCATTTGTTTACTGGAACGATTCGCGAGAATATTCGGTTCGGGAAACTGGATGCTAGTGATGAAGAAGTGCTGGCAGCTGCGAAATTAGCTAATGCCGACATGTTTATCAACCATTTGCCAGAAAAATACGATACCGTGATCACGGGAGATGGCGAAGGACTTTCCCAAGGGCAACGGCAGCTGTTGGCCATTGCTCGCGCAGCGATCGCTGATCCACCAGTGATGATCTTAGACGAGGCCACCTCAAGTATCGACACCCGTACAGAGCGGATCGTCCAATCAGGGATGGACCGTTTGATGTCTGGACGGACCGTGTTTGTGATCGCCCACCGATTGTCTACGATCCAAAACTCCGATGTCATCATGGTAATGGATCATGGCCGCATCATTGAGCGGGGGACCCATGAAACGCTATTGGCTGAAAAAGGCACCTATTATCAGCTATATACTGGAAAAATCGAATTGGATTGATCCTGCCAGTGCTATGGCTCAAAGTTGGAGCAGCTGGAGAGCACCCTGTTTTCCCACTATTTGCAACGACCGATTGGCAATAAGCCAATCGGTTTTTTTGCGCAGCTCGAAAAAATGGTATACTGTCACTGAGACAGCTGCACAACGGCGGCTGCACGTAAGCAGTTGTGCTGCAAAAAATGGATTCCATGAGGTGAAAACATGAAATTAGCATTGGCAAAGATCGTTTTAGAAGAAGAATGGTATGAGGTGGTCCAATCGGAAAAAGGAATGGTTTATTTTGGTCGACAGCAGGATCATCATGAATTACTCAAATTCTTTCCATTGGCTGAAATCAGTAGTATAGCTGACCTTGATCCAGTAATTGAAACGCAGCTGCAAGCTTATTTTGCAGGGGAACCAGTGACGTTTACTTTTGCGTTTGATTTTGTCGGGACGCCGTTTCAACAAACCGTTTGGCAAGCACTGACCCAAATTCCTTATGGACAAACGACTACGTACAGTGACTTGGCGCTGCGCATCCAACGTCCGACCGCTGTTCGAGCTGTCGCCAATGCAGTGGGGCGTAACCCAATGATGATCGTGGTTCCTTGTCATCGTGTGTTAGGAAAAAACGGCCGCTTGACGGGGTATCGGGGCGGGTTAGCAACTAAACGCCGATTACTACAACTGGAAGGGATTCCTTTTAAAGAATAGATGAAGCAAACTATTTATAGTAAAAAATACTAAAAAGCAATTTCATTTCCTTATTTCTCTGGTATAATAAAATTGATTCCGGTTACAAGAAGGGGTGGAGGAAATGAACATCGTTGAGTTACAAAATGGTTCTGATATTCGGGGAATTGCGATCGCCACTGAAAAAGAACAGGTGACACTGACGGAGCAAGCGGTTCGGCAAGTTGCTTCGGGCTTGCGCAACTGGTTGGAAACAAAGGGCAGCGGACCTTTTCGCGTGGCAGTCGGTCGTGACAGTCGCTTGAGTGGCGAAGCACTGCAAGAAGTGTTGATGGCACAGCTGCAGCAAGAAGGCGTGGCAGTGATCGATTGTGGCTTGGCAACGACACCAGCCATGTTTATGAGCACACAGTTTGCGGATTTCGACTGTGATGCTGGTGTGATGCTGACAGCGAGTCATTTGCCTTATTACTTTAATGGAATAAAAATTTTCAGCCGCCAAGGCGGTGCCGAAAAAATGGATATCCACTATATTTTGACCCACACTACCGTTCATGAGGCAGCGGAAAAAGGAAGCTATCAGCAAAAAGACCTGCTGACGCCTTATGCCCAAGATCTACTGCAAAAAATTCGCCAAGGGATGGGAACCAATGAGGAAAAACCTTTGGCTGGATTAAAGATCATTGTTGATGCAGGCAATGGTGCCGGCGGCTTTTTTGCTGAAAAAGTGTTGCTGCCGCTAGGGGCAGATACGAATGGCTCGCAATTTTTAGAACCGGATGGGCATTTTCCCAATCATATCCCTAATCCAGACAATAAAGAGGCGATGGCAAGTATTCGTGAAGCCGTCTTACGAGAACAAGCCGATCTAGGCATTATTTTCGATACCGATGTCGACCGCTCGGCTGTCGTGACCAAAAGCGGTGAGCCCTTGAACCGCAACAATATGATTGCTGTATTAAGCAAGATCATCTTAGCGGAACACCCTGGCACGCGTATCGTCACTAATTCACCAACCTCTAATCATTTAAAAACCTTTATCGAAGCACTGGGAGGGCAGCAAGTACGCTATATTTCTGGCTACCGCAATGTGATCAACAAAGCGATTGAATTGAATGAAGCAGGACTGGACACACAGTTAGCCATCGAAACCAGCGGGCATGCCGCGTTTAAAGAAAATTTCTTTTTAGATGACGGGGCGTACGTGATCGCCAAGCTCTTGATGATGCTGCCACAATTGCAACAGCAAGGCACGACACTGGATGAGCTGATCGCGGCGTTGCAACAACCCGCCGAGACCCAAGAATTGCGCTTTGCGATCCAAAAAGCCGACTATCAAGACTATGGTCGCCAAGTGATCGCGGATTTAGCCGATCATTTGCTGCCAGGCTGGCAGATCGATCCAGAAAATGAGGAAGGCATTCGCATCAACTTGACAGCGCCCTATGGCCAAGGCTGGTTCTTGCTGCGAATGAGCTTGCACGAACCACTGCTGGTGCTGCAGATCGAAAATGATGAAGCGGGTCATCTACCGGCAGTCGTTCAAGCAATCGGTCGCTTCCTATCGCAGTATGAAGCCATCGATCAAAGTAAACTGACACAGTTTTTAGCACAGCAACCAAAAATTTGAAGAAAAGCAGGGAACTAAAATGGTGATCTTGATGCTGCTGATCATGGCAGTGACGTATGGTGTGAATTTTTTCTTGTTTCGTTATTTGAACAAACGACCAAAAATCGATGTCGTTGAACGGTTATCAATGCTATTAGGTGTCAACATGAGTGTGCTTTTTTTCGATGGGATTTTATTGTTTATCGGAAAACTACTAATTGAGACTGTTGAGATCATCGAGTAACCTAGTCGTCCGTTTTTTGTTTGCCTCTTCACTGATTCCTCAGGACAGTGAAGAGGTTTTTTAGGGTTTGCTAAAAACGGCGATTAATGTTCGCATTCGTTTTTGATATTTGATAAAGTAAAGAGGAGAAAATTACGCAAAGTGAGGGAATTCACGGATATGGCAAAAATAATGGTAGTAGAAGATGAAGCGGTGATTCGCCAACTGATTATCGAAGAACTAGAAAAATGGCAGTTTGAGACCTTTGGCACGACGGATTTCCATCAAGTGTTGACTGACTTTGAAGAACAAGAGCCCCAACTGATTTTACTGGATATTAATTTGCCGGTTTTTGATGGCTACTATTGGTGTCAAAAAATCCGCGAAGCTTCCAAAGTACCAATCATTTTTATTTCCAGTCGCAATACCAATATGGATATGATCATGGCCATGAATATGGGGGCGGACGATTTTGTGACAAAACCTTTTGAGATCGACGTTCTGATTGCAAAAATCAATGCCTTATTGCGCCGTTCCTACAACTATGTAGAAAGCAGCAGCGAGACGTTAGTGCATAACGGTTTGACCCTCAATATCGACAACAGCAGCATGTATATCAATGGCGAAAGCATCGATCTTAGCAAAAACGAATACCGCCTGCTGTATATTTTGATGAAAAATCACGGCAAGATTTTAAGTCGTGAAAAACTCTTGCGGGCCTTATGGGATGACGAGCGTTTTGTAGATGACAATACCTTGACGGTCAATATCAATCGTTTGCGACGAAAAATCGAACAAGCGGGGATGAATGGCTACATTGAAACCAAGGTTGGTCAAGGGTATATCGTACCATGACAAAGTGGCGGGTTTTGCGCAGTTTTTTGCAAGATCGTTGGCTGCTGTTTATTGGCTGGCTGGTCTTTTTCGTGTTGACGGTCTTAGTTTTTTGGCTGACTCCTCATTCCCCGATGGATTGGGGTACAGTCGGCTATCTCTTTTTGATGCAAAGTGTCTTGATGGTGTTCTTTTTGGCAATCAGCTACTTATCTAAGCGGCGTTTTTGGCAAAAAATCACCCCCAAGCCCGGAGACAGCTTGCTGCAAAACTACTTGCAAGGAGCACGCTCGGCGGAAGAAGAACGGATCGAATCTTACATCAATCAGTTGATCCGAGAGCACCAAGAATTGATGCAGCAAGTCGTCAGCAATCAAGAAGAACAAAAGGAATACATCGATTCGTGGGTCCATGAAATCAAAGTACCTTTAGCCGCATCACGATTGCTTTTGCATTCGATCGAATTTGATATTCCAGATGAAAAATTCATCTTACTAGAAAATGAATTGAACCGCATGAACGAATACGTCGAGCAAGTCTTGTACGTCGCCCGTTTGGACAGCTTTTCAAAAGATTATCTGGTCCAAGAAATTTCATTGAAAGCCGTCATCCAGCCGGTTTTACGCAGTCAGGCAAATTATTTTATCCAAAAGAACCTGCACTATGCCGTTGAAGGTGAGGATCAGCAAGTGTTGACCGATGAAAAATGGCTCGGCTTTATCTTTCGACAATTGGTCAGCAATGCCGTTAAGTACACACCACAAAATGGGCAGCTGACAATTCGGATCGAAAAAGATGCCCAAGGAACCTATCTCCACTTGCAAGATAGTGGGATCGGCATTCCTAAAGAAGACATGCGTCGCATCTTTGATAAAGGCTTTACGGGCGAAAATGGGCGCCAAACGGACACCCACTCGACGGGATTAGGGCTCTTTTTAGCGAAAAGTTTAGCGAAGGAATTAGGCATCGAGCTAACGGCTTCGTCGACAGTTGGAAAAGGAACCACCATGACGCTGTTCTTTCCCTTGTTGAGTTATTATGAGGAAAAACGCTAATCTGCTTTTTTTCGAGTATCTTTTTGTGTTTTTTGACAAAAATCACTTGTCCCTAGAACGTTTTCACTGATACACTAAAGCCTGTGTTTAAAATTGAATGGTAAGGATGAATGAAATGGAGATACTCGTTGCATTAGTACCAATGTTTGCGTGGGGCAGCATTGGTTTAGTAAGTGCCAAACTTGGCGGGGATGCGAACCAGCAAACGCTAGGAATGACGATTGGTGCCTTTTTCTTTTCTCTGGTCGTATATTTTGTGACGATGCCAGTGATTGATGGAAAGGTGATTTTGATCGGTCTTTTGTCTGGTCTCTTTTGGTCCGTCGGTCAAAACGGTCAATTCCATGGCATGAAATATTTAGGTGTGTCTGTTGGACTGCCGCTTTCAACCGGCATGCAGCTGATTTTAAATACGGTCGCCGGTGCATTGTTTTTCGCGGAATGGACCCAGACCCGCGATTATGCATTAGGTGTTAGCGCATTGATCTTATTGGTGATCGGGGCTTATCTGACCGCTCGCCAAGATGGTGAAAGTCCGGTAGAAGCCGGCAGCAAGATGCTTGATTTTCCTAAAGGATTTCGGGCATTGATCTCATCCACGATGGGGTACGGCGCCTATACAATTTTGATTACTTGGGCAGGATTGGACCCATTGGCGATCATTTTGCCACAAAGTGTCGGGATGCTGATCGGTGCCAGCCTATTTGCTTTAAGAAAGACGAAGGTCGACGGTTTTGTAGGGAAAAATACCTTGTCAGGATTGTTATGGGGCATCGGCAATGTCTGCATGCTGATCACGGTTCAGCAAGTCGGACTAGCGGTGGGCTTCTCATTGTCGCAGATGGGAATCATCATTTCAACGCTAGGCGGGATTTTTATTCTCGGCGAAAAGAAAACCAAAAAAGAACTGCGGTATGTGGTGATTGGTTGTCTGCTGGTGATTATCGGCGGTGTTTTGCTGGGGTATATGAAAGCAACATAAACGTATATTTTTGAGGAGGAGTTATGGATTTATTTCGAAAAAAAGTCATACAACGGGAAAGTGTGACGAATTTAAAAAAAGAGTTGAAGTTAAAAGATTTGATTATGTTGGGGATCGGCGCCATTATCGGCACAGGTATCTTTGTTGTTACAGGGACTGCTTCTGCTGAGTATGCCGGACCGGCATTGATTCTTTCCTTTGTTGTAGCTGGTATCGTTGTTGTGTTATCAGGGCTTTCTTTTGCGGAATTTGCTTCTCGGATCCCCGTTTTAGGGGGCGCCTATTCGTATCTGTATGTCGTTTTTGGTGAATTTACCGCGTGGCTGGCAGGCTGGTTTTTGATTTGCGAGTTCTTATTGGCCGTTTCTTCGGTGGCATCTGGCTGGTCAGGCTATGTGCAAGGCTTTTTGGCCAGTGCGGATATCCATTTACCAACCGCGTTGACGGGCGGTTATGACCCAAGCAAGGGGACCTACATTGATTTGATCGCTGGTTTAGTCATTATTTTTGTAACCTTGTGGGTCAGCCAAGAAGCGAAAAAAGCGTTACGTTTGAACAATGCCATGGTATGGGTCAAATTCGGCGTGATCCTCTTGTTTATCGTCTTTGGTGCCTTTTTCGTGGAACCAGACAACTGGCAGCCCTTTATGCCCTTTGGTTTTTCAGGCGTCTTTAATGGTGCAGCGTTAGTCTTCTTTGCTTTTCTTGGCTTTGATGCCGTCGCAATGGCAGCGGAAGAAGTCGAAGATGCCAAGAAAAATGTCCCTCGAGGAATCATTGGTTCCATTGCGATCGCAACTGTCCTTTATATCATTGTCACACTGATCATGACGGGAATCGTGCCGTTTGCGGAATTAGGAGTCAATGATCCGGTAGCTTTTGCGATGCGTTATGTCGGTCATGGGGTTGTCGGATCAATCATTTCTGTGGGTGCGATCTTGACCTTATTAACAGTGACGATCGCTATGATGTACTCCTTGGCGCGTCTGTTATATGCCATCAGTAAAGATGGGTTATTGCCAAAAGCGATGCAAGCCATTGATCCAAAGCATCAAACACCAAAGAAAGCGACCTACATCGCGGGTGTTTTTGCTTTCTTCTTTGCGGCAGCTTTCCCATTGAATATCTTGGCAGAATTGACCAACATTGCGGCATTGTCGTATATGATCTTAATGTCCTTAGGAATCATCAAGCTGCGGAAGATGATGGGCCCACCTGCTAAAGGCGAATTCAAAGTACCACTGGTACCGTTATTGCCTTTGTTGTCCGTTGCCAGCTGTCTCTTCTTGATGACCCGTCTACAAACGGCGACCTGGATCGTTTTTGGGATCTCCTTAGTGATCGGAATCGCGATCTATTTTGTATATGGCTATCGTAACAGCGAATTAAATGAGAAAATTGACGAATAGGATTGTGAAAAGGCAAAGACCCGGATGCGGTTTTTGTCTTTTTTTATGTAAATATAGCCGAGCTTCCTATAAGCAGCGTTTTAGGAGGCTTTTTTTGTTATTCAAATAGTGGTCATTTCTGGTGCTGATCATTGCAATGACAGTCTTTCTTGATCAAAAGTCCTCTATGAATCTGCTTTTTTTGAGAAATTTTCCAAATGACAGATTCGCTAAAGGTTCATCCAGTATGCTTTTGTTAGAGAAAAAAAGAGAGGATGTTGGCAATTGAATTATATGAAACGGGCATGGCTGAGTGTGACGAGAAAGCGAGGGAAATCTGCAATATTGTTTGCTGTTATTCTAATTTTAGGAAATGTGATCGCTGGTGCAATTGCGGTCAATCAGTCGACTCAAAATGTCGAAAAGCAGATCAAAAACCAATTAGGTTCCCTCGCAACGATCGATATCGACTATGAAGCCTTGATGGCAAATAGTGAGGGCGGCGCAAGTATGGAGGAGATTCAGCCGCTGCCGGAGGAGCTGATCAAACAAATTGGCGAGCGCTCGGAAGTCAAACAGTATGACTATTTGCGAGAAGCAATGATTGCTGTTGATAAATTCAAACCCTATAGTTTTAGACCAGAAGTTGAAAACGAGAATATCATGGTTTCTGGAGGTATGGATTCTTGGGTCTATTTAACAGGAACCAATCTCTTACAACCGTTGGATTTTGAAGAAGATACGGTGAATTTAACACAGGGACGCTTCTTTACTGAAGAGGAACAGCGTACCGGAAAACGTGTAGGGTTGATTTCTGAAGAGGTGGCTCAGGAAAACGGCTTGACCGTTGGTGACACCATGGTATTAGATGGACAGTTTATCGATTATTCATCTGGTGGAGATCCAGAGAAACAAAAAGGCAATGATTACCCAATTGAAATCGTCGGGATCTTTAAAAACACCAGTTTAGAAAAAGCGAATGAAAAAAATGATAATTCGAGTTCGTCCTTTTTTGATGATCGTCCCTTCAATCGGATCTATATGCCAAATGATGCTGTGAAAACGATTGTTGAAGAGGAACGTGCGGGACATCAAGCGGCATTTCCAGCGACAGACCCCGGATCTGATAAGGATTTCTTTACCCCGCAATTTATTTTGAATCAACCAGAAGATGCAGAACAATTCAAACAAGAGGTGACACCACTCTTGCCAAATGGCTATAAGGTCAATTCTTCTACGGATGAGTATGACCGTGTGGGAACCAGCATGAATCGCTTATCACAGATTTCCTCATATGTCGTAGTGATTGCGGTGATTGCTTCCTTGATTATTATCTCCTTGATCATTGTCTTGTTTACCCGAGATCGTAAATATGAGTTAGGCATCTACCTTTCGTTAGGGGAACGACGGAAATACGTGTTTGCACAAATCGTGCTCGAACTCCTGTTGATTGGTGTCAGTGCAATGCTGATCTCCTTGGTTACAGGGAATATGCTGGGCAAGATGGTTTCTGAATCTTTGTTAACCAGCAGTATGCTAGAGGCAAACCAGACAGGGATGGAACAATTCTTTGTGGGGGCACCGAAAATCGACCAAGCGACGATCAACGAGGCGTTTCGCGTTCAATATACCTTATCTTATGTGATCGCCTTTTTAGCGACTGGGATCGTGACGATCTTGCTTTCGGCAGTGGTGCCGCTGTTGTATATTTTACGGTTGAATCCGAAAAAAATCATGCTGTAAGGAGCGATGAACATGGCAATTTTAGAAACAAAAGACATGACGTATTACTACCAAGATGGCGAGAATCGCCGGAAAATTTTAGATAAAACCAATATCTCCTTTGAAAAAGGCAAATTTTACACGATCTTAGGAAAATCAGGCTCAGGAAAGACCACTTTTCTTTCCTTGATCAGTGCATTGGATCAGCCAACCGATGGGGAAGTGTTTTTTGAAGAAAAAAATATCAAAACGATCGGTTATGAAGAATATCGCCGCAACAAAATCAGTCTGATTTTTCAAAGTTACAACTTGATCCCTTATTTGACGGCTTTAGAAAACGTCCTTGTTTCGATGGCGATTTCAGACAACAAACTCCCGGATCAGCACGATCAAATTGCGTATCGTTTGCTGGACTATATCGGCATCAATTCCACGAAAGCCGATCGTTTCGTCAATCAGCTTTCCGGTGGGGAACAGCAGCGGGTCGCCATCGCTCGTGCTTTAGCGACCAACGTTGATATCATTTTAGCCGATGAACCTACCGGGAATTTGGATGAAGGCATGGAACAAGAAATCGTGGATATTTTTAAAGAACTAGCGGCGATCCACAACAAGTGCATCATCGTAGTGACCCATTCGACCGAGATCGCCAAGCAGTCAGATCAGACTTTTTACTTAAAAAAAGGTGCGTTGACGGCCTATGAGTGATTTTTTATCGAAGTTTGAAGAAGAACCGAAACAGCCAGACAAGGAATCAGCAGCAGCCGAAGTACCTTCTTCCCGTGCTTCCCGCAAAGAAAAAGGTTCAGCTTCTTTAGAAGAGGGGATCGAACATGATCCCTCCTTCAAAAAGAAGCGGCGAAAAAAACGACTGCTAGGGTTAGCTGCCTTGCTTGGACTCTTTATACTCAGCGGCTTTTTATTTTTCCAATTGGCGTATGTCCGGTTGGATAACTTTGTGGACAAAGAGATCTCAGAGGTCAGAGAATGGGCAGCGGAACATGATCTTGCGGTTGATGTCACACCAGCCTATGATGAAGCCCCAGCCAATCAAGTGATCGCCCAAGCAGAAGCTGCCAGAAGTCGAGTCAGAAAAAGAAGCACTCTGCATCTAACCGTGAGCCAAGGACCTGATCCAGAAGAGAAATTGGCATTGCCAGACTTTATGGAAATGACGAGGGACGAGGCAGCAGAGTGGATCGAAAAAAATCAAGCAAGCAATTTGACGATCGTCGATGAATACCACGATGAGATCGAGGAAAAAGCACCGATTCGAGTAGAATTTACCAATAAAGAAGTCTCACGAGAGAACTATCATCGTCGAGATGTCGGACGAGTCTTTTATTCCAAAGGCGAAGAAACCTTTGAAAAAGATATTGAAGTACCAGACTTTAGTGATAAAACCCGTGCAGAGGTAGAAACATGGGGGAAAGCCCATGAGCTGGAGCTTGAAGTCAAAGAACAGGCTTCGGATACTGTGGAAGAAGGCAAAGTCATTGAACAAAGCGTGGCACCAAAAGAAAAAATCGCGAAACGGGATGCGTTTCAAGTAACGATTTCCCTAGGGAAAGGGGTCACCGTACCAGACTTTTCAACGATTTTACCAGATGATGCCCAGGCCGCTGTTGAGGGTGTCACTGTGCGGATGCGGATGCAGTTTACTCAGAGTCTGCCCTATGGACAATTGATCTCGCAAAGTGAGACCGCCGGGACCGTCTTAACCAGCAAAGATGACAAAGGCATTGAAGTCGTCTATTCGGCAGGTCAACCGTATATCAAAGATTACCGTCGAAGCGAGATCCTTGAAGGGGATCTGCAAAAACTCTTCTTTGATGAATTCCGTTCAAAAGGGGCGAACATCAGCTATCAAGTCCGTTATGTCAATTCAGCAGAACCCTACGGGACAATCGTGGGGATGAGCAAGTTCAATCAGTTTTTACCGTTAGAAGATACGATCACCTTCGATATCAGCTTAGGCAATCAGACAGCCCCAGCGGCTACTGATCCAGAATAGTCGAGCGGATTTGTCGATGACCTGCAAAAAGGAGGAAACCCATGCGTCATCAAGAGAATTTTCAAGACCTTAGGAAAAAGCTGTTTGTCTTTTTGTTAAGCGGTATGGTAGCATTGTTGCTACACATGTGGATTCATCAATCCAGCGAACACGTGCGGATCGTTTCAACAGAACGTTTTATTGGAGAACAATTGGAATGATCCTACAGGAATGATTGTGCTTACCGAAAAGTGATTGAAAATAGAAATGATGAGTGTAAAAGGGGGACTGACCGATGCGGATCTTATTCGTAGAAGATGAGCCATCGATCGCAGAAGCGGTTGCCAGCTTATTGAAGAAACAACATTATTCCGTTGATTTGGCGTATGATGGCGAAACCGGATTAGATTATGCAGCGAGTGGTGTATATGACATTCTCGTTTTGGATATCATGCTGCCAAAAATCGATGGGATCACATTGCTAAAGACGTTACGCAAGCAAAATATTCGCACGCCGATCATTATGTTGACGGCCAAAAGCGAAGTCGATGACAAAGTACTCGGCTTGGATGCAGGGGCAGATGATTACTTGACGAAACCCTTTCAAATGAAAGAGTTGCTGGCACGGATTCGTTCGCTAGGCAGAAGAAAAGATTTGGATTATCAAGAAGACCAGTTAGCCTTTGGCAACGTGGGCTTAGATCGTAATGAGCTGCAGTTAGCCACGCCTAGCAATCAAGTGGTGCTGTCACCCAAAGAAATGAAACTGATGGAGCTATTTTTAGCCAGACCTAAAGTGATTTTATCAAAAGAAACCATCATCAATAAAATTTGGGGCTTTGATCCCGATGTGGAAGAAAACCGCGTTGAAATCTATGTGTCTTTGCTGCGGAAAAAACTGACGCTGCTTGAAGCGGATATCGGCATTCGCACGATCCGCAATGCGGGGTATATTTTGCAGAGCAAGGAGCCACCATGTTAAAAAAATTGCGAAATAAAATGCTGTGGTTCAATATGGCACTGATCTCGATCATTGTCTTAGGTGCCTTTACCTTTATCTATATTTTGAATGCCACCCAAATTGAAAACGAGATCCAATCGCTCGTCTCGCAAGAATCAAATCTCCTAGCTGCAGCACCGTTAGATGAGGAAGAAGTGCGTCAATCACTGGCAGACCCAGAATATCCAATGATTTTGACTGTCATCAATAGTACGAGTGACGTCAGAGAAATTGGCTTAGTTGTCAGCGATCAAGTCGACGTTGAGATCCAAAGTGATGATGAGGGTGTCGATGAGAGCGAACTGTATGCCGCTTTGGTCGATACAGCAACGAAGCAAGGAGCAGTACCAAACGAGGTGAAGTTGAATGATCGTTATTGGCGCTATTCCCTCTTTTTGGTAGCTTCTTTCAGCCATTATTCCATCAATAATGAGTCAATGGGAATGTACTCTACCAGTATCAATAGCTATGAGCCGTATTACCAAGTAATGTTTTTTGATGTCACCGATTATAAGACCAGTCTGAGAAATCTAAGAAACACGCTTTTGCTCATCGGCGTTTTAGCTTTAGCCAGTATTTATATCGCTAGTTTTTATGTGGCCAATCGAGCCTTGCGACCGGTGGAACTGGCTTGGCGCAAACAAAAAGAGTTTGTTTCTAACGCTTCCCATGAGTTGAAAACACCACTGGCGATCATTCAAGTCAATGCTGAGGTATTAGCTGGCAGTCCAGAAGAAACCTTGGAAAGCCAGATGAAATGGCTGGAAAACATTCAGTTAGGTTCCGAACGGATGGATGAGCTAGTGAATAGCTTATTGCTGTTGACCAAATTCGAAAGTGCCGAACAAGAAATGGTGCGTTCTTTGATCGACGCCAGTCAAGTCGTGCAAAGTGTTTATCAAAGCATGGAGGCGATTGCGCTGGAAAAAGGGATCCACTATCAGGAACAGATCGCTAAACAGGTGCACCTTGAAAGCAATGAGCAAGCCTTGCGGCAATTGACCATGATATTGGTAGACAATGCCTTGAAATACACGCCCGCTGGAGAAACAGTCAAAGTGGCCCTAATCGAACGGCAACGAAAGACAGTATTGCAAGTCTCCAACAGTGGTTGTCTGATCCCCGAAGAAAAAATTCCCTATGTCTTTGACCGCTTCTACCGCGGGGATCCTTCTCGCAACCATCAAGACGGTGGCTATGGGTTAGGTTTAGCCATCGCCAAAGCCATCACAGAAATGCTGGAGGCGCAAATCAGTTTGACGGTGGATCAAGACGGCGTCAATCACTTTGAAGTTTCATTTCATTGAGATTTGATTGCTGCCTTCACTTAAATCAATTTTTTCAAAAAAAGAGGACTCCGGGAATGGAAGTCCTCTTTTGATAGGTGAAATTTACTTGTTGCTAGTTAAATCCAATAAGCGGTCTTTCAAGTCTTCTTCTAGATGACCTAATTCCACTTCGGCAGCACGACGTTTTTCTTTTCCTTCTTTTTGGATCCGTAATGTTTCTTGGATCGTTTCCACAAGGTCGTTTTGTGTTTTTTGCAATGTTTCGATGTCGACGATGCCGCGCTCGTTTTCTTTCGCTGTTTCAATAGCAGAAACTTTCAACATTTCTGAGTTTTTCTTCAATAGATCATTGGTGGTCTCAGAAACTTGGCGCTGTGCCGTAACTGCATCTTTTTGACGCAATAAAGTCAAGGCAATGACCACTTGGTTTTTCCATAGTGGGATCGCTGTATTGACAGAAGCTTGGATTTTTTCTGCTAACGCTTGGTTCGTGTTTTGGATCAGGCGAATTTGCGGTGCCTGTTGGATCGTGATTTGACGTGCCAAGCGCAAGTCATGGGTCCGTTTGTCTAAACGATCTAGGAATTGCGTATAATCGTTGGCGATCTGTACGTCCATTTGATCATTCGTTTCTTCTGCTTTTTTCATGGCTTCAGGAATGATTTTGGTTTGCAATTCTTGCATCTTCAACTCGCCAGCGGCAATGTAGATGTTCAATGCATCGAAGTAATCTTTGTTCTTTTGATACAACTGTTCCAACATCAGGTTGTCTTTTAGCAAACCGTCTTTTTCTTTATCCAATTTGACGGCGATCTTGTCGATTTGGGCACCGATTTTTTGGTATTTAGCGGTGATTTCAAAAATGGATTGTTTTACTTTACCAAACATCCGCTTGAATAAGTTGCCTTCACCTGCACGCAGTTCATCTGGATTGGCTTCTTGCAAGCGATACATCAACTCAGTCAATGAGTCGCCCACAGGGCCGATATCAGCTGCTTGGACATGGTTCAACATAGATTGGGAAAACTCCCCAAGTTTGGTTTGGGCAGCTGCACCATAGGTGATGACTGCTTGCTGGTCAGTTGCATCGATCTTGCTGGCTAATTCTTGGGCCTGTGCTTGACGCTCTGGCGGTAATTTGTCAATCAAACGCGGTGCTGTTTGCTGTTCTTTCAACTGACTGATCTCCGCTTGTTGAGTAGTGGTCAAAGTGTCGACAGGGGTTGAAAATGGGTTGTTCAATAAATCGTCAAGCGTATCCGTTACCGGTTTTACTTGATTTGGTGTGTCACTCATAATAACTCCTCCTAATAATTGTCTGCTTTCGAAAAAAATCTAGCCTGGGCTAGATTTTTTTTTAGATTCTTTTTTTGTTGCCAATCAGAATCTATCCCTATTCATTATCTCGTTTTATGCTTTGTTTGGCAATGGATAACTCAATATCCATGTCATCAAGATCGTCTGCTACAAATTGGGAGTAGTCTTTGGCGATCAAGGAAGCCATTTGCTCGATAATTTGTGTGCTTTCTTCGATTTTATCATAGGTCTCACGACTTTTGATCTCATGGCTATTGATTTCAATGAACTTATCGGTCAAATCGACCATATTGGGCAAGTGGGTATAAAGGAAATGACTTGCCAAAGGCAGTTTAGTTGGTTCTTTTACGAGTTCTTTGAAAAGAGCTTTTGAGGCACGCAAGGCATCGTGACGCAAGTCAATGGCTTTTAACTTGTTATTGCTAGTGATATTTTTTTGGTATTTATCGATTTGGTGTTTCGTCTGATTCATCGTTTCACGGAACAATTCGATCTCACGAGCAGTCATTCCGCTCTTCAAGTAATGGGCTTCTCGTTCTCTCGTTAAAGAAGGCAAAACTTGTGGATCCGCTGCCGGAACTTTACGTCCTCTGATACCGACGTAGACTAAAATTGCACCGACGATTAATAATAGGCTCGCAAATGAATCGCCTACTACGTTAAAAATAATACTGATGAGGACGATCGCACCAACGATCAGCCAGATGTTTTTTTTCATTTTTCCTCCTCCTAAAAATCTCTTGGACAAGTAGATTGGGTTATTCGACATCTTTATTTTAGCATGTTCACTAAAAGAAAAATATCAGACTTGGGGTGGATTTTCCGATTTTTAGTAAATTCATAAGCTTTCTTGCCATTTCTTAAGAAGATATTTTTTCTAAATTATGCTAAAGTGTTTGATAGATAAGACGTATGAGGAAAGTTAGGTGTCGATAGATGTTAGAATTTAAAGATTTTGAAGAAAAAACGATCCAACGGAATGAAATTTTCCATGGCAAAATCATTGATGTGGTGGTTGATGATGTCTCCTTGCCCAATGGTGGAACCAGTAAACGCGAACTAGTCTTCCACCCAGGTGGGGTGGCCGTGATCGCCTTGACGAGTGAGAACAAAATGCTGTTCGTTCGCCAATTCAGAAAGCCATTAGAGCGAGTGATTTTAGAGATACCAGCAGGCAAAATCGATCCAGGAGAAGGCGCACGTCCAGATTTGACTGGCGCCCGGGAATTGGAAGAAGAGACTGGCTATCGCGCAAAAACGCTAGAGCATGTTTCTTCTATGTACCTTTCACCAGGCTTTGCGAATGAAATCTTGCACGTCTATTATGCGAAAGAGCTGGAAAAAGTGGCAAATCCCTTACCGCAAGACGAAGACGAAGTGCTGGAAGTCTATGAATTGAGCTTAGAGCAAGCACAAGCCGCTATCGCTGATGGAACGATCTGTGATGCGAAGACCGTGTTTGCGATCCAATTTTGGGAGTTGCTGGAATTGAAACGGAGGAACGGACTTGCCTAAAGAACCATTGATCACCCGCAGTGAACTTCGACGCCGACGCGAAGAAGAACAAGCGGCGTCTGAACGTAATCAGCAAATCGTAGAAAAGCAAAGCAAGAAAGAATGGAAACAAAAAGAAAAACAAATCGATAACCACTACCGAAAAGTGCGCAAGAAAAACAAAGAAATCACGAAGACCCGTGCCGGTGAGAACCAGAAATCTCGGGATTTGAACCGTTTTTTAATGAAAGCCATTGTGATCGTCACTTTATTGTTAGTCGTCGTCGGTTTGGCGATCTTTTTGTTGTGATTCATCTAGAACAAAGAAAAAGCCGCCCCTGCATCTTCTGCAAGTGCGGCTTTTTTGTTATTCGGTCGGCTTTTTCAAAATAGCTAAAAACATGGCAGCTGGCTGATTCATGAACAAATGATCCGCTTCATGAAAAACGGTAAAGGAAGTGTCGGTAAACCCAATCGCCTCTGTCAGTTGAGTCAATGCAGCAGGGTCAAACCCATTATGAACCAGCGGGTGAGACACGGCGGGATTTTTGAGGAAATCCACTAGGTAAAGGGTTCCTCCTGGCTGCAGCAAGGCGTATAGTTTTTCCATCATAGCGGCTGTGTCAGGAATATGCAGCAAGACGAGGGATAGCAGCACAGCGTCTGCTTTTGCTTGTAAGGATTCTTGCAGCAGATCGTGGACAGTTGCAGAAGCATTGGCCAGCTGCAGTTGGTTGATTTTTTTTTCAGAAACCTCGATCATGCCAGGGGCAGTATCCCAGATGGCTAAGTGCTGGACATAAGCTGCTAAGGGCAGACTTACTAGGCCGGTACCGCCGCCGATATCGATCAGAGTTTGGTGCTGGTTGTCTTTAAAATAAGGTTCAAGGGTTTGGGTGACTAATTGTGCTAACGCGATCCGTTCAGGGGTATCGTATTTTGCTGCCATGGCGTTGAAAATTTCAGACATAAGTGCCTCCTTTGATAATGACAAAAAACTGTTCGTTTCGTCAAAACTAGTTTATCATGAAAGGAGAAAAACACGTCAGTAGATACGTGGGAATTTCTGTTGTTTTTCATTTTAAAGGATGAAAAATAAACGAGAAGTAGGAGGCAAACACATGAAAATTGGTATTATTGGTGCAATGGAGGAAGAAATCAAGGCGTTGCGGGAACAGTTGATTTCACCGCTTTCTTGGGAACGCGGCGGCGCACTATTTATTTCAGGAAGTATCGGCAATCATGAAGTGATCGTCGTTCGTTCAGGTATTGGCAAAGTTCTGGCATCGATCACCACTAGTTTACTGATCCAACAATACGGGGTCAATATGGTGATCAATACTGGATCAGCTGGTGGGATCGGTGCCGGTTTACAAGTAGGGGATTTAGTGATCTCAGATAAAGTGGCCTATTTTGATGTCGATGTGACTGGCTTTGGTTATGAATATGGCCAGTTGCCTGGTGGGATGCCTTTGTATTATGAAGCCAGCCGCTATTTGATCAGTGAGATGACGAAAGCCGCAGAAGCGACTCATCATACCGTGAAAAAGGGACTGATCGTTACTGGTGACAGCTTCATTCATGACCCGCAAAAAGTACAGGAGATTTTAGGACATTTTCCAGATGCCTTGGCTTGTGAGATGGAAGGAGCCGCGATCGCACAGACCGCGCAGCAATTCAATATTCCTTTCTTGATCGTGCGCGCGATCAGCGACACCGCCGACCACGCAGCAACCGTCTCTTTTGATGAGTTTATCTTAGAAGCTGGCAAGCGTTCCGCTGAAATGGTCTTGGCATTCGTTGAAACATTAAAGTAACTTAAAAAACAGGAGAGCCGATCCGTAAGAGGAGGAAGGAAGCATGAGAGCATTACTATCCATTGATTATACGTTTGATTTTGTTGCAGATGAGGGACGATTGACGACGGGTGCTGCTGGGCAAGCGATTGAAGCTGCCTTAGTGGCTCGGACGCAAGCCTTTATCGAAGCCGGTGAGTATGTCGTTTTTGCCATTGATCGTCATGAGGAAACAGACAACTATCATCCTGAAAACCGCTTGTTCCCACCCCACAATCTTGCGGGCAGTGCGGGGCGACATCTTTATGGTCGTTTAGCCCCGCTTTATGAAACCTATCAGGAAGCGCCAAATGTCTATTGGATCGACAAGCGCCATTACTCAGCGTTTAGTGGTACCGACTTGGACATCCGACTCCGGGAAAGAGGGATCACGGAATTGTACCTGACCGGCGTTTGTACCGACATCTGTGTCTTGCATACAGCAGTGGATGCCTATAATTTAGGCTACCAACTGGTGATCGATGCAGATACCGTTGCCAGCTTTGACGCGGTCGGACATGAATGGGCACTACGCCATTTTGAAAATACCCTTGGTGCGAAAATCATTTCTGCGAAGGAGGAAGCATAAATGGGATGGATGGATCAATTAAAAGCAAATTTCAGTTTCAGTGAACTGACTAGCCTTTATCAAGCGTATCAAAAAGGGAATCTTGATGTGAAGGCGTTGTTGAACAATGACTTCTTACAAAAGTATACAGATTTTCAGAACTTGGATGAGTTTATGGCTAAACTAGGAATCCAGAATGAAAACCAAATCTTCGACTTTCTAAAAGACCGCCCCAATCGACAAAAAGCCGATAAAGTCGTCAATGAGCATTCTCAATTCGATTCTGTGATTAGTATGATGAAAAAAGCTTTACAGAAATAAACAATTGGCGAAGAAAAAGCGCAAGCAGAAAAATCTGCTTGCGCTTTTGTTTACCAGATCTGCACACGATCTTCTGGTGCACGATACATAGGGTCACCAGGTTTGATATCAAAGGTTGTATAGAATTCATCGATATTTTGGACTTGGATATTGGCCCGTAGTTTAGCTGGTCCGTGGACATCGATCGCCAGTAAGAGCTGTTGGTATTGTTCTTTGGCTTTTGTACGCCAAATCTTCGCCCAATTGGTGAAGAAGTCTGTTAAAGAAACATCGCTTTCTTTTTGCGCTGCTTCTAGCGCACAGCTTAGTCCGCCTGCATCGGCGATGTTTTCAGAAACAGTCAATGTTCCGTTGACGGTACCGCCGGCAAAGGGCAGGCCATCAAACTCGTCGATCATCGCTTGAGCTAAGCGTTCAAAGTGTGCCAAATCTTCTTCTGTCCACCAATTGTTTAAATTACCATATTCATCAAATTTTGCCCCGTTGTTGTCAAAGGCGTGGGAGATCTCATGAGCAATGACCGCGCCGATCCCCCCATAATTTGCGCTGGTGGATTGCTCCAAACTATAAAAGGGCGCTTGTAAGATTGCTGCTGGGAAAACGATCACGTTCTTAAATGGGTGATAGTAGGCATTCACGGTAGCGGCGGACATTTCCCATTCCTCGCGATCCACGGGCTGCTGCCATTTTTTGAAGGTATCTTCTCGGAACAAACGATTGAAATGAAGGGCATTTGCCAACAGACTTTTCTCTTCATCGGTATGCAATTGATCATAAATAGCAGGAACTTGATCAGGGTACCCGACATGGATGCCTAAACGATTCAATTTGATGATCGCTTTTTGGCGGGTTTCTTCACTTAACCACGTGTTGTTGCGCAAACGATCTTGGTAGACAGCAATCATTGTTTCCACCATGTGTTTGACGTCTTTTTTCGCCATTTCCCCAAAGTACTTGCGTCCATAATAATCACCGATCACTTGACTAAAATGACCCATCGTTAAGTAATAAGCCGCTTTTTGTTGGGGAGCCGCTTCATCGATCCCTGATAAGTAGCGACTGTAGGTTCCGCCTAACTGACGCAATTCTTCACTCAGATAGCTAGTATAGCGCAAGCTTTGGTTGACGATCATCCAGCCTTTCAAGAGTTCAAAATGGCTATCAGAAACAATAATGTCAAAGGCTTCAAAGTAAGCGGGTTCCGTTACGATCAGCTCTTCTGGTGTACCTGGTAAAAGGGCTGTCAAGAGTTGTGTGAAATCGATCTTGCTAGCTTGCTTTGCAAATTCCTCCAAGGAGCGAGGATTGTAGTTTTTACTATAATCCGCACTTTCTTCCGCACTGCGGACATGAGGGGCGATCAATTTATCAAATGCGATCGCTTGCTCTACCAACGATTCCGCTTCTGCTTGGTCTTTTCCGTAAGCAACTAAAACGTTGACGGCCATCTCAAAGTAGACTTGCAGCATTTCGCCTGCTTGGGGATTTTCTGTGTAATAGGTTTTATCCGGCAAAATAGTAGCAGGCGGATAGACCGACAAAGTATTCATTTGCGCATTTTTCATGTCTGCATCGACATCCAGTTGGAAAGGCAAGGCAATACCCTCTAAAACGAAACTTGCCAGTTGCTGATTCAATTCCTCATAAGAACGCAACGCTTCGATTTTTGCTAATAGTGCATTTGCTTCAGTAGCGCCAGCTGCCTCTCGTTGGGCAAAATCGCTGGCTAAGCGGTAAAAAGCCACAGCATCCTTCATGCGGCCTTTTGGCGTAGCATGGGGATCGTGTGCCATATTTTCAAATTCTGCGATCATTAAGGAATCGATTCCGTCAACGAGATCTTGGAATCCACCCGTAGCGGGTTTATCTGCTGGAATAACAGCGGTCTCCAGCCACTCGCCATTTACATAGTCATAAAAATCATCTTTTAACAAGGTTGTCATGTCTTTCGCTCCTCTCGCTTTCTACTATTATGAAACAAAATCTGTAAGGACGCAAAGAAAAGTTTTCTAGACGAAAAAGGGTTTTGATCCAAGTAGGAGGAGAATCTAAGGTATAATAAGAAAAAAGGCAGGTGAACGAGATGGAACAAGTAGAGTGGAAAGGGATCGCCGAAGAGCGGTTTCGTCCGTATAAGCAGTGGGTCACTCCTTCAGGGTATTTATGCGGCACCTATGCGGCAGCCGTCTTTTTGGCCTACTATCAAGATTACATCGATGAAACGATCATCCCGAAAGCGTTTCGCAGAAAAAAACAGCGGGATCTGACAGTAGTGACGGAAATGCTGCGTGTGCTGATTCAGCCTCATGGGTTGCCGACAATCGCTTGGCAAGTCAGTCATGGATTGACTCGGTTTTTCGATCAATTCCAATTGCCTTACCGCGGACGTGCGACCGTTGTTGGCGGTTGGCATCGAGCGTGCAAACGAATCGACGAAGGCAAACCGGTGATCATCGGTATTTTGAAGCCTTTAGGTAGCACATATGGCAATCATTGGGTCGTGGCTTACGCCTACGCTGAAACCGCCAGCGGAGAACGCTATTTTAAAGTTCATGACAACTGGGGTAACTACAAAAAAGTGATTCCCGCCAGTTGGGTAAACGGTACCGTCACACTTCCTTGAACGAGACGGTTAAAAAAACAGTCACTTTGTGCTAGAATAGAAGAAAACAACCACATTCATTGGAGGCAATCATGGGCGAAAGTTATAAAGATAGTTCGTTGAAAATTTTTAGTTTAAATGGAAATTTACCATTAGCAGAAAACATTGCGAAAGTTTTCGGTACAGAACTAGGGAAGTCAAAAGTGACACAGTTTAGTGATGGAGAGATTGCCATCAATATTGAAGAAAGTGTGCGGGGCGACCATATTTATATCATTCAATCGACGAATGAACCCGTCAATGATCATTATTTAGAGTTGCTGATCATGATCGATGCGATGAAACGGGCTAGTGCGAAGACCATCAATGTCGTTTTGCCTTATTACGCATATGCGCGGCAAGACCGAACCGCCAACCCGCATGAGCCGATTACTGCAAAATTGATTGCCAATATGCTGGTGGAAGCAGGGGCTTCTCGGATCTTGACGCTTGATTTGCATGCCGTCCAAGTTCAAGGATTTTTCGACATCCCAGTGGATAATCTCTTTACGATCCCATTGTTTGCCCATTATTATCGCGAACAAAAAATGACTGGTGACGACTATGTCGTTGTTTCACCAAAAAACAGCGGTGTCCAACGGACCCGTAGTTTGGCAGAATACTTAGATACAGCGATCGCGATCGTCGATCAAGATGAAGCCGATGGCGGCTATGTGATTGGTGATGTCGTTGGGAAAAAATGTATTTTAGTTGATGACATTTTAAATACCGGCCATACATTGGCAAAAGCGGCAGACTTGTTGAAGGAAGCTGGTGCCAGCGAAGTGTATGCTTGTGTGTCTCACGCCTTACTTTCGCCGCCAGCTAAAGAAATTTTGGATCAATCAGCGATTGAAAGGATTTGTGTCACCGATTCTTGTTGGACCAGCGAAGAACGCCATCCAGAAAAACTGCACTACATTTCTTGTGCTGAATTGATGGGGGAAGCCGTTCGCCGCATTCACGAAAATACACCAATGAGTCCATTGTTCCGCCTGGAAAGCAAAGAGTATAAATAAAAATATGAAAAGCACCCGCTATCCCTAGGGACAGCGGGTGCTTTTGCGTGTGGGGGAAGTGGACCAAACACAGCGGATCAGTTCAACTGGTTGCGGTTCAAGACCGTTTCTCGTTTGATCAGCTTATGTGGTACGACCAGCTGTACGCCGTTTGAATCTTCATGATTCAATTGCGCCATCAGCCGTTCGGTAGCGATTTTTCCTAAGGACAACACGTTGATATCGATACTAGTCAAATACGGATGGGTCAAAGTAGCAAAGATCGAATTATTGAAACTGATGATGGATAAGTCATCCGGGACTTTGTAGCCATACATCGTCGCTAATTGAATGATCCGCACAGCGAACAGATCATCGATCACGACGATGGCCGTTGCTTGGGATTCTTTGATCGTTTCTTCAAACGTGACGTAATCTTCCGCTTTTTCAAAGGTCAATGCTGGATAAAAGGGGAGATTTGCCAGCATCATGGCTTTTTGGTAGCCGAAAAAACGTTCGAAATACAGATTTTCATGGGTCGTATTAGTAGCAAATAAAATCTTCGTATGCCCTTGGGCGATCAGATGCTCGGTTGCTTGCTTGCCTAACAACTGGTTGTCATTATCGACAAAAACGATTTTGTCTTCATTGCTGTATGGTTGACCGATCAAGGTAAAGGGGACTTCTTTTTCGACCAGATAATCGATGATGGGGTCTTTTTCATCGGAATAGACCAAGATAAAGCCATCTACTTGTTTTTGCAAGTGCATTCGTTCCACGTTTTTTAGCAACGTAGTAAAATCACGGGCGGAGGCGACGGCAACTGTCATTTGATGATGACGGGCCTCTTCGTTGATGGCCTCGATCGTTTCTAAATAAAAGGGGTTTCCTAGTCGTTCTTTCGAATCAAGGGGCGGCAAGATCACGCCGATGGCACTAGATATCTGTTTGCCGAGATTTCGAGCCGCAAGATTGGGGACGTAGCCCATTTCTGCCATTACTTTGCGCACTTTCTTCTTAGTATCTTCAGAAATACTGGGATGATCGTTTACGACACGAGAAACCGTGGATGTAGCGACGCCAGCCTTTTTGGCGACATCTTTGACCGTAATGCTCACTGATTTCCCTCCTTTTTTAGCTTATAGTATCACAAAGTGTCGGCACAAGGGTAGAGCCAATCAAAAGAAAGAAGAAATGCAGACATTTCTTCTTTCAGAAGGCTTGTTTAGCTAATCGCTGTACTGATTTCGTCTTCTAAAACATAGTCTTTGCCATACACCTTGATTGGCAATGCCTCACCGCTGATTTTTTTCAAAGTCACCGTCGACTCATTGACGGAAACAAAGAGCAGACGTCCACGATAGTTGATGTGGAAGGCATAGCGGCTCCACGTTTTAGGTAAGAATGGCGCAAACCCTAAGTGGTCGTGATCGGTTTTCATTTGAGCAAAGCCTTGAACGATCGCTAACCAGCTGCCGGTCATAGAAGTGATGTGCAAGCCATCATCGGTATCATTGTTGTAATTGTCCAAATCAAGACGAGCAGTCCGCTCATACATTTCCAACGCTTTTTCTTCCATGCCTAATTCCGCTGCCAAAATCGCATGGATACTTGGGGAAAGGGAAGATTCATGCACTGTCATCGGCTCATAGAAATCAAAGTTCCGTTGTTTTTCTTCTTTGCTGAATTGATCGCCGAAGAAGTAGATCCCTTGCAAAACATCGGCTTGCTTGATAAAGCAAGAGCGCAAGATATGATCCCACGACCAATTTTGGTTCAATGGTAAATGTTTTGGATCAAGATCGGAAACGGGCATCAAGTCTTTGTCTAAGAAGGTATCATGCTGGACGAAGACTCCAAGCTCTTGGTCTTCTGGGAAGTACATATTGTCGATGATGTCTTGCCATTTGGCTTGCTCTTCGTCAGAGATCGTGACAGCCGCTTCGTCTTTGAAGGCTTCATAGCTGGCTAAGGTATAAGCTAAGACCCAAGTAGCCATTTTATTGGTGTACCAGTTGTTATTGATATTGTTTTCGTATTCGTTTGGTCCAGTGACGCCATGGATCATGTATTTTTGCTGACGTTTTGAATAGTGGACACGATCTGCCCAGAAACGTGAAATCGCGCTTAACACTTCTAATCCTTCTTTTTTCAGGTAACTTGTATCGCCAGTATAATTCGTATAGTTGTAGATGGCATAAGCGATGGCACCGTTTCGGTGAATTTCTTCGAAAGTGATCTCCCACTCATTGTGGCATTCGATCCCAGTGAAGGTCACCATTGGGTAAAGGGCACCTGCTAAGCCTTGTTTTTGCGCATTGATATGGGCTTGCGGCAATTGGTTGTGACGGTATTTCAACAAGTTGCGGGTCACTTCTGGTTTTGCTAATGCCAAATACAATGGGACTGCATAGGCTTCGGTATCCCAGTAAGTCGCACCGCCATATTTTTCACCAGTAAAGCCTTTCGGTCCAATGTTCAAGCGCTCGTCTTCGCCATAATAGGTTGAAAACAATTGGAACAGGTTGAAACGAATCCCTTGTTGCGCCGCAGCATCGCCTTCAATGATCACATCGGCTAAATCCCAGCGGGCTTTCCAAGCAGCGACTTGTTCTGCACGCAACGCATCGTAATCTGCTTTGTATAAAGTGCCTAATTCGGTGACTTTTGCTGGATGATCATGAGCGGGAACATCACGACTCGTAACGATCAAGACTTCTTTGATCAATGAGAAGGTGTCACCGGCTGCCCCAGAAAAGGCAAAGGTATCAGCGACGCAAAGTTCGCTTTTCACGGAATCAATCGGTGTTTGGCTATGACGCATAGCAGAAGTGACAGTAAAGCGTTCAATGTCAAAATTATTTTCTACGGTCCGAGTCGTCAAGTAATGGAAGGTTTCGGTTTGGCCATGAGCCAATTCTTCCCAGAAACGTTCGTCGTAGTTGCTGTCTTCGTTATGGACGTTGTTATCTAGTTTAGAAATGACTTTGATCTCAGCGTCGCCTTCAATGATCTCAGCATCCATCTTAATGAGGGCAAGTTCACGTTTTACGATGCTCAAGAAGCGTTCAAAAGAGAATTTAACCGTTGCACCTGCTAAAGTCACAGTATAGTTGCGGCGTAAAATCCCAGTTTCCATGTCTAGTTCTAAATGGAAATCACTTGGGCTGATTTTTGCTAAGTCGACTAATTGGTCATTGATAAATAGATCCATTGCAATAAAGTTGACCGCATTGATCACTTTGCCAAAATAGTCAGGATAGCCGTTTTTCCACCAGCCAACACGGGTTTTGTCTGGGTACCAGACACCTGCGATATAGGTACCTAAGTGATGATCGCCGCTGTATTGTTCTTCAAAGTTGCCGCGCATTCCCATGTAGCTATTCCCGATGCTTGTTAGCGACTCTTGCAGTCGACGATTTTCTTTATCTAAGGTAGATGTCGCGATTTTCCATGGATCGATCTCGAACAATCGTTGGATTTTTTTCATGAAAGTCCCTCCAGAATCTTTTTGATATCTCTATCATAAGCGCAAACGATTGCATCGTCAAGTGAAAGTTGTTGCGTTTAAAGAATTTCCTATTAGGAAACATCGAGAAGGAAAGATTCAGTTAGATAAAGGCGAAAAAGCGAATAGAATCCCTTTTGATATTTCTGGGTTTACAAAATCTTTTTTCTCCGTTAGAATGAAATCATTAAGAAACCGATTGCGTAAATCGATTCAGGGAAGGAAGAAGGAAGATGAAAAAATTATTGAGCTTCGAATTTTGGCAAAAATTCGGAAAAGCGCTAATGGTGGTTGTCGCTGTTATGCCAGCCGCTGGTTTGATGATCAGTATTGGGAAAACGATCCCAATGATCAATGCCGACTGGGCATTCTTGATCACCACAGGAGGCGTCATTGAAAACATTGGTTGGGCAATTATTGGTAACTTGCATTTATTATTTGCATTAGCTATTGGTGGTAGTTGGGCTAAAGAGCGAGCTGGTGGGGCATTTGCTGCCGGGATCGCCTTTATTTTGATCAATCGGATCACTGGTTCGATCTTTGGCGTGACGAGCGCGATGTTAACCGAAGAAGGCGCCTTTACCCATACGTTGTTTGGGACAAAGATCATGATCGACGGTTTCTTTACTAGTGTATTAGAAGCACCTGCTTTGAACATGGGCGTCTTTGTCGGGATCATCGCCGGTTTTGTGGGGGCAACAGCTTACAACAAATACTATAATTTCCGCAAATTACCGGATGCGCTTTCCTTCTTTAACGGCAAACGCTTCGTCCCTTTCGTGGTGATTGCCCGTTCAGTAGTCGTCGCATTAGTGTTATCAATCGTTTGGCCTTACATTCAAGCCGGTATCAACAACTTCGGTTTATGGATCGCGCAATCACAAGAAAGTGCGCCCGTTTTAGCACCTTTCTTGTTTGGAACCTTGGAGCGGCTGCTCTTACCATTCGGGCTGCATCATATGTTGACGATCCCGATAAATTACACCGAATTAGGTGGAACCTACACAATTCTTTCTGGGGCACAAGCCGGCACCCAAGTCTTTGGACAAGACCCATTATGGCTTGCTTGGGCAACAGATCTAGTGAATATGCGCAATGCTGGAGATACGTCACAATATCAATTTTTATTGGAAAACTTTGTTCCTGCCCGCTTTAAAGTTGGACAAATGATTGGTTCATCTGGGATCTTGATGGGCTTGTCTTATGCCATGTACCGCAATGTCGATGCGGACAAACGGCACAAATATACCTCTATGTATTTATCAGCTGCCATCGCTGTCTTCTTGACAGGGGTAACAGAACCGTTGGAGTTCATGTTTATGTTTGCTGCCGTACCGCTTTACATCGTTTATGCAGTCGTACAAGGGGCGGCATTTGCGATGGCGGATATCGTCAACTTACGGGTCCATTCTTTTGGGAATATCGAGTTGTTGACCCGTACCCCAATGGCGATCAATGCCGGCTTAGGACAAGATTTGATCAACTTTGTGTTAGTGACCATCGTCTTTGGTGTCGGGATGTATTTCTTGGCAAACTTCTTGATCAAAAAATTCAACTTTGCAACACCAGGTAGAAACGGCAACTATGAAACAGAAGGGGCCAGCGATGCGCCAGCAACTGCTTCGGCGGATGGCAACTTGAACCCAGATTCACAAGTCGTGAAAATCATTCATTTATTAGGTGGACGTGAAAATATCGCCGACGTTGATGCATGTATGACTCGTTTACGGGTCTCTGTGAAAAATCGAGAAGCGGTCGGCGATGAAAAAGCGTGGAAAGCCGCAGGGGCGTTAGGCTTGATCGTAAAAGACAATGGCGTGCAAGCAGTCTATGGACCGAAAGCAGATGTCTTAAAATCAGACATTCAAGATATCTTAGATTCTGGTGTCACGATTCCCGAACCGACTGCTAGTCAAGCACCCGTAGAAACCACTACCCATCAAAGCCAAGGCGTGACAGCTGAACTAGCTGCCGTTGCCACTGGAGAAGTGATGCCGATCACCTCTGTCAAAGACCAAGTGTTTGCGGAAAAAATGATGGGTGACGGTTATGGTATACGTCCAGAGCAGACGACAGTTGTCGCACCAATCAGCGGGAAAGTCACCAACATCTTCCCAACGAAACATGCGATCGGCTTGCTTTCTGACGAAGGCATCGAAGTATTGGTTCACATGGGGTTAGATACCGTTGACTTAAACGGTGCCCCCTTTACGGTAGCTGTCACTGAAGGTCAACAAGTGGCGGTCGGTGACAAGTTAGCGGAGATGGATCTAGCTGCAGTAAGTGCTGCTGGCAAAGACATCACCATCGTTGTAGTGTTGACCAACAGCGATCAAATCGATTCCTTTGAATTGACCCAAATCGGCAAGCAACAAGCAGCCGCAGTTGTTGGAATCGTAAAACTATAATAAAATGACAAGCGGGTCGACTCTTTTGTTGACCCGCTCTCTTTTATTTTTAAAAGGAATCGTACAAGCAAATCGAGAGAAGGAGCCTTATTCATGAAGGTATTAACTTTGAACACCCATAGCTGGTTAGAAGAAAATCAGCTAGAAAAATGCAAAATGATCGCACAAGAAATTGCAACAGGCGACTATGACATCATCGCCTTGCAAGAAGTCAACCAAACGATTGCTGCTCAAACCATCGTTCCTGATGGGCTTTATTGCCCGACAGATACGCTGGTGGAAATCAAGGAGGACAATTTTGCTTTACGCCTAGTGGAAGAACTGCAACTGTTAGACTGTGACTACTATTGGTCATGGACATACAGTCACGTAGGATATGACATTTACCACGAAGGCAATGCCTTATTGTCCAAACAGCCCATCATTGCCAAAGAATATCTTGCTTCACAAGCCACGGATGTCTGGGATCATACCACGCGCAAAAACCTGAGCGGCGTGACTGAAGCCGATGGGCAGATCGTACAAGTCGTTAGCTGTCACTTTTCTTGGTGGCAAGACGGTAAATTTGCCTACGAGTGGCAACAGACAGAAGCATTTTTAGCAGAACGGGCAGATACCTTATTGATTTTAGGAGATTTCAACAACGATGCGGCCAGTTCTGGTCATCAACTGGTCCTTGACAGCTCCTTACAGCTGCAAGACAGCTTTTTAACGGCTGCTGAAACGACCGGGGAAGCCTCTGTCGTTAAAGCCATTGATGGCTGGCAAGACAATCGAGAAGCGTTGCGGATCGATTATGTTTTTGCATCAAAAGACCTGCAAGCAACGGAATATGAAGTCGTTTTTGACGGAACGCGTACTCCAATCGTCAGCGATCACTTTGGAATCAAAGTGGTTTTTGCTTCAAAAACAGATCCAAACTAACATGAGCTACAGCAAAAAAGCAGTGCCAACCGGCACTGCTTTTCTTTTTGGGGAAGTTAAATCGCTGAACGAACAAGGAGGAAAAATAATAAACTCAATAAAAGAATGAATGCTAATGCCCCATAGGTAAAACTCTTTTCGCCCCACGTTGCGGTTTCCTCCTGACTCGAAAGACTTCTTCTTGTAAAAAAGACGAGTCCTGCGCCGATGACATTCGCTGTCAGCAACTGTTGAAAGAAGATCAGAAATAAATACTGTCCCAAAAGGCCTTTTTTACTCATGGAAAACCGTTGAATAAAGTACAGGCAAGCCCCTTGCAGCAAAAGGAGACTACTTAACAAGACCCCTAAAGCGGCTAACGGTTGCGAGCTAAGGTACTGGGCAAAGGTCATCCCATGGTTGAAGGCAGTCAAGGAAAGATAAAGATAGTAAGCACCGGCGATCAAAAGCCAATAACTCAGTAAAATCAATGGAAACGCCCATTTTCGTTTAGACATGGTTGCCCTCCTGTAAAGTGAATAGTCCATAGGAACGGATCAAATAATCAATCAAGCAGCTCAGTCCAATCAAAGACTGGCTAGGGATTTTCTTGCGACCGATTTGAAAAAAATCGCAATAATAGGTCAGGTGAAACGTTGAATGGCGAGCAAAATAATTATCTCCTGGCGCACTCAATGTCAAAACGGGAATCTGACGAATCGCAAAAGTCGTCAGATTCTCTTTGACGTTTTCTGTTTCGCCGCTCAGTGAGGCGATGATCACACAATCTTCGGCAGTGATCATCGGCATGACCATATCAAATTCCGTTTTGTTCGGCAATACGATCACTCGTTTTTCCATAGAAAGCATCATTTTGGAAAACTCCTCCAGTGCTTTCTTTTGGGAAAACCCAGTTGGGTAGCAGTAGATGGTTTTGCTGCGGTCAAACAAGCGGTTGAGGGCAGCTAAGTCTACTGTTTTTACATAGTTTAGGGTGGCGAAAATATCCTCTTGTTGCTTTTCAAAAATCGTTTTTTGCTGCGAAATCGTTGTTGCCTGTTCTTGCTGATGCCGTAGAAAATATTTGAACTCGGAATAGCCAGAAAAACCAAGTTTTTTCGTCAACCGTAAAATAGAAGACTTTGAGACGTGAACCTGCTCGGATAGCTCGACGATCCCCATAGATAGAACGGTATCGCCGTGGGAAAGAATATAGTTCAGAATGCCACGATCAAGTTCACTTAACTCTGCTTGGTGCTGTTGAATCAAATACTGTAATTTCACAAAAACCCCTCCTTATTGATTAAGTATAGCTGAAAAGCCAGGAGGGGAGGCGAAGAACGCTGGCTAGTGTAATTCTGGCCAAAAGGCTTGATTTGCTTCGATCAATTCATCGAGTAATTCTTTGGCTACACGGGCATTTGGGACCACTTTTGAAAGAATCAGTGCTTGCCACAGCTTCTGGTAAGAACCCTCTGCCCAAGCTTCCACGACTAATTTTTCTACGGCGACTTGTTGTTCCATCAATCCTTTTTGGAAGCGAGGGATCTTGCCTTGTGTGATTGGTTCTGCCCCGTTACTGCCGACGATACAAGGCACTTCCACCATTGCCTGTTCATCAAAGTTGACGATCGCTCCTTCGTTAGGCACGATCAACAGCATTCGTTCTTGCGTGTTATAAGCAATCGCTCGTGCAAGGTCAACAATGTAGCTGGCGTGTTCATCCACTTCAAGCGTGGTGTCAGTCGCTGTCTGGTTTTCTACGATGCGTTGGCATTCACCAAAGACGTGTTTTTCGCGACCAGCCATGACTTCATTTGCCCGTGTAAAAGATGGGTTGGTGTGCGCCACTTCATCTTGAGGGAAAAAGTAATACTTCAAGTAGGTATTTGGCAAAGTGGATGGATCAACCTCGTACACTTCTTTTGCTTTGGCAAAGGTGTGCATCCAGCTGGCATCAGCATGTTGGCTCGCTTCGATTTCTTCTGGCAATGAATAGCCGTATTTTGCTACATGCGCTTGGATCTGCGGCAGCAAGTCATTGCCAGCTTTGTCTCGTATATCTGTCCACCAGCCAAAGTGATTCAAGCCATAATAGCGAACGACCAATTCTTTGCGAGAAGCTAAACCGATCGCTTGCGCCATCCGTTCTTCGATTCCCACTGGCATATCACAAATATTAATGATCTTAGCATCAGGGCGCAATTTACGAGTCGCTTCTGCGACGATCGCTGCAGGATTGGAATAATTCAACATCCACGCATCAGGGGAATATTTTTCCATATAATCGACTAACTCCAATACACCGCCGATAGAACGCATCCCATAAGCGATCCCGCCAGGACCACAAGTTTCTTGGCCGACCACACCATATTTCAAAGGGATTTTTTCATCCTTTTCGCGCATCGCATACAAGCCAACTCGGATATGCGCCATTACAAAATCGACATCCTGAAACGCGGTTTCGGGATCAGTAGTTGCTAAAAAGCTGATTTCGGGTGCGCGTTCTTTCAATAAAATCTCGCAAGCTTGTGCCACTTTTTCTTGTCGTTCTTCCAAATTGTCGTAAAACTTGATTTGGCGAATCGGGAAACGATCCAAGTGTTCTAAAAGCATCAAGACGATTCCTGGGGTAAAGGTACTGCCGCCTCCGGCGATCACGATTGAAAATTTTTTCATTTTTGTTTCCTCCTTAGTCTGATACAGCTAATAATTTTTCGAATTGTTCTCTCACTTGTGGCACATCCAGGCCAACGATCACTTGGAAGGCGTTGCCGTTGCGAACGACACCATGGGCACCAGCGCCTTTAAAGATGTCATCTGGCAGCACTTGGTCTTGATCTTTGACGGTGATTCTTAGGCGAGTGGCACAATTAGTGACTTTATCGATATTGTCGCGACCGCCAAACCCTTCTAAGTAGACTGCGGCTTGTTCGGTGTAGCGATTGGCACCGGCAATCACTGGAGTTCCAGTGTTGGCTTGTTTTTCTTTGTAATCTTTTTTGGTGTATAGTTTGACTTCGCTATTGTTTTCTTCCCGTCCTGGTGTGGCTAACTTAAATTTGAGGATCAAGAAGCGGAAAACAAGGAAATAAAGCGCAGTAAAGGCTAACCCAATCACCAACTGCGTGAAGATCATACTGCGATGATTTTGAAATAGCGGAATCCAGACCTTCGCTAACAGATCGATCAAGCCGCCCCCCATATCTCCAACGACCCCGAAGGCAAACATCGTTGCCGCCATGGTCGCTGCTAAAACAGCGTGCACCGCAAAGAGGGGTGGTGAGATAAAGAGGAAGGTGAATTCCAATGGCTCAGTGATACCAGCTAAAACGGCAGTTAAAGTGGCAGGGATCAAAATCGCTAAGACTTTCTTTTTATTCTCAGGCTTGGCTGTGAAATAAAAAGCAGCAGCGATCCCCGGTGCAGCAAAGATCTTAGAATTGCCATGTAAAGCAAAGCCCCCTTCAGGGAAAAGCTCTTTCAATGGTCTGGTGGATTGGGCAAATTCTTGTAAATGTGCCATCCAGTATTTGGAGATTCCTTCTTCGACGACAGCAGGACCAAAAACAAAGGGGGTATACACGAAATGATGAAGACCCGTGGGGATCAATATTCGCTCTAAGAAAGTATAGAGCCAGACCCCAAAGACCCCAGCACTTGCTAGAAACCCTTGCATGGACCCAATGCCAGCTTGGACTTTCGGCCAAATCAATGCAATCAAGAAAGCGACTGGCAACATCAAAAAGAATCCAAGGATCACGACAAAGGAAGAGCCTTGGAAGATTCCGAGAAAATCAGGCAGCTTCGTATCGAAAAACTTGTTGTGAAGATAGACGACGATCGCCGAAATAAAAATTGCTCCGATAATACCAGTATCTAATGTTTTGATGCCGGCGATCATTTTCAAGCCACTCTCACCGCCGGGATCAGCTGCAAAGTTGACACCGAAGAAGTGACCAAAGTACTCGATCATGCCAGAAATAAAATAATTACAAGTAATATAGACGACAAAGGCTTCCATTGCCGCTCGCGCATTGGCTTTTTTTGCGAGACCGATCGGTAATCCAATAACAAATAGTAATTCCATTTGGTTGAAGACCGTCCATGCACCGTTTTCAATGATCGTCCAAATGTTGAACCAAGTAGAGCCTTCAGTGGCGATGCTCCCCACAAGCATCGGATTTTTAAAGATAATACACAGCGCGACCATGATCCCCGAAAATGAAAACAAGAGGACCGGGGTAAACATCGCACCGCCAAACCGCTGAACTTTTTCCATCATAATTTCTTAACATCTCCTTTCAATTTTTACTACAACCTCAGTATAGAAAAGAAAGATAGCGGTTACAATAAAGTGAGGCGGCATAGGAACGTAGAAGCAAACAAAGAGAAAAGGTAGCAACTGCGGGGAAATTTCCCATAAAAAAACAAACCTGCGAAAAACAGGTTTGTTTGCTAAGTACGTGTATTTAAATTTCGACGTTGCCATAACGATTGGCAAGGGCGGTGCGGATCAAGCGCTCTGCCAAATGCTCATTTCTTGCGAGAAGTGGTCCGTGGAAGTAAGAGCCGAACACATTGCGGTAAACCACGCCTTCGGTTTGGTCTTCGCCATTGTTTCCTTGTCCTTGGATGACTTTCCCCAATGGTTTTTCCCCTTTACCTAAGAAAGTACGGCCATTATGGTTTTCAAAGCCATAATAGGTCTCATCGAATTCTTCATTGTGGATCACGATGTCACCGATGAACCGGTTGTTTTCTTGGCTTAAGGTGTAATGATCCAAGGCACCGATCCCCTTGATTTTCTCGCCGTTGGCACCGATGTAGTAATGACCCAGCAATTGATAGCCGCCGCAAATTGCCAGCATCACGCCATCATTTTCGATATAGCTGGTCAGGGCTTCTTTTTTTGATTGGATATCTTGTGAAACGATCACTTGTTCAAAATCTTGCCCGCCACCGAAGAAGACGAGATCATATTTTTCAGGATCGAAGGGCTCGTGAATGCTGACGACTTCTGCGTTGAAGGTCACGCCTAGTTTTTCGGCCACGTAGCGCAACATCAAGAGATTGCCGTTGTCGCCGTAAGTATTCAAAAGATTTCCATACAAGTGGGCAACATTCAGTTGATACTTAGTCACGACTCATTCCTCCTTTGATATAGCCTTTTTCCGCAAGCTTTTTGCGTAGCTGCAGGACTGCAGTGTAAGTCGCTAAAATATAGACTTTTTCTGTTGGTAAGTCTGCAATTTGCTTGATGACGTCATCAAGTTCAGGGGTTTCAATGATTTTCTCTTCAGGGATCCCCGCAACTTTTAACCGCAACGACATATCTTTGTGACGATCACCACCAGCGATCACTTGAGGAATCCCCATATCGGCAAACGCTTCATGGTCGCCATCCCAAATCCAGCTGACGTCGATCCCATCTGCGTAGTTGGCATTCAACAAGCTGACTAGTGAGAAAGGATAGGGCGACAGGCCGATCATATCGATGACTTGGTTCAAACCAACAGGGTTTTTAACTAAAACTAACGTACATTCTTTGTCCCCGATGCGGATCACTTCTTGGCGGCCAAAGACTTTTTCGTCATAGGCCAAACCAGATTTGATTTTTGCAGGTGCTACGCCATAATATTCCGCAACCGCAGTTGCCGCCAGCGCATTGTAGACATTGTACATCCCACCAACTTCGATGCGATAGTCATTGCCATCGATCACAAAATCAGCAGAGGTGTTGTCCATTGCAGTCATTTCCGTCAGTTTATAATCCAATTCTGGTCGATGGAAGCCGCAATTTGGGCAGTAGTATTTCCCAAGATTGGCATAGGTGATCATTTTATAATGCAAAATGTGATGACACTCAGGACACAACACGCCATCCGTATTGTAATGGGCCATCTGCTCTTCATCTGGCAAATGATCAAATCCATAGTATTTCCGCGGATTGACAGTTGCCACCGAATTGAACAGTGGCGAATCCCCATTGCAGAGGATCGTTGCTTCCGGTGAGTTTGCGGCACCTTCAACGATCATTTTATAGGTCGTATAGATCTCGCCATAACGGTCCATTTGATCGCGGAAAATATTGGTGAAAACGAACAATTCCGGTTTGATGTACTTCGTTACTTTGCTGAGACTGGCTTCATCGATTTCTAAAACCGCAAATTTTTTGCCTTTTTTAGGGCGTGCCGATAGAAAGGTTGAAACGATCCCTTGGACCATATTGGCACCGGTGGGGTTCGTCAATACTTCATCAAATTCTTGGCGCAAAATATTGACAGTCAAGGCAGTCGTCAATGTTTTGCCGTTGGTGCCTGTGATCACGACGACTTGGTAATCTTTCGCCAAATGATCTAATATATGTGGATCAACTTTTAATGCTAATTTACCAGGCAGGCTTGAGCCGCCTTTGAAAAAGTTCTTTAATACCCATTGAGAGGTCTTACCGACTGAAACAGCCAGATGACTTCGTATTCCCATAATGTAACCCTCCATTAGAGCGAATGCTTTCATTGTGCAAATTCAATTTATCATACCATATACCAAGAAAAAGGTTAAATTGCTTTTGCGATTCTTTAAATTTCTGCAAAGACCATTCTGATAAATGGCTCTTTTACTTGCGATGATCAAAGGCTTGAAAAGCAAAACAGCAAACCTTCTGCCAGGTTTGCTGCTGCTTTAACCGATAATGATTTTTTCCGTTGGGTACTCGTAACCTAAGTCACGTGTTTCTTTTGGTACGAATAACATCAAAGTGTACAGCATACCGACACGGCCAATAAACATCAAAAGAGCAATCACGAGTTTGCCAATAGTTGATAAATCGCCCGTGATTCCTAAAGAAAGTCCTGTGGTTCCAAAGGCCGAGGAAACTTCAACAATGATGGCAATCAAAGGGATATCCTCGATGGCGGTCAAGAATAAGACACAAAAGAAGCACATGCCCATCGAAAGCATGAAGACCACCACTGATTTACGGACGTCATCTTGATCGATCCGGCGACCGAAGATATTGATATTGTCCTCACTTTTCAAGAAGGCATAGAGGTACAGCCCAATGATGGCAATGGTCGTCGTCCGAATCCCCCCACCAACAGAGCTGGGACTACAACCAATAAACATCAGCAAGGAGAAAACGATCAACGTCGTGGTTTGGAAGTTGCCTAAGTCATGGATCTGCAGGCCAGCATTCCGCGTTGTCATGGAATAAAACATGCTGTTCATCCACATACCACTAAAGCTGTAATCTTTGAATAAATAATCTTTCTCAAGGAAAAAAATCGCCAATGTACCGCCGACAAAGAGGATCACGAAAGCCAAAACAGCAATTTTTGTGAATAAAGAAAAGCGAAACGGCAAGCGGCGGCGTTGTTTTTTCATTTTAAAAAGGACCCATTCCCGAAAGTCCATGATCACTGGAAATCCGATCCCCCCGATAAAAATCAAAATCATGATACACGTCAGGAAGAAATAATCATGAGAAAACGGCAAGATGGAATTGCCCGTCACATCAAACCCTGAGTTGGTCACAGCAGAGATCGCTTGATAAAACCCATAAAAGATCGCGTCACGCCAATTGTCATAATACCCGTAAAGATGAAAATAAACAGCGAAGATCGTACCTGCTACCAACTGACAAACTAAAATGATGGTAAACGTCGTTCGAATCATCCGAACGATCCCGCTAAGCTTTGGCTGGTTCATATCTGTCATGATCAATTGGCGCTGCTTTAAACTGATTTTGCGCCGTGAAACGATCGCAAAAAAGGTCGAGATCATCATGATCCCTAAACCACCAACTTGAAAGAGGACTTCCAATAAAATGACCCCGCGGTCGTTAAATACGTCATTGATCGGGAAGGTAGTCAACCCTGTGACACTGACCGTGCTGACCGCCATAAAGAACAGATCGATAAACGCGACATGAGAGCCCGGTTCCCGAAAGAAGGGAAGTGAAAAAAGCCCCAAAGAGACCACCGTCATCACGATATAATAAAAAACAATCACTTGGATTGAAGATACATTCTGGGAAATAAACGTCTTGCTCCTGCGCTGCGTCAAGCGAGCAAAGCGGGTAAAGTTCATAACAAAAACCCCTCACTAATTAAACTATCCCCAGTATACCAAAGAACCAAGTAGATTTGAAAGAAAGCAGGATAGAATTTATTTGGGGCAGAAATTGCGCAAGGAAACGTTTCTGGAGTGATTCTTTTCATTCGGGCAAAGGAGCCGCCAATCAATCCTTGTGTTTGGCAGCGATGGTCTGCCTTTGAATGATCTTCAATCATTGTAAGGATTTTTGAAAAGGTAGGCACGATTGAATGGTGTAAAGCAGTAGTCTCTTTTTTGAGAGGCACTATCCCTTCAATCGATTTTTTAGCAAGAAAAAGGATGCGGAAGTTGTATATACATGTTAAAATAATAATGTAAGAAAAACGCTTTCTTTAATAAAGAAAGCCAGAATGGAGAGAAGTAGATGAATGCCAACCCTTATGATATCAAGTTAGTAGCTGTCGATATGGATGGAACCTTTATGCGCACGGATTATACGTATGATGTTCCCCGCTTCAAGGCCGTGTTGGCCCGCATGAAAGCAGTCGGCTGTCAGTTTGTCGTTGCCAGCGGCAATCAGTATTACCAGTTGCGGGCTCAATTTCCCGGCTATGATCACGAGCTGAGTTTTGTTGCAGAAAACGGAGCACTTGTCAAAGACAAAGAAACAGTGCTTTTTGCAGCGGACATTCCCCGAGAAACGGTTTTCGCAACCTTAGATTTATGTAAAAAATACCCCGAGGTTAAAAATGTAATGTGTGGGCTCAATAGTGCTTATTGTGAACGGGGAACGGTCAGTGATGCTTTTTTTGAATTAACAAATAAGTATTACCACAAATTGCAATGGGTCGATGACTTTGCCCAAGTAGAGGACACGATCCTGAAATTTGCCCCAACCGTTCCTGTCGAAAAAACGGCCTATTATTCGGAACTATTTCAAAAAGAACTAGCTGGTTTGCTAGTGCCAACAGGCAGTGGGCATGGTTCCGTGGATCTGATCGTGCCTAACTGCCACAAAGCATCAGGATTGGCACGCTTGGTAGAGCGATGGGGGATCACTCCTGAGCAATGTGTCGCTTTTGGCGATGGCGGCAATGATTTGGAAATGTTAGCCTATTGCCAGAGAGGCTATGCGATGGACAATGCGCCAGAAAACGTCAAAGCCGTTGCACCGCTGTCTGTCCCTCAAATGATGAGGATGGAGTATTAGTCACATTGGATCAGCTGTTCCCGATAGTCTAGGCGTTCTTTAAGATTCTTAAAAATAGGTAAGTATTCCGATCAATTTTCACAATTTCAGAAGAAAACGCTGGCAATTTATGAGAAGATAAAAGAAATAAAAGATAACAGCGACGATCCGCACGGAACAATAGAGAGAAAAGCGCATCAATTTTTTTGAAAATCGAGACGGAAATGGGGAAGATCATGAAGAACGTGAAAATTATTTTTTTTGATGTTGATGGCACACTGATCGACATGAGCAAAAAGCAAATCTCTAAAAGAATGTTAGCCACATTAAAAACCTTGAAGAAGCAAGGGATCCTGTTGTGCATTGCGACTGGCAGAAGTCCCATCGCGTTGCCGCAATTTGAAGGCGTGACCTTCGATGCGTTTTTGACCTTTAACGGATCGTATTGTTTTAATCAAGCCGAGGGGATCCACCAAAACCCCATTCCTAAAAAAGATGTTCAGCAAATCATAGAAAATGCGACGGCGCTCAAGCGTCCAGTAGCAATCGCAACGAAGGATCGTACCGTTGCCAATGGCAAAGATGCTGATTTAGTTGAGTATTTTTCCTTTGCTCATCAAGAAGTGATCGTGGCAGAAGATTTTGAAGAGTTGATCCAACAGCAAGACATTTTCCAAGTGATGTTAGGTTCAGGGAAAGAAGACTACGCCAAAGTGATGGCAAATACTACAGAGGCGAAAATCACCGCCTGGTGGGATCGGGCAGTCGATATTATTCCAGCCAGCAGCGGGAAAGGAAGCGGCATTGCCAAAATGCTGGCTTACTATGGCTTGGATAAATCCGAAGCCATTGCCTTTGGGGATGGCAACAATGATATTGAGATGCTGGAGGCAGTTGGTTGGGGTCTAGCAATGGCCAATGCTTCGGATGAGTTAAAAGCGATCGCTGACGAAGTGATTGGTCACGTAGCCGAGGAAGGTATTTATCAATACTGCTTAGAAAACGGGTTGCTGGGTGAAGCCGTGCAGTGATGGGCAATGCGTCAGTTGCTGTTGCCCGCTAAGAACATGCGCAGCCAGGATCGCTACTGCGTGTCAGTTTGATCAAATAAAAAAACTGTTTCCGAAATGCATTAGGGAAACAGTTTTTTATTGATATAAAGTTGTTTAGCAATTTGTACGGTTTACAGCGCCTCTACTGCTTCGATCGCCTGATAGACTTTTTCGGGTGTGATCGCAGGATCGATCAAAATAAAGGTTTCTTCTTCCTTGACAGCATAGGTCAGAACCGAGGCGAAGTAATCACGATCAAGGCGTGTCACGTGGAGATCCTTCAGCTTCATCGGCAAGTGCAAAGCTTCGTAAAACGGCCGTAATTCTTCAATCACATCAAAATCATTGGTATAGGCAAGCTGGACCCAAATGCAGTAGGCGACTTTATTGCCGTGCAAGACACTATGGGTCTCATTCAAATAAGACAAGCCGTCATGCAGCGCATGCGCACCGGACGTGCGGCCAAACTCTACTGCAAAACCGCCAACTTCGCCTGCCAAAGCAATGATCGCGTCGGTGATGCGGGCAAAGCCGGGTGTCAGCTGCCCAGCTTCTAGGTCTTTGACAGCTTGGATCGCATCGGCAATCAGCAAGTTTTTGATCAAAAGAGCGCTTTGGAAACCTAGCCGTACTAAGGCAGTCTTGTCGTCTTCTGCCATGTTGCGGACGATGGCTTCCATTTCATAATATTTGGCTAAGGTATCAGCGATCCCTGCGATAAAGTAATCAACAGGTGTGGCTAGTAAAAAACGGGTGTCGACGATCGTCATGTAGGCACCTTTTTTGGCATAGTCGATTTTACAAATCGTATGATCGGGGTAATAGGCGACGATCACCGGGGTAAAGGGCGCACAGTTGGAAACCAATGTAGGGATCACGATCAGCTCTGCGCCAAGGGTTTGAGCGGTGATTTTTGCTGTATCAGCGACCTTGCCGCCGCCGATTGCCACCACGGCATCTGCTTGCTGGATCGCTTCAGCTAAGGTTTGCGCATTTTCATAACTCGATGATCCATCGTAGCGGTAGATCGGGTAGTCAAATGAATGAGGGTAATAGTTCGAAAACACATCGAATGACTGCTCCCCAGTAATTACTGCTACCTCTTGGAACTCTCGTAAATACTCCGGCAAATCAGTTAAGACCCCATCGCCCGTAATATAACGGTTTGGACCTGGACGGACTTCATTAGCTAACATCAAACAAACACTCCTTTATAATCGTCAGAATTTTCTAATCAGTGTAGCGCGAAAATGCCCTGACTGTCAATTTCCTTTTTGGGAAAAAACAGAAAACAGCCGATCTGCTGACGAGGCAGATCGGCTGTTAGTGATGAATTGTAAGGAACGTTCCCCAAAATGTTAAGCCCAGTTTTGGCGAATAAAGCCGGCTCGACCGGAGCCTTCGCTATAAGCATTGTAATGGGCTGCATTTTTTTTGTAAAAATCTTGATGATAATCTTCTGCAGGATAAAAAGGTTCTGCTGGTTCGATCTTCGTTACGATCGGACGGTCAAAGCGGCCGCTAGCTTGCAACTGCGCCTTTGATTTTTCCGCAATCGCTTTTTGTTCTTCACTATTGTAAAAAATCACTGGACGATAGGAATCACCACGGTCGGCAAACTGACCAAACGCATCCGTGGGGTCTGTCTGCTGCCAATAGATGGCAACTAATTCTTCATAAGAGATGACTTCAGGATCAAAGGTGATTTCAACTGCTTCGGTGTGACCGGTGGTACCTGTCGTTACTTGTTGGTAGGTTGGGTTAGGGACATGGCCGCCAGTAAAGCCCGAAACCACTTTGAGGATGCCTGGCTGTGAATCAAAAGGCTTCACCATGCACCAAAAACAACCACCAGCAAAAATTGCCGTATCATTCATAGGTATTCCTCCTTTGCTTCTATGGTATGCTTCTAGTAGAGAAAAACAAGAGATATGCTTAGATAACTTACTAACGAAGAAAGGAACCGCCCATGGAAAGCATGTTAATTTTACTACGGGGGAATTCTGGCAGCGGAAAAACCACTATTGCCAAAGCTGTTCAGCACGTTTTTGGGGAAGCGGCAGTGCTGATTTCACAAGATGTTTTTCGGCGAGAAATTTTTTGTGTCAAAGATACCCCTAATAATTTAGCCAGCGGTTTGATGAAAGAAGCTGTCCTATATGCGAAGGGGAAAGTGCCGATGATACTTGTTGAGGGGATTTATTCTCGTGAAAAATACCAAGACTTTCTCGACTTTCTAATGAAACTCTTTCCCCAAAAAAAGCTAGTTTATTATTTTGATCTTTCTTTCGAGGAAACGGTCAAAAGACATCAGACCCGAATGCAGCGAGACTATTTTTCCGAGGAAGCGATGCGTAAATGGTGGCTTGAGCGAGACTTGCTTTTCCCAAAAGGATCTTCAGAGGAAAGACTGATCAAAGAAGGCCTAACGATAGCAGAAACAGTCGATCAGATCATCGCAGATTATCAAGAAACAAGAAGGAGTGATTGAATATGGCGCGAATCATTGAACAAGGAACAGACCAAGAATTGGCTGCGTTAGAAACAGCATTAACAGCATACACAAAGCATCAAAAACCATTTACACAAACAGATACCTATCAGAACTTTAGCAGTGTAATCAAAAAAGAGGGTGTGGTGATTGCTGGCGGTATTGCCTACGCCTCAATGTATCATATCGGCTATCTTGACACCCTGTGGGTCAAAGCATCCGAGCGGGGAAAAGGGTATGGCAAGCAGATTCTTACGGATCTTGAACAGCAGTTGAAAGCATTTGGCTGTGAAAATTGCCAGACGGCGACTTTTGATTTCCAAGCACCAGATTTTTATCAGCGAGTGGGCTATGAAGAAATCGGGAGAATCGCCCATACGCAAAATCAGCTAACAGAAATTTTTCTAGTAAAGAAATTACGTGATTGAATCCCAAAGAAACCGTTGAACAAGGACGAAACCAATGAAAGAGAGGCACAACCAATGTTAGATAAATCAATTCCATATGCAGAAATCTTGATGAAGCGAGCACACAAAAGCACACCGATCCAGCCCATTCAATCCGATAACTATTCGCTACGCAGCTACCAAGCAGGAGACGAAAGGCACTGGGCACGGATCGAAACATCCGTCGGAGAGTTTGACAATGAGGAAGAGGCATTGGCGTATTTTGAAAAAGAATTTATGCCCGAGCAAGCACAGCTAGGACAGCGAATGTTTTTTGCCATTGATCAAACAGGTACACCGGTCGGCACGGCTACCGCTTGGAAAAAAGCCAAGCAAGACGGTACACCGGTTCCGCTAGTCCATTGGGTAGCAGTAATGCCGCAAGCTCAACGTCAAGGGATCGCTCGCGGCTTGGTCACGCAAGTCGTTTCTGTCTTAGAGGCAGCCAACGAGCCGATGTATCTTCATACGCAAACGTGGAGCCACGCAGCAATCAAGCTCTACCAGCAGCTCGGTTTTGTGATCATTGCAACGGATATCAATGGGAATGAAAATCCAGAATATCCACTGGCTTGTCAAGTATTGGCAGAAGTGGCCCGAAAAGCCAGAAATGATTAAGAAGCACCGGCAGCAAAAAATCCGTTAACTTTTCGTAAAACTCTTGCGTAAAAGGCGGCGTGTGTCGAATTTAAGTCTGTAAAAATTCTCCTTTTTCAAGTATAATACCAAAGGAGTATGAGGAAGGATGGGCGAGATGGCACAGCTTTTTTTTAAATATGGCGCAATGAATAGTGGGAAAACGATCGAGATACTGAAAGTTGCTCACAACTATGAAGAACAAGACAAACCAGTCGTGATCATGACAAGTGGATTGGACACGAGAAGCGGCGTGGGAAATGTTTCGAGTCGCATCGGCTTAGAGCGAGACGCGATCCCGATTTTTGATGAAACGGATCTATTTCATTTGATCAAAGACCTCGGTTATAAACCTTATTGTATTTTGATCGACGAAGCACAGTTCCTAAAGAAGCATCACGTGCTGGCTTTCACCAAAATCGTGGATGAGTTAGGTATTCCTGTAATGGCCTTTGGCTTGAAAAATGATTTCCGCAATGAATTATTTGAAGGCTCAAAATACTTGCTGCTTTACGCAGATAAAATCGAAGAGATGAAAACCATCTGCTGGTTCTGTCATAAAAAAGCAACCATGAACTTGCACTATATCGACGGAAAACCCGTTTACGAGGGCGATCAAGTACAAATCGGCGGCAATGAAGCGTATTATCCAGTTTGCCGCAAGCATTACTTTCACCCGGGAATGAAAAAAGAAGGAGAATAATCAATGTACGATCAGTTACAAGCAATCGAAGACCGTTACGAAGAATTAGGCGAATTACTAAGTGATCCAGCCGTGATCTCTGACACCAAACGCTTCATGCAGCTTTCAAAAGAAGAAGCCAATACACGGGAAACGGTGGAAGTCTACCGCCGTTACAAAGAAGTCGTTGAAGGAATCAAGGACACTGAAGAAATGCTTGGGGAAAACCTAGATGCAGAAATGGCTGAGATGGCCAAAGAAGAACTCTCTGACTTGAAAAAAGAAAAAGACGTTTTAGAAGAACGCATCAAGATTTTGTTATTGCCAAAAGACCCGAATGATGACAAAAACATCATCATGGAGATCCGTGGTGCAGCTGGCGGCGACGAAGCAGCCTTATTTGCTGGCGATCTTTTCAATATGTATCAAAAATATGCGGAAAACCAAGGCTGGAAAGTCGAAGTCATGGATGCCAACGTCACTGGGATCGGCGGCTACAAAGAAGTCATCATGATGATCACTGGCGACAACGTCTTTTCAAAATTGAAATATGAGAGCGGCGCCCACCGAGTGCAGCGGGTACCATCTACCGAATCACAAGGCCGAATCCATACGTCTACGGCAACGGTCGTGGTTATGCCCGAAGCTGAAGAAGTCGAAATCGATATCGCAGACAAAGATATTCGGACCGATATTTACCATGCCTCTGGTGCTGGTGGTCAGCACGTCAACAAAACAGCTTCTGCTGTTCGTTTGACTCACTTGCCAACAGGGATCGCTGTTGCGATGCAAGATGAGCGTTCACAGCTGAAAAACCGTGAGAAAGCGATGAAAGTCTTGCGGGCACGGGTCTATGACCAAATGCAGCAAGAAGCACAAAGCGAATACGATGCAAACCGTAAATCAGCAGTGGGTACCGGCGATCGTTCTGAACGGATCCGGACCTATAACTTCCCGCAAAACCGCGTAACAGATCACCGTATCGGGTTGACTATTCAAAAATTGGATCAAATTTTAGCTGGAAAACTCGATGAAATTGTTGATGCACTGATCGTTTACGATCAAACATCAAAATTAGATGAGATGCAAAATGGCTAAAACCTATCGAGAAGTCCTTTCACGGGCTTCTTCTTTTTTAGAAACGAAAGGACTGGACGGGTATGCGATCCAATACCTGTTTTTACAGCGAAAAAACTGGCAGCAACTCGATTGGCTGCTGCAGATGGACCAACCCATCCTAAGGGAAGATGAGGCACAGATCGCAGCAGATCTTGAACAGTTGCTACAGCATGAACCCCCGCAATATTTATTGGGGTATGAAGAATTTTATGGTCATCGCTTAAAAGTGACCCCTGCAACCTTGATCCCGCGTCCAGAAACCGAAGAGCTGGTGGAAAAGTGTTTGGCAAAATTACCAGCAGATCAGCCACTACGAGTCGTAGACATCGGCACAGGTACTGGAGCGATCGCCATTGCCTTGAAATTGGCACGTCCCCAGTGGGCCGTAAGTGCCGTGGATCTTTCAGCAGAGGCATTAGCCGTTGCTAAAGAAAATGCGACAGCCTTAGGTGCAGAGATCCGCTTTTTCCAAGGAGATACCTTGGAGCCTGTGGCAGATCAGCAATGGGATCTGATCGTTTCCAACCCGCCGTATATCAGCGCTGAAGAGTGGCCGCTGATGGATATCAGCGTACGGGAAAAAGAGCCTAAAATGGCGCTTTTTGCTCAAGAACAAGGATTGGCGATCTATAAGCAATTAGCACAGCAAGCACCGAAGTGTTTGGCACCAAGTGGGCAAATGGCGCTGGAAATCGGCTTCCAGCAAGGACAAGCTGTTCAACAGCTTTTTGCAGCCGCTTTTCCCAACAAAGAAGTTACCGTAGTAAAAGATCTTGCGGGTCAAGATCGGATGGTGTTCGTCAGTCATCCACAAGATGTGGATAAATAAATTTTTTTTGCTACAGAAAAAGTGCAAAAACCTTATGAAATGAACAATTTGGGAATAAATGGAGTTATAAACAAGGTTATCCACACTTGACAAACGACTTATCCACAAAATGTGGATAAGAAACGAGAAAATGTTGATAAGTGTGGAAACTTCTCAAAAAAGGATGTGGATAAATTGTGGAAACAAAAATTTTTGATCAATCACAGTTAAACGAAGCAGCAGCTATCTTAGCTGAGGGGGGATTAGTGGCGTTCCCGACGGAAACTGTCTATGGACTAGGGGCTAGCGCGCTTTTGCCAAAGGCTGTTGCGCAAGTGTATCAAGTCAAAGGACGACCTAGTGACAACCCTTTGATCGTTCATATTGCCGAGCCAGAGCAGTTGGAACCGTTTGTGGATAACAAGCATCCTTTTGCTGATAAATTGATGGAAACTTTCTGGCCTGGGCCCTTAACCTTGATCTTTTCGATCAAAAAAGACAGCTTACCTAGCATCGTTACTGGCGGCTTATCCACAGCGGCGTTTCGGATGCCCAACAACACCAAGACGTTAGCGTTGATCAAACAAGCCCAACAGCCATTGGTTGGTCCTAGCGCAAATACATCTGGTAAACCAAGCCCAACATCAGCTGCGCATGTTCAGCATGATCTGGCAGGCAAAATCGCTGGCATCTTGGACGATGGGGTGACACAGATCGGTGTCGAATCAACGGTCTTAGATTTGAGCGACCCAACGGCACCGCCGATCATCTTACGCCCTGGTGCAATCTCTAAAGAACAGCTTGAAGCAGTCTTACAAACAAAAGTCCTCGTCGATCAGCATTTAGTAACAGAAAGTGAAGCACCCAAAGCGCCAGGCATGAAATATAAGCACTATGCACCGAATACCAACGTCATGATGGTCAATGACCAAGATTGGTCGGCAGCCATGGCTTGGGCGAGAGAACAGCAGCTTAAGGTAGGTGTTTTAGCTGGACCGACGATCGCCGAGCAGGTCCGCTTCGAAGCTGCAGCCATCTATTTATTTTTTGATGACAGTGTGGAAGCTGCGACAAAAGGGCTGTTTGCGGGGTTACGGGCGTTAGATGAATCGATTGCTGAGCTAGATGTCTTATTCGCACCCACGTTTCCAGAAAGCGGTTTAGGGGCTGCTTATATGAATCGGTTGAAAAAAGCTGCAAATCAAAGTTTCTTTCAAGAAAATTAGCAAAAAACCAGAATTCATTATAGGTAGCTTATGAAGAAATGTGATACAATGCTACCATTAAGGTAAAGGGGTGTTGTAAGCATGGATTATCAAACGTTTGATCCCGAATTGTGGCAAGCGATCGAAAAAGAAACGAATCGTCAACAAAACAATTTGGAATTGATTGCGTCTGAAAATATCGTTTCAGAAGGTGTAATGGCTGCGCAAGGTAGTATTTTGACAAATAAATATGCTGAAGGTTATCCAGGTCGTCGTTACTATGGCGGTTGTGAATTTGTTGATGTGGTAGAAAACTTAGCAATTGAACGGGCGAAAAGTATTTTCGGTGCGGCATATGCCAATGTTCAACCGCATTCTGGTTCTCAAGCCAACACAGCAGCTTATTTAGCGTTGATCGAAACAGGCGATACAGTATTAGGGATGGATCTTTCCGCAGGCGGTCATTTGACCCATGGCTCACCAGTGAATTTCAGCGGCAAGACCTATAATTTTGTTAGTTATGGTGTTGATCCTGCAACAGAAGTCATTGACTACAATGTCGTTCGTATTTTGGCGCGCAAGCATCAACCGAAACTGATCGTTGCCGGTGCCAGTGCTTACTCACGTACAATCGATTTTGCGAAGTTCCGTGAAATCGCCGATGAAGTTGGCGCAAAATTGATGGTGGATATGGCGCATATCGCTGGTTTAGTAGCGGCTGGTCTTCATCCAAACCCAGTTCCTTATGCGGACATCACGACTTCTACGACCCATAAAACATTACGCGGCCCTCGAGGCGGCTTGATTTTAACAAATGATGAAGATTTAGCGAAAAAAATCAATAGTGCCGTTTTCCCTGGTATTCAAGGCGGCCCATTAGAGCACGTGATTGCAGCGAAAGCTGTTGCTTTTAAAGAAGCACAAGATGCGTCGTTCAAAGAGTACTCTGAACAAGTCATTCGCAATGCGCAAGCAATGGCGAAAGTCTTCAACCAAGCACCACAAGCTCGCTTGGTCTCTGGTGCAACAGACAATCACCTATTATTGATCGATGTGCGTGGCTTTGATTTGAACGGAAAAGAAGCAGAAGCATTGCTGGATCAAGTCAATATCACCGTCAATAAAAACTCGATTCCTTTCGAATCATTAAGTCCTTTCAAAACGAGTGGGATTCGCGTGGGGACACCAGCGATCACTAGTCGTGGCTTTAAAGAAGAAGATTGTGTCGAAGTGGCGAAATTGATCGTCAAAGTTTTAGAAAAACCAAATGATGAAGCCGTCTTGGCAGAAGTAGCGGCGCAAGTCAAAGAATTGACGGATAACTATCCACTTTACAAAAACAAATAAAATGGGACTGTGACAGAAGTTAAGGTCAGACAAGATGTCTCACGCGTTTTTCCTGCGCTCCAGCTCTTTGATCACCAAAAGTGAAAAAGGGGCTAGAATGAACGCAGAGGCGTGTTACATGCCGTCTTGTCTCCTTCCTTCTAACACAATCCTTTTTTTGAGGAAAAGCAGTATTGCCTGTGGCAGATGGTTGTAACAAGAGCCGATTTGCTTTAAAATAAGAGAAAAACCAAAGGAGATTTTTTTAAATGGGTAAATTTCAAGTAATCGATCACCCGCTGATCCAACACAAATTAACAATGATCCGCGACAAGAACTGTGGAACAAAGGTTTTCCGTGAAGTTGTTAATGAAATCGCAATGTTGATGGCGTATGAAGTGTCTCGCGACATGCCGCTTGAAGATCTAGTGATTGAAACACCAATTGAAGAATCAACACAAAAAACACTATCTGGTAAAAAGGTAGCGATCATTCCGATCCTGCGCGCAGGTCTAGGCATGGTTGATGGTATCCTTGAATTGATCCCAGCCGCAAAAGTTGGTCATATCGGGATGTACCGTGATGAAGAAACGCTAGAACCACACGAATACTTCGTAAAATTACCTGAAGATATCGATGAACGTCAATTATTTATCGTTGACCCAATGTTAGCTACGGGCGGTTCAGCGATCATGGCGATCGACGCACTGAAAAAACGCGGCGCTTCAAACATGAAATTCGTCTGCTTAGTTGCTGCACCAGAAGGCGTGAAAGCATTGCAAGATGCCCATCCAGATGTTGATATCTACACTGCAAATCTTGATGAACGCCTAAATGAACACGGCTATATCGTTCCTGGTTTGGGCGATGCCGGTGACCGTCTATTCGGTACAAAATAAATCAATACAAATAAGACAAAGGCAACTGCTTCAAGTTTTGCCTCGTCAATGATGCCATGGAAGAAGATCGACTGCCAAAACGGTTCGATCGGTTATCCATGGCTTTTTTTAGCTTTTCATAAAATCAGACAATGAAAAAAGGAGAAAATCAACTGATTTTCTCCTTGCATTAAACGGGTTATAGTTTGGTTAATTGTTTGTAATTGATGATCAATACACCATTACTTTGCGAAACTAATTTCTGGTTTTCTGGGGTTTCGTTCAGCTCGACCACCGCAGAGTTTTTCAACTGCTTTGTGATGGTACCAGTTTGTTTCTTCCCATGGAACGTGAACATGACAGGAGTAGCGACCTCAAACGTTGAACCTTCTTGTGACGGGACAATTGTTGTTTCGAATTTACCAAATGTTGCCATGTAAAAACCTCCTTGATACTTCTATTATATCACAATTTTCGGAAAATTTCAGTAAGTAGATTTTTTTCAGCAGACCTCTTTACAAAACAACCGTTTTTGCATATAATTTTCTTTGTGCCATACAACGCCAGCTTAGCTCAGTTGGTAGAGCAACGCACTCGTAACGCGTAGGTCACAGGTTCGAATCCTGCAGCTGGCATAAGAAATGAAAAACCATGAATCTTCTTTTAGAGGATTCATGGTTTTTCTTTTGCAGGCGATAAGTAATCTCAATTTTTCCTGATTTACCCGATAACTGTTCTTATTCGCCCATTAGCATTACATGGCATGACCTATTTCGCACACGATTTTGATCGAAATCAACAAAATAGATATAGCCTACAGAGCCGATCTCTAGCTTGCCGTTACTTAAAATAAAACTTTCGCTTGCACCGAAAAAACTCGAGCGAATATGTGCATCGCCGTTTAAAATCGTTGCTGGATCTGTTGGGTAGTTTGGATCGTCCAGACTCATCAAAAATTCTAAATGCTTTGGTCCAGGATAACGATAATCGGTATTTTCTGATAGTTCACGAGGAATAATTTTATCGAGAATTCGGTTTAAATCAACTTGAAGAAATTCATCTCCGTTAAAGTCTGTATCATGCATGTATTCTTCAAAGATAACAGAACAAGTCGTATGGGGAGACTGTACGAGACAGATTCCATTTGAAATTCCGCTTTTTTCAACCATTGCTTTCACTTCTTCTGTGATGTTGTGGTAAGACACTCGATTCCCGTTAGAAGTTAACGTCAGTTGCTCTTTTAAAAATTTCACAGTGTTAATCCTCCTTTTTATGCTTCACCGCTTGTTTGATCATTTCTGTAAGGGTTTGAACTGGATCATCTGCTTGCACAATGCCGCTTGTCCCGCCAGTCCCATCAGCACCTGACGACAAAGCTTTTTCAACATCGGCAGCGCTAGATATACCAGCAGCCTGCAAAATCAGGATTTCTGGATCAATTTCCCGAACAACACGATTTGTTTCCGTCATGTATTGAAGATCACTGGTTTGTCCTGTCCCAATTAGTTCGGTTGGCTCGCAAACCATCACATCGGGTTTTAGGGAAGCCGCGGCTCTCGCTTCACTCAATGAATTCGCACAGACAATTGTTAAGAGACCCAATTCATTTGAGCGCTGAATCGCTTTAGTCAGTTCTTGCAATGTCATGGGGTGTTCAGCATGGTTTAAAAAGGTAGCTTCAGCTCCGGCTTCTGCCACTGCTTCGGGTAAAACATAGCCCATTCCACGACCGATTTCGATTCCGTCTAAATGTTGGACAGTGACGAATAAATGTGTTGTTGCCTGTTTAATTAAAGAAACGTCTGCATGCTGAACAGTAAATAGAATGTCGATGTCATACAAAGATGACAACTCATCAGCAGCTTTTGCCAATGCCAATGCTTGTTTTCCATAAAGATAGGCTTTGGGATTGATGACAAAGAATGGCGTTCTTAAAGTTCTTTTTTTCATTAGCTTTCTCCTTCACGATAAGGTTTGGTATGAAAGACTGTAAAATAGTGCTCGAGTGTCTTGGACATTCCATTGCTTGCTGAATGAAGTAAATCGAAATAGTCATTTGGTTGATTTTTGTGAATTTCATTCATAGCAGCAGTGACAAAGTCAGTAAAAATATTTATTTTCCGGATACCTTCTAAGGGACATTTTTCAAGGTTTTCATCGCCAGAAGAGGATCCGCCATGCAGAACAAGAGGAACATTGACGGCATGGTGTATTTCCTTTAAAACGTCAAAATTTATTTTGGGTATCCCTTGATAATGTCCGTGAGAGGTGCCAATAGAAACTGCCAACGAATCAACCCCGGTTAATTTGGCAAATGCAACAGCCTCAGAAGGTTCTGTGTAAATAGATTGACTATTTACGGCTGATTCCAGACTGTTTTCCGACCCAACGTGCCCGATTTCGGCTTCAACAACGACACCATTTTTATGAGCGTAATCGGCGATCTCCTTTGACCGACGGACATTTTCTTCAAATGGCTCCTCAGAAGCATCGATCATTACGGAAGTAAAACCTAAATGAATGGCTCTTTTGATGACCTCTTCATCGGTACCATGATCTAAGTGCAAAGCGATAGGTACAGTGCTTTTCTTTGCCAAAAATTTTCCAATCATGGCAGCCTCTTCTAAAGTCAACATGTTCATATGGGACTGAGCGAAGGCCAATATCAAAGGCTTGTTTAAACGTTCAGCAGTCTCCGCGTATGATCTTGCACTAGTTAAGTCGAAAAAATTTGCTGCAGGTAATGCATAATTGTGTTTTTCTGCATGTGCGAATAGTTCTTTTGTTGTGACCAACATAGGGCATTCTCCTTATTCTTTGATTTTCTTTTCGATTTCCGCGTACATTTCTTCTGTACCAATTCCTGTTAAGAGTGGCAGCCCCATAATTACGCGATCTTTGATTGAGTCTGGAACAACCGTTGTACTCACCACGATGTCATAGTCATCAATTTTATTCATCTCATCTGCCACTTTGGATTGATACAGTTTCACTTGATCAGTCATCCCTTTTTCTTTCAGCCATTCTTTTACCTTATTTGTTACAATTGTTGAAGTTGCAACACCTGTGCCGCACATAATCAATAGTTTTTTCATTATCATTTCCTCCTATTATTTTGATAGTTGTTTCTTGGGACGAATTTTATTTACATAAATCAATCCAAACAAAACAGAGACACCAATTATGGCTAAACCGCCCCAGCTTAATATTTTGGTTAAGCCGACATAAAGGAATGTGGTCCATAAACCACCTTCAGCCATAGCAGTGATCATAGAGTTTCCTTGTAGATCAAAGTTTGCGGATCGAGCAGCAGTAGTGACAAGCGGTGCTGCCCACGAAGTAATATAGAGAATGCTTACCATATAAATCGTTCCAGCAATTACTGTTCGAATGATGTTTCCTCCAAAAACAGCAGCCATCAAGCAAATCAGAAAGGGAATGGTTGCTAAATCACCAAAAGGTAAGGTCGTATTGCCAGGTAGAACTACGGCTAACAAAATAGTGATCGGAACTAGCAGCAATGAGGAAGAAAGGACAGCTGGATGACCAACTGATAATGCTGCATCCATACCGATGTAAAGCTCTCTTCCAGGAAATCGTTTTTTGACGAATTCATTTGCAGATTCAGAAATAGGTGTTAGTCCTTCCATCAGTAAAGCAACCATTTTAGGCATCAAAACCATCACAGCGCCTGTTTGGACGGCTAATTGGCCGACACCTGCTGTGTCATATCCGGCAAGTATTCCCATGATGAGACCAATCAAAAAGCCCATAACAGTGGAGTCGCCAAAGACACCAAATTTTTTCTGAATGGTTTCTGGATCTGCTTTCCAATCTTTTAGTCCCGGAATACGATCAAAGAGCCAATTCATCGGTAGTGCAAAGATGAATCCGGGTGCGGCGGTACCATGAGGAAAAGTGATATTAGGAAATCCGTAGAACTTATTAATGATCGGACCTAAAATATCTCCCATTAAAAGAATCATCATCAAATAGATGACGGTGGCCGCGATCCCCATTGCAAAGTCTCCAGTGAGGGCATAAATCAGAGAAGAGATGAAGGCTGCGTGCCAAATATTCCAAATATCTACATTCAATACTTTAGTCAGCCCTAAAATGATGAGTAGAACATTTAGGACCACACCAATCGGAATCGCAAGACTTCCTAAAATCGTCCCGTAAGAAATTGCTGCTGCGGCAGGCCATCCGACATCAATCGTTGTCAAATTTAATCCTAGACGTTCAACCATATGCTGGGCGGCAGGACCCAAGCTGCTGCTTAGAAGGTCAATCACCAAATTCAATCCAACAAACCCGACACCAACAGTTAAGGCTGAAGTAAAGGCTTTGCCAGGCTTGGTCCCCAAAATTATTCCAAAAATAAAAATTAAAATAGGCAAAACAACGATTGAACCTAGATCAACGAACCACTGTAATGCATTTAACATAATTTTTCCTCCTTTTTATTGCAGTCCATTTTTTTCAATAATCGAAAGATACGCTTCTTTAGTCGTTACTGCGGATAAGGCTTCCAAAACCCCTGGTGTTTGAAACATAGAGATAAGATTTTGTAGCATACCCAATTGCTCATGTGGTTCCTTCAATGCAAGCATGAACAACAGAGATACATCGATTTTCTTTTCTTGCGAACCCATTTCAATAAATGAAAGGGGAGAGGCAAGTGACATAAAAGCGACTTGGGATCGTAAAACAAATTTGCTGTCCGTATGTGGGATCGCTACCCCAATGCCGTTAATTTTTAAGCCTGTAGGAAAGGTTTCTTCTCGCTGTACGATATTTTGATAGAACTGATCATTTACACAATGAGTTTTGATGAGTTCGTCTGCTAATAGTCGAAAAGCTTCCTCTTTTGTTTTAAAATCTTTTTCAAGTAACACGATTTGGTGATCAAAAAACATGATCAATTTCCTCCTCTTAACAATCTTTGATACAGTTCTTCTTGCGTTTGACTATTAACGATCCATTGAATTTCTTCGGCTGAGTTAAACAATCCGTAAATCGAAGCGATCAACTCTTTTGCCTCGATCATGTTTTCTTCAGCAATCGCAAGCAAAACAATCAGTTGGATTTTTGTGTCTCCCCAAGTAATTGGCGCATCGAGGGTGAGAAAAGCAAGTTTTGTTTCTTTCACTGTATATGGATCAGCATGTGGAATGGCTACTCCTGTCTTTAAGCCCGTGCTTCCTAGTTCCTCTCGTTCAAATAGAGAATGCTTAAATTTCGTTGTAACAAGCTTTTTTTTCAGATAATCATCTGCTAAAAAATCCAGTACATCTTTTTTTGTTCGAAACTTTTTTTTGACAAAAAGGAAAGTAGGATCTAAATATTTTTGTAATAAAGTCGTTTTCTGGTATTTTTTTGAGTAAAAATTTTTCTCATTCTCATTAAGATTAGATATCTTTGCTGAGATTCTTCCTATTTCTTCGGTAGTAGGAAGCGGCGAAATATAAATAACTGGTAGTGCTGTAATGTCCAATGGAATAGTTGATATAATCAAATCAACAGTCTCAAGAGATGTACTGACCAGTTTACTCAAAGGAATGATCTCCAGTACGGTATCAGCAGCGATCGTCTGTTTGATACGGTTAAAAATCAACTCCGATGTAGCAAAACCTGATTGGCAAACAACTAGTATATGGTTAGTAATTTTTATCTTTTCAAAGGCTAGCTGAAAATGGATCGTCAGAAAAGAAACTTCGTCTTCTGTTAATAAGATTTGAAATCGCTCCTCTAAATCTCCAATTGCATATTTGGTCAATGTATACATTGTTGAGTATTGTTTTTTGATACTTTTTATCAGTGGGTTTTTCAATAAAATTCCTGTCTTTGATCGATGGATCATGGGAACGATATGAGCCAGCAATGTTTGCAGTAATAATTTATCTTGTGTCAGATCTGCGTTTAACATATGTGACATTTTCTGGATAATTTGTTTCGTACAATTTGTGATAGTAGATTCGTGAGGCTCATCCATTTGTCCAAAAGGTTCGATGCCGTGTGCTAATAACAGGGAACATACATATTGAATATCTGTATCACTAAATTGAACAGGTAGTTGCTGTTGGATCATTTCAGCAAAATCAACCGCGATCATGTAGAATTTCATTCGTCTAAGTTCGTCAAATACTAGATGCTCTTGTTTTTCAATGTGTTTATCTATAAGAAGTCTTGAAAGAAAAATTCGCAATGAAAGCTTCAAGGATTCAATAGAATAATTATTGACTGGATGGCCGATTGTTTGAGTCATATCTGAGACAAATTTCTTCGTTAAATCGAGTACCTTAGAGTCAAAGAGATTGCTCACCAAAAGATTTTCACTGGCTTTGGCGTCGGTATACTTCTCTAAAAAAGATTTGAATACGTTTTGAGCAGCAGATTCAGCTGAGGTTAGCTTGAGTCCACTAGTAGTCATTTTTGTAGATACTTGATGGAATCGACAGAAAGCAACGATTTCATCAACATCTTTCTTTATTGACTGGTTGCTAATATAAAAATATTCAGAGAATTCCTGATAGTGCATTGGTTTTACTGAAAACAGATAGTTAGCGAAAATAAAGATTTTACGATAATTAGGTGAAAATAGTTCGAGTTTAGTCTCTTTTTTTGCTAACAATCGATAACCATTCTGTTTCGCTGATTCAGAACCAGATAAAAAGATTCCTTTTCTTGGAACTTTTTTGATAGCTAGTCCTGAATCTTTTAGTTTCTTTTCTAAAGTCGTTAAATTGTTATAAACCGTTTTGGGGGATACATTTAACTGCTTTTGAAAAAAAGAGGCAGGGCGAAACTCCTTTTGTTCTAATAGCAATTGCAACAGTAGCTGTTCTCGATTACTTAAAATCATTGGTTCACCTCCGGAAGCGCTTCCTTAATTGTATTCTAGTGAAATTATATGGTGGCGTAAATAACATTTCATTACCACATTAATGTGGTAAATAGGCTCGTCGTGCATCAATTTATATTCTGAGCAACTTAAGGGAAGTAGTCACAGGTTGCTATTTCTTTGAAACGAAAATAAGGTGGCAATTTTTGACTGATTTAAAGTTGCTTTGTTCGGTTACATTGAGTAAAGAATAATTAAAATAAAGAAGAATACTTAGAATAAGATATTTTATTAAGTAAGGAGAATAGACGAATTCAGCGAGTTTTCATTGAAAAGTATGTCGCTGAACTTCCTATCTAGTACATATACGATCGTTTTACTCTGATTGATCAGATATGAATCAGAATATAGCCCTTCTTTCATTGTAATTCTAAACAATTTCGGATTGTTTTTAACCCTCTTTTCCCGAAAATCATTAAAGTTTCTAAATTTTTTGTGAATGCTCGTGGACAATCCTTTCTTTTCTCCTCAAATATCACTATAATGGATAAAGATTCTACAGAAGAGAGTGTGGACATGGAAAATTCACGAATAAAAACGAACGATAATCGAATTGATTACGGTGTGATTCTACCCGTATTTTTATTATGTCTGATTGGTGTGGCGTCCTTGTATGTGGCGTTGACCCACGATCCAAATAACCCGAATATGTTGCGAACGTTAGGGTTTCAAGCTTTATGGTATGTGCTAGGTATTATTGCGGTGATTATTATCATGCAGATCAAATCAAAATGGCTTTGGAAATTGACTCCCTATATTTATGGAGCCGGATTAGCCGTCATGTTGGCGCTTTTGAAATTTTACGACCGGACAATGGCTGCCTCGACAGGGTCAAAAAACTGGTTCCGTTTTGGGGCCTTTACTCTCCAGCCGTCAGAGTTGATGAAGATCGCCTATATTATGATGTTGGCCTTAGTCGTCACACAGCACAATGTCAAGCATCGGGAACGAGATCTGAAAACAGATGGGTTGCTGATTGCGAAAATGTTGGCCGTCACGATTCCAGTACTGATCCTGATCACCTTGCAAAACGACTTTGGTACGATGTTGGTCTTTCTGGCGATTTTCGGTGGGGTCTTCTTGATGTCGGGGATCTCTTGGCGAATCGTTGTGCCAGTGATTGCGGCATTCGTGATTCTCGGCGGCGGAACGATTTTCTTAGTGACTACCGATGTTGGTCGTGAGTTGCTGTACAATACAGGGATCTTTAAAGAGTACCAGTTTGCCCGTATCGATTCGTGGCTAGATCCTTTTCATGATACCCAAGGGCAATCCTTCCAATTGGCGTACGCTCTGATGGCGATCGCCTCTGGCGGGATGTTCGGGAAAGGATTTAATGTCAGCGATGTGTATGTACCAGTCCGAGAATCTGATATGATTTTTTCGGTGATCGGTGAGAATTTTGGGTTTATTGGCAGCGCGTTTGTCATTTTATTGTATTTTATTTTGATCTATCGGATGATCCGCGTATGTTTCGATACCAACAATGAATTTTATGCTTACTTGGCAACTGGGATCATTATGATGATTCTCTTCCATGTGTTTGAAAACATTGGCGCAAACATCGGTCTCTTACCGTTGACGGGAATTCCACTGCCGTTTATTAGCCAAGGAGGATCTGCCCTATTAAGCAATATGATTGGGATCGGTTTGATTTTATCGATGCGCTATCAAGCTGAGACCGCACCAAAAACACTTTAAGGAGTTCACATGATTACATTTTATTGGTACCCAAAATGCAGTACATGCCGAAATGCGAAGCGTTGGTTAGAAGAGCACGAGATTCCCTTTGAAGCGATCGATATGGTGACCACACCGCCTCAACCGGAACAATTGCTGGCTTGGATCCAATCAAGCGAAGCACCGTTAACCCGTTTCTTTAACACAAGCGGCATGAAATACCGTGAATTGCAATTAAAAGAAAAAGTGCCGACCATGACTGCCCAAGACGCAGCCGACGTGCTGGCAACCGATGGTATGTTGATCAAGCGCCCACTGCTAGTTAGCGGCGACCGCTTTTTGATTAATGGATTTAAAGAAAATGAATATGAAGGAGTCTTACTAGAATCATGGAAAAGAAATGCTTAAGAAAAAAAGATAATTTGTGGGTTTTGTTTAACGGGAAAGAATATTGTGTCGGTTTAACAAAAGAAGCGCAAGAAGAACTTGGTGCGGTCACGTTTGCTTCGATTCAAAAAGCAGGAACTGCTTTAAAACAAGGAGAGACCCTTGTTGAGCTAGAAGCGGAAAAAGCAGTCAGTGAATTTCCAAGTCCATTGACGGGTGTGATTTCTTCCGTAAATGAAAAAATCGATCAATCCATTGATACCTTAAATGATGAAGACGAAATGAATGCTTGGCTGGTCAGCTTCAAAGAGGTTGACCCAAGTCAATTTGAAGCTTTGTAAGTCAGATCTGTAAAAACGACTATTTTTTCAAAAAGAATTGACAGTCGGATAAGACGTTGCTATAATTTGCTCAATAAATGAATGCTTTGAAAAGAAGAGTACATGTTCTTAACGTACACAGAGAGCCCTGTTTGGTGCAAATGGGCAACGGAGAGAGGATGGAAGATGGTCTTTGAGCATGATAGGTGAGTGGAAACAAGCCTATCACGGGAGGCACCCGTTACAGTGCAGCAGTATGCGAAGCAATTCAAGTACTGAGCGAGGCTGTTGATGTGAATCGACAGTAAATCAAGGTGGTAACGCGGAAGTTGTGCTTTCGTCCTTTGTAACAGTATAATGTACAGAGGATGAAAGCTTTTTTTGTGTTTAACCAACCAAAGAGGAAAGATGGGAATAACATGGCATTAATCGAATTGTCGCATGTAAAAAAGTCATTCGGCAAAAAGCAAACGGCTGTCCACGCCGTCAATGATGTTTCACTGCAAGTGGAAAAAGGCGATATCTATGGAATCGTCGGCTACTCTGGTGCTGGGAAAAGTACATTAGTTCGTTTGTTGAACGGCTTAGAATTGCCGACAGCAGGAGATGTAGTCATTAACGGTCAAAATATTTTGGCATTGAAAAACAAAGAATTGAGAAACTTCCGCAAAAAAATCGGCATGATTTTTCAGCACTTTAATCTATTATGGTCTCGAACGGTGGCGGAGAACATCGAATTGCCATTGGAGTTGGCTGGCGTTGAAAAAGCAAAACGACGTCAACGAGCGCAAGAGCTGATTAAATTAGTTGGGTTGGAAGGACGGGAAACTGCCTATCCGGCACAATTGTCTGGCGGGCAAAAGCAAAGAGTCGGGATTGCTCGTGCATTAGCGAATGAACCAGAAATTTTGCTGTGTGATGAAGCAACGAGTGCGTTAGATCCACAAACAACAGAAGAAGTGTTGGATCTCTTACTTTCCATCAATAAAAAATTGCATTTGACGATCGTGCTGATTACCCATGAAATGAACGTCATTCGTAAAATCTGCAACAAGGTCGCGGTGATGGAGCATGGGCAGATCGTTGAAGAAGGATCAGTACAATCGGTTTTCCGTAACCCGCAGCAAGAAGTGACCAAACGTTTTGTTCAGCAAGATTTGGAACCAGAAGAAGATGTTGAAGAACTACGGCAAGCCTTCTTACGAGAAAATCCGCAAGGGCATTTAGTGACCTTGACATTCACACAAGACAACGCCAATGAACCAGTGATTTCACAAGCGATCCGCCGCTTTCAGATCGATGTCAATGTCGTTTACGGAAAGATCCAACAAACCAATGAAGGATCCTTCGGCGGCTTGACGGTCTTATTGACAGGTGAAGCAAGTGAGGTCAAAAAAGCGATCGCCTTTTTCAAAGAGCAGCAAGTGGGCGTGGAGGTGATTGAACGTGGATAAGTCATTTGTAGAAACCTATTTTAATTTTGAAAAAGTCGACTGGACCAACATGCAGCAAGCCACTCTGGACACTTTGTTTATGACTTTTTTCTCAATGGTTTTAGTGGTTGTGCTCGGTTTGCTTCTAGGATTGGCGCTTTATTCACTAGGGCGTAAACAAACGGCGGGAGCCAACATTTTCTATAATGTGGTTTCCATCATCAGTAACGCCTTTCGCTCAACGCCATTCATGATTTTGATGGTCTTGATCATTCCGTTTACAACATTATTAGTCGGTTCGTTCCTAGGGGCAAAAGCAGCGATCCCAGCATTAGTTTTATCGGCTGCGCCGTTTTATGCTCGGATGGTGGAAATTGCTTTTCGTGAAGTCAATCCTGGTGTGATTGAAGCCGCCGAAGCGATGGGCGCCAGTTACTGGGAGATCATTTATAAGATCGTGATTCCAGAAAGTGTTCCGGCATTGATTTCAGGACTGACGGTCACAACGATCTCAATGATTGGTTATACCGCCATGGCAGGTGCGATTGGTGCCGGTGGGCTAGGCGCTTTGGCTTGGCAAGAAGGATTTCAACGTGGAAATTACACTGTTACGCTTGTTGCAACAGTGATTATTTTAATTATCGTTTTCATTATCCAAGGGGTCGGCGATTTCCTTGCGAAGGCCACCGATAAACGGTAAATGAAACGAAGAACAAAAAGTGGAAAATATGGGAGGAAATGGATATGAAAAAGATTTTTGGTATTGCAACAACCTTATTGTTAACTGCCGCTTTAGCTGCTTGTGGAACGGGCTCAAATTCAGGAAGCTCTGATTCATCTGCGGCTGAGGGAGAATCAACAAAATTAGTGATCGGTGCATCGGTTACGCCTCATGCGGAAATTTTAGAACAAGCCAAACCTTTACTAGCAGAAGAAGGCATTGATCTTGAAATCAAGACCTTCGATGATTATGTGTTGCCAAACAAAGCATTGGAAAATGGCGATATCGATGCCAATTACTTCCAACACATTCCTTATCTAAACAAGCAAATCGCAGACAACGGCTATGACTTTGTCAATGCCGGTGCGATCCATATCGAACCAATGGGTCTTTACTCAAAACGAATCTCTGATATTTCAGAATTAGAAGATGGCGCAACGGTTCTTACCTCGACTTCTGAATCTGATTGGGGTCGTATCTTAACGATTTTACAAGATGCTGACTTGATCACTTTAAAAGACGGCGTTGATACGGAAACAGCAACCTTTGATGATATTGCTGAAAATCCGAAAAACTTAGAATTTAAACATGACGTCGATCCTTCTCTTCTGGCGACTGCTTATCAAAACGACGAAGCAGACCTAATTGCCATCAATGCGAACTTCGCATTCGGAATCGATTTGAACCCAGTAGATGATTCTGTTTTGTTAGAAGCGGATAATTCTCCTTATGTCAACGTGATCGCTGTTCGCAGTGGTGATGAAGACAGCGACAAAATCAAGAAATTGATCGAAGTGTTGCATTCAGACGAGATCAAAGATTTTGTTGAAGAACAATGGCAAGGTTCAGTGAAAATCGTTGATGCTGACGCACAATAATTTACTGATAGTAGAATGATTTTAAAAAGAGCGTACCGCTATTCAAGCGGGCGCTCTTTTTGTTGCGGAAAGGCAATGATCGGTTGGAAGAAAGAGACTCCTTGCCAAATGCATTCATAGAGCAAGGGCAACTCGGGATGCTTCTTTAAAAGTTTTTCGTAGTGGGGAAGCTGTGTCAAGAAAGCACGGACTAAGCATTGTGAACGTTCAGATAAGCGAGGACTTAATGGCGGATAGACAAATAAATTGCCTTCCAACAATGCCCCCAGCAGATGGGCTTGAAAAATTTTCGGCAAAATAACCTCTAACGGCTGCTCGACTGGCTGTTGATTCAAAACTGGGGTGATGATTTGGCGCAAGAGGAAAGATTCTTCTGCAGGTACATAGAAAGGCTCCAGTGTTAGCAGCTGTTTCCATAAAAATAAATAGCTGCGTTCACCGACTAAGTAGAAACTTGGAACAAAGTGTTTGGGAAAAACTTGTTGAGTAAACGTGATTGATGTGTTGGGATAAAAAGCAGTTTTCCGTAACTGATGGATTTGTGTCAGCTCCTGAAACGCTTGATTGGGGGAGATAAGCGCTGGGTTTGCTAAGAGGGTAAGGCGAAAAAGCACATAGCGCAATTGTCGTTCGTTGCCAGTGATTAAAGGATAACTGCGGCGATCGATAGCTAGTTGATAAGGTGCTAAAAAGTTAGAAAAGGATGAAAAGCGCCGATGCAAACTGGATGGGCTGAGATAATAGCGTTTGTAGAGATCTGCAAAGGAAATAGTCGGCATTTTTAACAAGAGCAAGAGTAGCTGATAATTTGCACTTTTAGTGAATAATGCAGCAATCATTTCCATATGGGGGAGGGAGCAACTGGCTGATTGCTGCAAATGACGGTCTGCACGAATGTGCCCTTGTTGTACATCATAGTGGAAGAATGGGTCCTCGTTTAAATAGCTTGACAGCAGCCGACGGATCGTTTTGACAGAGATATTTTGGGCGGCAGCAGCTTTATTCAAAGGCAGGGGATTTTCGGTTAAAAGTGTTGTGGAGAGTCGCAGCATTTGCATAATATCTTTTTCAAGGATATTTTTCAACATCATGCACCTCTTTCAGCTAAATTTTGCAACTGTCCTTATTATAAGGGAACTTCATTCGTTATTTTCACTCGCAAAAAATAGTCAATAAAACGTAATAAAAAACGATGTTTTTGTCGAGTATTTATTTGAAATTGCTGCTAGACAGAATTAAATGAAAGGAGGTATGCAAAAAAAAACCACCTTCTAAAATAAAAAGGGTGGTTTTTTATATAGGTGTCGTTATAAAAAGAGAATGGCGAATGGGCGTTAACGAGTCTCGCTAGGCAATAAAATCGTTTGCCGTTGCCCATCGTCATATACATAGACTTTTTGGGGATACAGGTCGGAATACCGGTACGGTAGATCAACACCAAGTTCGATTTGACTTTGGGCTTGAGAAAAAAGCAGGGTGACACGACCATGATTGTTTTGGACTTCAAAGGTGAGCAGATTTGTCAACGGAATAAACCCTTTTAAATCAAGATCAATGATTAACCAGATACTATCGATCAGTTCGCTAGGTAGTGTTTGAACAATACCGCCAGAAGCGTAACGACTGCGGTGATCATCAAATGTTTCAAACATAATAAACCCCTCCTTCAAGTAGGCTTGCCATTAACATCAAATTTGTCTATTTATCATAATGAAGAACCGTCAAAAATGCAACTACTTCTGCTTTTCTTTTTGGTCAGCGACGCATTTTAACTATTTTCTTAAAAATTTGTTGGGTTGGCTGGACCAAGCTTTCCCAAAGACGTCTTTCTATGGGAAATAGTCAGTTGCAGCATACCAGCTCTTCGTAATAATGAAAAGGACTCTTGAAGGGAAATCCCTTCAAGAGTCCTACATTTCTTAGAAGTGTCTGTTGATTGAAGACGTGGTCTTAAGAACGGTGTTCTATAATTACTCTTCGTCTTCACCGATAACTGCTGGTTCAGCAGCTTCGCCGGCTTCTTCATCTTCAGAGATTTCTTGTGGTTCAGTAACCGCAACGATTTGTTCTTCTGGATCGGTCACGATCGTGTACTCGTCGTTCTTAGGCAGATCAGCCACTGTTAATGAATCGCCGATCTCTAATGACGTCACATCGATCTCAACACGTTCAGGCAATTTGTCTGGTGTTGCTGATACAACGACTGTATACAAGTTTTGTGCTAAAACACCACCAGCTTTGACACCAGCAGATTCACCAATTAAGGTTACTTCTGCTTCTACTTCTGTTTCTTCATTCATATCGACAGATAGGAATTCAACGTGGGTTAAATTGCGTGTGAAGGTATCTGATTGATACTCTTTGATCAGTGTATTGACTTTTTTGCCTTCTAAACTGATCGTGATTACGGTATTCAATCCATTTTCACGCAAGATTTTTTCTAATTCTGCTGCATTGACAGCAATCGGTGTGCTTTCTACTTTGTACCCATTGACAATTGCAGGTACTTTTCCTTCGTGACGCAACTTGTTCCGTAAAGAACGTGGGCGAACTTCTCTTTTCGTAACTTCTAATGATACTGACATAACTCAATTCCTCCTAAAATTTTCTCGTTAGTAACGAGATTTTTTAAGCAAATTTTGTTAACTCTGCACATTAAGTGGTACGTGAGTGAAAACACGCAAAAGGGCAGTTGTGTACACAACTGCCCCAGAAAGTTTTGGTTCAACTTTTCTCCACCAGGTCATAACGCTGTGTATGAGAAACTATATTTACTTTACTCTTTAACCTTACGCAAAAAGACAAAGAAAGTCAAATCATTTGAAATCCTGGCAGTTTCCTTTCGCTAGATCCTAAGCTATAATAGCCACTATGGAGAAAAATTTATGCGTTTAGATAAAGTGATCGAGCAACAATTGAATACATCCCGGAAAGAGATGAAACGGTTGTTTCAGCAAGGAAAAGTCTTTGTGGATCATAGGATTGAGCGAAGGCCCGAGCGCAACGTCGATAGCAGCTTGCATCAAATCATGGTTGCGGGGCGGCAGTTGGAAACACAGGAACGCTATTATATCGTCAACAAGCCCAAGGGTGTCGTTACAGCCAATCTGGATCAACAGCACCAGACAGTGATCGCTTTGATTGCACCCGAAGATCAACATCCTGATCTTTATGCCGTCGGTCGATTGGATCGGGACACGGAAGGGTTGGTATTAGTTACGACGAATGGTCAGTTAGGCTATGACTTGCTGCATCCCACCAAAAAGGTGACCAAGCGATATGAAGTGGTGGTCAATGACTTGGTGACTCCTGAGGATGTGGCGGCATTTGCTGCAGGGATCACCTTTCATGATGGTGTCACTTGCAAACCAGCTGCCCTAACGATCATCGATGCCCGAGCGGATCATTCCTTTGTTTCGTTAGAAATTGCTGAAGGCAAGTTCCATCAAGTGAAAAAGATGTTTTTAGCCCGAGGGAAAAAAGTCATTCAGCTGAAACGAACAGCGATGGGTTCGCTGGTTCTACCAGATGATTTAGCAGTGGGCAGTTATCGCTCGCTGACGCAAGAAGAATTAAAAGGACTGGCGGCGCATTTCCGCTGAGAAAGAGGGAGAAAATGAAGTATAAAACATTATTATTTGATGTCGATGACACGATCCTCGACTTTCAAGATACCGAAGATCAAGCCTTAAAAGCACTGTTTGAAGCTCATGGCTTGGAAATGACTCCAGAGCGCAAACAAAGCTATCAAACGATCAATCATGATTTGTGGCAGCAGTTTGAGCAAGGGAAAATCACGAGAGACCAAGTTATCAATGAGCGTTTCGGCTTGTTTTTTGAAACGCAAGGCATTCAGGTCGATAGTCCAGCAGTTGAATTGGCGTACCGAGAATTTCTAAATGAAGGACATAAACTGTTAGACAACAGTGATGAGATCTTAGCGGAGTTGGCGCAGCATTTTGACCTATACGTGGTTACGAACGGGGTTTCTGAAACCCAGTACCGTCGCTTGGAAGATGCCAAATTGAAGCCCTATTTCCGTGATATTTTTGTTTCAGAAGACACGGGTTATCAAAAACCAATGAAAGAATATTTTGACTACGTGTTTGCCCGCATACCAAACGTTAAAAAACAAGAAACAGTCATTATTGGCGATTCACTGACTTCAGATATCTTAGGCGGACAATTGGCAGGGATCGACACGATTTGGTTTAATCCAAAGAAAAAAAACAGTGGTGAGATTCAGCCTACCGTTGAGATCGAACGTTTGCAGCAATTACTTCCTTTATTGCAGCACTGATTCTACAGAAACAGTAGTAATTTGCCGAATTTTCGCTATAATAGAACCAGTGTGAATTTTTTAAGATGAAAGAGGTTAATTGAATGACGAATGGCAAGCCCATTATTATTGGTGTGACAGGTGGATCAGGTAGTGGAAAAACAAGCGTGAGTCGGGCGATCTTTAATCATTTCCCCAACCATTCTATTATGATGCTTGAACAAGACTCCTACTATAAAGACCAAAGTGATCTGAGCTTTGAAGAACGGTTGAACACCAACTATGACCATCCTTTTGCATTTGATACTGATTTGTTGATCGATCACTTGCAGCAGCTGCTTGCATATCAAACGATCGAAAAACCTGTCTATGATTATGTCGCTCATACTCGCAGCGAAGCAACGATCATTCAAGAACCCAAAGAAGTCATTATCTTGGAAGGGATCTTGATTTTAGAAGATGAGCGATTACGTAATTTAATGGATATTAAACTTTATGTTGATACAGACGATGATATTCGGATTATTCGCCGAATCAAACGTGATATGGAAGAACGTGGCCGGACGTTGGATTCTGTGATCGAACAATACTTGACGGTCGTAAAACCGATGTATCATCAATTTATCGAACCGACAAAACGGTATGCTGATGTCATCGTACCAGAAGGCGGCGAAAACCACGTAGCCATTGATTTGATTACGACCAAAGTGGCAACCTTTTTATCCTAAGGTTTCTTGAATCCATCGATTTGAACGTTTCTTTTGAGAAGAAACAACTGGTTCATGTAAAACTGCTGATAAGTGCTCTTTCTTGAAAGATGTTTATCCGCAGTTTTTGATTTTATAAAAAAAACAGTAGTATTCCGACTAATTTTATGGTAAAGTAATCCTCATGCGACGAGTCGAGAAGGTCTAGCATTAGCTGACCAGATTGATAGCAGAGGCACACCGCGTAAGCAACCTACCGGATTTGTAGGGTGTCGGAATATTCCTTTTGTGGAGATAGGGTATTCTACTAGCAATAGTACTGTGAGTGAAAAAAGCTGTGAACAATTTTGTTCACAGCTTTTTTTGTTTATTTACGTGAGAGAACAGCGATAGATGGTGGAAGGCTCTCCCCAAGGATGGTAACCAGTGCCAATCGGTTCAAAAGCAAACTGCTCATAAAAAGTAGAAAGATCCGTACATAGATACAAAGAATCAAAGCCAGCTACAGCAGCGCGTTGTTTGGCTGTTTCGATCAAAAGGCGGGCACCACCTTGGCCACGCCACAAAGGGTCCACATACAAGGCGCAAAGCCAAGGGGTCAAATCCATCCGACTGATGAAGTCGTTGGGGATCAAGCCGCCACAGCCGATGATTTGATAACGTCCGTCTGCTGCGATTTCTTCGTTGACCAGCAGCAGCCATTGCGGCAAACTGCTTGTTGAAAAACTATGGGTCAGGCTATCCTCATAAACCATGAGGGAATCGGGACCAGCCCACTGCTTTTGGAAGTAACGAATCGCTTCTGCTAAGTAGTCAGGGTGTTCTTTAAGGGTGATGACCTGCATTTGTTTTTCTCCTTTATCCTTCTTTAGGTAAGCGAATCTGAAAAATAACCCCTCGTGGCTGCAAATCTTTGACCTGGATTTGTCCTTTGTGCTCTTCGACGATTTGCTTGGCGATCGCTAAGCCTAAACCATAGCCGCCGGTCTCCTTGGAGCGAGAACGATCCTCACGGTAGAAGCGGTCAAAGATGCGAGCTTTCTCTTCATCGGAAATAGTTGGTCCAGTATTTTTGACCTCGATCAGCCATTGCTTGTTAGAAATCTCCGATAAGAGCGTAATTTTATCACCACTGCTGGTATATTTTAAGGCATTATCTAGGAGAATCACGAGGACTTGATGAATTTTCTTTTGATCAAAGCAAGCGGTCGTTTTGGCAAAATTTTCGACAATAAAATGTTTTTGATCCAGTTCGGCAATTTCTTTGAAAGGTTTGACTAAGTCATCGATAAACGGAACTAATTCGACGGTTTCTTTCGTTAACAGCAGTTGATTGGAATCGCTGCGGGCAATCGTTAGTAGATCTGCCGTTAATCCAGTTAGCCGTCGGGTTTCCGCTAACGCTTGGGCGATGCTTTCAGATTCTTCAATGATCGTATGATTGGGCTTGGTAAACAGGCGCTCCAGACTATTTTGAATGATCGTCAATGGTGTGCGCAGCTCGTGAGAAGCATTTTCGACAAATTCTTGTTGTTTCTTCCACGAGGCTAAAATCGGGCGCATGTTCAAGCTGGAAAGCAAGTAGCTGATCCCGATCGAGAGAATCCAGAAAAAAATCATCGATAAAATCAAGATGGTTTGGAAATTGTTCATGGCATTTTTGATTTGATTGGTGTTCGCTAAGACTTGGATATAGCCGACCCCGGCGTCATTGGTTGGGGCTTTGGTGGTGATTGAGCGAAACAAAAGCGTCTCTTCTTCCTCTGTCAAGGACTGGTCCACCACTGAAACAGACGTGATACTGTCTAAATGGCTCGTATCTAAAGATAGACTTGCCAATTGCGAAAAACGGCCGCCTAAAGTCTGTTTGTTTAAAATCTCGCCGTCCTCAGACCAAAGGATCAACTGGGTGTTGAAGCGATTGGTACCAGGGATCTTTGGCATTGCACTATCTGGTGGCAATACCTCTAGATTGGATTGCGAAGCGCTGATCTCTGCTTGAATCAAGCGGAGATCTTGGACTGCTTGTTCTAAAGAAATATCGGTTTGACGATAAGCCGATTGGTTGAATAATTGGAGCACGATCGTTCCTAAAAGTAAGAAGACCAAAGCAAAGGCACTGACATTTAGGAGAAATGAGTGCAGTCGCTGTCTCTTAGAGCGTTCTTTATTCATAGACTAGGCTCCTTGCATAATATAGCCGACATTTCGCAACGTACGGATCTCTTTGTCGATTCCTGTCTGGCGCAAGTGTTTTCGCAGATTGCTCATGTAGACTTCTACGACAGTCAGGGTCGTTTCTGAATCGAACCCCCAGATGCGATCAAAAATCTGTTCCTTGGTCAAAATAATGTTTCTATTTTGTAGAAAATAGAGCAGTAGCTCAAATTCTTTCCCTTGAATCGGTAAAAGCTCCCCTTGATAGCTGACCTCGTTGGTGCCAAGGTTACAGAGCAACCCATTATATTCCAGTGTATTTTCATTGAACAAACCTAAGGAGCGTTTTAGCAACGCTTTGATCCGCATCAATAATTCTTCCCGATAAAAAGGCTTGGTCAAATAATCATCAGCCCCTTTTTGAAAGCCGGTTACTTTGTCTTCTAAGCCGTCTTTGGCTGTTAAAATCAGGACGGGTGTTTGGAGTCCTTTTTTTCGTAATGCTGAAAGCACCTCATAGCCGTTCATCTCAGGCATCATCAAGTCAAGAATAATCAAGTCATAGATCCCCGTTTCCGCCTCGTACAAGCCTTCACTGCCATCATATGCTTGCGTGACTTCACCGATTTCGCTGACGATCTCTTTCATATTTTCAGATAATGTTTTGTCATCTTCGATTACTAATAATTTAATCATGTTCCCACCTCTTTAAGGATAAGAATAGCACGAATAGCATAAAAAATGCTTAAAAAAACTGTTTTGTCTTAAGCTGCATTTAAGATAGCTGCCGTAAATTCAGTGCATGGATTTCAAGGGAGGAACATTTTATGAAATTAAAAAAAGTCTTTCAAAGAAAAGAGACGAAATATCTATTAACTAAGGAGCAATTTCCAGCATTTCTTGGCGAGTTGCAGCAAAAAATGACGATCGATGAATATGGGCAACACACGATTATGTCCTTGTATTACGATACCCGGGATTACCGCTTTATTCGTCATTCGATGGACAAACCGAAATACAAAGAAAAATTTCGGGTCCGCAGCTATGGGGTACCGACAGAGCAACAGTTGATTTTTTTAGAGATCAAGAAGAAAGTCAGTGGCGTGGTCTACAAACGCCGCGTTCCGATGCCCTATGCTGACTATTGCCGCTGGATGCAAACGGGGGTCTTGCCGTCAATGAAGGAAGCCCCGCAAATCGCCGCGGAGATCCACTGGTTATTTAAGAAAAACCCGGACCTGCTGCCGAAAGTTTTGATTGCCTATGATCGCCTGTCGCTGTTTGTTGATGATGATAGTGAATTTCGCGTGACGTTCGATCAAAACATTCGCTTTCGCACCTGCGATCTCATGTTAGGTTCCGGTAGTGACGGTGCACTAGTAGCACCGGAAGTCGGAGTGTTGATGGAAGTCAAAGCCCTCGGCTCTTATCCAATATGGTTTGTGGAACTGCTGAACAAATACAGTGTGCGCAAAGGCAGCTTTTCAAAATATGCCCAAACCTATCAACGGCATTTATTCAAGAAGGAGGAACGGTTACATGTTATCTAGTCTATTTTCTGGCGATACGAGCACCCTTGAATGGAGTAGCTTATTGATCTGTATCGCCGCCTCATTGCTTTTAGGATTATTAGTGGCAGCGATCCATATGATCCGCAATGTCTATACGAAAAACTTCGTCATTACCTTGGCAGTCTTACCGATTCTCGTTCAATCGGTGATCATGCTAGTCAACGGCAATCTTGGCACAGGGGTGGCGATCTTAGGTGCCTTCAGTTTGATTCGTTTCCGCTCGGTTCCCGGGGGTTCTAGAGAGATCACCAGCGTCTTTTGGTCGATGGGGATCGGTCTGGCAACTGGGATGGGGTATGTCGGCTATGTTGTCATTTTTTCCATTATCGTGGCGCTTTTCTTGACCCTTTTATATACGATGCCCTTTGGCGATCGACAAGCCACGAGTGAACGGGAACTGAAGGTCACGATTCCGGAAGATTTGGATTATCCACAATTATTCGATGATCTCTTTGAAAAATATACGCATTCTGCCAAACTGACATCGGTTCGAACGACGACGATGGGAAGCTTGTATGAATTGCGCTATCAGTTGCTGTTAAAAGACCAAGCGCAAGAAAAGCAAATCATTGATGAAGTTCGGGTTCGTAATGGCAATTTACCTGTTGTTTTAGGCAAGCTCACCGCTAACCGCGATGAGCTGTAGAAGGAGGAACCTTTTATGAAAAAACTCATTTATCCACTCTTGCTCTCATCGCTGCTCTTAGGCGCTTGCGGGCAAACCGATAGTACTAGCACGAGCAGCAGTTCCAGTTCCGCAGCAGCAGTTTCCGGTTCTGCCGCAGTGACCAACGTTTCAACGACCCTTGATGATTCTGTGGACTATTACGGTAGTTACGAAGAAGAAGATGTCGATGCTTCCTACGATGAGGCAACTGCTACGCAACTTGAATTGAATGGCAGCGACACGACGGCTGTTGATGGCGTTTCAGTGGAAGACCAAACCGTGACGATCACCCAAGCCGGCACCTATGTCGTCAGCGGGTCGTTAAGTAATGGCCAACTGGTTGTCAACGTCAACAAAGAAGAAAAAGTCCATCTGATCTTTGCTGGTGTCACGATCACCAATGAAGACGGGGCGGCCGTCGTCATCGAACAAGCAGAAAAAGTCATCACGACCTTAGCCAGTGATACGACGAATACTCTGACGGATGGCAGCAGCTACACCTTGGCTGAAGGCGAGACAGAACCAGATGCTGCCTTTTATAGTAAAGAAGATTTGTCCATCAACGGCGATGGGACGTTGGTGATCACAGGAAATTACAGCAACGGATTGCGCAGCAAAGATGATTTGGTTTTAGCAGGTGGTACGATTGAAATCACAGCGAAAAACAACGCCATCAAAGGAAAAGATTCCGTATCGATCTTGGCGGGGAACTACACACTGAACACCACTGAAGGAGATGGTATCCAAGCGAATAATACGGAAGATGCGGAAAAAGGCTACGTTGCGATCGATGGTGGTACCTTTACGATCCAAAGTGGTCGTGACGGGATCCAAGCAGAAACAAATTTAAGCATCCAATCAGCTGATATCACGATCAAAACGGCTGACGGAGCCCAAAGTCAGTCGCTAGTGACGGATGAAAGTTACAAAGGATTGAAAGCTGGCGGTGCGATGACCATCAGCAGCGGCACCTTTGCGATCGATAGTGCGGATGATAGCCTGCATGCCAATGATACGATCAACATTGCAGGTGGCACGATCACTGCCAGCAGTGGCGATGATGGGATCCACGCCGACAATGAATTGACGATCTCCGACGGAACGATTTCTATCGAAGAATCCTATGAAGGATTAGAAGCAAGTGTAATCACGATTGCTGGTGGCACGACACACGTCGTGGCTAGCGACGACGGGATCAATGCCGGTGGCGGCAGTGATACGGATGAAACAACGGGACAATTTGGTCAAGACAGTTTTGGTGGCGGCCCTGGCGGCGGCGATACCGCGGATGACAGTAAACAGATCACGATCACTGGTGGAACGTTGGTCATTGATGCCGAAGGGGATGGCCTGGATAGTAATGGCAATGTCACCATGAGTGATGGCGTCGTCATCGTAAATGGTCCAACGACCGGTGGCAATGGTGCTTTGGACTATAACGGAACATTTGAACTCACCGGCGGCGTCTTGTTAGCGGCAGGCACGACCGATATGGCCATGAACGTTAGCGGTGGTAGTCAACAGTCGATCGGAATCAGTTTCGATCAAACCCAATCAGCCGAGACCCTAGTGACCTTAAAGGACAGTCAAGGTCAGACGATCTTGTCCTATGCCCCAAGCAAAAGCTACCAACACGTGGTTCTTTCCAGCCCAGATTTGACCGATAGCAGCTATACGTTGGTCAGTGGTGGGACGAATGATGCACAAGCAGTCTCCGGTTATTATGCTGGCGGAACCCTCAGTGATGGGACAGAGTTAGGAACATTGTCCGTCACGGATACTATCGCTAACTTGACCCAATCAGGTGCAACAGCGACAACCAATCAGATGGGCGGTGGTTTTGGTCGTTAGTTGAAGTTTCACCGATCATCACCAAATGGTTATCAATAAATCGAACAGATCGCAGGCAGTCGTTGCGGTCTGTTTCTATGATTCAAAAAATCAGGAGACGGTTTAAGGTCAATTTAAGCTAGGATCCTTATAGTCGAAAGACAATAAATAGCTATTCAGGAGGAACAAAGATGAATTTTTTGAAACGAGGTCTCCAAAGTTTATGGGCGAAAAAAGGCCGGAGCCTGTTGCTGATCGCCGTATTTTCTGCAATCTTGATTTTTGTATTGGCGGGTCTGACGATTCGCAGTGCGGCACTAGTAGCGACTGAAAATGCCCAGAAAAGTGTTGGCGCAACTGTGACGTTGCAAGCAAACCGCGAGCAGGCTTTTCAGCAAAGGAGCTCTTCTTCTGACAGCGATGACCAAAGCACCCGACCAGATCCAGGGAGTTTTCAATCGACACCAGTAGCGATTACTGATGCCCAAGCGATCGCCGATTTAGACGGGGTTGCCTCATATAGTTTTGAAGTCAGCACCTCTGCTGATGCCGTCAGCGGGATCGAACCGATCTCCAGCAGTGACTCATCGACAGAGTCAGAAGCAACCGATAGCAGCGAGACGGGGCAAATGGACGGTATGCCAGGAGGAATGCCTGGTGGGAATATGAGTACGGGTGATTTCCAAATCACTGGTGTATCAAGCAGTGCGGCGTATACGACTTTTTCGGAAGGAACAGCGACGATCACGGATGGAGAAGGAATTACTTCTGAGGATGAAGGTACGAACCAAGTCCTGATCGAATCCTCACTAGCTGAAGCGAATGATTTGGCGGTCGGAGATACGTTTTCGATCACTGATGCAGAGGACAATGAAGTAGAAGTGACGATCAAGGGAATCTATGAAACGAGTGAAGTTGGCAACAGCATGAGCCAAATGTTTAACTTTCTCAACCCAGCCAACACGATCATTGCCTCTTATACTCTTGCCAATACGTTGAGCGGCAATGAGGACACCATTGATTCAGCAACCTATACCTTGAGTGATCCGTCTGAGATGACAGCATTCGTGGAAGAAGCGGAAGGGTTGATCGATACAGAAACCTACAGCATTCAAACCAACGATCAAATGTATCAGTCGATGCTGACACCATTGAATAATGTCGCTAGCTTTGCAAAAAATATTATTGTGTTAGTTGCTGCTGCCGGTATCATTATTTTGACGTTGATCGTGATGATGTCGATTCGGGAACGTCGCTATGAGATTGGTGTATTGCTCTCTTTAGGCGAGTCACGGGCTAAAGTGATCCTACAGTTTTTCACAGAGATTTTTGTCTGTATGGTGTTTGCTTTAGGGATCGCGGCCGCTAGCGGCAATCTTGTCGGTAATGCCGTCGGAGAGCAATTATTGGCACAACAAACAGAGACAACGACTGATCAAGCAGCCACTGAAAACGCTGGTCCTGGAGGCGGGGAGATGCCGCAAATGGGCGGAAATCGTGGTGGTTCTTTCCCATCCTTCACCCAATCAGCAGAAGTGGAGTCCTTGGAGATCACCGTTTCCCCTCAACAAATTGGTTTATTGGCATTACTCGGTCTAGGGATCAGTTTTGGCTCGATCTTACTCACTTCCGCGGGCATTTTGCGGTTGAATCCGAAAAAAATCTTGGTTTCTTAGGAGGAACGACATGACATTACGAACAGAACAATTAGGATATTGGTATCAAAGCGAAGCAGAAGCGCTGTTTCGTGACGTTGATTTGACCTTTGAACCTGGCAAGATGTATGCGATCTTAGGTTCCAGCGGATCGGGGAAAACAACTTTCCTGTCACTGATCACGGGCCTAGATACACCGAAAGAAGGAAAGATTTTCTACAATGAAGAAACGTTAGCAAAAATCGGATTGCGAGAATACCGCCGCAAAGATGTTTCCATCGTGTTCCAAGCGTATAATCTATTGCCTTATATGTCGGCACTGGACAATGTGATCACAGCCATGGCGATCGCGAAGTCGCAGCAAGCCGATAAAAAGGCCTATGCTTTAGCCAACTTAGCCAAAGTTGGTATCACGGAAGAACTGGCACTGAAAAAAGTGACCCAATTATCGGGTGGGCAACAGCAACGGGTCGCTATCGTTCGCGCGTTGTGCTGTGAACATGAACTGATCGTGGCTGATGAACCGACTGGAAACTTGGATGAAACGACATCTAAAGAAATCGTCAAACTATTTCAAGAAATTGCCCATGAGCAAAAAAAATGTATCATCTTAGTGACCCATGAACAAGAAGTAGCAAAGGCTTGCGATGTCGTTTATGAGTTGAAGGAACGAGCATTTTCTAAAATTGAAAGGTGAGCTTTGCGTATGGTAACTGCTAGTTAGTGAGACAAAGATCGTCATACTTATTCCCTCATTGAGCAAGACTGAAATGAAAATACCGCAAAGTCTGCTTGCATCTTCTAGGTGCTCCTCTTACAATAGAAGTAATTGTAAAAGAAGGAACTTTTGAGAGGAGCAAGCAGATGCGGCTTTTTATTGACGGCGACGGTTCGCCGGTGAAAAATGAAGTGATTGAACTGGCTCAGCAGTATCAGCTGCCGGTAGTGATCGTGACCAGTGTCGATCATTATACGACCAAAGACTATCCCGCCCATGTCCACTTTGTCTATGTCGACAAAGGCTCGGATCGCGCGGATTATGAAATCGTGAAGGAGATAGAACCCGGCGATTTTCTCGTCACCCAAGATTATGGCTTAGCCTCGTTAGTCTTGCCCAAAAAAGCACGAGTTTTTCACCATAACAGTACAGAGTATTTGCCAGAAACGATCGATTTTTTATTAGGTCAACGCTACTTAGGTGCGCAGATGCGTAAAGCAGGCAAGCGCACAAAAGGACCGAAGCCCTTTACGAAAGAGGATCGGGAAGTCTTCAAACGAATCTTTGAAAACGAATTGCGACAGACCCTTGCAAAATAAGCACCCTCAAGACCCAGCTTCTGCATGAAACACGGGAATTGAAGGTGCTTATTTATTTCTTACGAAAACGATCATAAAAGTATTTGCCGACTAAAGCTACGATCGCGAAAAATGCCAAGGTATATCCGAAGATCCCCATCTGATGGACGAAGGCTCCTTGTTGCGGGCTGGCGACCACCAATAAGGAAGAGCCAAGGATGACCGCAGCTAGAATAATACCGATCACCAGTCGATTGACCATCTGATCAAAGCGATCCAATAGCTGTTTTTGTTCGCGGATCTCTAAATTTAACCGGTGTTTACCAGTGGCAAAAGTGTCTAAGACAGCCAAGGTTCGATCAGGAAGATGGCTAAGTGCCCGCAAGCTTTTTGCGGTTGCCAAGGCGCTTTTTTTCACCTCGTCTTCAATACTCAGCTGCTGTAAGAAATATTTTTGTGCAAAAGGCTGAGTGACTTCCATCATTGATAATTCGGGGTCTAAGGCTTTGATCACACCTTCCAAGGTGCCAAAAGCCTTAATCAGCAAGGTGATGTCTCGATGCATCTGCAGTTGGTTATCATGGCAGATCGTGATGACTTCCCCCATCACTTTTTGCAAGTCGATATCCTTTAGCGGCATATTATAGTAGTTTTCAACAAATTTTTGAAGATCCTGATAGAAGGCGACTTCATCAAAGGAACTGCCGCTGCTGTTGCACAAACGCAAGACAGCTTTGCCGACTTCTTGGGTGTCTTGGGTATACAAAGCAATCAATGCATCAGCTAAGCGACTGCGTAATGACTGATCCAAGTGTCCCATCATCCCAAAATCTAAGAAAATCACTTGGTAAGGCGGCATAATCGCTTCTTCTTGCCACTTCAATGAATAATCAACACCGCCGAGGACACCGACGCGCTGTTTGACTTGGAATGGTTTTGGTCGGTTGGTTTGATCTGTGAAGACATGTAAAAAAAGATTGCCAGGATGCGGATCAGCGTGAAAGAAGCCATCTTCAAAGACTTGCTTCATAAAGTTTTCGACTAATAGCGTTCCCACTTGTTTTTTCACTGCTTTCACGGACTGATTGTCATAAACGATATCTTGATTGCTGCGGGTCAGCAAGCAGTTCAAACTTTCACCGGCCATGTAATCCATGACTAATACTTTTTGGGTGCACCATTCGGGATAAACTTTTGGCAATGCCAATTGCGGGTTTTGGTGATTGTTACGGTAGAATTCCTGCGCATTTTTCATCTCTTGTAAAAAATTTGTTTCATTGGCAAGGGATCGTCTGACTTCGCTTAACACGCTTTTTAAATCCACCACATTGGCTTCTGGAATTGCACGAACCAACGGTAGAGCCTTTTCAAAAAGATCGAGATCCACTTGAATCGCCGCAATGATTCCCGGATGCTGCACTTTGACGATCACTTCTTTGCCGCTGATCAAGTTTGCTCGGTGGGCTTGTCCGATGGAAGCTGAGGCGACTGGGATTTCATCAAAAGCGGAAAAAACTTCCGTTAGTGGCTGCTGTAGTTCTGCTTCCAGCAGTGCTTTGACCTTGGGAAATGGATCACTTTTGACATTGTCTTGTAACTGCTTGAAGGCATCAACGAAAGTGCTGGAAAGCAGGTCATTGCGGACCGAAAGCATCTGCCCGATTTTGATAAATGTTGGTCCTAATTCTTCAAACGCTTGACGCACCATTTCGGGATGCTGCTGTTTGCTGATATTTTGAACGACTTTGTATTTCAAAAAGACTTGAAGGATTTGTTTTAATCGTCCTTTTCTAGAAGGAGCAGTTTGTTCTGTCATAGGTCCCACCTCTTTAAACGTGCCGTGATATATTCATAGTACTGACAAAATGAAAAACATTCAACTAACGACTGTGTAAGCTTAAAGAAATTTCTGCAAGATTTAATGCCGGTTGGTCGATTTTGTGCTAAAATGTGGAAGACTTAGTTTGGTAGAATCAATGAATACAGGAGGAAATTCTTTTGAAAATCATTTTATTATACGGGGGACGCAGTGCAGAGCATGAGGTATCACTGTTATCCGCTTTTTCAGTTGTTAATGCTGTATATTATAATTACTACCAAGTTCAATTAGTAATGATCACTAAAGAAGGACGCTGGTTAAAAGGCCCATTATTGTCTGAGGCGCCAACGTCACCAGATACTTTGGCATTGACCAACGAAGAGACCAAAGGGGAAGAAATTTCACCTGGGGCCATCTATGAAGAAGACGCGATCGTCTTTCCATTGCTCCATGGACCAAACGGCGAAGACGGCACGATCCAAGGGTTTTTAGAAACCATCGGAATGCCTTATGTCGGTGCTGGTGTCTTGACTAGTGCCTGTGGGATGGACAAAATCATGACCAAGTACATCTTGCAAGCTGCGGGAATTCCGCAAGTTCCGTATGTACCAGTCTTGAAAAATGCGTGGAAAGAAAATCCGAAAAAGATTTTCGATCAATGCGAAGGCAGTCTCCTTTATCCGATGTTTGTCAAACCAGCCAACATGGGATCAAGTGTCGGTATCTCGAAAGCCGAGAACCGCGAAGAACTGCAAAATGCGTTGCAAGAAGCGTATCGCTACGATACCCGAGCAATCGTTGAACAAGGAATCGAAGCCCGTGAGATCGAAGTCGCTGTTCTTGGAAACGAAGACGTGCGGACCACCATGCCGGGAGAAATCGTGAAAGATGTTGCCTTTTATGATTACAATTCCAAATACATTGACAACCGAATCGAGATGCAGATTCCTGCACAAATTCCCGAAGAAACACAAGCCAAAGCCCAAGAGTTTGCGAAAAAAGCCTATACAATGCTAGGCGGCAGCGGATTGAGCCGTTGTGATTTCTTTTTGACTAATAAAAATGAGCTCTTTTTAAATGAGCTGAACACGATGCCAGGGTTCACTGAATTTAGCATGTACCCATTGCTATGGGAAAAGACCGGATTGCCGTATGGTGATTTGATTGAAGAATTGATCCAATTAGGGATGAATCGTTTCAACCAAAGACGTTCTTTCTTGACGAATGTGGAAGAAGCAGAAGTTGAAGCAGAGAATGAAAAAGAAGCAGAATAAATAGCAGGAAGAAAGCCAGCTCAACTCAAGGAAAATACTTGAAGCGATCTTGTGCTTTCTTTTTTTGTAAAAAAGGAGCGAAACTGATGAATTTTACTGTAAAAGAAGCCGCTGCCGTATTTGGTCAGCCAATTGAAAATGAGACACCACTTGCCTCTGTGGAGTTTGACAGCCGTCTAATCAAAGAAAACAGTCTTTTTGTTCCCTTGGCGGGGACTCGGGATGGACATGAATTTGCCCAACAAGCCAAAGACAATGGTGCGATCGCGACATTGTGGAGTCATCCCACCATCCAACCACCGCAAGGCATCCTTGTGATACCCGTCAAGGATACTGTCAAAGCGTTCCAACAGTTAGCACGAGCCTACAAAGAAAAACTTGCGCCAAAAATCATCGCTATTACCGGAAGTAATGGGAAAACAACCACAAAAGATATGGTAGACGCGGTTATGGCACAAAAATACCAGACCTACAAAACTCAAGGTAACCATAACAATGAACTAGGCGTGCCTTTGACTATCTTGCATGCACCAGAAGATACGCAAGTGTTGATTTTAGAAATGGGAATGGACCATGCAGGAGAGATCGAAGTCCTTTCGCGCTTAGCAGAACCTGATGCAGCGGCGATCACGTTGATTGGCGAAGCCCACATTGAAAACTTAGGGTCCAGAGAAGGGATCGCCAAAGCCAAAATGGAGATCACCGCAGGATTGAAAAAAGACGGCTTCTTTATGATGCCGGCGGATGAACCATTGTTAGACCCCTTTGTTCCTAACTTGACGCAGCCCATTGAAACTTTTGGCTTAACAGAGGGAGATCTGCAAGGAGACATCGTAGAGGAATCGCAAGATCAAACGATTTTTACGGTAGCAGGTAAGACTTTTACCTTACCGGTATTAGGCGGTTATAATGTCAAAAATGCCTTGATCGCGATTGGTTTAGGACGTCATTTTGGTGTATCAAATGAAGCCATCAAGGAGGGCTTGGCGCATTTTCAATTAACGAAAAATCGGACCCAATGGGTGACTGCCGGTAATGGAGCAGCGATTTTGAGCGATATTTACAATGCTAATCCGACTGCCATGGGTCTCGTATTGGATAGTTTCCGCAAATTGCCGTTAGAAGGAAGACGGATCGCCGTATTGGCAGATATGCTTGAGTTAGGACCAGATTCTGCACAAATGCACGAGCAGATGGCCGCACATTTAGATGACTCGTTCCAACTAGTTTTTCTTTATGGCAAAGAAATGCAAGCATTGCAAAAACGACTAGCTCAGTCACCACTTGCTGACAAGGTGCGCTATTTTGCGACAGATGAAAAACTACAACTGATCGCCTCCTTAAAGGAAACTTTAGAACCTTCCGACAGCTTGGTAATCAAAGGGAGCAATGGCATGGGCTTGAGCGAAGTCGTTGATGCACTAAAAGGAATGTAAAGCGGAGTTGAAATCTTGCTGAAACTTTCAAAACGTGTTATACTTATCTAACGCCGAAAGATGAAGCACAGAATGATTACTGTAAAAAACATTGACGTTTTGAGATAAAATGATGGCTGAGACAAACAACACTTGTTTTAGCCTTTTATAATGCCTTCGTGAAGCGGTTTTTCGGTACCGAGAGAAAGATAAGAGTAAATGGGACTACTCTTGTGTTTCTGAAGAACTAACCTACGCTTCGATGATAGAAAAACAGGCATCGAAAAGATGACCAGCCTAGGAGGATCCATTTGAAATTTAAAGATCTAGAATTATCCAACGAATTATTGACTTCTGTTGAGCGTGCCGGCTTTGAAGAAGCAACACCCATCCAAGAAGCAACGATTCCATTAGCCTTAGCAGGCAAAGACGTGATCGGTCAAGCACAGACCGGTACTGGTAAAACCGCCGCATTTGGTTTGCCAATGTTAGAAAAAATCGACCCAGCGAACCATCAACTACAAGGATTAGTGATTGCCCCAACCCGTGAATTAGCGATCCAAACCCAAGAAGAATTGTATCGTCTTGGTAAAGACAAAAAAATTCGCGTTCAAGCAGTTTACGGTGGAGCCGATATCGGCCGTCAAATCCGTCAATTAAAAGATCGTCCCCATATCGTAGTTGGTACGCCAGGACGTATGTTAGACCATATCAACCGCCACACCTTAAAATTAGGTACGGTTGAAACGCTTGTATTAGATGAAGCAGACGAAATGTTGAACATGGGCTTCTTGGAAGATATTGAAAAAATCATCAGCCAAGTGCCAGATGTTCGTCAAACGTTGCTATTTTCAGCAACAATGCCGCCAGCAATCAAAAATATCGGCGTGAAATTCATGAAAGAGCCTGAACATGTTCAAATCAAAGCCAAAGAAATGACCGCTGATTTGATTGATCAATACTATGTTCGCTCAAAAGATTACGAAAAATTCGATGTCATGACTCGTTTGTTGGATGTGCAATCACCAGAATTGACGATCGTTTTCGGTCGTACGAAACGTCGTGTTGATGAATTGGCACGTGGTTTAGAAGCCCGTGGCTACAAAGCTGAAGGCATTCATGGGGACCTTTCTCAACAAAAACGGATGAGCGTTTTACGTTCATTTAAGAGTGGTCAATTAGATATCTTAGTTGCCACAGACGTAGCAGCTCGCGGATTAGATATTTCTGGTGTTACACACGTTTACAACTACGATATCCCTCAAGATCCTGAAAGCTATGTTCACCGGATCGGACGTACAGGTCGTGCCGGAAAAGGCGGAATGTCAGTGACTTTCGTTACACCAAACGAAATGAGCTACTTGCATGTCATTGAAAACTTAACGAAAAAACGGATGACACCAATGCGCCCACCAACCGAAAAAGAAGCTTTTAAAGGTCAATTAGGTGCCGCAATCGAATCTGTTGAAACAAAATTGGATGAAAATGGTTTGGATAAATACTTGCAAGCAGCCGACGATCTTTTGGAACGTTATTCTGCACAAGATTTAGCAGCACTGCTTCTAAAAACAATGGCGAAAGATCCAGCTGATTTAGAACCAGTCAAAATCACACCAGAACGCCCATTACCTCAAGGAAAAAAATCATTCAATAAAAACGGACGTCGCAGCAATAACAGCAATGGCGGCAATCGTAACCGCAAAGAAAACGGTGGGAACCGTGGCGGCGGAAACGGCAATAAAGCCCGTGGTAACTATTCAAAAGATGGTGCCCGTAAAAACAATCGCCGTAGCAACGACAAAAAACGCGGTTTCGTTATCAGAAATAACCAAGACTAATTGAGTTTGTGGACCTTGTAAGGAAACTTGCAAGGTCTTTTTTATATAAAAAACAAATACGAGTGATTGAAAATCTTAATCTCCGTATAAACTCGTCAGATTTGAATGGTAATTCGCCATTTTTTTGGTAGAATGGTAACTAGCTAAACAAGGGCCAATTCCAATTTGGAAACCCCTATCTTAAGTAAAGGTAGCGAGAAGAATGATTAAAGGAATCGGGATCGATGCAGTCGAGCTGCCTCGAATGAAAGAATTAATTGAAAAAAAACCTCAGTTTATAACGCGTATTTTAACAGAGAAGGAAGCAAAATTATTTGCCCGTTTGCCCCTGAAACGTCAGGTAGAGTTCCTCGGGGGGCGCTATGCCTGCAAAGAAGCGTTCTCCAAAGCTTGGGGGACAGGGATCGGCAAAGTTTCTTTTCATGATATTGAAGTCTTGACCAATGAATTCGGTGCACCGATCGTTACCAAAGCACCGCACCCTTTAGAAAAAACGTTTGTCAGTATCACCCATACAAATGATACTGCCTTTGCACAAATTATCTTAGAAGTATCGGATAGTGAGTAACCTGAGTGGAAGTCGTCACTTGGTGAAAAAACTACGATACTTTATGGACGAACAGCCGACTACATAAAACCAACTTAATTTGTTTGTCTGATCAAGCATTAGTAGAAAGAAGGAACTGGAAATGGTGGTTGCTTACCATAGACCAACGAAAGCGATTATTGATACGACCGCGATTACCGAAAACATCAAAAATGAGATTGCTCACTTACCAAGCGAGACGTTTCTTTTTGCGGTGGTAAAAGCCAATGGGTACGGACACGGAGCGGTACAAACTGCTCAAGCAGCCAAAGAAGGCGGTGCAGCCGGTTTTTGCGTTGCGACGATCGATGAGGCAATCGAATTGCGAGAAGCAGGAATCACTGACCCGCTGCTGATTTTAGGGGTTGTGAACGTGCAAGATATTCCCTTACTTGCAGAATACGATTTTTCTTTTCCAGTCGCTTCGATGGACTGGTTGGTAGAAGCCGGTACTTATTTGGAGGAGAATCCTATAAAGACACCGCTTAAAGTACATGTCAAAGTGGATACCGGCATGGGGAGAATCGGTTTTTTGACCCCAGAAGAAGTGCTTCAAGCCGTTCTTTGGTTGGAAACTCATCCCACATTTGATTGGGAAGGAATCTTTACCCATTTCTCCACAGCCGATCAAGCTGATACAACTTATTGGGAAACACAGCACCAGCGGTTTAAAGAAGTCTTAACTGTTTTGCCTTATTTGCCGACATATATACATACAGGCAATAGCGCGACCTCCTTGTGGCACAAAGAGGCCGTTGGGAATATGGTCCGTTTTGGGATCGCGATGTATGGATTGAATCCGTCAGGTCATGCATTGAAGGAACCATTTTCCTTAAAACCAGCCCTTTCACTTGTTTCTGAACTGATCCAAGTGAAATTACTTGAAAAAGGAGCGGGGATTGGCTATGGTGAGACATATATCACGCCCCGTCAGGAATGGATCGGCACTGTGCCTATCGGTTATGCGGATGGCTGGTTACGAAAAATGCAAGGCTTCTCACTCTTAGTAGAAGGCGAACCTTGTGAAATCGTCGGTCGGGTGTGTATGGATCAACTGATGATTCGTTTGCCGCGAGCCTTTGCTGTCGGTACAACGGTCACGTTGATTGGTGAGAATCATGGGAAACGAATTACGATGCAGGATGTTGCAGACCAGTTAGAAACGATTCACTATGAAGTAGCGTGCACCCTCTCAGCAAGGGTTCCGCGAGAATATAAAAGTTAGGGTGGTCCTATGGTAAAAAGGGGAGATATTTATTTTGCCGATCTTTCACCAGTCGTTGGATCGGAGCAAGGCGGAATACGACCGGTCTTGATCATTCAAAATGACTTGGGCAATCACTTCAGTCCCACCGTGATCATTGCGGCGATCACGGCAAAAATGGCGAAGCCGAAATTACCAACCCACATTGGGATTTCCGCTTCTTGCACAGGGATTGGCAAAGACTCCGTCATTTTGATGGAACAGATCCGCACGATCGACAAAAGTCGGTTGAAAGAAAAAGTTTGTCATTTAGACGATAAAGTGATGTGTGAAGTCGATGCTGCTTTGATGATCAGTATTGGTGTGGAGCCGACCTTTGCTACATCAACGATCGAGGTGTAAAACAAGCAATGGGGTATGTAGTATTAATAGTAGTTGTCATTTTATTGATTCTCTTTACTTATAAACATATTCGCCGTTTTCTTTCAGAAACCAAAAAGCGCAACGAAACCATGGAACAAGGGTATTACCTTGTCAGTCATACATATGAAGAGAAACGGGAACAGACCCATTATTACGGCGTTTTTCAACAAGGAGACAAAGAACTGATATTAGAAATGTCACTCCAGCTTTATTTACAGCTACAGCCACCGCAACGGGGGATGTTGACCGCCAAAGAAGGCCGAGTCCTTTCTTTTGAAGGGTGATCATGTGAAGAAAGCAGTGCCCATGAGAGAGTATCTCTTCAAGGAAAAGCAAACAAGCAGGAAAGAGCTGCTCCATTTATTTCACAGGAGTTGGTTCATTCACTGCTTGTTTTTTATGACTAAAATGTTTGTGAGAGCTATTTCAAGTAAGATGGCGTGATGGATGGGAACATTGAGCATCGAAAAAATGATCAACCAGCGCAGTAGAGCAACGGTTTTGCTTTGACAAACAACCAAGGTACGGTTGCTTTTCACAAAGAATTCAGTTATAGTATGTAGCGACTAGTTTGAAAAGAGGGAAAAAAGTGAACCCATCGATTTATGGACTTACCAAATCAGATCTATCTTTGTGGATAACTGAACAAAATGAAAAGAAATTTCGAGCCAACCAAGTGTGGGAGTGGCTCTATGAAAAACGAGTAACCAGCTTTGAAGAAATGACCAATTTACCGAAACCTTTGATTGAGAAACTGACGGCAGCCTTTGTGATCAATCCCCTGAAGCAGATGGTGGTACAAGAAGCCAGTGATGGGACCGTCAAGTATTTATTTCAATTGCCCGACAATCACATGATTGAAACGGTCTTGATGCGTCAAGAGTATGGCATGTCGGTTTGTGTGACGACCCAAGTCGGTTGCAACATCGGTTGTACCTTTTGTGCCAGTGGGTTATTAAAGAAACAGCGGGATTTAACAGCAGGCGAGATCGTGGCTCAAATCATGTTAGTACAACACTATTTTGATGAACGCAACGAGGGAGAACGGGTCTCTCACGTAGTCGTCATGGGGATCGGCGAACCCTTTGATAACTATGACAATGTGATGAATTTCTTGCAGATCATTAACGACCCAAAAGGTTTAGCGATCGGTGCGCGGCATATTACCGTGTCAACCAGCGGCTTGGCGCATAAAATCAAAGAGTTTGCGGAGAACGGCTTGCAAGTGAACCTAGCGATTTCGCTGCATGCCCCAAATAATGAAGTCAGAACCTCCATGATGCGGATCAATCGGAGCTTCCCGATTGAAAAACTGATGGCAGCGGTCGATTATTATTTAGAAAAAACCAATCGTCGCATCACGTTTGAGTATATCATGCTGGATCATGTCAACGACCGACCGGAACATGCCCGTCAGTTGGCAGCATTATTGAAGGATAAAAAGAAATTGTCTTACGTCAACTTGATTCCTTATAACCCAGTGAGTGAGCATGACCAATATGCTCGAAGTAAAAAAGCCGATGTGTTAGCTTTTTATGACATTTTAAAGAAAAACGGCATCAACTGTGTGATTCGTAAAGAACATGGGACAGATATCGACGCAGCATGCGGACAGCTGCGAAGCAAACAAATGAAAAAAGAAGCTTCTGCTTCTTAAACAAAAAAAACCAAAAGAAGGACTGCACAAGCGCAGTTCTTCTTTTGGTTTTTTATTATCTAAGCAATTAAAAAACGCCTTAAAGAAAGCGTATTCCTGTAAAGAAAATTCAAAAAACATTGTTTTACAAGAAAAAAATAGATTATACTAAAAGCTGGTATTCATTAAAAATAACTTACTGTGAAAGGATGATTTGATGGAATGGATTAAATTAATTGGTATTCTAGTTATTTTAGTCGGCTTTTTGCTGAAGCTAGATACTATTGCTGTCGTAATCGTTGCTGGTTTTGTCACCGCGCTTGTATCGGGAATTTCTGTTGTTGATTTTTTAACAATGTTAGGAGAAGCGTTTGTCAATAATCGACTCGTTACACTGTTCTTGTTGACATTACCAATGGTCGGCTTGTCGGAACGTTTTGGCTTGAAACAGCAGGCCGTCATATTGATTGAAAAAATCAAAGGCTTGACACCAGGGAAGTTTTTGAGTTTGTACTTATTTATTCGGGAACTTGCTGGCTTTTTCTCTATTCGGATCCAAGGACATACGCAATTTATCCGCCCAATCGTTAACCCGATGGCGCAAGCTGCTGGGGAAAATAAATTTGGGGAACTGGATGAAAAAGATCAGGAAAAAATCAAAGCTCGGGCTGCCGCTAATGAAAATTTCGGGAATTTCTTTGCGCAAAATACCTTCGTGGCTGCTTCTGGTGTGCTGTTGATCGTAGGAACGTTGCAATCACTTGGATATGATGTGGCAGCTAGTTCGATCGCTCAAGCATCATTGCCGATCGCATTGATCGTCTTAGTTATTGCCACGTTATCGAACTTGCTCTTTGATCGCAAATTAGCAAAAAAATATGGCAAGAAGGAGGAGAAATAGATGGAAGGAATCGTTAACGGATTACTAGAATTCTTTTATATCTTGATTGGGCTGCTGTCGATCATGACGGCTGTCCGGGTTTTTCGTGAAGCAGACCATCCTACACGATTGGGCACCTCTGCCTTTTGGTTACTGCTAGGGGTCGTCTTTGCTTTCGGAAATTTTTTGCCGTATCTTGTGGACGGAATTTTGATCGTTTTGATGGGCTGTTTGACCTTCTTCAAACAAGTACAGATCGGTAAAATCGTCGACGTTGATGATGAAAAAGCCGAAGCGTCAGCAAAACGGATCGGTAGTACGATCTTCGTACCATGTATCAGCTTGGCATTGATCGCTGTGGTGATTTCTTATACACCATTAGGGGGCCAAGTGGGGATCGGGATCGCGTCGATCTTAGCACTCTTGTTGGCAGTCGTGCTAACTTCCGCTAAACCAAAAACAGTGTTAGACGATTCCGACCGGATGCTTCGCCAAGTCGGAACTGCCGGTATCTTGCCGCAGTTATTAGCAGCACTAGGTGTCATTTTTAACGCTGCTGGTGTTGGTGATGTGATTTCTCAAGGAATCTCTGGCGTCGTGCCAGAAGGCAATCGTTTTATCGGTGTCGTGGCTTACTGTTTAGGAATGATGATCTTTACTATGATCATGGGAAATGGCTTTGCAGCATTTACCGTTATAACTGCCGGTATTGGCGTACCTTTCGTAATGGCGCAAGGCGGCGATCCAGTTGTTGCTGGTGCTTTAGCAATGACCGCTGGTTTTTGCGGCACGTTGCTGACCCCGATGGCAGCCAATTTCAATGCACTGCCAGTGGCTTTGTTAGAGATGAAAGACCCTAATGGTGTCATTAAAGCACAAGCTCCAATTGCTTTATTATTGTTAGTGATCCACATCGCTTTAATGTACTTTTGGGCATTTTAGTGGTAAAACAGAGATGGAAGGATGATGGAAATGAAACTATTAATTACCGGATTTGATCCATTTGGCGGAGAAGCAATCAATCCTGCCTTAGAAGCAGTGAAATTACTGCCAGATACAATTCATGGTGCACAGATCGTGAAAGTAGAGATCCCCACTGTATTTGGGAAATCAGCGGCGATCGTCGAAGAGAAAATTGAAGAGGTCCACCCAGATGTCGTCTTAAACATCGGTCAAGCGGGCGGCCGGTTTGCCATCTCACCAGAACGAGTGGCAATCAATGTGGATGATGCCCGGATTCCTGATAATGAAGGCAATCAACCCGTCGATGAAGCGATCCAAACAGAAGGAAAGCCTGCCTACTTCACACAACTGCCAATCAAAGCAATGGTAGAAAATATGAAAAAAGCAGGAATACCTGCAGCTGTTTCTAATACTGCTGGAACCTTCGTCTGCAACCACATCATGTATCAAGTACAATACATGATCGATACAAAATACCCTGAAATGAAAGGCGGTTTTATTCACGTGCCATTTATTCCTCAGCAAGTCGTCGATAAAGCAGGACAGCCTGCAATGAGCATCGAAGACATCGCCAAAGGATTAACTGCAGCAGTGGAAGCTATCGTTGATTATGCCGACAAAGAAGATTTAAAAGCGATTGGCGGCGCGATCCATTAATCATTGAAGGACATCCTTTCGAGGACAAAACAAAAGTTCTTAAAATGAAAAGACCTGATCAGTAAGCATGCGATCAGGTCTTTTTTGTCTGAATTTGATAAGAAATCATCTTTGTTTTCTGCATGTTTACTTTTCTATCAGACATTTCTCATTTTGATGACTGAAATGAAAAAAGCAGACAGAAAATGAATGTAAGTTACATTTAACCATGTTTTTTTATTATTTTTTTCGCTTTATTTCTTATAAATAAAGAAAGGAAAAATAGCATTTAACGAATGTTTGATGAGAGTAAGGTAAGTAAATACCAAGAAAACTTTCTTCCAAAGGTGTTTTTTATCGAAAAAGGGATTGCTTTTTTAATAATTATTAATTAAAATCTTATCTAACTTCAGAAATCGAATGATTATTCTGAAAATTAATTCAATTAAGGGGTAGGACAGGATGAAAAATAAATGGGCCTATGGTTTAGTAGCTGTGTGTGGCGTGGTGTTAGCCGGCTGTACAACAGGCGGAACAAATAGTTCAAGCAATGACACAGCAACTAGCGGCGATAGCAACGCAGAACAAGTATTTAACGTAGTGGTTTCACAAGAAATGCCAAGTGCGGATCTTTCATTAGCAACCGATACGATCAGCTTCAGTGCATTGAACAATGTATATGAAGGACTGTATCGTTTGGATGCTGACAGCACACCACAACCTGCTGGTGCAGCTGAAGCAGCTGAAGTCAGCGAGGATGGACTAACTTACAAGATCAAATTGCGTGAAGATGCGAAATGGTCAAATGGTGACCCTGTTACAGCAGCGGATTATGTTTATGGCTGGCAACGGACGGTCAAACCTGAAACTGCATCAGAATATGCGTATCTATTTTCACCAGTCAAAAATGCGGATGCCATCACAGCTGGCGATACGGATCCATCAGAGCTAGGCATCAAAGCAGTGGGGGATTATGAATTAGAAATCACCCTAGAAAAAGCAACACCTTACTTTGATTACTTATTAGCATTCCCATCATTCTTCCCACAAAATCAAAAAGTAGTGGAAGAAAATGGCGATCAATATGCATCAACAAGCGACAATGCCGTTTATAATGGACCATTTGTCCTGACTGGTTTTGATGGACCAGGAACGGATACAGAATGGGCTTATGAAAAGAACGATCAGTATTGGGACAAAGACACTGTTAAATTACAAACGATCAACGTAAGCGTCGTGAAAGAATCCTCAACTGCCTTGAATCTTTTCCAAGATGGTCAAGCAGATGATGTCATCCTAACAGGTGAACTGGCGCAACAGATGGCTAACGACGAAGCATTCGTTTCTCAACCAGAAGCAACGACTTCTTACTTAGAATTGAATCAACGTGATGAAGATTCACCTTTCCGTAACGAAAATTTGCGTAAAGCAATCTCTTATGCGATCGACCGTGATGCCTTAGTAACATCCATCTTAGGTGATGGTTCAATTGCTTCAAGTGGTTTGGTTCCAGAAGGCATGACTTTCAGCCCTGGCGATCATACAGACTTCACAGAAGCAGCTGGCAGCGTCATTAGCTACGATCAAGAGAAAGCAAAAGAATATTGGGAAAAAGCCAAAGAAGAATTAGGAATCGATTCATTAGAATTTGATATCTTAGCTTCTGATACAGACTCAACCAAGAAAATCATTGAGTACTTGCAAGACACGATCGAAAAAACATTGGACGGTGTGAAAGTCACGTTAAGTCCAGTTCCATTCTCTGTTCGTTTGGATCGTTCAAATGCGGGTGATTTTGATACAGTAATGGGCGGTTGGGGTGCTGACTATGCCGATGCAAGTAGCTTTACTGACTTGTTTACGACAGGTAACTCATACAACCGTGGTCAATGGAGCAGTGAAGAATACGATGCAGCTGTAAAAGCAGCAGGTACGACCAATGCCAATGACCCTGACAAACGTTGGGAAGATTTAGTCAATGCAGAAAAAATCATTATGAATGAACAAGGTGTCATTCCAGTTTATCAAAAAGCGGAAGCACACTTACGTGCAACAAAAGTCAAAGGTGTTGTTGCTCACGCAGCGGGCGCACAATACGACTACAAGTGGACATCAATCGAATAATCACGAGTAGTTGACTTGAAATGCCGAAGAAAAGGCTGGGACAATTTCTTGTCTCAGCCTTTTGCTTCTCATTTCAATGAGTAAAACTATAAGAATGAAATTAACTAGTAGCAATCATTAAAAAGAGCAATGAAAGGAATAACAAGAAGACACCAGGCCATAACCAAAAGGCGTAACTCTGTTTGCCGACTTGGGATAATTTCAGATAATCTGTTTTATTTTTGGAAAAAGCTTTCTTCATGGAATATTGAAAATGGTCAAAGAAACCAGAAGCAAATACCCATAAAAAACCGCCAATGATCAAAAAGAACAGCGCCCACAAGAAAAGGGCATCTGAAAGAGCTGCTATGGAAAATTCATTTTTTATGGCTAACCATCCGCCAGAAATTGCGAGGCATAGGAGGGGTATGAGCCCACTACTTTTTTTTATTTTCATGATCTGACTCCTTTTTAATGATTCGTACTATGTTAATTTACATAATTATTGAATAGAAGTCAAAATACTTAAGGGGGAAACTGCGTGAACAGCTTTTTGAAATATTTATTGAAACGAGTGTTCTACATGGTCTTAACATTATGGCTGATTGCCACGATCACCTTTTTCTTGATGCAATTTTTGCCAGGAACACCATATACGAATGCTGAAAAATTAAGTCCAGAACAAATTGCCTTGCTAAATGAGCAAGCAGGATTGGACAAACCGATCATTACCCAATATTGGCTTTATTTGACCAATCTACTAAAAGGTGACTTTGGGATCTCTTTCCAATTTAAAAACCAGCCAGTAGCGAATTTATTATCAGGAAGAATCGGACCTTCACTGCAACTAGGACTACAAGCGATCATCTTTGGTACCTTCTTTGGGATCATTTTAGGAACGATCTCTGCAATGAAACAAAATACTTGGGTCGACACAACGTCTACCTTAGTGGCGATCTTAGGGCGTTCGATCCCTAACTTTGTCTTTGCCGTTTTGCTGCAATATATTTTTGCCATCAAACTAGGGATCTTGCCGATTGCCAAGTGGGAGACCTTTGCCAGCACGATCTTACCGACCGTCGCCTTAGCGATGTCGCCGTTAGCGGATTCCGCTAGGTTTATTCGAACCGAGATGGTGGAAGTGCTGCATAGTGATTATGTCGAGTTGGCACGAGCAAAAGGGTTAAGCCGCTGGGAAATTGCCTTCAAGCATGGTTTGCGGAATAGTTTGATTCCGTTATTGACGTTGTTAGGACCGCTAGCTGTCGGTTTGATGACTGGTTCCCTTGTCGTAGAAAATATTTTTGCGATCCCGGGTATCGGTGAACAGTTCGTAAAATCAATCATGACCAATGACTATCCAACGATCATGGCGGTAACGATCCTTTATTCCGCAATGTTGGTCTTTGTGATTCTTGTTGTTGATATTTTATATGGAATCGTTGATCCGCGGATCCGAGTTTCAGAAGGGAGTCGTGGCTAATGGCAGAGAAACCTTACACAGCAAATGATGTTGCTGCCATCGATGCAGCCAAATTTCAACCGTTACAAAAAAATACCAATGAAGAGCGTGAAGCGATCGCAACCCCCTCGTTAACCTTTTTCCAAGATTCATGGCGTCGTTTGAAAAAGAACAAAGCCGCTGTTTTCTCAATCGTTTTGTTGCTGATCATTATTACGATCTCAATCATTACCATTTTTGTCTCGCCACATGATCCGACCGCGCAAAATGTGACCTTTACAAATCTGCCGCCGAAAATTCCCGGTATCAACATCAATGGCTTAAACGGCTATGCGATGGTGGGAGGCGAGCTAGTAGATAAGTATGCAGCTGCCAATGTACCTGACGGGACATATTTCCTTTTAGGAACGGATGGATTAGGTCGTGACTTATTGAGTCGTCTATTTGTAGGGACACGTATCTCCTTATTGATTGCGTTTATCGCAGCGATGCTAGATATCATTTTTGGTGTAACCTATGGTTTGATCTCTGGTCTTTTAGGTGGACGAATCGATAATGTGATGCAACGTTTCCTAGAAATCTTATCAGGTATTCCCAACTTAGTGGTAATGATCTTAATGTTGGTAGTTTTCGAACCTGGGATCTTCTCGATCGTGGCAGCAATGGCGATCACTAACTGGATTCCAATGGCGCGGATCGTACGGGCCCAAACAATGAAACTAAAAGATCAGGAATTCGTTTTAGCCGCAACAACGCTGGGGGAAAGCCGTCTCAAGATTGCGATGAAACACGTATTACCAAATATTTCCAGCGTGATCATCGTACAAATGATGTTCAGTATTCCCTCGGCGATTTTCTTCGAGGCCTTCCTAAGCTTTATTGGGCTAGGATTAAAACCACCTTCAGCATCTTTAGGGATGCTACTAAGCGATGGCTACAAAACCTTCTTGTTCCTGCCTTACCAAATGTGGGTGCCGGCTGTGACCTTGTCTGTGATTATGATTGGGTTCAATTTGCTGGCAGACGGTTTGCGTGATGCCTTTGATCCGAAAATGAAAGAGTGATTGCTATGAAAAAAGTCTTAGAAGTGAAAAACTTAGAAATTTCTTTTGACACCTTTGCTGGGAAAGTCCAAGCGATCCGCGATGTCAGTTTCGATCTATACAAAGGAGAAACCTTGGCGATCGTGGGCGAATCCGGGAGCGGCAAGTCCGTGACAACCCGCAGTATCATGGGGTTATTAGCCAGCAATGCCAATGTCGATAATGGCCAGATCCTCTTCAATGGGACGGACATTTTGAAAAAATCCGAAAAAGAACTGCAAAAAATCCGTGGCAAGGAAATCGCCATGATTTTCCAAGATCCAATGACTTCACTAGACCCAACGATGCCGATTGGCAAGCAAGTGGCAGAGTCATTGATGAAGCACAACAAAATCAGTAAAAAAGAGGGCTTGCGACAAGCGTTGGAATTACTGAACCTTGTCGGCATCCCGAATGCTGAGAAACGCTTGAAAAATTATCCGCATCAATTTTCGGGTGGTCAGCGGCAGCGGATCGTTATTGCGATCGCGCTGATCTGTTACCCACAGATCTTAATTGCAGATGAACCGACGACTGCATTGGATGTAACGATCCAAGCACAGATCTTAGAGTTATTAAAAGATATTCAGAAGAAAATCAATTCGTCCATCGTCTTTATCACCCATGACTTGGGTGTCGTTGCCAATGTGGCTGACCGAGTAGCCGTGATGTATGGTGGGAAAATCGTCGAAGTGGGCACCGCAGAAGAAATCTTCTACAACCCGCAACATCCATACACCTGGGGCTTGTTGGGTTCGATGCCAACGTTAGAAGGGACAGGCGATCGTTTGTACGCGATTCCTGGTTCACCGCCGGATCTGTTGGACCCGCCAACCGGGGACGCTTTTTATCCACGAAACGAATTTGCTTTGCAGATCGATGCAGAACAGCAACCGCCGTTCTTTGATGTTTCACCGACCCACAAAGCAGCAACGTGGCTGTTAGCGCCGCAAGCACCGAAGGTAACTCCGCCGGATGAGATCTTGATTCGCTGGAAAAAATTCCAAGAAAAAAATACTCAGGCATCTGTCTAAAGGAGGAGAAACGGTTGGAAAAAGTTTTACTTGAAGTAAAGAATCTCAAACAATATTTTAACGTTGGCCGCAAAGACGAAGTCAAAGCCGTCGATGATATCTCCTTCCAAATCTATGAAGGAGAAACCTTTGGTCTAGTAGGTGAATCCGGAAGCGGAAAATCGACCACTGGACGGACGGTGATTCGTTTGAATAATCCTACCGGAGGCGAAGTTCTTTTTGATGGACAAGATGTTATGAAAATCAAAGGCAAGAAACCGCTGGCTGATTTTCGCCGGGAAGTTCAAATGGTCTTCCAAGATCCTTATGCCTCCTTGAATCCACGGATGAAAGTTCGCGACATTATTGCCGAAGGGATCGATATCAACGGATTAGCTAAAAATGAAAAAGAACGCAATGATCGGGTGGATGAACTCTTGCGAACCGTCGGACTAAACCCAAGTCATGGGACCCGTTATCCTCATGAATTTTCAGGGGGACAACGTCAGCGGATCGGAATCGCCCGAGCATTAGCCGTCGATCCAAAATTCATCATTTGTGATGAACCGATCTCGGCATTGGATGTTTCGATCCAAGCCCAAGTTGTCAACTTGCTGCAAGATCTGCAAGAAGAACATAAATTGACGTACTTGTTTATCGCCCATGATTTATCGATGGTCAAACACATCAGCGATCGGATCGGCGTGATGCACAACGGCAAACTGCTAGAAGTAGGAACCAGTGATGAAATCTATCATTACGGGGTCCATCCGTATACTGAAAGTCTTTTATCAGCGATTCCGCTGCCAGATCCTGACCATGAGCGTCAACGCAAACGGATCAAATACGTCAGCGAACCAAACGATAACCAAGAACGAGCAATGGAAGAGATCGCACCAGGACATTTCGTTTATGCCACGAAACAAGAAGCCAAGATCTACCAAGAAAAGTTAGCACAAAAAAAGGGGAACTAGCGTCAAAGGTATAGGGAGTGTTAGGAGGAGATGAAACTGGGTGTTTTAAAAGCATACAAATTTCGGATCTATCCTAATGGACAGCAAAAACAGTTTTTCATCGAAACCTTCGGCTGTGTTCGGTTTACGTACAATCAACTGCTGGAGGCGAAGATGGAGGAGCTGGCCAACAATGAAGCAAAGCAAGGGTTGACGCCAGCCAAACTAAAAAAGGAGTATCCTTTTTTGAAGGAGACCGATAGTTTGGCATTGGCGAATGCACAAAGGAATCTGGACCGAGCGTTTCGAAATTACTTTCAAAAGCGGGCTGGCTTTCCAAAAATGAAAACCAAAAAAAGTATTTGGCAATCGTATACTACGAATAATCAGCAGCACACCATTTACTTTGAAGAGGATCAAATCAAGCTGCCAAAGCTCAAAACACTGGTTCCAGTAAAAAAGCATCGGGAGATCAAAGGGAAAATCAAATCGGCAACGATCTCAGCGAAAAACAATGAAGAGTTTTATATCTCGATTCTTTGTTTGGAAGAGATCACACCACTCCCGAAACAGCAAGCGTCTATCGCGGTTGTTTATGATCCGCAGCAGCTGATCAAAGCCAACCAATCGGTACCGGTCACTTGTGAGCATGCGATCCAAACAAAACAGAAGCTGACACGAGCAGAACGCAAACTTCAGGTGAAAGCTACGGCGGTCAAACGGAAAAAAATCCTTTTGACTCAGGCACGGAATTATCAGAAGCTAAAAGGAAAAGTCGCTCGCCTCTATCGTTTTCACTGCTGTCAAAAGCGGGAATTCATCGATCAAGTCAGTTATCATCTCGTAAAACAGTACGATACAATCTATTTGGAACAAATTGCTGAAGAAACGGTTCTAAAAGCCGGTCATTACAGCATCAGCGATTGGCATCAGTTTGTTCGCAAAATCCAGTACAAAGCGCAGTGGTACGGCAAAGAACTGCGTTTTGTCACGTTGGACACGCAGGACCAACAGAAGCTAGAGCGGCTCTCAGGCGAAATGAGCAGCTGATCTGCTTGAACTGGAAGGAACGCCAGGGATCGCCTAGGGTATAGAAAAAATCTTTATGATTTTTGTTTCTAGGAACCACGTTCACTAATTATGATTAACCAGCAACCCCCTGCCAAACTACAGTTTAGCAGGGGGTTGTATTTTTTTACATTTTATCACCTAAAAATGCGTCATTTAAGCGATAGATCTTTGAGGGACGCCCGATGCCAACGGGCTTTTCGCCGACCTCCGTAAAATATTGAAGCATGGATTTTTTAAAGTTGGAATGATCGATCATTTTGAAATCGATCCCCAAAAACTTGGCGAATACTTTGCGGGCTTCCGTGATCGTAAAATCTTTGCCTAATACAAGAAGCACTTGCGGCTCGTGTTCCATCTTGTTGGCAACCCGTTTGAAGGCTTTGAGAATGATCGCGCTGTGGTCAAAAGCCAGCGTATCTTTTCCAACAGAGGCACCAGTCACCAGGTCAAGAATGATCTCGATCTCACCGCTGGTCAAATAGATTTGATTGGCTTTTCTTTCCAGAGAAAACCAGCGTACCTGATTCGCATCGTCCCCAGCACTTAAGGGCTCTTCACCAATAAATGCCAAATAGCTGACGGTGATTACCCACCCACGCGGATCACGACCAGGGGTGCTGAAGGTGTGCAGCTGTTCGATGTTTTGTTTGGAGATGGTGACCCCGATCTCTTCTTGGGTTTCACGGATCACACTTTGGCCTGTCGATTCATTCGGATTGACGAAGCCCCCCGGCAATGCCCAAGAATTGCGGAAGGGATGGCCTTTTCTTTGGATCAGCGCAATTTTGAGTTGTTCTTCTTCTTTGTTGTAACACATCAACACCATATCGACGGTTACGGAGGGTTTCTCGTATTTCGGCTGATCTTGTGCCTGATACCACGTAAGAAAGTCTGCTTCAGAAGCTTCTTTCTCATAGTAGTGTTTTTCAGCTGATTTTGAGGTAAATTCTTTCATTGGTTTCTCCTGCCTTAGATAAAGTAAGTAACTGAGCGCGATGGTTTTCCTTAACGGAAAAAATAAGGAACGATCAAATTAATGAAAAACAGTGCGAGATAAAGCCAAGAAGACCGAGGGTGTTCTTTGAGTGCTAAATAGCCCCAAAGAGCGATCCATAGCAGAAAAGCTACCCGTAGGATTGCCAACGCTGTCGCAAAAAGCGCCGCGTAATCATGGCTGTTGAAGTAAGCAAACAAAAAGGGGTAACCTGTGGTTGAAAAGAGCAAGTGCCCCACAGAAAGCGCGGTTAAAAGCAAAAAATGCTGTTTGTTTTTTCGAGTCATAGCGTTCCTTTCTATAAGAGAAGTCTTCCTCATTATAGCAAAAGAAGTACCTGTTAATCAAAGAGAGATAAAACACCTTTATTTCTTATGAGATTCGTTGTCAGGATCAGATTCTTCCCCTAGAACATTGAAGTGAACGGCTATCTGCGCTATGATAACTAGTAGAAAAGAAATACTCAAATCTGCTGGTTTATTTGCTGCGTTTTAAGGACGAAAACGATTCCTTTGCTTCTTTTAGAGCATGAAGAAAGGTCTTATTATGTCCGCTTTTTTGATTAAATTTATAGCATTTTTGGGTTGCGAACTGTATACTACCTAAGTATACACTTTACTAGTGAAAAGGAGGACTTGCGTCCATGGCTGAAAAAGAAACATTCTATATTACGACGCCAATTTATTATCCAAGCGGCAAGCTGCATATCGGGAATTCTTACACGACGATCGCTTGTGATGCGGTAGCACGATACAAACGATTGATGGGCTTTGATGTCTTTTATTTAACGGGTGTCGATGAGCACGGTCAAAAAATCGAGAAAAAAGCAGAAGAACTTGGCGTAGATCCGCAAGAATACGTCGACAAAATGGCAGCTGACGTCAAGAAATTATGGAACACACTAGACATCAGTTATGACAAATTTATCCGTACAACGGATGACTACCATAAAACAGCCGTTCAAAAAATCTTCCAGCAATTGCTTGATCAAGGAGATATCTATCTTGGTGAATATGAAGGCTGGTATTCTGTTTCTGATGAAGAATACTTTACTGAAACGCAATTAGCAGAAGTTTACCGAGATGAAGAGGGCAAAGTCATCGGCGGCAAAGCGCCAAGCGGTCATGAGGTAGAATTGGTGAAGGAATCTTCTTATTTCTTCCGCATGAGCAAATACGCCGATCGTTTGGTTCAATACTATGATGAACATCCAGAGTTCATTCAACCAGAATCACGCAAAAATGAAATGCTGAATAACTTCATCAAACCAGGTTTAGAAGACCTGGCTGTTTCCAGAACGACCTTTAAATGGGGCATTCCTGTCACGGCTAGTCCTGAACACGTGGTGTATGTTTGGATCGATGCGTTATCTAACTATATTACGGCATTAGGCTATGGCTCAGAGGACGATTCCTTGTTCCAAAAATACTGGCCAGCTGACGTGCATATGGTTGGGAAAGAAATCGTGCGTTTCCATACGATCTATTGGCCAATCATGCTGATGGCCTTAGACTTGCCCTTACCGAAAAAAATCTTTGGTCATGGCTGGTTGATGATGAAAGACGGCAAGATGTCGAAATCAAAAGGCAATGTCGTTTATCCAGAAATGTTAGTGGAGCGCTACAGCTTAGATGCGTTGCGTTACTATCTATTACGGGCGGTTCCTTTTGGTAGCGATGGTGTGTTTACACCAGAAGATTTCGTTTCTCGTTTGAACTACGATCTAGCCAACGACTTAGGCAACCTGCTGAATCGGACGATCGCCATGATCAATAAATATTGTGATGGCTTAGTGCCCGATTATGCCTCAAAAGTAACGCCTTTTGATAGCGAGCTGTCAACGACTGCGGCCAATGTGGTTGGTCGTTACCATGAAGCCATGGATAAAATGGAATTCAGTACGGCATTGTCAGAAGTTTGGACATTGATTTCCCGTGCCAACAAATACATTGACGAAACCCAACCATGGGTGTTAGCCAAAGAAGAAGAAAAGCGCGCGGAATTAAACAGTGTGATGGTTCATTTGGCGGAAAGCTTACGCATCGTTGCGATCTTATTGCAACCGGTGATGACAGAAACACCAGCCAACATTTTCCAACAATTAGGATTGGCTTCTGTTGCCATGGATCTGAAAGATTTACGCTTTGGTGAATTTCCAAGTGGCACGAAAGTCGTTGCCAAAGGCACACCGATTTTCCCTCGGTTGGAACTTGAAACAGAAGTAGCCTACATCCAAAAGAAAATGGCTGAAGGGACACAAAGTCCAGAAGAAACAGTCAAATGGAATCCAGAAGAAACCACATTGCAATCAGACAAAGCCGAGATCAAATACGAAGACTTCGACAAGATCGAATTAAAAGTGGCAGAAGTCGTTGATTGTCAAAAAGTCAAAGGGGCCGACAAGCTGCTACAATTCCGCTTAGCTGCGGGAGATGATCAAGATCGTCAAATTTTATCGGGGATTGCTGAATTTTATCCAGAACCACAAGATTTGATCGGCAAAAAAGTCGTGATCGTTGCCAACTTGAAACCACGGAAAATGCGGGGGCAAGTCAGCCAAGGAATGATCCTTTCTGCAGAAGACAATGATGGTCGTCTGCAAATCGTGGAAGCGCCAAAAGGCATGCCAAACGGCTCGGTCATCGCTTGATTTTTAAGAGAAATTCTTTGTTGAATTTCAGCGAAAATAAAATTGCCAGACCCGAAAAGTTTTTGTATAATGTAGGTTATTGATATGAACATGAGGGAGTAATTGGCGGATTTTATCTGCGGCAGTATCACCATCCTGAAAGAAATTTCTGGTGCTGTCTTAAACAGTGAGACTTATGTATGCTTAGACAGTGCATACATAAGTCTATTTTTTTTCATATCATGTACAATAAAGGAAGAGTAAGTATAAAAGGAGGAGAAACATGTCAGAAGAAAACAAAAAGGAGCAGCTATCGCAGGCGTTTTATGCGCAAGAAGCGCAGCATGTTCTGGAAGAAATGCAAACAGATGCCAATGGATTAACGAACGATGAAGCGCAAAAACGCTTATCTGAGTATGGTCCCAACGAATTAGAAGTAGGCAAAAAGAAATCGATGGCACAAAAATTCTTTGAGCAATTTAAAGATTTGATGATCATCGTTTTGCTAGCGGCGGCAATTATCTCAGCAGTCGTTTCCCATGAAGTCGTGGACTCAATTATTATTTTAGCAGTTGTCATTATCAACGCGATCATGGGTGTTGTTCAAGAGGCAAAGGCAGAGCAGGCCATCGAAGCACTAAGAGAAATGTCCACACCAAATGCCAATGTCCTGCGTAATGGTCATACCGTCACCATCAAGAGCGATGAATTGGTTCCGGGGGATATTGTCCTATTAGAAGCTGGCGATGTCGTACCGGCAGATTTACGCCTCTTAGAAGCAAGTTCGTTAAAAATTGAAGAAGCCGCTTTGACCGGTGAATCCGTACCAGTCGAAAAAGAATTGACTGTCATCGAAGGGACGGATGTCGGGATCGGCGATCGCGTCAATATGGCCTATTCAAACAGTAATGTGACCTATGGCCGCGGAAAAGGGGTCGTGGTCAATACAGGAATGGGAACCGAAGTTGGGAAAATCGCTGGCATGCTAGCTAGCGCCCAAGAAACCGAAACACCATTGAAACGTAACTTAAATGAACTAGGAAAATTCCTGACGATCGCCATCATTATCATTGCAGTGATCATGTTCTTTGTTGGAACGATCTTTAACAATACGTCATGGGTCGACATGCTATTGACTTCGATCTCATTAGCAGTAGCGGCGATCCCAGAAGGTCTGCCAGCGATCGTAACGATCATCTTAGCCTTAGGTACGCAAGTAATGGCGAAACGAAATGCAGTGATCCGTAAATTACCAGCGGTTGAAACCCTTGGGGCAACGGATATTATCGCTTCTGATAAAACTGGTACTTTGACGTTGAATCAAATGACCGTGGAAAAATTGTATGTCAATAGCAAACAACATGCTGCTTCAGAAGATATTCCGTTAGACAACATGGCATTAAAAGTCATGAACTTTGCCAATGATACAAAATTTGGTGAAGAAGGCAACTTGATCGGTGATCCGACCGAGACCGCATTGGTGCAATTCGGGATGGATCAAGGATTCCATGTGCGGGATCTCGTCAATCAAGAACCACGGGTAGCGGATCTGCCCTTTGATTCTGACCGAAAACTTATGAGTACGATCCACCAACAAGAAGACGGCCGCTATTTAGTTGCTGTCAAAGGTGCACCGGATGTCTTACTAGGCAGAACCTCAAAAGTACTATTGGATGGCCAAGAGCTACCAATGACGAATGAAGAAAAAGAAAAAATCTTATTCAACAATACCGATATGGCAAAACAAGCGCTGCGGGTATTGGGAATGGCCTACAAATACGTAGATCAAGTGCCAGAAAACTTAGAATCAGAAATCGTCGAAAATGATTTGGTCTTTGCTGGCTTAGTCGGAATGATTGACCCAGAACGGGCAGAAGCAGCCGATGCGGTACGTTTAGCCAAAGAAGCTGGGATTCGTCCAATCATGATCACCGGAGACCACCGGGATACAGCTGAAGCCATTGCGGGACGTTTAGGGATCATCAAACCGGGCGATGATGATGCTGTCTTGACCGGCGCTGAACTCAATAAAATGAGCGAAGAAGAGTTTGCCCAAAAGGTAGCCCACTATTCAGTCTATGCGCGGGTATCGCCGGAACATAAAGTCCGCATCGTCAAAGCTTGGCAGCAAGAAGGCAAAGTCGTTGCCATGACTGGTGACGGGGTCAATGATGCACCATCCTTGAAACAAGCAGATATTGGGGTAGGTATGGGGATTACGGGTACCGAAGTTTCTAAAGGTGCTTCCGATATGGTCCTAGCCGATGACAACTTTGCTACGATCGTCGTAGCAGTGGAAGAAGGACGTAAAGTCTTCTCCAATATTCAAAAAGCGATTCAATACTTGCTAGCCGCTAACCTAGGGGAAGTTTTGACCTTGTTCTTAGCAACCTTGTGGGGTTGGGACTCGCTATTGCCGATCCACTTGCTTTGGATCAACCTAGTAACCGATACCTTCCCAGCAATTGCCTTAGGAATGGAGCCTGCTGAAAAAGATCTAATGAAACATGCACCGCGGGGACGCAGTTCCAACTTCTTCTCCGGTGGTGTGATGAGCAGTATCATCTACCAAGGGATCTTAGAAGCAGCAACCGTGCTGTTCGTTTATTGGTCAGCGATCCAATGGCCCGTTCACAATACGTACGATGCGATCCATGCCGATGCCTTAACGATGGCCTTTGCCACGTTAGGATTGATGCAATTGTTCCATGCCTTCAACGTCAAATCGATCCATCAGTCGCTCTGTAAAGTAGGAGCATTTAGAAACAAAGCCTTCAACTGGGCGATCCTGTTGTCCTTTGCGTTGATGCTAGTGATCTTCATTGTGCCAGGATTAAACGATATCTTCCGTGTCGCACACCTTGACTTGTATCAATGGGGCATCGTTTTAGGCGCCTCCTTTGCGATCATTCCAGTCGTTGAGATCGTCAAAGCGATCCAACGAGCAATGGGACGCAAATAAGCCAAAAATAAACAGAAAAACAACGAATGGTCTGCTGTCCTTCTCCATGGGCAGCAGGCCTTTTTTTGCTGGCTTATTTTCGATAAACCCTATGGCTGTTTCTTGACCTTTTCATTTGCATCAAGAAACGGTAAAATAGAAGATAATAACAAAGAAAGTAGGGGACCCACTGTGCGACCAAACTTAGGTTTTTATGTACAAACAATCAACGATCTTGTCAAAGAAACAGAAGCAATCGGGGAGAAAATGAATCCCAATTATGAAGAGATCCGCAAAGCGATCGACGAGAAGAAAGAAGCAGAGGTAACACCTGAGCGGCTAGCTGAGATTACCAGAATTTTTAAAGAAGGCACGGACAAATACCGCTTGATGCTTGAAAAAATCAGCAAATTGCGTCCACCAGCGAATGTGATGGGGATCCATAAAAAATTCGAGCGAGCGTATATGAAATATGTTGCCGGCTGTGATGAGATGATTTTGAGTCTGGATAACAAAATCGACCAAGAAGCCTTTGATGCAGCTGAAGCTAAGCAAGATGAAGCAACGGACGAAATTTCTTTTGCTATCCAACGGATGACCGCTTTATTGTTAAAAAAATGATAAACATTCAAGTTAAACAAGAGTTATTTAATTTAACTGTTATGTTTTTCACATGTAAAGTTTTTTTATCGGAGGTATAATGAATTCACAACCAACAACCTTTTTATTTTTCATTTTACTCCTTTTGCCATCAGGACTAACCAACCTGATGGTTTTTTTTGTTTTTTAATGAAGTGTTTCCATCAAAAGCGGGGATAGTTTGTGAACAAAATATAAAGTTGAAATAGCAAGGAATAGCAAGCTTGCGCTTTTTTGTCGATCAATGCTATACTTAGGGCACTATTAAACGAAATGAGGGATCCTCCATTGAAAAATTAACCAATTTGTTGAAAGCTGCATGAAACTGTTCCTCCAAGGGGATAGTCTGCAGATTTTCAGGATTGGTTGACTTTTTCAATGGGGGATCTTTTTGTGTACCTCTAAAAACTGATTCTGAAAATAGCTTTAGTCTACTCTATTCCGTGAATAGAGACGAGGTATATTTATGTCGAATATCAGTATTAATCATTTAACTTTTGGCTTTGATAGCCAGGAACGGTTGCTTTTTGAGGATGCCAACTTGAACCTTGATACTCAATGGAAATTAGGGTTGATTGGCAGAAATGGTCGCGGCAAAACGACCTTGCTGCGTTTGCTGCTCAATGAATTGCCGTATAGCGGCTCGATTACCCATGAGCAGCAATTCGTTTATTTTCCCTTAACCGTCGCTGACGATCAGCAACTGACGCTTTTTGTTTTACAAGAATCAGGTGAATTTGAGCAGTGGCGTTTGGAACGAGAATTGAACCTGCTGCAACTTGATCCAGAAGTTCTTTGGCGGCCCTTTGCCACTTTATCTGGCGGCGAGCAAACGAAAGTTCTATTGGCGCGTTTGTTCGTTGATGAAGAGAATTTTGCTTTGATCGATGAGCCAACCAACCATTTGGATGTGACCGCTCGCCAACATGTTGCCCGCTATTTGCAGCAAAAAACCGGGTTTATCGTTGTGAGCCATGATCGACAGTTTGTCGATGAAGTCGTCGATCATGTATTGGCGATCGAAAAAAGCCGCTTGGTGTTGTACAAAGGGAATTATTCAGTTTATGAACTGCAAAAGCAGCAAAAAGATGCCTATGAGCAAGAACAAAACAGCAAGTTGAAAAAAGAAATCGGTCGTTTGAAGCAGACGGCAGCCGAGAAAGCGGAGTGGTCCCGAGGACGCGAACGGGACAAATTAGGGTCGCCGACCAAAAAAGGCAGTGGGGCAATCTATGATACGGGGGCGATCGGTGCCCGAGCGGCACGGACCATGAAGCGCTCGAAAGCGATCGTTAAACGGATGGAAGATCAAATTCAAGACAAGTCTGCGTTGTTAAAAGACATTGAGTGGATCGATCCTCTGAAAATGACCCCGCTTGTTAGCCATCATGACGTGTTGCTGGAAGCAGAGCATTTTCAGCTCGGCTATGAGAAGCCTTTGTTTAAACCGCTGACGTTTGCGATCCGTCAAAAAGAGCGCTTGGGGATTCAAGGGGCCAACGGATCTGGCAAGTCCAGTTTGATTGCGAGTATTTTAGGTACTTTCGAAGGACAGCAGACAGGGACGATCAAAACAGCCCATGGGATCACCATCAGTTATGTTCGACAAAACTACGAGGACAATTGTGGGATGCTGACAGAATTTGCCCAAGAGCATGGCTTGAATTATCAAGATCTGCTAAATAACTTAAAAAAGCTTGGCTTGGAAAGAGCTGTTTTTCAAACGCCGATCCAGCAAATGAGCATGGGGCAGCGTAAACGCGTGGAACTAGCCAAATCATTAGCAACACCAGCAGAATTGTTTATCTGGGATGAACCTCTGAATTATTTGGATGTCTTCAATCAGAAGCAATTAGAGGAAGTAATCCATTTGGTGGAGCCTTCTATGCTGATCATTGAACACGACCGTTATTTTCTTGAGCAAGTCTCAACGAAATTGCTGACGTTGACGATCGATGAAGTCGAATAACTGAAGGGAAAAAAGGACGATTGTTTTCTTTGGGGAAACCGTCCTTTTTTGTTATTTTAATCGGAGAGATACTGACGATTTTAGTAAGTATTTAATAAGGGTGCTTTTGATAAAAAAGCTGTGTAAAAATAGTGTTATTATACACAGGTATGTATATTTGATAAAATTCATTCATTTTTTCATGAAAATTTTCGAAAAATGACGAAACGTTCGGGATTAGCGGGTAGAATTCCCTTTGAATCACTCATCGTTTTCTCATTGTTTGGTAAATTAATTAAAAATTCTTTCATAATTCCCATTGGTTTTTACAAAACATTTACAATAATAGTATCGAATAAAAACATTCGTTTGTTATGATTAAAATCGAATTTCTTTGAGCGTTTGACCGAAACATCAAGAGTTCGTTTTTTTTGTGACTTGAAATGCCAGTCAACTATTCGGAGGAAAAAGAGAAAATGGAGGGGCAGTTTTGATAGAAGTAGTCGGGTTGAAGAAGGTTTTTGATAATAAGTTCGAAGCCTTGAAAGCAGTAGATTTTACAATAGAAAAAGGCGATTTGGTTTGTTTGTTGGGACCTAGTGGTTGCGGGAAATCGACGATATTGAATTTGATCGCGGGGTTGTTAAGTCCCACCGATGGTGATATCCGCTTTAATGGTACTTCCGTTGTTAAGACGGAGCCGAAAGACCGCAATATCGGGTTTGTTTTTCAGAACTATGCCCTTTATCCCCATATGACTGTGTTAGAAAATGTCATGTTTCCCTTGACAGTCGGAGAGAAAAAAATCAAGAAAAACGAAGCACAGAAAATTGCTGAAAAGTTCATGAAGCTGACCAATATTGAAGAATTAAGTCAGAAAAAACCAGGAACCCTTTCCGGTGGACAACAGCAACGGGTCGCCATTACTCGTGCTTTGGTGCAAAGTCCAGAAGTGTTACTGCTGGATGAACCATTGAGTAACTTAGATGCCCGTTTGCGCTTGAAGATCCGTGAAGAAATTCGTCGGTTAGTCAAAGAAGTAGGAATCACTACGATCTTCGTGACTCATGACCAAGAAGAAGCTCTTTCTATCAGTGACAAGATTATTTTGATGAATGAAGGGATCATTCAACAAAATGATGATCCGCAAAACCTTTACTTAGAACCAAACAATCTTTTCGTAGCGAAATTCATTGGTAATCCAATCATCAACATCTTGCCAGTAGAAGTCAAAGAGGGACAAATGATCCATCCAGCATTCACGATCCCAGTTGACCGCTTTACCGACATTCGCTTCAAGAAACCATTGACAGACGGCCAATATACGTTAGGTATTCGTCCAGAAGATGTGCTGACCACCTTACAAACGGGGTTGTTCCAAACAGAAATCAAGAGTGTGGAGCTGATCGGACGAGAACGAATCTTGAACTTTGATCTGGCTGCAAAACATATGAAATCGATCGTTAGTATTGAAGAGATCATTGAAGAAGGCGCGCAAGTGTCATTTGATTTTCATTACAAAAAAGCCTTTATCTTTGATGAAAAAGGAGAGCGGGTCTACTAATGTTCAAAAAAAATTATAACCCTGAGAATCAACCAAAGGCGTGGCTGTTTTTACTGCCTTCATTGGTCATTATTTTCTTATTCAGTGTGTATCCGCTGTTTCGTTCTTTCATCATGAGTTTCCAAAAAGGAACCTTGATTAACCAACAGTATGCTGGGCTTGAGAACTATCAAAGGGTTTTAACGGACCCCGTATTCTTTCGAGCACTGCAAAACACAGCACTGTTTGCTTTTGCGGTCGTGCCGATCTCGCTGATTCTCTCATTAGCGATTGCTTGGATCATTTTTGAAAAAGTCAAATACAAAAGTTTTTTTGAAACGATCTTCTTTATGCCCTATGTCACAAGTACGATTGCGATCGGGATCGTGTTTCGTTACTTTTTCAATGGCTCTTACGGGATCATTAATTATCTGCTAGGTCTTGTCGGCATTGCGCCAGTCAACTGGCTAGATAACGTCAACATGAGTATGACGACCTTGATCATCTTCGGCGTTTGGACGAGCCTCGCCTTCAACATTATTATCTTGTTGGCAGGAATGCGCAACATCGACAAAGAACATTATAAAATCGCAAAAATGTTTGGCGCTACCGATGGCGAAATTTTTCGGAAAATCACCTTTCCGCAGTTGATCCCGACCTTTGCTTTCTTGTTGACGGTCAATCTGATCAGTGCCTTTAAAGTTTATACCCAAGTATATGCTTTGTTTGGCGGCCAGCCAGGGATCGCTCGTAGTGCCACGACAGCAGTCTTTTATATCTACGACAAATTCCATATCGCCGGACGTCCGGGGATTGCAATGGCGGCAACCGTGATCTTGTTTATCATTATTTTGCTCGTCACCTTTATCCAAAATAAACTTTTGAAGAAAGTGGGCGAATAAACGAATGAAAAAAATTGTCACGATTGTTTCGATGCTGTTTTTAGCAATTTTAGCAGTGATCACGCTGTTTCCCTTTGTCTATATGATTTTAGCTGGTCTAATGACCTACAGTGAAGCAACCAGTATTCCACCGACGATCATGCCAGAGTCCTTCCAATGGAGCAACTACGGGGAAGTCTTTACCCGAGCACCGTTTTTACGCTACTTCTTCAATACGGTCTTTGTTTCAGCGGTCACTACCATAGCGACGCTGATCACGGCAATTTTAGCTGCTTTTGCATTAACGAGTCTTGAATTCAAATACAAGCGTCTCGTGATTGGTTTGATGATCTCCTTACTGATGGTTCCTTATGAATCCATCATCTTTACCAATTACAATACGATTGCTCGAATGGGCTTATTGAATACGTATAGTGCCTTGATCATTCCGTTTCTGACCAGTATTTTTTACATCTATTATTTAAACGGTTATTTACAAAGTATTTCTAATACCTTTTATAAGGCAGCCAAAATTGACGGTGCCAGCGACCTAGCTTATATCCGCCGAATTTTGATCCCCATGTCTAAACCAGCCTTGGTGACAGTCGGGATTCTGACGTTCATCTCTAGCTGGAATTCTTTCTTATGGCCGTTGTTAGTGACGAATGAGAAAAAATACCGTCTCTTAAATAATGGATTGGCTGCCTTTACCACAGAAAGCGGCAGTGACGTTCATTTACAAATGGCGGCAGCGACCTTGACCGTCATTCCAATTCTGATCATTTACTTGATCTTTAGAAAAGAAATTATCAAAGGAGTGGCTAAAGATGGCATCAAAGGATAAAACAACGATCACCTTCCATAGCGGAATTTTAACGATTGGAGGAACCGTCATCGAAGTTGCGTACAAAGATGCCCATATCTTTTTTGATTTCGGTTCGGAGTATCATCCAGAAACACCCTTACCAGATGAAGAATTACAAACGTTAGTTGCGCATCGCTGGATACCAGAACTGAAAAATGTCTACGATCCACGCTTAGACTACACGTACCAAGGAAGCGAAACGAAAGAATACCAAGAAACAGCAGTTTTTCTTTCCCACGCCCATCTGGATCATTCCAAGATGATCAACTTTTTAGACCCAAATATTCCTATGTACACCTTGAAGGAAACCAAAGCGATCCTCGAAGTGTTGAATCAAAAAGGGGACTTCTTGCTGCCCGTTCCTCATGAGGAAAAAAGCTTTGTCCGTGAATTGATCGGCTTAGAACCCCATGATGTGATTCGGATCGGGGAAATCGAAGTCGAGATCATTCCAGTCGATCATGATGCGTACGGTGCGGCGGCCTTGTTAATTCGCACGCCGGATCATTTTATCGCTTATACCGGTGATTTGCGTTTGCATGGCTATCATCCAGAGCGTACCAAAGAATTCTGTCAATTAGCCAAACACACGGATCTATTGATGATGGAAGGGGTCAGCATCAGCTTTCCAGAAAGAGAACCGGACCCCAAAGCGATCACAGTGGAAAGTGAAACAGAATTGATCGAGACCTTCGTGCGTCTGGTCAAAGAAAATCCCCAACGACAAATTACTTTCAATGGCTATCCAGCCAATGTCGAGCGCTTTATGGCGCTTGTTGAAGCCGCGCCGCGGACGGTTGTTTTAGAGGCGACGCAAGCTGCTTTGTTGAAAGAAATTTTCAATAAAGATGTACCGTTCTATACGATCGATGATCAAGTACCAGCGACTCTCGATCCAGCCTTCGCCATTTCTTATCAAGCATTATGTGCCGACACGAGCCAGTACCTTTGGCAAGCAGTCGCGCATTTTGAAAACTTGCAGACGGGTGGTTTGTATATTCACAGTGATGCGCAGCCGTTAGGCGATTTTGATCCAGCTTATCAAGTCTTTTTGGATCAATTGGCAGCACTGGAGATCGAATTTGTCCGTTTGCCAAACTCGGGACATGCGAAACCAGCTGATTTAGATCAGATCATTGCATGGATCGAGCCCCAACGATTGGTTCCAATCCATACGCTGAAACCAGAAAATCTGGTGAATCCGTATGGTGAAAGAATATTGCCGCAACGCGGTGAAAAAATTATTTTAGAGTGATAGAGGAGAGGAAAAAATGAAAACAAAGAAACTTGCATTTGCAGCAGCTGCAGCCGCGACAGTGGTATTAGGGGCTTGTGGAAACAACAACGATTCATCTGGTTCTACCGAAAGTGATGAAATCGTTACAGAACTAAGCGAAGATACGACTGTCACCTTTTGGCATGCAATGAATGGTGCGCAAGAAGAATCATTGACGAAATTGACCGAGCAATTCATGGACGAAAATCCAAACATCAAGATCGAATTGCAAAACCAATCCAGCTACTCTGATCTACAAGCAAAGGTGAATTCAACCTTACCTTCACCAAAAGATCTACCAACTATCACCCAAGCATATCCTGGTTGGTTATGGAATGCTGCCCAAGATGACATGTTGGTTGACCTTGGCGAATACATCAACGATGATACTATCGGTTGGGGTGACCAAGAAGAGATCCGCAGTGCCCTTTTAGAAGGCGCGCAGATCGACGGCGTGCAATACGGGATTCCTTTCAACAAATCAACAGAAATGCTGTTCTACAATGCAGACATGTTAGACGAGTATGGTATTGACGTACCGACAAACCTTGAAGAATTAAAAGAAGCTTCTCAAGAAATCTTTGAAAAATCAAACGGTGAAGTAGTAGGTGCTGGTTTTGACTCATTAAACAACTACTACGCCATCGCAATGAAAAACCAAGGTGTTGATTTTGACAAAGACTTGCAACTAGACAGCGATGAATCAAAAGAAGTCATCAACTACTACCTGGATGGTGTCAAAGAGGGCTACTTCCGAATCGCTGGTTCTGATCAATACTTGTCTGGACCATTTGCCAACGAGCAAGTCGCAATGTATGTCGGCTCAATCGCAGGGGAAGGTTTTGTTAAAAAAGATACCGAAGGCAAATTTGAATATGACGTAGCAGCTCGTCCAGAACCAATCAACTTGCAACAAGGAACTGACTTGTACATGTTCAACAGCGCAACACCAGAGCAACGTACTGCTGCTTTTGAATACATGAAATTCTTGACTTCTCCAGAAGCGCAAAAAACATGGGCAATCGATACCGGCTACATGCCAGTTGTTGAATCTGTTTTGGAAAGCGATGAATACAAAAACAATCCTGAAACAAAAGTGGCTGCCAAATTAGAAGATGCAACCAAAGAATTGTTCTCGATCCCAGTGATTGAAAATGCTGATCCTGCTTACAATGAAATGCGTTCAATCATGGAAAACATTTTGTCTAATACAGATCAAGATGTCGATCAATTGATTGAAAACGCAAAACCACAATTAGAAGATGCTTGGAACCAATAATTCTGAATTTCTTCGTCAAAATAGGGTATAATCAGGGAAACACCTGAGATGAAACACCAAAGGGTTTGTATCATAAGGTTTGAAGACGCAAGGAAGCAAAATTTGCTGGCTTTCGAGGGTTTTCGACTTATGCGCATGCCCTTTTGGTGTATTGAGGGGAAAAGGAGTCTTTTGAATGAAAATCACGTTTTTAGAAACGAGCGATATGCATGGCTATGTCTATCCAACCAATTTTGCCGATGACACGGAACAAGGATTCGGCGTGGCAAAAGTTGCCACCAAAATGAAAGAACTGCGCCAAGCAGCCACCGGACCGGTCGTAACGATCGAAAATGGCGACTTTATCCAAGGCTCGCCCTTAAGCTATTACATTGCCAAAAGCCAGCACTCCGTTGCCGCATTGACCGCTGTCGTCAACCACCTAGACGTTGATGTTCATGTCTTAGGCAATCATGAGTTCAACTACGGTCTGCCTTATTTGCAAGAAGCGATCGCCAGCTACCAAACGCCGGTACTTGCAGCCAATATTTTAAATGAAGCGGGGGAACCATTCTTTGGGCAAGCTTACACCATCATTGAAAAAGAAGGGGTAAAGATCGCGATTTTAGGAATGGTGACGCCCTATATTCCTCATTGGGAACAACCTGCGACGATTCGCGGGATGCAGTTTGTCAGCATCGTTGAGACAGCGAAAAACTATGTACCTTACTTACGAGAACAAGCCGATATTGTTGTTGTCAGTTATCATGGCGGCTTCGAGCGTGATTTAGTCACTGGGGAACCGACTGAATTATTGACCGGCGAAAATGAGGGCTATCAATTATTGCAGGAAGTCTCAGGAATCGATGCCTTCTTCACAGGACACCAGCATCGTGAGATCGCCACAAAAATCAATGGTGTCCCTGTTGTGCAGCCCGGTTATCGTGGAAGCTTTATCGGCGCCATCGAATTGACGGTTGAAAAAAATCAGACAGGGGTTCATGTCACAAACAGTACGGCTGCGTTGATCCCTGTTGCGGATGCTGTCCCAGATCAAGAGACGTTGGCCTTGTTAGCACCCATCGAAGAAGAGTTACAAACATGGCTAGATCAGCCGTTAGGCAAAGTCAGTGGGGATATGCGAATCACCGATCCGATGGGGGCACGCTTGAAAGAGCATCCTTATATTGAATTCATCAATCGTGTTCAGATGGCTGCCAGTGGCGCCAAAATTTCTGGCACTGCTCTTTTCAACAATGAAGGCAAAGGCTTTGGCGCAACCATCACGATGCGGGATGTGATTACCAATTATATTTACCCAAATACGTTAGCTGTAGTCAAAATAACAGGTGCCGAATTAAAAGCTGCTTTAGAACAAACGGCGGATTATTTAGCCGTTGTTGACGGTCAGATCGTTTTCAATCCTGCTTTTATTGAACCAAAACCGCAATATTATAACTACGATATGTATGAAGGCATCGAGTATACGATCGATCTTAGTCAACCCGTTGGTCAACGAATCACCCGTTTGGACTTTGAAGAAAAAGCCATTGCGATGGACCAAGAATTAGAGATCGTCATCAACCAATACCGTGCCGTGGGCGGTGGCAACTACGCCATGTTTTCTGCCGAAAAAATCGTTCGTGAGATACAAGTCGATATGACGGAACTGATTGCTGACTATTTGAAACAGCATCCTCAGATCGAAGCTACCACGAATCAAAACTTTCTAGTGACGTTATAATAGCAAAACAGCCTGCGATGAATGAATCATCGCAGGCTGTTTCTTAATTTTCTACATTACGTACATAGTCATCAAAGTATTTTACCAAATCCGCTTTGACTTGTTGATAGTCTTCTTCGGAATAGTCTTTGTCTTCTAGTTTTGCTTCGAAAAATGGCATGGCCAATTCTTCTCGTAAACGATCCAACACTTGTTCTTGGTTCATAACGTCACCTTTTTCACTTTTGATTTGATTTCATCATAACAAATGAAATGAGGCTGTCAATGCTTCGTAAGTGTCTTTCATTTTTTCTAAACGATTTTTTAAAGAAACAAAATCATCGTCATCATGAAAAAGGACTTGTTTTAATTCAAAATAATAGATCTCAAAAGCATCAAAGAAAGCAATGACTTCCGCTGTTTGCAGCTCTTTGGCAGTATCGCAGCGAATATAGGCTTTTTCAGCGATCGCATACGTTTCCGCAGTCGTTAATAGGACCAATGATTCATTGTATTTGCGGCTCGTCACTAGTTCAAAGGTTGATTGACATTTATTGTAGATATTAGAAAAATCTTTGAGCACGAGTTCCTTTGGTGTTTTATCAAACATGGGGGAATCCTCCAAAACTTTATTTTTTGAATAAGACGCAGACACATTCTGGTGCGTAGATGTCTTTTTCTAAGACAGTCAATTTGCCAGTGGCTTCATCGCGTTTGTATAACGTTAGGTTATCAGAATTTTGGTTGGCACAAACCAGATAATCGTTTGTCGGGTCCAAATCGAAATCGCGAGGGAAGTCGCCTTCTGTTGAGATTGATTGAACAAAAGCCAGGCCAGCGCCTTCATCGGTTACTTCAAAAACAGCGATTGAATTATGGCCGCGATTTGAGCTGTAAACAAAACGTCCATCGTTCGAGATCCGTACCGCAGCGCCACTGTTGAAATCCGTAAAGTCCGCAGGGATCGTTGGCACCTTTTGGATTTTCTCAAAACTGCCATCTGCTTGATTGTAGCGTAAAACAGTCAATGAGCTGTCTAATTCGCCCACTAAGTAAGCGTATTGGTTATTTGGATGGAAGACTAAGTGACGAGGACCAGTTCCGTCTTCTGCCACATAGACAGCTACTTCTGTTAGTTTGCCATCTTCTGAAATATCATAAGTATAGACCCGGTCCGTTCCAAGGTCACAAACTGCTAAACGTTGGTCTGGTGTTAAGTCAGTATAATGGACATGAGGTTTGTCTTGGTTTTCATGAGAGCCGACGGGTTCATCATGGTAGATGCTGTCCGTTGCTTCGATGCTGCCATCTTCTAGAATTTTATAAACATTCACTTCACCTTTGTGGTAGTTGGCACCATATAAAAGCTGACGGTTTTCATCAACTGCTACATAGCAAAGGGGTGCGCCTTCTTCCGTTGCGGTATTCAGCAAGGTAAAGTCTGGGGTATAAGCAGCGGCACCGCCGTTGCCAGCTACTTCTGTGACGCTGTAAACTGCTTCTTTTTTACTGCGGGCAAGATAAGTCGGACTTTTTTCTTCCGCACATAAGGTCAAATCGGTCAGTGTTCCTTTTTCCGTATCTAAAGCGATCGAATAGATCCCCTTACTTTCGCGACGAGTGTACGTACCTAAATAAATCGTTTGCAACATAAAAAAACCTCCTAATAGTTTCATTCCTCTTTAATTCTACCATAGAATGCGGTTTTGGGCGGGCAGAAAAACTCTTTATGTTATAATAAACGAGAAGATAGAAAGGGGAGTTTGTCATATGAAAAAAGGGACGATCAAAGAAATCGGTCCACAGGCGATCGATTCGCAAGAAAGAATGATCATCTTCTTTGGGGAAGAAGCGACCGATACATTGCGAGAATATTCAGTCATCCAAACGATTCCTGATTCGCAAGCGTTAGTCGTAAAGAAAGAGGATCAGATTACTTTTGGTGATCAGACCTATCAAGTCCAATATGTAGGAACGGTGGCTAACCAAATCCTGCAAACGATCCAGCATGTGACCTTTGTCTTTGACGAAGTGCCGGCTGAAGAACCGCTTTCAAGTGCGATTTATTTAACGCCAACTGTTTTGCCGAACCTAGAAGTCGGCATGCAAGTGACGTACAACTAGGAGGCAAAGAATGTCATGAAAGAAACGCAGAAAAAGCCGCATTCCTGGTTTTGGAAATGGTTTTTAAACAATCAAGCAGTGACCAGCTTGCTGGTCATTTTATTGATTCTCTTAATTTTGCTGCTCTTCACGAAAGTTTCATATTTGTTTGAGCCTGTCTGGCAATTTTTAGCAATCGTCGGATTGCCAATCATTTTGGCGGGGATCTTGTATTACTTGATGAATCCCACTGTTGACTATTTGGAGCGCAAAGGAATCAAACGAATTTACAGTATTTTTGGTCTTTTTGTTTTGGTGGTTGGTCTGATTGTCTGGGGGGTGGTGGTCATCATTCCTAAGATCCAAGAGCAATCCATGAGTTTTGCGGATAATCTGCCGGGGTATTTGACGATTATTGAGAATAAGGTGAATGAAATCTTGTCTGATCCAATCTTCTCGCAAGTCCAAGATCAGATCGAAGCTTCCAATGAGAAGTTGATTTCTTCTCTGACGGATATCGTCCAAAATCTTTCCCGCAGTACGATTCAAAATCTAGGTAGTTTCTTCGGGGCCGTTGCGACGATCGTTTTAGCGGTCATTACCATGCCGTTTATTTTGTTCTACCTACTGAAAGATGGCCGCAAACTAGCCCCTTATTTTGTCAAATTTTTACCAACCAAAATGCGCCAGCCCTCACTGATCGTTTTAAAAGAAATGAATGACCAGGTATCCTCCTATATTCGGGGACAGCTGACAGTGGCGTTTGCGGTCGCAGTGATGTTTATGATCGGCTTTAGTATTATTGGCTTAGATTATGCCATCACACTGGGGATTGCAGCGGGATTTCTAAATTTGATCCCTTATTTAGGCTCCTTTTTGGCCATGATCCCTGCGGTTTTTTTAGGAATCGTCGGCGGACCAGTGTTACTGATCCAAGTTCTGATCGTTTTTGTTATTGAGCAAACCATTGAAGGACGCTTGATTTCGCCATTAGTTCTAGGAAATGAGTTATCGATCCATCCTGTCACGATCCTGTTAGTCCTCTTGACTTCAGGAAAATTGTTTGGTCTTGTTGGGGTCATTTTAGGGATTCCTGTCTATGCGGCTGCCAAGGTGATCATTACCCATGTGTTTGAATGGTATACGCGGGTTTCCTCCTTGTATGAAGAGGAAGAACCAATCCTCGAAGCACCACCAGAGGACACCCCAGAAGTTTAGCAGCTTCGAGTGCAAAAGAGTCCATACGTATTATCAACGGTACAGCCTTTTTCTGTGGGCTGTACCTTTTTTGTGCGGATAAAAGAGCCAGCAATCACTGGGAAGTAATGCAAGATTTACAACCTATGAACGATGATTTGGGAGAAACCGACAGCTCTTTATTCAATAGAAAGAGTGAGGGAGTAGTGTCTTGGACCCGATTGACTTCGCAGGAACAAAAGAATATAATCGAGTTATATAAATCGTTTATATAATGTGACTTGTGCTTAAGGAGGGTCTTGGATGCCAAAACAACGAATAACAAAGGAAATGGTGGTTGATGCCGCTTTTGAGATTGCTCGAAAAGGCGGTATGGAGCAAGTGATTGTCAAAAATATTGCGGAAAAGTTAGGCTGTTCAGTCCAGCCCATTTATAGTTATTGCACCAATATGGCGGGTCTGCGAACAGAAGTAGAGCAGAAAGCACGGCAATTTTTACAAGCGTATCTAGAAGCCCATAGCGACTCCCAGGATCTGTTTCGCAGTACCGGACACGCATATTTGCAATTGGCGAAAGAAGAACCCCAAATTTTGAGAATTTTTGTCTTACAAAAAAGAGCGAATGTTTCGTCATTAGAAGAGCTGTATCAGTTGGAGACGAATCCTCAAGTAGCGAAAAGGATTGCCGCCGATTTGAACATCAGCATAGAAACCGCCAAACAGCTGCACTTGCATATGCTCATTTACACGATCGGAATCGGCACGATTTTCGCAGTAACGACACCAGGTATTCCACTAGGTGAAATCTATGCACAACAGGAAGAAGCTTACGAGATGTTTTTGAAACAGGCAATAGATGGCACAAAAAGTAGGTCGCAGTCCTAACTGCAGGGAGGAATTCCTCATGAAAAATGGCATTCTTGTTTATCAATCGAAATACGGCGCTGTCAAAAAGTATGTCCACTGGCTTCAAGAAGCAACAGGTTTTCCCTGCCTAGAAACCCCAAAAGCCAAAATAGCTGAAGTAATGGATTATGACACAATTATCTTCTGTGGGGGAATCTATGCTTCGGGTATTGCTGGACTGTCCTTTTTAAAAAAGAATAGCAATCAGCTAAAAGGCAAAGAGATACTCATCTTTTGTGCGGGAGCTTCTGTTCCTGAAAAAGTGGTAGTGAAAAAACTCAGAGAACAGAATCTCACGGGTCCACTAAAGGACATCCCCTTTTTTTACGGAAGAGGACAATGGCAGGAAAGCAAAATGAACTTTTTCGATCGAACCTTAGTGAAAATGTTAAGAAAAGCGGCCGCTAAAAAAGAGCCACACACCTATGACCCACAGACGAAGGTACTCATGGAAGCCAATGGACAAGATTGCGATTGGACGGATAAAAAATACTTGGTTCCGTTGGTGGATTATTTGGAGCAGGAATTGTATTGAACGAGCACAAGCGCTTTATTGAGGTTTTATGAATCAAATGAGCAATAAGTGACCAGAGTGTAAGAACAGAACAAAATTAGTTTACTGCGAATAGATTTTTTGTTGTGACACCAAGAGTCTGCAACTAAGTTCTTAAAATTGTTTGATCTATTCCTAAAATTCAATGAGTAAGTAGAATGCCGATCACGCATGAGAGGATGTCTTATGCGTGACGGTTTTTTTGTTTATAGCTTATCTTAATAGAAAAAACGGGAGTAGCTGATTCCTTTGTTTATAAAATTCTCAGACATTGTATCTAATAGTTCTATTTTTTAGCTTTGCATGATGAACATTTTTGTGAAGCTGAACGTTAAACCAGGTCTTTCAAGTGCTAAAAAAATAAGCAGAGAAGCTATCTCTGTATGTACAATGTATATTCTTTCTAAATGCAAGATATCTTTCGTTGCGGGCTTTTTTATGGCTTGGACGGATTTGACATATTGTTGCAAGAAATACATATGGTCGCTGAAAACATTGGTTGCGTATACTGAATGCAAGACAAAAGAAAACCTTGCGAGGTCAAGAAAATGTGGATTTTAGCAATTGATATTGGCGGTACTGCTATTAAATGTGGGTTAGTGAATAGTCAAGGGGAACGCAGACAATTGACTCAATTTCCTATGAACAAGGAATATTCCACAGTCACGCAACGTATATGTCGACAGATCGATGCATTCTATGCAGCAGCATTTGATGGCATCGCTATTAGCTCAACGGGACTGGTTGATCCACAAAGCCAAGAAATCGGGATGACATCACCTTTATATGAAGGATTTGGTAAAAGACTGGTTAAGCATTTGCGCAGTACATACCAATGTCCAGTTGCTGCCGAAAATGATGGCAACTGTGCGCTATTGGCAGAAAAATGGTTGGGTCACGCTCAAAATTGTGCGTCCTTTGCGACAATTGTCCTAGGTACATCCGTTGGCGGTGGCTTGATGATCGATCATCAATTGATTCGCGGCAAACACTTACTAGCAGGAGAGTTTGGTTATCTGCTTTTTCCGACCGAAAGGAAGGATTGGGAACTTTGGAGCATCGCAGGGTCAACCAGAACATTAGTAGAGAAAACAGCAAAACGTATCGGAGACCCAACAATCAATGGCCAGCGTATTGATACACTGGTTCAAGAACAAGATCCGCGATGTCTGCCAGTAGTAGCTGATTTTGTCGATAAACTGGCGGCGGCTTGCTATAGCCTGCAATATATGATTGATCCGGAAATCATCTTGATTGGCGGTGGAATCAGTGCGAGCCGTTTCTTGATCCCACATGTAAACGCACGATTAGCTATGATTGCTGAGCAAATTCCTAGTACTGTTATCGTGCCAAACATTTGTGCCTGTCGTTTCGGCAATGAATCTAATTTATTGGGCGCTTGTTATAACTGGTTAAGAAAATACAAGCCTGATAGCTGACTTGTAAAAAAGCATTGTTTTTTATTAAAATAAAGCGTATTTTATTAGAGTATCATACATTCTTTTCTCCTAAATAAGTACCGATAAATGAAAGCGTTTTTGAGCTTTCGAAATAACAGAGAATAGGTGATGCAAATGGGAAAGTACACGGAACTGAATCGTCAAAAACTATTTAGGGGAATCATTCGTGCCATCAGCTCTTATTTAATCGTGTTTTTAGTGCCTTTTTTAGCCGTGTCATGGATTTGGTATGATACATCTGTCAAAAGTATCAATGAACAAGTGATGCTGACCGCTAGAAATCAATTGATTCAGTTGAAATATTCTTTAGAAAATACGTTTATTCAATTGAATTATCTGACGCAAAAAATGACCAATGATCATGTTGTCTCATTGAAATATTTGCAGCATCCTTACTTGACCAAAGAAGCAAGAGAGGCCATGCAAACGTACAAAATCACCAACGACTTAGTCGAAGAAGTCTATTTATATTATAAAGAGTCCCCAGCAACCTTGTATTCAACCGTAGGATCATTCTCTTTTGACACATTTTTGAAAAAAGTACTGCCGAAAAATGAAATGGGCCAGGAACAGTTAGCCGCACAATTGGATTCCTCAGCGCCTACATTGTTGACATTAGAAGGCGCCGGTGAGGATCAGCGATATTCCCGTTTCTTTTATATCGTTCCCATTCAAAGTGAAGAGATGACTGTCTATGGCTCAGCGATCTATGAAATCAAAGAGAACAATTTGAAGAGAATTCTTGATCTCAGCAATAACGATGGGATCAGTAACACCTATATTATCAATGATGAGTACCAGTTATTAGCCAGTACCACCAATGATGAGTTAGCGCGCTTTTTAAATCATCCCGAACGCATGAAAAAAGGCATTCAAACAGGACGAATGCGGTTTGAACAATCAACGTATTTTGTTCAAGCGATTGCCAATAATGAATTGAATATTTCAGTGGTAGCCGTTGCTAATCCGAATCAAGCGCTGGCATCGGTCAACCGTGTACAAGAGCAGTTCGTCCTAGTATTTATCGCCATATTATTTACGGGTATCACTGCAGTCGTGATGCTTGGGTTACGTAGTTATCGCCCAATTCGCAAAATCGAAAATCTGGTTCAGGAGTTTCATCGGGACCCCAAAATGACCCTTCATTCGATGGATGATGTCCATAATACGCTAGCGGCATTTTTGGTAGAGCACCAAGAACTGCATCAGGAAGTACGTTTACAAACACCCCATGCGAGAGAACAAGTATTGCGCAAATTAATGAGTGGACGTTTCCGTTCAGAACAAGAATTGGCTCTGCTTTTGGAAGCTGTCCATGTTTGTTTTCCTAAGTCGAATTACTTTGTGATCGCCATTGATACGAAAACTGTTGATACCAAAGCCAAGCAAGGAGATAAGAAATTTTTAATTGATTATATCGAAGAAATCAAAGAGGCTGATTATACGGCATATGCCACTGAAATTTTGTCCACAGAAATGCTGGCATTGACCGTTGGCTTTGTTGATGGCAAAGAACAAAAAGAAATTGTAGATGCTATCGCGGAAAAAATTACCCAAGCGATCTCCCTAACACCCGCAATGGGTGTCGGGATGACGGTGGATCAACTAACGGCTATTAATGAATCGTATATCGAAGGATTGGCGGCACTGGAAAATCAAGGAAGTCAAGGGAAGCAAATCAGCTACTATGCGGAGCTTTCCCAAGAGACCAAACATTTACCGATCAATTATCCAGACAATCAAAAATTAAAATTGATCCAAGCCTTGAATCAAGGAAATATTGAAATTGCCAGTGAAACGATCCAACGTTTGATTGAAGAAGGCGAGAGCAAGCAGACCTCGCCTCGTGTCCAAAAAATGTACGGCTACTACTTGTTGAATACGATCGCGCAAGTCGGCGGTGAATTGGTGGGGGCAGAGGTACTGCATACTGCTTCTGAAAGTGCCGATTTCAACAGCTTGAATCAATTGCAGACGGCCTTGTTAACGATTGCCCAGCAGATTTGTACAAAGGTGCAGAAACAGCCGCTGGATGACGAGTCGGAAATGAATGAGAAAATCTTCAGTTTTATTCAAGAAAATTATCATTCCTCTCAGCTATCGCTAGAATCGGTGGCAGAGGAAGTAGGTGTATCTGTCTCTTATGTCAGCCGTTTTGTAAAAAAAGAAAGTGGCAAAACCTTCTCCAAATATATTCAAGAATTACGGCTGAAAAAAATCAAAGAAGAACTGATTGAAACAGATTTGCCGATCAAAGAAATTATTCGCAACAATGGGTATTATGATGTTTCCAATTATACGAGAAAGTTCCGAAAAATAGTGGGTGTGACACCAGGGCAATACCGTGAAATGAACCAAAAAATGAGAAATTATTGAAAGTATGGGGGAAAATGAGATGAACAAACAAGTTGATTTGACAAAAGTTCAGCAACGAGCAGCCGTCTTTTTTGAGGAAATAGGTTGGCAGTCGGCGAAAGATCCGTTACCGAAAATAGTGATCGATCCGCAGCTGGATGCTGATTTTCGATTTGAAAACCAAACAATCAGTGTGTCCTCGCCAGAACATGCCTTTTACGCGTTAACCAAATATGGCCGAGATCAGGCGACGGGTCAATTAGCACAGAAAAGCTATCTAGCAGCGCTTAAAGAACGCTGTCTGATGATCGATATCGGGCGCAAATTTTATTCGCTAGCTGATTTGAAAGCAATCGTCCGCAGCATGGCTTGCTTCCAATTCACGCATCTGCAACTTCATTTTTCGGAAAACGAAGGCTTTCGGATTGAATCCCAGCAATTTCCAGAAATTGTTTCGGAAGAATGTTTGACCAAGCAAGAAATTCGTGAATTGATTGCGTATGCTCAAAACCATGAAATTGCCATTATCCCTGATTTTGATTCTCCTGGTCATTTGCGTCAAGTCCTAGCACAAAAACCTCAATGGCAATTGCCGACAGCAGATGGCACTCGTGATGATCGAGCACTGAACATTTTGGATTCAGAAGCGGTAGCCTTTATTCAGGAAGTTTATCGAGAATATGCGCAACTGTTTGAAGACAGCACCTATTTTCACATCGGGGCCGATGAGTTTATTGATTTTGACCAGTTAGAAAACTTTCCACAAATGATCGAAGCTGCCCGCGAGCGTTATGGGGAAAAAGCCAGCGGAATCGAAGTCTTTATTGATTATGTCAATGAGCTGGCGGCCTTTGTTGAAAGTCTCGGCTTTGTTGTGCGGGTCTGGAATGATGGTTTTTACCGCTTGAATCGCCAAGAGCAGACAACGTTGACGGAGAATTGTCAAATCTCCTATTGGACCCGTTGGAACCAGAATATGGCGCCGGCGGATGTCTTTTTTGAAAAGGGCTATACCATGATCAATCACAATGATAATTTTTTCTATTATGTCTTAGGAGAAGCGGCAGGGTATACCTACCCAACTTACGAAAAAATCAGCAATGAATTCCAGTTGACGACGTTTGCCAATGGACAACAAGTTGCACAGGAACAGCTTGCCCAAACACAGGCGATCGCTTTATCCGTCTGGGCGGATGTACCTGAGGCTCAGACTAGTCGTGAAGTGATCCAAGCGATTTTTTGGCTCCAAACGGCCATTAGCCAAAAAGTTTATAATGAGCCAAATCGACCAAAAGAGACATTTCGAAAGCTTTATGATGGGTGGGAAGCGACATTTAGCTGATTGTTAGAGGAATTGGGTGAAAGGGCACATCGCTGACAATCCCTGTTGTTTTCTTTATGATGAATAAGTTTAGCGACAAGTGAAACAAAAGCCAATAGTATTTTGATAAAATGAACGTAACTCCGAGTGAGGGGAGAAATGGAGCAATAAGTGATCATAGACATTCAACCGTTGAAGAAAAAAGATATCCTTGAAATGGATCAAATGTTTTTAAAGCAAGGGTGGCCTTCTCGCCAGCAGCTCTTGATGGAGTATTTAAACGAGCAAGAAGCGGGGGAGAGATACATTTTGCTTGCCAAAATAAACAACAAAACTGCCGGGTATTTGACATTGGTCCCTCTAGCAAAGCACGGACCATTTAAAGGCTTGTACCCAGAAATTGTGGATTTTAATGTTTTTGAATCTTATCAAAAACAAGGGGTAGGCAGTCAGCTTTTAAAAGCAGCCGAAGAAAAGGCACGAGAAATAGCTGCCGTGGTGACATTAGGGGTAGGTTTACACAATGGTTATGGATCGGCCCAGAGACTGTATGTAAAACAAGGCTATATTCCAGATGGATCTGGTGTTTGGTTCAATAATCAAAATTGTGCGATGAATGTGCCTTGTTGTAACAATGACGATCTTGTTCTTTATTTGTCTAAGGAACTTTGACCCTCCCGTGGTAAGTACCTTTAAAAAAGGATTAATCCCGCAGCTTGTTTGCATGTTCTCATCACCTGTTCAACAAGCTAGCTCGCTACTTTCGTATAAGCGAATTTGGGGAGTTTTTGAAAAAATAGCCATAAAAAATGACTAGAAACGATCAGTTTCTAGTCATTTTTTTGTAAAGAAAGTAAGGACAATGTTTTTGTATCAATAAAATATTCATTTAGGACAGTGCAATAGGCGCTTATATTTCTTTTAAAGTGATTTCGACCACTGGTACCAACACATCTGGGGGGCAGACGGGTAAGCTGAGAACAAGGTCCTCTTTGTTGATGATGGCTTCCGTTGACGTGAGAACTTCCTCGGGATCAAATCCTCGATAAAACAACTCGGAGCCATCATGTAAGAAACGGATATGCTTCACGCATCCTGCAAGTCCCGGAAGATGCAAGGATTTGTAGGGGTAGGAGAAGAGGTGCAAGTAAAGTTTATTCCCGTTTTGGGTGTAACGACTGTCAATAGGCGGTTGAAAAGTGCTGGCACCACAGCCGATAATCGCTTGCTGATGATAATGCATCCATGAACCGATGGCTTCTAAATGGCCGCGAGTTGGTAAGTTGATTTCTCCACGAGCATTCGGACCGATATTTAAGAGAAAGTTCCCATCTTTTGCTACTGTGTCAATCAGCATTTTGGTCATCATTTCACTGGATTTCCAGTGCTGAGCATCACGATCATAGCCCCACGTTTCGTACATCGTTTGGCACGCTTCCCATATTAAAGGCAATCCATTCGCTTCTAATGGTTTGTCTGGTTGGAATTGCTCAGGGGTGGTAATCCCTCGGCCCAAATCCAAACGGTCATTCAGTAACATCTCCGGCTGTAGACTTCGGCAAATTTCTTCGATCCGCTTACTATCCCAATCGGCGGCACCCTTGCCTTTTGACCAGCCCCAATCTCGATGGCTATAAGGAAAATCAAACCACATATAATCGATGGTTCCATAATTGGTCAATAGTTCGGTGACTTGACCAGCCAAAAAATCTTGATAACGGCGCATGTCCCGCTGGTCATTGGCTTGACGGGCTTGAATAGTCTCTCGTTGCGGATGCAGGCCGTCGAGCGTGAAATCTGGATGATACCAATCGATCAGCGAATGATACAGTCCGACCTTAATGCCGACCTTGCGAAATGCCGGCAGCAGTTCTGCTAAGAGGTCTCGCTTGAATGGGGTGTTGGTTACTTTGTAGTCGCTGAGAGCGGTGTCCCAAAGGGCAAAACCTTCATGATGTTTCGTCGTGAAGACCATGTATTGAAAACCAGCCTTCTTTGCGGTTTGAGCCCATTCCTCCGCGTTGAAAAGATCAGGATCAAACTGAGAAAAATAGTTCTCGCGATAGGTGGTGGGTTCAATTTTTTCTGTCGTCATAAACCATTCGTGTCGAGCGCCAATACTGAATAGGCCGAAATGGATGAATAAGCCAAACCGATCATGGAGGAACCAGTTTGGATCAGGGTAGTTGGCAGGCCAATTCTTATACGTTCTCATTAAAAATCACTCCTTTTTCACTCACTTAAAGAAATTCTGTATTCGTCATGACTGTTTCTTGAATTTTCCAGCCATCTGCTTCCTTAACGAAAGTATGGTAAGCCTCTGTGATGTGATCACGGTAGGAAGAATCTTTTGGGCTGATCGTTTTCTGCTGCGCCGCGACCAGCATGGATCCTGTCTCTTGTTTAACGACTTCAAAAGAAAGCAGCGTGTGCTGCAGCTGTTCTTCTGCAAAAAAATCAGCCAATTCTTGGCTCGTCTCTGCTCGCGCCGCTGCCACGAGCGTGGCGGCATAAGCTGTCGCATCTTGGTCAGAGGCTGCTTGTAAATTTTCTTTCAGCACTGCCAAACAAGCCTCCGCCGCTGCTTGATTTGTAATATTACCTGTCATCTCCAGTTTTTCTGAAGGTTGGGCATGAACTGGAGCAGAAGAATCGGTTGTTAGAAAATAGAGAAAGAATAGGCTAACAACAGCCAGCAAACTCACGATGATGGTTCGGCGCAGCAAGGATGTTTTCATAATTTCTCACTCCTTCTTTTAAACATCAGAAATTTTCCCCGCACTATAGATTCCATGAAATAAATTGCGACCCACAGAAGTGTTGCCGCTGAAAGGGGTCACCATTGGTAAGGACGGTTGAGTCAATTCTTCCAAAGTATCGAGCTCCCCGTCCAAGAAGGCAGTAAGCCGCCAGAGTGTCGTGTCACAGCGCATCAGCAGGGCCCCATAGCGCAGATCGATAATCTCAAAACCGAAAGGTCGATTCCAGTCGAACCAGACTTGACGATGGGCTTCATAAAGGGATTGCAAGGCGGATTTATAGACACTGAGCTCATCGACTGCTTGGCGCAATTCCGTGAAGTCCTTGCTTTTATAGGCACTGGTGATTTGGTCGGTAATACAGGCTTTTTGTGCCAAAACATCAGCCAGCTGCTGATAAAAGGCAAACATCGTTTGTGTGTCCCGTGTTGATTTCACAGCGGCCAACTCTTGAGCCAATCCTTGATAGTGGGATGCTAAAGAAAGATCGGTTAAGTTTTCTTGATACAAGCCATACAGCAAGTCTTGGTAGAGCAGTAGCTTGCTGGGGTTTTCTCCGTGAGGATTGTTTTCTGGTACACCTGCAGTTTGATCAAAACGATCAAGCAGCAAGAAATCGCTACTAACTGACTGGTGAAAGAGCTGAAATTTTTTAGTTAATTTCTCTAACGAAAGGTCGTTTCCAAACTGCGCTTCACTGAAATATTGCAAACCTAGTAGCGCAGCAATCAATGGTGTTTCGGCTCCGTCGTCGCCCCAAAGTGTGGCATAAACTTCCTGAACATCGTTTTCTTTGGCGGCTTGCAAGGCATGACGCATGGTGGCAAAACTTTTGCCATAGTTCGGCGCCAAACCGTTCCAAGTCCAGATACCTCCAGCAAAGACGATCGGCTGTTTTAATTCCCGATGTTTCGCAAACATTCGCTGATAAGAGGCATGATCATGGTGGTAATAATCCCAGTAAACCATTTTGACAGCAGGAAGGTCAGCAAACAATTCTGTTGGAAAACACACGTCTGGATCGTAATAATCACCAGTAGGTGCACCGATCCTAAAAAACATATCGCTCCACATCATCGGCTTAAAACCCACTTTTTGACAAAGCGCAGCTACCCGCTGCAGATGTTCGGCCATAATCGAGAAACGGTCTTTTAAACCGTGCAATACCAAATATCTTCCTTTCCCCAATTGGTGTGCTTCATCCATGCCAATGTGTAGCTGATCCGTCGTAAAACACGAACGGATCGAACGGATCGCTGCTTCCAAAAAGGTATATGTTTCTTCTTCTCCCACCAGTAAAATATCTTCCGTGTCCCGAATGTTTTTAGTAAATCCCCATTTTAAGGGATTCGTTAAGTGTGCCAATGTTTGAATCGCCGGAATCAAAGTTACACCTATAGATTGCGCGTAGCTATCAAGCTTCTTTAACTCACCTTGTGTATAACGGCCTCGTAAATGACCAAAATAAGGATACTCTGGAATTTCATAAGTGTCTTCCATATAAAGCATGAGGCGATTAAGCCCCATCTTGCTTGTCAATAGAATAAAGCGTTGCAGTTTTTCAACGGTCATTACTGCATTGCGGGACAGATCGATCATTGGTCCAATTGCTTCAAAATGCGGCTGTTCTTCTAAGACATAGACTGGGCGGTCTTCATGCACCCATAAAGTTAATGCCCGAAATAAATGGGCCTTTTCTTGATAGTAAATGATTGTTGCTAGCGGACCATGGCAAATTTTCAGAGAACCGGGCCGTTGAATCAGCTGTAATGGATGCCCTTGCGGTGATTCTCGCAACGCTAGTTCCGGTAGTATGTTACTAAAAAAATCATCAAGATTTTCATTACTTTGGATAAAAATGTCTTTCATTACGAACGTCCCTTCTTAAGTTTCTTTTATCAGCAATGATTCTGAACGTTGGATCGCTTGAAAAGAGAACCAACTATTTGGAAAAAGGAACAAAGGAACAAAGCCGATGACTAATAAAATCGGTAAAAAAGTCAAAATGATTGTAGTTACTAAGATTCCCAAAATCATCGCAATCGTTTGGGGAATACTGATAACCATCAGTATTACTGCTTGCTTAAAATAGTGAAGAAGGGGCAAGTCATAACGCAAATACACTGGCAGCAGATACAAGCTGATCAAAAGGGCACTGATAAACAACAGCAGCAAAAAAAAGTGAATCAAGCTATTTTGGATAAAGGTACTAGAGATGCGCAATTCTAGCCATAAGAAAAGCAGCAAACCCGCTTGCATGGCTCCTAATTGATTGGCGCGACGGAAATTTTTTTTCACGACAGTTCTGAACCAAGGCTTCAAAGCCGCTGGTCGTCCCTTTTTTTGGAAACTGTTGAAAAAAGCTTGGATAATCGTAGCGGTGGCAGGGAAAATGCCTAAAAATATCCCATATCGAAATACCCAGTAAAACCAAAGAAACTGCAATTTTAGGCAATGGAGGAGCCATTCACCGACTTGATAGGAAACATGATAAAGACCATTGGATTGTTTCATAAAATCCTCACTTTCTTACGGATAACCATTTTGTATCCGCTTTAATTGTTGTCCTTATCGTACCATTGATCCATGGATAATGGGCATGGATGAAAAAATCACACATCCCATACAGGAAAAACACAGCAAATATATTTGATCCGCTTTATTTCTCCTAACGCTTTTATGGAAGGAAGCTTTTTTCGTTACAAATTTTACAAACGCTCTTGCTTGGTTTAACACAGTAAAAAAAGTTACATATTGTTAGATGGACTTTTTTTCGTTTACATTTAGAACAAAGAAAGGAGTGCAAATGTATGATAAAAATTCGCGGCGATATTGAAGAAGCCAAGGAGAGAGAGCAAGCAGCGTGGGTCCCGGAAACAGAAATGCTCAAGCAGCGTCTGGAATGGTTTCAAGACTTGAAATTCGGAGTAATCTTCCATTATGGGCTGTATGCTGAAGCGGGGATCGTTGAATCATGGCAATTATCTGAAAAAGATGAATGGGCTAGAGAAAACCAGCCCTATCGAGAAACTATCGAAGCACTGCGTTTGGATTATTGGCAGTTGATTAATCGATTTGAGCCGAAGAAGCTGGATACCCGTAAATGGGCCAAGATCTGTAAGAAGGCGGGATTTAAGTACTGTTTATTCACAACAAAGCATCATGATGGGTTTTCGATGTTTAACACAATGGAGTCAGAGTTTAAAATCGGCGGGAAATTAAGTCCCTTTAAACGCGATATTTTACAAGAAGTGTTTACGGCGTTTCAAGAAGCAGGGATTGCAACAGGAGCCTACTATTCTAAAGCTGACTGGTATTCTCCTTTTTACTGGTTGGATGATGATACCGTCAAAGGCCGTCATGCCAGCTATGACACCCACCTTCACCCAGAAATCTGGGCGCGCTATGTGTCATTTGTGCATCGTCAGATTGTAGAGATTACTTCCAATTACGGAAAAGTCGATTTTCTTTGGCTAGATGCCGGTTGGTGCGGGCAAGGAAAAGAAGACCTACAAATGGATCGTTTAGCTGAGATTGCACGTGAGAAACAGCCGGAATTGATCATCGTTGATCGAATGATGGGTGGCCGTCATGAAAACTATGTGACACCAGAACGCAAAATTCCTGCATTAGCAGAAATTCCTAAAAAAGTTTGGGAAAGCAATATCCCGATTGGGAATGATTGGGGATATGTGCCGAATGATACCTTCAAGAGCAGCCAAGAACTGCTGGAAACCTTGATTGAGGTAGTCAGCAAAGGGGGAAATTTGATTTTAGGTGTCGGCCCAACACCTGATGGCGAATTTACATTCGAAGAGACCCAACGCTTAGAAGAAATCGGCAATTGGTTGGCGCTATATGGTGAAGGCATCTATGAAACGCGGGCGAACCCAATAGCTTGGCCAAATGAATGGCATTTGACCTATCAAAAAGAGGGCAAGGCTCATTTTGCATTTCGCAGTATCGCTGCAGGCGCTTTCGAACAGATTCCTTTAACAGAGATTGGTGCAACTGAAGAAGACGAGCTAATTGATCTAGCCACTAAAAAAGCGTTACCAGTCTATAAAAACGCTACCGAACCGTACCTCTTATGGTCGGATATCAGTCAGCCGAACGTTGGGGCAGTTGGGATTCGCGTTTCGACACATAGGGAAAAAAATACACATTGATTTGAAAGCGAATACAATTCATGATAAGGCTAACACCAAGCAAGGAGGAGGAAGAATGGAAACAGCGCCAATCAGACAAACCGTTTCAGTACCTAAAACAAAGAAACAAGATATAAAAATGAAGATCAAGAAAAATCGGCAATTGTACTTGTTTGTGTTGCCAGCATTTTTGATTATTTTGATTTTCTCTTATGGACCGATGTATGGAATCATTATTGCATTCAAGGATTATATGCCTTCATTAGGGATTTTGGGCAGTCCTTGGGTTGGATTTAAACATTTTCAACGTTTCTTCGATTCCTATTATTTTTGGGAACTCATCAAAAATACTTTAGGAATCAGTATCTATTCGTTGGTTGTCGGTTTTCCGCTGCCGATCATCCTGGCATTGGCTTTGAATGAGATCAAAGACGGCCCGTTTAAAAAGATTACCCAAACAGTCACTTATGCCCCAAACTTTATTGCTGTGGTGGTCATGGTTGGTATGGTCATTGCTTTCTTATCTCCTTCAACAGGGATCATCAATCACCTATTAGAATTTTTGGGTTTCGAGCGGATCAGCTTTATGACTAATCCCCGTTGGTTTAAAACGATTTATGTCCTGTCCGGAGTTTGGCAAGGAACGGGATGGGGGTCTGTGATTTATCTGGCAGCTCTATCTGGAGTCGATACGCAACTGCACGAAGCGGCAACGATCGATGGCGCTTCTCGTCTGCAACGCGTTTGGTATATCAATATTCCAACGATCATGCCCACGATGGTGATCTTATTGATAATGAGCTTCGGCAGCTTGATGTCAGTTGGGTTTGAAAAAATCATCTTGATGCAGAATCCTTTGAACATGCAATCCTCGAATGTGATTGCGACCTTTGTTTACCAGCAAGGGCTGTTAGATGCGCAGTACAGTTTTGCTGCGGCAGTCGGCCTATTTAACTCATTGATCAATTCCGTATTGTTGATCGTAGTCAATCATATTGCCAAACGTTTAAGCAATTCTAGTCTATTGTAGGAGGGAGGACCAAAAGTGAAAACAACTTCTTTAATAAAAGATACCCGTGCTGATAAAATCTTTTTGATCTTTGTTTATGTGTTTTTAGCAATTTCATTGCTGATCGTTTTATATCCGCTGATCTATATCGTCAGTGCTTCGATCTCAAATCCGCATCTGGTAAACTCAGGTGAAATGTGGCTTTTACCAAAAGGAATCACCTTCGAAGGCTATCGAACATTATTGGGCAACAGCAGTATCTGGCGTGGCTATTTGAACACGATCTACTATACAGTGTTAGGAACATCGATCAATCTCTTGGTAACTTTGCCTTGTGCCTATGCGTTATCGCGAGAGGATTTTTATGGGCGACGGGCCTTCACCAATTTTATGCTGGTCACCATGTTCCTGTCTGGTGGCTTGATTCCCAGCTATTTGCTGATTCGCAGCTTAGGCATGCTGAATACCGTTTGGGCATTGGTGATTCCAGGGGCCGTCTCAGTTTACAATGTGGTTGTTACACGAACGTTTTTTCAATCCACAATTCCGCGAGAGATGGAAGAAGCAGCGATTGTGGATGGTTGTTCCGATTTTCGGCTATTCATGCAGATCGTTTTACCATTATCAACGCCGATCATTGCGGTAATGGCTTTGTTCTATGGCGTCGGACATTGGAACAGCTTCTTTAACGCATTGATCTATCTTTCTGATCGATCGATGTACCCGCTGCAGATGATTTTAAGAGAAATTTTGATTCTTCAAGATATGTCTTCAAATACCGTCAGCAATGTGACTTCAGAAATGGCGAACATGCTATACAGCAAACAGCAACTCGCTCAAGTCATCAAGTACGGTGTCATGATCGTTTCTTCGTTGCCGGTAATCATCGTCTATCCGTTCTTACAAAAGTATTTTGTCAAGGGCATGATGGTCGGTTCAATTAAAGGATAAAAAAATCAAAGGAGGAAGAAAATGGGATTAAAAAAGAAACTTTTAGGAATGGCGGGTGTCGCTTTATGCAGTACCCTCGTCTTGGGTGCCTGCGGCAATTCTTCAGATGAGGGAACTGGAGAAAAGAAAGAGGTTGCTATCAATCATGACAGCCAATTTCCAATCATCAAAGAAGGCGAAGAGCTGGCCTTGAATATCATGGCACCAGGTGTGGGAATGGCCGAGTGGGAAGACATGCCGACGCTACAGGATTACCAAGAAAAAACCGGTATCAAACTGACTTATACGACACCGCCATCGGCTGACTTTAGTACGAAACTGAACTTAGCCTTTGCTTCCGGCGACTTGCCGGATATCGTTTACGGTGCTGGTTCGCAAGCACTGACGGCTTCGATGGAGATCGATTACGGTTCACAAGGGATTTTACTTCCCTTAGAGGAGTATATCACGCCAGAAATCATGCCAAATCTTTATGCACTGACGCAAGAAGATCCCTCAATCTTGAAATCGATCACCACGCCAGATGGGCACATTTACTCCTTACCAATGATCTCTCGGAATGCGACTTCAATCTGGTGGCAAGGCCCGATGTGGTACAACGGCACGTGGCTAGATAATTTAGGCGTATCAGAACTGCCGAAAACCACAGAGGAACTGCAAGAATTGTTGACGCGTTTCAAAGACGAAGATCCTAACGGAAATGGTCAAGCAGACGAGATTCCATTGACGGATGTCGATATGAACTCGACACGTGTTTGGTTGATGGCCGCCTTTGGCTTACGGACTCGCGGGATTCAAGTGGACGATGATGTGGTCTCCTACACACCGACATCAGAAAACTACAAAGCATTCTTGGAATACATGAATACACTTTACGATGAAGGCTTGCTGGATAAAGAAGTTTATGGACAGTCAGATGAGCAGAAAAAAGCGAAGGGTGAAAACAATCAACTAGGGCTTTTTGCCGACTATTTCAGCTTCTTTACTACTGGTCGCAGTGAGGCAGAGGCGATGAACGATCCGATGTTCCAACCGTTGACCTCTGAATGGGCACCAGAAGCCAAGATTCCTGGCAGTCCACGAATCTCTCGGGGAACTTTTGCATTGACCAATGTCAATCCTTCCCCAGAAGCTTCCATGCGTTGGGTGGATTACTTCTATTCGGAAGAAGGCACAAAATATATTGAACAAGGGCCAGAAGGTGTTCTTTGGGAGTACCAAGAAAATGCGGATGGCGAAAAAGTCCGGGTTTATGTGGATGGCATTGATACAGACAACACGGAAGACGAACGCGGCAAAATCACGCCGGCATATGGATTGACTACACCAAACATTGTCATTGATACAACAGGTGAATACCATATTCGCAAAACGGCTGATGAAGAACCAGATACTCGTTTTAGTGATTGGGTTGCACAAGAAACGGCAGAAAAGATGGAAGACATCGCTGAAGTACCATTCCCGCTACTGTATTTAACGATTGAAGAAAATGACAAAGTAGCAGCCACTGCCACTGATTTGACAACTTATGTAGAACAAATGGAAGCGAAGTTTATCACAGGTGTCGAGCCATTAGACAATTGGGACGATTATGTGAAAACGATCGAAGCAATGGGCATTGACGAATATGTCGAAGTCTATCAAACGGCCTATGACCGTTGGAAAGCAAACTAATATCATACGATAAGGGAAACGGGTCGAGACAATCAATCTCCACCCGTTTTTTTTCAAAAAATAGATAGAGGAGTCAAATGAAAAATGAGAGTTATGCAGCCTTACGAGTTTGAACGCATCCGAAAAATTTTCTACAAATTAAAACAGTACCGTGTACGCTATCAACAGCCAATAGACCCGCTTTTTTTAAAACAAGAGGATTGGGTACCGTATGAGCAAGGGAGTTATTTCGGAGAAAAAAACACCTATTATCAGCTGAAAGGCAGCTTTCAAGTTCCCAATGATTGGGTAGGGAATCCTTGTGTCTTACAAGTCTATTCAAGCCTCTCAGAGTGGGACAACACCACCAATCCCCAAATCAAAATTTATTTGGACGATACCTATGTCCAAGCTATCGATGTCAATCATCGAGAGGTCACTTTGGCTGAAGGATATCAACAAAAAGCAGTCAAACTGAAGATTGATCTGTTCTCGGGCCGTTCCGATAAACCATTCCCACTGCATATCAACTTATTGGCATTGGATCCTGTCGTCAATGAACTCTGGTTTGATTTTTATACGCTGTTTGATAGTTGGCGTGCCATTCGTGCGTTTGGCGGTGACGAAGCATTTTATCAACAAGTTCTTGGTCAAGTCGCCAATGTCTTGGATTTTCGTACGCCCTACTCAGCGGCATTCTATGAAAGTCTCGCAAAAGCCAAGCAACTGCTTGCGTCATGTTACTTACCAGCGCATACACCAAAACAAAAAGTGACGGCTGTCGGCCATACCCACATCGATCTGGCGTGGCTTTGGACGGCACAGCAAGCAATTGAAAAAGGTGAGCGCAGTTTCCAGACGGTCTTGAAATTGATGGAGGAGTATCCAGATTACACGTTTTTTCAAAGCCAACCACAACTGTATCTCTCCATGAAAACACATTATCCTGAACTTTACGCTGCAATCAAAGAAAAAGTTCGAGAAGGAAGATGGGAAGTTGACGGGGCGATGTGGGTGGAAGCCGATTGCAATTTGACTTCAGGGGAATCGCTGGTTCGTCAGATCCTTTATGGCAAACGGTTTATGAAAGAGGAATTTCAAGTCGATAGCCGCATCTTATGGCTACCGGATGTCTTTGGTTATTCAGCCGCCTTGCCGCAAATTTTACGCAAAACAAATACGCCCTACTTTATGACGACGAAGCTGTCATGGAACCAGTTCAATCAAATTCCTTATGATTCCTTCTATTGGCAAGGAATTGATGGCAGCCGCGTTTTGACGCATTTTATTACCACCATCAGTGAAGGATACAGTCCAAGAGATTATTATACGACGTATAATGGATTGCTAGATCCTTACACGATCAAAGGCAGTTTTGAACGTTATCAGCAAAAAGATCAGCACGACGAAATTTTGATTGCCTATGGGTACGGTGACGGTGGCGGAGGCCCGACGAAAGAGATGCTAGAAGTCCAGAAACGGCTGCAAAAAACATTGCCGGATATGCCGACGATTACTGGCAATCATGTGGGGGGCTTTTTTGATCGACTGGCAGATTCTTTTAAGGAAAAATCTGGCCCAGTCTGGTACGGCGAATTGTACTTTGAATACCATCGTGGAACACTGACTTCGATTGGCAAAAACAAGAAGGCCAATCGCCAAGGAGAATTTTTCTTACAGACGATTGAAAAACTTTATAGTATTTGTGCAATCAATCGTTATCCGCAAGCTGAATTAGAACAACTTTGGAAACAGCTGCTATTTAATCAATTCCATGACATTCTGCCGGGAAGCTCGATCAAAGAAGTTTATGATCAGACGGATCAAGAATATCAACAGCTCTTTGATAAAGGCTGCAAGCTGATCGAAGCTTTGATTCCAGCGGCGCAAGCAGCCGAAGCTACGTCATGGCATGTCTTTAATCCGCTGGGACAAGAGCGGACGGGTCTGGTCTATTTAGACGATCAGACAGGGATCAAAGAAGCTTACCTGACTCAGCGGACCCATGATGACCGACTCTTAGTCAAAATTCTCGCCATGGCTGGATTGAGCTGCAAAACATTGACCCCTGTCTCAGCTGTGCCTTTATCAAAGCAAGTGGCAATGCGGCTGGAGGAATCGTTTGAAACGGCGGATTTTAAAGTGATTTTTGACAAACACTTTGACATCATCTCTTTATTTGACAAACGGCAGCAGCGAGAAATCGTGCCAAAAGGCGAGCGGTTGAATCAGTTAGTGGCTTACGAAGATCTGCCAATGGATTATGATGCGTGGGACATTGATATTTATTACCAGAAGAAGCCTTATCCTGTGAAGGAAGTTCTCTCAGCCGAGGTCGTTGAGCAAGGGGAGATTCGCGATACCTTGAAGATCAAACGTCAGTTTGAAGATTCTTTTATTACGCAATGGCTGCATTTTTACCATGGCACGGGAAGAATCGATTTTGAAACAACGGTTGATTGGCACCAGCATCAACTGCTGTTAAAGGCATTGATGCCGATTGATGTTAACACATTGGAAGCAACGTTTGATATTCAATTCGGGCAGGTAAAACGGCCTGTGCATCAAAACACGACATGGGACCAAGCGCGTTTTGAGAGCTGTGGACAAAAATGGGTAGATCTCTCAGAAGGGAATTATGGGGTTAGTATTTTGACGGATTCGAAATATGGGTTCAATACGGATTATCAAAAAATCGGGCTTTCTTTGATCAAATCGCCGATCGATCCGTATCCTGAAGCGGATCAAGGCCTTCATGAGTTTACCTATTCCTTGTACGCCCACGAAGGAACTTGGCAAGACGCGCAAACGATGGAAGAAGCTTTGGCATTGAATGTTCCCGTTCTAACCGTTCCAAGTGTGCCACAACTATCAGCAGAAGCTTTTCTAGCAGTCGATCAAAAGAATGTCTTGCTGGATACGGTGAAAAAAGCCGAAGATGAAGAGGCACTGATCGTGCGGTTGTATGAATATCACAATCAAACCACCGCCTGTCAATTGCGTTGCCAAAAAAGAATCAAAAAAGCGGTTTTAACGAATCTTTTGGAAGAAACCGTCGCTGAACTGCCGATCGAGCCGCTTGATGCCCAAAGCATCACAATCCATTTCCAGCCATTTGAGATCCAGACCATCATGCTTTATTTAGAAGACTAAATAGAAATGGAGAAGCATATGATTGAGACACTTTTACGACAAATGACATTGAAAGAAAAAATCGGCCAGCTGAATCAGCGTCTGTATGGTTGGGAAGTTTATGAAAAAACTAACGGAAAAATTATGTTGACTGAAACCTTTAAAAAAGAAGTAGCTCGTTTTGGCAGTCTTGGCTGGATTTACGGCGTGTTTCGAGCTGATCCTTGGTCAGGTAGAAATCAGCAAACAGGCCTGACGACCACGGAGTCCTATGAGCTATCACTTATGATTCAAACTTATTTGCAGGAGCACACTCGGCTGGGGATTCCGGCCCTTCTCAGTGAAGAGTGTCCTCACGGGCACCAAGGTTTAGAAGCGACGACGTTTCCGGTCAATTTTAGTGTTGGTTCTAGTTGGAATCCAGAGCTGTATCAAGCGGCCCAAACCATCACTGCTCAAGAGATTCGGGCAAAAGGAGCCCATGTTGGCTTGGTTTCCGCATTGGACATTGCTAGAGATCCTCGTTGGGGGCGAACAGAAGAATGTTTCAGTGAAGATCCGTTTTTGACCAGTAGCTTTACCAAAGCAGCCGTCAGAGGATTACAAGGATCAAAAACAACGATAGAAAAGCAGAACGTTTTAGCGGTATTGAAGCACTTTGCTGCCCAAGGTGCAGGAATTGGGGGACACAATGCAGGGCCAGTGGCAATTGGTGATCGGGAATTCCGCGAGATCCATCTGCCACCAATGAAAGCGGGGATTGCTGCTGGGGCCTTGGGGTGTATGGCTGCATACAATGATCTAGACGGTATCCCATGCCATGCCAATGCTTATTTGCTGCAAGATGTTTTACGAGAAGAAAGTGGCTTTACGGGAATTGTGATGGCCGATGGGTGTGGGCTGGATCGAATTGCTGACTGGCTGGGGAGCCACCCACAAGCGGCCGCCAAATCCTTGACCAGCGGTGTGGATGTTAGTTTATGGGATGAAGTTTTCCCAGTGTTAGAAGAAGCTGTCCTTGAGGGGCTACTTGCGGAAACGGCGATCGATGATGCAGTCCGTCGTGTGCTTCTTTTGAAAGAAAAACTTGGCTTGTTTAAAGAAGCAACGCCCCGTGTTTCATTGCCCCGTAAAGAAAAGGCGCAACAAGTTGCCTTGAAATTGGCGGAGGAATCGATTGTTTTACTAGAGAACAATGGTATTTTGCCTTTGAAGAAAACGCGACAAAAGATTGCCGTCATCGGTCCTCACGTTAAACAGCTCTATCATCAGCTGGGGGATTATACGCCATTCAAGGAAGAAACAACATGTACGACCCTTTGGGAAGGTTTGACCAGTTTAAGTACGCATCAAGCTGACTTCTTCTACGAGAAAGGCTGCGAAATCTCTAGTGGCACACTGGCTCAACGAAGGCAAGCCTGTCAGATTGCAGAAAAAGCGGATGTCGTCTTAGTGACGATCGGCGGCTCCAGTGCCCGTGATTTCACAACGGATTTTGACAAAAACGGTGCCGTCTTAAGGGGATCTCAGGAAATGACCAGTGGAGAAAACATCGACTTGGCTACCCTCGATTTGCCGCAATGCCAGTTGGATTTACTGTTTGCGTTGAAGAAGAGTAAAAAGCCGCTGATTGGGATCGTGATTTCCGGTCGACCGCATTGCTTAGCTCCTTTGCAAGACTTGTTCGATGGGGTGCTTTACGTTGGCTATCCCGGCCAATATGGAGGGGAAGCGATTGCTCGGATTCTTTTTGGTGAAACGGTACCTAGTGGGAAATTAGCAGTTTCTATTCCTGATACAGTTGGACAACTGCCTGTCTGTTATAATTATCGCAACACAGCGTTTCAAAAAGACTACCTCGATCAAAAAGGCGCACCAGTATATTCTTTTGGTTATGGGCTTAGTTATGCCTCTTTTATTTGCAGCTCGGTTTCGGCTGAATATGCAGGGGAAGGCATTATCGTCAGTGGCACACTTGAAAATCATTCTACTGTGTCTGGTAAAGAAGTGGTCCAATGCTATCTAAAAGAGTATACAAAAGCATATGTGCCGAGGAAAAAAGTCTTATGCGGCTTTCAAAAAGTATGGGTGCCTAGTCAAGGACAAGCAACTTTTCAACTCGTGATCGGTGAAGCATCATTGCAGCAGCTGGCAATTTCCTTGGAAGAAACAACATCGTTTTGTCTGGAAGTCGAAACAGCAGGTCAGCAGTATCGATTTGTATTTCAACGGTCCAACCCTGACCGCACGTGGCAGGTAATTCAGAAAGGAGCAAAAGAATGATTCACTTTCCAAAAAACTTTTTATGGGGAGCGGCCGCGTCAGCACCGCAAACCGAGGGGGCCGCAGTGGTTGACGGCAAAAGTCCCTCTACATGGGACAAATGGTTTGAGTTGGAGCCGTCACGCTTTTACGATGGTGTCGGACCAAGCGACACCTCAAATACCTACTATCAATACCGGGAAGACGTAGCAAACATGAAGGCCATGAACTTGAATTCCTATCGGACATCGATTGCATGGACCCGCTTATTACCAGATGGAAAAACATTGAATCAGACGGCAGTCCGGTTTTATCGGGCATATTTTCAGGAAATGCTGGATCAAGGCATCGAACCGATCATTAATTTGTTTCATTTTGACATGCCTTGGTGGCTGATGGAAAAAGGAGGTTGGGAGGCACGGGAATCCGTGGACCATTTTGCATTTTATGCAAAAACTGCTTTTGAACAATTTGGCGATTTAGTGAAAAAATGGGCGACCTTTAATGAACCATTGGTGCATATTGAATGTGGGTATTACGGAGATGCTCATTGGCCGCAAGTGCGTGATTTCAAGCGGGCAATTCAAGTTGGTTATCATACCTTGTTAGCCCATGCGAAGGCAGTTGCTGAGTTTCGTAAAATCGCACTTCCTGATGGAGAAATCTGTATCATCTTGAATTTGTCACCTGTTTATCCAAAAAGTCAAGAAGCGGCTGATCGAGAAGCCGCTGAATGGGCAGATCTCTTGTATATTCGCAGTTTTTTGGACTGTGTCGTTTATGGACAATTTCCAGAAAAGCTAACGAGCTTATTCAAGGAGCATCAATTGTCCCCTGAATATGAAGCAACAGATGCGGAAATTTTTCGTGAAAATACCGTAGATTTTATTGGTTGCAATTATTATCAACCGTTGCGGATCCAAGCACCACTTCCGCAGAAGGCAGCATCCGGTCCCTTTGAGCCACGTCAGTTATTTCGTGGGTACGATTGGCCAGAGAAAAAAATCAATCCTCATCGCGGCTGGGAAATCTATCCAGAAGGGATTTACGATATCGCGATGCGTCTAAAGAATGACTATCAAAACATGCCATGGTTTGTTTCCGAAAATGGCATGGGGGTATCTGAGGAAGAACGGTTCATGGACGCCACGGGGCAGGTCAATGATACGTATCGGATCGCCTTTGTTGAAGACCATTTGCGTCAGCTGCATCATGCAATCGAAGACGGGTCTCCTTGTTTCGGTTACCATATGTGGACCTTTATGGATTGCTGGAGCTGGTTGAATGCATATAAAAACCGTTATGGGTTTTATCGAGTGGATTTGAAAAATGACTTCAAGCGTTATCCCAAAGCGTCCAGTTTTTGGTTGGCAGAAGTAGCTGCCAAGAATGCCCTTGATTGATCAAAGTGTCCTTAGAAGAAAAAATACCGCAGGAAAACTTTCCTGCGGACTTCTTTGGCTATGAATATTTTATAAATACTTCTCACGAAAATCGGCAATGGCTTGGCGTGAGGCATAGATATTGCGTGCCAGCTTTTCATTCTTGCTTAAAAAGACATAGAAAAGGACATCGACCGCCAATAGGTGGGCGATAATCGAATTCGTAGCAGCACTACGTTGGTTGGCTTCTTTGGAACGGGACACTTGCAGGGGAACATCCGCCAACTTTGTTAACGGATTACTGCCAAATCGGGTGAGTGACAGAATCGGGACGCCAAGATTTTTAACGATTTCTGCTAAGTGAACCATCTCAGGCGTGTGTCCACTGTTGGAAATGACCCAGAGGAGACTTTTTTTCTCGTTTTTGACGAGTTGCGGCAACAAGAGATTGTAGTCATTTTCAAACACGACGATTTTGCCTAAACGGGTCCATTTTTGTTGGATATCTTGTGCGATCAATGAAGAAGCACCGATCCCGCAGACAAAGATTCGCTCACGAGTCGCGATCAGTTCAGCGGCAGCCAACATCAGCTGTTCTTCTAACAATTGGGCCGTCTCATTCATAGTCACCTGTGCATTGTGGCTTAATTTAGATGTGATGGCATGAAAGGGCTCATTTAATTCAACATCGGCATAGCCCAAGTTTTCATTGGCATTTTGGCGCAAGCCGGATTCCGCAGATAATTGTATTTTTAAATCTGTCAAACTAGCAAAGCCGGTTTTTTTCGCAAAGCGTACGACAGTCGGCGCACTGATCCCAGTGGCTTCTGCTAATTGACTCGCAGTCATCGACGGCACTTTTTCAGGATTGGCCTCCATGAATGCGAAGAGTTTCTTCTCAGAAAGCGATAATTCATTTTTCATGCTCTCGATTCGGGAAAGAACGCTCATCCTTACACTTCCTTTAGATAGAGTAGTATCCTAAGTATAACATAAGTTTTGGAGGAGCTTTCAAAAGAAACGAAAAGAATAGGTAGATAAACTTGCTTTTTTCCTTAGAATCAAGTAAAGTAATTACGTGTGAAAAGCACAGTACCTGTTACTTGGTTTAACGAATCACCAACGTTTTACTCAGTCGCAGGGGAAAAAGAAAAAGAGGTGAAAAACATGGCAATTTCAAAAGAACGCAAAAACGAAATCATCAACAAATTTGCACGTCATGAAGGAGATACTGGTTCTCCAGAAGTTCAAATCGCTGTTTTAACAGAAGAAATCAACCATTTGAACGAACATGCACGTATGCACAAAAAAGACCACCATTCATACCGTGGGTTGATGAAAAAAGTTGGACATCGTCGTAACTTATTAGCTTACCTACGTCAAAAAGACGTACAACGTTACCGCGAATTAATCCAAGCTTTAGGATTACGTCGTTAATCAAACAAAGAAAAGTGAGGTTCAACCCGAATCTCACTTTTTTGCTATGAATCACTGCGACTGGGCGGCGCAAGCCGCACAGAGCAGATGATGAATAGTACTAGGCGATGGAAACGAGCGTAGTGACCAAGCAGCGGAATCGCTGCGACTGGGCGGCGCAAGCCGCACAGAGCAGATGATGAAACCTACTAGGCGAGAGCAGCGAGCGTAGTGATCAAGCAGCGGAATCACTGCGACTGCAGTGTCGGCTAAAACAGCTGATGCAGTCTGACAGGTGATCTCGAGCCATCTAAAAAGTGAAACACCGAAAGAGCGGCCTTTTGACTGGTGAATCAAAAAGCGCAGCTAAAAAGAATTTTGGGTCCTTGTAAGCAGCATCCTACTAACCAAATGAAAGCAGCGGAACGACATTCCGATTTTTTCATTTGTTTAGTAGTGACTTGCTGGGATCCGATGAAAAGGAGCAGAACATGACAGAAAAACAAGTATTCAAAACAACTTGGGGCGGCCGCCCATTAGAAGTAGAAGTTGGCCAATTAGCCAAACAAGCAAACGGAGCTGTATTGGTTCGTTATGGCGATACGGTTGTCCTAAGTGCAGCGGTTGCATCTAAGGAAGCAAAAGATACCGACTTTTTCCCATTAACAATCAATTACGAAGAAAAAATGTATGCTGTAGGGAAAGTACCTGGTGGCTTTATCAAACGGGAAGGACGTCCAAGTACGGAAGCAACCTTGACTGCCCGCTTGATCGATCGTCCGATCCGTCCAATGTTTGCGGAAGGTTTCCGTAACGAAGTGCAAGTAACAAACATCGTAATGAGTGTTGAGCAAGATTGTACGCCAGCAATGGCGGCAATGTTAGGTTCTTCTTTAGCATTGTCTATTTCAGATATCCCGTTTGACGGACCGATCGCTGGTGTTGATGTTGGTCGGGTCAATGGCGAGTACGTCTTGAATCCAACAGTAGAACAAGCAGAACAAACCGATATCGAATTGACAGTAGCTGGAACGAAAAAAGCCATCAACATGGTTGAATCAGGCGCGAAAGAAGTTTCTGAAGAAGACATGTTAGGTGCGTTATTATTCGGTTTTGATGCTATCCAAGAATTGGTTGCCTTCCAAGAAGAAGTTGTCGCAGCTGTGGGCAAACCAAAAATGGAAGTCAAATTGTTACAAGTAGATGCTGACTTGAAAAAAGAAATTTTCGACGGCTACTACCAAACAATGAAAACTGCTGTTATGACTGAAGAAAAATTGGCTCGTGAAGACGAGATCGATAAAGTCAAAGACACAGTGAAAGAAGTGTATGCAGAAAAATTTGCTGGACATGAAGAGGAAGCACAATTCTTGAAAGAAGTGAAACAAATCGCGGAAGATCTTGAAAAAGATGTGGTTCGCGAATTGATTACTATCGACAAGATTCGTCCGGATGGTCGTCAATTAGACGAAATCCGTCCACTGGCATCAGAAGTTGGCTTATTGCCACGTGTTCATGGTTCTGGTCTATTTACTCGGGGACAAACCCAAGCATTGTCCGCTTGTACGTTAGCACCTTTAGGAGAACACCAAATCATTGATGGATTAGGGGTTGAAGAATCAAAACGATTCATCCACCATTACAACTTCCCTCAATTTTCTGTTGGTTCGACTGGTCGTGCCGGCTCACCAGGACGTCGTGAAATCGGTCATGGTGCATTAGGCGAACGTGCCTTAGCACAAGTGATTCCTGATGAAACAGACTTCCCTTACACAATCCGTCTCGTTGCAGAAGTATTAGAATCAAATGGTTCTTCTTCTCAAGCAAGTATCTGTGCAGGAACCTTAGCATTGATGGATGCAGGGGTGCCAATCAAAGCACCAGTTGCAGGTATCGCAATGGGACTTGTATCTGATGGTGAAAACTACACGATCTTAACTGATATTCAAGGCTTAGAAGATCACCTTGGCGATATGGACTTTAAAGTTGCTGGAACCAAAGATGGGATCACTGCGTTACAAATGGATATCAAGATTCAAGGAATCACTGAACAAATCTTGACAGAAGCATTAGATCAAGCGAAAAAAGCACGGATGGAAATATTAAATGAATTGACATCAACATTGGCTGCTCCTCGTGAAGAGTTAAGCCAATACGCACCGAAGATCGAAATGATCCAAATCGATCCTGCGAAGATCAAAGATGTAATCGGTAAAGGCGGCGACACCATCAATGGCATCATTGATGAAACTGGCGTGAAAATCGATATTGATCAAGACGGAAAAGTTTCGATTGCTTCTGCTGATGCAGAAATGATCCAAAAAGCTATCAAGATCATTGAAGAATTGACGAAAGAAGTAAAAGTTGGCGAAGTGTACCTTGGGAAAGTTGTCCGTGTTGAAAAATTCGGCGCGTTTGTCAACTTAATCAAAGGCAAAGACGGCTTAGTTCACATTTCACAACTTGCGAACGAACGGGTCAACAAAGTAGAAGACGTTGTCAAAGAAGGCGACGAAATCTTAGTGAAGGTCACAGAAATCGACAAACAAGGCCGTGTGAACCTTTCAAGAAAAGCACTATTGAACGAAGATAAAGCAGAGCAAAAATAAGCTGCTACTTCTAAATCATAAGCAAAGTCTAGGAAACTGGACTTTGCTTTTTTTGTGTCTAAGTAGCACATCTTCAAAAGGGTCTTACTTGACAGGAGTTATTTTTTGCGTTACCGCGAAAAATAAGAGATAATTCAGAATATTGTCTTTGCCATGCAAGCAATAATTCTAAGATGTTAAACGCATCTTATTTAGGATAAGGAGTACGATATGAAACAAACATTTCCAACTGATTTTTTATGGGGAGCATCGATTTCCGCTCACCAAACCGAAGGAGCGTATCAAACCGATGGCAAGGGACTGAGTGTCCAAGATACTCGTCCAAGAGACAACCACAAGATCGCGGATTTTACTGTGGCTGTCGACCATTACCACCAGTACAAAGAGGATATCGCCTTGTTAGCAGAAATGGGGATCAAAATTTTCCGCTTTTCGATCGCTTGGTCGCGAATTTTTCCAGAAGGGCGCGGTACTATTAATCAAAAAGGCTTGGATCATTACAGCGATGTCATTGATGAATTGCTGAAACACGGCATTCAGCCCTTTGTAACGTTGAACCATTTTGACTTGCCGCAAGCATTGGAAGACGAAGGCGGCTGGACAAAACGCAGCACCGTTGAGGCATTTGCCGCATACGCCAAAACGCTGTTTACAGCCTATGGGGATCGAGTGACGCACTGGCTGACGATCAATGAACCAAATATCATGCTGCTGGTGGATCAAAAAATATTAGGGAAAAAGATTCCATTATCAGAAAAATACCAGCAATTTCATCACCTGATGATCGCTGAAAAATATGCTTTCGAAGCGTGTCATGAAATCGTACCGAATGGCAAAATCGGACCGGTCCCAAATATTTCCTTGGTCTATGCGGCGACTAGTCGACCAGAAGACAACCAAGCAGCGTTGTATTTCAACAGTGTCCGGAACTGGGCGTACCTTGATTTCGCCTGCTTCGGTCGTTACAATACGGTCTTTCAAGATTATTTGAACCAAAATGGGCTCACGATTGACTTTGGTCCGGAGGATAAGGCGTTGATGGAACGGGCTAAGCCTGACTTTGTCGCGATGAACTTCTACACCACAGTGACAGTGGAGCAGCCGACGGAAGCTGGGGACATGAAGAACGGTATCAGCGATCAGCAAAGTGAAGACATTATGGAGCGTGGTTTTTACAAAGGGTTCACCAATACGTTCTTGAAGAAAAATGCCTTCAATTGGACCATCGATCCCTTGGGGCTGAAAACGACGTTGCAAACACTTTATGATCGTTACCACTTACCGATCATCATTACCGAAAACGGCTTAGGGGCCGAAGACCATCTAGAAGCAGATGGCACGGTTCATGATCCGTACCGCATCGACTATTTATCGCAGCATATCAGCCAATGCTTAGCCGCAATCAATGCTGGGGTGGATCTGATCGGATACAGTCCGTGGTCTGCCATTGATTTGATCAGTGTACATGAGGGGATTCGAAAACGGTATGGCTTCATTTACGTGGATCGCAATGATGCACAGGAAAAAGAACAAAAACGAGTGAGAAAAGACAGCTTTTATTGGTATCAAAAGCTGATTGAAGAAGGGGCGATCCCTTCGTTGGAGGAGTAACGATGACAAGTGTTTTTACCTTTTTAGAAACGCGTTTGATGCCGCCTTTGAATAAGTTGGCGAATTTACGCTTTATTCGCGCAATCATGCAAGCAGGGATCATTACGGTCCCTTTTACGATCGTCGGATCGATTTTTTTAATCATCAATAATTTACCACAAATCATTCCACCACTGGCTGGCTTTTTTGAACAAACGATTTTACGATTTTCACCACTTTATAGTGTCGTAACTACCATGTCTGTTGGCTCGATTGCTGTTTTTTATTGTTTAGCAACAGGGTATTATTTAACTGAGATTTATCATAAAGAAGAGCATTTGACTATGAGCAGTTTTGTAGGGGCGTTATTAAGTTTGTTTGCCTTTTTAATGACGATCGTCCAAGTCGATATCACAGATGGTGCGGCACAATTGCTGCAGTCAGAAAGCGAAACCGCCATTGTTTATAATGGGGTCGCTTTAGGCGGTTGGATCACTCGCTTCAGTGGAGTAGGGATCTTCATCGGGATTATCACTGCAGTACTTGCTACGTCAGTCTATCGTTTTTGTGTAAAAAGAAAGATCACCATCCAGATGCCTGAAGGGGTTCCCGATGGAGTCAGCAAAGCATTTGCGTCATTGATCCCAGCGATTTTGATTGCCTTTTTGATGGTGGCGATCAATGGAGTACTGGCGGTTTTCCACACGGATCTTCACGGATTGCTATCCAAACCATTTGAATTCGTGAAGGAGTTGACGGGTTCTTGGTTAGGAATCATCGTGATTATGCTCCTTATCCACCTCTTATGGGCAGTGGGGGTTCATGGGACGGCAGTTATTAAAAATAGTTTCATCAATCCCATCCTATTGGTGGCTCTAACTGAAAATATCGATGGTGCCAATAATATTTTTGCTGGGGATTTTGTGAACATGTATATTTTTATGGGCGGCGCAGGAAGTACACTTGGATTGGTTTTATTGATGCTGTTTGTGGCAAAATCACAACAGCTCAAAGTCTTAGGAAAAGCAGCGATCTTACCGGGGCTTTTTAACATCAATGAACCAGTGATCTTCGGGGCACCGATCGTCTACAATCCGTATTTGATCATCCCCTTTATCGTAACACCTTTGATCAACGTGACGATTGCTTACTTTGCTAGCTCGTTTGGCTTTGTCGATAAAGTCATTACGGGAATTCCCTGGATTTCACCGGTGGGCATAGGGGCGTTTTTAGGAACCGGCGGTGATTTCCGAGCCATCCTGATCGCTTTGATCAACTTAGGGGTTTCCATTCTCTGCTATTATCCATTCTTTAAGATGTACGATGGCAAACTCTACACGGAACAACTTGCCAATCAAGCATAAGTAGAAAAAACAGCAAAACGCCCGTTGATGGACTTCTAGTGAAGTGCCAACAATGGGCGTTTTTGCTAGTGCAGATAGTGGTCACGTATGCAAAGACTGTTGATACAAGACACAATCATCGCAATCTTTGCGGGTTGGTTTGGCTTGCTGGGGTGTTTCTTTGTGTAATGGCAAAAGCATACGCAATCCGTTTAAGATAACTAAGATCGTGCTTCCTTCATGACCCACGACCCCTAGAGGTAGCGTGAGAAATTCAAGGAAGTTTGAAGCGATCAGCAACAAGATGACACTGATAGAAAAGACGATGTTTTGTTTGATGATCCGCTGTAATTTCTTAGCCAAACGGTGACTGTCGACCAAGCGCAGCAAATCATTTTTCATCAAGACGATGTCCGCCACATCCATTGCGACGTCGGTTCCTTCGCCCATAGCGATCCCTACACTTGCGGTCGCTAAGGCGGGGGCATCATTGATCCCATCACCGACCATCGCATTGATTTGGTAGGTTTCTTTCATTTCTTTGATCCGAGTGGTTTTCTCATCAGGCAGGCAATCACTTTCGTAGTCAGACAAGCCGATTTCTGCTGCGATCACTTTAGCAGTACCTAAATGATCACCCGTCAGCATCGTCGTGTGAATTCCTTGCTTATTGAAGTAGGCAAGACTCTCACGAGCTTCAGGACGGGGCTGATCCAATAGTGCTAAATACCCTGCTAATACACGGTCTCGATTGATATAAATCAAGGTTTTTCCGGCTGCTTTCAATTCTTGGATGCGGGTTTGCTCACTGGCAGCAACAGAGGTTAAATCGACTTCTTTTCCAATCGTCCAATGGGCAGCTTGGTAAGTGGCGGCTAGACCGATCCCCGCTTGTTCTTCCACGGCTAATTCCAATGGCTTTTCATCGTGAAAATACGCCAAGATCGCTTCAGCCAATGGGTGATTTGATTGTTTTTCCATCCCGACGATCAGTTGGGGAATAAAGGGTTCATCCAGCAACAGATGAACATCAGTGACAGCAGGTTTGCCTCGAGTCAGCGTTCCGGTTTTGTCAAAAGCGATCGCTTTGACATTGGCAAAGGCATCCAAGGCTTGTCCGCCTTTGCATAAAACGCCCAAACGAGCAGCGTGAGAAATGGCTGCTAACGTCGCAGGAGTAGCAGAGGCGACTAAGGCACAAGGGGATGCCACTACTAGTAAGACCATGCCACGATAAAAACTTTCTTGGAACCCCCAATTCGTGAAAAACGTACACAAAACGATCATTAGTGGGACGGCGATCAGGACGATCGGCACATAGATCCGTTCGATTTTTTCGATCAGGGTCGCCGTTTGACTTGGCATTTGCTGCGCTTCTTCCACCAATTGAATGATTTTTGCAAAGCGGGTGTTTTCACTCGTTTGAGTAACTTCAATGTACAATGGCTGCCCAAGGTTGATGGTTCCCCCAAAGACTTCACTGCCTAAACGTTTCTCGACAGGAATGGATTCGCCACTGATGGCCGCCTCATCGACACTGCTGGTTCCTTGGATCACGATACCGTCGATCGGGATCGCACTGCCTTTTGCCACCATAATCGTATCTTTTAACTGAAGGGCTTCGACTGGTACTTCGACGAGCTCCCCAGATTCAATCATTTTTAAGGCAGTCGTTGGTTGCAGTGCCATTAATGAACTAATTTCTCGCGTACTTTTGTTGGTCGTATATTCCTCAAGGGCACCGCTCAAACAAAAGATAAAGGTCAGCATCGCCCCTTCAAACCAATGGCCAATGATACAGGCACCAATGGCGGCTAACGCCATCAGTAGATCGACGTTCAACCGTTTGTCGTGCACCAATTCTTGCGTGCCTTCCCAGGTTTGTTTCCAACCCCCGGCAAGAATCGCTAATAGATAAGGGACAAAGCTATAAGGAATGGAAAAAGATGCCATAAGAAAGCCAGTTGCCATCAATAGCAAACAAGCAATCGTTGAAAAAACAGCCGACGATTCGGATTTACTCATAAGAAACGCCTCCTTTTGAATGTAGTCTAGGAATGAAAAAACCGATCCTTTTCTCAAGAAACAATCGATTGTTCCTCCCTCAACTTGAGCATAGCACATTCGAAAACAAGATGGTAAAAAAACAACGTACCTGATAATGAAAGTGATTATCAAGTAGCGATTAAATAACGCTACTATCCAAATGATAAATGGAAACTCACTATTATAGAAAAAAGAACACAAAAAAAGCAGCACAATAAAAAACGAATTGTACTGCTTTTACTTATTTGATGTGGTAGTCAGCGATTGGATCTCTCAACGCAAACTATACTTTGCTAAGGGAATTTGACGTGCTTCACACCACTCTTTGACAGCGCCAGAAAAAATCAGCTGAACCTTGGTGAGGTCTTTAGTGCTTGTCTGTCCTGCCATTGTGTAGAGCATCTGCAGCTGTTCCTTCCATGATTGTAAGGTGACGATGGTTTCTTCTTTGCCTTTTGACAAAAGCAGCACGAGGATCGTGGCGGATAGTCCTACACTATCCGCACCAAGGCAAAGTGCTTTGAAGATATCGTAAGCATCCCGAACGCCGCCTGAAGCGATGCGGGTAAAGGGCTGTTGGATCTCATTTGCTTCCAGCAAGGAAATCACGGTGGATTGACCAAAGGTGTCTAAATACGCCAATTCACGTTTTTTTCGACGAGCATTTTCGATTTGAGTAAAACTTGTGCCGCCGCTGCCAGCAACATCAATCGTTTGTACGCCGATCGCCAGTAACTGCTGAATCGTTTCACGGGACATCCCAAAGCCGACTTCTTTGACGACAACAGGAACGGCAACGGAAGCAATCGTTTTTTCCAATAAGGACAGCCATTGGCTAAATTGACGATCGCCTTCGGGCATCACTAATTCTTGTGGTGCATTAAGATGGATCTGCAAGGCGTCGGCGCCAAACAGTTCTACTGCCCGTTGTGCATTTTCAACGGGACTGCCCGCACCAATATTGGCTAATAAGAAGCCGTCAGGATTGGCTTTGCGGACGATGCGGAAAGAATCGGCGACACTTGGGTCTTTTAAGGCAGCCGAAACGGAGCCGGTTGCCATCATCAAATCACAGGCTTGCGCGATCTCTGCTAACTCTTGATTGATTTTTAAGGTTTTTTCACTGCCGCCTGTCATGGCATTGATGAAAAAAGGGCTGGAAAATGAGCGGTCAAAGACAGTCGTCGTAATTGCCACATCAGCCACGTCAATTTGCGGAAAGGACTGGTGGACCAAGCGAACTGCATCAAAATCGTTGCTGTGTTCTTTATGGAACGCTTTTGCTAAGGAAACATGTTCATCTTTTCGATTCATGATAGGTCCTCCCGGTAATGGTAAACATGCAGCGGCAAGGGGGTGATCTCGGCTTTTTCCCACGCACTCATCAATGGTAAAATACCGGTTTTCTGGTCAACGATCACGATGCCGCAATCGCCACCGCCGGCACCGGAAGATTTGGCTGCACCACAATAATTTTCTGCTAGATCACAAAGCTTTTTAAGTGCGGGGGTTTCAATCGGTACACCAGTTAGTGCGGACAACTCCCGCAGGAGCTTTCGATTTTCCGTGATCATTTTTTTGATCGTGCGACTGTCTTCATTTAAGAAGCCGTCGATCAATCGATTGACGCAGTCTTTGCTGGCTGCTAAAAAGGCAGCATAGGCGTTTTCTTTTTCTTCTTTGGATTGATAGACTTGATCCACTAAATCAGAGGTGGAGGCAGGAGAGCCTGTCCAACCAATCAATAGTCGAAGCGATTTCGGAACCGTCAAGGGACGGATCGATAATCCTGGCCAATCGAAAGCGATCAATTCTGTTAAGGTATGGTCCTTTTGTTTGGCTAAGACCCAGTCGTGATCGAAGGTTGAAAAAGCGATCCAGCCGCCATAACAAGAGGCCGCAATATCACCGCACGACCCATTGCCTTGAACAGCGAGATGGGCAAGAGCCGCAATTTTGAATTGGGTCAACCGATCCATTTCCATTTGATAGTACAGATTCAATGCTTTGACCGTGGCAACAGTCACGGCACCGCTGGAACCGAGGCCATATTTGCGACCATTCGAGTTATCCAGTTCACTGGTCACTTTTAAATCGTAAAAGGAAAGGGGGATGCCTTTTTCTTGGGCATATTTTTCCGTCAGACGAATGGCTGCCAAAATATAGTGGAAAGGATTATCCCGATGGTCTAAGACTAATTCGCCTTTGCGACGCGTCCAGCGAATCGGCAGGTCGCTGTATTGGGCAGACTGGATGCTGCCGTTTTTACGGGCCTCTTCCACATTGACTGTAATAAATTGGTCAACGGCAACGATGATTGCAGGATGACCAGGTTCGACAACGGCGTATTCACCAGCAATAAATAGTTTTCCGGGAACGGATAGTTCAATCATTTCGACACTCCTAATCGATGGCTTCTTAATGGCTTCTTAGTTGATGGCAGAAGATTCTTCCACCGGTAAAAAGGCTAATCCTTTACCCGCGTGAGCAGTTACTAATTGTTCTGAGGCAAAGTGAGCACTTAATTCACGTAAAATCGTTTGTTCTTCTTGTTTTTGGCATAAAACTTTGACATTGGGACCAGCATCCATCGTGAAATAGCAAGCCAATCCTTTTTTTCGCAGCATTCGGACACATTCCATGGCTCGTAAAGATTCAGAAGACCAATAAGTAAAAGGTGGTTCGGCGGCTAAGGTCGTTCCATGCATTTTCAAGGCGTTGGCCTCGGTCGTTTCACCTAAAGCAGTAAAGTCTTTCTCGGCAATCGCTTGTTTCATTTTCACGAGATCAGTTGCGGTGGCAGTAAGCCAACCCGGATAAAAACTCGAGGTTTCAACGGTTCGACGCATCCCCTCACGACTGGAAACTTCTTTGGCTTGTGCGTTGATCAAAATAAAGATCATACTCAATTCTTCTTCCCAGCCATTCGACGGCACTTGCGTGGCAAAAGAAGTCTCATCGGTGCCTTGATGCCATTCAGCAAAGCCGCCGTAGATACTCCGACACGCCGAACCAGAACCGCGACGGGCCAAACGGGATAACTCTTGCTCCGACAAGTTTAATTCCAGTGCTTCACTACAGGCACCCGCCAAGGCCGCTAATCCACTGGCAGAAGAGGCAAGTCCGGCAGCGGTTGGAACAAAATTTTGACTTTCCACCGTGGCATACCACGGGCAGTCCGCTTTTTTTCGTACCAGATCCAAAAAGTCCGCAACTTTTTTTGTGGCAGCGTCTGTTTGAACCACGCCATCCAATGTAAAGCGATCTTGCGTAAAATCGGGTGAAAAAGCCACCGTTGTTTCTGTGTAAAAAGCATCGAGGGTCAGGGACAAACTATTGTTCATCGGTAAAATGAAAGTTTCATCTTGTTTTCCCCAATACTTGATCAATGCGATATTCGTGTAGGCGCGAGCCTTTCCCTTATACATGTTCATAAACTCCTAATCCTTGTATCCATGCCGCACGAGCGCCATTGGACAATAAAATACGGCTGATATTCTCAGCCTGTTCCTTCGTTTTGGTTAGTGCAATCATACAGCCGCCCCGGCCCCCGCCGGTCAGCTTTGCCCCGTAAGCACCGTGTGCCAACGCTAAGGAAACCAACTGATCCAGTTGCTGATTGCTGACCCCTAGCTGCTGCAGGGCCTGATGGGCGTTGTTCATGCTTTCACCTAATACTTCTAATTGATTGGCTATGATGGCCTCTTTAGCTTTTTTGGTTTCGATCCCTAAACGCTGGATTGCTTGACTAGCCAGCTGCTTGCTGGTTTCAAAAAGATGGGCGACACTTTTGACTGCTTCTCTCGTTTGCCCTTTGATTCCAGTATCAGCGACGAGCAAATAACCGTCGATCGTGAGGGGAAACGAAGTGATGGGATGCCCTTTGATAAAGTAAATGGCATCTGTCCCACTGGCTGCCGCAGCATCGATCCCGCTAGGATTGCCATGAGCGATTTTTTCAGAAAAGTTGACATAGGTCATCAATTCTTCTTTTGTAAAGTCTTTTTTGATCCAATCAAAAAAAGCGCGAGTCAGTGCAACAGCGACCGCCGCGCTAGAACCCATTCCCCGTTCAGAAGGGATAGTGCTGACGATGGAGGTTGCAAAAGGACCCGTGTGGAAGTCTTGTTGCAGACGATGCAGCAAGTCTTTGACATTTTTTAAGTGGTTGGGGACTTCTTCAAGCAGACCGTGATAGTAACTTGAAATCAAGGTGTTTGTTTCATTTGCTGTGATCTCGACTTGTACTTTTGCTCCCGCAAAAGGGAAAGCAATTGCTGGTTCACCGTAAACAACTGAATGTTCACCCATTAAGATGATTTTTCCTGTAGCTATGCCAGTACCAATTGACATTATTTTCCTCATTTCTCTAGGGAGCTTACCCCACATGATTCATTTATCGTTTGTCAGTCAATTGTAACTATCTCCTGACAAAAACACAATTTAATTAAAGATCCTTTCCTATTTTACTAGAAGAAGGCTCTTTCGTTAAGCATTCCGTATGAGATTTCAAAAAAAAGCAAAAATCTTTAAACTTTTATTGAAAAAATTCTTGATCTGTGCTTCAAAAGTTTCAGTTGACGGCACAAGATATAGTGTTGTATAGTTGATATCGCAAATGCAACATACAATATTTAGTGATGAGTGAGTTGGGGGATATGAGCGTGATCGTATTAGCAGGAACGATTGGTGCCGGTAAATCAAGTTTGACCGCATTGATCGCCAATCATTTTGGCAGTCAAGCCTTTTATGAATCGATCGATGACAATGAAGTATTACCATTATTTTATGCAGATCCAAATAAATATGCGTTTTTACTGCAAATCTATTTCTTAAATAAACGATTTGAAAGTATCAAGCAAGCCATGAAAGACGACAATAACGTCCTGGACCGTTCCATTTATGAGGATTCACTGTTGTTCCATTTAAATGCGGACCTTGGGCGAGCGACCGATACCGAGGTCAAAGTCTATGATGAATTGTTAGCCAATATGTTAGAAGAGCTGCCGTATGCAGCTCACAAAAAGCATCCAGATCTTTTGGTGCATATTCGCGTTTCTTTTGAAACGATGCTCAAGCGTATTGAAAAACGTGGGCGGGAATATGAGCAGTTGACCTTTGATCCTTCGTTATACGACTATTACAAAGAGTTGAACAAACGCTACGATCAATGGTACGAAGAGTACAATGAGAGTCCAAAGATCCAGATCGATGGCGATCAATTCAATTTTGTCGAAGACCCGCAAGCGGCACAGGCCGTTTTAACGATGGTGGAAGAGGCCTTGAAAGACGCCCGTAAATAAGTAATAGCCGATACAGCCAGGAAAGTCCTTTGATTGGGCTTCTGGCTGTTTTCTTTTATAATAGAAGAAAGCAAGAGTGGAGGATGGATTGTGGAAAACAAACATGTCTTTTATGACGGAAACTATGAATGGATTCAAGTCGACCAACAAGACGCAAAAAGCGTGATGGCACTGCAAAAACAATATCATTTGTCTGACGAGATGCTTACGTACTCTTTAGATAAAAACGAACGCGCGCGGGTCGAATATGATGCCGAAGAGGAAGCATTGCTGCTGGTTTTCAATGTACCTCAGCAAGAAAAGCGTGAAAATCATTTTGAGACCAGCCCGATGACGTTTATTTTAAAAAGGAAGCAACTCTTTACTTTTGCATCCCACAATACCCGTTATGTGATTCCAATGATGGAGCGCTTGATCCTGCAAAACCCGCTGCAAACGCCCATTCATTTTTTGTTTCAAAGCTTGTTCTTGATTTCTGGCACGTTTTTTCCGTTAGTCGAAGAAGTCAATAGTGAGCGGATTCGCTTGAATCAGCGACTACGGGAAAAAACAACCAATAAAAACTTACTGCAAATGTCTGATTTGGAAGTTGGACTGGTTTTTTTAGTGTCTGCCACGAAACAAAATGCGGTCCTCTTGGAGCAAATCAAAGCATTGTCCATTTATCGTTTGATGGATGATGATGAGCGGGAACAACTGGATGATGCCTTGATCGAAGCCAAACAGGCAGTGGAAATGACCCAACTGGCATTCCAAATTTTGGAACAATTATCTGGTACCTACAATAATCTATTAAACAATAACTTGAATGATACCATGAAGTTTTTGACCGTTTGGTCCCTCTTATTGACTGTGCCTTCCATCGTCACCAGTTTCTTTGGCATGAATGTTCCGCTGCCTTTTACCAATAGTATTTTCGGTTGGGGGATTGCCTTGTTGATCAGTTTAGTGTTATCCGTCTGGATGTTGATTGCTTTATGGCGCAGAATTCGTTAGTCGATCACCAAACCTAGACCGGCGGCGATGACCAAGGCTTGTTCTTGATCGACTGTTAGTCCTCGCAAGTGTTCAAAGGACAAAGCGATCTTTTGAAATTGATTGGTCCGAAAATCTAAAGTTGCTAATTTTGTGTGAAACCAGTTGCTATTGTTCAACTGGTTTTCTTGTAGCGTCAAGTGTTTCCAATCCATCTCATAAAACTCACTGTCGCTTAGTTGGCTCTGACGAAACAGCATCGTCCGTAAATTGGTATTGCTAAAAGAAGCAAAGTTTGCCACGCAATCTTCAAAGGTACAGTCACGGAAATAGCTTTCCGCAAAATTCGTACCAGTCAATTTACACTGTTTAAAGTGAACGCGATGAAAGCTGGCACCAAAACATTCCAGATTAGAAAAATCGCAGTTCTCAAAGAGAACATTTTGACACTCCCATTGACTCAAGCGTGTTTTTTGCATCGTCACTTTCTTGAAATGACATTGCTTCAAGATAAGGTTTTTGCAAGTATCATAGCTATAATCACCGCCTTCGAACAACCCACCTTCGAAAAGCAGTTCTTCTTCTAAATAAAAATCCTGTGGCTCTAATGCCGACAATAAGGGCGGTAGTGGCAATACGATTTTTTTCTTCATCAAGATCCCATCCTGTATGTTTTTCTCTCAGTATAACACGGCGAATCGATGCCGCGATAGTTACGAAAAAGCGGTGGGGTATTGTGAAATTTATTCAATCGGTTTGCAGAATGCTTTTATAACAAGGAAAACCTTTGATTTTGAATACATATTTTTTCACAATCTTTTTACTTGCAAGACGAAAATAATTTTGATATAGAAACTTAACCCGATGAAAGTGACGTATATCAACGAAAAACTGTCACAAATTTTTAAAATCGCGAAAAAGTTGATAGTTTTCAAATTCACAAGCGAGCTATAATGACAATGTAAACAAAAGGAGGAAATTTTCCATGACAAAAACAGTTATTATCGGTGCAAACCACGCGGGGATTGCAGCTGCCAATACACTATTAGATAACTACAAAGACCAAGAGGTCGTAATGATCGACCGTAATACAAACTTAAGCTACCTAGGTTGTGGGACTGCTTTATGGGTTGGACGTCAAATCGATTCATACGAAGGCTTGTTCTATACAAAACGTGAAGATTTTGAAGCAAAAGGTGCAAAAATCCATATGGAAACAGTGGTTGACCATATCGATTTTGAGAAAAAAGAAGTACACGCTGTGACCAGTGAAGGTGAAACGATCGTTGAATCTTATGACAAAGTTGTCATCGCAACTGGATCTGTTCCGATCTCACCCAAAGTACCTGGACGTGACTTGAAAAACATCCATTTCTTGAAAAAATTCCAAGATGGACAAACGGTTGATAAAGAGTTAGCCTCAGAAGACGTGAAAAACGTTGCCGTTATCGGTGCTGGTTACATCGGTGTTGAAATTGCTGAAGCAGCAAAACGCCGTGGTAAAAATGTGTTGCTTTTTGATGCAGCGACACGGGCATTGCCAAACTACTACGACAAATGGTTCACAGAAGATATGGACAAAAACTTAGCTGACAATGGTATTGAATTGCATTTCGGTGAATTAGCACGTGAATACAAAGGAACAGAGAAAGTAGAAGCAGTTGTAACAGACAACGGCGAATACCCAGTTGATCTAGTGATCAATGCGATCGGTTTCTTACCAAACAATGAGCTAGGCAAAGATCATTTGGAATTGTTTGCTAACGGCGCGTACTTAGTGGACCGCCATCAACGGACAAGCGATGCAGATGTTTACGCAGTCGGTGACTGTGCAACTGTGTACTCAAATGCTTTGCAACAAACAACGTATATCGCATTAGCAACGAATGCCGTACGTTCAGGGATCGTCGCTGCCCATAATATCGGCGGAACGTCTCTAGAATCAACAGGTGTTCAAGGATCAAACGGGATTTCGATCTTCGGCTACAACATGGTTTCAACTGGCTTGTCAGTCGAAGCTGCCGAACGTAATGGCATGAAAGTGAAATACTCTGATTACGAAGATACCCAAAAACCAGGCTTCATGAAAGAAAATGCGACAGTTAAGATCCGTATCGTCTATGAAGAAGAAACACGCCGCATCGTTGGTGCACAAATGGCGTCACGTACATCTGAAATCGCAATGGGCATCCACATGTTCTCACTAGCGATCGAAGAAGGCGTAACGATCGACAAGATGAAGCTATTAGATATCTTCTTCTTGCCTCACTTCAATCAACCATACAACTACATCACGATGGCTGCGTTGAAAGCAGAATAAGAAACACGAAAGTCGGAGCGTATGCTCCGGCTTTTTTTTGAAACAATCATGAAAACTGTTGACAATAAGAGGAAAAAGCAGTATACTATAAAAGTTGAGAAATAAAAGCAGAAGCACCCGCTTCTCGCCTGAGTGAAGATATCGCTGGGCAGAATAGGATTCCTACCATTTATTTGTGTGGAGTACGTGCGGGTTCGTGAAGAACTCGTTTTTTTATTGTCTGATTTCGAATCGACAAGCTTTTCTTTCTCTCAAAAAACTCGGAGGTGAATGACCATAGCAAAGGATATGATGGTAAACGACGGCATTCGTGCACGTGAATTGCGTTTGATTGATCAAAACGGCGAACAACTTGGTGTAAAGAGTAAAGCTGAAGCATTGCAAATTGCAGAACGAGCAAACCTTGATGTGGTATTGGTGGCACCAAATGCTAAGCCGCCAGTAGCAAGAATTATGGATTACGGGAAATTCCGCTTTGAGCAACAGAAAAAAGACCGTGAAGCTCGTAAGAAACAAAAAGTAATCAACATTAAAGAGGTTCGTTTAAGTCCAACGATCGACGTCAATGATTTCAATACAAAATTGCGTAATGCACGTAAATTCCTTGAAAAAGGGGACAAAGTGAAAGCTTCGATCCGTTTCAAAGGCCGTGCCATTACCCATAAAGAAATTGGTCAGAAAGTGTTAGATCGTTTGGCGGAAGAAACTGCTGATTTGGCAACTGTTGAGCAAAAGCCAAAAATGGATGGCCGCAGTATGTTCTTAGTATTAGCACCAAAAAACGATAAATAATGACTCACTGAGTTTCAGTTTAAAGTCAGATAACGAAAGATTTTGAGGAGGAAATTAGTTATGCCAAAACAAAAAACACACCGCGGATTAGCAAAACGCGTAAAACGCACTGGCGGCGGCGGATTGAAACGCTTCCGTGCCTTTACCAGTCACCGTTTCCACGGCAAAACAAAAAAACAACGTCGTCAATTGCGTAAAGCTTCAATGGTTTCAGCTGGCGATTACAAACGTATCCGTCAACAACTAGCACGCATGAAATAATTGCGTAACCCAAGCTTCACGTATACAAACAATTATCGATTTTCATATTAGGAGGAATTATACATGGCACGTGTTAAAGGTGGAACAGTAACTCGTAAACGTCGTAAAAAAGTGCTTAAATTAGCAAAAGGTTACTACGGTTCTAAACACACTCTATTTAAAACAGCAAAAGAACAAGTAATGAATTCATACAACTACGCATACCGCGATCGTCGTCAAAAGAAACGCGACTTCCGCAAATTGTGGATCGCTCGTATCAACGCAGCGGCTCGTATGAATGGCTTAAGCTACTCAAAATTGATGCACGGCTTGAAATTAGCTGAAATCGACATCAACCGCAAAATGTTAGCTGACTTGGCTGTAAACGATGCAACAGCATTTACTGCATTAGCTGACCAAGCAAAAGACGCTTTAAACAAATAATCAATCGTTGGCAACAACGTTAGCCCCGCTCTTTGAGCGGGGTTTTTTTGTTTTTCTCGATGACCGAGGAATGGTTTCTCACTATCTTTCATACGTTTCTTTCCATTAAGCGAAAAATAGATTATACTTTTGAAAGCGGTTATTTTATTTATCTCACGACTTTTCCACGAACACTGCAGCAAAAGGAGCTTACGATGGCGATTGATTTATGGCGGCATTTTAAAAAAGGATTGACGGTATATATTGGGATTGGAATTGCGGTCTCATTTTTGAGTGCCGCGAATGTCTTTTATTTTCAAAAATTACTCGATTCATTTGGCAAGACATTTGATTGGTCAGTTATTTTTATCTATGGGTTAACGCTTGTACTGGTACCGCTTTTGTCCTATCTCGAGCAGAAACCCAAAACGAAATTGCACAACAGCATGTATTTCTATCTCAAAGAACAAGCTTTAGTGAAAATCAGCAAGATTGCCTATTCTGAATACTTGCAGATTGGCTCTGGAGCACTCTTACAGAAAACTGAAGCGGGAGCAGCGGCGGGTAGAAATATCCATTTGAATTTTTATGGACGCTTGTTTAAAGAATTGCTTCCCGAAACACTGTTTAACTTAGCTTTTATTGCTATGATCGATAAAAGGTTGATTCCAGCGATCCTTGTGGGCTATCTAATGGTGTTTATCGTGACCAATTTGCTTTTGAAAGTTTTACGCTCTCTCAAAGAACATGCGCTAGTTTCAGAAGAAGCCATGAACAGCACCTTTATCCGCGGATTAACGGAAATGGTCACGTTTCGGATCAATAAACGGTTTGAAAAAGAGATCGCACAATATAAAAATATGTCTGCTGATACAACAGAACGTTTGACGAAAATGACGATGATCCATGAGTTTTTCTTTGGTTTTTTTGCAGTTTTAGTCGCATTGATCAAAGTCGCAATTGTGGTATTGGCATTTACAAATCAGATTACGGTCAGCTTGGGTGGTTTAGCAGCATTGATTATTTATGTGGATCGAATCTACACGCCTGTTGCAATATTTAACGTGATTTTTGTTCAATACAGCTTAGATAAAGTTGCCTTTGCACGGTTAAATGAATTTTTCTATCTGCCAGAGGACAAAGCATTAACACAAGGAGATGCATTGTCTGAAACCATCAACTACATCACAGTTAAGGATCTATCCGTCATACTTCAAGAAAAGAAAATCTTAACCGATAGCACACTGGAGCTGAAGCGGGGAGCGATTTATGGGTTAGTAGGAGAAAGCGGCGCAGGAAAATCAACGCTGGTCAAAACGATTTTAGGCTTGTATCAGCCGACGACCGGTGCGGTCCTGATTAATCACAAAAATTTAGTTGCTTACAACTTAAATGATTACTATCAGCATGTCTTTTATCTATCGCAAGATGCGCCAATATTCCAAGGAACGCTGAAAGAAAATATCATTTTTGATAAGGAAATCGCAGACGAGGAAATCATAGCGGTATTAGAAAAATGTCAATTAGGCGCATTCTATCAGGCACTCAAGGGAGGACTGTCTGCTGAAATTGGAGAAAAAGGAGCCAACCTTTCTGGTGGGGAAAAACAGCGGATCGCTTTTGCCCGATTGTTTTTCACAAACGCAGAAGTCATTGTCCTTGATGAAGCCACATCGGCTTTAGATGAAGCAACAGAAGAAAAGCTTTTTGCAGCGATCAAAGACCAATTAAAAAATAAACTAGTCATCATGATTACCCATCGTCCGAAAAACTTGGTTTATGCGGATGAGATCATTGAATTGAAAAAAACACAGGTTGAAGCGGCTTCATCATAAAAGCAGCTTCAACCTGTGTTTTGATCAGCGCATCAGTAAATGCGGCAGTGTACTAAGCCATGCGATGATGCCGACAATCAAGGCAAAGACCAAGACGATGACTGTTTTTGAGAGGAAATCTTTTTTGATGTCCCGCTTTTTCCTAATGGCATCGAGGTCTTGATTTTCCATGAAGGCAACGATCTCTTTATACGTTTTGATATTTTGGGTTTTCTTGATTTTTTCGATCTTCAATGCGGCATACATGGAGACGAGCCAAAAACATAGAGGCGGGGCAATCCACCAGTGTCCTGGTAAAAAGAGAGCAGGCCCAACAGATAATGCGGCCAACAATGTAAAGACCAACATTGTTTTCGTGTAGCGATCCATTGCTGTTTTCTCAATCGTTTCTTTCATTTGTTCAACATCCCCTTTGACTAATTCATCTAAAGAAACATCAAATAGAACACTGAGCAATAATAAGTTGTGAACATCAGGATAACTTTTTTCATTCTCCCAATTTGAGATCGTTTGTCGGGAGACATAAAGTTTTTCTGCCAGCCCTTCCTGAGAGAGACTTAATCGTTCCCGATGTTTTTTTATTTGTTTGCTTAAGTTCATTTTATCCGCTCCTTCTACCATTAGTGTAGGCCAATGTCTGCTTTTTAACGATCAAATGTCTTTGACAATGCCTTGAAATCAAGTGTCAAAATGTTTTTACAGTTGGGTTTGGACTTTTTATAACAATATTATTTTTAAACTTAAGATAATAAGCAAAGGTATTTTTTTCTTCACTTTGTTTTTTATTTGTATCGATCTTTCTCTAGTAAAAAAAGAGAATTTGAACTATCTAGTATCATCTTATATACTCGATCTTTCTCTATTATTCATCAAATGAAGGGGGAAAGAAAGGAAAAGAGAATATTTATTTTCCTATCTTCTGTACTACGATTTTTAACATAAAGGAAGAAAAATGCTTTTTAACAGGAAAAGACCAATCTAGTAACCACGCTAGATTGGTCTTTTTGTAAGTTTAGCAAGATACTCGAATAAATAGGCGACTTCCTCAATACAACCCAAAACTAGCTAACCAAGCCAGAATCACTGCTAAGGGACCAGTGAGTAAGCGAGAGAACAAAACGGCAGGGACACCGACTTCTACGGTGTAAGGCTCAGCTTCGGCTAATGTGAGACCGACAGGGGTAAAATCTGCACCGGCTTGAGAATTGATTGCAAAAAGAGCGGGTAGTGCCATGGCGGGAGCGATCGTGCCTTTGCCAATCTCTACTCCTAACAATACGCCGACGACTTGAGCAATGACGGCACCTGGGCCTAGAACGGGTGAAAGAACTGGAATTGAACAAATAAGAGATAAGATCACGAGACCAACGATACTACCAGATAAGGGAGTGACACCGCTAGCGATGATGTCGCCAATGCCTGTATAATTGATGATCCCTACTAACATACTGACAAATGCCATGAAGGGAAGAATATTTTTGATTACGATTTCGATCGTATCACGACCCGCTTGGTAAAAGATTCCCACAATGTTGCCGACGGAACGACCAAGGCGATTGATGAAACCTAGAAGCCCTCCTTGTGATTCAGCGACTTTTGCTTTAGCAGCAGTGACCTGTTCTTTTTTAGTAGGTGTTGGTTCTTCCACTTTTTCGCTTGTTACCGAAGATTCTGTCATTGCTTCATCAGAGCTGTAAACGTCATCTATGGTGACGCCTGAGACAAAATTCTTTTCATTGATAAATTTCATTAACGGACCTGAAGGAGTAGTAGGATGGAGATTGACGGTCAAGACATTTAATTTGGGATAGACACCGCAACGGGCAGTCCCTCCACAATCAACAACCGCACAGATCATTTGACTTGGTTCCACTTTTTCTTTAAATCCGTCGATTGCTTCCACACCCAATTGTTCAGCAATTTTTTTCGCCACTGGATGGATACCTCCGCCTGTGATGGAAGCAACGACGTTTTTTTCAGTCGTGGGTTCTAGCGTTAGTGGACCACCCCAACCCTTCGTTCCATGTTTGACAATAACCGTTTTTGACATTGTTTTTCCTCCTCTTTCCAATGAACATCATTCAGTGGTTTCTTTCCACATCAGTTTCGTTAATAATTCTGTGACAACGCCTCGAATGGTGATAACAACAAGACCGACTAGAAAATAGCGGACAGCTAACGGCATGGTGGATAAGCCTAAAGTAGTTAAACCAGAAGCAATACCAGTCCAAACAAATAATTCACCGGCATTTGCATGGGGAAATAAGCCAGTGATGGGATGGACCAAAGAAACAGCTGAATCGTAGAAAGCCGGTTTTTGCTTTTCTTTCAAAAAACGCCCAAAGGAGTAACACATTGGGTTCGTAAGGAAAAAAACAGCGAGAAGCGGAAAAATACTATAGCGTAAAATGATATTTCGGGTACAGATTTGAGCGAACTTGGAAACGCGTTCCTCCCCAATCAATGCAATCAGTGCATTGACGAATGTGAGTAAAACAATCAAAGTTGGTAAGATACCAGTGATCAAACCCACTAAGTTTTCCCCACCAGCATCAAAAATACCAATAAAATTTTCAGCAATCATTACTAGGAAATCCATTTACACTACCTCCAGTCGATTTTTTTCAGATTGAATCAATTGAATTGCTTGTTCAAAAGCAGCTTTCCTTCTTTTATTAGCAAGTAATGGCATTGTTTCCGTTGTTTTCTTTCCGATAAATTCTTGATGTTCTTTAAACCGGGCAAAGATCGTGATGCCAGCCATTTCTTTATAAGTCACGATACAATCCTGTTCATCTGTAACGACTAGCAGGACGATGCCGCGACCTAGGTTAAATTTTGCCTTTGAGATTCCTACACCCAAAAAACCAGTATTTCGTTTTTTTAATTCGTTTATTTCCTTCCCATAGTTTTTGTGCTGCAAGTAGGACAAGAAAATCTGAATGAACCAACAACCGGCTAACAATAAAACAAGTTCCTTGTATTCCTCCATCAAGTAATCCCTCATTTCTCAATTTGTTTGGAAGCGCTTTATAAGAAAAGCTTAAATTGTGAATTTGTGAAAGTCAATATGAAATTCACATATTCTTCATGTTGGAACATATGTTAAGTTTGTGAAGAAAAGGGAACGTTAGGTAAAGATGCATCGTTCGCAGCTGAATTTTATTGGAAGCGTTGACAAGGGAATCTTGGCCTACTAGTATAAGGGTGTATCATATGTTACGTGAAATATATTTTGTTAAAGGAGAGCTGAGAATGACTATTTATCAACAATTATTGGAGAGAGAAGATCACGGAATGCCAATCAAAATTGGCGTAATCGGTGCAGGTCAAATGGGCTTTGGAATGATTGCACAGATCGCGACGATCCCGGGAATGGCTGTAACAGGGATCAGTGATATTCGGTTAAATTTTGCACAAAGTGCGGCGGAAGCTTACCGTGCTTCCTCCACAAGCCAACATGAAATTCTAACAGTTACTGATTTCAAAGAGGTGATCTACTCAGAAGACGTTGAAGTGATCGTCGATGCGACTGGGGTACCTGAAGTAGGTGCAAAAATTGCGATGGAGACGCTTTTAGCTAAAAAACACCTTGTTCTACTAAATGTTGAAATTGATATTACGATCGGTCCTTTGATGCATCGGCTTTATCGGACTGCCGGTTTAGTGTATACCGGATCAGATGGAGACGAGCCGGCAGCGACAACCGAACTTTTTGAATTTGCGAAGTCTATGGGGATGGAAGTTTTAGTAGCAGGGAAAGGGAAAAATAACAAACTTAACATTGCCGCTAATCCAGATACTTGCCAGGAAGAAGCAAAGACGAAAAAAATGGCTTCTCATATGCTTGCTGCTTTTAAAGACGGTACGAAGACGATGGCTGAAATGAATTTACTGTCAAATGCGATTGGCTTTGTCCCGGATAAAGTAGGGATGCACGGCGTTGCTGGTGATCAAGAGTCCGTTTTGAAGGATTTGAACCTGCAAGAAAAGGGTGGCATACTGAATAAATTTGGGGTTGTAGAATATGTCGATGGCTTGGCTCCAGGTGTTTTTGTAATCGTCAAAGGTCAAAATGAAGGAGTCAAACATGAACTGAATTATTTGATGCAAAAAGAAGGAGATCATCATCTCTTGTATAGACCCTTCCACTTAGCAAGCTTAGAAACACCAATCACCATTGCAAAAGCTGTCTTGCAAAAAGATCATGCGATCGTTCCATTAGGGGCACCAATTTCTGAAACAGTAGTTGTTGCGAAAAAGACAATTAAACCAGGAGAGCGTTTAGATGGGATCGGCGGATATTGTGTGCGTGGAGTTTTAGAAACCCATGCCGACATGACAACAGAAGGACATATCCCGATTGGTTTGATTTCAGGAGAAGTAGTAGCAAAACGCACCATCGAAGCAGGCACATTTTTGACAGAAGACGATGTGGAGTTAGACCAATCAACAACCGTCTGGAAGCTTAGAAAATTACAAGATAGCACATTTGCGTAATTCTTTTTTGAAAATCGCCGTTTTAAAACGTGTTAAAATCAATAGTAATAAAGTATTTATACTATTGGAGGAAAAATAAATGGGCTACTCGGATGATAAACGATTACTTGTAGAATTGGCATCAATGTATTACAACGAAGGAGCAAAACAAGAAGAAATCGCCAAAAAGTTTAGTATCAGCCGCTCACTGGTCTCTAAGTATTTAGCGAAAGCACGTAGTTTAGGATTAGTAGAAATCATCATCCATGATGAATTGCTGCACCCATTTCAACAACTTGAACAAAACATTCAGCGACAATATGGACTAAAAGAGGTCATTTGTGTTCCATCAACCGGAGAAGAATCTTTAAACAAACGATTAGGCATTGCGGCAGCAAAATACCTGACGCGCATCACTAAAGCAGATGCGACGATTGCGATTTCTGCTGGAACTACGATCCATGAAGCAGCCGTCAATTTTTCTGCAAAAAACCATTTACCAAATGTGCGCTTTATCCCCTTAGTAGGTGGACTAGGCAGAGAACACGCAACTTTACAAGCCAATGTTCTTTGTGAACTTTTCGCAAGTAAGTGTGGTGCAGTTGCAGTGGAATTACATGCGCCAATCACGGTGGATTCAGCAGAGGCTCGAGAGGTCTTCTTGAATCAATCCTTTATAAAAAATGTGTTTAAAAAAGCAAGAAATGCTGATATTTCTTTGGTGGGAATCGGTGGGACGCCCGTCTATTCGACCATGACAAAAGCTTATCTTGCGAAAGAAGAGGGCATGAAGCTTGAGTTTACCAATGGGACGATCGTCGGCGATATTTGTTATAACTTTATCGACGAAGTGGGCGCATTAGTGGATTGTGAATGGAACAAACGAGTATTGTCGCTGGAGGTGTCGGATCTAAAAAGGATTCCTTTAAAGATTGCTGCAGCGGGTGGAAAGGATAAAGTGAAGGGCATTAAAGCAGCCTTAACTGGTGACTGGGTTGATGTGCTGATTACGGATGAAGACACCGCAAAGGCTCTGTTGAATGGATAGAGTGAATCCTCGTGCTGCTTAGATGAACTTTTAGGCAAAACAAAAGGAGAAAACAAATGGAAAAAACGAAGTATTTTTCGATTGAGAATAGTGCAAATCTCTCAAATGAAACGTTTAAAGAGATTTTTTACAAAATGTGGGAAATTCGCTTTTTTGATGAAAAAGTAGATGAACTGTTTGCTCGAGGCTTGATCCATGGAACGACCCATTTGGCTGTAGGGCAAGAAGCGACTGCTGCAGGAAGCAGTGCCGTCTTAAAAAAGACCGATTGGATCACCTCGACCCATCGTGGGCACGGGCATACACTTGCCAAAGGAACCAATGTCAACGAAATGATGGCGGAATTGTTTGGGAGAACCACAGGGACGAATAAAGGCAAAGGCGGCTCAATGCATATCGCTGATTTGGATACTGGAAATTTGGGCGCAAACGGTATTGTTGGCGGTGGGTTTCCGATTGCCGTCGGCGCAGCTTTGACCTCGAAAATGAAAAAGACGAAACAAGTCGCTTTGTCTTACGGTGGCGATGGGTCTACCAATGAAGGAAGTTTTCATGAAGCAGTCAATTTGGCTTCAATCTGGGATCTACCAGTAGTCTTTTTTATTGAGAATAATAAATATGGTATGAGCGGTTCTGTTGAAAAAATGACGAACATCCAACAGTTATCAGAGCGAGCAAAGGCCTACGGAATTGAAGGGATCACAATTGATGGAAACAATCTGATAGAAGTGATCGAGACCACCTATCAAGCAGTTGAAAAAGCTCGGCGCGGCGAAGGACCGACATTGATCGAAGCTATGACCTATCGTTGGAAGGGACATTCGAAGTCAGACGCGAAAAAATACCGGACCAAGCAAGAAGAAGAGCAGTGGCGCAAAGAAAAAGACCCAATCCAACAAGCCAAAACAACCTTGATCGCAGCGGGAATTTTTACTGAAGATGAGGCAGAGGAAATTCGAAAAAAAGCCAAACAAGCCATCAATGATGCAGTGACCTTTGGTGAAAACAGTCCCGTCGTTGCCGTGGAAACGATGTTTGAAGATGTATATGCAGAGTAGGAGGACATCATGAGAGAAATTACTTATGCGGAAGCCGTGAGAGAAGCTCTTGCGGAAGCAATGCGAGAAGACGAAGCTGTGTTCATGTTAGGGGAAGATATCGGTGTTTATGGAGGCGCTTTCGGCGTTAGCCGTGGGATGGTGGAAGAATTTGGTGAGGAGCGGATTCGATCCACCCCAATTTCTGAATCAGCAATTGCAGGTGCGGCAGTTGGCTCAGCTATGACGGGCATGAGACCGATTTTTGAAATTCAATTTTCTGATTTCATTACGATCGCCCTCGATCAAATTGTAAACCAAGCAGCAAAAATTCGTTATATGTATGGTGGAAAAGCACGAATTCCTCTTGTAATGAGAACCCCCGGTGGTTCAGGAACTGGGGCAGCAGCGCAGCATTCCCAAAGTTTAGAAAACTGGACGGCTCATATCCCTGGTTTAAAGGTGATCCAGCCAGCAACGGCTTATGACGCCAAAGGCTTACTGCATGCAGCGATTGAGGATGATAATCCAGTAATGTTTTATGAACACAAATTGTGTTATCGCACCTCGTCGGATGTGCCGCAGAAAAAATATACGATCCCTATTGGGGTTGCGGATATTAAAAAAGTAGGAACAGATATTACCGTCGTTGCTACAGGAATTATGGTGCATAAAGCACTAGCTGCAGCGGATATTTTACAAGAGAAAAATATCAGTATTGAAATTGTCGACCCTCGAACATTGGTGCCTTTAGATAAACAAACCATCATCGATTCAGTGATGAAGACTGGGCGTGCGGTGGTCGTGACCGAAGCAGTCAAACGCAGTGGTTTCAGCGCTGAATTAGCAAGTGTGATCTCAGAAAGCGAGTCTTTTGACTTTTTAGATGCGCCAATCGTTCGCTTAGCAGGTGCAGAGATTCCGATGCCGTATCATCCTGACTTAGAGAAAAAAGCAGTACCACAAGTTGAGGATATTGTTGAAGCATGTTGCAAACTGATGGCGGATAAATAGGAGGGAAAGTATGGCACATGAGGTTTTGATGCCTAAATTAAGCTCAACGATGACTGAGGGAACCATTACGACTTGGCTAAAAAATGAAGGCGATACCATTGCGATCGGTGATCCAATCTTTGAAGTAATGACAGATAAAATCGCCATTGAAGTAGAAGCCTATGAAGAGGGGATTCTCTTAAAGAAATACTTAGCTGATGGGGAGAGTGCGCCCGTTAATTCAATTATTGCTTATATAGGAGCAGCAAATGAAACGGTCCCACCTCAGATGCCTTCAAGTGAAGCAACTCAACCAGACCAAGCTAAGCAGAATCAAACAAATACAGAAACTGAAAAGACAGCACCTCGTACCAATGATCAAATGATGCGTACCATACGGGCAACTCCTTCGGCTAGACGTTTGGCAAGAGAGCGTGGGATCGATTTGACTACTGTTCAAGGAAGTGGACCGAGAGGCAGAATCCAAGCTTTGGATATTAAGGCCATCAATAAACAACCAACTGTCGAACCACAGGTTGAGGAAGTGGTATCTGAGAGTGCGCTCATTCCATGGAGTCCGTTACGAAAAGCAATTGCAGAAAAAATGGTAGCGAGCAAAACGACCATCCCCCATGTTACCATGACAGCGGAAGTCAACTTGACGAAAGTTATTGACCTACGAAATCAGCTGTTACCGATGATCGAACAAAGAACAGGTGAACGTCTTTCTTATCTGGAAATTTTTGCCAAAGCAACCATGATTGCCTTGAAGGATTTTCCGCTATTCAACGCCCACGCCACGGATGAGGGGATCAAACGATTTTCAGCGATTCATCTTGGAGTTGCCGTTGCTCTTTCAGAGGGATTAGTCGTTCCGGTCATTTCGACAGCTGATCAGCTCGGTCTAGCTGATTTGACCACGGCAATCAAAGAGAAAACGAGAAAAGCTCGTGAAGGAACATTGACGAATCCCGAAATGTCTGGTGGTACGTTTACGATCAGCTCATTAGGAAAAACAAAGGTCAAGCAGTTTACGCCGATTATCAACAAACCAGAAGTAGCGATCTTGGGCATTGGTGGGATTTATGAAAAAGCTATCTTCAATCAGACTGCTGTCGAAGTGAAAAATCAATCCTTTGTTGAACTGAATCTTTCATTTGATCATCGTGTCGTAGATGGGGCACCAGCAGCGGCATTTTTAACAAAAATCGTGACATTACTAGAAGATCCACTAGGCTTCTTATTGTAGAAAGTGGGGGAATTTATGGAATATAACACAGATACCTTGGTCATCGGATCAGGTCCTGGCGGGTATGTGGCAGCGATTCGGGCGGCGCAATTAGGTCAACAAGTCACGATCGTAGAAAGCAATGCTATCGGTGGGGTCTGTTTAAATGTGGGATGCATTCCTTCTAAGGCGCTGATCCATGCCGGACACGTCTATCAAGAATCAAAACATAGCCATTATCTTGGAATAACCAATCAGCAGACAACGTTAGATTTTCAGACACTCCAGAAATGGAAGGAAGAAACCGTTGTCCAAAAGCTCACTTCGGGCATTCGTGGACTGCTACTCAAAAATAAAGTTCAAATCGTTAAAGGTTATGCCCGGTTTCTTTCACCAAATCAAATAGAAATCAAAGGTAAGGGAGAAAAAAACATTCAGTTCAAGCAGGCGATCATCGCCACAGGAAGTCGTCCAATCGAGATTCCCGGCTTTGCATTCGGCGGCAGAATTTTGGACTCTACCGGGGCATTGTCTTTAAAAGAAGTGCCCAAAAAGTTGGTGATTATTGGTGGCGGTGTGATTGGCACTGAACTTGGAAGTGCCTATGCAGATTTAGGCGCAGATGTCACGATACTGGAAGGATCGGAGCAACTGCTTCCTTCTTACGAAAAAGACTTAGTGGCGGTGGTCGAAGCGTCCTTTGCTAAAAAAGGGATCAAAATAGTAACAGGTGTAATGGCAAAATCAGTAAAAAGCCATGATACAGGTGTGGAAGTAACGGTTCGTGCCGATCAAAATGAAACAATACTAACAGCTGATTACGTACTGGTCACAGTGGGACGCAAACCAAATACAGAAGATCTTGGTTTAGCTCAGGCGAAGATCGAGACAGGAACGAACGGATGGATACGTGTCAATCAAAAATACCAAACGTCACAAGCCCACATTTATGCCATCGGTGATGTTATTGAAGGACCAGCACTTGCTCATAAAGCGAGTTATGATGCGAAGATAGCTGCAGAAGTCATCAGCGGGAAAAACGTAGCAAAAGATTACCGAGCCATTCCTGCAATTTGTTTTACAGATCCAGAAATCGCTACTGTAGGCAAAACTTTAGCAGAAGCGAAGACTCAAGGACTGGCAGCTGATACTGCGAGCTTTCCATTTCAAGCAAATGGTCGTGCTTTGTCACTGAACACCTACGAAGGCTTTGTTCGCTTAGTCTTTGATAAAGACTCAGAAGTAGTCATTGGTGGACAAATCGTGGGACCTGGAGCTAGTGATTTGATCGCTGAAATCACGTTGGCAATTGAAGCAGGACTTACGTTAGAGGATATTGCGCTGACGATCCATGGACATCCAACACTTTCGGAAGCTATAATGGATACAACAGAATTGGCATTAGGTCTACCCATTCATCTATAACGAATAAGTGAAAAAAAGCATGAAGGAGGCATTCGATTGTATAAAAGTACGGTGAAAGAAATTGGTGAGTTGGTTGAAGCTTTTGAAGAGGAGATGTTGTTGATATTGTTTGGTCCAGCAGCAACGGAAGAGTTGAAATCAATCTGTGTGCTTCATGAAACAATTGAACAACAAGAAAATGTTCTTCAACCTGGAGTGAAGCTTCAATTAGGTGAGGCGACTTATACAATAAAGAAGGTTGGCAGTGCAGCCAACCAAAACTTTAATGAGCTAGGACATATCTCTATCTATTTTCGTGATGGAGAAAATGAAATTTTACCAGGAGCAATTCTAGTAGAACCGGGAGCTTACCCTAAGTTGACGGTGGGGGACATCATTAGAATAGGCAATTGATAAAAAATATTTACCAGAATCGTCTGCAAGTAAAGTCGCTTTTATCAGGGCATTACCTGCAGGCGATTTTTTGATGAACAATATTTGTTTACCAGTAAGCATATCTCCCCATAAAAACGTCTGCTTTGTGCTATACTGAGGCTTTGTAAAAATAAGTTTGTACAAGCAAGCAGCAACGGTTTTTTCATTGATTGCTTGCAAGAAGGAGCGTATACGCAGTGAAAAAACTAAAGGTTCAAGATTTAATTGCAGTGGGGATCTATACAACGATCTATTTTCTTTTAATGAGCGTCTGTCTATTGATTTTGCGTTTTGTGATCCCAGGTTTTCATAATTTATTTATTCCAGCAGTCACCGCTTTGTTTTCTGGCATTATCTATCTGATTTTATTGAATAAAGTACCGAAATTTGGCGCAATCACCATTATGGGTACCGTGGTAGGGCTCTTTTTTTTGATTTCAGGACATTTTCCATTGGCCTTTTTGCCCAATATGATATGTGCCTTAGCAGCTGATTTGATTCAATACAAAACAAAGCTCAAAGAGAACGTTCGCGTACTGGCGAGTTATATCGTCTTTAGTTTTGGCTTGATGGGCCCGATCTTGCCCCTGTGGTTTATGAAAAATGCCTACATCGATTCATTAGTGGCTCGCGGAAAAGATGAAACCTACATTGCCGGCGTGTTTGCTCATACCTCCAATGTGATGTTGGGGCTTTGTGCATTGGCCGTTTTGATTGGTGCGGTGGCTGGTTTAGGCATTGGTAGCCGCTTGATGGAAAAACATTTTCAACCAACAATCCAATCGCATAAAGGGTGAGGAATGTGTCGAAAACAAGGTTTGATCCCCGCAGCAAATTGGCGGTGATTCTCTTTGCTAGTTTTACTATGATGGTGTCCATTAGCTGGATCGATGAGTTTGTCTTTGTCACGTTCTTGCTGCTGCTATTTTTAGTCAGCGGCTTTTGGAAAAAAGGCCTGCTGTTCTATGGCGTGTTTGTCTTGCTGACACTGGCAGATAGTTTTTTGTTTCGCCAAGGAAACCACCTATTGATCGTGTTGCTGGATTTCTTTTCCGTCGGTTATCGCCGCTTATTGCCAACGATCATGGCGGCGGCTTTTGCCATTAGTGGGACGAAGAACAGTGAGTGGATGGCGGCGTTGCAAAAAATGCACGTGCCCAATGTATTATTAGTCCCGCTGGCAGTCTTATTTCGTTTTTTTCCCACATTGGTACAAGATTTCAAAAGTATTCGCCAAGCGATGCGCTTTCGCGGCATCTCGCTGTCGGCAGGATCGATCTTGCTTCATCCACTGCAAAGTGCGGAGTATTTTTTGATCCCATTACTGATGTCGGCTGAAAAGACCGCAACCGAACTGTCGGCTACGGCGCTGGTTCGCGGGTTAGCATCAGAAACTCCCCATACCACCGTCCACGAACTGAAGCTGCGCTGGTGGGATGGCTTGGTCTTTTTAGCATTAGGCGGCTTTATCGTGAAAAGGATGTGGCTTGGATGATCACACTAGAACAAGTGTCAGTGAAACGAGAAAATCGAACCGTATTATCTGAGCTTTCTTTGACAGTCGCAGCTGGGGAAGTTATCGTTTTGTGCGGCGCTAGCGGCAGCGGAAAATCGACCTTGCTCAATGTTTTGAATGGCTTGATCCCTGAGCTGTATCCCGCCGAAGTGCAAGGAAAGATCCGTGTCGGAGAAACAGACTTGCCAGTTGCCGATTTCTCCCATTATGCCCAGACGATTGGCGTCGTCTTTCAAAACCCCAAGACTCAATTTTTCACCACGGATGTCTATTCGGAGTTAGCTTTTTCGATGGAAAATGCGGGCGTCGCACCAGAAAACATTCGGCAGCGAATCACCGAAGTAGCACAGCAGTTTTCCCTGACCCCGTTGCTTGATGCTAGTGTCTTTGACCTATCTGGTGGGGAGAAGCAGCTGATTGCTCTCGCTGCAGCCACGATGCTGCCCCATGATGTGTTCTTATTGGATGAGCCTTCCAGTAATTTGGATCAAGAAGCGATCCAAAAGTTGACTCAAGGATTGGCTTCTTTAAAACAACAAGGGAAAACCATTGTGATCGCCGAACACCGCTTGGCGTATTTGGCGCCACTGGCAGACCGCTTTTGCTTATTAGAAGCAGGGCGGTTGCGGGCGTCCTATCCAGCAGCTCAGCTGTTGTCACTGCCCGAGGAGGCAATTCACGAGTTGGGATTGCGAAAAGTAGGCGAGGCGGCATTGGAAAATCAGCACTGCCGAGAATCTTTGCCAGAAAAGTCTGGATTAAGGGCAACGCATCTGCAGATCAAGCAATCGAAACGCTCAGCAAACAGCAGAAATTGGGCGCTTAACTTGCCTGAACTACAATTGCCGACGAAGCAAGCTGTGGGGATCGTTGGACCAAATGGTGCTGGCAAAAGTACGTTGGTGCAAGTCCTGTCAGGATTGAAAAAATGCCCAGAAGCAGTATTTGCCATCAATGGACAAAAGCGGACCCAAAAGCAGCTGCTGCAGGAAAGCTTTCTTGTGATGCAGGATGTTAACTTGCAGCTGTTTTTTGAAACGGTGGAAAAAGAGCTGCTGATCAAAGCCCAAAACCCAGCTCGTTTTGAAGAAATTGTCTCATTGTTGCACTTAACACCACTCCTTGCCCGACATCCGCAAAGCTTGTCGGGTGGGGAAAAACAACGAGTTGCGATTGGCAGTGCCTTGCTTTCTGGCAAACGTTTGTTGTTTTTCGATGAACCAACGAGTGGATTAGATTTGCAGCAAATGGAGGAAGTCGCAAAACTACTGCGAATAGTTGCCAAAGAAGTTGATTTATTAGCCGTGATCAGTCATGATCGTGAGTTTTTAGCTGAAACATGTCCTTACATGATTCAACTCGAAAAAGGAGAACTTGTTGGCACGTATCAGTTGGCAAAAAATATGGAATAACTGAAAGACGGAGTGAACCTTGGTTCATGCCGTCTTTTTTTGGTCGAACATGAAAAAATCTTCATGTTTTTTTCTTTCAATCAGTTAGGAAGTTTTGAAAAAATCCGTTATGATAGAAGCAAAACCAGAGGAGGAGCGCATATGACTTTGAAGATCTTGCTAGTAGAAGACGAAGAAAGTTTAGCCAGTTTTATCCAGTCCGAATTGACTTTTGAGGGATATGGCACGGTCTGGGCCAAAGATGGGCAAGAGGCATTGACCTTGTTCAATCAGCAAGCAAATGCTTTTGATCTGATTTTATTGGATTGGATGCTGCCAATCTATGATGGCATCACAGTGGCGCGGCGGATACGCAAAGAAAGCGACATCCCGATTTTGATGATGACCGCCAGAAATCAAACCGCCGATGTGGTGACGGGGCTTGATGTTGGGTTAGATGATTATTTAACGAAACCTTTTGAAATCGAAGAACTGTTTGCCAGAATTCGCGTGATCGAGCGGCGGCTGCAAAGAGAAGCCCAACAACAAAAGAACCAGCAAAACCAATTAGTGGCGGGGGAGCTGATGATGGACATCGCCAAGCACTTGGTTCAGGTTGCCGGTGAAACCATTGAGTTGACGCCCAAAGAGTTTGGGATTTTATATGAATTGATGAAAGAGCCGGAAGTCGTCAAAACCAGAGATGACCTATTGAATGAGATTTGGGGTTATGAATACGACGGTCAAACGAATGTTGTAGATGTCTATATCCGTACACTGCGGAACAAGCTGGATGTTTGCGGCAAAGGCAAAATGATCGCAACCGTTCGAGGATTAGGCTATGTCTTGAGGACCGACCATGAAGAATAAGTCAGTCAACCAACGTAGAAAAACAGCCCAGTTTCAATTGACGAGCCGCTTTTCCTTGATACTCTTTGGTCTGCTGATTCTCTTCAATCTGCTGTTTATTTTATTATCCGTAGGTTATTTGTTTGAACATATCGAAAATCGTGCTAGCAACATTCTTGAAGCCATCGAAAAAGGTGAGGCATCAGGGGATACCTGGGACACTCTCGTCAATGCCTATGTTTCGGCAGATGAAGAAGACGCCCTGCAAGTGTTCTTAGCCGATGGCAGTGTCGTTTCATCAGAAGATGCGGAAGAGATTTTTGCCGATATCAATCAAGGACGAGTGATGCCATTTCTCGAAGACATCGTTTTTACAGAGGATGGCATCTATTACACGAAAACCCAAGAAGTCGATGGGGATCAGGTGACGATCGCTATCAATGGGGAGGATAGTGTGGAATTAGCCTATGGTCTCTTTATGATCAGCAGTTTCTTGAATCTGATCGCTGTTGTGATTGGCAGCCTGCTGATTTATTGGAGTGTCGGGAAATGGAGTCAGAAACTTACCGGCATGGCGCAAGAAATTGCTGCCATTGAACAAAGCCGACAAGGAGAATTGTCAGTGTCTGAAGAACCCATCGAGATTCGTTCGGTGGCCTTGGCTTTCAATAAATTGTTGAAAGAACAGCGTGAGACGATCGAACGGGAAAAACGATTCGTTGCCGATGCTTCCCATGAGCTGCGCACACCTTTGGCTGCGATTCGCGGACATGTCCAATTGATCCAGCGGCGTGGAACCAAACATCCCGAAGTCATTCCTTCCTCGATGGCATTTATTGACAAAGAGTCGAAGCGTTTGGAAACATTGAGCAATCAATTGCTAGACCTAGAAAAAAATCAATCCCAAGAAGAAATGACCCTTGTTAATGTTTCCCAGATCGTCCGAGAAGAGTGTGAAAAACAAGCGACGATCGTTCCGCAATCGATTGAATATTTTGTGGAGAACCAATGTATGAAGCGAGGACATAAACGTGACTTCCAGCAAATCATCCAAAACCTGTTAGAAAATGCCGCGAAGTATTCGCCTGTTGATCAGCCGATTCATGTGACCTTGACACAAGAGCAAAGGCAGTTGTCTTTAACCGTCGCCGATTTTGGCATTGGGATTCCCGATGACAAGAAAGCCTTGATTTTTGAACGGTTCTATCGGGTAGAAGATTCTCGTTCTAGCCAGATTGCCGGTTCAGGCATTGGGCTTTCACTGGTAAAACAGCTGGCAGACAAATATCATGCCAAAATCACCGTGATAGACAATCAACCGCAAGGCAGTATCTTTAAACTTGCCTTTCCAAATGAAAGAGAAAGATGAAGATTTTTTTAGATTTTCTTCAAGCAATTTTGATTCTTTTTCTTTGGGAACTTGTTATTCTAAATATATAGAAAAAAGGAATACACAAACAATTGGAGGAATGAAACATGAAAAAAACAACTATTTTATTCGGAATTGCCGCATTAGGGTTATTGGCAGGATGTACACAAAACAACACGGGAAATTCAGAACCTGCGCAAAACAGCAGCTCAAGCACAGCAGTTGCCTCATCAAGTGAAACAACCTCATCACAAGCAGCGGACAGCTCTTCAAGCAGTGCAGCGATCGCCAATGGGGGCTTGCCTACCGTGACCGTAGAAGAAGCGATCCAAGTATTCCAAGACAAATACCCAGATGCAGCGATCACTTCGATTGATTTGGATACTTCTTTTGGCAATTACTTCTACCAAGTAGAAGGCGTGGATGACATGAATGAGTTTGAATTAAAGATCGATGCAGAAACCAAAGAAACTTCTGAAGAAAGAACGGAAAAATTGGATGCCGATGAACAAAACGGTGTCAAAAAAGATGCCGATCAATTGGACCTAACCAACTTGCTTTCATTGGAAGAAATTTCTGATATCGCCGTGAAAGAAGCTGGCGGTGGTCAAGCAACAGATTGGTCCTTAGACAAAGAAATGAATGTAACCTATTGGGAAGTCAAAGTAGAAGATGGCAACAAACAAACAGATGTGAAAATCAATGCCCAAACAGGTGAAGTACTTGAAACAGAATTGGATGACTAATCCTTTTACGCAGTAAAAAAGATAAGCCGCTATCGTCTATGCGCAAAAGACGATAACGGCTTATTTCTTTACGTATGCTGTTTGACTTCAGTTAACGGTTTGACGCGACCACCAATTTTATCTGCAAATGCTTCGGACTGCTTCCGATCTTCAAAGACCCATAACTTGTCTGGAATTTTTTCACGAGTGCGACGACCATCTTTGCCAATGTAACCATGCAAAACTTTAATCACGTACATCGCCATCATCCTTCCCTGAAATTACTTTTGATTATACGAAAGCCGTTTCAAAAAGCAAGAATTTTGACTTAAATGAGTGATCAGAATTGATTATTCCCCTGACAGGGCAGCATAATCAGCAAATCGTTGATGGATTTCAGGAAAACTACGCTTCAGCTGCACGATGCGATTGGTCTCTTTTGCTAAAAAACAATGCTTTGAAGTCCCCGTCGTAGCCAACTGACCATCGCTAGTTTTGTAGATCTCATAGCGAAAATCCAAACGCGTGCCCGTATATTTGTCGACCAAAACATCGATTCGCACCTCATCTTCGTAACGAATCATCGTTTTGTATTGCGCACTGACTTCCAGCACGGGAACGATCAAGCCAGCTTCTTCGATCGTATGATACGGTAAATCCAAAAACGCCAGTAATTCCACGCGGGCCTCTTCAAACCAGCGGATATAATTGGCGTGATGGATGATCGCCATTTGATCGGTCTCATAGTAGTGTGGTTGACGGATATAGCCTGAATATAAAGACATAGAAACAGCTCCTTTCATAGAAACAAAACCTTCGTTATTCAGCATAACGCAAAAAGAAAGAAAAGCAAACAGAAGGAGAACTTCTTTGCGTTGACTACTAGAGAAAACGCTACTTGAAAGCAGCGGAGTGAAAAAGACAGTGAAACACCTTGACTTTTTCATAGCTTTCTTGTAGTTTATAGATAATATCAAAAATCAGTGAAGGATCGAGTACTTTATTCTATTCCTTAAAAGAGAAAACTGCCCCGGCTGAAAGCAGTTTAGGACGTGTAAAGGAAAGACAATCTGGAGATGAACAGAAGAAAAGCTGTTCCGTGACCGAGCGTTAATCGAGCGAAGGAGAAGAACATTTCTCGAATTTAGGTGGTACCGCGTGTAATCAAAACTCGCCCTTGTATAAAAAAACAAGGGCGAGTTTTTTGCTGTGAATCACTGCGACTGGTCCGCAAAGCGGAACAGAGCAGATGATGAACAGTACTAGGCGACCGCCGGGAGCGTAGTAACCGTACTAGGAATCACTATGATTGGCTTGCGAAGCAAGACAGAATAGATGATGAACAGTACTAGGCGACCCTAGGGAGCGTAGTAACCATACTAGGAATCACTGGGGTTGGCTTGCGGAGCAAGACAGAATAGATGATGAACAGTACTAGGCGACCCTAGGGAGCGTAGTAACCATACTAGGAATCACTGGGGTTGTCTTGCGGAGCAAGACAGAATAGATGATGAACAGTACTAGGCGACCTAGGGAGCGTAATAACCGTACTAGGAATCACTGGGATTGTCTTTTGGAGCAAGACAGAATAGATGATGACCAGCAGCAACCAACCACTAAAAGCGCAATAACCCAAAAGCCAAACACGAGAACAACCCACCCACATCAATGAGCAACAAGCAATAGGTGAATAAGCAAACAAGCAATGAAAGCAAAGAACATGGGCAACCATGAAACAAATAGGAGGATGCATACGATGAGTTACCAACGTCCAAAAGGAACCAACGATATTTTGCCAGGAGAATCCGAAAAATGGCAATTTGTGGAAGAAACAGCACGTTTAGTGTTTCGCGATTACCAATTCAACGAAATTCGGACACCGATTTTTGAGCACTTTGAAGTGATCGCCCGCAGTGTCGGGGACACAACGGATATCGTTTCAAAAGAAATGTATGATTTCTACGATAAAGGAGAGCGTCATGTGACGTTGCGTCCAGAAGGCACCGCACCGATCGCTCGTTCTTATGTCGAAAACAAACTATTCGGACCAGAACATACGAAGCCTTATAAAGTGTTTTACATGGGACCAATGTTCCGTTATGAACGTCCGCAAAAAGGCCGTTTGCGTCAATTCCACCAAATCGGTGTCGAAGTTTTCGGTTCAGCAAATCCAGCGACCGATGTTGAGACAATGGCGATGGCAATGGATTTTTATCGTCAATTAGGACTGAGTCAATTGCGCTTGGTCATCAATTCATTAGGTGACAAAGAGACACGCCAAAACTATCGTCAAGCGTTGATCGATTATCTAGCGCCCCATGAAGCGGAGCTTAGTGAGGATTCAAAACGCCGCTTGCATGAGAATCCTTTGCGGGTCCTTGACAGCAAAGACAAGCGAGACCAAAAATTTGTGGCAGATGCGCCATCAATTTTAGACTACTTAACGCCAGATGCCAAGGCACATTTTGAAACCGTAACGAGTATGCTGGATGCGTTGGAGATCCCTTATGAGGTCGATTCGAATATGGTGCGTGGTCTGGATTATTATACCCACACGATTTTTGAGATCATGAGTGATGCACCAAAAATGGGGGCGCAAGCCACCATCTGTGCCGGCGGTCGTTACAATCATTTAGTGGAAGAGCTAGGTGGACCAGAAACACCTGGTTTTGGTTTTGCTTTGGGGATCGAACGTTTATTGATCACTATGGAAGCCGAAGAAGTTGTGATTCCTGCTTTGAATGAGTTAGATGCGTATGTGGTTGGTCTGGGACAAGAAACCAATTTAGAAGCGCTGAAAGTCGTGCAAGCGATCCGTAATTTCGGCTTTTCTGCCGATCGTGATTTCATGGATCGTAAAGCCAAAGCCCAGTTCAAATCTGCTGATAAACAAGGGGCACGGTTGGTTCTGACTCTAGGCGAAACAGAATTAGCAGAACAAGTGATCAATATCAAATCCATGGCAAGCCGTGAAGAAAAACAATTTCCGTTAGCGGATCTTTATGCCCGCTTCGATGAGATCTACGATGAAATGACAACCAAAATGTTTGAGTGAGGAGAAAAAGAATGACAAAACGTACAGTATATTGCGGGTTAGTAAATGAGACCCATTTAAACCAGAAAGTGACGCTAAAAGGCTGGGTGCAAAAGCGCCGTGACTTAGGTGGCGTGATTTTTATTGACTTACGCGACCGGGAAGGGATCGTGCAAATCGTCTTCAATCCTGAGGTTTCGAAAGAAGCCTGGGAAATCGCGGACAAATGCCGCAGCGAATATGTATTAGAAGTAACGGGTCAAGTCATCAATCGTGCACCAGAAGCCATCAATCCGAAAATGGTGACAGGTGCCTATGAAGTGATGATCAGCGAAATCACGATTTTAAACACTGCAAAAACACCAGCCTTTTTGATTGAAGATGATCAAACCGTTGGCGACGAGATTCGCATGAAATACCGTTATTTAGACTTGCGTCGTCCAAAAATGACGAACAACATCGTGATGCGGGCGAAAACGACGCAAGCGATCCGCAATTTCTTAGACACGAACGACTTCTTAGATATCGAAACACCTTATCTAGGAAAATCAACACCAGAGGGCGCGCGGGATTATTTGGTTCCTTCACGGATCTATCCAGGTCATTTCTATGCGTTACCACAATCACCACAAATTTTTAAACAGTTATTGATGGGCGCCGGCTTCGATCGCTACTATCAAATCGTACGTTGCTTCCGTGACGAAGATTTGCGGGGCGACCGTCAACCAGAATTTACCCAAGTCGATATCGAAACCTCTTTCTTGACGGCAGAAGAAATCCAAACCTATACGGAAGAGCTATTGGCAAAAGTGATGCGAGAAGTCAAAGGCATCGAAGTTACCTTGCCATTCCCACGGATGACCTATGATGAGGCAATGGGACGCTACGGCAGTGACAAACCAGATACACGGTTTGACATGGAGCTTATCGACTTATCAGAAGTTGTGAAAGACGTTGATTTTAAAGTCTTCCAAATGGCTCTTGAAAAAGGCGGCGTTGTGAAAGTCTTGAATGCCAAAGGGGCTGCAGACAAATACTCAAGAAAAGACATGGACAATCTAGGCCATTACGCTGGCCAATTTGGTGCCAAAGGATTGGCATGGGTCAAAGTTGAAGAAGATGGATTGAAAGGACCGATCGCTAAATTCTTGACGGAAGCAACCGACGCGATTATTGCAGCAGCCAATGCGGAAGTTGGCGATATTCTGATGTTTGGTGCCGATTCCTTTGAGATCGTTTCAGCAACGTTAGGTGCGATCCGTAATAAATTAGGAAAAGAATTAGGCTTGATCGACGAGAGCAAATTCAACTTCCTATGGGTTACTGACTGGCCGCAATTTGAATACGATGAAGAAGCAGGCCGCTATGTTTCTGCTCACCATCCATTCACATTGCCAAAAGAAAGCGATCTGCCATTGTTAACGACAGACCCTTCAAAGGTCTATGCGCAAGCCTACGATATCGTGCTAAACGGTTACGAGTTAGGTGGCGGATCATTGCGTATCCATACACGGGAAGTGCAAGAGCAAATGTTTGAAGCGCTAGGCTTCTCACGTCGCGAGATGCAAAATCAATTTGGCTTCTTATTGGATGCTTTGGATTATGGTTTCCCACCACATGGCGGCATCGCCCTTGGGTTAGACCGATTAGTCATGCTCTTGGCTGGTGAAGAAAACATTCGCGAAGTCATTGCCTTCCCTAAAAATGGGAAAGCGGCTGATCCAATGTCACAAGCGCCAAGTACCGTTTCGCCAATGCAACTGTTTGACTTGAGCATTGATGTAACAACGGTTGAAGAAAACGAATAAGCGTTAAACCCATGATGAAATGAGTGATGAAATAGAAATTGGTGAATGAATGAAAAAAGTTCATGAGAATTCACCCATTTCTTTCATTGCTCGTTTCTTTTTTTATGTGCTGAAGTATAATAAAGGCAAATCAAAAAAGTGAGGCTATGAAATGCAATGACTCCTCTGTTTAAATGGCTCCCTCATCCGGAATATGCCAACAAACTTTCATTCTCGATCGTGTACGCACTGCTGGCATCGATTGCGGTCAATTTTTTCTATCAGCCGGGCAACATTTATTCCAGCGGCATTACCGGTGTCGCTCAGATCATTACTACGATCTCAAGAGAATGGATCGGATTTTATATCCCCTTATCCCTTGCGCTATTATTGTTGAATGTGCCATTATTTTTTCTTGGCTGGTTTAAGATCGGCCACAAATTTACGATCTTTACTGGAATCACTGTTTTATTGACATCCTTATTCGTGCAAATTTTGCCAGAAGAAACCGTCACGACGGACCCGATGATCTGTGCGATTTTCGGTGGTGCCATCAATGGAGTGGGGATCGGCTATGCCTTGAAGAATGGTCTTTCTTCCGGAGGGCTGGATTTTGTCAGCATAGCCATCCGCAAACGGACAGGGAAGACGATCGGCTCGATATCGATTTTCTTTAACATTGTTATTTTGTTCGCCGCCGGAATCTTGTTTGGCTGGCAATATGCGTTGTATAGTGCGATCGCGATTTTTGTCAGTGGAAAAGTGACGGATGCGGTCTTTACGAAGCAAAAGAAAATGCAGGTGACGATCATCACTCGCAACCCAGAAGAAGTCATTCAAACGATCCAAAAACATATGCGGCGAGGCATTACCATCATCAATGAAGCCGAAGGGGCCTACAAGCATGACAAACAAACGGTTTTGCTGACGGTAGTCACACGCTTTGAACTGCCGATGCTGCGCAGTGCTATGAAAGAAGCCGATCCAAAAGCCTTTGTTAGTATTGCGGAAAATGTCCAGATTTTGGGTCGGTTTTATGAAGAAGAACTGTAAAAAAGGAGTTGAAAAAAGTATTTCTTTATAGAAGTACTTTTTTTTCGCCAAAAATTAATTTTTTTGAAATATAGCAGATGTTGCTAGCTTTATATGGGGGATTTCTGGTAAATTATGAGAGTATGGAATCAATAGCGTTCATGCTGAAATTGTTTTTTTATGAAACAATTGGATCAATTAGAGAAAAGTGGTTGAAAAATGAATAAACGTTTAAGCACAAGCCGCTATATTACCGGGTTTGACGGCATTCGAACCTTGGCAGTCATCGGCGTTATTTTATATCATTTACTACCTACTCATATGCGAGGCGGGTATTTAGGAGTTCCAGTATTCTTTGTCGTATCAGGTTATTTAATCACTGACTTGCTGAGGCAAGAGTGGGATCAAAACGGCAAAATCAAAGTCAAAGATTTTTATATTCGGCGGATGAAACGGCTCTATCCAGGAATGGTGGTGATGCTGCTTATCTCAGCAGCGTATATCACTTTGTTCCAGCGAAACCTGCTGAATAATTTGCGCGGGGTTTTTGTTAGCTCGCTGCTGTATTACAACAACTGGTGGCAGATCAATCATGGGTTATCCTATTTTGATCGGTTCGGCAATGAATCCCCCTTTACCCATCTGTGGTCACTGGCTGTGGAGGGACAGAACTATCTGATTTGGCCTTTAGTGTTTATTTTGTTGATGAAAATCGGCAAGCAGAGGCATCGCGCCTTTAAATTTACTGCCGCAGTCACGATTTTATCGGCAATTCTGTTAGCGGTCCTTTACACACCAGGCGCTGATCCGACACGGGTCTATTATGGAACAGATACGCGGCTCTTTTCGATCTGGATGGGGAGTGCCTTAGCATTCATTTGGCCAAGTACCCACTTGAAGAAAGAGATACCGCAAAAAGCCAAACGGGTCTTAAATATCTCTGGTTTTGCTTCCTTGGCTGGTCTGATCGCAGCGTTCTTTTTCTTAGATGATCATTTGACCTTTGTCTATTATGGCGGCATGTTCTTGATCAGTATCCTATGTACGATTCTTGTGGCAGTCACCGCTCATCCCGGAGCCAGTTTGAATCGTGTATTGAGTAATCCGATTTTCAGTTATATCGGCAAGCGCAGTTATGGGATCTATTTGTATCAATTTCCAGTGATGATTTTTTACGAAGCAAAAGTGGGAAATATCGGTGAGAACGTGCTGATGCACACGTTAGTGGAACTATTCTTGATCTTGTTTATCAGTGAATTGTCCTATCGGTTTATCGAAAACCCAATGCGTAAATTCCAGTACAAAGATACATTCAGAACGGTCCGCGGTTGGTTCAGTAAACCAATTTTTAGTTGGAAAAAACCGTGGTTAGTGCCCAGCTTACTCATTACCCTCGTTGCTTTGTTTGGCGTCGTGACTGCACCGACGAATTATGTCGATGCCCAGCAGCAGCAGTTGAAAGACAACATTGCGGCCAATAAAAAAGCGGCAGAGCAATCGCAAAAGAACGCGAATGCTGAAGGAAATGAAGCGGATGATGAGGCGAACACGAGTGAAGATGAAAAAAATATCATGGAAAAGTATGATTTAACAGCAGCCCAAGTGAAAAAAGCGGAATCTCTTGAAATCACGGCTTTTGGTGATTCTGTGATGCTGGATGCAACGGCTGACTTGAAAGAAGTCTTTACCCAAGCGGTAGTTGATGGGGATGTTGGGCGCCAGCTGTATGCGAGCCCTGAATTGATCAAAGACTTGAAAGAAAAAAATCTTTTGCGGGATACCGTCCTTGTGGGGCTAGGGACGAATGGTTCCTTTACAGAAGCCCAATTTGACAGCTTTATGAACGAGATCGGTGATCGCAAAGTCTACTGGATCAATGTACGGGTACCGACACAGCGTTGGCAAAATGAAGTCAATCGGATGTTGGAGCGCATGGCGGAAAAATACGACAATATGACCTTGATCGATTGGTATGATTTGAGTAATGACCAAGAGTCCTGGTTCTATGAAGATCGGGTCCATCCAAATCCAGATGGCATGGATCAATACGTGAAGCTAGTTGCCCAAACGATTTTACAAGAGGAATAAACAAGAAAAAGACAAACCTTATGCAATCATAAGGTTTGTCTTTTGTCTTAAACGGTATTTTGTAAGAGCATCGTTTTTTTAATCCTTTTCTATCACCGTTAACAAAGACTCAAATAAAATCGCACTAGAAGCCGATCCGGGATCGATATGACCGATGGCACGTTCACCAACATAAGAGGCACGGCCTTTTTTAGCCACTAGTTCTTTGGTATGCTCTTTCGCTGCTTCGATCGTGTCTTTGGTCAATTCACCTTTTTTCAAGGCTTCTGCGACAGGTTGCCACACATCGACCATCGTTTTGTCTTCAAACTCAGCTTTTCCCCGCATTTTGATGCCGGTCAAGCCTTCTTCAACGATCGTACCTAATTGTTCAAAGGAGTCGATTGTTTCTAGTTCCTTCGTTGCTTTGGTCATATTCATAAACGCCGAACCATAAAGGGGACCCGAAGCGCCGCCGACTTTTGAGATCATTGCCATCGAGAAGACTTTAAAGGTATCACTGATCGTCGTTGGCTTTTGTTTGGCATAAGCATCTTGATAAGCGGCTACGCCGCGTGCCATATTGTTGCCATGGTCACCGTCGCCGATCGGTGTATCTAAATCGCTTAAATAGGCCTTGTTTGCTTCGATTTCTTTCGTGAAGGTATCTAACCATGCTTGCACCGTTTCTGTTGTCAATTGCATCTCTATTCGCTCCTTTACCAGGCTATTGTTGTGACGGCTTCATTTAACGCATCGGTGTGATCCGTTTCGCTGAAGTCGATCAAGGTCAGTGAAAGTCCCTGCATATCGATGGAAGTCATGAAATTGCCGACTTTATGGAAGGAGACAGGGATGTCTTTTTCTGCGAGTAATTTCGCGACATCATTGGCAAAAACGAACAACTCCATTTGCGGCGTACCACCCATACCGTTGATCAAGACACCGACTTTTTCTGGGGTCTTTTCATAATCCGCTAAGATTTTTTCCACCAACTCTTGTGCTAATTCACGTGAGGGTTTCAGTTTTTCTCGACGGTAACCAGGTTCGCCGTGAATGCCCACGCCATACTCGATCTCATCATCGGCTAAGTCAAAACCTGGTTTCCCAACTTCAGGAACTGTTGCCGCTTTTAATGCGACCCCAATGGTTTTGATCGATGCAACCAAGGCATCGCCCAGTGTTTTTAATTCACTTAAGCTGGCACCATTACGAGCAGCTGCGCCTAAAATCTTGTGGACTAAGACCGTACCGGCAACTCCTCGTTTGCCAGCAGTATAGGTGCTATTTTCAACAGCGATATCATCATCAACGACCACGATCTCCGTTGTGATCTCTTCCATTTCTGCCATATCTTTGGCCATCTCAAAGTTCAGGATATCGCCAGTATAGTTTTTTACGATCAACAAGACGCCTTGTCCTTGATCAGAATCTTGGATAGCCGTCAAAATCTGGTCGGGGGTCGGGGAGGTGAAGACATCGCCTAAAACGGCGGCGCTAAGCATCCCATCACCGACAAAGCCAGCATGGGCCGGCTCATGTCCGCTCCCACCGCCAGATACAAGACCGACTTGTTCTTTTTGATTATTTTTAGCGATCACCCGTGAGTCGGCGACTTGATGGACCAGTTCAGGATAACTGCCTACGATACCAGCCAACATTTCTTCTACGATCATTGAGGGATCATTAATGATTTTTTTCATGCTTCATGCCATCCTTTCTCGGCTGCTTTTTTTGCTTCTGCAACGATTTGTGCCAAATCATCACTAAAACCAGCGGTGATCGCTGCAGCAAAGGCACCTTCCACCAGCGGCGCGTCGATCAGGTGATAGCGTTCTTGTTGCTGAGGTTCTAGCATGTCGTAAGCAAGTTCGGCATTCAAAACGGCACTGCCTAGATCGGCAAAGACTAAGATCAGTTCAGCATCTGCGGATTCGTTGACGGCATCCACGATTTTCGTGGCGTCAGAACCCAGCTCTCCTTCTGCTGTCCCGCCTAAAGAATAGATCGTGACTGACTCGCCATCAGCCATTTCTTCGATCATCTGTTTTAATCCTTCGGTGAGTTGCTGACTGTGAGAAACGAGTAAAATACTTTTTTTCATCCAATTTCACCAACACTTTCTGATTAAATTTGGCTGTTTGACAAGGGGGTTGCCTTTTCCAAAGAAACACCGTCCTTGTTGAAACCGCCTACAGGTTCAGTATACCAAATTTCTTTCTTCTTGTATGGTTGCACCTATGGAGAGGACAAAAAAACAGCATCGTCTTTCTGGACAAAGCAAGAAAGAGCGATGCTGCAAAATCAATTAGGATTGTTTAACGAGCACTTTGGCTGAAAAACGCTTCGTTAGGAAAGAAAGCCCCACGTACAGGCAGATGTTCAATGCCATCATGCCAAGGAAGTAAGGCAAGGTCACGGCGGTCAAGAAGCCGACTTCCAGCAATCCGTGGAAAAGCATTGCTGCAACATAGATCCCCACGGTAGTGGTAATCGCTAAGAACAATCGCAATGGATTTAATGGCAAGCAAGCGCGAATCACAGCGATACAGCTGATCCCGATCAACAAATAGTACAACAAGGTCGTCGTATCAAATTGCGACCAACCGTAGTCGGTTTGTAAAAAGCGGATCGCAAAGTAATTGACTAACACCAACAAGGCATTTGGCAACGCATTGAGCAAGACTGTCGGCAAGTAACGCCCCTTGATTGGTGCTTTGTTTTCTTCAAAGGAAAGGAAGAAAGATGGATAACCTTCAATTGCTAAGTCGATCAATGTGATTTGGATCGGCAAGAACGGAAAGGCGCTGGATGTCAGGATACAAACCAAAGAGAGCAAGAAGCTGTAAATCGTCTTGATAAAGAAGATTCCCGACGCTTTGGTGACGTTATTGACGACGCGGCGTCCTTCAAATAAAACATCTGGCAACGTAGTAAAGTCAGAATCCAATAAGACAAAGTTAGCGATTTGACGAGCCGCACTGTCGCCAGCAGCCATCGCAATACTAACGTCGGCTTCCCGCAGCGCCAACACGTCATTGACGCCATCGCCCGTCATAGCAACGGTCCGTTGATTGGCTTTTAATTCTTGGACAAGCAGTTTCTTTTGTTCAGGGGTCACACGACCAAAGACCGTATAGCGTGTCGCAGCTTCTCGGACTTCTGCTTCGGTCGTTAAGGTAGAAAGATCGATGGCTTGATCGGCATTCGCAAGACCTGCACGATGGGCGATCGCTGCGACAGCTATTGGATTATCGCCAGAGATCACCTTTAGATCGATGCCTTGATCGGCTAAGTAAGCCAAGGTTTCTTCAGCGTTTTGACGGATGATATCAGATAAAATCAAGATAGCCACCGCTTGTGCATTGGTTGGGTCAAAGGATGTTGGCGCTTTTGGATTGGTCTCTACGGCTAAAATCAACACCCGCAGACCTGCTTCTTGCGCTTCTTTGACTTGCGGTAACGCAGCAGAGCCAGCGACTTTTTCAGGTGCGCCAAGATAGACATTTCCTAGATGTTCAAAAGCCACAGCACCCCATTTGCGCTGTGAAGAAAAGGCAGCGACGTCGATCGGCTGATGATCCGTTAGCTCAGGACAGCCTTGACGCAATGCTTGCATCGTCAAATTGTTATCCGTACTGGCTGCCAAATAATTCCCTAAGAGCATGTTAGGGTCGCTGTCGGCTTGGAGAGGAACGATCGATTCGAGAACCATATGGCCTTCCGTCAACGTCCCCGTCTTATCCAGACAAAGGGTATCGACATGCGCTAAGGTTTCAACGGCATACATGTCTTGGACCAAAATCCGTTTTTTTGCCAATTTAATGACACCTGTCGTCAAGGCGATACTGATCAGCAGGACAAGTCCTTTTGGTAACATTCCTAATAAGGCAGCGGCAGAAACGACGACGGATTCCTTGATCCCAGCATCTCGCATCATAAAGGCTTGGAAGAACAAAATCACCCCTAAAGGAACGATTACATAGCTGGTGAATTTGGATACACTACGGATCGAAGCAAGCAGCTCAGAGCGGATCGGTTTGTGGACCTTTGCCTCATTGCTTAGTTTCGCTGCGTAGTTTTCTGCACCGACATGAAGGACTGTTCCTGTCATTTCACCGCTGACGATGAAACTCCCTGAGAGTAAGGAAGCACCTGCTTCTTTGACAACCAGATCGGCTTCACCAGTCAGCATCGCTTCATTGACTTCGACTAGTCCAGAAAGCACCGTCATATCAGCGGGGATTTGGTCCCCAGCACCAAGAATAACTACGTCCTCTAAGACCAATTCTTTGGCTGAAATCTCATGGATTTGGGCATCTCGAATCACTCGTACCGTTTGCGGTGAAACAAGTGAGAGTTTTTTTACTAAATTACGCGCGTGCAATTCTTGGCTGATCCCAATGGTGATATTCACAAAAATAATCGCTAAGTAGAACATGTTGGAATAGGCGCCTACGGCAAATAAAAAAACGCCAATCAATAGATTGAGAAAATTGAATAATGTCAGTAAATTGTCTTTGATGATCGCAGCAGTTGATTTACTGGTTTTTGTTTCATAATCATTGTGCAACCCCTCTTGGGTTTTCTTGGCGACTTCTGCTGCAGTCAAGCCGGTGGGTAATTGAGTCATAAGCATCTCCATTTCATTTGTTCATTTCTTTCTAATTCCTTTATCTAGTCTAGCATTCGAAAAAGGCAATGCAATCGTTGCGAGGAAAATAACGATAAAATTAATTAAAATCTTAAACAATCAACACGTGTTCTTTTAAAGAAAGAAAAAAACTGGGGGAACAAACCGCACCATCGACTTTTTTCTGGTGCTTACGTATAATAGGGGAAGAGAAAAAGCCGAGAAGCAGATGCTTAGCGGACAAAAGAGGGTAGCGAGCATGTCTTTAAAAGAAAAAATTATTGCAGAAAGCAAGCGGCTTGGCATCGACAAGATCGGGTTTGCTTCAGCGGAGCCGTTTTTGGCATTGGAGCCTTCCTTGCGGGAACAAAAAGCCAAAGGCCATACCTCTGGTTTTGAGCATCCCGTGATCGAAGAGCGTATCTATCCTGAACGGACATTTGAAAATCCACAAACGATCATTGCGATCGCTTTAGCTTATCCGACAAAAATCAAAGAGAAAGTCCCGCGGGATGAAAAACGTGGCATGTTTGCCCGTGCCTCGTGGGGCATCGATTACCATGATATTTTGCGAGAACGGTTGGATCGCTTGATCGCCTTTATCAAAGAACAAGCGCAAACGATGGAAGAACAAGTCGAATGGCGTTTCGCACCGCAAGTCGATACAGGGGAATTGGTGGATGTGGCGGCAGCGCAGCGGGCGGGTCTTGGCTTTATCGGTCGTAATGGCTTGCTGATCACAGAAGAATTTGGTTCGTTTGTTTATCTCGGGGAGATCGTCACTAATATCTCTCTTGAACCAGATGAAGAAGTCCCGTTTGGTTGTGGGGATTGCATGCGTTGTGTGACGGCTTGCCCCACCAAAGCGTTATTGGGCGATGGTCGGATGAATGCCCAACGCTGTTTGTCCTATCAAACCCAGACGAAGGGCATGATGCCAGAAGAGTACCGCAAAAAGATGCATAACGTGATTTACGGTTGCGATATTTGTCAGCTGGTCTGCCCTTATAATCGGGGGAAGGACTTCCATTTTCATCAAGAGATGGAGCCTGAAGTCGATACTGTTTATCCAAAACTGCAACCGATGCTGTCTTTATCAAACAAAGCCTTCAAAGCACAATTTGGCCATCTATCTGGCTCTTGGCGGGGGAAAAAACCGCTGCAGCGTAATGCCATCATCGCCTTAGCCAATGTGGGAGACCGCAGTGCCTTGCCAGCGATTTGGCGCTGTGCGACAGAAGACGTGCGCCCAGTGATTCGAGGAACGGCTTATTGGGCCATTGGCCAGTTGGGCGTCAAAGAACCAGAAATGTGGTTAGAGCGACTGCAACGGTGTGCAGAGTTAGAACCCGAAGAAGAGGCGCTACAAGAATTGCAGCCTGCCATCGAACGATTGCAAGCAGTCATTACCAAAAGGCAAGAAAAAGAGCTATAAAAAAGCAAAACGAGCCCGGGGCCGTTTTGCTTTTTTGTTTAATCTAGTACGTCATCACTTTCGACGATTTCTTCTGAATCCAGTTCAAAATCAGGTGCTGGATGCACACGTTCAGGCAGTTCCATTTCTAACTCGCCGTCTTCTGTATACTGATTGTCAGTATCGGCAACGTCAATTAAAATTTCTTCAGGAAGCTCTTGTTCTAGACGATAGCCTTCTGCATGACGCGCATCGAGTAATTCCAAAAGATGTTGCCACTCGTCTTTCGAGATCACTACAACGTCAATGCCGTCTTTGTTTTGTACCTCTACAACAGAGGAAAGATCGGTGCCGACCGTTTTAATGATCGATTCCAACGACCATTTACTCGTTTCTAAGTCAATTTTTTGTGCCATAAGAATTACTCCTTTTTGTGAAAAATTTTGTCCTACCTTAATTGTAACGGGAAAGTTGCAGAAAACAAAATAGCTTGATTGGGAATCGTCGCTGATATGCGCAAGAACATTTGCACAGCGGCTTTAACCAAGGTAAGATAAGAGCAAGAAGGGAAGGAATAAAAATGACAGAAAAACAGACATTTCATGTGAATGGGTATTTAGCACTGGTTGTGCTAATCGGGTTATTAGTTGGCGGCGGTTATTTGTTTTATCATGGGTTCGTAAATGAGAGCGTTCTCGAAATCGTTCTCAGTATTCTTTTATGGATCGTTTCGTTTCTTTTCCTTAGTTCGTTAACGATCGTACAACCCAACCAAGCCAAAGCGATCCTCTTTTTTGGACAATATTTAGGAACCATTAAAGACAACGGCTTGTTTGTGACAACCCCATTAACCCAAAAAATCAATGTTTCATTGAAAGTCCGCAACTTTAACAGTTCGCTGTTGAAGGTCAATGATTCAGACGGAAACCCGATCGAGATCTCGGCAGTGGTGGTATTTAAAGTTGTAGATACCGCTAAAGCATTGTTTGATGTCGATTATTACCAAGACTTCATTGAGATCCAAAGTGAAACAGCGATTCGTCATATTGCGACGCAATACCCTTATGACACGTTCAATGACGATGATCTGACGTTGCGAGGCAATACAAGTGAAGTCTCGGAGGAGCTGGCAAAAGAATTGCAGGAACGATTAGCTGTTGCTGGGGTCGAAGTCATAGAGACCCGCTTAAATCACCTCGCGTATGCGACTGAGATCGCTAGTGCGATGCTGCAGCGCCAACAAGCTAAAGCAATTTTATCAGCACGGCAAATCATTGTTGAAGGGGCCGTCTCCATGACACAAATGGCGTTAGAACAAATCGAAGACGGACAGGACATCAATTTCACAGATGACCGCAAAGTCCAACTGATCAATAATTTATTGGTGTCGATCATTACCGATAAAGGCACTCAGCCGGTGATCAATACGGGCGATGTCAAAGAGAAAGGAGTGTAGCATTTGAAGAAACTTTACATCAAACAGAAGGTTTTCAGCATTGGCGAAAAATTTACCGTGACCGATGACTTACGAAACCCTCGCTATTATGTCGAAGGCAGTTTTTTTAAGATCCCGAAAAGTTTTACGATCTTCAATGAGCAGCAGCGACCGATCGCGGAGATCACCAAAAAAGTGTTCAGTTTATTACCAAAATTTTTTGTGGAAGTCCACGGCCAAGAAGCGATCGTTTTAGAAAAACATTTCACATTTTTTAAAGCCCGCTATTCCATCAGTGCAGAAGGCATCGATGTGGATGGCAATTGGTGGGATATGGATTTTGTGGTCAACCGCAACGGCAAGCGGATCGCAGAGATCCACAAAAAATGGATCTCTTGGGGCGATACCTATGAAGTTGTGATCTATGAAGAAGATCTTGATGACCTGATCATTGCATTAGTGGTAGCCATCGATCGCGTCAAAGCAGATGATGCCGCAGCGTCAAGTTCAGCAAGTAGTTAGAAAAAAAGGAGCGATGTGCATGTTATACGGTTCGATTGAAGCAGGCGGCACAAAATTTGTGTGTGCCATTGGCGATGAAGAAATGACGATCAAGGAAAGAGTGAGCTTTCCGACAACGACACCTGAGGAAACAATGCCTTTAGTCATTGATTTCTTCAAACAATACCAAGCAGATTTAGCAGGGATTGGGATTGGCTCATTTGGGCCCATCGATATCCATCGCGATTCTGCCACTTATGGGTACATTACCTCAACCCCGAAATTGGCATGGCAAAATTTTGATTTCATCGGTACCATGAAAAAAGAATTTCCGATCCCTATTTCTTGGACAACAGATGTAAATGCGGCTGCCTATGGTGAGTATGTCTTCGGCAGTGGCAAAGGATTGAGTAGTGTCGTTTACTACACGATCGGTACAGGTGTTGGCGGCGGTGCCTTACAAGAAGGGCGCTTTATCGAAGGATTTAGTCATCCAGAAATGGGGCATATGCTGGTCGTCCCTCATCCAAAAGATGACTTTGCTGGCAGCTGTCCATTTCATGGCAACTGTTTAGAAGGGATGGCCGCTGGACCAGCCATCGAAAAACGCTTAGGGAAAAAAGGACAAGAGGTTGCAGAAGATGATCCTTATTGGGAGATCGAAGCCTCCTATATTGCTCAATGTGCCTACAATACAACCTTGATGTTTTCTCCAGATGTGATCATTTTTGGCGGTGGAGTGATGAAACAGCGCCATATGCTGCAAAACGTCCACGACGCATTTGCAAAATTGGTCAATGGGTATGTCGAAACGCCTGAGTTAAGCAAATATATCGTGACCCCAGCATTGGAAGACAACGCTGGAACCCTCGGTTGTTTGGCATTGGCTCGAGAAGCGGTCTTACATTCATAAATAAAAAAAGATCATACTCTTTGGGTATGGTCTTTTTTTGCAGCGTATCAGTGGCGCTTTTGGCGACTTTTTGTATACTTAAGCTGAGGTGGAAAAGAATGAAATTAGCTGTTCGAAAAAGAAAAATCGGGAATATTCCGGTCTTAGAAGTCGTACCAGAAGAAATGATTTACGAGCCGCTGCCATTGATTATTTACTATCATGGCTGGCAGACGAGTAAAGAATTAGTGTTGACACAAGGCAGAAAGTTGACTAGAGAAGGTTTTCGGGTGGTCTTGCCAGATGCAGCCAATCATGGGGAGCGCAAGACCCAGCTATCGGAGATTCCTTCTTTAACTTTTTGGCAAAGTATCCAAACCAATCTATTTGAGTTTTCTTACTTAGTCGATTTTTTTGAAAACCTTGGTTTGGTCAACGGTCAGATCGCAGTTGGCGGTGTCTCCATGGGAGGGATGACCACGTGTGGTTTATTATGCCAGCATCCAGAAATCACAGCGGCAGCTTGTATCATGGGTTCTCCTTCCATGTTGAAATACCGTGACCGCATCCAAATGCACGCCGGCGCTGCTGGGTTCTTTGTACCCGAGGATTATGGTCAGCTTTTAAGCTGGATGGATGCTTACGATCTGTCTTCTCAACCAGAGAAATTAGGACAGCGTCCCCTTTTATTTTGGCATGGTACCCAAGATGAGAAAATTCCTTATGCTGATGTGGAAGCCTTTGTGGCAGAAAATCCAGAAGCAAATCTGCAGTTTATCTCGCGAGAAGAACGCCATCTGGTGCGTGGAGAAACGATGGATCAAGTCACAGCTTTTTTCGTGGCAGAGCTCAATAAAACCAATCCATGACACTGTTTGCTCAAAGAAAAAGATTGTGTGAAAAGGTACAAGCATAAAACTCGTTTTTTGTCACGCGATAACCTATACTGTAGGGTACAAAAAAAGGAGGAATTGGTTTGACATACCGCGTTTTATTATTTTATAAATATACAACAATTGAAGATCCGGAAAGCTTCGCCAAGGAGCATTTAGCATTTGGAAAAGAAATTGGCATCAAGGGCCGTATTTTAGTAGCCAATGAAGGGATCAATGGCACGCTTTCTGGAACGGTTGAAGCAACAAATCGCTATATGGAAAAAATGGAAGCTGATCCCCGTTTTAAAGGGATTTTTTATAAAATCGATGAAGTAGAAGAACATGCGTTTAAAAAGCTATTCGTTCGTCCGCGCAAAGAATTGGTTTCATTGAACCTGGAAGATGACATCGATCCATTAGAAATGACTGGAAAATATTTAGATCCTAAAGCGTTCAAAGAAGCTTTGTTAGATGAAGATACCGTGGTGATCGATGCCCGTAACGATTATGAATATGACTTAGGCCATTTCCGGGGAGCCGTTCGTCCCGATATCCGCAGCTTCCGTGAGTTGCCGCAATGGATCATCGATAATAAAGAAAAATTTATGGATAAAAAAGTCGTTACTTATTGTACTGGTGGTATCCGTTGTGAAAAATTCTCAGGCTGGTTGCTGCGAGAAGGCTTTGATGATGTGGCCCAACTTCATGGTGGTATCTTTGCTTATGGGAATGACCCAGAAGTTCAAGGCGAGCTTTGGGATGGCAAAATGTACGTCTTTGATGAACGCATTAGTGTGGAAATCAATCATGTGGATAAAAAAGTTATCGGTCGCGACTGGTTTGATGGCACACCTTGCGAGCGCTATGTAAACTGTGCCAACCCAGAATGCAATCGCCAATTTTTGACTTCTGAAGAAAATCAAGCTGCCCATTTAGGTGCCTGTAGCTATGATTGTGCCATCCACGAACACAACCGTTACGTGGAACAACATGGGATCACAGAAGCGGAAAAAGCTGAACGGCTAAAAAACTTTGCAACAAACAATGAAACAGTCACTGCCTAAAACGACAACTGTTTCACAGGAAATAATTGAATAGAAGGGTCGCACGTGAGTCCGAAAACTGGTTTCGCTCAGTCAAGTTTTCAATCTTCCGTGCGACTTTTTGAATGGACAAAATTGGAAACGACCGTTTTTTAATTATCTGAAAAATCTAACTATTCCAATTGTTCTTTTTTCTTTCCTATCGAGAAAAAACGCAAGGCTCTCGCATATTTCACGATTTTAGAGTAAACTATACCTAATTGTGGAAGAGGAAAGAGGAATTCAGATGAAAATTGTTATTGCTGGTGCAGGTGCTATGGGCAGCCGTTTTGCTATTATGCTAAAAAGAGGCGGAAATGACGTCACGTTGATCGACGGCTGGCCGGCGCATATCGAAGCGATCCGTGAACACGGATTACGAGCGAACTTAAACGGTGAAGAGATCGCAGTCCCTTTTTCGATCTATTCGCAAAATGAGATCCCAACGACTGTACAAGCAGACTTGATCCTGGTCTTTACTAAAGCGATGCAACTGGATCAAATGATGCAAACGATCAAACCGATGATCGGAGAGCAAACGAAAGTCTTATGCTTATTAAACGGGATCGGTCATGAGGACACTATTGAAAAATATGTCAGCACGGATAAAATCTTTTTAGGAAATACCATTTGGACGGCGGACTTGATTGGTCCTGGTAATGTTCGCTTGTTTGGGGATGGTTCTGTAGAACTGCAAAATATCGAACCGGGCAAAGAAGAAGATGCCCGTCAATTGGCGGCAGTCTTGGCTGATGCTGGGTTAAATGCGTCTTATTCTGAGAACATTCGCTACTCCATCTATCGCAAAGCCTGTGTCAACGGCACACTAAATGGTTTGTGTTCGATTTTAAATGTGAATATTGCCCAATTCGGACAAACCTCAACGGCGCGTGCGATGGTCCAAACGATTGTGGAAGAATTTGCGGCAGTTGCTACCCATGAATCTGTTGAACTGGATGTATCCGAAGTAGTCCACCATATTGAGGAAACCTATGATCCAGAAGGCATCGGAATGCACTATCCATCCATGTATCAAGATTTGATCAATAATCATCGCAAAACCGAGATCGATTATATCAATGGCGCAATCTCACGAAAAGGCCGCAAGTACCAAGTGCCAACGCCTTATTGTGACTTTTTGACTCAAATGATCCATGCTAAGGAAGATATTTTAGCAGCAGAATAACCTAAGTAAATCTATTCTAAACATGCAAAAACGGCGTATCCTTTTAGGGTTCGCCGTTTTTTTTGTCCATTTATTGAAAATGTGTTGTTGTAGAGTGCATTCAAAGGTGACGCTATTGAGCAGGCAGATCCGCCATAAACCGTTCGCTACCTTGAAAGACCGCTAATTGATTGACACCAAAGGAACGCAATAGATCGCTCATCGCTGCAAAATCTAACCGATAGTCACTGGCTTTATGGGCATCAGAGCCGAGGGTGAACAATTTACCACCGACACTTTGATACAGCGGGATTGCATATTGATAAAGGTGGGCATTTTGATAGGGGCCAAAGCTCTTCGCGTTGATTTCCATCGCTAAGTCACGGGCAACGATTTTTTTGAAGATCGTCGTTAACTCTGTTTCAAAATGGGCGGCCAATTCCTCAGCTGTAAATTGGAAACGACGCAAGCCATAATCAAAGTGGGTCACGATGTGCCCGTCAGAAAACGAGTCCAACACGTGGGCCATTTGGTCAAAGTATTGTTTGGCGACTGCAAATTTGTCCTTGTTCAACACGGCATCGTCCATATAATCAAAGGTACCGTTTTGATGGATACTGATCAATTTCAAGTCATAGGGATGGCTTTCAAGATAGCGCAAGATTTCTTGTTCTTGACCAGGCACGACACCAATCTCGATGCCTTTTAAGAGTTTCGTCGCTGTGGTCTCTTGCAGCTTCTGGTGGGTATTTACTAGTAATTCATAGTCAGGAATATCATCACGGAATCCCGAATAGGGGTTCTTCAAATCGAAATGATCTGTCGCAACGAAGTAGGCAGGCTGGTAAGCAAGATAATTCTCAAACTGTTCATCTGAATCAAAAGACAAAAATGTATGCAGATGTTGATCATAATAATTCATAAACAAGACTCCTTTTCTTGAATACGATACCACAAAAAAGCAGAAGAAACTATGATTGGCTGAGAAAAGGTTTTCTCTTAGGCAATTTTTCGCTTATAATAAATAAGAATAGAGCGAAGGAGTCGGTCAGCCATGAGTATGTATCTTGAAATTCCTGAATTTGAAAGTGAATTTCGTTTTCGAACGTTTCTAAATGATGGTTTGACCATCGTTTATCCCCATGTCCATAAAGAAATCGAGATCATTTACGCTAAGCGCGGCACGGTGAATATTGGTGTTGACGATACGATTATTGAGTTGAAAGAAGGGGATCTATATCTTTTTTCCAGCGGGCAGCCCCACTACTTTCTTGCATCACCTGAGAGTGAACGCTATGTCTATCAATTTGATATGCAGCTTTTTGAAGAGCCGCTGCTGCGAGAAAATGAAGTATCCTTGATGACACTCTTTGAAGAAGGGGAGCCCCACAGCAAAAATTGGCCAGCGAGTTTTACGGAAAAAATAACAGGTCTCTTGATCGAGTTGTATCAGTTGGAAGAGGAAAATGTTGTTGGGAAGCGTTATTTGACTCTCGGGCTGCTTTACCAGTTGATCGGGGAGTGCTATCAAAGTTTGCCAAAGCGCAAACAAGCCGTCAATCCGCTAAAACGAACGGCCGCACAATACAAAGAAACCTTGCAGCGTCTGAATGATGTCTTTGAGTACATCGAATCTCATTACCAAGAAGTCTTGACGATGGAGGACACCGCAAGACATGTAGGGTTTAGTCCCCATTATTTCACGCGTTTCTTTAAAACCAATACTGGCAAGACCTTCATGCAGTTTTTGACGGAATACCGCATCAATCAAGCCAAATTTATCTTGGCCAATGAAAAGATCCCCATGGCAGAAGTCGCTGAAAAAGCAGGTTTTGCCAGTGTTAAAACATTTCACCATGTCTTTAAGGAAGCCGTTGGTCAATCACCGTTGCAGTACCAGAAACAACTGAATCAAAATTGATAGAAACAGCCGATGAGCCTTTGCTTGTCGACTGTTTTTTTGTCAATTTGGCACTATTTTTTTCTCGATAATGTTTTTTTAAGCGCTTTGCATAAATTGTGGAGTGGTTCTTTTTGTTAAAGTTTCATAAGATAATTTTCGGGAATTTTTTCAATGGAAACTGGGAAGAACTGCTTTCGATGTTTCGCTATAATGAGGGGGTAGAAAATAATAAGCGTTTTCAGGAGGAAAGATATGACAGTTAAAGTTGGAATCATTGGGTGCGGTGGGATCGCAAACGGCAAGCACATGCCTGCCTTGTCTCAAGTAGAAGAAGTAGAAATGGTTGCCTTTTGTGATCTGCTGGTTGAACGTGCAGTTGAAGCGAAATCAGCATTTGGGACCGAAGATGCCCAAGTATTCAGCGATTATCAAGAAATGTTGGCACAAGCTGATCTAGATGTGATCCATGTGTGTACACCAAATGCCTCACATGCTGAGTTGACGATTGCCGCACTAGAATCGGATTGTCATGTCATGTGTGAAAAACCAATGGCAAAAACAGCGGCAGAAGCCAAAGCAATGATCGAAGCAGCCAACCGAACAGGGAAAAAACTCACGATCGGCTACCAAAACCGTTTTAGAAAAGATTCTCGTTATCTTCATGAAGTGTGCGCCGAAGGACAATTAGGAAACATTTATTTTGGGAAAGCTCATGCGATCCGTCGTCGGGCTGTGCCAACTTGGGGTGTTTTCCTTGATGAAGAAGCGCAAGGCGGCGGTCCGTTGATCGATATCGGTACCCACGCATTGGATCTGACCTTATGGATGATGAACAATTACAAACCAAAATTTGTTGTCGGAAAAGCGTATCATGAGTTGTCGCAAACCAAAAATGCCGCAAATGCTTGGGGCCCTTGGGATCCAGAGAAATTCTCAGTAGAAGATTCGGCCTTTGGTTTTGTGGTCATGGAAGATGGCGCAACGATTTTCTTAGAAGCTAGCTGGGCGCTCAACAGCTTGGATGTGAAAGAAGCCAAAACGACACTGATGGGCAGCAAAGCGGGTGCGGATATGAATAACGGTTTGACCATCAACGGAGAAGACCACAGCTTGCTGTATGAAAAAAATATCGAACTTGAAACAGGCGGCGTTGATTTTTATGAAGGAAACGGGGAAACGCCAGAAATTTTAGAAGCACAATCGTGGATCCATGCGATCATCAACGATACCGAACCAGTGGTCAAACCTGAAGAAGCAATGGTCGTGACGGAGATTTTAGAAGCGATCTACAAATCATCGCAAACCGGTGAGCCAGTCTACCTATAAGAACTGCTGGAAGAAAAGGAGCGAGCATAAATGACAAAACCGAAAATCGCTTTACAGCTTTGGAGTATTCAAGAGGACTGCAAGACAGATCTTTTTGAAGCGTTGAAAACAGTTAAACAAAACGGCTATGACGGTGTTGAATTTGCCGGTTATCATGGACACAGTGCTGCTCAGATCAAAGAAATGCTGGAGCAGTTGGATTTGGCGGTCGCGGCTTCCCATATCCCGTTTGAAGCATTGCGAGATCGTTTTGAAGAAACCGTCACTTTTGAAAAAACGATTGGCAATCAACGGATCGTCATTCCGTATGCCAGTTTTGATTCTTTGGAAAAATGGCAAGCCTTTGCTGCGGAGCTGACCCAGATCACCCAAAAGTTGCAAGCAGAAGGGCTGACTTGCTACTACCACAACCATGCCCATGAATTTACTGAAGTTGCTGGAGAATCTATGATCGATGAACTGATCAAAGACAATCCGCAACTGCGTTTGGAAGCCGACCTTTACTGGTTATCCTTTGCAAACGTGGCTGTTTTACCTTGGCTAAAGGAACGCGAAACGAAGGTCGGCTTGGTTCATATCAAAGATATGCAAGAGCAGCCGCAGGAAAGCACCGAGATCGGCAATGGGATTTTACCAATCAAGTCGTATGTAGAAGCAGCTAAAGCATTAGAACTACCATGGTTGATCGTCGAGCAGGAAGCGTTTCAAAAATTCGCTCCTTTAGAAGCCAGCGGGATTGATTATCTGCAATTAAAAAACATCGTAGAGGAGGTCTACCAATGATCCACGTTACGGTATGGAACGAGTTTCGTCATGAAAAAACGAATGAGACCGTCCAAAAAATGTATCCAGAAGGAATCCATGGTCAAATTGCCAAGTTTTTAGAAGAGGATGATTTCCAAGTGCGAACGGCGACCCTTGATGAACCAGAACACGGGTTGACGGAGCAAGTATTGGCTGACACGGATGTGTTGGTTTGGTGGGGCCATATGGCGCACGAAGAAGTCGATGATGCTATCGTTGCTCGTGTGCAGCAGCGTGTATGGGAAGGAATGGGACTGATCGTCTTGCATTCTGGTCATTTTTCGAAAATCTTTAAAACCTTGATGGGAACGTCGTGCGATTTGAAATGGCGAGTAGACGATCAGCATGCGCGGATCTGGAATGTCAATCCAAGCCACCCAATCGTTGAAGGAGTCGGCGAATGGATCGAACTAGAGCAAGAGGAAATGTATGGCGAGCACTTTGATATTCCAGCGCCGGATGAATTGATCTTTGTCAGCTGGTTCCCCGGTGGTGAAGTTTTCCGTAGCGGCTGTACATTCCGCCGTGGGAATGGCAAGATCTTCTATTTCCAGCCTGGTCATGAGACATTCCCAAGCTATTACAATCCCAAAGTGCAAAAAGTGATCCAAAATGCGGCTCGCTGGTGTGCACCAACAGAAAATCGTTACCCAACATATGGGCATTTTCAAGCAATTGAGGAGGAAAGAAAATGAAATTAGGTGTTTTTACCCCGTTATTCAATCAACTTAGCTTTGAAGAAATGATCGATGAAGTAGCGAAAAAAGGGCTGCAAACCGTCGAGATCGGTACCGGTGGTTCTCCAGGCAATGCCCACTTAGACATTGACCGTTTACTAGCAAGTGAAGCAGAGCGAAAAGAATACTTAGCGAAATTAGCTGATAAAGGATTGGAAATCTCAGCTTTGAGCTGTCACAACAACCCAATCTCTCCATTAAAAGCAGAAGCGCAAGAAGCCGATGAACTTTTGCGCAAAACCATCAAATTAGCCAGCTTAATGAATGTACCTGTTGTGAACGGATTTTCAGGCGTTTCAGGCGGAAATGCAACAGATACACAAGTCAACTGGCCAGTATTGCCATGGCCGACGGAATACGATGACAATTATAATTATCAATGGGAACAAAAACTGATTCCTTATTGGAAAGGCATCAACACGGAAGCGGAAGCGGCTGGTGTTAAAATTGGAATCGAACTTCATGGCGGCTTTTTGGCACATACCCCTTATACGATGTTGAAACTGCGGGATGCTGCGGGTAAAGCCATCGGCTGTAACTTGGATCCAAGTCATTTATGGTGGCAAGGGATCGACCCAGTGGCAGCGGTCAAAATCTTAGGGGAAGCCGATGCGATCCATCACTTCCATGCCAAAGATACGTATTTGGACCAAGACAATATCAACATGCATGGCTTGACGGACATGCAGCCATATAGCAATGTCAAAACCCGAGCTTGGACCTTCCGTTCAGTCGGTTGCGGCCACAGCTTACAAGTTTGGTCAGATATTATTTCTGCACTTAGAATTTATGGGTATGATTATGTCTTGAGTATTGAGCATGAAGATCCAATCATGTCCATAGATGAAGGACTAAATCGTGCCATCAGCAACTTGAAGACGATTATGATCCGTGAAGAAGCTTCATCCATGTGGTGGGCATAAGAAGAAAACCGAGGAGTGTCAGACATGAGTGCAATCAATTTTGCAGTAATCGGATATGGCGGCATGGGTGCGTACCATGTCCACAATATCTTACCAAATGAAAACGAACGAATCCACATCGTAGGAACTTACGATATCAATGAAGAACGTCAAGCGATCTCACAAGAAAAAGGCCATAAGATCTTTAAAAGCTATGATGAAGTCTTAGCCGATGAGACGATCGAAGCAGTATTGATCGCCACACCTAATGACTTGCATAAAGAGTTATCGATCGCTGCATTGAGAGCAGGCAAACATGTTGTTTGCGAGAAGCCTGTTGCGCTGAATACTGCGGAACTAGATGAGATCGTGGCGGTTGCCCAAGAAACCGGCAATACCTTTATGGTTCACCAAAACCGACGTTGGGATCCTGATTTTTTACTTGTACGCGAACTGTACCGTAATGGACAGATCGGCGATTTGTTCCAATTAGAATCACGGGTCCAAGGGGCAAACGGCATCCCAGGAGACTGGCGTCATGTGAAAAAACAAGGCGGGGGAATGCTCTTAGACTGGGGCGTTCACTTGCTGGATCAAATGCTATGGCTGATCGACAGCCCAGTGAAAGACGTCAAAGCGGATCTTAGCTTTGTGTTGGGGGAAGAAGTCGATGATGGGTTCTTCGCTTTGATTACCTTTGAAAATGGGGTCAAAGCAATCGTGGAAGTTGGAACCTCCAATTACACGCAATTGCCTCGCTGGTACATCAAAGGAACGGAAGGAACAGCCACCATCACCGATTGGGATCTAAATGGTGAAATGGTTCAGGCAACAGGTCGCGAAGACGTGGCCGCACCAAAACCAGTTCAAGCAGGCGTTGGCTTGACGAAAACGATGGCACCGCCATCGGAATTGGCAGCCAAAGAGATTCCTTTCCCGAAAGCCGAAGCGGATTTTGAACCTTTCTACAAGAATTTTTACAACGTTGTACGCAACGGTGCCGAACCTATCGTTAAAAACGAAGAAGTTCGAGCAGTGATGCAGTTGATCGAACGCATTTTTGCCACAGCGTAAGAGAATAGAAAAAAGCACTAGCTGAGGGAGTGGTCTCTCTTCGCTACGTGCTTTTTTTGTGTAATGGAACGACAACAGTCATTCCGATACGTAAAAATTGAACAATAAATCTTGAGGATAATTTCCCCATCGATCGCCGAAAATGGTCAAACCACCAGCGTTTTCGGCAGTTGCAGGTGCAGCAATTTTAAAGGTGAAAAAGTCACTGTGGTCTAAGTCGATTTCATTCAGGTTGTGATCTGTTAATTTTTCTCCATCGAGGGAAGTATCATAGCGATTGATGCGTAAATGCTTAAGCAATCCATATTGACTGAACTCATCGATCCACCATTGCGGAGTCAGAGAACCTCTGACATCCGAAAAGTTTCCTGGTACGGTGTAACTACCGATGCAGTGATTGTTTAAGTAAAAGGAAAGATCACTGGGCCAATAGTTATTCGAAATTGGGAACTCTGAAGCGATCTCCATACTGATTTCCAGTAATTCGATTTTTTCACCATTTTTCAAAGGATTTGGGATTTTGTATTCTAAAAAACCGTTATTTAGCCAGATGATACTTGCATCAACACGTTCTTGATCCAGAAAAGATTTTGGATCATCTAAGGCGCCAATCAAGCGGTCTTTGGTCGCCATTCCACAAGAAGGCTCAGCTTTAAAATCGGTGAAGTGGCCGATTTTCACAGATTGGGAGGTTAGATTCATTTCTGGAAACACTTTTGCTGGGAAATTGATATTGATGAAATCAGTTTTTAGAGACAAATATTTTTTCTTCCAGTCTTGCCCCGATCCTTTTTCGGTTTTGATCAACTGAGCTTCTTCGAGTTTACGGATATGTTTGGTCATTAAAGCATTGCTGATTGCTAATTTTTGTCCAATTTCACTGATGCTTTTCTTCTTATCGCCTAATTCTCTTAAAATCGCTAAGCGAGTTTCATTTGCCAGTGCTTCGTAGATCGGTAAAGATGCGTTCGTTAAATCCAATTCCATAGCGATCACCTCGTTATACTAAAATGTTTAATGAAAAGATGGTTTAATTATAACACAACCTTGTGGGTTTACAAAATAGTAAAATGATATAATTTTTGGTTATACCTTGTTAAAATAATGTTGACAGCGCTTTATATTTATAGTAACTTTACGGTGTAAACATTATTTGACGATAGTCTAACGATTATGTTTATTGATAATTGGATGTCATTTTACTTTTTAGTTAAATTAAAAGGAGTGTAAAAAATGAAAGTAAGTAAATCTATTGTTTTAGTAGGGACAAGCTTATTATGTACAGTGTTGTTAGCTGCTTGTGGCGGGAGTGGTAGCTCAAGTAATAATTCAGAAATTTTGCTTTGGTCTTCGACGACAGGACCAGACGGTGAAAAAATCAAAAAAACGATTGATCAATACAATGAAACAGACCCAGACTTTAAAGTGAAGTTAGTAAGCATGCAAGGTGACACCTTTACTTCAAAGTTGACGACTGCGGGGAAATCGGGGAAAGGTGTTCCTGATTTGGCTTTGATTGCCTCAGAAGCTTTGCCTACGTACAAACACCAAGACATGCTTGAAACTTGGGATGACATGATCGATGGGACAGAATTGGCACGGGAAAACTACGTTGAAGCTGCTTGGGACACTGGTGTAGTGGATGATAGTCAATATGGGATTCCGGCAACCATGGGTTCGTGGGTGATGTATTACAACCAAGATTTGGTGGATAAATATGTTCCAGGAGCGTTGGATGATGGCGTAGTGACGTATGAAGAAATCAGACAAGCTGGGGAAAAAGCAAAAGCAGATGGTATCTATAGTTTTGGCTATACATGGGGCATGCAGAATTATTCGAATCTCTACCAACAAATGGGTGGGGAATGGCAAGATGCACAAGGAAACATCAATATAGATAATGAGTATTCTTACAATGCCGTTCAAGAGTTTAAGGATCTGTACGATGCCGGCTACATGGTCCCAGATGGTGAAGATGCAAATAAACTTTTTGCAAACCAGCAACTGATTTTTCTTCCAGAAGGAACATGGATGCTAAGTAATATGGAAGAAATCAGTGACTTCACTTGGGGCCAAACATTTACTCCTCAATGGGATGCGGAACATATCATTCAAGGTTCAGGCGTCGATCAGTTTGCAATGTTCAAAACGAACGAGGAACGTTCCGATGAAAAGAAAAGTGGCATGGTCGACTTTCTGACTTGGTTACAAGCAAACCAATTAGAGTGGGTCAAATCAGGTGCAAATCCTACTTCCTTAGCTATGCTAGACAATGAAGAATATGTTGAGATGCCACAATCCTTCTTATTGAAGACAGAAAAAGGACAAGCGGCAATTTCTGTTAACGCAGTTGATGGCTTATCGTATATCTTTGGTGAATATGATAATCGCTCATGGGACATGATCACAGGAAAAGCAGATATTCAAACGACTTTTGGTGAGATCCAAAAAGTTGTAGAAGAAAAGATGAAATAATCTTCTCACATAGAGGCTGTGGCAGAAGGAAGAGCGACCATAAAAAGAATTCAGTCCATTTTTTGATAGGGGAGGAATTCTGATAGGCTTAAAGGGCTGTCACAGTTGTTTCTTGTTGAGAGCTGCACTAGAAATACAAGGAAGGATGGGTATTGATGAAAAAAAGGTTAAATGGCTGGCCAATCGTTTTTATTGGTCCGCATATGCTCCTTTTTCTTTTATTCTTTTTAGTTCCTGCAGTGATTGGGATCTATGTTTCTTTTACTGAATGGGATCTGTTCAGTACACCGATTTTTGTCGGGTTTGATAATTTTCAAACGATTTTGTTTGATCAAGACTCGTTGTATCATACGCAATTTTTTAATGGAATGAAAAATACGCTGTTTTTTGCGGCAATCTCCGTTCCGTTATGTATTGTAATTCCCTTGTTACTAGCGGTTGCATTGTCTGCTAAACCAAAAATGATGCGTTTTTTTCAATCGATTCTCTACCTGCCAACATTATTTGCAATCTCTGCCGTCATGATTATTTGGGGGTTCCTTTTGAGCAAATCTTTTGGGCCAATCAAAGAAGTATTCGGTATCGACATCAATTTTGTAGGCACGCAACCATGGGCATGGATCGCTATTTTGATCGTGACAATTTGGTGGACATTAGGTGGGAATCTAATTATTTATGTTGCTGCATTAAATGGCGTCTCTAAAGAGCAGTTAGAAGCAGCAGAATTAGATGGTGCAAATAGTATAACGAAATTTTTCCGTATTTCTTTGCCGAGTATTCGCAACCAGCTTGTTTTTACCACGGTCATGACGACCATCGCTCAGTTTAATATTTATGGTCAGCCACTAATGTTGACGGGTGGCGGACCCAACAATTCTACTCGCGTGTTGATGATGTACATCCAAGAAAATGCTTTTGGTAGTAGTACCTCGGTTGCAGGAATTTCTTCAGCGATGGCTATTTTACTAGGTTTTGTAATCATGGCAGTTTCGATTGTGCAATTTATGGTCATCAAAAAAATGGAAAGATAGGAGGGATGAAGATGCGAGAAAACAAACTAGGGAAAAGAATTGCCTTTATTTTGCTAGCGATCGTCTGTGTGATTTGGCTCTTTCCTTTGATATGGGCAATTTTTACCTCGTTTAAATCGGAGGCAGAGATTCAAAAGGTTGGGTTCAGTTTGATTCCGCAAGATTGGACGCTGGCTAACTTTTTGGGCTTGTTACAAGGCAATGATTCTTCTCCTGTGTTCCGTTGGTTTGTGAATTCAATGATTATTTCAACTTCACATACGCTGTTAGTTATGGTGATCGTCTCGTTTGCAGCCTATGGCTATACACGACTCACCTTTAAGGGGAGAGATTTGATTTTTGCCTTATTGTTAGGAACGATGATGTTTCCCGGGGTGGTCAATTTGATCCCGAATTTTAAAATCGTTGATACGTTAGGTTGGACCAATACATTTCTGGCAGTCATCGTTCCTGGAGCAGCAGGTGTTTATAACATTTTTCTCGTTCGGCAGTTCATTTTAGGGATTCCTAAAGAATTGGATGAATCGGCTGTGATCGATGGGGCCAACGAGTTTCAAATCTTTTATCATATCATTTTACCGTTGATCAAACCTGTATTGACGGTGGTTGCGTTATTTAGTTTTACTGGCTCATGGAATGACTTCTTGTGGCCATCGATCGTGATAAACGATATTGATAAATTACCGATTACACCGGGGCTGCAATTGCTACAAGGGCAATACATGACCTATCCGGGAATTGGAACTGCTGGAGCAATCTTAGCCTTGATCCCTACCTTTTTATTGTATTTGGTGGCGCAAAAAAGCTTTATGGCGTCAATGTCGTTGCAAAGTGGCATAAAATAATTTGTTTTTGGAGGAAATATGAGTAGAGAAGAATACCCGAGACCGCAATTTGAGAGAGAGAATTGGTTAAGCTTAAATGGTGAATGGCAATTTGCCTTTGATGACCAAAATCTTGGTTTAAAAGAAAAGTGGTACACAAACGAAGCAAACTATCCGTACAAGATCAATGTTCCCTTTGTCTATCAAAGTGCATTGAGCGGCATTGATCATCGAGAAGTGCACGACGTTGTATGGTATTATCGGACCTTCGATGTGCAAGTCCCTGAAAAAAGTCGTGTCCTTTTGCATTTTGGGGCGGTGGACTATGAAGCAGATGTGTTTGTCAATGGAAATCATGTGAAAAATCATTGCGGAGGGCATACCTCGTTTGATATAGACATCACGGATGCTCTAGTATCTGGACAAGAGCAAATACTGAGTGTGCGAGCATTTGACCCGCATTTTGATGAAAGCATTCCACGGGGGAAACAATTTTGGGAAGAAGAATCAGCAGGAATCTGGTACACAAACTCAACAGGGATCTGGCAGCCAGTCTGGCTTGAAGTAGTTGCCGAAACCCATCTGCAACAGGTGAAATTTACGAGTGATTTTGATGCTGGCGCCGTTAAGATCGATGTAGAACTGAATCAGTTACAGCCACAAGTAGTCTTAGAATATCAAATCTATTTTAAAGGTGCTTTAGTTACCAGCGGAAAGGCAGACTTTATCACTTCTAAGTTGAGTTTGGCGGTTGATATTTTCCAGCAAGAAATTTTTCGGACGAATTTTCACCACGAAGGCTGGTCTTGGACACCTGAAAAACCGCAATTATTTGATGTAGAATTGACTCTTAGAGAAGCAGGGAAGGCCATCGATCAGCTAAAAAGTTATTTTGGTATGCGTAAAATACATACAGAAAACGGTATGATTTACTTAAATAACAAGCCTTACTACCAGAAGTTGGTTCTCGATCAAGGCTATTGGCCGAGCGGCTTGTTAACTGCACCAACAGATGAGGACTTTAAACAAGACATCTTATTGGCCAAAGAAATGGGATTTAATGGTTGCCGAAAACACCAAAAAACAGAAGACCCACGCTTTTTATACTGGGCAGATAAATTAGGATTTCTTGTTTGGGGAGAGTGTGCGGCGCCGGCAATCTATACCGATCTTTCGGTAACGCGCTTGATGCAAGAGTGGACAGAAATCATTACTCGGGATTATAGTCATCCTTCGATCGTTACTTGGGTCCCAATCAACGAGAGCTGGGGTGTGCCAAAAATCTCATTTGATCGTCAGCAACAGCATTTTTCTCAAGCGATGTATCACTTTATCCATTCGTTAGACCAGCAACGGTTGGTTATTTCAAATGATGGTTGGGCGATGACGGAGACCGATATTTGTGCGATTCATAATTATGCGCATGGGCAAGAATCTGAGCGGCAAAAATATCTATACTTTAAAGACAGTCTCAGCACGAGAGAAAAATTGGTGAGTCGAGTATCGACCCCCTGGCCGATTTTCGCTGGAGGATTTTCTTATCAGGATCAGCCTATTTTATTGACCGAGTTTGGTGGTATTGGCTTCGATGTTTCGGGGCAACCCGGTTGGGGCTATACCTCAGTGGAAAATCAACAAGATTTCTTGAAGGATTATCAGCGAATCATGGTGGCTGTTTATGACTCTGTCGGACTCTGGGGCTATTGCTACACTCAGTTGACAGATGTCGAACAAGAAATCAATGGGTTACTGACCTATGATCGCCAACCAAAAGTTGATTTGGCAGCAATTAAAGAGATCAATGAGCAGTTTCATCCACCGCAGGTAGAATAAAATGATTGGTAAGGAAAGGGGCGATGTCCGATGGGGAAATCAGCAGCTTGGCTCAGTGGAGTAAGTATCTTGATTGCTGCGCTTATGATAACCGGTTGTAGCGCTGGAACTGATCCAGGGGAAGAAGTGTCCGATTTTACTTCAATTATCGATAATGATGGGGCAGATCCTTGGATCTTGCAAACGGAAGCGTTCTTTTATTATACCAAAACGACTGGGAATAATTTAACGCTTTGGCGTGCTGAAAACCTCTCTCACGTTGCTGCTGGTGAAAAAAAGATCATCTGGGAAATGCCAGCAGAATTTGAAAGTATCTGGGCACCTGAGCTTCATTACTTAGATGATCGCTGGGTGATGTATTTCGCGGCTAATCGTCCTTCAGAAACGCATCGTATGTACGCATTAGTCAATCATCAAAAAGATCCTTACATGGGTGAGTGGCAATTGGAAGAGATCAAAGGGATGGATGATAAATTTGCGATTGATGGAACAGTCTTAGAGATCAATGACAAACGCTATTTCCTTTGGTCGGGCTGGGAAGGGTATGAAAATGTTGCGCAAAATCTTTATTTAGCGGAAATGGCCTCCCCTACGGAAGTGATCGGGGAGAAACGACTTATCTCAGAACCAGAATATGAATGGGAAATGCGGCAAACACCATTGATCAATGAAGCCCCTCAAGTGATGATCAAAGACGAATCAGTCAATTTGGTATACTCTGCCAGTGGAAGCTGGGACAATGATTACGCTCTTGGTCTTATGACCCTAGATGTGGCTGATGATCCGCTAGAAAGAGCGAACTGGCAAAAGGAACCAGCGCCGATTTTCCAACAGACAAACACTGTCTATGGACCTGGTCATAATGGATTTGCCAAATCAAAAGATGGTTCTGAAGACTGGCTGATTTATCATGCTGCTCGGTGGGATCATTCGGGCTGGAACCGTTCGATCCGCTTACAAAAGTTTGGTTGGGATCAAGAGGATAAAATTCTACTGGAAGCTCCTTTTGATGAGTGGCATGTTCAAGCGTTGCCAAAAGCTGAGCCCAATCGACTGCGATTAACTGCTAGCCGTGCTTTGCTGGAGGGCGATTTAGTGCTTGTCGAAGATGAGGCAGCACTCTCTAAGAAAGTCGTCCAAGGCTTTGAATCAACGACTGACAAAATTATCTTTGCTCCGCAGATTGAAGAAGCAGACGAATTTCTGGTGATTGCCTATGTCAAAACCACTGATTATCTCTCCTTGAATGACCCAATTCAGGTCAGGATTGAAACGAAACAAGCAAACCACGTGGTGGATGTCTATCCTTCCGAATATTATCAACCGCTACAAGTCCGCATGAAGTTACCGAAAGGGGCGCAGGAAATCACCCTTTCGTCTGAGATTGGGGTGGATACGCTAAGTATTGATCGTTTAGAAATCGTCAAATTCAAATAAAAAATAGTGAGGAAGTTTTCCAATCCAAGCGATGGGTAATGATCGTTTGACTCCTGCTACTTTGTCTCTAGACAATGTGGCAGGAGTTTTTTTATCCTCGCAAATTCCCAACTCCTACCGCCATAGCCTAAAATTCCATGTATAATAAAGAAAACGACCGTTTTATTTGGCGGAGGGAAAAGAAAAAGCAAAAGAGGTGCAAACTATGAGGATGAATCAAGAAAAGCTGACTTCATCAAATGGGAAGGATCAGCTTTTTGTCAAAACGTGGCTGACAGAAGAACAGCCAAAAGCAGTCGTGCAAATCGTCCACGGAATGATTGAGCACATTGAACGTTACCACGAGTTTGCGGAATGTTTAACTGCACAAGGCTATGCGGTGGTCGGTCATGATCACTTAGGGCATGGGCAATCCGTGAAGGACACACAGGCTTATGGGCATTTTGGTGAAAAAGAGGGTGCCAAACATTTAGTGGCAGATGTGGCAATAGTCCATCAGTACGCCGCTGCTTGCTATCCAGACCGACCATACTTTATCTTAGGTCACAGTATGGGATCGCTGGTTTTGCGGAATTATTTGTTTAGTCAGCCACATCCATTGACAGGAGCGATCATCATGGGCACCACGATGGAAAAAGCCGTGCTGATGCAAGGAGGTAAACTCGTTACGAACTTGTTGCGGCCGTTTGCCGCTCAGCAATGGCCTTATCACGTAATGGAACAGCTAGTTTTTGGCCGGCACAACCGGCGTTTTCGTCCCAATCGGACCGCCAAAGATTGGTTGACCAGTGATCCGCAGCAAGTGGATCGCTATTTGAAGGACCCTTACACCCAATTTCATTTTTCTTTAGCAGCTTACAAGGATCTCTTTACATTGACACAAGCTGCCAGTGATCCGGATCAACTGCGCAAGATTGATTCAGAATTGCCGCTGCTGCTGATTTCAGGTGGAGACGATCCTGTTGGGCACTATGGCAAAAGCGTCCGCCAATTGGCTCAGCAACTGAAGCAAAATGCTGACGTGACGATGTATTTGCTCGAACATGGCCGTCATGAGATTTTGAATGAGCGCAACCGCGAGATCGTTTACAATGAAATTTCTCGCTGGCTATTTGAAAAAATGCCGAAATGACGAACGTTAAGAAATTGGTAGTCTTTTCTGAAAATTCAAAATTATTTTCTCTTTTAAGGCTTTTTTCATTTTCGGCTATCTGTTATAATGATTTTCACATCTAACATAAAGGAGAGATTTTTTGTATGACAGTTTATAACTTTTCAGCTGGTCCTGCCGTATTGCCCCGTCCCGTATTGGAGAAAGCACAATCCGAACTTTTGAATTACCGCGGAAGTGGGATGTCCGTTATGGAGCTGAGTCATCGGTCCTCCTTGTTTGAAGCAATCATTAAAGATGCAGAAGCACTTTTACGAAAATTAATGGGAATTCCTGAAAACTATCAGGTACTGTTTTTACAAGGCGGCGCGAGTCTCCAATTCAGTATGATCCCTTTGAATCTTGCACAAAACAAAAAAGCCTTATACGTAAATACCGGTTCTTGGTCGAAGAAAGCTATTGAAGCAGCAAAAGCGCTTGGAAACGTGACGGTGGAAGTCATTGCCTCTAGTGAGGATCAAAACTTTACTTATATTCCAGAAATTTCAGAAGATGCGATCGATCAAGAAGCGGCTTATTTGCATATCACCACGAACAATACCATTGAAGGGACGGCCTTTCAAACGATTCCGCAGGCTGGCAATGTGCCGATCGTAGCAGACATGTCCTCAAATATTTTAGCCAATGACTATCGCGTAGAAGACTTCGGTGTGATTTATGCTGGGGCCCAAAAGAATATTGGTCCTGCAGGGTTGACGGTAGTGATCATCCGAGAAGATTTACTCAATGATGATGCTGTTTTCGCTCCAATGCTGGATTATCGTCTACAGGCTAAAAATGACTCATTGTACAATACACCACCAACGTATGCTATCTATATTGCTAAATTGGTGTTTGAATGGTTGGAAGAATTAGGCGGCATTCCTGCAATTTTAGAACAAGACCGCCAAAAAGCGGCGCTTTTATACGAAACGATCGAAGCCTCTGCTCTTTACAGTAGTCCTGTGGCTGTTGATAGCCGTTCACTAACGAATATTCCTTTTGTAACAGGGGATAAAGCATTAGATCAGCGCTTCAATGAAGAAGCTGTCAAAGCTGGTTTTGAGAACTTGAAAGGGCATCGTTCCGTTGGAGGAATGCGAGCAAGCTTGTACAATGCCTTTCCATTAGCTGGCGTTCAAGCGTTAGTCGACTTTATGAAATCATTTGAAGCGGAGGTCAAATAAATGTTCCAAATCAAAACATTCAATGCGATCGCACCAGAAGGATTACAGCGTTTAGAAAAAGAAAAGTATGCCATCAACGAGAGCGACCAACCGCAAGGGATTTTGCTGCGCAGCCAGAAATTGCACGATTACGCTTTTCCTGAAAGTGTCTTAGGTATTGCTCGTGCAGGGGCTGGGACCAACAACATTCCCGTCAAAGCATGTACTGAAAAAGGGATCGTCGTCTTTAATACACCCGGTGCCAATGCCAATGCGGTCAAAGAATTAGTGATTGCTAGTCTGCTCTTAAGTGTCCGCCCGATTTTACGAGGTGCCCAATGGGTCCAAACCTTGAACGGTGATAATGTGGAAGAACAAGCAGAAGCACAAAAAAGTCAATTTGCTGGAACAGAGTTAGAAGGTAAAAAGTTAGGAATCATCGGCCTTGGTTCTATTGGAGCGATGGTTGCCAACGATGCTTATCGTCTAGGGATGGAAGTAGTCGGTTATGATCCTTACGTGTCAGTGGATACTGCTTGGACGATCTCTCGTCGGGTCAAGCGTGCCAATGATATTGCGGAAGTCTTTTCAACCTGTGATTTTATTACGGTTCATGTGCCGCTAATGGAAAACACGCATCATCTCGTCGGGGAAGCCGAACTTGCGAAAATGAAACCAACAACGAAGCTATTCAACTTTTCCCGTAAAGAAATCGTCGATACAGATGCCGTTTTACGTGCCTTAAAAGCCGACCGTTTAGCGGGCTATACGACTGATTTTGCAGATGAACAATTGCTGCACAATGAAAAAGTACTCGTCTTGCCGCATTTAGGTGCATCAACAGAAGAAGCTGAAGTCAACTGTGCCAAGATGGCAGCCCGAACATTGAAAAAATTCTTGGAATTCGGGACCATCAAGCGCTCGGTGAATTTTCCAACCGTTGAGATGGCTTTTCATTCGCCTTATCGTCTGACGATCATCAATCGCAATGTACCGAATATGTTAGGTCAGATTTCGTCGATCATTGCGGAATCTGGGATTAATATCGACAATATGCTGAATCGTGGACGGGAAGACTTTGCTTACACCCTAGCCGATGTCGCTTCTGAAGATGAAGCCTTATTGAATCAATTAGCCGATAAACTGCGGGAGAACGAAAATATCGTTCGTGTACGGGTCATCAAGAATCAGGAGGTTGGGTATTAATGGTTCAAGTATTTCCGTTTAAAGCCATTCGTCCAGAAGCCTCATTGGCAGAACAAGTGGCCGAGCTGCCTTATGACGTGGTCAATTCACAAGAAGCCGCAGCGTTTGCGCAAGGCAATCCTTACAGCTATTTCCACATCGACCGTTCGGAGATCGACTTGCCAGGAATCGATCCTTATGATCCACAGGTGTATCAAAAAGCGGCAGAAAATCTTGCATCTTTTCAAGAAGCAGACTGGTTGATCCAAGAAACGGCGCCCGCATATTATTTGTATGAATTGACGATGGCTGGCAGAAGTCAAACTGGGCTTGTCGCCTGTACCTCGATCGATGATTATGTCGCTGGGAAAATCAAGAAACACGAGTTTACCCGACCAGAAAAAGAAATCGATCGGATCAATCACATTCTGGCATGTGATGCCAATACAAGTCCGATTTTCTTGAGCTATCGCCAACCAGCAGCAGTCAAAGAAGCAATCGATGCGTGGCAAGCAGAGCATGCGCCGATCTATGATTTTGTCAGCTATCATGAGGTGCAGCATCGTGTTTGGCTGATCGATGATCCAGCGCTAGTCGCCTCTTTTGCCCAGCAGTTTCAGGCTGTAGATGCCCTCTATATTGCGGATGGACATCACCGTACAGAGTCAGCAGTTAAAGTTGGCTTGCAAAAGCGAGCCGATGGCCAAAGCAGCCAAGAAAGCGACCGCTTTTTAGCAATCTTATTCCCAGAAAATGAATTAGCGATTTGGGAATACAATCGGGTTTTGCGGGTACCAGTGCCAGAAACCTTTTTTGAGCAGGCAGCCCAGCATTTTACGATTCAAGAAACTACAACGAAGAAACCAGCGCAACGTGGTTCGATTCATCTGTACCTAAACCATGCGTGGTGGGAGTTGACCATCAAACCGGAAGCTGTGCCGCAAGATGCGGTAGGACAGCTGGATGTGTCGCTTTTACAACAATACGTGCTGGCTGATATTTTCGCGATCCAAGATGTGCGGACAGACAAACGCATTGATTTTGTCGGCGGGATTCGTGGTCCAGAAGAATTGGAGCGTTTGGTGGATAGCGGAGAATGGACATTGGCTTTTTCCATGTATCCAACGCAAATGGCCGATCTTTTGGCAGTAGCCGATGCGGGAGAAATCATGCCGCCAAAATCAACTTGGTTTGAACCAAAACTGTTGAGCGGTCTGTTTTTACATGATTTAGAAACGAATTAACCAAAAAAGCTTACGAGGCTACCTCGTAAGCTTTTTTCGATATTAGAAGTTGCCGAGTGTTTCGATGATCAAGCGGACATTCAAGACCGTCAGTGCAATGGCACAAATCCAGCCTAAGGTAGAGACCCATAGCGGATTCTTGAAGCGTTCCCCCATAATTTTTTTTGAGCTGGTAAAAAGAACCAGCGGAATCATCGAAACGGGTAAGGCGATGCTTAAAAAGACTTGCGAATAGATCAGCAGATCGTCCAGAGCTTGTTCGTTGCCGCCAAAGTAAATTGTACAAAGCAAGACGGGGATCACCGATAAGCCACGGGTGATCAGACGTCGCGCCCAAGTAGGGATCTTCATATGGATAAATCCTTCCATCACGACTTGGCCTGTCAGTGTCCCAGTGATCGTTGAATTTTGACCGGATGCCAAGAGCGCTACGGCAAACAGAACGCTCAAGACTGGACTGGCGACAGCGCCAGCAATGGAGGAATCTTGCAATGCATTGAACAGCGCGGAGAAGGTGCCGACTTCTTCGCTATGACCAAAGAACAAGGCGCTTCCTAAGATCAAAAGCAGGCAATTGACCAAAAACGCAGCGGATAATTGGATATTGGAATCCCAAGTAGCGAACCGCACGGCCGTTGCCACTTCTTGGGTATCGCTGCGATCGATTTTTCGTGACTGGGAGATCGAAGAATGCAGATAGAGATTATGGGGCATCACAGTCGCACCAACGATCCCCAATGCCATTGTCAGCTGCCCATGGTTCAAGACTTGTTTTTGCGGAATAAAACCTTGCAAGACAGCCGGTAGATCCGGTTGAGCAATAATGACTTCGTAACAAAAGACCAGCATAATGACCAAAATCAGTGTCATGACGATCGCTTCGATTTTACGGAAACCTAGTTTCATTAAAAAGAGCAGAAGCAATACATCGAAAATCGTTAAGATGACCCCAACTAATAACGGTAAGCCGAATAGTAGATTGAGAGCGATCGCTCCTCCGATCACTTCCGCGATATCCGTTGCCATGATAGCCAATTCGGTGACGATCCACAAGACAAAGCCTAAACCTTTGCTGGTGTGTTTACGAGTTGCTTGCGCAAGGTCCATCTGGGTCACGATCCCTAGCTTGGCTGCCATGTATTGCAGTAGCATAGCGATCAAACTGGAAATCAAGATCACAGAAAGTAAGAGATAGCCATATTCAGCACCGCCTCCGATCGAGGTGATCCAGTTTCCTGGGTCCATATAGCCCACGGCTACCAATGCCCCAGGACCAGAGAACGCTAAGAGATTGCGCCAAAAGCTGCCGTTTTTTGGGATGGCAACTGTATTATTTATTTCTTCCAAGCTAGGACCGTTGGCCGCTTGGATCAATTTTTTTTCTTCATTCATCGTTTCACATCCTATCTTTTTAGGTATACCTAAAAACAAATCTATTGTATTCCTCATTTATGGATTTTTCAAGAGAAACCTTTTGGAAGTCAGAAGGAAGGACAAAAAAACAGCAGCCAAGGGGATGGCTGCTGCCTGTTAGGTTTTCTTATAAAATTAGTCGGCGCGTAAAGCGATCGCTGCATCTTTTTTCGCTGCCATTCGAGCTGGAATGTGGCCGCCAATCATGGTTAGAACGGTGCTGACGGCAATCAAGATCAGGCCGTGGACCGGATTTAATTGAGCAACATTTTCGAGATCAGTCATACTATATAAGATCGCGTTGATCGGGAATGTAGCTAACCAAGCAATTAGGACACCTAAAGCCCCTGAAGCGATCCCTAAAATACAGGTTTCGGCATCGAAGACGCGGGTGATGTCTTTTTTACGAGCACCTAATGCTTTTAAGACCCCAATTTCTTTCGTGCGTTCTAGTACAGAGGTATAAGTGATGATACCGATCATGATCATGCTGGTTACCAAGGAGATTCCTGCAAAAGCGATCAAGACATAGGTGATGGCATCCATCAAGCCACCAGTCAATTGAGTCATCGTACCGGCTAAATCGGAATAAACGATTTGGTCTTCTTTGTCTTTGCCTTTGTTGAAGTCATCCAAGTAATCAAGGATTTTTTCTTTGGCACTGAAATCATTTGGATAGATCATAATGCTGTTTGGTAAATCACTGCCGCCGAGATAAGCGATCAATGAATCTTTGGCACTTTCGTCAACGGGTTCATTCGTCATCACGTTGGTGTCGCTATCTTTTTGTGCTTGGACGATCGCTGAGTCTTGGTTTTCTTTGATCACTTCTTGCGCGAGGGCATCACTGTAGGCAATGCCGGTTGAAAGCAAGTTCATCGTAGAGTTTTGCTTGATACGTAAGATTCCGCTGATCGTTAATTCTTTGTTGTTGCTGTTATCGAAAACTTCATTTAAATCTTGGTTTGGAATGAAGTTTCCAGTCGGCAATTCGGTGTAAAAGGCATCATTAGACGCCAATGTGATTTTTGTTCCCACGATATCGTCGAAGGAAACCGTGTCACCATCTTCAATATCAAAACCGAGATTGATCAATGCATTGACATTCGTTACGTTGTTTTCATCGACGATCAAAACGACATCTGTGCTGGCACTTGGGTAGCTGCCTTCTAAAAGGTCATAGTTGTCTTTCAAGAAATTGCCGTTATCCTCTGATAACTGCTCAGGGAAAGTCGAAACCCCAATACCGGTTGAGGCACTCATGGCAGACATCATGGCATTGGTCTGTTCATTGTCAGGCGACGCGTTGGAGAAGCTGACTTGTTCCACATTGTCATCGATCTTGCGGAAAAGATTCAATGAAGTTGAACGAGTGTAGCCGATATTGTTACTTAACTCAGGATCAATGTCGTTGATGTAATCGAGAAACTCTTGATCGATTTTGTTGATATGAGTTGCACGATCCGTATCACTTAATTTGGCAGTGACCTCTTTATCTGAAGGGAAATCTTCAGATTTATCCCGCGTACCCATCGCTGATGGATCTTGTTCAGTGGCCACTTGTGAGATCGTGATCGGAAAACGAGCTAATGTTTCTGACTGGGTATTGTCGATTTGTTTTTGGAATCCCGTTGATAGTGACAAAACAATGGCGATTCCGATGATTCCGATACTAGAAGCAAAGGCTGTCAAGAAGGTGCGCCCTTTTTTGGTTCGGATATTGTTAAACGACAAACGTAAGGCCGTCATAAAACTCATTTTTGTGTGCTTTAATTCGAATTGGTCTTTCTTTTGTCCTTCAACATGGGGGTTCGAATCTTTAATGATTCGTCCGTCTTTGAATTCAATGATCCGTCCAGCGTATTTGTGGGCCAATTCAGGATTATGAGTAACCATGATGACCAATTTTTCTTTTGATAGTTCTTGGATCAGTTCCATGATTTGGACACTTGTCTCTGAATCTAAGGCACCTGTAGGTTCATCACAAAGGAGGATATCAGGATCATTTGCTAAGGCACGGGCGATCGCTACCCGCTGCATTTGACCACCAGAAAGCTGATTTGGTTTTTTGTGCATATGTTCAGCCAAGCCCACACGCGTCAAAGCATCGGTTGCTTTGGCTCGTTTTTCTTCTTTTGACACACCGCTCAAGGTCATCCCAAGCTCGACGTTGTCGATGATGCCTAAATGACTGATCAAATTGTAGCTTTGGAAGACAAAGCCGATCGAATTGTTCCGATAGGCATCCCAGTCGCGGTCTTTAAAGGACTTGGTTGATTTGCCATTGATGATCATATCACCAGAGTCGTAATTATCTAAGCCGCCGATCACGTTCAACATGGTTGTTTTCCCAGAGCCGCTTGGCCCTAAAATAGCAACAAACTCTTGTTTACGAAAGGCGACGGTGACGCCGTCGAGGGCTTTCGTAGTACTGGCGCCAACTGTATAATACTTCTTGATATCTTTTAATTCTAACATGGGGTCACTCTTTTCTTGCCGTTTTCACGATTATTTTCATTATGTAACCACGCTATCATAATGGTTAACAAAAATCAACGATTATCATTGTTTAAACAAATAATTTATACTAAACTAAAGACAGAAAAGAGGGAGAGTATGGAAAAAGCGTTAGGAACATTCAATATGGCGGTGTTTGCGGAGATCTTTTCGCTGATGGGAAACATATTGTTTGAAGAAATCGGTCTGGAAGATTTAAAATTGACCAAAATGGAAATCTTGGAACTCGTGGTGATCTCTAGTAATGAAGGAATTACGATGTCCGAGTTGGCTCAGCAAATCGGTACGTCAAAAGTCCAAATCAGTCGTTCGATCTCGGGGTTGGAAAAGGCTGGCTTTGTGGTACGCAAAACCAATGGCGTCAATCGTCGCAACGTCAATGTTTATTTGGAAGAAGCTGGGAAGCAGTTGTTTATCCAAAAGAAAAAACAAGTGGAAGACCGCTTGAATGCCAAAACCGCTCAAATGGCTGCGGGAGATATCCAGCAATTGAGTCAGTCGTTGACGGAGGCAGTGGGGATCTTGCGGAAATATGACATTTTACGGACTGGCAATCAATGTGAGAAGAAGACACCGTTTGATTAAAAAAGGGTGAAGCAATCGTTTGCTTTTTAATTGCTGGATTAATTTTATATTTACCTGTATTATCGATTTATCAGATAAAGCAACCGATTGCGTTTTTCTCTTGTTTTGACTTCTGATTTGTGCGACAATGGGTATATCAAACAAGTCAAAGGAGTCTGCTATGAATACTACTGCCATCTATCATCGTCCCGAAAGTGAATTTGCGTATTTGTACGAGAAGGATAAAATGCATATCCGTTTGCGTACCGCCCGTCAAGACATCCGCCATGTCCAGCTGCTTTGCGGTGATCCTTACACACTGTATAAAGAAGCGTGGTACCAACAAAGAATTGAAATGCAAAAAATTCTTTCCACGGACTTGCATGATTATTGGCAAGTATCGGTCGGAGCAGAATTCCGCCGTTTGTCTTACGGCTTTTCCATCGAAAGTTACGATGGGTTGCATGTCTTCTATGGGGATCACGGGGTCTACCCCTTTGAACAGCAATATTTAGAAATGAACAACAATTATTTTCGGATGCCTTACTTCCAAGAAGCCGATCGTTTCAAAATTCCCGAGTGGGCGAAAGAAACGGTTTGGTATCAAATTTTCCCTGAGCGCTTTGCAAATGGGGACCCATCAAATGATCCTGAAGGTGTGTTGCCATGGGGCTCAAAAAATCCCGATCGCCAAGACTTTTTCGGTGGGGATCTACAAGGAGTCATCGATCATTTGGATTACCTTGTCGATCTAGGCATCAATGGGATCTATTTCTGTCCGATTTTTGAGGCCTATTCGAATCACAAGTATGATACCATCGATTATTTGGCCATCGATCCTGCTTTTGGTGATAACGATACCTTTAAACGATTAGTGGAGGAATGCCACAAACGCGGCATCAAAGTTATGCTGGATGCTGTTTTCAACCATATGGGGGATACTTCGCATCAATGGCTAGATGTCATCAAAAACGGCAAAGATTCGCCGTTTGCTGATTGGTTCCACATCAATGAGTTTCCTGTCAACTACAAAGAAGGGGAAAACTTTGAAGATGCTTATGACATCACCTATGATGTTTTTGCCTTTACGCCGCATATGCCGAAACTCAATACGGAAAATCCCGATGTGCAAGATTATTTGTTGAAGATCGCTCGTTATTGGATCGAAGAATTTGATATCGATGCTTGGCGCTTGGACGTGGCTAATGAAGTTAGTCACTTCTTCTGGAAAAAATTCCGCCAAGTGTGTGATGAGGCCAAAGATGATTTTTATATCCTTGGGGAAATTTGGCATTCTTCTCAACGCTGGTTACAAGGCGACGAGTTTCATGCAGTGATGAACTACGCCTTTACAGATGCAATTATTGAATATTTTGTCAAAGACGAGATCTCCATGACGAAAATGGTCTCGGAATTAAATAACCAGCTGATGTTGTATCGGGAGCAAACCAACCAAGTGCAGTTCAATATTTTGGATTCTCATGATACCCCGCGTTTGTTAACTTTGGCTCGGGGAGACAAAGACTTGATGCGCCAAGTGATGGCCTTTACGTATCTGCAACAAGGAGTTCCTTGCCTGTATTACGGCGATGAGATTGGTTTGACCGGTGATATGGATCCGGATTGTCGTAAATGTATGATTTGGGATGAGGAAAAGCAAGATCGTGATTTGCTGCATTTCACCCAGTCATTGATCAAACTACGCAAAGACAACCAAAAAGTCTTATCTGAAGGTTCCTTGAGTTGGAACTGGGTTTCGGAAGAAGATGGCCTGATCATTTTCGAACGAGAGTTGGGGGCACAGCGGATCATCGGTATTTTCAACACTGGCGAGGACCAACTTACACTCTCTCGTCCTGATTCAATTTTGATGGAACAGTTTGTCCAACTGGAAGATGAGACGATGATCATCGATAACAAAGGCTTTGCTATCGTGAAAGTAAATAACGAAGAATCGAATGAAGCATAAAAATGAGGCAAGAATTGCATATGCAATTCTTGCCTCATTCAATGTTTTGGGTATTTTTAATTTCCCCATGCACGTTGGAAAGAATCTTCCCCAAAATTCCTTCTGTCGGTATTATATCCTATAACACCTAAATGTGACAAATGATAACCCTTAAATATAGGTAGTTTTTTCCTGAAACGGGGAAAACGATTGAAAATTTAGATAGTTCTGCCTTCTTTTTGCGCTTCTTTCCACGAAAGGCCTTTTCTTTTTTACAAGATATGATAAACTAGTAAAAATGTATTTTTATTCGAGGAGTGATTTGATGAGTACAGGGTATCACATAGCAGTTGTCGGAGCTACCGGCGCAGTAGGAACAAAAATGATTGAGATGTTGGAGAAGACCACGTTGCCGATCAAAAAAATAACGTTGTTGGCATCCAAACGTTCTGCTGGGAAGACCCTTGTGTTCAAAAATGAGCCGCTCGTTATTCAAGAGCTGACCGCAGATTCCTTTGCGGGAGTCGATATTGCATTGTTCAGTGCCGGTGGTGGCATTTCAAAACAATTTGCTCCAGAAGCAGTCAAACACGGTGCAGTCGTAATCGACAATACCAGTCATTTTCGGATGGATCCGAATGTTCCTCTAGTCGTTCCTGAGGTGAATCCTCATGCATTAGCGCAACATAAAGGAATCATTGCCAATCCGAATTGTTCAACGATTCAAATGATGGTGGCATTAGAACCGATTCGTCAAAAAGTCGGTTTATCGAGGGTCTTGGTTTCAACGTATCAAGCAGTTTCAGGTGCTGGCGCACAAGCCTTGGCTGAATTGACTCGTGAATCTCAAGAACTATTAGCCGGCAAAGCCGCTGATGAACTAAACCCTGAGATTTTACCAGCAGGCAGCGATAAAAAGCACTACCCAATCGCGTTTAACGCCTTGCCACAAATCGATGTCTTTGCTGAAGACGATTATACTTACGAAGAGTGGAAAATGATCAATGAAACGAAGAAGATCATGGAAGATGCGCAGATCAAAGTAGCAGCTACGTGTGTGCGAATCCCTGTGTTTAGCGGTCATTCGGAGTCGATTTATATCGAGACCAAAGACCATGCCAGTGTTGAGGAAGTTAGGCAGTGGATCAGCGAAGCCCCAGGAGCTGTCTTGCAAGATGATCCGAGTCAACAAGTGTACCCGCAAGCTTTGACCAGTGTGGACAAAACGGAAACCTTTGTTGGTCGGATTCGCAAAGATTTGGATGTCGAAAACGGCTTGCATTTATGGGTCGTTTCTGATAATTTGCTGAAAGGTGCGGCATGGAACTCTGTTCAAATCGCCGAAAGCCTGCATCAGCAAGGATTAGTTCATGTGTAAACCATAAGTTTTTCAGAAAAGTGTGGTGAATGCCACGCTTTTCTTTTTTTTGTTGTATAATAATAGGGACGGCTTATGCTTGGGAAATAATACAGTAGAAAAAAATTAAGAGGTGAATAAAAGTGGAAACGATAAAAATCATTCCTCTTGGCGGTGTACGCGAAAACGGAAAGAACATGTACATTGCTGAAGTTGGCGAGGATATATTTGTGCTGGATTGCGGTGTCCGTTATCCAGAAAATGAATTATTAGGGATCGATACAGTGATTCCAGACTTCACATATTTAGAAGAAAATGCCGACCGTGTGGCTGGTGTCTTCTTGACCCACGGGCATGCAGATGCGATTGGTGCATTGCCTTATTTCTTGGAGAATATCCAAGTACCGGTCTTTGGGACCGAGTTAACGATCGAACTAGCAAAATTGACCGTGAATAAAAATGAAGCTACCAAGCGCTTCAAAGATTTTCATGTGATCGATGAACATTCGGAGATCGACTTTGGCCATGCGACCATCAGTTTTTTCCGTACGACCCACTCTATCCCTGATTCTGTTGGAATCAGCGTAAAAACAGAAGCTGGCAATATCGTTTATACAGGAGATTTCAAGTTTGACCAAACAGCGATCCCTATGTATCAAACCGATTTTGGCCGCTTAGCGGAAATTGGAAAAGAAGGAGTCTTAGCATTGCTAAGTACGTCCTCAAATGCCGAAAATCCAACGCCGATTGCTTCTGAATTGACGATCCAAGATGAAGTTTATGACAATATCCGTTACTGGGAAGGTCGGATCATCGTCGCTAGCGTTGCTAGCAATTTGCAACGGGTGCAACAAGTATTAGATGCGGCGTTTCGTTCTGACCGCAAAGTCGTTTTGACTGGTCAAGATTTTGGTCGGATCATCAAAACGGCCATGAAGTTAGGGAAATTAAAATTACCTGCCGAAGACTTGCTGATCACCCAAAAAGAAATGAAAAAATACTCAGACGAACAGTTGTTGATTTTAGAAACAGGACGCATGGGGGAACCAATCAAAGCGTTGCAAAAAATGGCCAACGGCTCTCACCGGACGCTGCGTATCAAAGAAGGAGATCTTGTTTACATCACGACGACGCCGACAACGGCAATGGAAACGGTGGTTGCGAAAACGGAAGATATCATCTATCGCGCTGGCGGTACCGTGAAACAGATCTCGGATAATTTCCGTGTTTCTGGTCATGCCAACCCGAATGATCTGCAGCTGATGTTGAATATGATGAAACCGAAGTACTTTATCCCTATTCAAGGCGAGTACCGCCAATTAGCCGCCCATGTGGACTTGGCGCAAGAAGTCGGGATTCCGATGAAAAATATCTTCATTACTGCACGCGGGGATGTTTTAGAATACAAAAAAGGCGAAATGATCGCCGCAGGTGCGGTTCCAGCTGAGAACGTCATGATCGACGGGATCGGTGTCGGAGATATTGGGAATATCGTCCTGCGAGACCGCAAAGTCTTATCTGAAGATGGAATTTTCGTTGCAGTAGTGACGATCAATCGTCGCGAAAAGAAAATTATTTCTGCCCCTCAAATCACTTCTCGCGGGTTTGTCTACGTGAAAGCCAGCCGTGACCTGATTCGTGAAAGTGGCGAGATCGTAGAAGAAATCGTAGAAAAACACCTTCATGATGAAGAGTTTGAATGGAGCAAATTGAAACAAGATATTCGTGATCGTTTGAGTCGTTTCTTGTTTGAACAAACCAAACGCCGTCCAGTTATCTTGCCGGTCATCATGGAATCAAGCCAAAGAAATCGCAACCGTAAATAATTCGTTTTGACCTACTGACAAAAGCAGGTGAAAGAATAGCCGTTTGACGGCCGATTTCTTTTCACCGAAGCTTTTGTCTTTTTTTGTGAAGAAAACAAGCGGCGTTTTTTTTCAATAAATACCCCTTATTTTGATCGTGAATGGCAGATAAGGATTGACGGCGAATGGATTTCGATCAATAATACAAAGTTGTCCCCCTAAGACTAGAGGAACAAAATAAGCAAAGAGAGGATGGTCGATTTGTGAATAGTTATCAAGAAAATCCCGTAGTACTACAGAGAAAGTGGTGGATTCTCATTGCTGTTTCGATGTTTACCTTTATGTCAACACTGGATGGGAGTATCGTAAATATCGCTTTGCCGACGATCTCGGCAGATATGGGTGTCCCTATGAATCAAGCGGAATGGGTCGTATCCGTCTACTTGATGATCGTTTGTGCCTGCCTTTTGTTATTCGGTAAAGTAGGTGATAGTTGGGGCAAGATCAAAGTATTCCGCTTGGGAATGTTGATCTTTATTATCGGTTCGCTGTTATGCGGGTTTAATCATTCCTTAGCATTTCTGCTATTTGCCCGAGTCGTGCAAGCGATCGGAGCCAGCATGACGATGGCGACGAATACCGGAATCATTACTGAAGTCTTTCCTATGAGTGAACGAGGGCGCGCCTTAGGGATGATCGGTGCCTTTGTTTCGTTAGGCTCCATCGCCGGTCCTGGATTGGGCGGAGTGATTTTGGCGCATTTTTCTTGGCCGTTTATTTTTTGGATCAATGTTCCAGTCGGTATTCTGACAATGATTGCTGGAGAAAAGGTGTTGCCAAAAGATATCACCATGAGTCATGATTCCATCGATAAAACCGGGTTTGTGCTGTTTTCAATTGCAATTATCAGCTTCTTCGGCGGCATTTTTCTTGGACAAGAGCGTGGCTTTCTAACATGGCTGCCGCTGCTGTTGGTGGGGATCGCCTTAGTGGCATTCATCGTCTTTTTGCGAGTAGAAGCGCGTGTGAGCAAACCGCTGATTACCTTTGGGATCTTTCGTAATAAAATTTTCACCATGAGCCTGATCACGGCGTTGCTGATCTTTTCTGCAAACTTTTTTGTCAATGTCGTGATTCCCTTTTACTTGCAAAGTGCCCGAGGCTTAACGCCGAGTGTGGCAGGAATGCTGATGATGGTCTTTCCTTTGATGATGGTCATCGGGTCACCACTTAGCGGCTATTTGACGGACCGTGTAGGACCGGAGATCTTGGTCTTAGCTGGCTTAGCGTTGCTGTCCATCACTCAGCTGATGTATATGTTTATGAATCAGCATACGCCGATTTGGTACTATGTCGTCGCTACTGCCATCATGGGGTTAGGCAATTCGTTGTTCCAATCCCCCAACAATACGATGGTGATGAGCAGCGTCACCAAAGAAAATCTTGGGGTGGCAGGTAGTCTAAATTCCTTTGCCCGTAACTTGGGCATGGTCTTAGGGATATCCTTAGCAACGACGATTCTTTATGCCGCAATGAGTCAAGCCTATGGGAAGCATGTGACGACCTATATCGCAGGTCGGGCAGATATTTTTGCCTATGGCATGAAAATCACCTTCTTTGGGGCGTTCCTTCTTTGTATCACGGCGTTATTCTTAACAGTCTGGCGCATCTATAAACAAGGCGGACGTAAGAAAACGCTATGATCGCTTGAAGTCATCAGGTCGAACTGTTCTATTCCTTATTCAGAAAGGGTAGAACAGTTTTTTTATTTTTCTTGACAAGAACCAGAAAAAGGACGGATGTAATAAAGCTGCCAGAATTTGTGCTTTTGGATTTCTGGCGTTATCTGTTATAATGAAAAATATTAGACTGTATTACTTAGATGGAAAGGGGAATGTTGTATGAAACTTACGTATCACGGACACTCGGTGCTTGCTATCCAATTAGCGGATGGCCAAAAATTGTTGTTTGACCCTTTTATTACTGGAAATGCTCTGACTGATTTGGATGCAGACACAGTGGAAACCGATTGGCTTTTGATCACGCATGGTCATAGCGATCATATTGGGGACATGGTGCCGATCGCCAAAAGAAATGAAGCACCAGTGATCAGTGTCGTTGAAATTTGCCGCTATGCAGCCCGCAAAGGCGTTGCTGAGACGCATGGCATGAATATGGGAGGCTCTTTTGAGTTCCCGTTTGGCAAAATCTCAATGGTGGAAGCGAAACACAGCTCTGGTCTTGAAGAAGACGGAACGATGATCTATATGGGCAATCCAGTGGGGATCATTTTAGAAGCAGAAGGCAAAACCATCTACCACGCTGGCGATACTGCCCTCTTTAGCGATATGGCGATGATCGGTGAACGTTTCGACATCGATGTGGCGTTTTTACCGATCGGGGATAATTTTACGATGGGCGTTCAAGATGCTGCAACAGCAGCGGCGCTTTTAAACGCGAGCAAAGTAGTACCGATCCATTACAATACGTTTCCAATGATCAAGCAAGATCCGCAAACCTTCGTGAATTTATTGCCGGCAGGTGTGGGCCAGATCCTTGCAGTCGGTGAGACATTAGAAGTTTAAGCAACAGGAAGATTCGTAGTAGGAATAGGGGATAATTATGGCGACAAAACACGACTTGATTTTAGCGCATATCGAGAATCTGCCTGTAGGCGATCGCATCTCGGTGCGGGGAATCGCAAAAGACTTGAATGTCAGTGAAGGAACAGCCTATCGGGCGATCAAAGATGCGGAAAATATCGGCTTGGTTTCAACGATCCAACGTGTGGGAACCATTCGGATTGAACGGAAACTAAAGAAACACATTGAAAAACTAACTTTCGGCGAAGTCGTCCAAATCATTGAAGGCGATGTTTTGGGTGGCGCAGCCGGTTTAGACAAAGACTTGAACAAATTTGTTATCGGCGCCATGAAGGAATCGGCAATGGAACGCTACATCACGCCTGGTTCCTTAGTGATCGTCGGAAACCGTAACGAAGTCCACAAGTTGGCACTGGAAGATGGCGCAGCCGTCTTGATCACGGGGGGCTTTGAAACCTCAGAGGAAATCTGTCGCTTAGCAGACGAATTGGAGCTGCCGATTTTACAAACGACCTATGACACCTTTACCGTGGCAACGATGATCAACCGTGCCTTGAGCGACCAGCTGATCAAAAAGGACATCATGCTGGTGAGTGACATTTATATGCCATTGGAAAAAACCAAGTATCTACACACCTTTGATACGGTCAAGGATTACAAACTGCTTTCGGAGTCTACCAACCACTCCCGCTATCCAGTCGTCAACAAGAATATGCGGGTCGTTGGGATCATCACAGCCAAAGATGTCCTAGAAAAGCCTGACACGCAGATCATCGAACGAATCATGACCCGGGAACCACGGGTCGTAAAAAAAGAGATGAGTGTGGCCTCTGCCAGCCATCAGATGATTTGGGATGGCTTAGAAGTGATGCCCGTCGTAGCAGATGACCTTTCTTTGATTGGGATCGTTACACGCCAAGACATCATGAAAGCGATGCAGATGGTCCAACGACAAACTCAAATTTCAGATACGATTTCAGACCAAATCTCGGGACAGATGCAAGTCATCGAACAAGATTTTGAAGGGAACAAATTGCCGCAGCCACATTTCAGCTTTGCGGTGACGCCTCAAATGGTCAATGAAGTCGGAACGATCTCTTTTGGTGTCTTGAGTGAAGTGATCGCGAATACGGCAAAACGTACCATGCAGTTGAATCAACGGCGCAATAGTTGGATCGAGCAAGTCAATCTGCATTACTTCCGTTTGATCCAATTAGAAAGTGAGATCATCATTCAACCGAAGATTCTAGAACTGGGGCGACGTTCGGCGAAAATCGATATCGAAGTATCGATCGAAAATTCCTTAGTGGCAAAAGCGATCGTGGTATGCCAAGTAATGGAACGCCCATAAATCATCGAAAACGGAACTTATGGAAAAATTTTAGAGAGAAAGTTGAGACCATTCATGAAGGTACAAGAAGAAATACTTGCAACAATCAAAGCATTCGACCGGATCATTATCCATCGGCACCAACGCCCTGATCCAGATGCATTAGGATCACAAGTGGGTTTGGCAGAAATTTTACGAGCTAGTTTTCCTAAAAAAGAAATCTATCAAGTCGGCGGACCTGTTGAAGGATTGGATTACTTGGCGCTGATGCAGACGATCCCTGATGATTTGTATAAAGGAGCGTTGGTGATCGTTACAGATACGGCCAATGCACCACGGGTCAGTGACCAACGCTATGATCAAGGGGCGAAATTGATCAAAATCGATCATCACCCTAATGATGAGCCTTACGGAGAGCTGGTCTGGGTCAATACAAAAGCCAGTAGCTGTAGTGAGATGATCGTTTCATTTTGGCAAATGTTTCAAAACGAGCTGACGATGACGCAAGAAGCGGCTCGTCTGCTGTATGCGGGCATTGTTGGTGATACTGGACGGTTTTTATATCCGGCAACGACAGCGACAACGCTGCGCTTAGCGGCTGAACTATTGGATTACGGTTTTGATGCACCGAAGATCAATCGGCAATTGGATCAAGTCTCTCGCAGTGTTGCTCGCCTTTCAGGGTATGTCTACGAAAACATCGAGATCGATGAGATTGGTGCTGGCAAAGTGATCCTATCACAAGAATTGCAGCAGCGTTTTGGCGTAGTGGATTCGGAAACCTCAGCAGTCGTTTCCTTACCAGGGAAAATCGACGAAGTGATGGCTTGGGCGATCTTTGTCGAACAACCAGAAGGCTATTATCGGGTGCGGATGCGTTCGAAAGGTCCAGTGATCAATGAGATCGCCAAACGCCATCATGGCGGCGGACATCCCCTTGCCAGTGGAGCAAACGCAAAAGACCTTGAAGAAGTTGCCGTGATCTATCAAGAGATCCAAGCAGCGATCAAAGAATTTCAAGCAGAATAAACACTTTTACAAGAACATTTGCCAATAGAAAAAGGGCGTGCCAAAAACTTTCGGCACGCCCTTTTTTAGACAAAACGCAGCGCAGGCTCATCACTGAACCCGCACTGCGTTTTTTTTGTTTATTTTTGAGAAAAGCGCGGCTTAGCCCCGTAGATCGTCTAAAAATTCGGTTTTGCTTTTCGTTTTCTCGTCTTTCATTTTGATGACTTTGGCTGGTGAGCCAGCAACGACTGCGCCAGCAGGGACATCTTCCGTTACCACAGAACCGGCAGCGACGACTGCACCTTCGCCGACACGGACGCCTTCAAGGACGACGGCATTTGCACCGATCAAAACATTGTCTTCAATGATGACTGGGCTTGCTGAAGGTGGCTCAAGAACGCCAGCCAAGACAGCACCAGCGCCAATATGGGCTTTTTTCCCAACGGTTGCTCGGGCGCCTAAAATCGCACCCATGTCGATCATGGTTTCTTCACCAACGACGGCACCAATGTTGATCACGGCCCCCATCATGATAACGGCATTTTTTTCAATGATGGCTTGGTCACGGATAAAGGCACCTGGTTCGATACGGGCATCGACTTTCGTCAAGTCCAGCAAAGGGATCGCTGAGTTGCGGCGATCATTTTCCAGATAGTGATCGGTGATTTTGTCTTGGTGCGCGGTTAAAAACTCAGCCACTTTTTGACTGTCACCAACCACGAAATAGAAGGTGCCGTTACCAAACAATTGGATGCCATCTGCTTGGACGTTACTAAGATCTCCATTGATATAGACTTTTACAGGTGTTTGTTTATTTGCTTCTTTGATGTATTTTGCTAATTGATAAGGATCGGAAAATTGTAATTCTGTCATGAGAGACCACCTTTACTTGTCGATTAGATTTTGCATGGAATAAAAACCAGCTGGTTGGTTGGCTAAAAATTCCGCTGCTTTTAGCGCACCATTGGCGAAGATTTCGCGGGAGAGCGCTGTGTGTTTTAATTCAATGATTTCATCCTGCCCAGCGTAGATGACAATGTGTTCTCCAGGAATCGTTCCGCCGCGAACGGCGTGGATGCCCATCTGCTTGCGGTCATTTACTAGATCACTGCCTTCACGCCCGTAGAGATACTCTTTTTTCGTTTCGCAGCTGTCATTGATACTATCTGCCAACAGCAAAGCTGTACCACTTGGTGCATCGAGTTTTTGATTATGATGCTTTTCGATGATCTCAATGTCAAAGTCAGCTTCTAATGCGGGGGTGATACTTTGTAGTGCTTTGATCAGTACATTGATCCCCAACGACATATTGGCAGAATAGAAAACTGGGATCACTTTAGCAGCCAACGGCAGCATCATCTGCGTGTCTTCCGTCAAACCAGTTGTAGCAACCACGATAGGCAGATGCTGTTCGACACAATAGTTCAATAAGGCAGGGACATTGCTATAATGAGAAAAATCAATCACCAAATCGATCGGCTGCGTGATTTTTTCTGGACGATCATAGATTGGAAAGGGACCATCTAATTGCTCGGTACGATCCAAGCCGGCGGCCACTTCTAACTGAGGGTGCTTTGCGATCAGGCTTTGCAACACTTTGCCCATACGACCGTTTGCACCGCTTAATAAAATCTGTTTCACCAAAAACTCCTCCTTACAGCAATCCGTAATTGGTCATTTCTTCTTCTAAATGAACGAGGGTCGCATCTTCTGGGACACCCAAAGGCAAACGATAATGCAATTCGCATTTGCCTAGCAAGGAGACCGCTGCTTTGATCGGCACAGGATTTACTTCACTGAAAATCGCATCGATCAACGGTTTTTGTCGCAATTGCTCTTTGATGGCGGCTTTTACATCACCATTTAAGAAGTCAGCAACGAGTTGTGCCGTTTGTTTCGGAGCGATATTGCCGATCGTTGAAATCACGCCAGAGCCACCTAAAGCTAGAATTGGGGTTACTTGATCGTCATTTCCTGAGTAGATCGCAAAGTCATCATCCGCAAGACGAGCGATTTCTGCGATTTGCGAAATGTCGCCGCTGGCTTCTTTGATGCCTTTGATATTAGGGATTTTTTTTAGTTCTGCCACGGCTTCAGGTGTTAAATTTAAGCCGGTTCTTGAGCTGACGGAGTATAAGATCACTGGCAGCTCAACGCTTTGACAGATTGCTTCATAGTGAGCGACTAAACTTTTCTTGGTCGCTTTGTTGTAGTAAGGTGTTACAACCAATAATGCGTCAGCACCAACGCGCTGTGCTTCTTTTGAAAGATGGATCCCATGTTGGGTATTGTTGGAGCCTGTTCCTCCGATAACGGGGATTCGACCAGCAACTTGTTTTACCACCGCTTCGATCACCGCGATATGTTCTTCATCGTCTAACGTGGATGCTTCACCGGTCGTACCGCATGCAATGATTGCATTCGTTCCTTGCTGCACATGCCACTCCGCTAACTCCTTCAGCTTATCGAAATCCACCGAACCATCTTGAAGCATAGGGGTAATCAACGCAACGCCAGAACCTTTGAATATTGTCAAACTACGACACATCCTTTCAACCAATTTATTTTTCGTTACTCTACGTATAAGTGTACCAAAACGAGGGGTAAAATTTTCAATAAAAATCGAAACATTTCGACAATTTATACTATAGATTATTCGAATTATATACTATAATATTAAACAATATCAATGAAAAACTGAATATTCGCTGGTTTTTATGGATATTTTTAAAAGGAATGTATAGAAAGGTGTTTTAACATGCAAGTATCGCAAACAGTCACAGAATTAACCGAAGACGTGGTTCGTTTTCGTCGTGAATTACATACAATCCCTGAATTAGGGTTAACTGAGTTCAAAACAAAGGAATACTTGCTGCGTCAGTTGCAATCCTTTGGGATCAAAGAAATCTATCCAGTGATTGAAACCGGCTTGATTGCTGTCTTTCGCAGTGAGCGTCCAGGAAAGACGCTGGCCTTTCGAACGGATATCGATGCACTACCGATCAAAGAAGAGACCGGTGTTTCCTTTGTTTCCAAACATGAAGGAAAAATGCATGCCTGCGGGCATGATGGCCATATGGCAACGATGCTGGGGTTTGCCAAATACTTAGCGACGCATCCTGAAGTGATTCGTGGAACGATCGTTTTGATTTTCCAACCAGCCGAGGAAAGCCCCGGTGGTGCTCAATTGATGATCGATGAAGGCATCTTACGAGATTTTGGCGTGGAAAAAATCGTGGGGCTGCATGTCTTCCCAGATTTTCCCGAAGGAGTCATTGCGAGTCGGAAAGGTCCGATGATGGCCCGTAACGGCGAGATCAATCTAACGATCAACGGCACGAGTGCCCATGGTGCCCAGCCTCATCAAGGACATGATGCCATTTTAGCTGCGGCTGCGATCATTCAAGGATTGCATTCGATCATTTCACGCAATATCAGCCCGCTTTCTGCTGGGGTCATCACTTTTGGGAAGATCCATGGGGGAGATGCGGAAAATATCATTCCCGGCAAGGTCGTTTTAAAAGGAACGATGCGGGCGTTTGAAGATGAAGTCTATGAAACGATGACGCGCAGAATCACCACTGTCGCACAAGAAATCGCCAAAGGATATGATTGCACGGCGGATGTTGAATTCGAACATCTTTATCGTGTCGTGGACAATGATCCTGAGATGGTGGAAGTATTGGAAAAAGTGGTCGGGGAGAGCTACCGAGAAACACCGCCATATATGTTGGCAGAGGATTTTTCGATGTACCAAAAGGAAATCCCCGGCGTCTTTTTCTTTGTCGGTACCCGAAATGAAGAAAAAGGTTATGTCCACCCTTTACACAGCAGCAAAATGAATTTTGACGAAAAAAATCTATTGCAAGGCATCGAATGCTACGTTCGTTTGATCGAGGCGTTGAACGAGCCGACAGACAAGGAGTAAAGCGATGGCAAAAGAAATCAAGAACAATCACTTATACATTGACGGTTGCGATACCGTTGAGCTGGCAAAAACCTTTGGAACCCCCCTTTACGTGTATTCCGTTTCGGAGATTCGCGAAGAATGCCAAAAGATTCAGGCGCAGTTTTTGACGCGCTACAGCAAGACACGAGCAGCATATGCCGCCAAAGCTTTCTGTACCACAGCGATGCTGCAAGTGATCAAGTCAGAAGGACTTTCATTAGACGTGGTTAGCGGTGGGGAGCTGTATACAGCGATCCAAGCTGATTTTCCAGCAGAACACATCGAGTTTAACGGCAATAACAAATCCATTGAAGAATTAGCAGCCGCCCTTGATTATGGCGTGGGACGGATCATCGTTGATGGCATTCAAGAAGTCGGCTTGATCCGCGCGTTATGTCAAGAAAAGCAAGTCGTTGCTAAAATCTTGTTGCGCATCACACCCGAGGTTTCGGTCAGCACCCATCAATTTATCTCGACCGGACAAAAAGATTCAAAATTCGGGATTCCTTTAGATGAAGAAATCTTATTTCCGTTAGTGGAAGAAGTGATTCAAGCACCTGAATTGGATTTCTATGGCCTGCATTTTCATGTCGGCAGTCAATTGTCGGACAATCGCTCACATCTAGCGGCAGTTGATGCGGCTTTGGCCCTTGTCCAAACCATTCATGAACGTTTTGATTATTGGATCAAAGAACTAAATGTTGGCGGCGGCTTTGGCGTTCGATACACAGATGCAGATATTCGCCAACCCTACAGCTATTTTTTAGATCCTGTGATGGAAAAAATCGACGCCTTTTATGCGCAGCACCAGAGCGAACGTCCGACCATCGTTATTGAACCCGGTCGCAGTATCGTCGCAGAAGCAGGTATCAGTTTGCACACCATCGGCAGTATCAAGACATTGCCGGGAATCAGAACATACGCCAGCATTGACGGTGGCATGACAGACAATATTCGTCCTGGTCTTTATCAGGCAACTTACACTGGGATCTTAGCCAACCGCGCTTCCGAAGCAGCGACACAGAAGATCACCATTTCTGGTAAAGCTTGTGAGAGCACAGACATCTTAGTAAAAGATCTTGCATTACCGCCCGTTGAAACTGGGGATCTGTTTGCTACGTTCGCAACAGGAGCTTACGGCTATTCGATGGCCAGCAGCTACAATAATTTACAGATACCCGCAGTCGTCTTTGTGGAAAATGGCCAAGCGGAATTAGCCGTTAAACGCCAGTCCTACGAGCAAATGCTGCAAAATGAAGTGGTTCCTTCGTTTCTAAAAGAAGAAGCTTCCAGCAAGTAAAATTTTGAAAAGCAGGTGACAACATGACGATTCCTTATACAAAAATGCAAGGTGCGGGGAATGATTTTATCGTAATCGATAACCGCACATTGAAATTCTCCCATGAACAACTGTCGCAATTTGCTGCTCAAGTTTGCCATCGGAAATTTTCTGTCGGCGCGGATGCAGTCATGGCAGTGGATTTTCCCACAGGAACCGCTGATTTTCGGATGCGGTTTTACAATGCTGATGGGACCGAAGCAGAAATGTGCGGCAACGGCGCTCGCTGTATTGCCCGTTATGCCTTTGAGAAGGGAATTGCTGGCGAGCAGATGACCATCGAAACAGTTGCTGGCGATGTCCCCGCATGGCGCTTGTCGGCAAAACACTACAAAGTAACCTTGAATCCACCGACCGTGACTACATTTGATCAAGCGTACCCGAATCCAATGGTTTCTTTCGTGGACTATGTGGAATTGGGTGATCCAGGAATCCCTCATGCGGTGGTTCACTATCCTGGTCTGGCAGAAACTGAGTTGGAACAGCTGGCTGAACTTGCCAAAGAGATACGCTATTGGGAGGTTTTCCCCAAAGGGGCGAATGTCAATTTCTATGAAGAAGATGACAAGGGTGATCTGATCGTTCGCACGTATGAACGAGGGGTGGAAGGTTTTACCTATGCGTGCGGCACAGGTTCTGGTGCCACTGCGTATGTCGTGACCAAACGTCACCAGCAAGCGGCAGCGAATGTCTTGCTGCACGTGTTAGGTGGCGAGTTAACGGTAGAAGTTGATGTTGATCAGGGCGCATTAGAATTGATCGGTGATGCGGTTATGGTATCTGAAGGCTTGATTTTAGATGAGAATTTGACTGTGTAAACGCTGTGAAAATCATTGTAAAAAGATGGTTTTTTCGTGAAAAAAAGAATTGACATTCATTTGAGGCTATCGTATAGTTAAACACAAATTAAAAAACACGCGATGATAAGAAGAGTAAGTCAGTTTCGATTGGATCAGAGAGCTCGGATTGGTGAGAAAGAGCACAGCCGTTTGACTGAAGATGGCCTTGGAGCGTTTGGACGTGAGCAAAAGCAAGCGTGCAGCGGGATTGCCCGTTACAGCAAAGCAGTTGATAAACTGATAAGGTTGGCAGCTTGTGCCAATGAATTAAAGGTGGTACCACGAACATGGTTGTTTCGTCCTTTCTCTATGATGGAGAAAGGACGTTTTTTTATTATAAAAAGGGGGAACTAAAAAATGAAACAGTTGAAAAAGGGAATCGTTGGGTTAGTTGCTGCTGCTGTCTTAATTACATTGGCAGCTTGTGGCAATACTAGCAGCACAGAGGATACACAGTCTGGTGAAAACAGTGTAGATGCAGTGGAAGAAAAAGTCGTTGGAGTGGCACCAGGACCATATGGGGATATGGTGACAGAGGTGATCTCTCCATTACTGGAAGAAAAAGGGTATCAACTTACGACCAAAGTGTTTAATGATTATATTCAGCCGAACAATGCCTTGGCGAATGGCCAAATCGATGCCAATTTGTTTCAACATACGGCCTATCTAGAAAAATTTTCGGCAGATAACCAGTTATCCCTTACGGCATTACAAAAAGTGCCCACACTGGGAATGGGCATCTATTCGAATCAACTGTCCAGCTTGGATGAGTTAGCAGACGGGGCGACTGTTTCGATTGCCAATGATGCCTCAAATTTAGCTCGGACCTTGCAACTGTTAGCTGCCAATGAGTTGATCACCATCGCAGACAATATCGACGAAACGAAGGCAACGGTGAATGATATCGAAGAAAATCCGAAGAATCTGACATTTAAAGAATTAGACGCAGCCCAATTGGCTCGTTCGTTAGATACAGTTGATTTAGCTTTAGTACCAGGAAACTTCGCTTGGGCGGCTTCTCTTGATCCTGCAGATGCTTTGGCGTTGGAGTCGTTGAAAGAAGAATATAAAAATGTCTTTGTGGTGTCCTCCGAAGAAGAAGACAGTGATTTTGCTAAGGCAGTTACGGAAGTATTAGAAAGTGATGCATTTAAAGAAGCGATTGCCGAATCACCGTTCAGCAACTTTGATCAACCGAAATTTTGGACTGAGTAAGAAGGGCATATCTTATGGCAAAAATAGAAGTAAAACAAGTATCAGTGACATTCACTCATAAAAAACAAATCAAAAAAGCAGTGGATTCCGTTGATTTTTCCGTTCAAGCTGGAGAAGTATACGGGATCGTCGGATTGAGCGGGGCTGGGAAAAGTACCTTGGTTCGTACGTTGAATCTACTGCAGGTGCCCTCTAGCGGTCAAATTCTGATTGATGGTCAAGACATCACGCAAGCCAAAGGCAAACACTTGCGTGAAGTACGACAAAAAATCGGGATGATCTTTCAGCATTTCAATCTGATCCATAATCGAACCATCAAGGAAAATTTAGCCTTTGCTTTGCGCGCTGGGCATTATCCGAAAGATCAGCAAGAAGCGAGGATCAAGGAACTGTTGGAAATGGTGGATCTGCCTCACAAAATTCACGAGTATCCGAATAATTTGTCTGGGGGAGAAAAGCAACGGATCGGCATTGCACGAGCGATTGCCAACGAACCTGAGATTTTGTTGTGTGACGAAGCTACCAGTGCGTTAGATGTTGAAACGACTGAAGAAATTTTGAAATTATTGATCCGAATCAAGGAACAGACAGGCATCACCATCGTCTTTATCACCCATGAATTGGATGTTGCTCGCAAGTTTTTTGATCGGGTAGCAGTGATGGAAAAGGGTCGCATCGTTGAAGAACAAACGACCTACGGCTTGTTCAGTCAGCCTAAACAGCCTATTACGAAAAAACTGGTAGGTCGCTACTTGGATCTGACGCTTCCCGAGGAGATTCTAGCATCCTTCACGGAAGGCGACTTGCTGGAATTGCGCTATCAAGGTGAGTATACGTTAGAACCGCTGATTTCGACTGTAGCCAAAGCCTATGATGTGTCGATCAATATTATCCACGGAAAAATTGAGTATATCAAAAAAGATGTGATCGGTATTTTGTATATCTATTTGACCGGACCCGCCGAAGAAGCAGCAAAAGCCCAAGAACACCTAGCTGCGAACGTCTTTTCTCTAAGAAAGATAGGTGAAGAAAATGGCTGATACGCTTGAGATTTTAAAAACAAATCTGCCCCAAGCACTATGGGAAACATTCTTCATGGTGGGAACTTCAGCAATTATAGGAGTAGTTTTCGGCTTATTGATTGGATTAGTCCTGTTTTTAGTCGGCAGTAACCTTTTTCATAAAAATGTTTTCTTGCATCATCTGGCCGATTTTGTCGTCAATGCAATCCGTTCGCTACCATTTTTGATCTTATTGATTACGTTGATTCCGTTATCAGCGGTGCTGATCGGTGATCCTTATACCCCGGCGGGCGGAGCGATTGCTTTATCGATTGCCGCGATTCCTTTTTACGCCCGAATCGCTGAATCCGCATTTGCCGAAATCGACTATGGCGTCCTTGAAGCTAGTGTCGCTTCCGGAGCATCGACGGGGCAAGTTATTCGCGAAGTGATTTTACCAGAAAGTCTGCCAGCTTTGATTCGCGGATTTGTGTTAACTTTGATCAGTCTTTTAGGCTACTCGGCGATGGTGGGAACGATTGGCGCAGGCGGCATTGGCGATTTAGCGATTCAGTATGGTTATTATCGCTATGAAACGGCGATTTTGATTGTGGTGATTCTCTTGTTGATCCTTTTGGTACAACTCATCCAATGGATCGGCGATGCTTGTGCAAATTATTTCTCGAAATAAAAATGAATTCTGTGTAGTTCCTTTTCGGATACACTTGAATTATCGCTTCTGTTATTACTCTACAGAAGCGATTTTTTTGCTTATCGGTCACTGATTTTTGGTTGCGCCACTAGTGGTTTTTCGGTATGCTGATGGTGAGTTGTTTTTTACAGCGAAAATTATATTTTAAAGGAGCAACACTATGACTCAAATTCCTAATTGTCCAAATTGCCAATCTGAATACGCTTATGAAGATCGCGGGCTGTTTGTTTGTCCTGAATGCGGAAACGAATGGCAAGAGCAACAAGCGGCGGAAGAAGCACCCGTATACAAAGATGCCAATGGCAATATTTTAGTAGATGGTGATACAGTAACGGTCATCAAAGACTTGAAAGTCAAAGGCGCATCTGGCGCCATCAAACAAGGAACGAAAGTGAAAAACATCAAATTAGTCGAAGGCGACCATAACATTGATTGCAAGATCGATGGCTTCGGCCCAATGAAACTAAAATCAGAATTTGTAAAAAAAGGTTAAAAACAAAATCTTCCAGTCATCTTCATAATTTTTTCACCACTTTAATGGTAAAATAAGGTCAAAGATTAAAAGGGGGAATTTTATCGTGTATGGTATGGGCGGATACGGGTTCGGCTTTTTTTATGACCCGACTTTCATTCTCGTAATTATCGGTATGGTGATTTCGCTAGCAGCGTCAGCGTATGTCAAAAGTACCTTTAACAAATATGACAAAGTCAGAAGTAAAAATAATATTACCGGCACAAAAGCGGCGCAGTACATCTTGCAGAGCCAAGGAATCAATAATGTTGGTGTGCAAGCGATCGCTGGTGATTTGACGGATAATTACAATTCTGGCAACAAAATGTTGAGTTTATCGCAATCCACCGCACAATCAACTTCGGTAGCAGCAATCGGTGTTGCGGCCCATGAGTGTGGTCACGCAGTCCAAGATGCCAAAGGCTATTTTCCTTTGCGCTTGCGTCATGCGATCGTACCGATCGCCAATATCGGAACCAGCATCTCGATCCCGTTGATTTTGATCGGGGTACTATTACGAGGCTCGTTTCTGATCAACTTAGGTTTGTTGGCTTTCTCATTGGCGTTTATTTTCCAATTAGTGACCTTGCCAGTCGAGTTCGATGCCTCAAAACGGGCGATCCGTATTTTGGCAGATGGTGGCTTGTTAACAGAAGAGGAAGTACCACAAGCGAGAAGAGTGCTCTTTGCCGCAGCGTTGACCTATGTCGCAGCTGCCGTAGCAACCTTATTGCAACTCTTACGTTTGATTATTTTATTTGGTAATAACAACCGTCGGAATTAATCGACAGTGTGACAGAAAAAAGACCAGCTCAGCATCCTGAACTGGTCTTTTTTCGTTATTCTACTATTAAGTAAACGTAATAGACATTTTCAACGCTTTTTAAATTTTCTTCAGATAGATTGTTTTCCATTTCAGCATATAGTTTGACGTCACCGCCCTTGGCAATATAAAGCAATGGAATTTCTTGTTTTTTCTCAATGTTAAGCTCGTTATTGGGAATACTAGTGCTAGCTCCAGTGGGAGATAAACTATCTTCTCCAAGGGACGTATAGTGGAATTTAGATAAGTCGGTCATTGTATTTGATGAGGAACCATTTGAAAATAAATCAACGAAGAGGAGAGAATCGCTCTTAGTAATTCCTATGTTCAAATAGCCATTATAATCACTTCTTGGCTCTGTTGTCAGGGAAGCGACTATTTTGTGTTCTTTTATCTCCCCTTTTTGATAACAATCAAAGTAAACCGTCATGGACTCAGCCACTGTGTTAAATTTCAGTTGTGAGCCAAAATCCAACAATAAACTAGAAAGGTCCATAGGGTTCTTTAGCTGAACAAGGTGATTATTGGGAACGCCAGCTACTTTTTTACTAGGGAAAGGACTGTAATTATAGTAATAACAATAAAGCATGGTAGGTAGCCCTATCACGAGCAAGAATGCGAAAAAAATCTGTAAAGGATTTCGAGGCCGGATTAGTGTCTTGACAGTATCTGGTGCTTTTTGGTTTTTAGCAGTCATTGTCTTCTTCCTCCAAAATTGTGGCTTCTATAGAATCTCTTTTGGGAGACAACAGAATTTGATTGTTTCCTTATCGGTAAATGATTACCGGAAGATGCTATAAAAAAATAATTTAAATATATATCTATAATCTCAAAGATAATCAAAAAGCGCAATCAAATTTTGGTATTTATTGAGGGCACTCCTTATTGGGGAATAATCATTCAGAGCACATTACTTGGCAGACAAAAATAGCAGAATAGTTAGCTCTATCCTGCAAAAGAAAAATTATCTTAGCGTAGAAGGCAGGAATCGAACCTGCACCTCGTCTTTGCCAAAAATAACCAGAAATACGTTCCGATCATTTTTACCAAAACGAGTAAAGCGCCAGACTTCATCTACACTTTGTATTATGCCAAAGAGAGTTCAACGATTTCGTAAGAAGCAATGAAAAAATTGCAAAAAGTTGTGCAGAAAACATGAAGGTTGTTTAAGAAAGAATAACCATAGAACTTAGTCGTGAAAAAGAAGAAACCAGCTGCAACGAAGCGTAAAGCGCTTCGTTTGGAAACCTCCGTTTTTTCTGAAAAAATCAGATAAAGTTTTCTTGACATTTGTGAGGTGAGAATGTATCATTCTGTTTGGGCACTCTTTACAAGAGTCAGAAAGTGATTTAGAATTTTCGCTCCCTATTCATTTATGGATAGGGAGCTTTTATTATTTTCTAAATGCTTTTCCTGTAAAATAGATTAAAGGAGTTTTTCAGTTTATGACAAAATATATTTTTGTAACCGGCGGTGTGGTTTCTTCTATTGGTAAAGGGATCGTAGCAGCATCATTAGGACGTTTGTTGAAAAATCGCGGCTTGAAAGTAACCATTCAAAAATTCGATCCGTACATCAACGTCGATCCAGGAACGATGAGCCCATATCAACATGGTGAAGTATTCGTAACCGATGATGGAGCAGAGACCGACTTAGACTTAGGTCACTATGAACGCTTTATCGATATCAATTTGAACAAATACTCAAATGTAACAACTGGAAAAATCTATTCAGAAGTTTTGCGGAAAGAGCGTAAAGGAGAATACTTAGGCGCGACTGTTCAAGTGATCCCGCACATCACCAACGAGATCAAAGAAAAAATCATGCGGGCAGCCAAAATGACTGATTCAGATGTGATCATCACAGAAGTCGGCGGAACAGTAGGGGATATTGAATCATTGCCGTTTCTAGAAGCTTTGCGTCAAATGAAGGCAGACGTAGGTGCGGACAACGTGATGTACATCCATACGACGCTGATTCCTTATTTGAAAGCAGCAGGCGAAATGAAAACAAAGCCGACACAACATAGTGTGAAGGAACTGCGCGGCTTAGGGATTCAACCAAATATCTTGGTCGTTCGGACAGAACAACCCGTAGGACAATCAACGAAAAACAAATTGGCCCAATTCTGTGACGTGGCACCAGAAGCCGTGATTGAATCTCGTGACGTTGAAACACTTTATTCGATCCCATTAGCACTGCAAGCGCAAGGCATGGATCAAATCGTGTGTGATCATTTGAAACTGACTGCACCAGTTGCTGACATGACTGAATGGCAAGCATTGGAAGAAAAGGTACTGAATTTGAAGAAAAAAGTACGCATCGCATTAGTCGGAAAATACGTGGAATTGCCAGATGCTTATCTATCAGTTGTCGAAGCCTTGAAACATTCTGGTTTTGCCTTTGATGCAGACATCGAGATCGATTGGATCAAAGCCCAAGAAATCACACGAGAAAACGTGGATTCTTACTTAGGTGAAGTAGACGGTATTCTTGTTCCTGGTGGATTCGGTGATCGCGGGATTGAAGGAAAAATCGAAGCGATCCGATATGCTCGGGAAAACGATGTGCCATTCTTAGGGATTTGTCTAGGGATGCAAATGGCTTGTGTGGAATATGCCCGCAATGTCGTTGGCTTGGAAAATGCCAATTCCGCAGAAACAGATCCTGAAACAGCCAACAACATCATTGATTTGATGGCTGACCAAGAAAACATCGAAAACTTAGGTGGGACATTGCGCTTAGGCTTGTACCCATGTAAAGTGAAGAAAGGCACCAAAACAGCTGCAGCTTATGACGGAGAAGAAGTTGTTCAAGAACGTCACCGTCATCGTTATGAATTCAACAACAAATACCGTGAAATCTTTGAAGCAAACGGGATGGTTTTCTCAGGTGTGTCACCAGACAATCGTTTGGTTGAGATCGTTGAGATCCCAGAAAACAAATTCTTCGTGGGTTGCCAATTCCACCCAGAATTGATTTCTCGTCCAACTCGCCCACAACGCTTGATCAAAGCCTTTGTTGGAGCTTCATTAGACAACCGCCAAGCATAATAATCGCTAGCGGCAAACCAAGGAATGAATGTGCGAAACTCCTCATCTCAAGATGGGGAGTTTTTTTGAGTTACGCCATCCCAGTAATCCGTAAAAGGTTGAAACTTGTTTGAGCATTGGTAGAAGGTATCTGTTTCTGCACACAAAAAACTTCCGTCAAAACGACCGGAAGTTTCTGGCTGATGCATTATTTTTTTCGCTAGCAGTTTGAATGAAATCCGCCAGCGGTAACGCATGTTGATTTGCTGGTGCCTAGAGAGGATTATTCTTTTAGCTTATACCCTTGATCCAAGAGCATTTCCTCTGTACGTTCCATGCTGATCCCATTTTCGGTGTTTCCTTCGAAACTAACCCCAGGCAATTGTTTCGCTGAATCATAATCCAACTCATCATAATTGATGGTCAAGGATTCAGTCGCTTCACTATCTGTATAGTCGAGGGAATAGTCCAATCCTTTGACTTGCTGATACTGCTCTGCGATCGGATCAAGTACCGTCTGTGCTTCTTCTTTGGTCGTTACCCCAATCGCTGAATACGGCATGACATTGTTCGCAGTCTGGGTTTTTACTTTATCGCCTTCATAAGTGAAGACCAGTTCCATCGAAACCCCATTTTGATCCATTGTGAATGTTTTGGTTTCTTCTTTGGCCCCCGAGCTGCAACTTGCCAAGAAAAGAACCCCGATGACTGCCAAAAATCCAATAAGCGCTTTTTTCATTTTATCCCTCCTTTTTTACATAATAATATAGCCGCTTTCACAAGGCTATTCTTATGCTCAGAGGAGATGAAGGAAGGATTTACTGGAAGATTATGATAAAATGACGAAAAAATATGTGAAATTTTTCTCGAATTTTCACATTCCGATTTGTTATCTAACGACCGCAGACAGAAGAGAAAAACCTTACAGAATCGTAGACTTTCAGAAAAGATGATGAAAATGCTGGATTTTTATATTTGTGCAATCTTTTTTTGAAAAGAGAAATTCCTCTTTTTAGTAGCAAATACCGCAAATCTTTGCTAAAATAGCATTGTCGGTTAAGCATTGCTTAACAAATAAAGTTTTTCAAAACTTAGGAGGAATTTTTTATGCCAGTAGTATCAGGAGCTGAATTCTTAAAAGCTGCTCGTCAAGGCGGATATGCAGTCGGCGGATTCAACACAAACAACTTAGAATGGACACAAGCGATTTTAAAAGCTGCTGAAGCGAAAAAAGCGCCAGTTCTAATCCAAACTTCAATGGGTGCTGCCAAATATATGGGCGGATACAAAGTTGCTAAAGACATCGTTACAAACTTGGTTGATTCAATGAACATCACTGTTCCAGTTGCAATCCACTTAGACCATGGTGATTACGATGCAGCAATGGAATGTATCGAAGTTGGTTACACTTCTGTTATGTTTGATGGCTCTCACTTACCATTTGAAGAAAACTTGAAATTGGCTAAAGAAGTTGTCGAAAAAGCACACGCAAAAGGCGTTTCTGTTGAGTGTGAAGTTGGTTCAATCGGCGGAGAAGAAGATGGAATCATCGGTTCTGGCGAATTAGCTGACATCGAAGAATGTAAACAAATGGTTGCAACTGGTATTGATTACCTAGCTTGCGGAATTGGTAACATTCACGGTCAATACCCTGAAAACTGGAAAGGCCTTGCTTTTGACCACTTACAAGCAATCGCTGATGCAGTAGGTTCTGATGTACCATTAGTATTACACGGTGGTTCTGGTATTCCTCAAGACCAAATCGAAAAAGCAATCTCAATGGGTGTTTCTAAAGTAAACGTAAATACTGAATTCCAATTATCATTTGCTAAAGCAACTCGTGAATACATCGAAGCTGGCAAAGATAAAGAAGGCAAAGGATTCGACCCTCGTAAATTATTAGCACCAGGTGTTGCTGCAATCGTTAAAGATGCAGAAGAACACATCGACTGGTTCGGTTCAGCTGGTAAAGCTTAATCTTAATCAAAGATCAAAACTCTTAGAATCACTGATTCTAAGAGTTTTTTTGTTTTCTAAGAAAATATTCTTGATGCGGGGATCAAAAATATACTGCATCTTTTTTCTTTGTGTAATCTGTGCTAAAATTGGAATGATACACATAAATTAAAAAAGAGTATAGGTGGAATTCAATGAAAAAAATTGTCATCAACGGCAATCGTCCCTTAAAAGGTGAAGTCACCATTAGCGGAGCAAAAAACAGTGCAGTCGCATTGATCCCGGCAGCGATCTTAGCTGATTCACCGGTCATTTTAGAAGGAGTGCCCGACATCCAAGATGTGCACTCATTAATTGAGATTATCGAAATCATGGGCGTGAAGACCCATTTTGAAAACAATACGCTAGAGATCGATCCAACCAATATCGTTTCGATCCCGATGCCTAACGGAAAAATCAATAGTCTACGGGCTTCGTATTATTTCATGGGGGCATTATTGGCGAAGTTTGGTGAAGGTGTCGTTGGGTTGCCTGGCGGCTGTTTCTTAGGCCCGCGACCAATCGATTTGCATATCAAAGGCTTCGAAGCACTTGGCGCAAAAGTCACCAACGAGCATGGCGCCATGTATTTGCGTACCGAAGAAGAAGGCTTGACTGGCGAACGGATTTTCTTAGATATGGTCTCCATCGGAGCAACCATCAATGTAATGCTGGCAGCAGTAAGAGCCAAAGGCAAAACGATCATTGAAAATGCTGCACGGGAACCTGAGATCATTGATGTTGCGACCCTTTTAAATAATATGGGGGCGAAAATCAGAGGTGCAGGTACCAATGAAATTCGTATCGAAGGTGTGGAAGAATTGCACGGTTGTCGCCATTCCATCATTCCAGACCGGATCGAAGCAGGAACCTACCTTTCTTTAGCCGCAGCAGCGGGGGAAGGCATTACTGTCAAAAATGTGATTTATGAGCATCTAGAAAGCTACATTGCGAAATTGGAAGAAATCGGCGTGCGAATGGATATCAGTGAAGATGAAATCTATGTGCATCCCTCAAAAGACTTGAAACCAGCGACTGTGAAAACCTATCCTTATCCGGGATTTGCCACAGACCTGCAACAGCCGATCACACCATTATTGCTAAAAGCAAAGGGAACATCGGAGATTATGGACACGATTTATGCCAAACGGGTCAACCATATTCCTGAATTAGCACGGATGGGCGCACAAGCAACGACAGAAGGCAACATGATTTTTGTCAGCGGACCGAGCCAATTGCACGGAGCAGAAGTTGTCGCTTCTGATTTGCGGGCAGGGGCTTGTCTAGTTATTGCCGGATTGATGGCGACTGGCACGACTAGCGTCTTTAATGTCGAGTACATTTTGCGCGGCTATGATCATATCATCGAAAAACTAACGGCTCTTGGAGCTGATATTCAAATGATAGAGGAGTAATTATGAGCGATTATCTTACGATGGCAGAGTTGGAAAACAAAACCTTAAAAGAGATCTACACCTTTGCCAAAGAGTTTCGAATTCCTTATTACAGCCAAATGAATAAAAAAGAATTGTCATTGGCTGTGATACGGGCGCAGGCGGAAAAACAAGGCTTCTTTTATATGGAAGGAATCTTGGATATCGTAGGCCAAGAAGGCTATGGTTTTTTACGTCCAATCAACTATGGACCGAGTGCAGAAGATATCTATATTTCTTCTTCACAGATTCGTCGGTTTAGTTTGCGTAATGGCGATAAAGTCGCCGGTAAGGCGCGCCCGCCTAAGGAATCTGAACGCTATTATGGATTGATGCACGTTGAGTCTGTTAACGGCAAAGATCCAGAAGATGCCAAAGAGCGCCCGCATTTTCCAGCGCTGACGCCCCTTTATCCGAACCGTCATTTAAAATTAGAAACAACGTCAGGACGTCTTTCGACTCGGATGATCGATATGCTGGCGCCAGTGGGTTTTGGTCAACGGGGACTGATCGTTGCCCCGCCTAAAGCTGGGAAAACCAGTATATTGAAAGAAATTGCCAATGGGATTACGGACAACTATCCTGAGGTGGAATTGATCGTACTTTTGATCGACGAGCGTCCAGAAGAAGTAACTGATCTAGAACGTAGTGTCAAGGGTGACGTGGTTTCTTCAACCTTTGACCTACAGCCTAGCAATCATACCCGTGTTTCAGAATTGGTACTAGAACGGGCGATGCGCTTGGTGGAAGACAAGCGTGATGTCGTGATTTTGATGGATAGTATCACTCGTTTGGCGAGAGCTTATAACTTAGTCGTTCCTCCAAGCGGACGTACACTAAGCGGCGGGATCGATCCAGCTGCTTTGTACAAACCGAAGAAATTCTTTGGCGCTGCCCGCAATATTGAAGAAGGCGGTAGTTTGACGATCCTTGCCACAGCTTTGGTAGATACCGGCAGCCGCATGGATGATGTCATCTATGAAGAGTTTAAAGGAACCGGCAATATGGAGCTGCAGCTTTCTCGCAGCCTCGCAGAACGCCGGGTCTTCCCAGCGATCGACATCAAGAAATCTGGTACCCGTAAAGAAGAATTGCTGATGAGCAGTGAACAATTGGAAGAAACTTGGCGCTTACGCAACAACATGTTGGGGGATTCCTTGGAGTTCACAGAACAATTCATTCAATTCTTGCGCAAAACGAAAAAGAATGAAGAGTTTTTAGCGGCTTTTCATGATGTCCATTTCGGAGACAAGCGGCCAAAAAGAAATATAAAAAGATAATTGCATCTAAAATCCAAACATGGTAAGATAGTCATGTTGTAAAATCGACAAATCAACTCTGGTGAAGCAAATGAGCCAGGGCAAAGGAGAGAAGAAGAAATGAAACAAGATATCCATCCAGATTATCATCCAGTTGTATTCATGGACTCAACTACTGGTTTCAAATTCTTATCAGGTTCTACAAAGAATTCTCAAGAAACTGTTGAGTGGGAAGACGGCAACACGTATCCATTGATCCGTGTCGAAGTAACTTCTGATTCACATCCATTCTACACTGGACGTCAAAAATTCACACAAGCAGACGGACGTGTGGACCGTTTCAACAAAAAATACGGTCTCAAAGACAACAACGCTGCAGAATAAGACAAATAAATGTAAATGTTGTTTCGATAACATTTCTGAGGTTTCCCTTTTACGAGGGAAACCTTTTTTTGTTTTTATAGGTAATAGACACTCAACTGCTAAACCGAAAGAAACCATTCAGAATCTGTTACAAACAAAGTAAAAGGAATCAATAAATCTGTAGGCAAGAATGTTGAAATTAGCACTGTAACGAATCCTATCTAGTAATTTTCGAAATGGAGCAATGATCAAGAGTGGTTTGATTTAATCATCGATTATTATTGAATATTCAAACTTCAATTGACATTTATCTTGAATAAAATTATCATTAAATTAATAATATTCCGTTATAAGTTTCTTATTTTTGACTTATTTTATCGAGTTCACACGATTTTTATTGAGAAAAGTAGATAGTTCTCTCTTTAAGAACCAGTTTCTATTCTACATAATTAAAGACCACTCACTAGCTATGCTTTAACGAATCACATCCAAAACAATCAAGAAAGGAAGAGACATGTTTTCATTTAAGAAAAAGAAGGAAGTCATTAATTTCTCAGAACTAAGCAACCATAATGAACGTACATACCCGAAAAAATTGAAAAAGATTGTGGCTCAATTAGAAACCTGTAAATCAGAGGATTTGAATTATATTGCTGAATGTATTTTACAAAAGATGGGATATACCGTCCAAAACATCGATGGTTACAAAGATGGTGGTATTGATGTGTATGCTTTTTCTAATAATAAAAAGGCAATAGCGGTCCAATGTAAAGCCTGGAATCCGCAAAAGACAACGGAGCGGATCAGTAAGCCACTCGTTGCCGCATTTAAAGGGATTTTTCCAGACAAAGGGTTTCCCAATGGGCTTTTCATCACTACACATTTTTTTACAGATCAAGCATTAGAAATAGCCGGTGATAATCTACTGTTGGTTGATAGAAAAAAACTGATTGAGCTTCTTGCACATTTTTATCCAGAGATGATCAGTGAGTTGTTTTATTATAAAACCTTGACGGAATTAGAAGAATGCAAGAGTTGTAAAAATGGGAAGAAGTTGAAACTCTACAATAAGAAGAAGCGCAATTATTACTATATCTGCGAAACGTGCGGTGAGTATAGCTCTTTTAATTATTCGTCATGAGAAAAAGAACAAGAGAATAAGCAATAAAAAACAGACATTCCATTAATGAATGTCTGTTTTTTATTAAGTGAAAACGCCAAAAAAAGGCGGGAACATAGTTTTATTCCTATTTTCTAAAGCTTTGTTTTTCACCCACCCAGTCACTCAATAAACGATCTGTTTCGGATTTGCATGGGCCAAAATAAATTCTTTGAAATTGCTGACTACAGGTGGTAAGTAAGTCTCTTTATTGTAGGCTAAATAAAAGTATCGCTCCCAACTGATGCCATTAAGTTTGATTCGCTTAAGGGGCAAAGAGTCAAGCATCGTCATATTGGGAATGATAGCAATCCCCAATCCTTGACTGACTAGTCCAGCGATCACTTGATCGATCTTGACTTCGTAGGCTACTTGATAGCTGACGTTGTTACGCTGATAAAGGTCATCGATGATTTCACGTAAGGCACTTTTTTTGCTGAAAATAATCTGGGGATATTCTGCTAAGTCGTCCAAAGAGACTTCATCAAATTGTGCGAGAGGATGATCCAACGCGGTGATCACGACAAGTTCTTGACTTGCAATCGGGACGAATTCAATGGTTGGTTCATTGGTGATGTAGGAACAAATACCGAGATCATAGCGCAAGGTTTTTAGTCCTTGGACTGTTTCGGTACTGACGCTATCTGAGTGAAATTCAAATTGAATCTTTTTTTCAGGATTTGCTTCAAGAAATTGTTTAGTGATTTTTGGTACGTAAGATGTACCGAGGACTTGCAAAAAAGCAAAGCTGATATGCCCAAAGCCTTTGCTGATTTTTGTTACTGTATCGATACCCGAATCTAAGTTTTCTAACGTTCGTATAACATGTTCATGGAAAATTTTTCCAGGCTTGGTTAGGATCACATTTCGTCCGTTTTTTTCAAAGAGTTGTACACCTAGCTCATCTTCTAAAAGTGAAATGGCATTACTGAGACTTGGTTGTGTGATGTTGAGCAATTTACTCGAACGTGTATAGTGTTCTTCTCTAGCAAGGATATCAAAATATTTTAAATGCTGAAGATTCATTGAAACCTCCTCTAAAATCCTTCTTTTTTTATCAGTATATCACAAGACTTATATCTTTTATCTATAGATCCATAAAGAAAAAACAATTAGAAGTACGGAGAGGGAAAAGCTATAATAACGGTAATAAACATTGTGAATAAAAACACAATTACTGCGGCCGCTTTTTAGTTCGTGTTTTTATTTCCAGCTGTAAACCAAGTAGTAGTTGTTTACAGACTTTTAAAGGGGGAAATAACATGAGAAACATTCCATTGACGATTAGTTCTTACACATTAGGGACAGAGATTAATTTTGAAGACAGAGTGAAGATCGCGAAAGAGGCAGGATACGACGGGATCGGTTTACGTGCGGAGACCTATATGCTTGCTGTGAAGCAAGGCTATTCTGATGAGCGGATGCTTGAAATTCTTGCAGAACATGACATGAAAGTAACCGAGGTCGAATATATCACCTTGTGGGCTGATCCAAATAAAACGATGGAAACACCGGAAACACTGCTGCAACAATTTAAAGAGCAAACGATCTATCATATGGCACGTTTGTTTGGTGTTGGGCACATCAATTGTGGCTTAATGGAAAAATACCCAGCAGAGGTTCATATCCAAGCCTTTAAAGAACTATGTACACGAGCAAAAGAATTAGTCATTGGGTTAGAATTCATGCCTTATAGCGGTGTTCCTGATCTAGCTAGTGCATGGAATATTGTCAAAGAGGCAGATTGTGAAAATGGGATGCTGATCCTAGATACATGGCACTGGGCGAGAGCCAACATGACAGCAGCTGACTTGGAAGGGGTCCCAGCGGAGAAAGTTGTTTCGATCCAAATTTGTGATGTTTTAGAAAGACGATATCCTGATACGATCTTACGGGATGAGTCGATGCACGATCGCTTATGTCCAGGAACAGGATGGGGTGATACCGAAGGCTTCTTACGGGCACTAAAAGCACACGGCATCAAGCCTCGTGTTGTAGGCACGGAAGTGATTTCTGATCCGATTTTAAGTCAAGGCTATCAAAAAGCAGCAGAGCAAAATTACAAAACGAGTATTGAAGTGATCCAAAACGCATGGCCAGAATTGCTTGCGTAAAAAAAATCAAATAGAAAAGAGGAAATAGGATGAGCGAAAAAATTTCGGGAAAAACGAAGCTCTTAGGATTGATCGGAACACCTGTTGGGCATTCTGGTTCGCCAGCCATGTATAATTATGGCTTTGACCAGCTTGATATCGATGCAGTTTATTTAGCTTTTGACATTAAAGAAGACCAAGTCGCCCAGGCGATCGAGGCATTTCGAACCTTCAAAATGAGTGGAAATGTCACGATGCCTTGCAAGACGGCAGCGGCAGAATACATGGATGAATTGACACCCGCTGCAAAAATGGTTGGTGCCATCAATACTATCGTCAATGATGAAGGCAAGCTCGTCGGCCATATTACCGATGGTGTCGGCTTTGTTGATAATCTGCAAGCACACGATGTAAAAATGAAAGATCAAAAATTTGTTGTGATCGGAGCTGGTGGAGCTGCCACCGCGATCCAAGTCCAATTGGCGATCGAAGGCGCAGCCTCCATTGCGATATTCAACATCAAAGATGCGTTTTATGAAAAAGGCAAAGAGACCGTTGCTCGCATTAAAGAATATTACCCTGATCTAGTAATTGATATTTATGATCTGACGGATCAAGCGTTACTTGCTGAAAAAATAAAAGGAGCTGATTGTTTAGTGAATGCAACGACTGTTGGAATGGGTGAAGGAAATACAGCGACACCGATTGCAGACACAGAGGTACTGCATGCAGATTTGACGGTGGCTGATGCGATCTATAACCCACCAATGACCCAGTTATTGAAAGATGCCAGCGCAAAAGGTTGTAAGACCGTGGGTGGAAAAGGAATGCTGGTGGGACAAGGAAAAGCCGCCTTTAAACTGTTTACTGGCAAGGAACTGCCTGTCAGAGCAAACTAACTAGGGACCGAGTATCCCTTTCCTACGAAATACCATCAGGGAAATTTTCGTAGGAAAGCTGGATGTTCTTTTATAAGGAGCGTACAAATGAGAGCAAAAAAGTATATTTTGTCACTGGCAACTGTCTATATGTGTTATTTCACTCATGGGATCCAAGCTATTATTTTAAGCCAAAATGCGACTTATTTTTCGGATAAATGGGGCTATACCGATGCTTCTGCAGGAGCCGCTGCGGTATCGTTGGCCATCACTGCGACCGGATTAGGGAAATTCTTGACCGTCTGGATTGGTGGAGAAATTTCGGATAAAGTGGGACGCAAAAAAATGGCGGTCATGGGGGCTGTTTTGTATACGCTATGCTTTTTAGGTCTGTTACTGACGACGAATATGGTGATCGCGTCTGTCTGTGCCTTTATCGCAGGGGTGGCGACTTCTGGTTTCTGGGATGCTGCATTGTATCCCGCTTCTCAAGAAGCAGCACCGAAATATGCGGCTTCAGCAATGATTGGGATCAAGTTTTTTGTTTCTTTGTCAGGGGTTATCTATCCCTTACTTGTGGTAAATTTCATCCGGTCTGGGAATCAGTCGATGGGGATTATTATTCCATTAGTCCTATCGATCGTCTGCACGATTTTAGCAGCTATCGCGCCATTCGCCTATGATGACATGATGAAAGAAAAAGCGGCAACCGTTGATGGAAAAGAAACGAATGCGGTTCAAGAAGAAATTGCGGCGATGAAGGCCAAAATGCTTGTTAAGCCGAATATAATCGTTAACTTCTTCACAATGTTCTTTGGTTTTATCTGTATGTTCATCATGTACGGCGCCCAACAGTATACCAAAGCGTTTGGTTTGACGAATGCTGGTTTGACTGAGATGCAGTCAGCGGGGCTAACATCGATCTATACTTTTGGCTCAATGGTGGCTGTTTTGTTTTGGGCAGTAATGATGGGGAAATTGCGTTGGAATCCCTTAAAAGTCTTATTTATTGATACGGTATTCATCGCTCTTGCGTTAGGGATGGTATTAGTGATCCAACATGTCGTAGTGATTTATATCAGTATCGCCTTCTTGGGTTTCTTTGCTGCCGGAGGGGCGTTGCAAACTGGGCTAGGGGTACGACAAATGTTTTGCCCTGGACCAAAAGGTCGAAATACCGGGATCTACTATACTTGGATGGGCTTAGCAAGTACCTTTTTACCTTACATCGTTGCTTCCATGACTCGGTCAGTAGGAGAAACGCAAGCGATTTTTCTGATGATGGGCTTATTACTCGCAGCTGCGGTTTTAGCGATCGTCATGATGGTTTATTTGTTACTGCAACACAAAAGAGTATTTGGCTACAGCGCATTTGATAAATTAAAGGACTAAACGTCCTGGAGGATAGTGGCCAACCACTTCCTCCTTTTTCGCTTTTGTTAAACGGCGGCTTTCGCGTATCTGGCTGCAGGTTCAAACGGCGTAATTTGTATGGAGGAGAAGAAGAATGGATAGCTTGATTGGCTTATTACTAGTAGTGTCATTTGGTGGCATGGTTTTTTATTGTATCAAAGGATATAACCTGATGATTGGTTTTATCGTTATGGCAACATTATGGGTGTTGTTGCCGCTTATAGGGAATGTCATTTCACCCAATCCGGCATTTGAAAACCTCCCTTTTACCGAGATGCTGGCACAGGTCTATCAACAGGCGCCAGAACGCTGGGGGGCTTCACAAATGAATATTTTTGTAGGAGCATTCTTTGGTAGGATCTTGTTGGAAACGGGCATTGCGGCAACTATCATTCGTAAGAGTGTGGAACTAGGTGGGGATAGCCCAGCGATTATTCTAGTAATTGTCAATTTGATTACCGGCTTTATCTTTTCATCCATGTCAGGTGCCGGATCTGTCATCGCGATCGCCGTGATCGTATTGCCAATTTTATTTTCGATTGGTATTCCTAAAGTCGTGGCATTCTTTAGTTTTTCGGCTTCCGTTGCAGCAGGTGTTTTCTTAAATCCAATCAATTTCACACAGTATCAAGCCTTTTTTGGCAATGTGAATGGTGGGGTTGATTACACCTATAATGATTATTTTTCGTTTGGATTATTGGCTTTCTTTGTGATGATTCTGGTTTCTTCGATTTTTGCTATTGGGTATTTGAGAGTAGAAAGTTTGACCTATGCTTGGGCGGTTGGAGAAGAACCGAAAGTTCAAGACGTTCCTAGTTTGGCGTTACTTACCCCTTTTATACCGGTCGTAGGAGTCATCATCTTTCAATTTCCAGTGATCTTTTGTTTTATTGGTGCGAGTCTTTATGCCTTGTGGATTTGTGGTGTTTTAAAGGATGGGTTTAGAAAAGATTCTCAGATTTTGACACGTATTTTTGCAGATGGGGTCAAAGATACTGCGACCTTAGTTGCCTTTTGGATGACCCTTGCGATGTTCAATGCAGCTGCAACCTTCGCTGCACCTTATTTTGAATCATTGCTAGGAGGAATCATTCCGACGCATCCCTTAGCGCTTTGTTTGCTTTTTGGTTTTTTAGCTCCCTTGACCTGGTTTCGCGGGCCACTTTCTTTGATTGGTTGTGGGGCAGCGTTATTAGCAGTAATCAGCAATCAAACCAATTATCCTGTGACGTTTTTATATCCGTTGTTCATTTCTAATATGATCGGTATGGGTCATTTTGATTTGACCATTTCTTGGAATGCTTGGGGATTAGGCTTCAATAATATCAATACGAAAGATTACATGAAGGTTGCTTTTTTACCAGGAGTCGTCATTTCGCTGGTTCTTGAAATTGCGACGTTCCTGTTATATAGCCCGATTTAAAAAAGTAGGTGAAAAAAATGAGAAGAAGTGTCCGAATTGGCATTGATGTGGGTGGAACCCATACAAAAGCTGTCGCAATCAACAATGACACGCAAGAGGTGATTGGAAAGTCATCTGTAAAAACGACCCACAAAAGTGAGCAAGGGGTTGCAGAAGGTGTAGTGGCCTCTTTTATTAAGTGTTTAGCCGAAAATCAGATCCAGCCAGATGAAGTGGTCTTTGTCGCTCACAGCACAACCCAAGCCACCAATGCACTCTTAGAAGGAGATGTAGCGAAGGTCGGCATTATCAGTACAGCAAAGGGCGGCGTCGAAGGTTGGCTGGCAAAGTGGCAAACGGCATTAAAAGACATTGATTTAGGTACGGGAAGAAGTATTGAAGTCGTTGCTCGCTTTATTCTTAAAAAAGAGCTTTCAGAAGCAACAATCGAAGCGGCATTAGCAGAACTACAACAGGCACAAGCTCAGGTCATCGTGACTTCAGCAGCTTTTGGTGTAGATGATTTACAAACAGAAGAAAGAATCGCTGAAGTAGCCAAACGAAAGGGCATCGAAGTAACCTTGGCGTCGGAGATGACCAAACTATATGGGTTATCCCGGAGAACCCGTACCGCAGCAATCAATGCATCGATTTTGCCAACGATGCTGGAAACGGCAAATTCAACAGAAAATAGTGTTCGCCAAGCAGGTGTGGATGTACCACTGATGATCATGCGGGGCGATGGTGGGTTGATGGACATTGTTGAAATGAAAAAACGACCGGTGCTAACGATGCTTTCTGGTCCAGCAGCCAGCGTGATGGGAGCATTGATGTATCTGCGAACGTCGAACGGTATTTATTTTGAAGTAGGGGGAACTTCGACGAATCTTGGCGTTATCAAAAATGGTCGGCCAGTCATCGATTACTCAGAGATTGCAGGCCATAAGACGTATGTCAATTCATTAGATGTTCGCGTCCTAGGTGTGGCTGGCGGCAGTATGGTTCGAGTGAACAAAAAAGGCGTGATAGACGTCGGCCCAAGAAGTGCCCATATCGCTGGGTTAGAATATAGTACGTATCTGCCAGAAGAAGAGATCGTTGCACCAGAACTGGAGCTTTATGCGCCAAAAGAAGGTGACCCAGCAGATTATGTTGCAATCAAACTTGCTAACGGGAAACGAATTACGATCACGAATTCTTGTGCAGCGAATGTCTTAGGATATGTCACAAAGGATGATTTTTCCTATGGCAATGCCCATTCGGCCAGAAAAGCCATGCAGCCTTTAGCGAAGTACTTAGAAACGACGGTGGAGGATGTCGCACAGCAAATATTGGATCAAGCAGTCCAAAAAATAGCACCTGTGATTCAATCTTTTGCCCGCAAGTATCAATTAGAGCCTAACCAAATGACTTTAGTAGGTGTAGGAGGAGGCGTCTCTTCACTGATCAAACATGCAGCGAAACAATTGTCGTTGAATTATAAAATACCTGAAAATGCTGAAGTGATTTCATCGATCGGTGTGGCGTTATCCGTCGTTCAAGACGTGGTGGAACGAATTGTCCCGAATCCAACAAAAGCGGATATTGCAGCAATCAAGCAAGAAGCAGCTACTTTGGCGATCGAGAGTGGGGCAACGCCTGATAGTATTGAAGTCTATATTGAAATCGATCCTCAGACGCAAAAAATTACTGCGCGAGCCTCCGGTGCCACAGCTGCTCAAGCCGCTGAGCGTCAAAACCAAATTAACCGTGAAGAAGCGCAAGACATTGCCTATGCTGAGCTGCAAGTTGCTAAAGAAAACGTGGTTTCTTGTGCTACGAGTGAACATTTTTATATTTATGGCGCAGCGACAAAAAAAGGCGATCGTGTTTGTGTCATTGATCATCGAGGCTTTATTCGCGTGCAAAGAGACCATGCAGATGTCGTGAAAACGACGATCCAAAGTTATAGTGAACAAATCGCTCGTCTTTGGGAAAGTATGGCGAACTACCAAAGTGATCTAGTCATCCGGCCAGATTTTTATATTTGTGCTGGACCGCGTCTCTTTGATTTTAGTTCGACAGATTATACCCAATTGATGATGTTGATCGATATTGAATTAAGTCAGTTGATTGGTACAGAAGAGATTATTATTATTGCTGCGAACCGCTTGCAGTAGGCCAAGGAAGGAATGAGATCCGTGAAAGTAGAAGAATTTTGCCAACAATTTTTACACCTATGGTCTCGAGCAACCAATCCTCACCTGCAGCTGTTCAAACAAGACCCCCTTCACGCCAAAGTTGATCCTGCGCAGGCAGAGTCCTTTATTGAAACTGCTGAAAGCATAGGTAAGCAAGAAGCCCGCTGGTATCGAGAGCATCCTCAAGAATTGCAAGGAATCATTGATTCATTAAAGATCAATGAACTGCCTGAAGCGCAAGCGCAACAGGAGCGCTATACCTTTGCTGTCTATAAAAAAACAGATCATATTATGATTGATCGCAATTTCTTGGCGCAAGCGCAGCATTTTATCGAAGCACAGCAATTAAGCCGATTACTTCCTGCGACGACACTTACGGAATTGGTTTTCATGCATGAAGTGTTTCATGTATTGGAATATCGTAAAAATCTCTGGACCATTCAAAGACAACTGCACTATCAGATAGGTTTTTTGAAAAAACAGGCACGTCTCTATTCCTTGAGTGAGATCGCTGCTGCATCTTTTGTACAGACGTTTTATCAGCTGGAAAATTCCCCTACATTGCTTGCTAGCTGCATAATCTATTGTAAAAATCCTGAGCTCGCTCAAGCGCTCGTTACGACTGCGTTAAAGGAACAAACCATTCACAGAAGCTATTGATCAATGGAAAAAAAGAATTAGTTTCTCTGCTCATATCAAGGTATATTGTTAGTGAAGAATATAACAATATTAGAGGTGGTATAAATGATGGAGCAATCTTGGTTGAATCTTAAGAATGAAGTCGTAGTTATTACTGGCGCTTTAGGTGGTATGGGGAAAAAAATCGCACAGGACTTTGCTGATCAAGGCGCACAAATTGCATTAGTTGATTTGCATGAGGAAAACCTTGCCAACTATGCTGTACAGCTAGCAGATCAATTCGGTGTGAAAGTAAACAGTTATGTCTGCAATTCGACGATCGAAGCGCAGGTAGATGCATTGGCAGAAAAGGTCAAAGAAGATTTTGGCCGCATTGATGTTTTGGTAAACACAGCGGCTATTTTGAAATTTTCATTGCTTGAAGATCTACCATTTGAAGAATGGAAACAAGTGATCGACGTCAACTTAAACGGCTACTTCTTGGTTTCTCAAAGAATCGGGCGAGTGATGATCGCACAAAAATCAGGGCGGATGGTGCATGTCTCAACGATCGCCTCAATCAGCCCTGAAACATATTCTGGTGCGTATAGCCCAAGTAAGGCTGGAGTTAATATGATGTCGAAACAAATAGCTGCAGAGTGGGGGCAGTACGGCCTTCGCAGCAATTGTGTCTTGCCATGCTTTGTGAAGACACCTTTATCCGCAAGCTTTTATGCAGACCCAGAAGTTGAAGAGGGGCGGAAACGCTTAACTGCCAATAAGCGAATCGGCGATGTGCAAGACATTGCTAATGCAGTCCTTTACTTAGCCAGCGAACGTTCCGATTATACGAACGGGCACGAATTACGTGTTGAAGGCGGTTTTGGGATCATGATGGGGGATCAAGTACCAAAACCTGGTGGGCGTAAACAGTATGCCATCAATTCTCGGCCGGAAAACCAAAAATAAATGGGGAAATGAAGTAAGTAATAACTGAATAGGGGAGACACTCATCTTTTCGACTTGTTCGAAAAAGATGGGTGTCTTTCGTGATGCCTTAATACATGCGGTCTGACGAAGCAAGCTATTTGAAAGGAACTGATTTTTATGAAAAAAGAATTATTTGAACCGATCAAACTATCTTCTGGCGTTGAACTTAAAAATCGACTCGTTATGGCACCTATGACAACTCAATCTGCTTTTTACAATGGTGAAATAACGGAAGAGATCATTGAATACTATCGCTGTCGTGCCGGTGCAGCTGCGGCAGTGATCGTAGAAAGCTGCTTTATCGAAGAACATGGGCGTGGGTTTCCGGGAGCACTCGGGGTAGATACAGACAAGAAAATTGCTGGGCTCACTAGATTAGCAAAAACCATCAAAGAAAAAGGCTCGAAAGCGATCCTGCAAATTTATCATGCTGGACGAATGGCATGGCCTGAGTACAATGGTGGAGTACAACCGATTTGCGCAAGTCCCGTCGCAGCGTTACGACCAAACGCACCTGTTCCGAAAGAAATGAGTAATGATGAGATCCTAACGATGATTCAACGATTTGGAGACGCGACTAGGCGTGCGATCAAAGCTGGTTACGATGGTGTGGAGATACATGGTGCGAATACCTTTTTGATCCAACAATTTTTCTCGCCCCATTCAAATCACAGAAACGACCATTGGGGAGGCAGTCTGGAAAAAAGAGCGCACTTTCCATTAGCCGTATTAAAAGAAGTACAGCGGGTCCGTCAAGAAGAATCGGTTGAAGACTTTGTTATCGGTTATCGTTTTTCGCCAGAAGAAATGGAAAATCCTGGGATTTGTTTTGAAGAAACGATGTACTTGTTGAATCAACTAGCGAAAAGCAAGCCAGAGTACCTTCATTTTTCAATGGGAACGTACCAACGAAGCTCTATTATTGATAACGAGAGCAGCGAGCCATTAATTGTGAAGTTTTTAACAATGCGTTCGCCTGAACTTTCGACTATTCCGATTATAGGAGTGGGCTCTATCTTGCAACGAGAAGACGCAGAAGCAGCACTGAAAATTGGCTACGATTTGCTTGCCATCGGGAAAGGATTTTTAGTCGAACCTAATTGGGTTCAGATGATCGCCGAGAAGAAAGTTGTTCGTCATTTTGCTCTTAGTCATGCGCAAAGTGAGTTGAAAATCCCAACACCATTGTGGCAGTTTATGGAAGATATGGTCATTGATCCAGAAGAGGAGAAACAAAAGCATGAACGCTTGAAAGAACTCCAAAAGCGGAAAGTCGCTTACCAACCAGGGACATATCTTGTACAAGCCCAAGGACACAATAGTCCGATTGAAATGCAAGTGACTTTTTCAAAGGAAACGATTGAAAAGATTACGATTGATAAAGGCAATGAATCTGAAGGTTTATCTGATTTAGTCTTTACGAGAATTCCGGCACAGATCATTGAAGGACAAACGCTGAATGTCGATGCTGTTTCTGGTGCTTCTGCTTCCAGTCAAGGGGTGATCGCAGGGGTGGAAGAAGCGGTAAAACTTGCAGGCGCCGATGTAGAGGTCCTCAAAGCACGGCCAAAGCCAGTCGTGGCTTGGTCAGAAGAAGTGGTTGAAGAAGCAGTTGATGTAGTGATCATTGGCTCAGGCGCTGCTGGGCTTGCTGCTGCATTGCGAGCGGATCAGTTAGAACGAAAGGTCATCTTACTGGAAAAATTAAGTTTTGTGGGTGGAGCGATCTCTATTAGTGGTGGAAACCAAATCGTGACTGGTTCGAAACTACAACAGATTGCTGGTGTAAAAGATGATACACCGACAGCAATGGTGGCTGATTTTCTGGAAAACGGGAATGGGCTGAACGATCGAAACCTTTTGACCCTTTTCGCTGAGAACGTAGGAGAAACCACAGATTGGGTCCATGAATACTTAGGTGTAGCCTACGATATGAAGCAAGGGCTGCACGTCCTACCAGAATATCAAAAAAATCGCGAACTTGCTTATCAAGGGGGCGGCGCTGGATTTGCCCAGACCGTCCGTAAAACACTACAGAATAGTGGGGTTCGGGTCTTGCTCCAAACGAAAGCCCAACAGCTACTAGTAGATGATCAAAATAATGTCATAGGCGTCAAAGCCCTTGAAGAATCAGGGAAAACACATATGATCTATGCCTCAACAGTCATTATGACAACCGGTGGCTATGGGAATAATGCCTCTTTACTCAAGGAAAGATTCAAGCAAATTTTGTATTATGGACTAAAATCTGCCACCGGCGATGGTCTGTTGATGGCAACCATCCCTGCTTTAAAGGCACAAACACGAGCGATGGATCAAGGAAAAATCTATCCCAATGGATTGGAAGTTTCTCAAGGTGTGGCGAAATCAACGATTGGCGGCAATCTGATCGTGTTGAAAGAAAACGGTATTCTAGTGAATCAACTTGGAAAGCGGGTAGTCAACGAACGAGCTAGCAATAAGTTAGTATTAGAAGCATTATTAAGACAACGCTCGCCAATGCTTTATTTATTGCTAGACGGCAAACATTTTGAGCATTTCAGCCAAGGCGTAGCAGAAGGCGGAATCACCAGTGAAGAGCTGGCTTGTTGGATTGCGCAAGAAGGAAAGGCCACGCCTCGCATCCTTAAAGCAGCCACATTAGAACAGTTAGCCATCAAAGCGCAGATGCCTGTAGAAAAATTGATCGAATCAGTGGGTAAATTTAACTACTGGGTAGCGCAAGGAAGAGATGAAGAATTTCACCGTGCACCAGAATACTTGCAAGAACCGATTGGTGCAGGTCCCTATTATCTTATCGAACAAAAGCCTCGGTTTGCGACTACGCTTGGTGGGTTAGCGGTCAATCGTTCGTTGCAAGTTTTGAATCAGCAAAACCAGCCCATTAAAGGGCTCTATGCTGCAGGTGAAGTAGTTGGAGGCGTCATGGGATCAGACTCTCCATCTGGTGCCAATAATGCCTGGGCATTGACTTCTGGGAAATTAGCAGCAGAAGCTGTTTGGGAAGTGACGAAAGGACCGAAAAAAGCGTAGAATCCGCTTTTTCGCTTTATTGTTAAATTGAGAAAACAGCGCCGATGACGGATCAGCTAGGAGAATCCTTCTATAATTATCTTTCAGAAATTTGGCTAGAATCAGAGTGATTTAGGTCGTTTCTCTAGATAATCAAATCAGCAAAAAAACCAGAACGATCCTTTCGGAGGTCCTGGTTTTTTCGTGTGATTTTAATAAACTTGTCGTATACGACTGATTGGTCGCCTGTAGCCACTGTCAATCTACTTTGCAAAAAAACATAAGTGGTACATCGTTCTACCTCGGACTTGGAAGAGTGATCGGCGAACGCACGGCATCCACAAAGGTTGCTGCGAAGATGGGGACGATATCACCGACATCAAAGGTGCATATGTTGCTTTCGCTAGACTTGATAAAGAGCAAAAGAACAGCGATTTGTTTGAAGGTGGACACAAATTGTGTGTGTCCAATAGCTTCTAAATCGGGTGTAATGACTAAAACAGCCTCGTTTGTTTCGGTAGGTTCGTAGCCATCTCCCCGTGTTTTTGACAACTTAAAGTGTATTTGAATAGAAGAAAACGTAAGAAATGGCAATCAAGCAAACCAACAATAAACCAGAGAGTGACAGAAAAAGCAGCATGATTCGTTTCTTCTTCAATCCAAGTACAAGTATCACTACATTCAGTAGAAAGAAAACAAGTAAAATCGCTAAATATTCCATAACTGGTCCTCTTTTACGTTTTTATTTATCTTACCAGAGATTGCTTGCTTTTCCTAGCCAGTTTTTGTCTTTAAGGGGATAAATATTTACAGTATATCGGTGACGTGATTGCTCGAATAAAAAAGCGACTGAGCAATTTTACAATTATCGAAAAGAAAAAGAGCACCAATCATTAGAGGATGCGTCTTCAATGATTGATGTCTATAAGGGCTTCTTGCTTGTTCTACGAACCCGTTGAAATATAATTCTTCAAACCTACTCGCCAAAAGAAGAAGGCGGGAAAGGCAAAGAGCAGACAAACCAACGGTGATAAGATCCACCAAGGATTAGTTACCCGACCAATGACATACAAGAATGGATAATACTGAAACCAAGCCATCGGCACGACGTAGGTCAACAAACGCAAGACGTGTTTTCCGTAGATACTAAATGGGTAGCGGCCAAATTCTCGGGCACCATCGGTAAAAATATTCATAAATTCAAGTCCTTGGATCGTAAAGAAGGAAATGGCGGCATACACTAAGAACAATAGGGCGAAAAAGAGGGCGCCGCAGACGATCATTAGAAAAAGAGTCAGGACATTTCCAAAATGCCAAGTAATTCCACTATTGGGAATCGCATAAGCAAACAACAGCAAGGCTTGAATAAAACGACCGAGACGAGAGAACTCCATTTTGGAAGCTAAGACTTGAAAGATCAAGGAGCGAGGGCGCACGAGTGCCCGATCGAACTCGCCATTACTGATCATTTGTGGAAAAAGATCGAACCCGCGAAAGAAGCATTCCGCAATCGAAAAGGCAAACAAAACCGTCGCAAAGGAAAGCAAGACTTCTTCAAAGGTGAAGCCATCCACTTGATGAAACCGGGTAAACATAAACCAAATGCCTAAAAAAGCGGTAAAGGAACCTAGAAATTGTCCCAAAGCAGTTAACACAAAGGAAACCTTATACTGCATCTGACTTTTGAGATGAATACAAAAATAATGCCAATAAACCATATTCCTTAACCTCCTTGCACAACGACACGTTTGAGTGCCTGCTGCAGCCAAATTTTTCCGATCGCGATCAAAAGTACGAGCCAAAACGCTTGTAAGAGCAATGCTGAAACAAGCGCAAAGCCAGTCAGATCCCCGTTGTAAATTCGCAGCGGGACGTTTTGCATGGAAGCAAAAGGCAATAGTTCCACGAATTGGCGAAAAGGCTGTGGAAAGAAAGGCAGAGGAATGACCCCGCCAGCTAAAAATTCACCGATGGAGCTGATGACGATCCGCACCCCGATGGAGGATAATGTGTAAGAAGTCGAGATATAGACCAGCTGCGACATAGCGATCACTACACCTAAACTCAGCGCCATAGACAAAAGAAACAAGAACAGGGCAACGATGTTTGCTGGCAGAATCAAGCGATAAGGTGCTGGCAGTAAAAAGGCAATCACAAAAATCGGTCCGCAACGCAAGAGCGCTTTTGCTAAGCGATTGGCAGCCGATTGGCAAAACCAGCGGTTGTATAGATCCATCGGCCGCACAAGTTCGTAGGCGATCGTCCCTGTGGTGATGGTATTGAAAATTTCTGCCTCAAAGAACCACAACATAAATAAAGACAAAAAGGCTTGCTGGAGCCAAACATAGGAGACGGTTTGTTGAAAGGTCATGGGAAAGGCACTAGGATCTGCTTGGTAAAAGGCGTGGAATGCCAGAATTTCCATCAAGCCCCAAGCTAGTTGCGTAGCCATCCCGGCAATTGCCGCCGAGCGGTATTGCAAGGTATTGATAAAGCGAATGCGGAAAAATGCCTGATACTTCCTCATATTTGATACTCCTGATACAGCTTAGCGACCATTTCTTCGGCGGTGATACTGGCAACGGCCAAATCGGTGATCTCGACTTGATTGCTGAGCAGACTGAGCAGCTGAGCGACCGACACTTCTTTGGGATTAAGTTTCAGAACAAGGCGACCAACGTCTTTTTGAAGCAGCTGGACGTTTTCTGGCAGATGAGGTTCATTCCCTTGATAGTCGATCTCCAGCGTTTTGACATCAGAAAAACGATGCTTTAGTTCATCGAGGCGACCATCCAGCAAAATTTGTCCTTTGCCGATCAACAGAATTCGCTGTGTCAGCGCCTCGATATCTTGCATATCGTGGGTCGTCAGGATGACTGTGGTGCCTTTTTCTTGGTTTCTTTTTTTAATAAACTGACGCACGGCAATCTTTGATACAGCATCTAAACCGATGGTGGGTTCATCAAGAAATAAGATTTTGGGGTCATGGAGTAAGGAGGCGGCGATCTCACAGCGCATACGCTGACCGAGACTCAAGGACCGAGCAGGGGTTTTTAAGATCTCACCTAAATCTAGTAAGGTGACTAATTCTTCTAGGTTGCGCTGATAACTAGCAGCGTCGACTTTGTAGATATCACGGATCAAATCAAAGCTGTCATTGACGGGGACATCCCACCAGAGTTGACTGCGCTGCCCGAAGACGACGCCGATGTCTTTGACATGTTGAATACGTTCTTGCCAAGGCGTACGACCATTGATGTGACAAATGCCTTGATCAGGGGTCAAAATCCCGCACATGATTTTTATGGTGGTACTTTTTCCAGCACCATTAGGCCCGATGTAGCCAACCATTTCGCCTTCATTGATGGTAAAGCTGATGTCTTGCAACGCATGGACGGTGGTGGTTTCACGAGAAAGAAATGCTTTGGCTGCTTGGCGAAAGCCGCTTTTTCGCTTGGACACTTGGAAGGTCTTGCTGAGGTGTTCTACTTGTATCATTTGGATTCACTCACTTTCTTTTGACAAACGCGACAAAAAGAGCATTCGAAATCGAATACTCGCAACGAGTTGGTCCAAACGAACATGGTTGGGGCAGCGGTTCGTCAGCCAAACAAAAGTAGGAACAGTGTAGCATAAGAGAGCGCTTTTTTCAAACACTACTTATATTTTTTTGAGGGCAGCGAAAGAAAAAACGTGGTTTGTTGGATAAAATACGCAAAATAACTGTTTTTATTTTTTATTTGTTGTAAATACTGAGGAAACTCAGTATCATTAGAAACAAGCCGATAGCGGCTAAGCAGTTTCTGGATATATGGGGAACCAAGTGATGGACTGTGTCATGATTTGTCGTAACCCAATCCTGCAAAATGCAATGAGCAAACAATGGAGGAGAGCATGAAAGCAGTAAAGAACTTATTTATTTTGATTGGCTTATTCTTACTAAGTCAAGTAGGGATGACCGTATTCAGTGTGGTAAAAATCTATTATTTGGAAGCAGGAGAGCCGAGGATTCCTGCGATGATGAGCTACGGGTTGATTGCCTTGCTTTTGGCAAACATTGGCCTACTGATGTATTTGGCTCGGAAGCTAGGACTTGCCACCTTTGACTTTGGGTGGTCAACGAAGCGCAACTGGCTATGGATCATCGGTGGTTTTGTTTTAGGTCGAGTCGTTGCTGTTGGTGGTACCATGTATCTGCAGCATATATCCGATCAAGAGGCGACCGCGAATGATGCATTGTTAGGGGAACTGTTTACAGGCGAAAATCCGCTTTTGATCTTCCTATTGATCGCTGTGGCGGCGCCAATCATGGAAGAAATCGTTTTCCGTGGTGGGTTTATCGGCCTTTTATTCAAGAAATACCCGATAGTCGGGATCATTTCAAGTGTAGCCGTTTTTAGTATCATCCATTCCGTCACCAATCTGGTCGAGTTTTTGATCTACGGTGCTATGGGGCTGATCATGGCGTTGATTTATGTAAAAACCAAGCGCTTAGAAACAGCCATCGCCATGCATTTTCTCAATAATGCCTTGGCGGCGATCGCAATGATCTTGTTAGGTTAAGAAGTCAGCAAAAAACCACCGATCAAAACGATTCGGTGGTTTTTGTTTAATCTGGCAGTTGTCCTTGTTCAAAGGGTAATTGTTCCAGTTCTTCTGCAGTAAAGAGGAGATCGCCTTCGTCTTCGATAGAAAATGCGTCACCTGCTGCAGATTTTTGATAGGCGCGCGCTTTATTCATATTACGAAGATAAAGATCCTTGTTTGCATTTAATTCTGGTGCAGCTAAATTGTCTTCGCGATTGCTGCGAATGACGATTTTGCTTGTTTGCGTGCCAAAATGAAAACCGTGATAACCCGAAACTATTAATTGGCTGGCATTTTCGCTGCTGTATTCTTTATAACCCGACAGACGGCCCGTTTTTACCAGTGGCCGATCGATCGTATAAGTGATCAAGTATTCCGTATCTTCAGGCAGCTGAATCACTTGTCCGGTTTCCTGATTCGTTATCTCAGTGGCAGGCAAGTGGTACTTTTTAATAGAAGTGATCGTTAGGTCTTCTTTTGTGAAAAAGACTGGATCGATCCAAAATCCTGCCAGCAAAATCGTACTTAAGCTAATACTGAGAACAGTCAAAAGGGCGATCAATACGAGGCCAATTCGTTTGCGGTGGGTGGTCAAATTAAGTTCTTGGACCATCTGCTGATCTTCTTTTAATAAATAGTCCAAGGTCAATTCAAAATAGTTGCTCAGCTTGACTACTTGATCTAGATCAGGATAGCTCTTGCCATTTTCCCATTTTGAAATCAGTTGCCGAGTGACAAAAAATTCCTGCGCCAATTGTTCTTGCGTGAGATTTCGTTTGGTGCGTTCTTCTTTAATAATTTTCCCAATATCCATGTGTCTGTTTTGCCTCCATCATTCTTCTCATATTATAGCAAACTCTTTTCTATGCGAACGAGGATCTTTGAAATTAGTGATGCAACAAAGGGTAACATCCTTTATTTATCAATGTTTCTACTTGTTGCACTGTCTTTCTATCCTGGAAGCTTTCAGTGCTGGTCATAAAAAGAAAGGGCCAGTAGAGTGAAGTATGTTTGATCAAATTTGACGGAGAAAGGAGAAACGATCGAATGAAGACAAAACAACCTATGGTTCCAATTGGCTATACCCAATTCTTCGCTTCCTTGCTGGTGATTCTCGTTCACTGTGGTCGACTGGCAGAAAACAACGGGCTTCATTTTTTGTTAAAGAGTCTCTTATGTCGTTTGGCGGTTCCTTTTTTTCTCCTGCTGAATGGCTATTTTTTTCAAAAGAGCACCTGTTCATGGCAGCAATGGTGCAAACGACAACTCAAGCTTTATTTGCGTTGGTCGATCGTGTATCTTCCCTTAGGTTGGTTTTATTTAGGACAGCAAAATCTTGCCGATCCATTACGGGTCATCGGTTTGGCTGCTGGCTTTTTAACAGTAGGGGTCTGGTACCATCTTTGGTATTTTCCAGCGTTGCTCTTTGGCATGTGGTTAGTAAGGAAAACCCGTTTTCTTGGCTATCGGTGGCAGTTTTTACTGGCGATCAGTTTGTATTTGATCGGCTGTCTTGAAACGTACAGCAGTTATTTAAGTGGACCTTTATTGGTATTTTATCAAAATTATCGGACCCTATTTTTTACAACGAGAAACGGTCTTTTTTATGGGTTTCTTTTTTTGCTGTGCGGGTTTTGTTTAGGTGAACACCAGAAACGTCCTTTTTTCACGAAGCATCTTGGCAGAAAATTTGCGGTCTCTCTTTGCTTATTAGGCATTGAAGGTCGACTGGTGTATCTCAATCAGGGGGACGATAAGAATTTCATGCTGTTCTTTGTGCCGACGACTCTTTTTTTCCTTGCTTGGCTGATCAAGCAGCAACCACAAAAGCGGACTTGGCAAGAAAAACAGGCAGCTGAGGCTAGTCGATTGATCTTTCTGAGTCACCCGCTGTTTCTGGAATCCGGGAAAGTCTTTTTTTCACTAGGAGGGTTTCCGTTGTTCTTTTATACGATAGTTTTAACGGGAGCCTTTCTCGGCTTGAGGAAAGTGGGCAGTCATTTCAAATCCTACGCTGTTGGTTTTGCAAAAAAAACAGTTGATGAAAAGAAAAGCGTCTAAAGTATTGCTGTACCAAGGATAATACCAAATTGCGCCTTTTTTAAATAGCAGCAGAGTTCTAAGTTTTTCTTCATTTCAGACCCTAGACGTAGGCTTTGCAAGAAAACCTATAGTACAATAACAGCAGTAAGAGGGAAAAATCCCTGAAAAAGAGATCAACACTTGGAGGATATAGTGATGAAAAAACAGACTCGAAAACCAGCGATGATTTTAGCGACTCTCTTGGTATCTAGCCAAGTTTTATTAGCAGCACCACAAGTTTTTGCTGACGAAACCAATTCAACGACGAGCAGTTCCACTGCAACAAGCAGTTCTACCGCAACGACAGCCACTACCGACAGTCAAACAAGTACCTCTGACAGCAGTTCAGATCGTTTGCAAGTCAATGCCGTGGCGATCGGAAATGCCTTGACGAAAGCACAAGAAGACTACACACTTGAACGTCTGGGCATTCAAGGCGAAACACCGATTTATACGACAAACGGTGCTGACTTGATGAAATACATTCCCGATGGTGGCTTTACCGCAGATTGGGCGGTCTATAGCTCGGTCAGAATGCAGACGCTAGAAAGCGGGGCAGGAATCACTGTCGATATCGCGACACCAGATAACATTACCCGCATCACCGCAGCCCAGTATCAAAATGCGGCGCTGACGGCAGGGATCACTGATGCGAAGTTAACGGTTGCTTCTGCTGTACCGATCGACGGTTCCGGTGCTTTAGCTGGGGTTTACAAAATCGTTGAAGAATCAGGCGGCGTCATCAATCAGAATCGAGTAGCTGTAGCTCAAGATGAGATGGATGTGCTTTCTACGATCACCGAAGAGAACAAAGACAAAGAAGGCTATTCCGATGAAGCTTTGAATGCTGCGCAAGAACAAGCGAAAACCGATTTGGCTGCTCAAACCGCAGATGGTACGGAATTGACTCAAGCAGATATTCAAGAGACAGTAGAAAAAGCCTTGAAGGACAACGGACTGGAAGGAATCGTTACGGAAAATCAAATTTCTGAATTGACCTCTTTAATGAGCGACATGCGAGACAACAATATCTTCGATGACTTCATCAAAGAATTGGATCTGTCAGAAGCTCGCAAGCAAATCGAAGAAACCTCTAAGGGCCTTTGGGAAAATATCAAGAGCTTCTTTAGCGGCATCTGGTCTTCGATCACCGGTGTCTTCGGCAATGACTCAAATGAATCAAATAACAGCAGCGAATCAACGGTTGATTCTGGACAATAAGCATTTTACAAAATAACGTATTTCGCTTGTATTAAGAAAAAAGAGAAGAGCGCAGGGGAAGGAGCAGGGACGCTAGTGCACATCTGAGTGCTAACGATGTCCTCTGCTTTCTTTGCTAAAACAGGAGCAGTCTTTATTAAAAAAGAAGGAGGGCAATCAGATGAATTTTTTAGGCAACGTGATTTGGTTTGTCTTTGGCGGCTTGATCGGTGCGATCTCATGGTTTTTGGCTGGGTGTTTATGGTGTATTACCATCATCGGCATTCCCATTGGTCTGCAATGTTTTAAGTTTGCGACTTTGTCATTAGCACCATTTGGGAAAGACATCGTTTACCGTGGCGGTGGCGTGTCCGTGATTCTCAATATTTTATGGTTGATTTTTTCTGGTATACCACTGGCTTTAGGACATTTAGCTAGCGCAGTCCTTCTAGCCATCACGATCATCGGCATTCCATTTGCGGCGCAATCATTGAAAATGGCGCGCTTAGCGTTGATGCCCTTTGGAGCAGAGATTGTGTCTAGTCGTTATTGATTTACCCCAAAAAATAGTCTTAAAAAACCACATTACAGAGCGGATAGCTTTGTGATGTGGTTTTTTTGCGAATATCAGCAAGAGTAAGGGACAAGATTTTTGGCAGGCTCACCGCAGTTGAATTTCAGAACTGAAAAAGTTGTTAAGAAACCAAAGAAGAGGACAGGAAAAAACACACAAGTTTTTTTGCATATCAACCGTGATTCACAAAAGATTTAGCGAAACACAGAAAAATGTTAAGTTTTTTTCTTCCCTTCTCAGGGTTCTTTGATTTTTGAAATGGAGCGCCGAATTTTGGCAATCGATTGTTGCGCTTTGTCTCGATTAATAAACATTAAGATGACATAAAGGGAATCCATGATGCTCAGTTGAGCGATTCTGGATGCCAATGCCTCTGAGCGAAACTCAGTTTCTTCGGAAATAGAGATGAAAACCACGTCGCCTAGTTTGGCTAAAGGAGAAGCAGCATGGCTAGTAATGACGATAATTTTGGCACCATTGTTTTTGGCAACTTGAGCTAGTTCAATGGTTTCTCTTGATTTTCCAGTATGAGAGATAAAAATGCCGCAATCATTTGGCGTCAACAATGAAGCCTCCATCAGTTGGATGTGATAATCACTGCTGTGGAAAACAGTGATCGGCGAGCGCAAAAATTTGTGATAGGCATCGGTTGCCACGATTTCTGAACCACCAACGCCGAAGAAAAAAAGTCGTTTAGATTTATTGATCATTGCAGCAGCAAGCTTTAAATCTTCTTCTTTTAAAAGATTTTTGGTATCAGTCAGTGTGGTCATATTAGAATCAAATACTTTTTGAGCCATAGTCAATTCATTATCAGACTTCTGGATATTTTCATGGATCGAAATGGCAGAAAAATCATTTTCCTGCATCAGCATTGCCATTTTGAAGTCTTTAAATCCGTTGTAACCGAGTTTTTTTGTGAATTGAAAAAAGGTCGAATCAGCGATGCCTAATTCATTGGATAAATCACTGATTGAACTGTGGCTGACTTTACTAGGATTTTCCAAAATGTAGTCGGCAATCGCTTGTTCTTTGAGACTTAAGTCTTTATAAAGCGTTTTTATTTGCAGTCGAATCGAAACAGTCAAAGACGGTTACCTCCTTTATATGAACATTATCATCTTTGTATTGTTACGTTACCTCTTTTAAAGAAAAAAAGCAAATAAAAATTATTTTTATTTTTATTGTTTACAAAAAAATATTTTTTTGTATAATGAAAGTATGAAATGGAGGCGCTGTCATGGAGGTAGGAATTATCGGACTTGGAAAAATGGGATTGAACTTAGCCCTCAATTTAAAAGATCAAGGTTATCAAGTAAAAGGGCTGGATCTTTCGGTACATGCGCAGAAAACAGCGCAAGAAGCTGGAATCACACTCTATCAAACGCTAGCTGATTTGACGAATTCCTTTAGCGGCCGACGGATTTTATGGTTGATGCTTCCTGCGGGAACGGTGACTGAGGGGGTTCTTGAAGAACTATGGACCCTTGTATCAGCGAAAGATATCGTGATTGAAGGCGGAAATTCTAATTACAAAGATTCGATTCGCCGAGCAGCCTGGTTTAAAGAAAAAGAGGTGCATTACTTTGATTGTGGGACTTCTGGTGGGGTTTCCGGAGCTAGAAAAGATGCATGTTTGATGATTGGCGGGAATGAGATCGCTTTTTTAGAGGTGGAATCTTTGTTTGCAGATGTGGCTGTTTTAGGAGGCTACCTTTACGCAGGGGAATCAGGAAGCGGTCATTTTCTAAAGATGGTCCATAACGGTATCGAATACGGAATGATGCAAGCGATCGGTGAAGGCTTTCAATTGATTGAACAAAGTGCCTATGACTTTGATTTGGCTTCCGTCGCAGAGGTATGGAATCATGGATCGGTTATTCGCAGCTGGCTGATGGAAATCGCAGCGGCCCAATTTAATGAGAGCCCCAAGTTGGAGGAATATCGCGGGGTTGTTGCAGCTTCTGGTGAAGCTAGGTGGACAGTGGAAACGGCTTTGGAGATGAATGTTGCTGTACCGACGATCGCTATGAGTTTGTTTATGAGAAATTTGTCCCAAGAAGAAGACAGTTTCTCAGCAAAAGTCGTCTCTGCGCTAAGGAATGGTTTTGGTGGTCATGAGATTGTTGCAAAAGAGTAAGGAGGAAGAATATGGAACAGTTTAAGATCGCTATAGTGAATTCCAGCAGCTTTGGAAAAATCTTTCCGCAACATATCGAGCGGTTGAAAGCAATCGGAACTGTCAGTCCTTTCACGTTCGATAGCGAAATCAACGGGAAAGAATTGGCAGAAAAGCTTAAGGGATACAACATCATTATAGCAAGTGTTACCCCATTTTTTACCAAAGAATTTTTTGAGTACAAAGATGAATTGCTACTGATCACACGCCACGGGATCGGCTATAACAATATTGATTTAGAAGCAGCGAAGGACCACCAAACGATTGTTTCGATCATTCCAGCTTTGGTCGAGCGTGATGCAGTAGCAGAAAATAATGTGACCAATCTATTGGCGCTTCTGCGCTGTACAGTTGAATCGAATACAAAAGTCCGCGAAGATCAATGGGAAAAACGAGCGAACTTTGTCGGACGCGCACTATTTAACAAGACAGTAGGCGTGATTGGTGTCGGCAATACTGGAAGTTGTGTAGTAGAAATATTGAGAAATGGTTTCCGCTGCGAGATTTTGGCATACGATCCATATAAGTCCGCTTTGCATATTCAAAGCTATGGCGGAAAAAAAGTCGATCTAGACGAGCTGCTAGCAAAATCAGATATTATTTGTCTATGTGCTAACTTGACGGAGGAAAATTATCATATGATTTCCTTTGAAGAAATTTCAAAAATGAAAGATCAAGTGTATCTCTCCAATAGTGCCCGTGGCGCACTTTTGAATGAAGAGGCAATTGTAAGCGGATTAAAAAGTGGGAAAATCGCTGGTCTTGCCACCGATGTCTTAGAGGAAGAGCCTGGTCATAAAGATCATCCGTATTTAGCTTTTGAAAATGTAGTTATGACACCGTATACATCAGCTTATACTATGGAATGCTTAGAAGAGATGGGAAACAAATGTGTAACGGATATTGAACGAATCGTTAAGGGACTGCTGCCAGACCGTGCTGTTCAAGCGGAAAGTCGGTTTTTGGCTGTATAAAGGAGAGTGAAGCTCGTGCTAACGGATTTAAAAGTAAAGATTGGACCGCAAGTTTATCGTTACCATGAAGGCGCGATCGACTATGTGCCGGAAGTATTAAAAGAGTACAAAGTAAAACGACTGCTGCTCGTACATGGAACGGTTTCATGGGAAAAAGCGAAACCAAAATTACCCTTTTTAGAAGATGCGCATTTGGAAATTTTTTATCATCGCTACACAGGAGAATGTAGCTATTATGGCGCTGGACTGATTGCTGATCTTGTTGAAGAACTGGCGATCGATTTTATTCTGGGGGTTGGTGGCGGGAAGTTAGCCGACTTAGTGGGATATGCAGCACATGTAGTCAATCGACCCTTTGGACTGATCCCAACATTGGCCAGTAATTGTGCACCATGGACACCCTTGTCTGTCATGTATAAAGAGTCGGGAGAATCTGAAGGGAAGTCGGAACACTATTTAAGACAGGCTGCTTTTTTGATTACCGATCCGACGTTAGTGATCGATGCACCAGTCTCCTACTTTATCGCCGGTTTAGCGGATACGTTGGCAAAGTGGATTGAATCGGAAGCAATCTTAGCCCAACCACATTTGAAAAATGAGCCTTTCTTGCAAATGGCAGGCTATACAGCAAAATTATGCGAAACAGCTATTTTGACACAATCGAAACAAGCGATTGAAGATATGAAGCGACAGGAAGTGACAGACGCCTTTTGTCATTTGTCGGAGATCGTTATTGCAGTTGCTGGAATGGTAGGCGGGCTAGGCGATAAATATGCCCGCAATGCAGCGGCGCATGCGATGCATGATGCCATCAGTAAATATCTGCCTGAGAGTCATCGTTTTCTTCACGGGGAAAAGGTTGCCTATGGGATGTTTTATCAATTAGCGCTTGAAGAAAAATGGACGGTCATCGATCAGTTGATCCCCTTTTATCAAGAATTGCACTTACCAATGAGTTTACATCAAATGGGTATTTTTCCTGAAGATGCACAAGTCATTGATCAGTTGGTGCAGTTCATAGATTCAAAAGAAAAAGTACACTTGATTCCAGTCTTAATCACCAAAGAACGCTTGAAAGAAGCTGTTCTTGATTTAGAAAACTATTTGAAAGAAGTTTAGGAGGAGGAAAAATGGATACATTAAGTGTTACACAAAGTTTACTGATTGCGCTATGGGTTGCAGCAGTCATGTCTCGTTGGCTCGGCGGAGGCGCCACACTGACTTTACGTTTTTCACCGTTGATGACGGGATTAGTTGTCGGACTGGTGATGGGAAATGTGCCTCAAGCCATGATCGTCACTGCCGCTTTACAAATGATTTACATGGGGGTATTTTCTCCCGGCGGATCCATGCCGGCGGAACCTTCGATTGCAGCGGCGATTGCCGTACCGGTAGCTTTGCTAGGAAATCTGCAACCAGAAGCAGCGATTGCTGTTGCCGTACCTGTTGGTTTGCTAGGGAGTTATTTGTATCAGTTCCGTTTCTTTATCAATACCTTCTTAGGAAAATATACGGATAAAGCAGTGGAAGATCTTAATGACAAAGCAATGACTCGTTCAATTATTTTATACCCAACGCTGGCTTCATTTATTTTATTTGTTCCGCTGGTATTTATTGCACTTTATTTAGGCGCTCCACTGATTGCTGATGTCATCAATGCTCTTGAGGGGACAGTCGTTATCCATATTTTAGAAGTAGTCGGCGGCGGATTGGCAGCGATCGGGATTGCAACTACCGTCTATGTGATCGGTCGAAAAGATTATATGGTCTTTTTCTTCTTGGCCTATTTCATGAGTGTAGTTTTCAGTTCGCTAGAAATTACCATGGTCACCTATGCGATATTTGGTATTTTGATCGCGTTGATTTTTGTTCAGTCACAAAAAGGAAAATTGGCCCCAGCCCCAGAAACGAATACAGCATCACCATCCTTTGATGATGACGATGACTATGATGACGGGTTCTAATCGATAAGGAGGAGCAGTAATGACCGAAATAATTCAAAAAGCGCAAGGCGCACCGGAAGAAATCACGAAGAAAGATGTCACAAAAGCATACCTAAGATGGCATTTCGCCAATGAGATCCCGCATTCGTTTGAACGGTATTTATCACCATCGCTTTTATACGCCATGATGCCGATTTTGCGCAAACTTTACAAAGACGATGAGGCACTGAAAGCTGCCTACAAACGCCAACTGTTGTTTTTCAATACCCAGCTAAGTTGGGGTGGCGGTGTTATTACTGGGCTGATGTCATCAATGGAACAACAGCGAGCCGAGGAAGAGCATGAGAAAAAAGAGATCTTGATGCAGGATGATCTAATGTACAACACGAAAGCTGGTTTGATGGGTGCTTTAGCAGGAATCGGGGATGCCATCGACTCAGGAACCGTTCAATATATCTTTATTGCGATTGCCGTCCCTTGGGCACAGCAAGGAAGTCCGCTAGGTGCGTTGTTTCCGTTCATTTGCTTTGCACTGTATCAAGTTTCTCTAGGAATGTTTTTTGCCCGCCAAGCGTTCTCAATGGGACGCAACGCAACTGGCTTGATGCAGAGTACAGGTGTTCAAACTGCCATTGAAACACTGTCGGTTCTCGGTTTGTTTATGATGGGGGTTCTGGCTGGAAACTATGTCAAAGTCAGTTCTTCGCTGCAGTTTGATATTTCTGGACGAGAATTTATTATCCAAGATATCCTTGATCAGATTGTACCAGGGATCTTGCCGTTAGCAGTTGTAATTGGCGTCTACTGGTTCTATACAAAGAAAGGATTAAAAGTCACGCAAGCATTGCTATGGCTGACTTTGATTCTGATTATTTTAGCCGGTGTCGGTATTTTATAAGAAAAGGAAGTGTCAACAATGGGTGTAGTAAATTTAGCACGAGTAGATGAACGATTGATCCATGGGCAGGTCATGATGACCTTGTCGCAAAAAAGCGGAGTCAACTCGATCTTTGTAGTGGATGAGGTAGTAGCTAAGGATAAGTTCATGCGGGAATTATACAAAAATGCCGGTAGCCGCACAGGGCAAAAAACGATCGTCGTTACACCAGAAAAAGCCAAATTTTACTGGGATGAATACAACTTCAAAGATTACAACTGTATTTTGATCGCTAAAACCGTCAGTGTGATGTACGACTTAGTCAAACACGGCGTGCCAATGAAAGAATTGAACATAGGCGGTATCGCCCAAAAAGATCCCGAGAAAGATCTCTTGGTAACAAAATCTGTTTATTTAAATCAAGCTGATGCGCAAAAACTCAAAGAAATGAACGAAGCGTACGGTGTGGAATCAATCTATTTTCAAGCAACACCTTCTGCACCGAAATCAACCCTTAAAGATGTGTTGAAGCAGTTCAATTTGTAATCATTGAGCCGTTCGTCATCTGTTGAAGAGGAAGGCGGAGGGTCTTATAAAAATAGAGTTCCTCCTTCCTTGTCAGTAATTTGTGAATAGGAGAATCCGCCATGAATCAAACAGAAGCATTTCGTGATTGGCTTTTTCGTTATCGATATGTCTATCGGTCGCGATCAACGGATAAAAGCAAACAAAGATTTTTGAAGGCACTCATCGCGGATATCATTCCATTTCGCAAAGACCTTCAGGTGATCGAGTATGATCACACGAAAAAAAACGCCTCACGCAATTTGTATGTTGGTGATCTGACCAAAGCAAAACGGATCATCTGCACATATTATGATACACCGCCAGAGCATTTTGGCGATTACCATTTTTTTGATCGGCAGGAGCAAGGCCGTAAAACAAATCAATTTATTCTGACTGCTTCAGCAGTGATGATTCTTTTAGGGTTGTTAGGTACCTGGCTTTATATCCACTTTGCCTCAGGGAGATTTCCCTTATTGTCTTGGCAAACAGCGCTTTTTGCTTCAGGGGTCGGTATTTATTTTCTGATATTAAATCGCGTAAGCCGCGGGGCAGGATTTCAGCAAAATCTAACCCGCAATACCTCCTCTATCTTAGCGCTGCTGTCCCTAATCAGTCAAAACAGTCAAACAACGACGGCCTTCGCATTTCTTGATGAAGGAAGTTACGGAGAACGCGGGTTGGAAGTGTTACGTGATTCAGCAGGGCCGAATGCGAAGATTTATTATTTAGATTCTATTGGTGCCGATGCTCCGATTCGAGCTATCGGCAAGCAATTCAATGAAGGGCAACTCCAGCAGTTGTCAATCGAACACAGTAGTGAAGCAATGGGCAGCATCAACTATCTGTTTTGTGCAGAAAAGCAACAGGATCAGACGTATGTGTTGCCTAAAAAACAATTAAAGCAAAAAGAGCTGAATAGTAGGAATATGCAAAAAGTCCTTGCGTTATTTGGTTAGGAAGCGAAAAAGGAGGAACAACATTTGTTAGGAATCGTATTGGCAACTCACGGACAGCTGAGTACTGGTTTTAAAGATGCCGCAGAGGTGATCATGGGCAGTGTCGAAAATATTGCGGTCGTTAATTTGAACCACGGAGAGGATATTCAACTTCTGGGAAACAAAATCCATGAAGCGATCCATGAAACAGATCAAGGGGACGGTGTCGTGGTGTTTGCTGATCTATTGAGTGCCAGTCCCTACAATCAGTCGGTTATAACGATCAATCAATTAGATGAACCACTTCAGGAAAAGACGTATGTGATCGGCGGAGTGAATCTACCGATGGTATTAGAAGCAATCAATCATCAATTTTTGGCGACACCGATTGAACAGGCGGTGGCAGCAGTGATCCAGCAAGGAGAAAACAGTGTAGCGATTTGGCACAATTCTTCAGCAGGTGATAGTAGCGAAGAAACTGATGAGGACGATGATTTTTAAAAACGAAAGGGTGACAGCAAATGCAATGGGGGTTTCGATGGTACGGGGAAGGGGATACGATCCCGTTAACGAATATTCGACAAATTCCAGGAATGCACGGCATTGTAGGAACACTTCTGAATAAAATGCCCGGAGATGTCTGGGAGATTTCCGAAATCAACGCACTAAAAGCATCAATTGAAAAAGAGCATCTTTCGCTATTAGGGATTGAGAGTGTCGCGATCCACGATGCGATCAAAGCTGGAACAGAGGAACGGGATCACTACATCGATCAATATATTCAAACGATTCGGAATTTAGCAGCTTGTGATGTACATATGATCTGCTATAGCTTCAAACCGATCTTCGGCTGGGCAAAAACAAACCTATTTTATCAAAACGAGGATGGCAGCTTCTCCTTGCTCTATGATCAAGCCGTTGTGGATGATATGGAACCTAGTGAGATGTATACGCTGATCCATAGCCAATCAAAAGGCTTTAAATTGCCAGGCTGGGAAGAAGAACGACTGAAAAAGTTCCAGCGTTTGATGGCAACTTATGAAGGGGTCACTCAAGAGATCCTCTTTGATAACTTAAGCTATTTCTTAAAGCGGATCATTCCTGTGTGTGAAGAAGTAGATGTGAAAATGGCGATCCATCCGGACGATCCACCTTGGGAAATTTTTGGTTTGCCACGGATCACCAAAAATTTAGAGGACTTGAAAAAAATCATGGCCATCGTGGATTCGCCTTATAATGGGGTGACGTTGTGCACCGGTTCGTTAGGTGCCGATCCAGAAAACGACATGGTGGAGATCGTTCATGGCTTAAAAGGCCGCATCAACTTTGTTCATTTTCGCAATGTGTTGTTTATGGGGGAACGCAAATTTAAAGAATCTGCCCATCTTTCCACTGAAGGATCGTTAGATATGTATGCCATTATGAAAGCCTTGGTTGAGGTCGGTTTTGATGGTGTCATCCGTCCTGATCACGGGCGGACGATCTGGGGGGAAGTGGCGATGCCAGGCTATGGTCTGTATGATCGCGCGATTGGTATCAGTTATCTTCAAGGGCTTCATGAAGCCGTCTTGAAAGAGCAAATGCAATCGAGGGGAACGAAGGGAGGAGAGAGTGTATGACACTCTATGAACAATTGGCAAAAACAAGGGTGTTGCCCCTTTACACGGCAACAGACCTTACCTATTTGCCAGTAGTAGAATCACTGCTGATTGAGCATGAACTGTATTTTATTGAAGTGACCTTCCGCAGTGCCCTTGCTTTAGAAGCGATTGAAAAACTCTCTCAATCGGGCAAATTGATCGTAGGCGCAGGCACGGTACGCACCTTAGAACAAGCAAAAGCAGCAGTTGAGAAAGGGGCGCGCTTTATTGTTTCCCCTGCTCTTGTACCTGATGTGGTGGAATTTTGTCTTGCCGAAAACATTCCAGTGTTTCCAGGGACAGCTACCCCAAATGACATTCAACGGGCAACGGATTATGGCTTATCAGTTGTGAAATTTTTCCCTGCGGATATCTACGGGGGCTTACCGGCAATCAAAGCCCTCAGCGGTCCGTTTTACGATATTCGATTTGTCCCAACTGGTGGGATCACTCTCGAAAATGTTCAAGACTATTTATCTGATCCGCAAGTATTAGCGGTTGGCGGCTCCTTCATTCTGTCAGAAGCGCTAGTAAAAGAAGGGCGGGAAAAGGCTGACAGCCATTTGGCGCATGTAAAATCATTGCTAAGTTGAGCAGTCAGCTGTAAATAAACAAGATGAAGCAATGGGTGCCAAAGGATTTTGGTACCATTGCTTTTTTATTCGCAGAAAAGCAAAGGAGGCCATAGGATGGAGAAGATAAAACTGGTGATTTTTGATATGGACGGTTTGATGTTTGAAAGAGGTCGGTTAGTTTACCGCGCCTATTTAAGAGCCGCGGAGGAGTATGATTTTGAAGTTTGCCAAGATGTTTATTATTACCTGACTGGCAGAACGGAAGCAGATATTCGTAAAGGGATGCAGGAACTTTATGGCAGTACGGTACCAACGGATCGGTGGCGAGAAGCGATGAATCGTCAGAAAGAAGTGATTTTAGCTGAAGAAAAGCGGGTGTTCAAAAAGCCCGGCCTTCTTGAACTATTGGAAGCATTAAAAAAACAAGATTGCTTGATAGCCGTGGCGTCCTCTTCGTCGAAAGAAAAAATCAAGGCGTATTTTGAAATGGAACAGATGCCAGATTGGTTTGATACGGTGGTTTCTGGGGATCAAGTGCGAAAGGGCAAACCTGATCCAGAAATCTTTCTGACAGCATGCCAACAATTAGGCGTAAAGCCTGAAGCAGCCTTGGTATTAGAAGATTCTCTAGCCGGCATAAGAGCCGCAAAACAAGCCAAGATCCCAGCTTTTCTGATTGCGGATGATTTAAGTGTTTTGCCAGTCAAGAAAAATGGGAAGTATCCTTTGCTTAAACAGCCAAAACTTGAGCAAGAAGTAGCTGCACAGGTGAAAACTTTTTCTGATCTGACGGAAGTCAGAGACTGGCTAGTCGTGAATCATTTTTCTTGGGCTTGATCGATGTTCCAAGAAGCTTCGATAAAGCAAACGGCATTAAGCAAGAACATACGGTGCTGTAAATCAGGCATAGCGTTGCGGAATCGGTAAAACAACAAAGGTTGATTTTGGCAATTGGTTTTTTCCTGCTCATTTCTCTATGAAGAAGGGGAGCGTTAGAACGTTTTTCACTACTTTCTGGGAACGTGGCAAAAGGCTGACTAGAATAACGAGTAAGATTGTAGCAGCTCACTTTATAGGTAAGTGAAGCTGCTTTTTTGTTTTACTATTCCTTCAGCAACGAAAAATGAGCATTGTGTGTTAAGCGGTATTCTTTCGGAGTCAGTGAGGTCAATGCTTTGAAATTTCGATTGAAGGTTCGCACATTTTGAAAGCCAGCCTGTTCTGCTACTTCCGTAATCGGCAAGAGACTATGGGTCAGCAAAAAAGAGGCATGGCGAATTCTTGCTTGATTCAAAAGCCGAGGAAAGGTGCTTTTCAATTTCTCAGTGATCATTCTGGAAACGTAGACGCTACTATAACCGATACTGCTGCTTAGTTTTTCGAGCGTCAGCTCTTTTTTGAAGTGTGACTCGATATAGGCAAGCAGCTGGATCAGGATATCCTCTTGGTTTTTGGCTGGTAGTAAAGTCGTTTGGTGCTCAAAAAGGTAAAGGACTTGATACAGTGCCGATTTTCGTAAATAGAGGGAATCCGTTTCAAATAAAGGATAATACAGCTGATTTGCGACAGACGGATCAATGGTGATAACGGGATCTGACAAAGCGAAATCTTTGGTTTTAGCATAAAAATCTGGAATAAACTCCGGCGAAAAAACCAGAATATGCAGTTGTGATTCCTTAGGGGTTTCGATGGCATGGGTCTGGTAAGGCATGACTAATAACACTTGGCCAGTTGTAAGGACATAGGGACTTTCTTCGATTTTGACAACCGCTTCGCCGTCACTACAAAAAAGCAATTCAAAGGAACGATGAAAATGTTCCATGTAATTAAGCGAGTAGGGATGGTAACTGGAAACGCCTAGGTATTCGCCAAAATGATATTCTTCTAAAATGGTCACGCAATCTTTCCTCCATTTTTTGTCTATCGATGTGTGGAAATCGTCCTGTGAATGATAGCGATTTCATTTTATAATTATGACAGTTCAGCTGAAGAAAGTAAATAGAACAATGATTAGTGAATATTTTTAAAATGGACTGCAGTAACAAGTTTCTTTTTTTAGTTAGGTATATTAGTAAAGAAAACTTACTAACTGAAAGAAGTTCATTCCTACTGACTCTCAGTTGAATCATAAAATGCCAAAAAGGGAAAGAGGAGGAAATTTTTTTGATTACCAATCCGATACTAACAGGCTTTCATCCAGACCCGAGTATTTGTCGTGCAGGAGAAGATTATTACATTGCTACGTCGACCTTTGAATGGTTTCCAGGTGTGCGCATCTTCCATTCGAAGGATTTGAAGAACTGGCGCTTGATCAGTACACCAGTCAATCGTGTCAGTCAGTTGAATATGCTGGGAAATCCTGATTCTGGGGGCGTTTGGGCGCCAAACTTAAGTTACAGTGATGGTCGTTTTTGGTTGATTTATTCAGATGTCAAAACACAATCCAATAGCTGGAAAGATGTGAACAATTATTTGATCACCTGTGAAACCATTGATGGGGATTGGTCAGAACCAATCTATATGAATTCTTCTGGTTTCGATCCCTCTTTATTTCATGACGATGACGGCAAAAAATATTTTCTGAACATGGTCTGGGATTATCGCCCGACAAATCATTCCTTTTATGGGATCGTTCTCCAAGAGTTTGATTGGCAAGCCAAGAAATTGGTGGGGCAGCCCAAAATTATCTTCAAAGGAACAGAGCGCAAATTGACTGAAGCACCGGTCATGTATAAAGTGAACGGCTATTATTATTTATTAACGGCAGAAGGTGGCACCCAGTTTGAACATGCAAGTACCATCGCTCGTGGGACACACATCGAAGGCCCCTATGAAGTTCATCCTCAAAACCCTCTGATTAGTTCATGGGGACAGCCAGAGATCCCGCTACAAAAAGCCGGTCATGGTTCATTTGTGAAAACGCAGACCGATGAATGGTATTTTGTTCACTTAACAGGACGAGCGCTGAAGTATCCAGAAACGCCCCTCTTAGAAAATCGCGGCTATTGCCCGCTCGGACGAGAAACAGCGATCCAGTCTGTTTACTGGGAAAATGATTGGCCGTATATCACAGGCGGAAACTTTCCAAAAGCGGAGGTCCCACAGCCACAGCTGCCCGAACATCCGTGGGAAACAGAATCAGGCTTTGATGATTTTGAAGAGGTGTCGTTGGCACCAGTGTTTCAAACCTTGCGGATTCCTTTTTCTGAGGAGATCGGTAGTTTGACCGCACGACCAGGGTACTTGCGCTTGTATGGCCGAGAGTCATTCAATTCCTTATTCCATCAAGCACTGGTGGCAAGGAGATGGAGCGATTTTCGTTTTGAAGCAACGACTGCCGTCGAATTTTCGCCGACCTCGTTTCTACAGTTGGCAGGCATGACGAATTACTACAATACACAAAATTGGTCGGCGATCTACATCACTCATGATGAGAGGAAAGGAAAAATCATCACTGTATTGGCAAGCGAAAAGGGCCAACTGAAGAGCCAAAAAGTATCAAAAGTTGTGATACCAGCCGATGTACAAACAGTCTACTTCAAAACGATCGTTAATTATGCCCACTATCAATACGCGTACTCCTTTGATCAAAAAGAGTGGCAGGTCATCGATCAGCTATTTGACAGCTTGCAATTGTCTGACGACTATGTGGCAGAACATTACGGTGGGTTCTTTACGGGGGCTTTTGTGGGGATGTTTGCGATCGATACGACTGGCAATCGTTTGGCGGCTGATTTTGATTCATTTGACTATCAAAAAATCGAGGAGGAAGAAAGATGAAAAATTGGAAACGGGTCTTACAAACAGCGTCAGTGGCGGGCTTAGCGGCTTTTATGCTTAGTGGCTGCGGGAATGGTTCAGGAAACAGCGGCTCGGATAACAGCGCATCAGGAAGTAGTGGCAAGGATGAACTCGTGGTTTGGACCTTTACTTCAGAATTGTCAACGATGATCAATGATTACTATTTGCCGGCGCATGACGATTTGGCCTATGACATTCGGATCGTGGAGATTCCTTCTGACCAATTCGAGACCAAGCTCGATCCGATTCTCGGTTCCAAAGATGCACCAGATGTGATTGCTTTAGAATCTGCCTTTGTCAAAAAATATGTGGAATCAGGGATGATGGCAGACCTTGGTTCACTGGGACTTGATGAAGCCGCGGCAGATACGTATCAATATGTCAAAGACGTAGGAACTTCAAAAGACGGGGTTCTTCATGCCTTGGCTTGGCAAGCTGCTCCTGGCGGGTTTTATTACCGGGCGTCGATGGCAGAAGAGCTGCTAGGGGTCGATGATCCAGCGGCTGCGCAAGCGGCCTTGTCAGACTACGACAAGTTCTATGAGGAAGCCAAAGCAGTCAAAGAAAAAAGTGGTGGAACCACCTATATGATCTCTAGTGTCCAAGATTTGGCGAAGCCTTTTTATGGTCAACGCGAACATGGCTGGGTTGAAGACGGTAAATTAGTGATTGACGACAGTTTGTATGATTTGTTGGATATATCACGAAAATTTGTAGAAGAAGGCCTGACACAAGATACAGAAGGACAATCAGAAGCTTGGTTTGCTGGAATGAATAGCGACAATGTATTCGGTTATAGTTTGCCGACATGGGGGCTGCACTATTGGTTAAAACCAAATGCGACAGCTGCCGATAACTCCAGCTCAACAGAAGGGGACTGGCGCATGATCCAAGGACCGTCGTCGTGGTTCTGGGGCGGCACATGGATCGGTGCTACGGCAAATTCTGAGATGCAAGAAGAAGCGGCGCAATTGGTGGCTTACTTGACCACAGATCAAGCATTTTTAAAACAATGGGCCGAAGATACCGGTGATTTTGTATCGAATGAGCGAGTCGTTGAAGAAATTAAAAGCGAATACCAAGAGGAATTTTTAGGCGGTCAAAACCACTATGCAGAATTTGCCGATATGGTTCAAGACATCAACGCGAAAATTCTGACCGAGTATGACCAGACGATTGAAACCCTCTTTACGGATAGTTGTTTGACACCATATTCAAAAGGTGAAGTGGATCAGGAAACGGCGATCCAAAACTTTAAAGATGCGGTCGTCAATGCTTATCCAGATGTTCAAGTAGATTAGGTGTTGTTGAAACCGGCACCGAAGACGGGGTCGGTTTCAATCTTTTCTAGGTACTACGCGCTGCTTAAAGGGCTTGTCTTTACAGGCAGAAGTTGACAGTGGAAGAAAAAAATATCAGGGGGATTACGATGCAGAATAAGAGAAGATTTGAACAGTATCATCGCTATGGGCTATTATTTATCGCACCATTTTTTCTAGCATTCTTGGTTTTTCAGCTTTATCCAATTCTCTATACGATTTACCTGAGCTTTACAGATCTAAAAGGGTGGAATCCAGCTGCCAATCTTGTCGGACTGGATAACTATTTTGCGATTTTTCGCAACCCGTTATTTTTAAAATCGATCAGCAATACCTTTATTTTGTGGGGCGTAAACTTTGTCCCTCAAATTGGCTTGGCTTTGTTGTTGGCGGCATGGTTTACCAATATCAAGCTGCTCTTGCGAGGGAAAGGCTTCTTCAAAGTCGCTTTTTACTTACCCAACATCATTACTGCGGCTTCAGTAGCAATCTTATTTTTTGTTTTGTTCAGTTTTCCGTTAGGTCCGATCAACCTAGTCTTGCAGCATTTCGGTGTTTTGGACCAGCCCTATGACTTTTTCCGTAGTGAAACGGGCACTCGGCTGATCGTTTCCTTTATCCAATTTTGGATGTGGTATGGTCAGACAACGATCGTTTTGGTTTCGGGCATTTTGAGCATTGATGATGCTCTTTTTGAATCAGCAATGGTCGATGGAGCCAATGATGGTCAAATTTTCCGCAAGATCACGCTGCCTTTGTTAAAACCAATCTTGCTTTATACATTGGTGACGTCCTTGATAGGCGGCTTGCAAATGTTCGACATTCCTTTTTTGCTGACAAACGGTAATCCCAACAATAGTGTCTTAACAATCACGATGTTCATCTACAACCAGGCCTTTACCGGGAGTCGGAATTTCAACGTTGCCGCAACCGCGTCGGTACTATTATTGGTACTTTCAATCGTATTAAGCACGTTATTGTTTCAATTTTTCAAAGAAAACAGCAAAGTGGGGCGAAAATAAATGGAAAATAGCTATCGAGCAAAACGATTGTTGATCTATGTCTTTTTGGTGTTGCTGACCATCCTAAGTATTCTGCCCTTTTGGGTCGTCTTAGTCAATGCAACCCGTTCAGCGGACCAGATCCAGCAAGGGCTGTCCTTGTGGCCCGGCGGTAATCTCCAATACAACTGGTCCGTCTTAATGGGCAGAGGCTTCAATGTTTTCAATGGGTTTAAAAATAGTTTCCTGATTGCTGCTGGTGCTACCGTTCTCAATGTGTATTTTTCGGCGCTGACGGCTTATGGCGTGATCGCCTATGAATTTCGTGGCAAGAAAGTCCTGTTTGCTGTCATTCTTGGGCTGATCATGATTCCTCAGCAAATCAGCATGATCGGTTTTTATCAATTTATGAATCGCTTAGGGCTCTTAAATAATTTTCTGCCATTGATTTTACCAGCGATCGCATCACCCGCGACCGTTTTTTTCTTAAAGCAATACTTAGAAACGATCTATCATCCTGATTTGGCAGATTCTGCTCGTCTAGACGGAGCCGGCGAAATCAAAATTTTCCATCGCATCATGTTGCCCTTGATGAAACCGGGCTTAGCTACCATGGCGATTTTCTCGTTCGTGACCTCGTGGAATAATTTCTTGATGCCCTTGATCTTGATCAACGATACGGAAAAGTATACGTTGCCGATGCTGGTCCAATTGTTGAAAACTGATGTTTACCGTACTGAATTTGGCAGTATGTATCTAGGGATCTCATTAAGTATTATTCCTTTACTGCTGATTTACCTGTTTCTATCGAAATACATCGTGGGCGGTGTGACGGCTGGCGGAATCAAAGGATAGCGAGACCCTTTTACCAAAAGAAAACACTGGACTGAGTTTTCAGTCCAGCATTCATTTACATTTAACGGATCGCACGGGAGAGATCAAGTGCCGCAAAGCGCAAATCGTTGATATTCAAGAAATGTTTTGCCACTAGAACGTTGCCGCCAAACAGCGGGGCTTGATCGCCTAATCGACTGTTTTTGATCTTCGTGTTTTTGGTGAACTGACTGGTCAATTTTTGCTGCAGCGCCAGTAATAAATCAGGAATTTTGCGATAGACTGAGCTGTTGATATAGACTTCTTCGGGATCAGAAAAAGTGATGACATTGTTTAGCCCAATACTAAGAAACTCAACATTTTGTTGCGCCAATTCGACTGCTGATTTTTCTCCGGCATGATAGGCTTGTGCAAAGGTATCCGAATTAACGAACGCAGTTTTTGTATAGTGACTGTAGGTGTCAAACAAGACTTTGTTCGACGCATATTGCTCTAAGCAGCCTCGATTGCCGCAAGGGCACAAGTTGCCGTGAGGAAAGAGCGTAGAATGACCAACTTCCCCCGCCATGCCGTGAGTACCGGTTTGCAGCTGCCCATCAACGATGATTCCGACACCGATCCCACTATGGACGCTGACGCTCAGTAAATTCGTGGAATCAGAAGAAAAACAGTACTCGCCTAAAGCCGTCAGATTGGCTTCGTTCTCTATATAGACCGCCGTATTGTATTTTTGGCTCAAAGGGGCGATCAAATCAAAGTGTTCCAAGTCGTAGTAGGGGGCAAAGGTGATCGTCTGATTGTGAACGATACCGTGGATCGCCAAACAGATTCCTACTAATCCATGAGTGGTTTGCGGCATTTGCGGCCAAAATTCTTTCATCATGGAATCGATCGTCGCCAGTACATTTTCTTTGGTGATCAATTCATGGGAATGGTCGGCGGAGGCGATCATCTCGCCATTGATATAAGAAAGCATTCCACGAACATAGTTATAGCCGATGTCAAAGGTAACAGCTAAGCTGCTTCGGTGATTGAATTGCAATTGAATCGGTTTGCGACCACCGATCGAAGTGGAATCCCCAATGCCGACTTCGCGAACGAAGTCCGTGTCGATCAGTTTTTTGGTTATTTGAGAAACAGACGCTTTATTGAGATGGGTCAAATTTGACACTTCCGCTCGTGACACATTTTCATTGTCAATGATCGTCTTCAATACAGCCGCTTCATTTTGTTCGCGTATGCCCATTTTATTGATAATCATGTGTTCTCCTCTTCATAGATGTGATTAGTGTTAGTTTACCGTGCAAATTAATATTGTGCAAGCTGAAGAATAAAGAAAAGAGGAAGAATGCAAGATCAGCAGTTTGAGAACGAAAAACCATGAAAGATTCGTTGAAAGCGCTTGACAGAAATGCGAGAATCGTTTACTATCCAATTAGTTAGTTTTGAATGCTAATTAACCGATTGAGAGGCAATGGTTAACTGCTTCAAACAGAGGAAGGAGAGAAGAGATGGCTTATTTTTTAGGGTTGGATCTAGGAACAAGTGCGTTAAAAGGCTTAGTTTTTGATCAAACCGGGGAACTCCAAGGAACAGCAAGTGTTGACTATCCATTGTCATCCCCTAGACCGGGGTTCAGTGAGCAAGAGCCGGTGCATTGGCAAGAGGCGGCAGATAAGGTAATCAAAACCTTGATCCAGCAGCTTCCAAAGCTGCAGAAGGAATTGATCGGCATCAGCTTTTCCGGGCAAATGCATAGTCTTGTTTTATTGGATGAAGAAAACCGAGTCATTCGCCCGGCAATATTATGGAATGACGTTCGAACCACCAAACAATGTCAAGCGATCATGGCATCCTTTGGAGAGGAAATAAAAGCAATCACCAAGAATGTTGCTTTGGAAGGGTTCACCTTACCCAAAATTTTATGGGTCCAAGAACACGAGCCTGAACATTGGCAACAAGTTCGTCACATGATGCTGCCAAAAGACTACTTGGCTTTTTGGCTGACTGGTAACTATTCGATGGATTATTCTGATGCGGCGGGTACGTTACTGCTGGATATCGAAAAGAAGTGCTGGTCTGAAGCCATTCTAGAAAAATTCGCAATCGCATCGGATATACTGCCGCCGCTTTTTGAATCAGCAGCGCCTGTAGGGCAAATGCGAAAAGAACTGCAAGAAGCCTTTGGCTTTGAACAAGAGGTGACGATCTATGCAGGTGGCGCAGACAATGCCTGTGCTACATTAGGTTCAGGGATCATCGCCGAAGGTGTCGGCATGGTGTCGATAGGCACTAGCGGTGTGTTCTTATCCTTTGAAAAAGCGCAAGAGGTTGATTATCAAGGCGATCTACACCTTTTCCGTCATGCGATCAAAGACAAGTTGTATTCAATGGGGGTCACGTTAGCCGCTGGAAATTCCTTAAGCTGGTATCGTGATACGTTTGCCCCAAACCAATCGTTTCAGGAATTGCTTTCAGCGATCAGTGAGGTAAAACCGGGGGCAGAAGGCCTGCTGTTTACGCCTTATATCGTGGGCGAACGCACACCACATACCGACAGCCAAATCAGGGGAAGTTTTATTGGTATTGACACACGGCATCGCGAAAAGCATTTCAGTCGTGCCGTCTTAGAAGGGATCACCTTCTCTCTGAAAGATTCCCAAATGATCATGGAAGAACGAGCACAGCGGAAATTCACCCAGATCGTTTCTGTGGGGGGCGGTGCGAAAAATGCCGAATGGCTGCAAATGCAAGCCGATATTTTTAATGCAGAAATGCTGACTTTATCTACTGAACAAGGTCCAGGTATGGGCGCAGCAATGCTGGCAGCAATCGGCAGCGGCATTTATCCAGATGCGGCCGCTTGTGTTAACGCCTTTGTCAAATACAGCAAGGCCATTGCACCGATTCCTGAAAATGTCGCCAAATACCAAGAAATCTATGCGATCTACCGGACCGTCTACCAGCAAACCGCGCCTATCTGCCATGCGTTGGCGCAGATCGAATAGCATAATGGCAGCAGAAAATCTGCTTGATCAAAGCGAGGAATCGTTTTTGGTTCTAAATGATTGGAACTAAGTAAGTTAGTTTATTACACTAAAAAACATAAAATGGAGGCAACAACAATGACTTATTTCCCAGAGATCGAAAAAATCCGCTACGAAGGTCCTAAAACAGACAATATGTTTGCATTTCGCCATTACGATGCCGAAGAAGTTGTTTTAGGCAAGAAAATGAAAGATCATCTACGTTTTGCAATCGCCTATTGGCATACGATGACGCAAGACGGCTCTGATCCTTTCGGCGCACCCGTCAACAAACGGACGTGGATCGGTGACACCGAAATGGAAACGGCGAAAAATCGAGTAGAAGCTTTTTTTGAGATTTGCGAAAAATTAGGGGCAGAGTTCTTCTGTTTCCATGATGTTGACGTGGCACCTGCGGGAGAAACGTTAGAAGAATTTTTCCAAAACTTAGACGAAATCACCGATTTGATCAAAGAAAAAATGGAACAAACGGGGATCAAACTATTATGGAATACAGCAAATATGTTCTCACACCCTCGTTTCAACAACGGCGCTGCTTCCACCAATAATGCGGAAGTTTACGCGTATGCAGCAGCCCAAGTTAAAAAAGGCTTAGATATCTCGAAAAAATTAGGCGGTGAAAACTATGTCTTCTGGGGCGGCCGTGAAGGCTATGAAACCTTGTTGAATACAGACATGAAATTTGAACAAGACAACATCGCCCGTCTATTCAAAATGGCGATCGCTTATGGCGAAAAAATCGGTCATAAACCGCAGTTCTTATTAGAGCCGAAACCAAAAGAACCATCAAAGCACCAATATGATTTTGATGCAGCGACAACGATGGCCTTCATTCAGCACTACGGCTTAGAAGGAGATTTCAAATTAAACCTAGAAGCCAATCATGCAACATTAGCTGGCCATACCTTTGAACATGAAATCGCCGTTGCCCGTAGCTATAACGCATTAGGATCACTGGATGCCAACCAAGGAGATATGCTGTTAGGATGGGATACGGATGAATTTCCAACCAACGTTTTTGACTCGACACTCGCTTTATACGAAGTCTTAGAAAACGGCGGCATCGCACCGGGAGGAATCAACTTCGATTCTAAAGTCCGTCGTTCGTCATTTGAAATGGAAGATCTGTTGTTAGCCCACATCGCTGGTATGGATACATATGCCCGAGCGTTAAAAGCAGCAGCGAAGCTGAAAGAAGACCGCTTCTTAGACGAGTTGAAGGAAAAACGGTACGCCTCGTTCCAAGAAGGCATCGGAGCGAAGATCGTTGCTGATGAGGAAAACTTAGAAACACTGACAGATTACGCATTGGCGCATGATCAAATCGAATTAGAATCCAGCCACATTGAATATGTGAAATCTCGTTTGAATGATTACCTGTTTTAATAAGAAACGACTGTCGTTCTGAGGAGCGACAGTTTTTTCACCTAAAAAATATCTTTTGGCAATTGTTACGAATCAACCAAATTATGATACGATAAAATGTAACCGATTTAACTCGGTTTAGGAATTGAAGGAGGCAACTTGATGTTTCACACAAACTTAGATCCTTTCCCAGAAAACTTCTTATGGGGGGCGGCTTCGGCGGCCTATCAAATTGAAGGTGCATGGGCAGAAGACGGCAAAGGTCCGTCGATTTGGGATACCTATGCCCAAATTCCCGGCAATACCTTTGAGGAAACCAACGGCAAAGTGGCGATCGATCACTACCATCGATACAAAGAAGATGTTGCCTTGATGAAGCAAATGGGCTTGAAAGCCTATCGCTTCAGCGTGGCGTGGTCGCGAATCGTGCCTGATGGCGAAGGTGCGGTCAATGAAGCTGGTGTGGCGTTTTACGAAAAGCTGGTGGACGAATTGCTTCGGCAAGGAGTAGAACCGATTTTGACGCTGTATCATTGGGATCTTCCTCAGGCTTTGCAAGACAAATACCAAGGATGGGAGGGACGAGAAACAGCAGCGGCATTTGAACGGTATTGCCGAATCCTTTTTGAACGCTTAGGAAAGAAAGTCACCTATTGGGTCACCATGAATGAACAAAATGTCTTCACTTCTCTTGGGTACCGTTGGGCGGCACATCCACCGGGCTTGAAGGACTTAAAACGGATGTATGCAGCCAATCATATCATCAACCTTGCCAATGCAAAGGCAATTAATTTGTTCCATGAGCTGGTTCCACAGGGCAAGATTGGTCCAAGTTTTGGCTATGGTCCGATGTATCCGTTTAGCTGTGACCCAGAAGATGTGCTGGCTGCAGAAAATGGCGAAGCCTTCAACAACGCGTGGTTTTTAGATGTCTATTGCAAAGGCGAATACCCGAAATTTGTCTACAAGCAATTAGCCAAAGTCGGTCTGGCTCCTGAAGTCACTCCAGAAGATCAAGCACTATTAAAACAGGCAAAACCTGACTTCTTAGGGATCAATTACTATCACGGTGGAACGGCCCAACAAAACAATTTGCAAAAGCAGTCAGCTGAAAAGAAAGAATTTTCTAAAGTCGATCCGTATTTGATGCAAGCGGCAGCTGGCGAGTTCTCACCAGAAGAAACCATGTTTGCGACGGCGGAAAATCCCCACTTGAAAAAAACAGATTGGGGCTGGGAGATCGATCCCGTTGGTTTCCGTGTAGCCTTGCGACGTATCCAAGCCAATTATGACTTGCCGATTTTTATTACTGAAAATGGGTTAGGCGCCATCGATCAATTGACAGAAGACAAACAGATCCATGATCCATACCGCATTACCTATTTGCAGGAACATCTGGTGGAACTGCAAAAGGCTATCACGGATGGGGTTGAGCTGATCGGCTATTGTGCTTGGTCCTTTACAGATCTACTAAGTTGGTTGAATGGATACCAAAAACGCTATGGGTTTGTTTATGTCGATCGCGACAATCAAAACGAACGTCAGTTGGCGCGCATCCCGAAGGATAGTTTTTATTGGTATCAAGAGGTGATTCGCACCAATGGGGCAAGTTTGACAAGTGAAACATGATGTAACGAAGGAGTAGCTGAAAATGGAGGTTGGAAAATGCGTAAAGTGTTGATCGTTGATGATGAAGCATCGATCCGAAATGGACTGCCTCTGATCATCGATTGGGAACGTCTGGGGTATCAAATCGTCGGGTCGGCGGAAAACGGCGAAGCTGGCTTGGCAATGATCCGCGAATTGAAGCCAGACGTTGTGATCGCTGATATCCGTATGCCGGGAAAAAATGGTCTTGAGATGGTGCAAGCAGCATCGGAGGAAGGGCTTTTGTTTTTTGCCATTATTTTGTCCGGCTACTCAGATTTTGACTATGCCAAGCAAGCGTTGCAACTGGGCGCTGTGACCTATTTGCTGAAACCAGTTGATGAAGAAGAGCTGATCGGTATTTTGACGAAAATCGATCAAAAAGCCAAGACCGATCAGCAGAAAAATCAGAAGAGTCAGTTGATGGAGAAATTGTTTGGCGGGGATCAAACGGGGATCAAAGACGCACAAGCCATCAAGCTATTGCGACTTTCCGAGGAGGCAGATGCCCAAAAGCTGGTTGAGAAATTGCAGGAGCAAGTGGCGCAAGTCATCACCTTGATCCATCGGCATCATCGGTATTTGGTTTTGTTAAACGAGGAACGCTTTCCCGACGAGGCGATCGATGCGTGGTGCCGCAAAAAAATGGCTCATCAAGAGATCTTGATCTCCCGCTGGTTTGCGGCGCAAGAGAACTTGAAGCCATTGATGATCGATATCCAGACATTAAGTAAATTGATTTTCTTATTTCCCAATCAAGTCATTTCTCACCATGTTTTGGATACGACCCAAGAAGCAGAAGAACGAAGCGATTTGCGTGAAGAATTAGTAAAAGCGATTTTGGCAAACGATCCGTTGGAACAGCCGTTATTCCGCTATTATCAAACCTTTTATCATTTATTGGCATTGGAAGAAGAGATCAAATGGCAAGTCAATGGCGACATCGAATGGCTGCAGCATCAAATCAGTGAAAAAGTAGCATTAGCGATCGAATGGTCAACAGACGAAGTGCATCAGCAGATTTTTCTCGCCCAAACGTTTCCGATGCTACAAGAGGTGATCACCGAAAAACTAGCAGACTTGCAAGCAACAGTCGCCAGCAGTTTGAACCAAATCGATATCATTGCAGAATTGATCCAATACACAAAAAAGCATTATCAAGAAGATTTGACCTTGAAAAAAATCGGGGAACGTTTCAATTACAATAGTGCCTATCTAGGCAAGAAGTTTCGCAAAGAAACCGGTAAAAATTATTTGGCGTTCTTGGATGAAGTACGAATGGAAAAAGCGGTGGAAATCTTACGTCATTCCAATCTAATGGTCTACGAAGTTGCTGAATTGGTGGGCTACAGCAATGTTGATTATTTCTATAAAAAGTTCAAACAATACCATCGGGTTTCACCGAATGAGTTTCGGAAAAATGAATAACCACAAAGATGTCCGTGATTTTCTACGGACATCTATTTTTTAGGGTAACGATGACTAAATTGCTTGGTAGGCTTTCTTTTTTTTCTTTTATATAATTTAAATGAAACTGTAAGCGCTTTTTGAACGGAGGAGGAGAAATGACAGATGTACGCCTGTGCTTTGATGTAGGCGGGACCTATATCAAATTCGGGGTTTTTACCGAGAAGAATCAATGGCTGGATCGAGGCAAAATCAAAACCCCGAGTAATACGCGGGATGAATTTTTTGCTGCCTTAGCTGCCAAAATACAAGAAGTCGAGCAAGCGCATGTTATCGAAGGGATCGGGCTGAGTTTTCCTGGTTTCATTGATTCAGTCAATGGCCGAGCGATCATGGCGGGGGCGTTGGCTCCTTTACACGGCTGTGCTGTCGTACAAGAGCTACAGCAGCGTTTAACCAAGCCCTATCCGATCTGGATCGAAAATGATGCGAAATGTGCTGCTTTAGCAGAACTTTCGACCGGAAATGCTGCTGACGTACAAGATTTTGTCATGATCACATTAGGCACCGGTATTGGTGGCGCGCTCGTTCATCAGCGCCAGTTGATTCACGGAAATGGGTTTCGGGCAGGAGAATTCGGAATGATGATCACTGATTTTCAAGCATCTTCTTTTGCGACCCTCCATGATCTAGCTTCAACGAGAGGGCTGATTGCTGCCTATCGACGAGCAAAAGCGATTCCTGAATCAGAGGAGATTTTAGGAGAAACCATCATGCAGCAGCGGTCGAGTGATCCTGAAACGCAGGAGATTCTGAAACAGTGGGCACATTATGTCGCACTTGCGATTTACAATCTAGCTGTCACGATGAATCCCGAAAGAATACTGATCGGCGGCGGCATCAGCCAAAACCCTGATCTATTAGCTATAATCAAACAAGCAATCAATGAGAACCCCCATTGGCCGGACTTCCAAGTGCCGATCGAGACTTGTCGTTACTATAATGATTCTGGTCTGTTAGGGGCGTTGACATTGATCCAACAAGGAGGAAAAAAATGAAATTTTCAGATGGCGGTTGGTTATTTCGTGAAGGATTTGATGTGAAATTTGCGGTGCATGTCTACGATGCCCGTAAAGAAGAAAACAAATTGGTCTTATATCTGCCTTATAGCTATGTCGGGCATAAAGGGGCAACACTGGATGGCGGATTGTTAACGATGGAAGTCACTACCCCTAGAACCAATATCATTGGGATCACCCTCTACAATTATAAAGGGGTCCAAGCCAAAGCCCCCAACTTTGAATTGATGACAGAAGAGATCACTCCTGGTATTTCAGAGGATGAGCAATCATATGTTTTTCGCTCGGGAGACTTGCAAGTCGTGATCAGCAAAGAGGAAAATGTGACAGTTTCGTTTTATTACAAAGAACAGCTGATTACCCAAAGCAAACCTCGCAGCAAAGCCTTAGTGATTGATCCGCAAGCAAATACCCATATCAGCGAACAGTTGACCCTGGATGTGGGAGAAACGATCTATGGTTTAGGGGAACGCTTTACTAATTTCGTGAAAAATGGCCAAAGTGTTGATATTTGGAATGCCGACGGGGGCACTGGTACGGAGCAAGCTTACAAAAATATTCCGTTTTATGTAAGTAATAAAGGGTATGGCGTCTTTGTCAATTCACCCGACCGGGTGCAATTTGAAGTGGGGAGTGAAAAAGTTTCTCGTGTTCAATTCAGCAATCCAGGACAAACGCTGCAGTACTTTGTGATCGCCGGTGATGAGTTAAAACAAGTGATCCAGCGCTACACTGATTTGACGGGGAAACCGTCGCTGCCACCTGCGTGGTCCTTTGGGTTGTGGCTAAGTACCTCGTTCTTGACGGATTATGATGAACAAACCGTAACATCTTTTGTAGACGGTATGGCAGAACGTGAGATTCCCCTTGAGGTCTTTCATTTTGACTGCTTATGGATGAAGGAATACGAGTGGTGCAACTTCACGTGGGACGAACGAACTTTCCCAGAACCGGAAAAAATGCTGCAGCGCTTGAAAGCCAAAGGATTGAAAATCTGTGTCTGGATCAATCCTTACATTGGGCAAAAATCACCCTTGTTTGACGAAGGGATGGCCAATGGCTACTTTTTGAAACGCGCCAATGGAGATGTCTGGCAATGGGACAAATGGCAAGCAGGTTTGGCGATCGTCGACTTCACCAACCCTGAAGCGGTCGCTTGGTACAATAGCAAGCTGCGTACCTTATTAGACATGGGTGTGGATTGCTTCAAAACGGATTTTGGTGAACGGATTCCCACCGATGCGGTGTACTATGACGGCTCTGATCCAGAAAAAATGCACAATTATTACGCCTACCTATACAATAAAGTCGTCTTTGACTTGCTGAAAGAAGTCAAGGGAGCAGAAGAAGCCATCGTTTTTGCGCGGGCAGCTTCGGTTGGTTCGCAACGCTTGCCTGTACACTGGGGTGGCGACAGTACCTCAGATTATCCATCAATGGCAGAGTCACTGCGGGCAGGTCTGTCCTTTGGGTTAGGCGGCTTTGGATATTGGAGCCACGATATCTCAGGGTTTGAAGCTGGCTCAACCCCAGACCTTTACAAGCGCTGGACACAATTTGGTCTGCTGTCTTCCCATAGCCGTTACCATGGCAGCTGGGAATACAAAGTGCCTTGGGTTTATGACGACGAAGCCGTGGCGGTAGCCAAAGCCTTTACCAAGTTAAAATTGTCCTTGATGCCTTACTTACAAGCTCAATCGGTGCTAACCGCCCAAACGGGGATTCCGATGATGCGGGCGATGGTCTTAGAGTTTCCTGAAGACGAGATGACCCATCATTTGGATCGCCAATACATGCTGGGGGAACACCTTTTAGTTGCGCCCATTTTTAATGATCAAGGAACGGTCTCCTTTTACGTACCGAAGACGAAGGGGCATTGGATCGACTATTTATCTGGCAAAGCTTACGAGGGCGGACGTTGGTACCAAGAAACCTATGATTATTTCCACTTGCCACTGTTAGTCCGACCAAATCAACTGATTATCGAAGGCCATGAACAAACCAAAGCAGTCTATGACTATGCCGAACATCCAACGATCCATCTCTTTGATCCGCAAGACAAGACCGCTACGGCTATCTATGATCACCACGGTGAGTGGATTGGCGAGGTGGCTGTTGAAAGAGTCGATCAAGAACTGATCGTCAAGCTGACAGGGATCCAGCAAGCATCCTTGCAGATTCACACGACTGCTGGAAAAACGATCCATAAGCTGACGGCTGACCAAACCACGATAAAGGAGTTCTAGATGCCGATGCGAACCATCACGAATCCAATTTTACCTGGATTTCATCCAGATCCCAGTATTTGCCGTGTCGGTGAAGACTTTTATCTGGTGACGAGTACTTTTGAATATTTTCCTGGATTACCAATTTATCACAGTAAAAACTTGGCAGACTGGCAGCTGATTGGTCATGGACTTTCGCGACCTGAGCAGCTGCAGTTATCGACGAAAAATCCCAATGCTTTTGGTCTGTATGCCCCAACCTTGCGTTTTATCAAGGACCGCTTTTACCTCGTTTGTACCAACGTTGGGGCAAACGAAGGAAGAGAAGGCAACTTTCTGATCTGGACAGATGACATCGCCGGTGAATGGTCTGACCCGATTTGGCTGGACACCCCTGGGATCGACCCGACGATTTTCGCAGATGACGATGGGCAGACCTATTACTTAGGCACCCATAAGGAGATCTATCTGCGGACGATCAATTTGGCTTCTGGAGAATTAGGTCCGCGCCAAAACATTTGGACAGGCAGCGGAGCGGCTGATCCAGAAGGCCCCCACTTGTATAAAAAAGACGGCTATTACTACCTGTTGATCTCCGAAGGTGGAACGTCCTATGGTCATATGCTGACCATGGCCCGCAGTCGTTCCTTGACGGGCCCCTATGAAGCATGCCCCAACAATCCAGTGATGACCAATCGCAGCACGAATCTGCCGCTGCAAGCTACAGGGCATGCGGACCTCGTGCAAGATACCCAAGGCAACTGGTGGGCAGTTTGTCTGGCAGTACGCCCCATCAGCTATCCTTTGAGGCATTTGCTAGGTCGGGAAACATGCCTGCTACCGGTGGACTGGTCAAACCCATGGCCGGTGTTTGGCGAGGAAGGTCACTTGCCAGAAATCATTCAGGTAGACACAGCGGCGGCACCAAAGGAAACACAAAAGAAGAGCAGCAAGCCTGATTACGTGACTTTATTCGAATGGGACCCGACGTTGATTGAAGAAGAGCCATATGGCTTCTTGCTGCATCCTAATCAGACGGGTCTGTCCGATCAAGGCAAACTCGCCGCAGTGTTCCAACGGCAAACCGCCTTTGAGCAACAATTTCAGGCAACCTTTGATTGTCGGCAACTAACGGATGGGCAAGCAGGATTGACGGTTTTCTTAAATGCCACCCATCACTATGAGGGATACCTAGAAAAAACGGCGTCCAGTCAGCAGCTAGTTTTCCGCCGACAAATCGGTTCCTTATGGAAAGTGGAAAAGAAACTGCCTTATGCAGCGGATACAGTCACCTTGCAGCTGAGCGCCGATAAAGAAACCTATCGTTTTTCTGTTCTTGATGAACAAGGACAAGCACAGCCTTTAGGCAGTGGAGAAACAAAATATCTGACCACTGAGGTCGGTGGTGTCTTTACTGGAATCATGGTGGGCTGTTACGCCAGTGCTTCTTCACCACAACAAACCGTTCGTGTGCGGGATTTCTAATCAATCAAAAGCCCCCCTTCGATTTCTGAAACAGGAATCGAAGGGGGGCTTTACTGTTTTAGCGAGGAGAAAATGAATCTTGGCTTAGATCGTGGATCCGCAAGGTAACTTGTGTGCCACTGCCCAGCACACTCTCGATCGTCAAGCCGTATTCAGGTCCATAAAACATTTTGACCCGATGATTGACGTTGGCTAGCCCAATGTTCTTTTTGGCATGGGTGGAGGGCGTCTTGATTTTTTGCTGCAAGCCTTCGAGTTTTTCTGGCGGTATCCCGCTGCCGTTGTCTTGTACCACGATCACCAGATCATGGCCGTCTTTGGTGATCGTCAAACGGACAAACCCTGGATAGGTGATGCCTTCCAAGCCATGGGAGATGGCGTTTTCCACCAATGGTTGAATCAGGAGGGGCAATATTTGGACTTCTTTTTGGTCGATCTCATTGGAGACTGAATAGGAAAAGTTGACTCGATCGCCAAAGCGCATCCGCTGGATCTTGACATATACGTGAACGGCATCTAAGGACTCTTCTAAACTCGTTCGCTTGGTTCCGTGGGCTTCTAGCGTATAGCGCATCGATTTTGCCAGTAATTTGATGGCGTAAACGACGTCAGAATTGCCGGAAGTCAGCGCCATCATGCGAATCGTTTCTAACGTGTTGAACAAAAAGTGGGGATTGATCTGCCCCGCTAAGATATTAAATTCCATTTGCTGTTGTTGAGTCAACAGCTCTTGCTGCGCCAGACGCGAACGGTAGATCTCTTCTTCTTTTTTCTTGATTCGTTGAATGATCTTATGGAAATCAAGAGAGATCTGAGAAATTTCGTCTTCGCCACTAATATTTTGAAAGAAATCATAATCCTCGATCGAGGCAAAGTAGACCGCCTGCTGCAGTTGAGAAATTCGTTTGGTAAAGAATCGAGCAAACAGAAAGACGATGATGAAAGTAGTGATCAAAATCACCAAAACGATCGTGCTCCAACGGATCAGATTGGCGCGTAGATTGCTATAGGCATTTGTATCCGCACTATAAATTGTGATGATGTCTTCTTTGTTACTCATGGGTAAGGTGCTTTTGGTGAGCATCACCTTGGTACCATCATCTTTTAAAAAGGCAGCACTCGTTTGCGGCTCAGAAAGAGTCGTAAGCTGTCCCGGTTCACCGACTTGATTGATTTTGTCGCTATAAAAGATGACATCATCATTTAACTGTAATTCCAATTCATAGGATGAATTACGAAGTCGGTTGCTGAGATAATTATAATCGACTTGGATCTCCAAAACGGCAGTTTCTTTTGATAAAGGCAAAGGCAACGTTTTATAAAGACTCAAACGATTTGCTTTGTAATCCTCTGGCATCGTCATCAAAAAAGCATCGGGTTGCTTGAGGGCTCGTTGGTACCAGGCGGTCGCTTGAATTGTGTCATCTGCCTGTTGAAAATATTTATAGTTCGGAATGGTTTGATTCGTCGTATAGATAGTTAATTTCGCAATCGAGGTTTGAAGATTTCTGATCTCATCTAGCTGATCATAGCTATTGATGTCCACGATCGCTTCTTGGTCGTCAAGGTAATTTGCAGTTAAAAGCTGACGTAGATGAGTATCGTTTGATAAGGAACTCGCCGTGTTGGTCAGCGTGTTTGTTGTATCAAAAAGAACAGATTTGACACGCTGAGCATTCAACTCTGCCAAGTGTTGGTAATTGCCTGTCAGCTGCTTGGTTGAATCGTAGACCAATAAGAGACCAATAGTCACTGTGGATAAAAAAACAACAGGCAGATAAAGAATGAATAATTGTCGCCGAATGGAAAACTGACTCAGACGACGAAAAAGTGAGAGATGACTGATTTTTTTCATGCTTGCTGATTACGAAAGATGGAAAGCAACAGGAACGAACTACAATAAATAACGAAAGAAAAACCAAAAATCAACAAGAGGAATTTAAACAACGGAAATAAAACAACAAAACAAAACGCAGCGATAGGAATAAGCGCGAGGGCTAACGAACGGATAGGGTCCGCGATCGGTAACAGAAACGCGTTTTTTAATGTTTGCCTAAAGCTGTTTTCATAACGTCCAATTAACGCGAGGCAATAGACTAACACAATAAACAGATAAATAGCTGTAACAATTAGAACGAAGGCAAAAATACTGGCAAGAATGGTTTTTGAGGAAAACCAAAACAAGCTACTATACAGTAGTGCTACCATGGGCAATCCAAGAAGGAGAAAACTACCGGTGGCTTTCATAAAGTTTGCTCGTAGCGCTCGGACATAGCCCACGATCAATTCACCACGCTCTTCATCCGCATAACGAATCGTCACTTCATAAAGGGCAGCTGTCGCAGCTCCAATCGTAATAATTGGCAAACAGCTAATGATATATAGTAAATTTAACAATGTGAATTGTGAAAAAACGGTGGTTATTTTGTACAGTTGACCATCAGGATTGTACTTCATTTTTATCCCTCCAAAATTGATATATTCCTATAGTACTCGCAAAAAACAAATTTTGAAAGCCTTACCATTTAGGTGTCTTTTATCTGAAACCTTGATATATCAGTATTCTTTATAAATAAAAGAAAAATAAAGTCTAAAATGTACGGATTGACCTCTATTTTTAACAGGTGGCAAATAAGATTTCAGGTGCTAGTATTAAAAATGTAAAAGCGGTTACAAAAAAGGGGGAGGAAAATGGAAAGTAAATTAAGCAGTGTCCCAAGAAAAAATAAGCGGGTGACACGAGAAGGGAAGATTTTGTTTTTATGTATCGTTCCCTTCCTGATTCTCGTGTTTTTGTTCTCTTATTTTCCTTTGCACGGATGGATTTATTCACTTTATGATTACAAACCAGCATTAGGTTTAGCGCGCAGCGAGTTTGTAGGCTTCAAATGGTTTCGACTTCTTGTCTCTAGTCCAACACAAGTGGATCAGATCGTACAAGTAATGAAAAACACCTTTGCCATGAGTTTTTTAGGGATCACCACTTCGATCCTACCAGTAGGCTTCGCCATTTTACTGAACGAAATCAAGTGCAAATGGTTTAAAAACTTGGTCCAAACGCTGACCACGCTGCCAAATTTTATCAGTTGGGTTTTGGTGTATACGATCGCCTTTAGCTTGTTTTCTTCAACAGGGCTGGTAAACACGTTGCTGCAAGAATGGGGCTTCGTTACTGATCCAGTCAAATTTTTGGATAGCGGCAATCATACATGGCTGATGATGTGTCTTTGGAATATTTGGAAAGGCTTGGGCTGGGGTGCCATCATGTATCTGGCAGGCATTTCAGGAATTGACCCCGAATTGTATGAATCGGCACGAATCGATGGGGCGAATCGTTTCCGTCTGATGCGTCATATCACACTACCTGCCTTGATGCCGACGTTCCTTGTGATGCTGATGCTGTCTATCGCCAACTTGCTGAACAACGGGATGGATCAGTACTTTGTTTTCCAAAATGCATTCAATCGAAATACGATCCAAGTCCTCGATTTGTATGTCTACAATTTAGGGATGGGCGGAAATAGTCTATCTCTGGCTACCGCGATCAGTATGCTAAAAAGTGTCATTTCTGTTGCCTTGTTAGCCATCGTCAATATTGCTTCGAAAAAAATTCGGGGGACTTCCATTATTTAGGAGAGGAGGATATCTATGGAACTATCGATTAGTGAAAAGAAAAAGGCGAAAAAAGTACCCAAACGTGAAAACCTGACGTTTAGTATCCTCAATTATACCTTTTTCTTTCTGATTACGTTGATTTGCGCGTATCCTTTTTATTACTTGATTATTAATTCAATCAGTAATAATGAGTTGAGTGCGTTAGGACAAATTCGCTTTTTTCCACAAGAGATCCATTTTGAAAACTACAGTCAAGTGTTACAACTAAAAGGGTTGCCATTAGCCGCAACCGTTTCGGTGGCTAGAACGGTGATCGGAACAGCAGCAACCGTCTTAGCTTCAGCCTTCTTAGGCTTTATGTTTACCCAAGAAAAAATGTGGAAACGAAAATTTTGGTATCGCTTTGTCGTGATTACAATGTATTTCAATGCAGGGCTGATTCCATTATTCATCACGATGAAGACATTAGGTTTAACGAATAATTTTTGGGTCTATATTTTGCCGGCTGTCGTTCAGCCTTTTAACATCATCTTAGTGAAAACCTATATTGAGTCAATCCCCAAATCGTTGCAAGAAGCAGCTGAAATGGATGGAGCTGGCATCATTCAAGTATTCTTTCGGGTAATTTTACCCAACTGTACGCCGATTTTAGCAACAGTCGCGATCTTCTCGGCAGTTGGTCAATGGAATTCTTTCCAAGATACACTGATTTACATTACGGATCAAAGTCTCTACTCCTTGCAATACCTTCTTTATACGTATATCAATCAAGCCAATTCGTTGGCACAAATGGTCAAAAATACATCGGGATCACTTTCCAGTATCGCTTCAGCTGCAACAACGCAGACACCGACTTCGATTCGCATGACCGTTTCAGTCATTGTTGTTTTACCAATCATGTTTATTTATCCGCTTTTCCAGAAATATTTTGTCAAAGGAATTATGTTGGGTGCGGTGAAAGGTTAATAAAAAGAAAGAGGGAAGAAAATGAAAAAAATGTCGAAATATGTAACAACAGGTTTGTTAGGCATGACATTGCTAGGTAGTTTAGCCGGCTGTGGAGGAGCGGCTGACTCTGACACAGACGCTGCTTCCAGCGAAAGTGGCTACGATGAAACGATCACGATCGATGTCTATAATGGGCTAGCCAACTATATGGGGATGCAAGAAGGTTGGTTTGCCAAAATCGTGCGGGATAAATTCAATATGGAATTGAACATCATCGCACCAAACGTTGCTGGAAACGGAGACACTCTTTATCAAACGAGGACGGCAGCAGGTGATTTGGGCGATTTGATCATTGTTGATAATGGCCAACAATACAACGAATTGGTTGAAGCTGGTTTGTTGACCGATGCGAGCGAGTATTATGAAACTATGGAAAATGTTCAGCGCTTCGATGCGGCTGTTCAAAATCTAAACAAAGATGCCGATGGTCTATATGGCTTTCCAACTTCCGTTTCTACATTAAAAGCCACCGATCCTTCAGAAGGATTAGATCCTACATTTGGTGCTTATGTGCGTTGGGATCTTTATGGGGAGCAAGGATATCCAGAAATCGGTACATTGGAAGACCTGCTTCCTGTGATTCAAAAAATGCAAGAAGACAATCCAACAACAGATTCTGGGAAAAAAGTTTATGGGTTTTCTCTATTCAGCGATTGGGACGGCAACATGATGAATGCAGGCAAACAGCTGGTCACCTACTATGGGTACGATGAATCAGGTTTTGTCTTGGCAAAAGCGGATGGTTCTGATTATCAAAGCATTCTCGATAGTGATTCTGAATATATTCGCGCACTTAAGTTTTATTTCCAAGCCAATCAAATGGGCTTAGTGGATCCAGAATCAACGACGCAAAATTACGATACACTTTTTGCCAAATTCCAAGAAGGACAAGTCTTATTCTCATGGTGGCCTTGGTTAGGTCAAGCGGCTTTTAATACGACTACGAACTTGAATGAAGGAAAAGGCTTTATGTTGGCACCGATTCAAGACCAAAAAATCTTCTCTTATGGTGCGGAAGTTTACGGTGGCAAACAATTTATCGGGATCGGTTCAAATGCCGAAGACCCAGAGCGAATCGCAGCCTTCATTGACTGGCTCTACTCTTCAGAAGGCGTGTTAGCAAATTCTTCTCAAACAAGCGGTAGTAGTGGCCCTGAAGGCTTAACTTGGGAAATGAAAGATGGCGAGCCTGTCTTAACTGAGTTTGGGAAACAAGCGTTGCTAGATGGCGATGGGGATGTGCCAGAAGAATATGGTGGCGGAAGTTACAAAGATGGTGTATCCGCGCTAAACGTCAATACGGTATTACCGATCGATATCAATCCTGATACCGGCTTCCCATATGCTTATACGATGTGGGAAAGCTATCAAAATGAAACAACCGATCCTGTAAAAGAAGATTGGTCAAAAAATATGGGTGGTGCAGAATCGACCATTGGCTATTTAGAGGAGAACGACCAATTGTTAGTTGCCCCTGGTGCCAGCTATGTAGCGCCAGAAGATAGTTCGGAGATCTCTACGTTGCGGAACCAAGCCAAAGCGACAATCATCGAGTACTCTTGGCGAATGGTTTTTGCCAAAGATGAAGCAGAATTTGACCAATTGCTAAAAGAAATGCAAGAAACAGCAGACGGCTTAGGCTATCAAACAGTGCTAGAATTTGACATGAATAATGCGAAAGATCAAAACGAAAAACGGGTAGAAGTAGCGAAAGAATTTGGGGACTAATCAAAAACAAAGAATCATAAAAATGGTTGGTCAACGGTTCCTTGACAAAAGTGAGTAAACAGCGTTTGGTTAAGCAATCACTTAAGAAGATTGATCCAGCACCAGCGGATCAGTCTTCTTTCTTTAAGGAGGAAAACAATGATAGTGGATAAAAAAGATCGTCTGCTTTTTATGGGGGATTCGATCACAGATAGTAATCGAAATTATCAAGCGATACCTGCGGGATGGTCGTCATGGGGGGACGGCTATGTTCATCTGATCAACGCCTATACCACAGCATTACTCCCACAAATGGAATTAATGATCGTTAACCGAGGCATCAGTGGAGATACAGTCGTCGATTTGAAGAAGCGTTGGAAGGATGATGTATCGGCATTTCAACCAGATTGGGTAACGATCATGATCGGTGTAAATGATGTGTGGCGGCATTTTGATGGCACATTTGCTCAAACGGAACTGGTGGGGATTGAAAGATTTGAATCAGAGTTGCGTGATTTGATCGCTCAGACATTACCGAGTGTCAAAGGAATGATTCTCTTGACCCCGTTTATGGTTGAAGCCAACAAAGAAGATCCACTAAGAAAAATGCTTACCAACTACCAACACGTGCTTGCTAAAGTAGCGCAAGAGTATGGTATCCTTTTAGGAGATACGCAGGAAAAGTTTGATGATTTTTTGCTTTATCAGTCATCCTATGTCTTAAGCAGTGATCGTGTGCATCCGTCGACTGCAGGACATGTGTTGATTGCAAAAACATGGCTGGAAACAGTCGGTATTTTGGAGGAAAGACCATGATCACAGTAGAAACGATCCACCAAGTCGCGCATCAAGGCCCCTTTTTCCCAAATTGGCAATCTTTGGGCGCTTTTGTTCTACCGGAATGGTTCCCCAAAGCAAAATTTGGGGTCTTCATTCATTGGGGATTGTATAGTGTTCCTGCATTTAATAACGAGTGGTACTCCAGAAATATGTACATCAAAGACCATCCGGAATACGATCACCATATCAACACCTACGGTCCGCAAAAAAACTTCGGCTACAAAGACTTTATTCCCATATTTACTGCAGAAAAATTCGATGCAAATGAGTGGATTCGACTGATCAAACAAGCCGGTGCCAATTATCTTTTTCCCGTTGCAGAACATCACGATGGGTTTCAGATGTACAAAAGCGAGCTTTCTGAATGGAATGCGGCAGTTATGGGACCGAAAAAAGATATTCTTGCGGAATTAAAAGAAGCAGCTGAGGAACAAGGCCTGCATTTTTGCACCTCATCTCATCGTGCCGAACATTGGTTTTTCATGGGACATGGTAAGGAATTTGACAGCGACATCAAGGAACCGTTAGAAAAAGGCGACTTTTATTGGCCTGCTATGCCAGAACCTGATAATCAAGATTTGTATAGCGAGCCATATCCCTCAAAAGAGTTTTTAGATGATTGGCTACTGCGAACCTGTGAACTCGTCGACAACTATCAACCAGAGCTGCTGTATTTTGATTGGTGGATCCAACACGAAGCCTTCAAGGAGCACCTGCAAGTTTTCGCTGCTTACTATTACAATCGTGGGGCTGAATGGGGCAAAAAAGTTGGTATCTGCTACAAACACGATGCCATGATGTTTGGTAGTGGTATTGTGGAGATCGAACGGGGAAAATTTGCCGAACCACAACCTTTTTACTGGCAAACAGATACAGCGATCGCTCGCAATTCATGGTGTTATACCACAACGTTGGATTACAAAACAACGCGTGAGATTTTACAGGATTTGATCGAAGTCGTCAGTAAAAATGGCAATCTTCTTTTGAATATCGGGCCGAAAGGGAATGGTTCGATCCCAGAAAAAGATCAAACGATCTTAAAAGAAATCGGTGCGTGGCTGGATGTAAACGGTGAAGCCATTTATGAAGCGAAACCATGGCGCAAAGCCGGGGAAGGACCCACGACCGTTGTCTCAGGCCAATTTCAAGAGGCACAGGCGACGACATACACGAGCCAGGATTTCCGCTTTACGGTTCAGGGGGATTCGTTGTATGCTATTGGCATGGCAAGTCCTGAGAATGGACACGCAAGGATCCAAGCACTGGCCCAGTCTAAAGATCAAAATTTGCCAGAATTTCACGGCATCATCCAAACCGTGACGATTCTAGGACACGAAGAACAGCCTATTGATTGGCAAGTGACCGATGAAGGCTTGCAACTAACTTTTGAACCAATTGAAACCGACCAACCAATCGTCTATAAAATTACAATGAAATGAGGCGCAATCCGTGATACATGAAAAAAGAACCGCACTTTTACCAGAAAGCCAAGCCAGTTTAACCACGTATGTCATGGAAAATTCTCCTGAAATGGAACCAGATCGTGTTCGACCAGCGGTCATCATCTGTCCTGGCGGCGGCTATGAAATGTTGTCTGATCGCGAAGCGGAACCCATCGCCATCAAAATGATGAGCTTTGGTTTCCAAGCCTTTGTGTTGCATTATAGTATCAAACCGGCTGTCTATCCGTTAGCCTTAAAGGAATTGGCGGCTGCCGTTCGTCTTGTCCGCACCAATCATGAGGTCTGGCACGTCGATCCTGAAAAAATCATTGTTGCCGGTTTTTCAGCTGGCGGTCACTTAGCTGCTAATCTGGGTGTGTCTTGGCAGCAACCTTTTCTAGCAGAGGCTTTACAAGGAGCCAATGAAGAATGGCGACCTAACGGGTTACTGTTGAGTTATCCGGTCTTATCTAGTGGTGAACTTGGGCACCAAGATTCCTTCCGTTCATTATTAGCAGATCGCTATGAAACAGAAAAAGCGGCTTTGTCTTTAGAGACTTTAGTCAATGAACAGACACCGCCGACGTTTCTTTGGCATACGTTAGAAGATGGATTAGTCTTGGCGGAAAACAGCCTCCTTTTTGCCGAACAGCTGCGCAAATTTAATATACCTTATGAGCTGCACATTTTCCCTCGCGGTGGTCATGGACTAAGTTTAGGAACACCGGAAACCGCCAACGGCAATCAACACGGGATCGAAGCATCGGTTGTCCGTTGGCCAGAATTGTTTGCTGATTGGGTGAGGTGGAACATCTAAGAGGAATTCAAAAAAACAGTATAATCTTTAATCAATCATCTTTGTCTAATTCTCAAATCCATTTTTTCAGCAGTATAAAAAGGATTTACTGAAAACACAAGATTGAGTGCTTGGTTCATTTACAAAATTAGGAAAGTGAAAGGAGTATTCAGTGAAAGTCAGATTAAAAGACATTGCAAAAGAAGTAGGTGTATCGATCGCAGCCGTTTCTCAAGTGTTAAATGACAAACCGATTCGGATCACAGAAGAAAAAAAACAGCAAATCAAGCGCTTGGCGGCAGAAAACAATTATACGCCGAATGCTGCGGCTAAAAGCCTGGTTTTGAAAAAAACCAATACGATCGGACTGATCATCCCAGATATCAACAATCCTTTTTTTGCCAACTTGGCCAAGGTCTTAGAAGATTTGCTGCGAAAACAGGGGTATCTGCTGATTTTGGTCAACTCAGATGATAAAGTTGACGTTGAGAAGGAATTGATTCAGCTCCTGATTGACCGCAACGTTGATGCGTTGATCATCGCCCTTTCAACCGAATCCTACGCGGATGAGGTACAAACCAAAGAACGATTGAAGAATCTTTCGGTTCCAATCGTTTTGGTTGATAGAGGAATAGATAACTTTGAGGTCGATCAAGTCTTTTATAATAATCGGCATGGGGGATACATTGCTACCAGTGAGCTAATAAAAAAAGGACACAAAAAGATTGGTACGATGATGAACCCTGATAAAAATATCAATTGTGTGTATCGATACCAAGGCTATTTAGATGCGCTGAAGGAATTCAATCTCCAACGAAAAGACAGTTGGCATGTGGTAACAAAGTTCCAATTTGAAGACGCCTATGAAAAAGCAGACATTCTCTTAAAAAACCGAGATGTAACCGGCATTGTTGCTGGCAACGACTTGATTGCATTGGGAATTATGAAGCGTGCCAAAGAACTAGGAATCAAGGTTCCAGAGGATGTTTCGATCGTAGGATACGACAATCTTGTTTTGAATGATCTTTTAGAAGTATCTCTAACGTCTGTGGAACAAGATGTAAATGATTTAGGTGAAAAAACGGTTCTTGCCTTGATGAATGCAATCAGCGGACAGAAGCCACGTTACGTCCAATTGACACCTAGATTGATAAAAAAGAACAGTGTGACTGAAAGAGTTTCCTAGCGAAACTCTTTTTTTACTATTGACAGCGCTTTAAAACGATGCTATTCTTTGTGTGAACATTAGATAAAACGCTTTATCAGATGTTCGCTTTTTTTAGAAAAATGATAAAACGTTTTATCAAAAGTGAGAGGAGAATACGTATGTCAAAAAAAGAAGTCATTATTGATACGGATCCGGGGATCGATGATGCAGTTGCGTTGGGAATTGCTCTATTTAGTGAAGGCTTGGAGGTCAAGTTGATCACGACAGTGGCCGGAAATGTCGGTATTGAACATGTCACCAATAATTTACTGAAACTGCTTTCCTTTTGGGATTTGTCGATTCCAGCAACACAAGGTGCATCTCAGCCACTAACGCGAGCAGTCAAAGATGCCAGCGATGTTCATGGGGTCACAGGAATGGCCGGCTATTCATTTCCAGAACCAGATCGTTCATTGCTGCTGGAAACTTCAGCTGTGGAAGCGATGTATCAAACGATCAAAAAGAATAAAGAAAAAATCACAATTGTCGCATTAGGTCCTCTAACGAATATTGCTCTTTTGCTTAAGATTTATCCAGAAGTCAAAGAAAAAATCGATGAGATCGTTTTAATGGGCGGAGCCTTAGGCAGAGGAAACTTTGGTGTATTGTCAGAGTTCAATATTGCGATTGACCCCGAGGCTGCAACGATTGTTTTTGAGAGCGGCTTACCACTTTCTGTAGCACCATTAGATGTGGGCGCAAAAGCGCTTGTTTACCCAGAAGACAGCGCAAAAATCAAAGAAATGAATCAAACCGGAGATATGATGGTTCAATTATTCAAAAAATACCGTGGTGGCAGTTTTGGCACGGGGCTGAAAATGTATGACAGTTGTGCGATTGCTTATCTTTTGTGTCCAGAGATGTTCACTGTTCAAGAGACTTTTGTTGCGATCGAAACACAAGGAGCCTACACAGCAGGTGCGACAATTGTCGATCTCAACAATCGTCTGAAGCAGAAAAACAATTGCCGTGTTTGTGTCGATATCGATGAAGCGCTCTTTAAAGAATGGTTTTTACAGGCAATCAGCAAGTGTAAATAGGAGGGGAAAGAAATGATAGAAGCGATTTTAGTACTCGTTGTTTTGGGGATCGTCGGATATTTTATTATTAAGAGTTATAATCCAGCATTGATTTTGATTATTGGGGCACTTGTCTTGCTTTGTGCATCCGTTGCTTTAGGAAATCCGCTTTACCCAGAAGGCGAAGGGACTGGCTTGGCCTTATTCGATATTTTTTTAAAGCTTAAAGATACGATCATCTCTCAAGTAAGTTCTGCTGGTCTAGTGATCATGATCTTATTCGGATATTCAGGTTATATGAATCTCATTGGTGCCAATCAAAAAGCTGTCAATATCCTGGTTCAGCCAATGACCAAAATCAAGTCTAAGGCATTATTTATTCCGATCGTTTTCTTATTAGGGAATTTGATGTCGTTAGTCGTCCCAAGTGCATCTAGTTTGGCAATAATTTTGATGGCAATCCTTTATCCACTGCTTCAAGGGATTGGTATCTCTTCCTTAACAGCAGCCGGTGTTATCGCAATGACTGCCACGATCATGCCGACGCCATTAGGTGCGGATAATGTGATTGCGGCTCAGACATTGAATTACAACATCTTAACTTATGTTCTGTACCATGCGAAAATTTCCATCCCAACATTGCTGATCATGGCCATTGTTCATTACTTTTGGCAAACGTATTGTGATAAAAAAGAAGGCAAAGATGCCTTTGTAGAACTAAAAGAAATTGAAAGTAAGTCAGAAGAAACGGCTGTTCCTGGATTTTATGCAATTTTACCACTCCTTCCTTTGGTGTTGATCATTATCGTTGGTATAATCGGTATATTCAAAGAAGGTGTAACAATGGATATTTTCGTCCTAACGATGATTTCCTTTTTTGTCGCATTACTGATTGAATGTTTGAGAAAGAAATCTTTCAAAATCGCGCAAGAAAGTGCAGTGGAACTATTCAAAGGAATGGGACAAGGGTTTAGTCAAGTAGTCATGTTGGTTGTGGGTGGATCATTATTTACCACAGCTATCCAAAGCTTAGGAGTGATTGATTCACTAATGAGTGCGGTAGAAAATTCTCAATCTGCTGGCGTGTTAACGGCATTGATATTCAGCGGCGCAACCGCATTGTTCGGTATTTTGAGTGGCGGAGGATTGGCGATGTTTTACGCTGTGATTGAACTGATTCCCGATATTGCCGCTAAAGCGGGAATTGACGGGATTTTGATCGCCTTGCCAATGCAGATGATCGCCAATCTTGGCAGAACGATCTCACCAGTTGCCGCTGTAATTATGATTGTGTCTTCTTCAATCGACGTCAGCCCTGTTCGGTTACTGAAACGAACCAGCGTTCCAACGATCGTTGGGATTATAGCAGTGGTCATTTTGTCGTTGGTATTGCTCCCTTACTAGAGTCATGAATGAACTTCAAAGGGCGTCACGACAAGAATTAGCAGAGATTTTTCAAATGTTCATCGAAGCAAAGCAGCAGATGAATAGAAGGAAAATCTACCAGTGGACTGATACTTATCCCTCCCTAGAAATCTTAGCGAAGGATATCGAGAAAAAGGAACTGTTTGTGTTGAAGGATGAAAATAAAAACATTGTAAGTGCCGGTGTTTTGTCAGTTGACTCATTGTCAAATTGTAGCAAAGAATATCATGGGATAAGAACGATTCAGCGACTCGTTGCGAGACCATCTCAAGCGGGGCAAGGCTTTGGCCGCCAGTGGATCAGAAGCTGTTTGGAACAACAGTGTGATGAAGGGGAAACACTTCTTTCAATCACAAATCATACCAATCTGCCCATGCAGCGATTATTTGTAAAAACAGGGTTTTTAAAGGTTGGTGAAACGACCATTGAGGGTCGGGAAGCCTTTGGTCCTTTTTATATATTCAAGAGAAATAGGTGATTTTTTGAGTAAGATAACGATTTTAGGTAGTGTGAACATGGATATCGTGATCACGACAACACGAATGCCGAGGATCGGCGAAACGATCATTGGGGAGCAAATTGATTATTTTGTCGGGGGCAAAGGAGCAAATCAAGCAGTGGCAGCTTCTCGTTACGGTGCATCATCAAAATTTTTAGGGAAAATCGGGGAAGATACTTTTGGGGAAAAGGTTCTTCAGCACCTCAGCAGAGAAGCTCTCGATTTATCGGCTGTTTCCCGTGAAAAAAATATGTTCACAGGAATTGCGAGTATTTTTAAATTAGCAGAGGATAATTGTATCACTGTCGTCCCCGGTGCGAATGGACTGATCGATGAAGCCTACGTTCAGCAAACAATCAGTGAACTTTCACAAGGGGATATCTTACTTACTCAACTGGAAATTCCTGTGGAAACAATCAAACAAGCATTGATTCTTGCCAAGAAAAAAGGAGTTCTAACGATTTTGAATCCTGCTCCTTACAATGAAATCGTACCGGAACTCCTGCCGTATATTGATATTTTGACACCAAATGAAACGGAATTTGCCGCTTTGATCGGTAAAGAGGCCATTTTGGAAGACGAAATTGAGCAGGTCATTGCTGATTGGCAAAAAAAATATGCCACGCGAATCGTTGTCACACGAGGAAGCAAAGGGGTAACATTTGTAGAAAAGTCACAAGTTGTGACGATTCCATCGAACAAAGTTTCAGTTGTAGACACTACCGGTGCGGGGGATACCTTTAATGGCATCTTGGCAGCAGCTTTAGGGGAAGGAGCCGATTTTTATGAAGCCGTTTGTATGGCGAATAATGGAGCTAGTCTGTCCGTTCAAAAGCTGGGGGCTCAAACAGGAATGCCACTAAAAAGTGAAATAGAAGAGTTTATGAAGCAGCAGGTTGATTCATTTACCTGAAAGACTATGTACAATTAGCAAACGACTATTCCTGAAAAAAGGCATCTGCGCCTCTAAAAAGAAGCGCAGATGCCTTTTATATAGGTAAGATTTATGCGGTGAAAACAACTGTTCCTTGATAAAAGCTTTTGCTGACGAAGCCTTTACGGGCAACGAATTCTGCCGTACAAGTAGCTGGTGTCAGTAAGAAATCAGCCGAATCACCAACCTTAGGCCATTGCTGCACACCGTTTTTATCCAACGGGACTTTGCCATCCGTGACTAAACCTAATGCTTGCGTCAAGTCTTCCTGACTTTTGACGGCAAAAATCTCTAAATAGCGGGCCAGTTTTTCTTGTAAAGAACCATCTCCTAGAGAAGACCAAGAATCATAGACGTTGTCGCAACCAATATGAACAGCAACGCCATAGCTTTGCAATTCCTTAAGCGGTGGAATCGTGCCAGGGCTGATGGGAATACTTGAAATGATGTGGATCTCTAAATCTGCTAAGGCTTGAAAGACTTCTTTGCGTTCTGTGCCTTCAAAGTCATTTAGACCAAAGGCGTGACTGATCGCCACATTTCCTTGCATATTGAATTCCTTCGTCAAACGAATCATTTCTTTGACGGTCGCTCTGCCAGCTTCTTGCCGATCGTGAAGATGGAGGTCAATCCCGACATGTCCTTTTTGAGCAAGTTCAAAAGTTGTCCGTAAGGAAGCCTGGTAATCTTGATCGAGTGTATAAGGATCAACACCGCCAATAAAAGATGCTTTGCCCGTTGCTAAGGCTTCTTCAATCAAAGAAGCAGCATTTGAGCGCAATAAGCCATGTTGTGGGAATAAGACCAACTCCGAGCCAAAAGGTTGTTCGGCAACTAATTCGGTAATCGCATCAAAATAACGCAGCTGAGTCATTGGTTCAATATCAATATGTGAGCGGAACATCACCGCACCATGAGGCAGTTCTAAATCGATCAGCGCTTGTCCGCGTTCTTTGATCGATAACGGCAAGGCATCTAATTGGGGAATCTCAGTTTCAAATCGTTCCACCAAGCTAGCTGCCGGCGTTACTGGACGCCAAGGAGTACCTAATTTACTTTTGTCCAAATGACAATGTTTTTCGATCAATCCTGGCAACAATAACTGATTTCCCCCATCAATGATCGTCGCTTCGCTTGATGCCTGCCATTCGGTCATCGGCACGATCTTCGCTATTTTTCCATCATTGATTCCGATTGCTGTATTTTCTGTTTTGGTTCCATAAGACCAATCGCCTTCTTTTAAATAACTCGTCTCAAGTTGTACATTTGTAAGCCATAAATCCAAGAAATCGCCTTCTTTCGTATTTGCTTCATGGTATCACAAGTAAAGCTGGTTCCCAACCAAATCGCTTGCAAAAAAACAGACAATCTAAAACGTTTTAGTATTTACGCGATTTTCCATTAGGAAATCGGAAAAAATAAACATTATTTTTTATGAAAACGCTTGAATAGAGAAAAGATGTCTGGTAATATGTGAATGTAACGAAAAGGTTTTCGAAAAAAGGGGGACAAATATGCTGTTACTAAGATTGCTAGCATTTTTGATTGATTGCATGATCATTTTTTTACCAAGTACCATGCTTAGCTATCTCCTAATGGTACCTGCTGGAGTAACGATTGTCTTGCCACAACTTCTCTTTGTGGTCTACAACATGATTTGTTTGAGTAGTTTTGAGGGGAAAACGATTGGCAAACATTTTGCGAAACTCGTTGTTTTTACGAATCAACGTAATTTATTAACTGTAGGAATGAGGGAAGTAGCAAAATTGCTCTACTTTTTACCAATGATCGGTTGGTTGTTTTTCACTGGTTCTTTCTTCCTCTATCTAGGTACGAAAAAAACGTTACACGACATTTTAGGACAAAGTGTAGTGGGGTTCAATAAGAAACAGGGGAATGATCAGTATGAACGAAACCTCCTTCGATGAGTTGTTAACAGGGAATCCTTTATTGGAGATCAATACACAAGCGCTACTTTTGTTAGTTATTTTTGCTTGGGCTAGTGCTAGTCTTATTGCTTGGAAGTGGCGAAACGAATACCAAGCCGCAAAAATAATTAGAGATTATGCTTACTATGCGCCACTCCACTTGATCGTAGGATGGGTGTTTCTTAACGCAGCAATTGTCCTAGTAATTGGTAGTTATTTCATGGGCTTGATTGTACTTTTGTTTCGGTCCAATAACTATTTTTATAAATAAAAAATTTTTGAAAGAAACTAAAACGTTTTCTGAAGAAATAGGAGGAAAAAATGGAGACAGCGATGCAGTATTTAAAAGAAGACCCTTGGAAAATTACGGAAAAGACCTTTGATACAAAATGGTTAGGCAAAGCAGAAGCCATCATGTGTTTGGGCAACGGGTATCTGGGGATGCGCTCTGTGACAGAAGAGAAATATGTTGGCGAAACGCGTAATCTTTTTGTTGCAGGAACCTTTAATAAATTCGACGAAAATGAAGTGACTGAGCTTCCTAATGTGCCGGATATGATTGGAATGGAGCTCCTTTTTGATGGCGAACGATTAGATTTATCAAAAGGCAAATATTCAAACTATTCACGTGTCTTAAATTTGAGAACTGGGGAACTCACGCGCTCCTTTCAATGGAAACATGGTCAGATTAATGTCGAACTGACCTTTAAGCGATGTGTTTCCTTTGCCCAAAAGCATGTGTTTGCGCAACAAGTGCTGGTCGAAAATTTAGGAAAAGAAGTCACGTTGGAAATTATTTCTGGTATTGACGGACAAAAGACAAATAGCGGCTCACAGCATTTTACTGAAGGTGACAAATCATTAACAGAAAATCGTTTCTTACAAATGATGCCAAAGACCACTCAATCTAAGATCGCCTTTGTTCTTTCGACAGCACATAATCTAGAAAAAACAGAAGATTGCTATGATGGAACCAAGAAGCGGATCGAGATGGGAAGACGGAAAATCTACAATCGTTACTGGCAAACCTTGGCACCTAATGAGACGTTGAAGCTTGAGAAGTTTTCTTCTGTTTATACCACGATCGATAAAGAGCATTTAGGAAAGACACCACAAGATTTGAAGAAGATTGCCCTTGAAGAGCTGAAAGAGATTCGCAAAAACGGCTATCAGGAATTAGCAAAAGCTTCAGCAGCGGCATGGGACAAAGAAGTCTGGTCCGTCTTTCCAATCAAAATCAAGACAGAGAACACACTAGATCAATTAGCGATTCATTTTGCAAAATATCATCTACATGTGATGACACCAGCCCATGACGAACGCATGAACATAGGTGCCAAAGGCCTATCTGGGGAAGGGTACAAAGGACATACCTTTTGGGATACAGAGATTTTTATGCTGCCATATTTTACCTTCACACACCCAGAAATCGCCAAAAAATTAGTGACTTATCGCTATTTAGGTTTGGCTGGTGCCCATAAAAAAGCTACTGAGAACGGCTATCAAGGCGCCCAATTTCCGTGGGAAGCTGCTTGGCCTGAAGATGGTGAGACTACGCCAGTTTGGGGCGCTGCGGATATCCTTACGGGCTTACCAACGAAAATTTGGTCAGGATTTATTGAACAGCATATTACCAGCGATGTCACCTACGGCATCAAACAATTTATTGATGTAACGAATGATCAACAATTTGCATGGGAAAAAGGCTATGAAGTGATTTTTGATACGGCGATCTTCTGGGCGAGTCGTTTAGAGTGGTCCGAAGAAAACCAGCGCTTTGAAATTTTAGACGTAGTCGGACCAGATGAATATAAGGAGCATGTCGATAATAATGCTTTCACGAATCTTACTGCGCACTGGAACATTCAATTAGCTATTTCATTGTATGAAGAGTTGAAAAAGAACCAGCCAGAACAATTTACGAAACTAGCTGAAAAATTACCATTAAATGAAGCTTATCAAGAATGGCAAGCAAAAGTAGCTGCTATTTATTTACCGCAACCGAATGAAGCGGGAATCATCCCGCAAGACGATACCTATTTGACGAAAAAAGAGATCGATCTCACGAAATATAAAAATGATTCGCAAGTAGGCACACTGTTCCATGAGTATAACTTAGAACAGGTCAACGAGATGCAAGTTTCGAAACAAGCGGATGTTCTTTTGCTCTTGTTCTTATTTGAGAACCTTTTTCCAAAAGAAGAGAAACGGTTGAATTGGGATTACTATGAGCCGAAAACGTTGCATGATTCTTCCTTATCCTTATCGACACATGCCATCCTCGCTGCTGATTTAGGGGAAATAGCACTTTCTTATGATTTGTTTCAACAAGCAATCAACATTGATATGGGAGAAAATATGCTGTCTTCCAATGAAGGGATTCATGCAGCATCACTCGGCGGTATTTGGCAAATGACGGTCTTCGGCTATGGTGGTGTCCGTTGTTTAGACGGCCAGTTAAGAATCGAACCACATTTACCAAAGGCTTGGGAAGCACTTGAATTTGGTATTATGTGGCACCAACAGCCATTAAAGATTGAGGTCACACAGGAAGGTTTTACGGTCACCAACCATGGGGAGCAAGCGATTGAGTTTATCGCTTTTGATAAGGTTTATCTGCTTGAAGAACAAATCAAAATCACTTTTTAGGGGGAAATAAAATGACTGGATGGAAAAAAGTAGTAGGAACAGGGCTTCTATTGTCTGCAGCAGTGGTGCTGGCAGCTTGTGGGGGAAACGAAGACACCAGTAGTTCGACAGATCAGACGGATTTCACAGGGGATTCGTTAACGATCGGTGTTTGGGGTGGCAACGAGGCAGAAGAAAAATCGTTGGATGAGATGATCCAATCTTTTGAAGAAGCAACGGGTGCAACAGTTGAAAAGAAAGTATATACCGATTATAATACCCAAATTCAAGCTGACATGGCTGGTAGAACGGCACCAGATGTCTTTTACGTGGATGCCTATATGTTCCCATGGTTCTCAGAGAATGGCACACTTGCAGAACTGGATCCGGCTAATTTTGAAAGTGAGCAGTTTTATGATAGCTTGATCGATGCTTTTACGACTTCGGATGGACAACTGCAGGCTGTTCCCAAAGATATGTCAACTTTAGCACTCTATTTCAATACAGCGATTTTTGAAGAAGCGGGTGTGTCGATCGATGAAGTGCCAGACACACTTGAAGCGTATGTTGAGTGGCTGCCGTCGTTCCAAGAAAAAATCAATGAGGCGTATGGTGACGGAAATGTTTTTGCCATGAGCTATAACCAAGATATGGCTCGCAACTATCATCTTGCAACGCGGGAAAATGCTCAACCAATCAATGAAGATGGGATGGCTAATTTGGCTGATCCAGCAGTAGTTGATAATCTTTCTATTTTAAAAGAGTTGGTCGATACGAAAGCAGCTGTTACACCGCAAGATATCGGAACAGGTTGGAACGGCGAAGCTTTTGGTTCTGGAAAAATTGCGATCATGGATGAAGGAAACTGGGTGTATGAGACACTTAAGACAGAATTTCCTGATATTCCTTTTGTTGTAAAAGAAATGCCAACGTATAAAGGAACGGAAGGGTCAATGATGTTTTCTGTCGGTTGGGGAAAATATGTTGGGACTGAAAAAAGTGCCTTGGCAGATAAATGGATTCAACACGCTACTGGTCAAAGCGGTATGCAAGCATGGGTTGAAGGAACCGGGACATTACCTAGTCGTCAAGATGTAGCAGATGCGGCCAAAATCACAGAAAACAGTGACTTGAATGTTCACCTAGAGGCTTGGGATTATGCAACGATTTGGCAAAAGGGCACCACTTTAGATACGATCAACAAAGCCTATCAAAACTTTTTACCGAATGCTTTAAATGGAAACATGACCTTTGAAGAAGCAATGGAAGCTGCTGATGAACAAGCGAACGCAGATATTACAGCAAACTAGTCTGAATTTGAACGAGGGAGAGGAACTCCTCTCTCTTTTCTTTTGGGAAAGGTGACAACATGATGGAACGAAAAAAAACTAACTATACAAAAAGCCAATGGCAAGAAATCCGACAAGCGTGGCTCTTTCTGGCTCCAGCAATCATTGTCGTAGGAATCTTTTTCGTCTTAGCTGTTCTCTTTGCTTTTTATCTATCTTTCAACGACGTCAATTTGTTTACCAATACATTTTCTTTTAAAGGGATAGAAAACTATTTACGTATCTTCACCGATCAAAAAGCGCGAATCGCTCTTAGAAATACGGCCACGTTTGCCTTGGTCGTCGTTCCGTTACAAACGATTTTTGCTTTGATTATCGCGTATATTTTAAGCAGCAAAGGAATCAAGGGGAAGAAACTGTTTCGGATGGTTTATTTTTTGCCAACTTTAACTTCTAGTTCAGCATTGACGATCATCTTTATGTTTATTTTTAATATTTACGGTCCAGTCAATGACTTATTTATGAATTTAGGATTTTACTCAGAACCAATCAATTTTTTACAAGAACCGGCCTATGCGTTGAAAGTGATTATGGTAATGAATATCTGGTCGACCGTGCCTTATTATATGACGATCTATTTGGCTTCTTTAGTTGATCTGCCTCATTCTTTGTACGAAGCAGCAGAGATCGATGGTGCGACAACCGTGGATAAATTACGGTATATCACGATTCCTTATCTACGCCCAATCACTACCTATGTACTGCTGACGGGGATCATTGGTACCTTTCAGATGTTTGACCAGGCGTATATCTTCTCGAACGGATCAGGGGGACCCAACAATTCGACTCTGACCTTGTCACTAATGATTTACCAATACGCCTTTGGACAAATGAACACGATGGGGTATGCGGCAGCATTAGCGATCGTTTTAGCAATTATTATCTTTATCACGTCACTTTTAGCAGAAAAATTGAACAAAGAAAGAGGGTAACGTCCGTGAGAGGAAAAGAGAAAACAAAAATTTTAAAGATTTTGCTTTATACGATCTTGATTCTTTATGCAGTACTGACCTTTTATCCTTTTGTCTGGGCAATTGCTGCATCTTTCAAACCCTATAGAGAAATTGTTTCTGGGGATATGAGTTTGATCCCCAATGAGTTTACTTTAGACAATTTTCGATATGTCTTGGGGCGCTCTTCTTTGTTTATGCGCTGGTTTCTAAACTCCGTGATTATATCCGTTATTGGAACGACCATCAATATTTTATTAAATACGATGGCAGGTTATGCCTTAGCAAGATTAAATTTTCCGGGGCGTGAACGAATTTACTATGGATTTTTGGCATTGATGATGGTGCCAGCTCAGGTTTTGTTGATTCCAAATTACTTAATCTTGATGAATCTAGGAATGTTAGATAGTTTTTCAGCGTTGATTTTACCAGCTGCGATCAACATCGGGAATATCTTTATGATGCGTCAATTCTTTTTATCTTTTCCAAAAGATGTGGAAGAAGCTGCGGCAATCGATGGTCTCGGCAGATTTCAAACATTCTTTCGTATCGTGATGCCATTAGCAAAACCATCCATCGCAACACAAGCTGTCTTTATTTTTATGGGCTTTTGGAATGAATTCATGAAACCAATGCTCTATTTGACCACACCAAGTAAATATACTTTGACTCTAGGGTTGCAGACTTTCCAAAGTCGAAATGGTGGTGTACGATGGGATCAGACGATGGCGGCAAGTGTGATCACGATCATTCCCATTGTGATCATTTACTTGCTGTTCAACAAATATTTCTTACAAGGAGTGCGAATGGATGGCGAAAAATGATTCATTTAAAGTAAGAGCACAGGAACTTTCTCATCAAACCCCTGAATACTTAGAAACATTGTTTGCAGTTGGCAATGGTCAAATTGGCGTGCGGGCAGGGCATCCTTTAAAAGTTAATGAGCTTTACGGGGGAAATCCGGGCTCCTTTGTTAACGGTTTTTTTGATAGTGAGCCGATTCAATACGGTGAATGGGCATACGGCTATGCCAAAGAGCATCAGACGATCATCAAGCTGCCGAATCTAAGAGGCGTACGTTTACAGATTGGTGACGAGGACTCTAGTGCTTCAGAATGGCAAGTAAAGCCTATACAAATGACTTTGGATTTGGAAAAAGGCGTGTTGGATGAATCCTATAAAGTAGTAACGCCACTAGGTAAAACTTTTGAATTGGTGATGCAGTCGTTTGCCTCTGTGACACGAAGTGAACTTTATGTCTGTCAGTATCAAATTAAGAACACCAATTTCTCAGAGCCAATTTCCATAACACATCCGTTAGAACAAAAAGCAGCAATTGTTCAAACAGATGATCCTCGGGTTTCTAGTAAAGCACATCACTTACGAAAAGCTGATTATCAGGATTATGCGATTTGGACTGCTGAAAATAGTCAACGAAGTATAGCAATTCGAGTGATCAATGGCGAAAAGCAATTACAAGCAGAGGAAACGCTTACGACGGTTTTCCAAATGAAACTACTTGAAGATAATCAAAATCACGAAACACCTTTTAACCAAGAGTTAGCCGATTTTGAAGTTCTCTTGCAAGAGCAGCAACAAAGTTATCAGCAATTTTGGGCGGCAAGTGATATCCAAATCGAAGGAGATCCAGTTCTTCAAAAAGGCATTCGGTTCAATTTGTTTCATTTGAATCAAGGTGCGGGGCGAGACGGCAGAACAAATTTCGCAGCCAAAGGATTGACTGGCGAGGGATATGAAGGGCATTACTTCTGGGATACGGAAATGTATCTGTTGCCGTTTTTTATTTTCACGAACCCTGAAATAGCCAAGGCATTGCTTTCCTATCGCGGGAAGATCTTGCCGCAAGCCAAACAACGGGCGCAGGAGCTAAGCCAAGAGGGTGCTTTGTTTGCTTGGCGAACAATTGATGGAAATGAGACGAGTGCTTATTATCCAGCGGGAACTGCCCAAGTCCATATCAATGCGGATATCGTTTATGCATTCCAATTGTATGAACGAGTGACTGGCGACCAGGCATTCATCGAAACGGTTGGCAGTGAAGTTGTTTTTGAAACGGCGAAATTCTGGTTGAGCTATGGCGATCTAGTAGAAAAAGAGGGCAAACTTGCCTTTTGCATCAATGGAGTGACTGGACCTGATGAGTACAGTGCCCTTGTTAATAATAATTTTTATACGAATAAAATGGTTCAAAATAATCTATATTATGCCATTGAGTTAGCACAGCGGTATGGTAAATACCAAGAAACAATTAGTGCTTGGCAGCAAGCAGCCGACTTAATGTACTTTGGTTACGATGAACAGCGAGGGATTACGAAGCAAGACGATGGATTCTTAGAACAAGCAGTCTGGCCATTTGAGACTACACCTGCTGAAAAGTATCCTCTCCTGCTGCATTATCATCCAATGGTCATCTACAAACATCAAGTCTGTAAGCAAGCCGATACGGTTTTAGCCCAAATGCTCTATACAGGAGACTTCAGTCTTGAGCAATTAAAAAAAGATTATGACTATTACGAACAAGTGACGACGCATGATTCCTCCTTGTCTCGTTCTATTTTTAGCGTGATGGCGAGTCGAATTGGGGATTCTGAAAAAGCCTATCGTTATTTTATGGATACGGCTTTGATGGATTTAACGGATCTCCAAAAAAATGTTGTCGATGGCATTCACGCAGCAAATATGGGGGGAAGTTGGCTGAGCTTGATTTACGGTTTTGCAGGGTTGTATTACGATCAAGGCCTGCGATTAGCGAATCATTTGCCACAGAAAATAAAAGAACTAAAATTTACGCTCTTTTATCAAGGAGAACCTGTTAAAATCAGTTTAAAGGATCGCGATATTGACTGTCAGTTAGCGGAGACAACCCAATTGCTCGCTACGAAGACTGATGGTGGTATTTGGATAAAGGAGAGATAGCAAATGCGAACAACGATTCGCGATGTGGCAAAGGCAGCCGGTGTATCAATAGCGACTGTATCCAAAGTTTTTAACGGGTATAGTGATATCAACCAACAAACCAAGCAAGAAATTTTAAAAATAGCGAAAGAATTAGACTATTCCCCAAACATGGCAGCAAGGACACTGTCTTCGAAGAAACAACAAACCATCGCCTTGATTTTAAATGAGTTGAATTTCAACCGAAAATCAACGATGCCTTTGGAAGTGTTGAATGGGGTCTATCGTTATACGGATCAGTCAGATTTTGAGTTTGTCTTTTATGGGACAAGTACTGAGAAACAAAAGCAAAAGACGTTTAGTCAGTTCTGCAATGAGCACAATATCACTGGTGTAGTGATCCAAGGGTTAAAAACCACCGATCCTTACTACCAGGAAGTACAGCAAACCTCTTTGCCGACAGTTCTGATTGATATGGAAATCGACAATCCTAAGATCGGCTTGGTTTCGATTGACAATGAAAAAGCGGCGCAAGAAGCTGTGGATTTTTTGATTGCCAATAATCATCGACAAATTGGCATGATCAACGGGAGTCGTGATGCCAATGTCAGTGAACTTAGAGAAAAAGGCTACCGCGCTTCTTTGGCAGCGCATGGCTTGTTAGTGAATGAGTCGTATATCCAGTACGCCAACTATGAAGAAGAAATTGCCTATTTGATTTGTAAAAATCTGTTAGAAAACAATCAAGAAATCACTGCACTGTTCTGTGCTAGTGATATTATGGCAATCGGAGCGATACGAGGAATCAAAGACATGGGCTTGCGGGTTCCTGAAGATATTTCGGTCATCGGGTTCGATGATATTATTTTGGCTAGCTACGTAACGCCTGAATTAACAACCGTTGCCCAAGATATGGAACGAATCGGTTATGAAGCAGCTGAATTACTAGCAGACATCATCACCAATCAAGCAGAAACGAGCCATCGAAAAATTAGTCCCCATCAATTAAAAGTGCGACAGTCGGTAGAGAAAATCAGCGAGGTTCGCTAAATAAAAAAGACATGACCTTCATTGAGTGAAGATCATGTCTTTTTTTGGCTCTTTGTCAATAAGGACTGATGAGTTGCGTAAAATCAAATCTGGGTCAGAATGAACCACATTCTGGCTCAGATTTTTTGTTATCTTACATTGATTAATTGATTGATCAAAAAGATTCTAATTCTCATGTTCTCGAATGATTTAAATCCGTAGGATACTCGTTTCATTGTCTTTATGTGGGTATTCTTCGCTTCAATTTTTCCATTGGAATAAGGATAGATCATTGCGTTGGTGATACCTTCTTCATAGGTGAGAAGGTTTTGAAGCTTCTCCCGAAAGCCGTCATCTAACGTTTCAGGAAGTTCTGCCAATAAGGAGAAAAATAAGTCAGGGTCTTTGTCTCGAAAGGCTTCGACTAATTCATGAAAAAAGGGATACGCCTCCTTTAGGGGCGCAGAAAACTCAAGCAATCGATCAATCATCATTGCTTCAGTGAGAAATGGGTATTTTGGTGCTCGGAAACTTTTCCATGTTTTGTACTCATAATGGTTGATGCTTGCACGATTTTTTAGCAAAAAGCGCCAGTTCTTTTTCAGTTTTTCTGCCTGGCTTTTCTGTCCTGCTTTACGAAGTTCATTCATTTCACGGATACGCAACTCATTGAACGCTTGATTCATGTGTTTGACAATATGAAACCGATCAATCACTATTTTCGCATTTGGCAGAACACGTTTGGTGAGCTGGAAGTAGGCAGCGTTCATGTCTGTAACCAAGAATTCTACTTCTTCTGGATTGGTACACCCTAAGAAATAGCTTGTTAATCGGGGTAATTTACGCGTAGGCAAAACATCAATTAATTTTCCTGTTTCGCCATCTGCACAAATAAAGCTCATTTTATCTTCTATGGAAGCGTGCGAACGAAATTCATCAACCATCAATACTCTGGGGAGAATCTTCTTAGATTGCTTTGGCAAATAGCTTTTAAACTCTTTCAACGTACGAATAACGGTGGTCAAAGATACCTGACAGCTTTTCGCAATAAAAGATAAAGATACTTTTTCAGTCAGTAAAGAAGCAATTTTATATCTAACATGATTTGCGATTGAATGTCTGGGTTGGACAAAATAACTTTGAGCCGTCCAATGGGTGCGACAGTTTTTACAGGTATAGCGTTGCTTTTTTAGGCGCATAACCAAAGGCATCTGATTGTATTGTTCAAAACGGACAATCGTTTCCTTTTTTCCATTTTTCACTATAATTGCTTTCCCGCTTCCATCTACCACAGTAGAACCACAACTTCTACAAGCACGAGGAGTAGGCGAGAGAACAGCATCGACGACCAACGTCTTTTTCTTCTGAAGGGTCTCGTAAGAGACCTCTGTAATCATCAAATCTTTCTCTATTATTCTCAGCATTTTTTTGATAGAATCATTCATATAGCATATCGTCCTCTCAGTTGTTTATTTTGTGGTGATTTAATCATACTAGAGAACGATATGTTTTTTAATACCTAAAATGAAAATGGGGCTGAAGAATCAATTCTGATTCATCAGTCCCATAAATTATAGAGCCCTTTTTTTGTGGAGAAGAAAACTCAAACAAATTGGTCGGTCATATGTGGCAACAACAAAGTGAAAGTCACGACCATTCGTTTTTTTGATAAGAAGCAAAGCACAAGGCAAGCAACTTCTTGTAGAAATTTCCCTTAATGAAAGGGAAGATATACCTATGGAGGTTGCTTGGGTTTGACTCTAAACTAGTAAGCGAGGGAGAGAGAGATGGAAAAATTAAGCCTATTGTTGTTAAGAACACTTTCGGAGCATGACGGTTTTATGACGAGTAAAGCGGCTGCTGCCGAGTTGGGTGTTAGCAGAAAAACCGTTCGCCGTTATGCAGAAGAAATCAACCAGCATCAAGAACGATACGGTTGTATGATTCAAGCGAAAAAAGGGAGTGGGTTGTATTTACAAATAACGAACGAAGAAGCTTTTCAGCGAAGGAAAGAACAAGCGTCCCACAATGACGACTTTGTTTCTAGAATTATTGAATTCTTTATTCAAGAAGAAACGTATATTAAATCCGAAATGCTTTGCGAACGCTTATTCATTTCTCAGAGTAAGCTATCTCAAGAATTGAAAAAGCTGCGACGGATACTAAGCCATTACCAGCTCTCCATTCAAACGAAGCCGTATTACGGAATGAAACTTAGCGGTAGCGAATTTGACTTGAGACGGTTTATGGCTAGTAATTATTTGCAAAGAACCCATATCAAGCAGTTAGAAGAGGGCACAATCAGCGAAGATACACCGTCGCTTCTTCACCAGCAGATAAAAGCGATCGTTTCGTCGGAGTTTTCGCAAAAAGCCTACCCCATGTCGGAGGCTATTTTGAACAATCTGGTGAATCATTTAGCGATCGCTGTCTTACGCATGCAAAGCGGCCGCTACTTAGATCGAAACCTACCGATCAGCGGCAGGACCAATGATGAGCAGACATTACTAGGAGAGCGAATCATCGCCAGAATTGAAAAAGAGTGTGCTGTAGATTTTACCGAATACGAGCGAAATTATGTTTTAGGGCAAATCGTTGGCAAACGAGTAGTCCCTAGAAATGAAAAGATGACTGTTTCAGATGAAGCAGCAGAATTGGTCAGCAAAATTTTAAAAGCGATCAAGGAAAGCCGCCAAATCGATTTCAGCAAAGACTTGGATCTGCAAACGATGTTGATGTTGCACTTTGCTCCGCTGATCGATCGGATCGAATTGGGGATCGAGCTGAAAAATCCTTTGTTGAATGAGGTGAAGGTACACTGTAATGTCGCTTATGATTTAGCCATCATTGCCGGTCAAGTCATTGCAAAGCAATTTGAAAAGACCATCAGTGATCATGAACTCAGCTATTTGGCGATGCACTTTGATGTGGCTTTAAATAAGAAAAATTCGCAAACACAGCGCAAGTATATTTTAGTGGTCAATGACCTAGGCCGAGCGGCCAATACCTTCCTTAAAGAGAAATTTGAGTTTTATTTTCGCAATTATATCAAGAAAGTCACGGTATGCAATCAATATGAATTTTTGCAAATGATCGAAGAGCAGGAGTTCGATTTTATCTTTTCTTCGATTCCACTTCCTTACGAAGGAACGATTCCTGTTATGAGTGTTGATTATTTTATGCAACCGGATATGATCAAAAAGATCGAAGCCGCATTGGCCGCTGTCTTCACAGAAGAAGTGCTTTTGAACTACTTTAAGGAATCGTTATTCATCTGTGAACAAGAATTTGAAACAAAAGAAGCGGTGTTGCATTTTTTATGCCAACAAATCAAAGAACAGTATTCAATGCCTGAGAATTTTGAAACGTTGGTTTTTGAACGAGAAGCCTTTTTTGGAACCGATTTCTTACCGTCAGTCGCTTTCCCTCATCCCAATGCGCTGATTGGTGCAGAAACGGTGATTGCCGTTGCAAACTTGAAAAAGCCAGTGTTCTGGTACAAACAGACGGTTCGTCTCGTTTTCTTATTAGTGATTGCTGAACAAGATCACTTAAAAGTGAAACCGCTGAATGATCATTTGATCAAACAATGTTCTTCGTTGGATAAAGTAAACAAACTAGCTGCGACAACGGACTTTATGACGTTCATTAATTATTTAAAGGAGTAGTGTATGACAAATGAAAAAGTAACCTTAGAAGGTGCGTATAATTTTCGCGATTTTGGCGGCTATCGGACCAAAGAGGGCAAATACGTAGTGACTGGAAAACTATACCGCTCAGACGAATTGAGCAAATTGACAGAAGCTGATCAGAAAAAATTAGCAGCTCTGGGAATTGAGAAAATTATTGACTACCGCAATGCCCAAGAAAGAGCAGACAATGAAGACAAACCCATTGGGAATGCTCAGATACTTTATTTGACGCCAATTGCTGATATTGCTGCTTTAGCTTCTTCAGAAGAAGGGGAGCTAATGGCGCTTTCTGCAGAAAAAATCACCGCCGAAGTTGCAAAAGAATTGATGATTCGGCAAAATTATGAATTTGTTGAAAACAGTCAATGCAAGACCGTTTTTAAAGAAGTATTGGCCATTCATTTGGAAGCTGAAGGTGCAGTGGTTCAGCACTGCCGTGGTGGCAAAGACCGCACCGGGTATGGGGTTGCCCTGATTCAGTTACTGTTGGGTGTCAGTTATGAAGAGGTCATGGAAGATTACCTGCTGACCAACGAGTACAAAAGGGAGAAAAATACCAAGAGTCTCAAGCTGATACAAGAAGAAACGAACAACCCCGATTTTGTGGCAGCAATGCGATACTTCAAAGAAGCTGATCGGTGTTTTTTACAAACCGCTTTGGATTTGATTGAGGCTCATGGGGGGATTGAAACGTATGTAAAAGAAGAACTGGGTTTTTCACAGCAGAAAATCCAGCTGCTTAAAGATAAATACTTGCGGGATTAAGTGAAGGAGGACCTTATGAATACACTGAAAGATAAAATACTAGCTGCAGCCGTTCAAGTACAAAACAATATTTATATGAAAGCCATTGCCAATGCAATGATGGGCTTAATGCCCGTCATGATGATCAGTTCCATTGCTTCCTTGATCAATGCGATCGACATTGGGGCAACGCAACAGATAATGGAACAAATTGGTTTGAAAGCATTATTAACCCAAGTCAACGCGATGACGATCGATGTCGTTTCCGTTTATGTCGCCTTTCTAGTTGGCTATAAATTAGCCGAGCATTTAAATGCGGATCAACTAAATGCCGGTATCATGAGTTTGGTATCATTTTTGATCTTGAGTCCGATTTCGACTTTAGAAGAAACCCGTACGATGGAGTTGTCGACCCTTGGCTCCGGTGGGATGTTTGTCGCCATGTTTGGCGGTTTGTTGGGTGCCAGAATTTACATTTTATGTGTACAGAAGAATTTGATGATCAAAATGCCGGATTCGGTACCGCCGATCGTCAACAAATCCTTTGCAGCGATCGTGCCAGCAATTATTGTTTCAGCCATTATGGGCATCATTTATGTGGGCATGGCGGCAACTCCTTACGGCACGCTGACAGATATGATCTATACTTGGGTACAAGCTCCATTGACCTTGCTAGGAGCGAATATTTTTGCTTGTATGATCATTGTGGCGTTTATCGAATTTCTTTGGTTCTTTGGCATTCACGGAGTGTTGGCTGTTTATCCGATCTTGATGTTGGTCTTTTACCAACCAGGGCTTGATAATCTGGCGGCGTACAGTGCCGGCCAAGCATTACCACATTTGTTTACGATTGGGTTTATTTTGAACAATCGCGGGGCTCGTTCATTTGCAGTCGCTTTACTGGCTATTTTTGGTTGCAAATCAGAGCAGCTAAAAGCTGTTGGTAAAATTGGATTGATCCCTTCCATGTTTGGTATTTCTGAGCCAATCAAATTTGGGATTCCTCAGGTGATGAATATCAGAATGCTGCTTCCCTTGATGGTAACACCGGCTGTTTCCGTGTTGTCAGCATATCTCTTAACAATTGTCGGCTTTTTGCCTTATCACAATGGAGTCAATATCCCAACTGGATTTCCGATTATTTTCGGTGGCTTCTTAGTGAATGGCTGGCAAGGGATCATTGCACAATTGATCCAATTTGTCTTATGTGTCATCATCTACATCCCTTTTATGCGTCTGCAAGACAAAGCAGCACTCGCTGAGGAGCAAACTCAAGCGGCAGTCGTTGAGTAACAAATAACGAGAAAATGGAGGAACAATGATGAAAAAAATAGTATTAGTTTGCGCTGGCGGCATGTCTACTGGCGTCTTAGTAAATAATATGAAAAAAGCAGCGCAAGAAAAAGGAGAAGCGGTGGTGATCGATGCGTTCTCCATTGAATCGGTCACGACTGCAGCAAAAGATGCTGATTGCGTACTGTTAGGACCGCAAGTTTCTTACCGATTAAATGAAGTCCAAGGCTTAGTTGCTTGTCCAGCAGCCAGTATCGACATGCGCACCTATGGCATGATGGATGGAAAAAAAGCATTGGAACAAGCACTTGAACTAATAGGAGAGTAGAATGGAAGAAAAAGAACAAATTTGTTTTCAGATTATCTCGCAAGCGGGTATGGCAAGAAGTTGCTTTTTTGAAAGTATTCAAAAAGGAAGAGAAGCCCAGAATCTGGCTGCACTGCAAGCAATCGAAAAAGGAAAAGAACACTATCATGAAGCCCATTTGGCACATCGGAAGTTAGTTCAACAAGAAGCACAAGGGGACAAAGTTTGGATGTCCTTACTATTAAGTCATGCGGAAGATCTTTTGATGAGCGCAGACATCATGAGTGAGCTTGCAAAAGAGTTTCAAGGGTTGTATGAAGAAATTCAGGCAATTAAGCAAACAATTCAGGCTACTGGCTCCTAACCGAAAATCGCAATAAGAAAAAGAAACGAAGTGTCAGTCCTTTGACAACACACTTGGTTTCTTTTTGCTTAAATTTGACACGCAAGTTGACAGGATTGCTTGAAAGTGTAGGATAGAAGAAAGATGGAACTTTAAATCAAGGCAAGGAGTCGGACGATGAAAGCTTTAAAATCCCATACCGCACTTTTGATCATCAGCAATACGATCACGATCATCCCGTATCTTTATTTCTTATCTTTGAGCAAAGAGCAATCGCTAAGTGCAGCATTAGCCTTTGCGCTCTTTTATACCTTTCGCATGACAGGGGTCTTTTTCTTACAGACGCTTACGGCGCTTTTCGCACCATCGCTTTTAGCAGCCAGTGTCTTGATCGGCGGCGCCGGCGCATTGGTAGGTATCTTGAGCACTTGGTGGAGCGCTGCACTCTTGCCAGCTGCTGGTTTGTTGGGGATCAGTGCTTCTTGGTTGCCGCCAGCTGACCTGATGGTACGCCAAAAAGCCAAGCTCACTGAACAGCCGCTGAAAAATGATTGGAAGGAGGCGCTGTTCTTTCTTTTCGTTTTATTGTTTGCCTTACGGTTGCCTGATGACCTTCAAGGCATTGGTCTATTTGGCAGTTATCTTGCACTCTTTGTGCTTGCGGCTAAGAGTAGTCAAACCTTCAAAAACCTACCGAAAAGACCGCTGATGCAGCGCAACCAGTTATTCAACAAGCAATTTTTGTTGTATTTCTTTTTCTTTCTCTTACTGTTTGGCTTGCGAGCAGCCAGGCTGATCAAGTCGAATGCCCTGTTTGAGTGGGCGATTACTGGCTTCTTGTTTCTCTTTGCTTTGCTGCTGATCACTTTAACGAAACGCAGCCGCTCGTGGAAACAGCCGCTTCACTTGAACATCCTCACCTTTATTCGGGGAGTGATCGGTAACTTTCTTTTTCTTTTCGGCTCGGTCTATGTTACCGGTCGATTTGGGGCACAAGCGCTCAGTACTCACGTTTACTTGCCTTATGCACTGGGCCTTTTTGGCGCAATGTTTCTCGGAGAAAAACTCGCACGCTTGCTAGAAAAACAGTTAGTACCGGCGTATTTGCTTGGATTGATGGTTGGTGTTCTTCTATTTAGCAGCGATCTTTTGATCCCAATAAGTTTATTTGTCATTAGTTTCTTTAATGCGGGATTGAATCAATGGCTCACGAAACAGTATTTGGCGGCAAAACCGGAAGCAATTGAACAGCAGAGTTTAGCCAAGTATGCCACACAAAGCAAAGGGAGTCTGGTACATCAATTTCTTTTGATGACACTCCTGTTTGTCATTCTTCGTTTTGAACATCAGCCGTTGGCTTTCTTGTTTCAGCTATCAGGAACGACGGCAACGAATCAGACCTCAAGGATCCAAAGCTTTTTAGAGCCAGCAAAATGGGGCTCGATTGCAGGATTACTGTGTTTGCTAGTAGGTGGATTGGTGGTATTTCGCCGACAATCAAAGAAAACAAAAGAATAAGCGTCTTTAGCAGTCACTATCTTGATTCAAGACAGTGGCTGCTTTTTTTTGAAATCGCATAAAAACCGAACGTTCAGCGTTTTATCTTCCTTTATGATAGTGAATTTTATTGCACTATTTTCGAATAGCGTTAAAATAAGAACATCGTGTTAGTGAAAAAGGAACATTAAATGAACGGCTTTTTCCTGACAATGTCTTAGAGAACGGGGGAAATCAAACAAATGGCAACCATTCACTATTTTAAAGGAGATGTTTTCCATACGCCAACTGATGGAAAACTAGAATATATAGAAGAAGCTTTGATTCAAGTCGATGACGCAGGGATCATCGTAAAAGTGACTGCTAAAACAGATCAAGGGTATGAGTCAGAGCTGGCGAAAGCATCAGAGAATCTGCAGGCATTATCTGCAGGCCAGTGTTTTTTACCTGGGTTTGTTGATCTGCATGTCCATGCACCGCAATGGCCGCAAGCAGGAATCGCGTTAGATGAACCGTTAAATGTTTGGTTAGATGAATGCACGTTTCCGCTGGAAGCAAAATATGCCGATCCGGCATTTGCCAAAGCTGTCTATCAAGATTTGGTGGCACAGCTATTGGCAAGAGGAACGACAACGGTTCTTTATTTTGCAACGATCCATCTAGAAGCGAGCCTTCAATTGGCGAAGACTTGTGCCGCTCTTGGTCAACGGGGATTAGTCGGAAAAGTCGTTATGGACGATCCCAAAGCCAATCCTGTTTTTTATCGGGATGCGTCAACAGAAGAGGCATTAGCGGATACAGAACGTTTTATTCAAGAAGTACAAGCAATCGCAAAGACCGCACCTCAAGGCGTTTATCCTGTGGTCACTCCGCGATTTGTCCCGAGCTGTACCGATGAAGGCTTGGCAGGCTTAGGCGCATTGGCTCAAAAATATGATGTCCATGTTCAGACCCACTGCAGTGAAGGGCAATGGGAACATGACTTTGTTCAAGAACGATTTGGCAAAACGGATACCGAAGTGCTGCAAGATTTCGGCTTGTTGCGTGACAAAGCAGTGATGGCTCATGGCAATTTCATCAGCCCAGCTGACGGCGCCCGTTTTGTCGAAACCGGCGCCGCAGTTGCGCACTGTCCCATCTCAAATGCCTACTTTGCCAATGGCGTGATCCCAATCAAGCGCTTGAAAGAACAAGGAGTCACGATTGGTTTAGGAACGGATATCTCCGGCGGTTTTTCACCGAGTTTGTATGACAACATCAAACAAGCTGTGATGTCTTCGAGAATGTTAGAAGATGGCGTAGATGTCACGCTTCCCCAAAATACACGAGGAGTAGCAGATTCTCGTATATCCGTGATCGATGCGTTCTCATTAGCGACAAAAGGCGGCGGTGAGGCACTGAAATTACCTGTAGGTGTCATCAAAGAAGGCTATGCGTTTGATGTACAAGTGATCGATACGCGACAAAAAGAAAATCCTTTGCCTGACTTCGGTGTGTTCACCTCACCCGAAGCAAGATTACAAAAAATCCTGTACTTAGCAACGATGCAAAATATTCGCCAAGTCTGGGTCCAAGGAAAAAAAGTACACGAAAAACGAGGAGAATGAGACAGTGGAATCAACGAAAAATAAACATTTAACGATCGGAATGAATGAAGACATTCCCTTTGGTCAAGCAGTACTTTTAGGGTTGCAGCATGTGTTGGCAATGGACGTGTATGTGCCGCCATTTATTATCGCAACGGCGGTGGCGATGTCCTCTTCAGATGCATCAGGTTTGATCCAATCGACCTTTTTAGGAGCAGGGATCGCTTCTTTGATCCAAGTCCTCTTTTTCTTGAAATTACCCGTATGTCAAGGGCCATCCTTTGTGCCCGTTGGAGCGATCATCGGTATTTATTTTGGTGCCAACGGCATGGACACGGTGTTAGGTGCCAGCATCGTTGGTGCCGCAGCAGTCATTTTACTAGGTTTTACGGGCATTTATAAGTATATCGTTCGTCATTTTATTCCTACGATCGTCAGTGGAACGATCATTATGATCGTTGGGTTGACATTGCTGCCAACGGCCTTTACCAGCAATATCTATCCTGCCACTGAAACGCTAAGTGCCAATCAAAACATGTTGTTAGCTGCGATTACTGCGGCGATTTTGATTTTGTTTTCCATGCTAGGCGATTATTTTCCGGGAATGGGAAAATATTTCCGAATCAGTTCGGTCATTATTGCTTTGGTTATCGGTACCGTGATTGCTTCCTTTATGGGGGGCGTTGATTTTCAGTCGGTGGCGGATGCTTCTTTCTTTAGTCTGCCAAAACTGGTATTTCTAAACTATGGCCTGCACTTTGATGTTTCAGCGATCTTAACGATGCTAGTGATCTATATGGTACTCCTAGCAGAAACAACAGGTACTTGGTATGCGGTCAGTTCCGTGACAGAAGAACCTGTTACGGATGAACAGATCAATAAAGGCGTGATCGGCGAAGGATTAGGCTGCTTGGTTGCCGCCTTAGTAGGAACGACCCCTGTGACTGGTTATTCTACCAATGCAGGGATCATTTCGATCACCGGGGTTGCTAGTAAAAAAGTCTTTGTGATGGCATCCGTCTGGTTTATCCTATTGTCCTTCATGGGGAAACTTTCAGCCTTGATTCACGCAGTACCTTCTGCTGTCATCGGCGGCGTGTTCGCGGTCGTCTGTGTCATTATTTTGTTGAGCGGCTTTCGGGTCATTAAGAATGAAGAGTTTTCCGAGCGTGAGTTGTATATTATCGGGGTACCATTGATTATTGCCATCGGCTTGTTGTTTATGCCAGCAGAAATCAAAGAATCTGCGCCTCAATTCTTACAATATTTATTAGATTCACCGATTGCTTTAAGCGCTATTGCGGCGATCGTCATGAATAAATTGATCCCAGTGAAGAAAAAATAGGAAGTAAATGAGGAATGAGACCTTGTCTCGTTCCTTCTTTTGTTACAAATCTGTGTAAAAAGAGGGTTTTTTGTAATATAGGAAAGGTTTTCTAAGGTTAACTGGTTTACCTAGAAACAAAATAACTGTAATGTTAAAAATTACAGCAGAGAAAAGCTTGATATGATAGTCTTTTTCAATTCTTACGAAACGTAAGGCAACTGTCGTTTTCGTAATCATCTGTAATGATTTCTTTACCTATGAAATATTCTTCGGTGTTAGACTTGTTTATGCGCTTGAGTCATCTCAAATGACGCAAAATGAGTTTCAAAGAAGGAGATTTAATTATATGAAGTCTTTAAAAACTGTTTTACTTAGTACAGCTGTCCTTGCCGGTTTCGGCCTTTTCTTAGGTGGGAAAGACGCCTTTGCAGACGAACAATACACTGTTCAATCTGGTGATACATTATCAACAATCGCTACTAACTTTTACGGTTATAGCTCTGATGATACGATCAATGCGATCGTTGAAGCAAACGAGATTGCTGATAAAAACTTGATTTTTGTTGGGGAAGCATTGATCATCCCTACAGATGGCACTGCCACTTATACAGAATCTGCAAACACGACTGCTGCAGCAAGTGTACAACAACCAAGTGAACCAGCAGCTTCACAATCAAGCAACACACAATCTGCTGCTGCAAGCACACAAAGCAGCTCAAGCTACAGCTCTTCAGCTAGCGGCTCAGAAGCTTCAGCAAAAGAATGGATCGCAAACAAAGAATCTGGTGGTTCTTACACAGCGACAAACGGACAATACTACGGCCGTTACCAATTAACCAACTCTTACTTAAATGGTGACTATTCAGCTGCTAACCAAGAAAAGGTTGCCGATGAATATGTTGCATCACGTTATGGTTCTTGGTCTGCTGCCAAAGCATTCTGGGAAGCAAATGGTTGGTACTAAGATTCTAAAATGAATCTTGTCCATGACATCTAGTAATCAATTGCCCTTATTGGCGAGTACATCTTACTCGCTGATAAGGGGTTTTTTTGTATCTTCTGAGACAGATGAATGAATGTAACGCCGCATGCAGCTCTCAAGAGTCATTTTCAGGCGACATGTTATTGATAAAAAATCCCTTTTTACACGGCAACCATGTATAATAGTAGGAAATAGAGCAGAAAGCGATTCAATCTGTCAAAATTGAGACAGAAAATGACGGTTTTGATAGTAGAAAGTGAGGGAAACACAATGAGTACATCGATTGAAGAAAAAATTGCACAAAAAATGCAGCGATTTCAAGCATTTGGGGAAGGCTTGCCGGGAGCCAAAGTCTATTACCGCGAAGATTGGGATGCAATCTACTTTGATTTAGTAGGAAAACAGTTTGGGATCATGAGTCCGCAAGCAGAAGAAACAGCATTTTTGACTTTGAAAAATCTGCCCGAGGTCAACGAAACGCTGCGAGAGCAATTTCCTGACGTCATCATTCCGGGGTATTATGCCAATAAGACCCATTGGAATACCATCAAGTTGGCATCTGATGCCTTGATGGAAGAAAACATCGAACAAATGATTTTGGTTTCCTACGATCTAGTCAAACAAAAACTGACAAAAAAACAAAAAAGTGAGCTGGAAAACAGCGAATCGTAAGTCAAAGATTTAGCGACAGAAAATAAGGAAGACCCTCTTGAGGATCATCATAATCCCTTTATTATTCGTTATTTTCGCCAACATTTATGCAATATTTTCAAAGAGCTTTCATGAAAGCTCTTTTTGTTTTATTTGTTCGCTTGTTTCTAGTCGTGATCCATGGTAAATTGTTGTGCAACCGAAATTTTTTGGCAGTCTTTTCTGCTAAACACAAAGGAGTGGTACGTATATGGATCTGGTCTTACGCCATGTCAAAAAGTACAAAGCGGCAACTGGCATTGCCTTATTATCGGTCATTTTAATGGTCGTTGCTGCATTATGGCAGCCAAAGCTCTTGCAGCAAGTGCTAGAATCAATTATTACTGAAAACAATGATGAAATGAAAAAAATTGGTGTGCAGTTGATTGGGCTAGCATTGCTAGGACTTGTTGCAGGGATCATCAACACGGTTTTTTCTGCGAAAGTGGCGCAAGGCGTTAGTGCCGATATTCGAGAAGAGATGTTTCGGAAAATCCAGACATTCTCATTTGGAAATATCGAAACCTTCTCAGCGGGAAATCTTGTGGTGCGCTTGACCAATGACATCACGCAAATTCAAAACTTAGTGATGATCTCGCTACAATCGTTGTTTCGGATCCCGTTCTTATTTATCGGTGCCTTCATTTTGGCGATGACAACCATGCCGCAACTGTGGTGGATCATCGTCTTACTGATTATCGCTGTCCTAGTGATTACGGCACTATCCTTTACACGGATGGGCAAACACTTTATGATCATCCAGAACTTGATCGACAAAATCAATGGGATTGCCAAAGAAAATTTGATGGGGATTCGTGTGGTGAAATCTTTTGTTCAAGAAGACAACCAACTGCAAGGCTTTTCTAAAGTCAGTGAAACGTTAACGAAGCATAACATTATTGTAGGAACCCTGTTCTCTGTAATGATCCCCTCCTTTATGCTGGCGGCCAACTTAGCAGTGGTCGGCGCGATTTTCTTTGTCAGTGATCTAGCGAAAGATGACCCAACCTTGATTGGGGGAATTGCCTCATTCATGAATTATTTGATGCAAATTATGATGGCGATCATTATCGGCGGCATGATGATGATGATGACTTCACGGGCTGCAGTTTCGCTAAAACGGATCAAAGAGATTCTAGATACCGAACCGGATCTGCAATACCAAGATGTCCCAGAACAAGAATTGTCTGGAAGTGTCGCTTTTGAAAACGTCAGCTTCCGTTACCCTGGGGATGAAAAAAATGCCCTAACGGCTATCAGTTTTACCATCAAACCTGGCGAAATGATTGGGATCGTAGGGGCGACTGGTGCCGGCAAATCAACACTGGCGCAACTGATTCCCCGTTTGTTTGACCCAACGGAAGGTGTCGTGCGGGTTGGCGGCGTTGACTTGAAAGAAGTCAATGAACAAAGCTTGCGTAAAACGGTCGCTTTTGTCTTGCAAAAAGCGATCCTCTTTTCAGGAACGATTGCCCAAAACTTGCGGCAAGGGAAAAAAGATGCCTCAGAGTCTGAGATGTCTCGCGCAACAGAAATCGCTCAAGCCAGCGAATTTATTCAAAAATTGACAGCGGGTTTTGAAGCGCCGGTCTCCGAGCGCAGCAGCAATTTTTCTGGAGGACAAAAGCAACGCTTATCGATTTCTCGAGGCGTGATCGGTGAACCGAAAATTTTGATTTTGGATGATAGTACGAGTGCATTAGATGCTCGTTCGGAAAAATTGGTTCGCGAAGCGTTTGAAAAACAATTAAAAGACACGACAACAATCATTATCGCGCAAAAGATTGCCTCTGTTGTGAAAGCCGACCGCATCTTCGTTTTAGATAATGGACGTCTGGTTGGTGAAGGAAGCCATGAATTTTTAGCCAATAACAATGCCATCTATCAAGAAATCTTCGCAACACAGAAAGGAGAGGAGTAACCATGACAGATTTGTTCAAAGCGAGTAAATTTTTCTATCATTACTTAAAACAATACAAGTGGTCGTTTCTATTCATTTTTGTAACGGTGATTCTGGCAACGTATCTGCAAGTGCAAGCACCAGTTTTTGTCGGAGAAGCGTTCCAAGAGTTGGCGAATTATGTTGGTGGTTTGATGCAAGGGGTCGATGATAAATCGGCTTTTCTATCGATCATTTGGAAACTGTTGATTTTTTATGTCTTAGCCAGTGCAGCCAATTTTGTTTATAGTATCTTGTTCACGCAAGTGGTGGGAAAATCAACCAACAGAATGCGGATCGGCTTATTCAATAAACTGGAAAAATTGACGATCAAATTCTTTGATTCCCATCAAGACGGTGATATTTTGAGCCGTTTCACCAGTGACTTGGATAACATTCAAAACAGTCTGAACCAAGCATTGTTGCAAGTGCTGACCAATGTAGTCTTAATGGTGGGAATCTTGATCATGATGTTCCGTCAAAACGTTGAATTGGCATGGGCAACGATTGCTTCTACCCCGATTGCGGTATTAATCGCGGTGATCGTGATCCAAAAAGCCCGCAAATATGTCGATCTACAGCAAGATGAAGTCGGAAACTTAAACGGCTATATCGATGAAAAAATCAGTGGTCAACGAATCATCATCACCAATGGACTGCAAGAAGAAACCATCGATGGTTTTCTGGTCCACAACCAACAAGTCCGCGAAGCTACCTACAAAGGGCAAGTCTACTCTGGGCTGCTTTTCCCCTTGATGCAAGGAATGTCTTTGTTGAACACGGCAATCGTGATTTTCTTTGGTGGCTGGTTAGCATTGAACGGTGACTTAGAACGTTCCGTTGCTTTAGGATTAGTTGTGACCTTTGTCCAGTATTCGCAGCAATATTACCAACCATTGATGCAGATCTCTTCTGGTTACAGCATGATTCAGTTGGCGATCACCGGTGCGCGCAGAATCAATGAAATGTTTGATGAACCCAATGAGGTCAAACCAAAAGACGGGATCAAAGTGAAGGGCATCAAAGAGGCGGTTGCTTTGAATCATGTGGACTTTGGGTATGACAGTCAAAAATTGGTCCTAAAAGATGTCTCGATCACAGTCAACAAAGGCGAAATGGTCGCATTAGTCGGGCCGACGGGTTCAGGAAAAACGACCATCATGAACCTGTTGAATCGCTTCTATGATGTGAATGGTGGTTCTGTGACCTTTGACGGCATCGATATCCGGGAGCTAGATTTGGATCTGCTGCGTTCTCAAGTGGGAATCGTTTTGCAAGAATCCGTGTTGTTCTCAGGGACGATTCGCGAAAACATTGCTTTTGGGAAACCAGAAGCGACTGAAGCCGAAGTCATTGCAGCAGCGAAACAAGCCAATATCCATGAGTTTGTTATGACGTTGGAAAAAGGCTATGACACGGAGATCACCGAAGAGAATAATCTTTTCAGTACTGGTCAAAAACAATTGATGAGTATTGCCCGAACGATTTTGACCAATCCAGAATTGTTGATTTTGGATGAAGCCACCAGTAACGTTGATACCGTGACTGAAGCGAAAATTCAACGAGCAATGGATGAAGCAATCAAAGGACGAACCAGTTTTGTGATCGCCCATCGCTTGAAGACGATTTTGAATGCCGATCGCATCGTTGTTTTGAAGGACGGCGAAGTCATTGAAGAAGGCAATCACCATCAATTGGTGGCGGCTGACGGCTTTTATGCGGAACTATATCACAATCAATTCGTTTTTGAATAAACGCAAACCAACGTAAACTCATTAAGAAGACACTAGCAGGACAGCCCGCAATTTCGTCAGCCAATCGACGAAACAGCGGGCTGTTTTTTAGGTTAAAGCAAGCGCTTCTTATGACGACAATGTCTATGAGCAGTTAGTGGTATAAGAGATCCGTTGATCTGATAACAAAAAAAGACCAGCCTGAAGCATGGTCTTCTTTGGTTTTTTAGTGATACGCAGCGGTTTGAGTCAACCACTCAATAAAATGGTCTGGTTGTTGCGTATCCTGCGCCACGATATTCCATTGCTGGTTTTTGCAGCGGGTGCATTCATGCAGCAGCTGATAGCCTTTTTGGGAATGTTGGCGATAGTCGATGGGACGCATCAGGCCATGGCAAGTATTTTGACGATCACCTGGGCGAATATCCACGTGTAACGAGTAGAGACACTGGGGACAATGGTTGCGGTAAGAACCATTGGTCAAGGGGGCAACAGGCGTACTGCAGTTTTTACAAACAAAGGTCGTGTTTTCTTCTTTTCTCATTTTGCTTTCCTCCAAAAGAATGATTTCTTTTGAGAGAAAAGGGTTCCGTTCGTTCTTCATCAGGCTTCTTTGGCTAGGGACACATTCACCGTCCGTAACGATTACTTCTGCTTCCAGCTTCATGCGATTTCGCAATCCGTACCACGCTTAGTTTTTTTGTTTTGTGCTAAGCACTGTGTTGCGGCAGCCCACAACCCAGCAGTAAGTGTAGTCCAAAGTCACTGTCATTGGCGTCGTCCCCTAGAAAGCAATTGAGGAATGCTTTTTCATAGAGTCCCTCCTATGTGTTTATGAGGGGATTATAGCAGAAATAGAGTTGGAATTCTATGACAGAGAAAATCCGATCGTAATTTACCTCCTTTTTTATCTTTAAAAACAACAAAATGTAGATTATAATGCTGTTTTATGACAAAATGTTCGTATGTAGGTTTCTCTCAATTTTATTTTGGTCACTGAAGAAGAGACACGGAATCACAAAATGGAGGAAGGATGACCTAACGAAAGGAGAACAAAAATGTTTGGTACGAACAAGAAATCTGAAAATTCGAATGGCACACAAGGCAAGAAACGAAAAAAGCGTTTGACTGTAGAAGACCTGATCAACCAGTATATTGTAGAAAAAGAGGTTCATGAATTGAGTGAGGGTCTGTCTGTTCAGATTTTTAATGACTTAGCTGCTCACCGCGGACTGTTCATGGAGATCCCCAAACTCAGTTACAAAGACCTTGGAGCAGCTATCCAAATCGATCAAAACTGGATTAAAATCAAGCAACAAGATACGATCATCAAACAACAGGCACAGATCATTCAGCTTTTGAAAGAAACACGATAGAAGAAAAGTATTTTTTTCTATTGAAAAACCGAAGAACGAGCTGAGCGTTTTTCCTTGAAAAGGAGGGCCGTTAGCTGGTTCTTCGGTTCTTTATTGACGATGAAAGATTAATAATACTCCCCGTGGCGATAGTCCCATGAGTTGAAGTGATCAGAAAGGTACATTTGGATTTTTTCAACATCGAGTCCTTTACGGATCAAGACAGGTGCTGGCGTGATGGAGCGTTGGTCTCCTTGCTCTGGAATCAAGTTGCCGTCTTGGTCAACGAAAGAAACCATGACTCCTTGCTCATAGCGGGTTTCCAGCGTTTTGTCTGGTTGGATCGATGCAACATAGTCGTTGCCTTCGATGATCAGATCGGCTTCTTGCGCGATTTGTTCGCCGATCCCTTCAACAAGTCCGCGATTTCCTTTGCCTGAAGGGTTCGCTGAGCTGGCGAAAAGCAATTTCTTTTTTTGATCCCAAAGTTCTTTTGAGATCTGCTCACCAGGGACACCGAATTTGATCACGAAACAGCTGGTTCCCCGAACGTCCGTCATCAATTCTTCTGAACCATCTTTTGGGATATAGGCTTTTCCTGATTCTTTCCAAGGCAAAATCGCACCGAATAACACGTCATTGTTCCAACACGTTTCATAAACGGCGGCGGTTTCCGCATTTAATTCGGCTAATTCATGTAGCTGCTCCAATGAGCTGCAAAGAACGACGCCTGGTTTGTTACGCTTGCGATTCTTTGCTGAAAACTTGCGTTCCAGCCCTTTTTTATCAGAGACGGCAATGATATAGCCGACTTTGGTTGGGCAGACGATCACTTTGCCTTCTTCATTCAAATAGTTGATCGCTCGTTGGTTTGGTTCTCCTGTCCATGGGACTTGTTTTGCTTCATTCACTCTCTTCATCCTCCCTGTCTTCCAATGAATCGCCGTTATGAAAAATATAGCGGAATATTCTGAAAATTCTGATTGAATATGGTTACCCTTGATGATAAGGGAATCAATCCGCGTAGTCAAGGGGATTTACACCAGAATGTAAAAAGAGTGGAATAGAAAGATCGAATATGCATCACTAGAGAATAGAGTGAATGATTGACAGCAATACTATTTTTTTCCGCTTTGTATGAAAAAATTGACTGTTTTTTATGTTATTTATATGGGAAGATAGGCTTATAGATAGAAGAATGCAATCAAATTGATAGTTTTTTTGAAAAAAAGAAAGAGGAGTATCATGAGTGAAAAGAAAAAAATACGCAAGCTTTTGTTGGCATCGATTGTCGCTGGGAGTATTTATGGCGGCGGTGCCTTGCTTTTTGGGTTACTGGTCAGTTATAACGTCCTCTTGTTAGATGGTGTTTATACATTGATTGGTGCAGTGATGTCACTGATTGCTTTGTATGTGGCAAAATATATCCAAGCCCAAGACTTTGAACGTTTCCCATTCGGCAAAGAAGCGTTGATGCCGTTGGTTGTTTTTATTCAATATAGTATCATCTTGCTGATCTCAATTTATGGAGTCATTGAATCTGCTTTTAGTTTATTACACGTCAGTGATGGCATGATTGATCCAATCGGTTTGTATTTCTCGCTGATTGGTACGATCTACTGTTTCTCTTTTTACTTGTACTTAAAAAAGAAACCACTGACTCATCCCTTTTACTGGGTAGAACTAGAACAATGGCGTTTCGGCTTTTTCTTTAGTCTGGGTGTCGTCGGTTCATTTCTTGTGTCATGGCTGATTCAAGCCAGTCCCTATGGAAATTTCGCGATGTATGTCGACCCAATCATCTCCATCGGGATCACCTTGTTCTTTATTCAGCTTTCGATTAAAGAGTTGAAAGCGGCCATTCTGGAATTGACTTCTTCAACTCCGAAAGAAGAACTACGAGAGTCCATCATGACGATCGTTGAAAAAGAACTGCGCGCAGAAGAAGTGGTGGACTTTGTGTTACGTACCGCCAAAGTCGGCAATCAAGTCATTGTGGAATTAGATGTGGTGATTTTACCTGCAACACCTCTCGATACAGTTGGGCGGCAAGATCCCTTGCGAGAACGATTGAATCAAGCAATCAGCCAACAGATTTCCGGTTATTCCCTCTGGCTAAACATAAATTTTGTCGGTGACATCAAATGGGCGTATAGTGAGGAGTAAGAATGGCTGCAAAGCGGCTTGAATAAACCGTGAAAATGACAGAGAAAAGAGGAAACAAATGACAATTCTGAAAACCTATGGAAAAATCACCGCAGCACTTTTCTTGTTAGCGGCAAGCATCAATTTATTTTTAGGCCCGCATCATGTGGCAGCTGGCGGTGTCAGCGGAATCGGTATTTTATTAGAGTCAGCCCTCGGTTGGGATCGAGCGGCTGTGATCATGGTCTTGAATATTCTCATGCTTATTCTTGCCTATGCCTTTTTAGGGAAGGGGCCTTTTTTGAAAGTCCTCTATGGTAGTTTTGCTTTTCCAGTAGCAATTGCTTTAGTCCCAGAATATATGGTGGCTGAAGATCGGCTGCTTTCCGTGATATTTGGCAGTGCGATTTTTGCTTTAGGAGTAGCGATTTTGTACAAAAATCAATCTTCTAGCGGTGGCACAACGATTCCACCGCTGATTTTCAAGAAATACTTTAATTTGAATCCAGCGATTGGCTTGCTGGCGACCGATGCGATCGTGGTCTCCATGAACTTGTTCGTTTTCGGGTTTGAAGAGTTCTTGTTTGCGATATTATCGATCGTGATCACCTCTGGTGTGATGACCTACATTGAAACGGGCTTTAACCGGAAGAAATCCATCATGATCTTAAGTGAGAACCACGTGAACGAGATTCGAGAAGCAGTCTTTGATAAAACAGCTCGTGGTGCCACACTATTGGCTGCCCAAGGCGGCTACCAGCAAGCAGACAAACAAGTACTGTTGATCGTGGCCAGCGACCAAGAATTTATGCAGATCAGACAAATCATTGAGACCATTGACCCAAAAGCGTTTGTGATCGTCAATAATGTCTCAGAAGTACTGGGCCAAGGCTTTAGTTATCACCCAATCGAATGAGCGTATTCTCGCTTGTTCAGCGTATGAAACCACTCTCGTCAAGTAGGCAATCTACTCGACGAGGGTGGTTTTTAAGGTCCATGATTTTCAAATAGCTTTACTCCGTAAAGTAATCGGGAAAGGCCTTTTCCACAAAAATCAAATCGTTATCAATGACATCAATGTGTTGTCCGACCAAGGGAGCAATTTTGGCTTGGTCTTTTTCTTTTAAAGTGGCTAAGATTTCTTCGTGATCCCGCAAAATAATTTCCCAAGACAATTCCTCCACCTCTAAACGTAAGAAGCGGAAGCGATTTAAAGGCAGATTGATCGTTTGTAGCCAATTCCAGACATTTTCTTTGTCGGCGATTTTATAAATCAACTGATGGAAGGCCTCGTCGAGTTGGAAAAACTCGATTTCATCCTTCAATTGGGCATAGGTCCGCTGCAAAATAACGAGTTTTTCTAGTTCTTTCAGCTGCTCTTCTGTAATGGCTTGGCAGGCCGCTACGAATACTTCTTTTTCAAGCGTCTCTCTGACAAAACGAGCTTCTTCAATTTGTTTGATACTGATTTTAGAAATATAGGTGCCGCTTTGGGGAACGACATGGATCAGTGCTTCACGGCGCAGACGAATAATTGCTTCACGGATCGGCGTCCTGCCAATGGTTAGCCGTTGCTCCAATTCCTTTTCAGATATTTTTTGACCGGGAATCAGTTTGGCGGTTAAAATCAACTCTTTGATTGATTCATAAGCTTGTGATTGAAAATTTGTAGGGTTCAACATAAACGCTTCTTTCTGTATCAGGCATTCAATTACCTTCTAAAGAAAAACTCTGAAGGAAGGTGCCTAGGGATAGTTTTGAGTAATAAAACTAGTATATAAGTTGAATAACCTTTTGTAAAGGCTTGCAATTCAGTATAGAATGAACTAGAATACTAATATATCAGTTTTAAGAAAAAGGAGGAAGTAGGATGTTTGATTTTGCTGCCTTGAAGCAGGCAGGAGTTACGATGCCGATCGTTCCCAAAGAAGTGACGGATCAATCAGATACTCAGTTTCAATGGTTACACTTTGGTGGGGGAAATTTGTATCGGGCATTTCACGCAGAAGTAGCCCAAACGTTGATCGATCAACAAGCGCTGACAAAAGGAATCGTAGTTTGTGAAACCTTTGATGAACAGGTGATTGATCAAGTATATGCCCCTTACGAGAATGATATTTTAGAAGTGGTCATGCATGAAGGGGGACGGTTGGAGAAAAAATTGCTCCAGTCAACGGCGGCTAGTTATTATTGCCATCCTTCCCGTGCTGCGAGTTATGAGCAAATACGCAAAGTATTTCAGGAGCCGTCACTACAGTTGGTTACCGTAACGATCACAGAAAAAGGCTATGGCTTAAAAGACAGTCAGGGGAAATTTTTACCTGTCGTACAAGCGGATCTCGCTGCGGGTCCCCATCAGGTCAACCATACAATGAGCATTTTGGCTAGCTTTTTATGGGATCGTTTTCAATCAGGGGCACTTCCGATCGCTATGGTTTCCACCGATAATTTTTCGCAAAATGGGCTCCGTTTCCAAACGGCGATTGTCACCATTGCAAAAGAATGGCAAAAGCTGGGGCATGTTTCAGAAGCGTTTGTCCGATACTTAGAAAACAACGCGCAGGTGACGTTTCCGTGGTCAATGATCGATCGGATCACGCCAAATCCTTCAACAGCAGTTGCAGAAGAATTAGCAGCAGCTGGGATCGAGCAGCTGCCAGTCATCCGTACCGATAAAGGAACGAATATCGCTCCGTTTGCTAACACAGAGACGACTCATTACCTGGTGATTGAAGATGATTTTCCAAATGGTCGCCCGAATTTGGATAAAGCGGGGGTGATCTTGACGAGTCGAGAGATCGTCGACAAAACCGATAGTATGAAAGTCACAACTTGTTTGAATCCACTGCATACCGCAATGAGTTTGTTCGGCTGTTTACTCGGTTATACATCTATTGCTGCGGAAATGACCGATCCAGATATTGTTGCTTTGATCAAAGGAATCGGCTATCGTGAAGGCTTGCCGGTAGTGGAAGATCCTGAGATCATTCAGCCAAAGAAATTTATCGATGAGGTGGTGGGCCTTCGTTTACCCAATCCCCTGATTCCTGACACTCCACAGCGGATCGCCGCAGATACCTCACAGAAAATCGCCATCCGTTTTGGCGAAACCATCAAAAAGTATGTGAAGAAAGAAGGCTCGGCTTCTGAGCTGACTTTCATTCCCTTAGCGATTGCAGGCTGGTTGCGTTATCTATTAGCGATCGATGATGAAGGCCATCCATTTGGCCCAAGTCCTGATCCCCTCTTAGCAGAATTACAAGAGATTTTACGTGAGTGTCAGTTAGGGACAGCCGCCGATGTTCAAGGGATCATTCGACCAATCTTAGCAAATCCGCAGATTTTTGGTTTGGATCTCTATCAAGCAGGAATCACTGAAAAGGTGGGTCACTTGTTCGCTAAGATGCTGGCAGGAACCGGCGCAGTCCGTAAAACATTACATGAAACAGTAGAAGGGATCGAATAAAAAATGGAAATGACATTTCGTTGGTATGGAAAAGACTACGATAAAATCAAGTTAGCAGATATCCGTCAAATTCCTGGAATGAAAGGCATCGTCGGCACACTCTTTGATTTGCCTGCTGGGGCAGTTTGGCCGAAAGAACGGATCAAGGCGCTCGTGGAAGAAGTCGAAGCAGTTGGCCTTTCCCTGAAGGTGATCGAAAGCGTCAATATTCATGATGACATCAAGATTGGCTTGCCTTCGAGAGACCTGTATATCGAAAACTACAAAAAAACGATTCGTAATTTGGCAGCATATGGGATCGAAGTGATCTGCTATAATTTTATGCCGATTTTCGATTGGATCAAAACGGATCTCGATTATCGCTTAGCCGACGGTTCTTCTACGATGGCATTTGAAAAAGCAGGGATTGACAAAGACCCAGAAGAGATCGTCAAAGAAGTTGAGGAGTCAAGCTCTGGCTATACCTTGCCAGGCTGGGAACCAGAACGTTTGGCACATGTCAAAGAATTGTTTGCTGCGTATAAGGATGTCGATGATGACAAATTAAGAGAAAACTTTGCTTACTTCCTAAAAGCCATTATTCCCACCTGTGAAGAGGTCGGCATCAAGATGGCTGTTCATCCAGATGATCCTCCCTATTCGATTTTTGGTCTGCCGCGTATCGTTAAAAACCGCGATGATTTGGATTGGGTCTGCAACGTGGTCGACAGTCCGTCAAATGGTATCACACTTTGTACTGGCAGTATCGCCGAAGACCCAGCCAATAATGTCTATGAGATTTTGGCTGAGTTTTGTCGCCGGGATCGGATTCCTTTTGCCCATGTTCGTAACATTCAATACTTGGGCAATGACAAAGACTTTTATGAAGCACCGCATCTCTCCTCTGAAGGCTCATTAGACATGTATCAGATCCTAGAAGCGATGTACAAAAATGGCTTTGACGGCTACATTCGACCAGATCATGGGCGAATGATCTGGGGAGAAACGGGACGTCCAGGCTATGGCTTGTATGATCGGGCGATCGGCGCTTCCTACTTATTAGGGTTGTGGGAAGCCATCGACAAGAGCGTGGGGCGTTAAGAAAAGGAGCGAAGAAATGTTTTTAACTGACGATTTTATTTTGAAAAACAGCTTTGCCAAACAGTTGTACCATGAGTATGCAAAAAAGCAGCCGATCATTGATTACCATTGCCATTTAGAGCCGAAAGAGATTTTCGAAAACCAAAACTTCACCAATCTCACCCAAGCGTGGCTGGCGGGGGACCATTACAAATGGCGCTTGATGCGTGCCAATGGTGTTGCAGAATCTTTGATCACTGGCGATGCTGACGACTACGAAAAATTCTGTGCTTGGGCGCAGACCTTGGAGGCTTGCATTGGCAATCCATTATATGTCTGGACCAATTTGGAATTGAAGCGAATCTTTGGTATTGATGAGCGATTGACACCAGCCAATGCAGCAAGCATTTGGGAAAAAGCCAATCAACAGCTGCAAACGAAGGAATTTTCACCACGAGGGCTGATCAAAAAGATGGCTGTTGAGGTGATCTGTACGACGGATGATCCCATTGATTCGTTGACGTATCATCAAAAGCTGGCAGAAGAATCCTTTGACGTGTATCCTACCTTTCGTCCTGACAAAGCAATCAATCTGCAGAATCCAGAATTTCCAGCGTACCTTAAGCAATTGGCTGCAGCTGCGAGCAAAGAAATCACTAGCTATCAAACGCTGGTTGAAGCATTGACAGTGCGTATTTCCTACTTCCAGCAACAAGGTTGTCGTTTAGCAGATCACAGTCTGTCACGTCTTGGAGAGGAAGCTTATGATGGCGCTGCACTTGAAGCGATTTTTCAAAAGCGTTTGACCACTGAGACACTGACTAATGAAGAAATCAGACAGTTTCAAACCGGCTTGCTGATTGACTTGATGCGCCAATATGCGAAACAAGGCTGGACCGCGCAATTGCATCTGATGGCGACTCGCAACAACAGTCAAAAACTTTTCCAACAACGAGGACCTGATAGCGGCGGTGATGCGATGGGGGACGACCGTCTAGCGAACGGCTTAAGTCGGACATTGGCGCAGCTTCAGGCGGAAAGCTTACTGCCGAAGACAATTTTGTATTCACTGAATCCCAAAGATTATCCGGTGTTGACTGCGCTGATGGGGGCGTTCCAAGAAGAAAGCAAAGGTAAGCTGCAATTAGGCTCTGCTTGGTGGTTCAATGATACGTATTCTGGCATGCGGCATCAGTTGACGACCCTAGCAGAAGGCGGGATTCTCGGAAACTTCGTCGGCATGCTGACGGATTCTCGCAGCTTTTTGTCTTATCCACGCCACGAGTATTTCCGGCGGATTTTGTGTCAGGTGATCAGTGAATGGGTAGAAGACGGACAACTGCCAGCAGATGAAATATATTTAGGGCAGATCGTCGCAGACATCTCCTATCACAATGCGAAAACCTACTTTGATTTTCCAAACTAATGACTACTCGATTCGTTCTTGGCTTGCTAGAGAAGGAATCGAGTGTTTGGATGGCTATTGCTAAAGTTGCGTCTGGTCATTTACTATTGGCAGGGAATCCAGTACTATGATAGAAAGAATCAAAGAAGGAGCGAGTAGTATGAATCCATTCTATGAAGAAGTCTATGCGCTGGCGCGGCAGATCCCTTTTGGTAAAGTCGTCTCCTATAGTCAGATTGCGTGGAAATTGGGACAAATCAACGGCGCACGGGCAGTCGGTCGAGCGATGCGCTTGAGCCCTCAGGATGTCCCTGCTCATCGAGTCGTGCGGGCAGATGGCGTCTTAGTTGGTCCCTCCGCCAATGTGCGAAAAGCAGCCCTCGTCGATGAAGGGGTGGTCTTCAAAGCCAGTGGTCGTATCGATATGAAGGCTTGCAGTTGGTCCATGAGCGAGATCGCTCCCGCTCAAATGAAGGAGCCATTATGAAAAAACGTGAATTTATCGTGCAAGATCTGTTGAGTAAAATCTATCAGGAAGAATTTTCTGCCGGCAAACTACCCAACCAAAGAACCCTTGCGCAAACCTATGGCGTTTCTCGGTTTACGATCCAGCAAGCAATCAAAAACCTTGAAGAGATCGGGATCGTCAAAGTGGTTCAAGGTTCAGGGATTTTTATCCATGAAAAATGGGTCAAAAACCCAATGATCTTTAATTCCTTGACCCGCACCCCTTATGACCGCATCCATTCCAAAATGATTTCATTGAGTAAAGCGGCAGCAACGTTGGATGAACAGCAGATTTTCCAAATAGGCCCAGAAGAGGAAGTCTGGACCTTTGAACGAGTGCGGATCGTTAATTACAAAATCGAACAGCTGGAAACCTCTAAATTGCCCGTCAGCCTATTTCCCGAATTGACACAAGAAATCGTGGAGCACTCGATCCAACGCTATGTCGAAAGCTGCGGGTACCGCATTTCCCACTACATCACCAGCTATACCCCCATCACCACATCGACTGCGCAGTCGGGCATTTTATTGTGCAAGCGGGGGACGCCGGCAATGCAGATCAGCAATCGGGCAATTTTAGAAGACGGCCGCGTGTATGAGTTCAGTAATATCGTTGCCATTGATTATGCCGTGACCTACATCCGTCCCTTTGACCGTGAGATCCATCGCTCACGCATCGATTGATTTGGAAAAGCAAATGTGCCAGTTGCGTCGTCTTTATCCACAGAGAACAAAAGACATCCCCTGTCGGTTGGACAGGGGATGTCTTTTGTTGTGTTTAAGGAGTGATCAATGTGCCGTCTGGTGTACGGCTCTGGGTCCATTCATGAGGACGGTAAACCACGGGAAATTCCGCAGCTGCTGCTTCATCGAACGTGATTCCGATCCCACTTTTCTCGATAGGATAAAAATAGCCGTTTTCAGGTTGCGGACTGCCACCAAAGACCGACTGGGTATTTGCTGGGATCGCAATCGTTTCTTGGATCGCGGCATTGTGGAGATGGATATTTAGATGGGTGTTGACGGCTAGGCCGACAGGGCTGATATCAGACGGCGTGTGCCAAGCGATCCGAATGCCCATCGCATCGCAGAAGTGAGCCAATTTCAATGCTGGCGTGATCCCACCGATTTGTGAGACATGGGCACGCATAAAGTCAATCTGTTGATTTTTGACTAGCTCTTGCCATTCCATCGGATTATTGAACAATTCGCCGGTCGCGATCGGGGTCGCCGACTGGCTGCGGAGTTGCTGCAACCACTTGTTTTGATCCGGCGGCAAAATATCTTCTAGGAAAAAGAGATTAAAAGGTTCAGCGGCTTTTGCAAATTGAATCGCTTGGTTTGGATGCAGCCGTTCATGCACGTCATGCAGCATTTGAAATTGATTGCCGTATCGTTCTTGGATCGCAGCAAACATTTTCAGTGTTGTGTCCATGTAGTCTGTTTGATCAAAATAGGAACCAGCGATGGGCTGATCGGGTGTTTGCAGTTGGCTAGGATTTCCACCATAAAAGCCTAATTGGCAACGGATATAGCGATACCCCTCAGCCAAGAAGCGATCGATTTCTTGATAAAGGTCTTCGAGATTATCTGCCACGGCATGGGTATAGGCGGGAATCGCCGTACGCGCTTTTCCACCTAACAGTTGATACAATGGCATATCGGCTAATTGTCCTTTGATGTCCCACAAAGCCATGTCAACTCCTGAGATGGCATTGTTGGTGATTGGACCATTCCGCCAGTAAGAATTGACATTCATCACTTGCCAAAGATCTTCGATTTGATTGGCATCGCGGCCAAGTAAGAGGGGGCGTAAATACTCGTCAACGACGGTTTTTACGGCTAGTGGGCGAAACTGGAAGGTTGCGCAGCCTAACCCAGATACGCCTTTGTTCGTTTCTACTTTAACGACAACAAGGTTATGGCGATCAGGTTTGATCGCAAAGGCTTTGACGTCGGTGATGATCGTTGGTGTCATTTCATTCACTCCAATTTTTGTCTCTAGTTGCTATAGCCATTGAAACATGCTTGGCAACCGCTGTCAATTTGGTCTAATAAAAACTAGATATACACCATAAAACCAGTCCAATTTTTTACTGTTTTATAATGAAACGTTGATATATAGCGTTTTTATTCTGTTTTTATCAAAAAAGGACTGGTTTTACAAGTCTGTGTGAGCATGCTACTATGTGTGTGAAAACGGAAACACCTGAAAGGGCGCCCGTCAAAAGGATCAGGACCGTTAGCAAACAACAGGGGGAAAAAAAGATGACCAAAGAAGACATCGTAAAACAGATTATTAAAGATGTTGGCGGATCAGAAAATATCAACAATGCATGGCACTGTATGACTCGCTTGCGTTTTGATTTAAAGGATGAGAAGAAAGTCGACTATGCGGCGTTAGAAAAAACACCCAAAGTCGTAGGAACAAAATATCAAAGCAATCAGCTGCAAGTAGTGATAGGAACGGATGTTGCTGATTATTATGCACCTTTAGCCAAAGAATTAGGTCTTGATGAAGCGAACCAAGGGGGAACATCAGAGAAAAAAGGGGCTGTTTCCTTATTTATGGATACCGTTTCTGGCGTTTTTGGTCCGATCGTTCCAGCTATCGCTGGCGCAGGAATGATCAAAGGATTAATGGCTGGATTGGTGGCTTTGAATGTCATCTCTAATCAAACAGACACCTATTTAGTGATCGACATGATCGCGAGCGGCGTATTTACATTCTTGCCATTTTTTGTTGCTGCCTCAGCCGCTCGGATTTTTAAAACCAATCAATATTTAGCGATCGCAATCGCGGCAACGCTGCAATTTCCAACGATGACCAATGCGGTAGCCGAAGGAAGTATTTCCGCCTTTCGCTTGTTCGGCATACTGCCAGTACCCGTCTTTAACTATGCAGGAACAGTGATTCCCATTATCTTTGCCGTGCTGGGGCTCAGTTATATTTATCGTTGGGTCGATAAACTCTTACCACAAGTGCTGCGTACCGTGTTTACACCGACGATTTCGTTGTTTGTCGCTGGTATCTTGACATTAACGGTCATTGGCCCAATCAGTATCCATCTAGGAAACTTACTGGCTGCTGGCGTGGCTGGTTTATTCACTATCTCGCCTGTCTTAGCAGGAATTGTGGTAGGGGCGATTCGACCAATTGCAATCTTCACGGGACTGCATCATGCCATGACCCCGATCGCTTTGCAAAACTTCGCCAATCAAGGGTATGACATGTTGATGCCAATGATGTTTATGGCAAATATGGCAATCACCGGCGCAACAGCAGCTATTTATTTCAAAGTCAAAACCAAAGAAGAAAAATCGATCATTCTATCTTCGGCTGTTTCGGGCTTGTTAGGGATCACAGAACCTGCGTTATTCGGGATTTTGTCGAAGTATAAAAAAGCCTTCATCGCAGCAACAGTTGGTAGTTCTGTGGCGTCTGCCTTCATCAGTTTCTTCGGTGTTCGGATTTATGGATATATTCTTTCAAGTATCTTTAGTTTGCCAGCCTATATTGGGGAATACTTTATCTATGCTGTTTTAGGGATCATCTTGGCAATCGGCTTATCCTTTGCAATGAGCTGGTTCTTGGTACCAAATCAAGCAGCCGAAGGCGATCGTTACACCAACGAAGTGGATCTGCATGCCGTGACCCATGGAGAATATGTCCCATTAGAAGATGTACCAGATGAAGTTTTTTCAACGAAAATGATGGGAGAAGGCTATGCCATCGAGTCACAAGATGGGCAAATCTTTGCACCGGTCAGTGGCGAAGTCACCACTGTGTTCCCTTCAAAACATGCCGTCGGGATCAAAACCCAAAACGGCGTTGAAGTTCTTGTGCATATGGGGATTGATACAGTCTCACTTGGCGGACAAGGCTTTGATGTCTTTGTCAAAGCTGGGGAGCAAGTCACTCCGCAAACCAAACTGGCACAAATGGATCTACCTTATATCAAGCAGCAAGGCAAAGAAACCATGGTGATCGTTTTGATCACCAACATGGATCGCGTGCAGCAATTTTCTGGAAGTACTGATTTAGAAGGCAGACACCAAGCCGGTGCATTGCTGGAAAAAGTCGTTTTGAATGCCTAATAAAAGAAAAAAGATGAGCTTCATTAATGAAGTTCATCTTTTTTTTATTGCAATTAACTACGCAGCCCGCGGCCTTTTTGGATCAAGTACCAGCATACGCTGTATAAGACGACAATGAACAAGACCAAAATACCGATGGATAGGAAAATCGGGACATCGATGGTGCCCAAAAAGCCGTAACGGAAACCAGAGATCATATACACAATCGGGTTGACTTTGGAGATCGTTTGCCAAATCGGCGGCAGCATGCTGATGGAGTAAAAGACGCCTCCAAGATAGGTCAATGGTTGTAAAACAAAGGTTGGCACGATGGAAACATCGTCAAAGGATTGGGCGAAGATCCCATTTAGCAACCCTGCTAATGAAAATAAGATGGCGGTCATGACTAGGGTTAAGACAACGATGACCCAAGAATAAACATGTAATGGGACGAAGAAAAGGGAAATGATGGTCACCAATGTGCCCACCAAGATACTACGGCCAAGTCCGCCAAAGACAAAGCCCCAAATAATGACGTGAGTAGGAACCGGTGCCACTAAGAGTTCCTCAATGTTTTTTTGAAACTTCTGTGAAAAGAAGGAAGAAGACACATTGGAGTAAGAGCTGGTGATCGTCGACATCATGATCAACCCAGGAACGATAAATTCCATATAAGAAAAGCCGCCCATTTCGCCGATGCGGCTGCCAATCATTTTCCCAAAGATAATGAAGTATAAGGAAGTAGTGATGACGGGTGGGACGAGGGTCTGCACCCAAATCCGTAGATAGCGGTTGGTCTCTTTGACCGCTAAACTTTTTAAGGCTGTAAAATAAAGACTAAACATGGTTTTCCTCCGCTTCGTGTGCTTCTTCGGTGATTTTCAAAAATAGTTCTTCCAAGCGATTGGATTTGTTGCGCATGGAGAGGACATTGATCCCTTGCTGGCTGAATTGAGCAAAAAGATCGTTGACGCCTTGGTCCCGAGCGACTTCAACGGCAATGGTCTGTTCATCTTCCATTTGGATCGGATACCCATTGATCGTTGGTGCTTGTTTGATCGGTGCGATATCAAAAAGAAAGGTTTCAAATTGCAGTTTTGCCAACAAGGACTTCATGCTGGTGTTTTCGATCAGTTCACCAGATTGGATGATCCCGATGTTGCGACAAAGCATTTCGGCCTCTTCTAAATAATGGGTCGTCAAAATGATCGTTGTGCCATTTTGGTTCAGCTCCCGCAAAAAGCTCCACATTTCCCGACGCAATTCGATATCGACACCTGCCGTCGGTTCATCCAAAATCAATAGCCGTGGTTCATGCATCAGGGCACGAGCAATCATCAAACGGCGTTTCATCCCGCCCGACAGCATCCGCGCACGAACATTGCGTTTTTCCCACAAATTCGACTGCTTCAAGTATTTTTCGCTGCGCTTGATGGCTTCGTTGCGGGGGACACCATAATACCCAGCTTGATTGACAACAATCTGCTGGACCGTTTCAAAGGGATTGAAATTGAATTCTTGGGGAACCAAACCAATCTGTTGTTTGACTTGGACCAATTCTTTGTCTAAATCGTAGCCGAAGACTTTGACGCTTCCGGAAGATTTATTGACAAGAGAGGTGATAATGCCGATGGTGGTGGACTTTCCAGCGCCGTTGGGGCCTAACAAGGCATAAAAGTCGCCTTCTTCCACCGTCAAATTTATGCCCCGCAACGCTTCAACGCCGGTGGCATAGACTTTGCGTAAATCGGTTAGTTCTAGTGCATAGGTCATGTTTGTTTGAACTCCTTCTATGTATGATGGTTTATTCTATCATTTTTTTTCAAGAAGAACCGCATGATTTGATTTTTTTCATTTGATTAGATAACAATTGTTGCTAATCGATGAAAAGTGGGAAAGAGGCAAAAGAAAAAACGACCATTTGATCGTTTTTTCGATAAAGTCGATTGTTAGCATAAATACCGTTCTGGTCGTTCTGTCTGTCCTAATAAGTAATCGACAGAAACATTATAGAGGGAAGCTGCGTGTAGCAGCGTCAATACATCGGGTAAGCGATCGCCTGCTTCGTATAAGGTGTAATCGGGGTAAGACACATCGAGATGCTGGCATACTTCTTTTGGGCTCAATCCGCGTTCTTCTCTTAAAAATTTGAAGCGGCAACGCAAGGTGTCTAATAAAAAAGCTTCTTCTAATGTCACTTTGCGGTCCTCCTTAAAAAATAGCGCTTTTTTTCGCACTGTTCTCTTTTTATTGTACCAACAAAAGCAAAATATGCGAAGTGATTCACATGAAGGGCGATCGGTTTTTGTCAAAAAGTGAAACAAATGACTTGCTCTGAGACGCGTTTCATACAGTATGCTTGATTTATAAAAAGGAAGGCGGGATGGAAACATGAATACATACATGAAAAAAAATGGTGCGGAATGTTGTTATGTGACGTTGGCATTTGATGGACAACAACTGGTATTGACGAAGCCAAAAGGGTTCTTTCAAGAACGGTTAGTAGAAATTCCTGTGGATGAGATCAGTCACTTGACGTGTGATGAACACTTCGGGTCTCAGCGCATCGGATTTATCCATCACAACGATTACTATGAATTTTATACATGTGGGTTAAGTGTGATAGACTATATGAAAGAACAATTATTCGTTTAAGGAGCAGTGAGTCATGGCAAACATTCGGGATATTGCACGCTTGACCGGTTATTCGGTCTCCACAGTTTCACGAGTCATTAACAACAATCCGTATGTCAGTGAAGAAAAGCGTCGCAAGATTCTGGCTGTCATGAAAGAGGTCAACTATATTCCAAATTACACCGCGCGGGCATTGAGTGTTGGCAAAACCCAAAATATTGGTGTGATTCTGCCATTTGTCAATCATCCGTACTTCGATCGCTTGTTGAGCGGCATCACAACAGCAGCGTTTGCTCGGGGTTATAAGGTGACGCTTTTAGCCACGAACTATGATCCGCAAGTAGAGGAAGCGTATTTGCAAGAATTTGCGGCGAAAAGCTTTGATGCCTTGATCATTGCCTCGCGGGCGAATCCGATCGAAACCTTATTGCCCTATCGTTCCTACGGTCGCATCGTCTTTTGTGAGAATATCCCGTATTTGACTGACGGCTGCACCTATATCGATCGAGAGGAATCGATCAAAGAAGTCTTTACGTATTTTAAGGAACAAGGTATCCAGAAAATCGGCGTGACATTGGGACGTAGCCGCAAGCTAAGCAGCAATTCAAAAATCACGGTCCGTTTGGCTCATGACTATTTTCCGACCTTTTCCGAAGACTTGATCTTTTGGGATTGTTTGACGGAAGAAGATGGCAAAGAAGCAGCTGCTTATTTTGCAGATAAAGGGGTCGAAGCGATCTTCACCAATGGGGATCATGTTGCTGCTGGGATCCAATCGCAGGCGCCGGGAGAATGGCTTGTGATTGGACGGGACAATTTATACATCAGCGAGCTGCTGCAGCTTTCAACGATCGATCATCACTTGCAAGCTTGCGGGGAGACTGCCGTCCAATTGGCGATAATGGAAAAAAGCGGCAACTATCGCATGCCCTATGAGTTCATCAAACGATAGCATAGACGAAACGATGCCCAAACAAAGCCCCTGAGTGGGCAGTGCTTGCGCATCGTTTTTTTAAAGGGATTCGGTGTAATGGTCAATGATCTCTTTCAACAGCTGGGCGCTACCGACGCCCGCTTTTTGATCGTAATAGGCGGTAAAACGCTCGTCTTGAACGTACATTTCCCCTAAAGATCGGTGATATTCTACTGAGTAAAAGGGCGCTGCTTGTTTAAGCCATGCTTGATGCGCAGCAAAAGCCATTTGGGCTTTGTCAGAAGGGATTCGTTTCCCTTCCTTTTCATTCAACAGCTCTTTTAATAGCTGCAATAAGCGGTTTTCGTTGTCGGTCAGTGCTTGATAATCGACTTGGGTCATCTGCTGCCACTTTTGGTTGCTTTGTTCGATGATTTCCTCACCGTAGGCTTCTCGTAATTCGGCACCGTAGTTCGCTTCGTTTTCACGAATTTTTTGTTCCTTAAAATAACTGAATTTCTCTTGATCGGTCATCGTCTTTTCTCCTTCATAATAATCAATTGTTTGCGCTAAGGTGGTCAAAAGACTGTCCAGGGCTGCTCGCTCTTGTAAAAGCTGTTGGTAATGCTGCAACAAGACCGTTTGGATCGATGCTTGCGGCTCATCCAAGATCCCGCGGATCGTTTCTAATGACAGCCCAAAAGACTTAAAATATAAAATCTGCTGTAGGCGATCGACTTCCTGCCTCCCGTAGATACGGTAACCAGCTGAGTTGGTGCGTTGCGGTTGTAACAACTTGATCTGATCATAATACCGCAGGGTACGGCTGCTGACTCCTGACAGTTTGGCTAAGGCACTGATCGTATATTCCATCGGCTTTTCCCTCCTTACACCTGTATCCTAAAGGTTGACGTAACGACAAAGTCAAGAAAATTTTTTTGCGTTTTTTAAAATGTGCTATAATTATAACAAAGAAAGGAAGATAAGATGCAAATAGTTTTTTCTGATATTGATGGGACGTTCCAAGAAATGGGGCACCCGATTCATGAGATCAATAAAGAAGCCATCCGTTGTTTGCAAGCCCAAGGGGATCACTTTGTGTTTGTCACAGGGCGAGGATTTGAGCTTGTTCAAGATATGATGGCGGAAGAAGGCCTTTCCTGCGATGTGATTTTCGGAAACGGCGCCGGTCTGATGGTAAAAGGAGAAGCGCCTGTTTTGACGCATACCTTGCCCTATAAGACCTTGGCGCAAGTGATTGGTATCTTAGAAACAGAAGAGGTTTTTTATTTCTTACATACTGACCATGGCATCATTTCCCCACAAGCGCATTTGTATGAAGCGCAATTTCAAGAAAGCCGCAAGCAGTTACTCGCGGATTTAGGGGAGCGAGGGCAAATCATCGCTGACTACAAATACGAGTTCTTCTACAACGAATGCCTTCATAAAGACGACGTGTTGCAGTTTACGAAGGAACATCCAGAGATAAAGGTCATCAAAATCGAACTGATGGAAGCGTCAGACGAAAAAAGAGAACGGCTGCGGGCGATGATCCAATCAGAAACGGCAGCGATTTTTCAATCCTTTGTCCAAACACTGGAGATCGTTGATCCATTGGCGACCAAAGGTGCGGCGATCCGTAGCTTTTTAGAAGCTTTTCCCGCTGCCAAAAGCTACGGGATCGGTGATGGTGAAAATGACCTTGCGATGTTTGAAGCGGTGGATGTTTCTTTGGCGGTAGCAAATGCCAGCCCAGCGATCAAAGCAGTTTGTGATCGAACCATTGAGCGCGCGGAAGACGGCGGTGTTGGCCGCTTTATTTTAACAGAATTAGTTTCGAGAGAGGATGTTGTGCATGAAGTTGATTGAAACCCCAGTAAACCAAAATCTAAATATGGAAACTTTTTACCCGAACATCTCCAAGTACCTATTCGACAAAATAGCGATCAAATACTATAAATTGTACTCGCTTGATCGGACGCAGATTCTCTATGTGGATAGTTTTGATACGATTTCTTTAGTATTGATCAACAATAAAAAGAAAATCAGTCGGGAAGAAGTCGACACAGCGATTCATCGTTTGCTGAAGGTCGATCGCAAAGACGTGACCGTCAACGTTAATATTCGTAAAGAAATGGAAGCAAGAGGCATCACCTTTTCTAAACCGAGAAAAGATGTCATTCTTGTTCAATTGCCTGTGAAAGAACACTAGTTGAAAGAAGTTGGGACATGCACGTTGCAAGAGCAATCAAACGTTGAACAAAGGGGCGACCTTATACGAGCGCGTAAATAATGCGCAATAAGTAGGAGGTTGACCCATGCTTTTGAGCAATTTGTTCTCAGATGGATTGCCTTGTACTGGCAAAAACCCAACTTTTTTTTGAAAAAAACAAGATTTTCTGTCTTTTGTGTTTTTTTTGCTATAATGAGAAGAAGTAAGCTAGAGGGAGTAAGAACATGCAGAAATTATTTAAAGATGACAGCTTGACGCTACACACTGATCTCTACCAAATCAACATGATGCAAACCTATTGGGAGTTAGGCAGAGCCGATCGTAATGCGGTGTTTGAATGCTATTTCCGTGACATGCCTTTTGAAAACGGCTATGCGATCTTTGCCGGTCTGGAACGATTGATCGATTATTTGAACGATTTATCCTTTTCAGAAACGGATATTGCCTACTTGCGAGAAATCGGCGGCTACCCAGAAGCCTTTTTAGAGTATCTAAAGGAGTTCAAGTTTGCTTGTACCGTTCGTTCAGCGTTAGAAGGCGATTTGGTCTTCAACAATGAACCGATCATACAAGTAGAAGGGCCGTTGGCACAAGCGCAGCTGATCGAAACGGCGTTACTAAATATGGTCAATTTCCAAACCTTGATCGCCACGAAAGCTGCCCGCATCAAATCCGTGATCGGCACGGATCCCTTGTTGGAATTTGGTTCACGGCGGGCACAAGAATTGGATGCAGCCATTTGGGGGACTCGAGCGGCCTATATTGGCGGAGCGGATGCGACGAGTAATGTGCGGGCAGGGAAGATTTTTGGCATCCCAGCCAGCGGAACCCACGCCCATTCCCTCGTGCAATCCTACGGCAATGACTATGATGCATTTATGGCATATGCCCAAACCCACAAAGATTGCGTATTCTTAGTCGATACCTATGATACATTGCGTTTAGGTGTGCCAAATGCGATTCGTGTGGCCAAAGAGATGGGGGATAAAATCAATTTCTTAGGTGTGCGGATCGACAGCGGCGATATGGCCTATATCTCGAAAAAAGTCCGTGAACAGTTGGATGAAGCGGGATTCACGGAAGCCAAAGTCTATGCTTCCAATGATCTAGACGAAAATACGATTCTAAGCTTGAAAATGCAAAAGGCGAAAATCGATGTATGGGGTGTCGGCACCAAGCTGATCACCGCTTACGATCAACCGGCATTAGGTGCGGTTTATAAACTGGTTGCCATCGAAAATGAGCAGGGAGAAATGATCGACACCATCAAATTATCCAGCAATGCCGAAAAGGTTTCGACCCCTGGGAAAAAACAAGTCTGGCGGATCACCCGTAAATCGGACGGCAAGTCAGAAGGCGATTATGTCACGCTATGGGAAGAAAATCCGCAAGCAGCAGACGAACTGTTCATGTTCCATCCTGTTCACACTTTTATCAACAAAACAGTGACGAACTTTGATGCGCGACCATTGTTGCAAGATATCTTTGTAGATGGCCAGCAAGTGTATCAAGTACCTGACTTAGAACACGTCAAAGCCTATGCGACGAATTGCTTGGATTCCCTTTGGGATGAGTACAAACGTGATTTGAATCCACAGAAGTACCCAGTTGATCTCTCGCAAGAATGTTGGGATCATAAAATGCGGACGATTGAAAAAGTACGTAAACAAACCAATGGCGCGATTTTGTAATCCGCAACTGCGCTGGTCCTAGGATCAGTCAGCTGCTTCAAAAAATAAGAGGAGGCGTTTCTATGACCATGCAACAAGAAATTATCAAAGAATTAGGAGTCTTACCGACCATCGACCCGAAAGAAGAAGTTCGTAAGAGTATTGATTTTTTAAAGGCGTATCTGCAAAAGAATTCGTTCTTGCATACGTTTGTCTTGGGGATCAGTGGTGGGCAAGATTCGACATTAGCTGGCCGGATCGCGCAATTGACGATGGAGGAAATGCGCAGTGAAACCGGGAATCCCAACTATCAGTTCATAGGGGTACGCTTACCTTATGGGGAACAAGCAGATGAAGAAGATGCAAAAAAAGCCATTGAATTTATCAAACCAGATATTGAGCTGCGGGTAAACATCAAAGCCGCCGTCGATGCCCAAGTGCAAGCGGTGGAAGAAGCAGGCTTAGCGGTTTCTGACTTTAATAAAGGCAATATCAAAGCCCGTCAACGGATGATTACGCAATATGCCATTGCGGGTGAAAAAGCAGGAGCTGTTCTGGGTACGGATCACGCTGCTGAAAATATCACCGGCTTCTTTACGAAATACGGCGATGGCGGTGCCGATATCTTACCACTGTTTCGTTTAAACAAACGCCAAGGCCGCCAACTCTTGCAATACTTAGGCGCACCAGAAGCATTGTATACCAAAGTCCCGACTGCGGACTTGGAAGACGGCAAACCTTTAGTTGCAGATGAAGCAGCTTTAGGAGTGACCTACAACGACATCGATGACTATTTAGAAGGCAAGGAAATTGCGGCTGAAGCCCAACAAACCATTGAAAACTGGTGGAACAAAACGCAACACAAACGCCACTTGCCAGTCACGATTTTTGATGATTTTTGGAAATAAACGAAACCAGTGATTGAGTTCCATTCGGATAGAAAGAAGAGTCTAGGGGGCAAGAAACCTTAGACTCTTTTTTATGAGGGTTGCTTTCTTTAAAAATAACAAAAGCTTCTTACCTCGGCTTTACTTTCTTGCCTCGAAAGCATAAAATACGAGGGTACCTAGAATGTGTAGAAAAGGAGGAATGTTCCTTCGTGAAAATAAATAGCCATCCTTATCTGAAGATCGCATTAAAAGGCATCGCCATCGTCCTGTTGATCATTTTCAGTAATTTATATTTGCAATGGTGTCAAAACAATCTTTCCGTTGAATTAGCTCTGAAATTTGCCTTTTCGTGGCATACAGCAAAGTTTTTCTTGGCTTGTGGGGTGCTACTGCTGGTGTATGGGGTGTTTGCCAGCTTGGCAGGTTCGGTACTGATCGGGGGCATCTTTTATAGTGTCGTCATCGGAATCTTAGGGTATGCCAACCACACGAAGATGGTCTATCGCCAAGAACCAATCTATCCCGATGATTTAAAGATGGTCACTCAATTCGACCTTCTACGAACTATGATCGGCAATGGCGCCTTTTTCTTAGCCATCCTCTTCGCTCTGGTGGCGATCGGAGCGATCGGCTGGAGTATCTATCGCAGCCGCAAATTAAACCGGCGTTTGCAAGTGATGCGAGGAGCGGTGCTGGTCGTATGCTCGCTGGGCTTAGTCTATGTTTCTCACTTCAATGACAGCAACAACCTTTTACGCAAAGCCTACAATCAGACGGCGCTCTGGATTCCGTATTCACAAAAAATGAACTACTACAATACGGGATTTATCGGTGGTTTTTTGTACAACCTGCGGGTAGATGCCATGACGAAGCCTGAGGGGTATTCAAAAGAAGCGATCCAAGCGATTGCGGACACCTACAATGCACAGGCTGCGGAGAAAAATCAAGACCGTGAAAGTGAAGCACCAAATATCGTCTATGTGATGAGCGAGAGTTTTTCCGACCCGAGCCATTTAAATGGCTTATCGATCACCGGCGATCCGTTGAAAGACTATTACCACGTCGCCGATCAAACCATCAGTGGAAAAATGCTTTCGCAAAATTATGGAGGCGGTACGGCAAACATCGAGTTTGAAGCGTTGACTGGTTTTGCCATGGGCCTATTGAATCCACAGATGACAACGCCTTACACGATGCTAGTGCCGAAATTGACGCAACTGCCATCCTTGGTTTCTTTCTTGGAACAATCAGGGTATACGGCAGCGGCGATCCATCCTTACGATACATCGATGTACAAACGCAAGGATGTCTATGGGGTGATGGGGTTTGAACAGTTTATCGATCAAGATACGATGACCTATACCGACAAAATCGAAAATAATCCTTATATCTCTGATGAGGCGGCCTACAAAGAAGTGCTGGCTTTGTTGGAAAACGATCAGCAACCGCAATTTGTCCATTTAGTGACGATGCAGACCCATATGCCTTATGCTGGCAAATACGATACGTTGAATTACCAAGCGAGCGGTCCTGGCAATATGGCTTCTTTGGAAAACTACCTACAGGATATCTCTTATAGCAGTACAGCGTTGAAAAACTTTGTGGCTGAATTAGAGCAGCTGGATCGGCGAACGCTGGTCGTCTTTTGGGGAGATCATTTACCAGGCATTTATGCCGATGAGATCAAGGATCAAAATGAAACGGCTGCCCTGCATGAAACCGAATTTTTGATGGTTGATTCGCAAGGGAATTTTGCGCCAGAAGATGTACCAGTAACAAGTCCTTTTTATTTTGCGCCGAACCTATTAGAAGCCAGTGATCAACCAACCAGCGGGTTTTACCAGTTGTTGTTGGCCTTGCAAGATGAGTTGCCGGCTTTTGAACTGGGTCAATATTATCAAGAGGGACAATGGCAGACGACTCTTGCGTTGGATCAAGAAGCCCAAGAAATCTATGATGCCTACAATTTGATCCAATATGATGTGCTACAAGGAGAGCAATACAGTTTAACGACTGGTTTGTTTGACTAAATGAAACATAAAATAGCGCCTTATCCTGTGACTGACACTGGGATAAGGCGCTTTTGTTTGTGTGAAGTTATAATTCCTGCCATTTACGATTTTGATCAAAATCATTGGCGGCGGCGTAGGCGTCTTGAACGATCGTTTCAGGGTAGCCCATGACTTTTAAGAGGGCGATCGCGTTGCGGCTCAAGGCAGGACCGGATTTGACCTTATAATCAAAGGAGATGCCGTCATCTTCCGTGACTTGTTCAGAAAAATGAATGTTGCGGCAATCATTTTTCAAAATTTCAGTCAGCTCAATATCATGGGTAGCGACAAAGGCCAATGATGGGTAGGCTCGCAACCAATGGATGATGCTAGCAGAAGAAGCGATTCGTTCCACCGTATTTGTTCCTTTTAAAATCTCATCAACAAAACAGTAGCAGCGCTGTTTCGTGGCAACGGTATCTAGCAGGCGTTTGATGGATTTGATCTCCGCCACGAAATAGCTGTCGCCTTCAAATAGATCATCTTCGACAGCCATCGAGGTAATGACGTGACCAGGAACCATCGTAAAGGTTTCAGCTACTGCTGTCTGGATGGTTTGTGCCAAAATACAGTTGATGGCGACACTTTTGACATATGTCGATTTGCCTGAGGCATTGGAGCCAGTTACAAGGGTATTGTGGTTCCAAGTGACATCATTCATGACTGCTTCACTCAGAAGGGGATGATACGTACCCGTTGCTTCTACACCTCCGCTTGTTTGGAAGGTCGGTAGGCAAGTGATGGGCATATACGTGCGAAAATTTAAAATGGCGGCTGCGACTTCCAATTTTCCCAGCAAATTCCACAGATCGATGGCTGCTTGTTGGTGTTTGGCCAGAGTAGTGGTGACCGTTTGATAGGAAATAAACGGCAGCATAAAAATGATATTGATGTATTCAAACAACATGTCTCCTTCGCTGCCGTTTTTGGCACGAAACGAGAAAGCGAAACGAGTGATCTTCTTTAATGGTGACAAAGATTGTTTGATCTCATCTTGGAGGGGCGTGTTGATTTTAGCGATCTGACTGCCACAGGCAATCGTTTGAACCAAATAGCGCATGCTGTTCAGTTCTGTTTCCAGCTTGGCTTTTTTGATGGAGTAATAGATCGTATTGAAAACGACACTAATCAACGTCAACAGGAGACCTTGGACAATCCCCAGCAGGAGCAGCAAGATGCCGACTAATGGCAGCACACCTAAAAAGACAAAGAACGGCAGAGAACCGATCGATTGCGCCGCTTCATTGGCCAAGTAGGCTTTCGAAAAATTATCATCTTGTTTTCCTAAACGAGCAAACGTATATTGGGATTGTTCGCGTGCGGCACTGTCAGCAGCAAAAAAGTCGATCAATTTGGTCAGCTGTTTGTCCGGCTTGAAGTGGAAATTGCGTAATTGCTGGTACAACGCTTCTGAACCAACACTGGAAAACGTCAGATTAATGGACTCAAACAACGAAAAGCCATCCAAGTCATACCAAGTGATGTCATCGACCTCGCTATCAAAATCGTGAAACTTCTTCTCAGTCAGCCAAGCTTTTTTCAAACTCGCTTCTTTATCAAAGCGGGGCTGACGGGGAAGTTTTCCCCAAGCAAGCCGAACGTAACGACGTACTTTGTATCGATTCCAGATATCTAGTGCGGTCAAGATGAGAATGCTGGCGAGTATGATCAAAATGACCATCGTTTGTGGTTCCATATGCAAAAGTCCTCCTAATGGCTAATGAATGCTGGCTAAAGCTAAGTGTTGCTGTGGGCAGGATCGATTTCTTTTAAACAAGCATAGATCCGTTCAATATCTTGGGTCGTGCCTCGCAGCTCGAAATCCGCTAAGAACGGAATCGAAAATTGTTCCGCATATTGCTTTGCGGTCAAGCAATATTGATAATTAAAGTTTTTGTTGCCGCTGCCGATCACGCCTAAGCAAAGAGCGGCGTTGTTTTCATAGTCAATGTATTCCCGCATGGTTTCTGTAAGGATCTCCTGATCGCCGTTATCGACGCCGTTTCCACCTTCTAAATAGGTAGGGACAAAAACCACATAAGGTTCGTCTTCTTGTTCAAAGACACTATTGTCATGAATTTCTTTGGCTTCCCAAGTGCTCGGTGTGTCTTGCTGATCTGCATAGGCCAACAAGCGGTTGACGAATGCACGGGTATTTCCAGAGATTGAAATATAAAGTAGTTTCATTTTTTTATCACCTTCCGCTTTCTAGTATAACAGAAACCATTTATGAAAAGAGGAGAACTTCGGCAGTCTTTTCTAGTAAAATGCAGCCAAAGGCTTTAAACTGAGAGAGGAGTCCAATACAAAGGAGTGGCAATAATGTTTTCAAAAATGCATCATGTGGCGATCATCGCTAGTAATTACCAACAGACCAAAGAGTTTTATGTAGAAAAATTAGGCTTTGAAGTGATTCGTGAACATGCGCGTCCAGAAAAGAAAGATGTAAAAATCGACTTGCGCTTTGGGGAATCAGAAATAGAACTGTTTGTGGTGGAAAACCCACCAGCAAGACCAAGTTTTCCCGAAGCAGCCGGCTTGCGACATTTGGCCTTTGCGGTGGAAAATATTGAAGCAGTCGTAGCGGAGTTAGCCACTAAAGGGATTGTGTGCGAACCGATTCGTTTTGATACCTTCACCAATAAGAAGATGACCTTTTTCCAAGATCCAGACGGCTTGCCGTTGGAATTACATGAATAAACAAGGAAGACTTTGTGTTGATCCTTTGTCGATTCAACTTGGTTTTTCTTGAGAGAATTGTTATTCTATGTATAGAAGCAAGGAGGAAAAAACGTGATAAGATTTGCAAAAGAAGAAGATCGTTTTGTCATGGCTGAACTCGTTTTAGTCATTTTAAAGGACATGGAATTGCCGTTTGTCAAAGAGATCGGAGAAGCCAAGACCTTAGAGATCTTGGCAGATGCCATGCTAGAACCCGATTATCGTTACGGCTTTCGCCGTGCGCTAGTCAATGAGATCGACGGAGAAGTTGCTGGCGTCGCCTTTGGATATCCAGACAAAGAAGAGGCGACGATCGATCAGCCTCTAGATAAAGTGCTGGAACAGTACGGTTTGAGTAAAGACATGAAGCTGTTTATCGATGAAGAGACTTTACCAAATGAATGGTACTTAGATACCATCTGTGTGGCTGAGAAATTTCGGGGCAAAGGCGTCGGCTCAGCCTTGTTAGAAGCATTGCCGAAAATTGCTTCTAGAGATGGTTATGAGGTGATCGGCTTGAGTGTTGACCGAGCAAATCCCCATGCGAAGCGGCTCTATGAAAAGCACGGATTTGAAGTCGTGGCCCAAAGAGAGATCAGTGGCCATCTTTACGACCATATGCAAAAAAGAACCAGCTGATTTTTCAGCTGGTTCCATTTGTTAGTCGAAGCTCAAGAGGATGGTCTTTTTTGCGGTGCCGATTGTACAGCCAGTAATCCATGACGGCCGCAATACAGATGCAGACCGGCGCATCCCGGTCATCGACAACATCCAGTACATAATAATCCCCCGTCAACAAGGTCGCTTTGTCCATCTCCATAATCTTTTTATTGAAATGATGGATCCCATAGCGATGATTATAGATATCGCCGTGGACCGCCCAGTGAAGCTGCTGGATATAGTAGAAATCACCTGGCCAGTTAAAGATTTTTTGCAGTGTACCGACTTTCTCAAAGTCTTTGTAGATCTCAAAGCGTGTACCAAAAGTAAAGCTGATTTGTTTGATACTAGCGACCATTTGCCCATTTAAACGGTAAAGGGAGAGGGCATCGCCCTTGGTTCCCCAACGTCCCACCATCAAAAATAGTGATTTGCCTGTTTCATCTTTGACAATGGTTCGTGTGACTCTGCTAAGTTGCCTATCTTGGATGAAAAATTCTGACATACTTACGCCTCCTCATGTATCCCCAAAAAGCTGCGTGGTTTAAAGATTTTCATCAATTGCCCGAACGATTGCTTTGCCGACACCAGCCTCAATATTGGTGTCCGTCAAATACTTCGCGACTTCTTTTACCTCTAACTCGCCATTTCCCATTGCAAAACTAACGCCTGCCAGTTGCAGCATACTTACATCATTTAAGTTGTCACCGATCGTCATCACTTCCGCCAGTGAGATCATCCGATCTTTGGCGACATGTGCCACTGCGATTCCTTTTTGCGCGTTTCGGTGGTTGATCTCAATATTGTTTTGTCCAGAAGAAGTCACCACTAGATCGCCGTACCCATCGATGATTTTCGTGATAGGACCCAATACCCGGGCACCGTCTTGGTGGAAGCAGATCACTTTCAAAAATTCTAATTCTTCGATCGAAAACAACTCACTGAAATCATCGACATAATTGATCGGTAAAAATTCTAAACGGGCAGCTGTCATAGCAATCGCCATCTTATGGGTTAAATGGGGCATTGCTTCTGCCGTATGGATCGCAAAATTTTCGATCCGACGTGTCTGACTTTCCGAATAGATCCCATTGCTCGTTGAGATCTCAAAATAGATGTCGTTTTCTTTTAGTAGGTCGATCAACGAACGAGTTTGTTCATGGCTGATCGGCACAGTAAATAATGAATTACCCGTTTCGTCATAGACTTGGGCCCCATTCAAGGTGATCATTGCACAGTCGATCCCGGCTTCTTGCAGCGGTGGCAATGCCTCTTTACGGTTACGGCCAGTTGCGACCATAAATTCGATTCCTTTGGATTGGGCATATTTGATTGCTTGGATATTTTCTTCTGAAATCTGCATACTGGCATTTAAAAGCGTACCATCCATATCAGAAGCAATTAATTTGATCATTGTCAGCGTCCTTTCTTAATCGTTTCTACAAATAGTGTACCATAAATCACGGATTTTTTTTCTTTCGAAGAGTAATTCTTGTTTCTAATGGGCGGGATTTGTTATCCTAGAAGAAAACAAAGGAGATTCGCCATGAAACGACTATTGGACAATGATTGGCAAGAGCAATTGCAGGAATCATTTGAGCAACCCTATTACCAACAACTACGGGCTTTCTTGAAACAAGAATATGCCCAGCAAAAGATCCATCCAGCGATGGACCATATTTATGAAGCACTTAAACTGACACCATACCATGACGTAAAAGTTGTCATCTTAGGTCAAGATCCTTATCATGGCCCTCACCAAGCCCACGGACTGTCGTTTTCCGTGCAGCCGGGGGTCAAAATACCGCCTTCCTTACGCAATATTTACAAGGAATTAGCCGATGACTTAGGGATTGCACCTGTGTCCCATGGCTATCTTGTGCCATGGGCGCAGCAAGGGGTCTTATTGTTGAATACCGTATTGACGGTACGTGAGGGACAAGCCTATTCACATCACGGGCATGGCTGGGAGCAGCTGACAGATACGATTATCGAAAAATTGAATCAACGAGAAAAACCGGTCATTTTTGTGCTTTGGGGCAAACCCGCTCAAAAGAAAGCCGCTTTACTAGATACCAGCAAACATATTATTATAACAGCGCCTCATCCAAGTCCGTTGTCGGCACATCGAGGATTCTTTGGTTCAAAGCCTTTTTCTAAGATCAATCAAGCGTTGCTGGCATTAGGGGAAGAACCGATTTCTTGGGCGTTACCGGAAAAAATAACACAGTTGTAAAACTGTGTTATTTAGAACTGATGATTTTGTGAAAAAGGTAACGATATTTAAAATAATCGACTAATACAGGATTTTTATCTGTTCTTTTTTTCGCAGTTATTGTACAATGGAAGGGTATAAAAAAACTGGAGGTCTTTACCCGTGGAATTATTCGAAAGTTTAAAATTTAAAATCGTGCGTCGTCATATCAAAATCGTTTTTCCAGAAGCAACAGATCCTCGTATCTTAGGTGCTGCTAGCCGTCTACGTTCAGAAGAATTGATTGAACCCGTTTTGATCGGTAACCCGGTTGAAATCGAAAAAGCAGCAGAAGCTCGCGGAATCAACGTATCAAACTTTGAAATTTTAGATCCTGAAAATTATGATCGTTGGGATGAAATGGTTGAAGCTTTTGTGGAACGCCGCAACGGCAAAGCAACGAAAGAACAAGCAGAAGAAATCTTAAAAGATGTCAACTATTTCGGTACAATGTTGACTTACATGGGCATTACTGAAGGAATGGTTTCCGGAGCGATCCATTCTACGGGTGATACAGTAAGACCCGCTTTACAAATCATCAAAACAAAACCAGGTGTGAGCCGTACAAGTGGTGCTTTCTTAATGGTTCGTGGTCGTGACCAAGAAAAATACTTGTTCTCAGACTGTGCCATTAATGTAAACCCAAATGCACAAGAACTAGCAGAAATCGCTGTTGACTCAGCGAAAACCGCTGAATTATTTGAAATTGATCCAAAAGTTGCTATGTTAAGCTTCTCAACGAAAGGTTCTGCGAAAGCACCGGAAGTAGATAAAGTCGTTGAAGCAACAAAAATCGCCAAAGAATTGGCACCAGAATATCAAATCGATGGAGAATTGCAATTCGATGCTGCGTATATCTCAGCAGTCGCGCAATTGAAAGCTCCTGAATCTGAAGTAGCAGGTAAAGCAACCGTCTTTGTTTTCCCCGATTTACAATCAGGAAACATTGGCTACAAGATCGCCCAACGTTTCGGTAACTTTGAAGCGATTGGACCAATCTTACAAGGGTTGAACAAACCAATCTCTGATTTGTCCCGTGGTTCAAATGAAGAAGATGTCTACAAATTATCAATCATTACTGCGGCACAAACATTAATGGAAAAATAAGCAGCCAATCGCTGCACTTATGAAAAACTGATCCCTTGAGGGTCAGTTTTTTGTTTTGCTTTTGGAAAGTTGAGGGCAGCAAAGCAGGGGGCGTCCGTATGAATCAACGATCCAGTGGTCGTCGGGAAATTTTCCTTAAGCTCCTTCTTTACAATTCCTTGAAAAACAAGCTATACTAGCAACTAGTAAATTAGATTGATCAAAGGATGGGGACTATGTTTACCATTAACGACTTAGAAGCAACCGCAGCATTTGCAAAAATCATTGGAGAAGTAGCCGAGCCAGGGGATAATCTGGTATTGACGGGCGACTTGGGTGCTGGCAAAACAACATTGACGAAAGGCATCGCCTTGGGGTTAGGGATCGAGCAACTGATCAAAAGTCCGACCTATACGATCATTCGTGAATATACCAATGGGCGGCTACCCCTGTACCATATGGATGTCTATCGGGTGGAATACGGTGCAGAAGATTTAGGACTGGATGATTATTTCGAAGGAGATGGCTTGTGTGTGATCGAGTGGGGCAACCTCTTAGAAGCCTCCCTGCCAGAGGATTATTTAGAACTGATTTTGGAAAAAGATGATACAGATGAACAAAAACGTCTTGTGAAATGTCATGCATATGGCTCCAAAGCAACCGCCTTTTTGCAACGGATCACAACCAAATGGCAGGCAGCCCATGAGTGAGATCCAATTACAGATCAAAGAAGCCACGGGTGCTGATGCGAAAGCCGTGTTAGCAGTCAGTCAACAGCTAGGAGAAGAAACGGATTTTCTCTTAATGGACGAAAGCGGCTTGGCGTTGCCAGAAGCCCTATTGGCAGAACAGTTGGATGCTATCTATGAACGGGAGGACTATTTGCTGTTGTTGGCATTTGATCAAGAACAATTGATCGCCATGGCATCAGTCAAAGGCAACGAAGAGTGGCAATTAGCCCATGTCGGGGAGATCGGTATCTCGATTTTAAAAGACTATTGGGGCTTGGGTTTAGGTTCGCTCCTGATTGAAGAATTACTGGACTGGGTAGTAGAAGTTGGCGAATTGACCCGCATCGAGTTGACCGTCCAAGCGAGAAATCTACGAGCGATCCATCTGTATCAAAAATTTGGTTTTTTAACAGAAGGCTGCATGAAAGAAGCAGTGCAAACCCGCGAGGGGCAAAAAGTTGACGTCTTGATGATGGCACGTCTTTTTGAATCATAAAAAAGGAGTGAAGGAAATGGAGTTTCGGGAACCGACGATCGCAGACTGCGATCAAATCGAAGCGTATCGGCAAGCGTTTGAGAAGAATCAAGAAGTCATCCACGGTGGGGCAGGACTTGTAGAAAGTCCGACAGCCAAAGACTGGCTAGAGGGATTGGCGGATTTTAAAACAGCAGAAACGGTACCAGAAGGATTCGTCCCCGCCCGTACCTATCTGGCTATCCAAGATCAAAAAGTGGTCGGTCTCTTGAATCTGCGTCTGACACTTAATGCGTATTTGCGCCAAATTGGCGGACACATCGGGTATTCGGTGCACCCAGACCATCGAAAGCAAGGCATCGGCTCGGCAATGCTGGCACAGTCATTGGTAAAGGCCAAACAATTTGGCTTGAACAACGTGTTAGTAACCTGTGAAGAAGCCAATCGCGCCTCCGCCAAAGTCATTGAAAACAACGGAGGTAAATTGACAGAAAAAGCCATTGATCCTGAAGATGGCGCTGTAATCTGTCATTATTGGATCGACCTGACCTGAAATGAATGCTTCCTTAAATGAAAACGTGCGTCCTAAAGTCAGCATTGCGCTAGACTTTAGGACGCACGTTCTTATTTATTTGACTAAAACCAATTTTTTTAATGGATCGATGCCAAATTCTTCTTCTTGACGCAATAAGATTTGGGCACATGCCCGGCTATCTTCCAAGGCATCATGGTGGTTTAGTAAAGGAATCTGCAATTGCTCACAAACCGTATTTAATTTGTGGTTCGTAAATTCTGGATACAGTTTGCGGCTTGTTCGTACCGTGCACAAGGAAAGATAGTTTGGTTGTGACAACCCATAATAGTCAAGACACCCCGCCAAAACGCCGGTATCAAAACCAGCATTATGCGCAACGATCAGACTGTTTAATTGATAATATTGTTGGATTTGTTTCCATACGTCAGGAAACTTAGGCGCTTCTTGCACATCTTCTGGACGGATGCCATGAATTTGAATGTTTTTCCAAAAAAATTCCGTTTCCGGTTGGATCAATGTGTAATATTCGCCCACGATTTTGCTGTCTTGTACCATGACTAGTGCAAGGGAACAGGCACTATGCTTTTGATAATTTGCTGTTTCAAAGTCCATTGCGATAAAATTCATCAGACTCACCTCATTGCCATTCTAGCACAAAATCAAAGAATGAAAAGCGAACAAACGTTAAGAAAAACTGAAGTTTTCCTACGGTTAGTTGAGATCCAGTTCCACCGGACAATGGTCACTGCCGATGATATCTGTATGGATCTTGGCGTCTAGCAAGCGCTCATTTAAGTCATCCGAAACGACAAAGTAATCGATGCGCCAGCCGGCATTGTTTTTGCGAGCGTTGAAACGGTAGCTCCACCAAGAATAAATGCCTTCTGCATCTGGATAGAAATAACGGAACGTATCGGTAAAGCCAGCAGCCAAAAGAGTTGAAAACTTTTCCCGTTCTTCAGGTGTAAACCCAGCACTTTTTTGATTGGTTTTCCAGTTTTTGATATCGATATTTTTATGGGCAACATTCAAATCACCACAGAGAATCACTGGCTTTTGTTGTTTCAATTCAGTCAAGTAAGCCAAAAAGGCATCTTCCCAAGTCATGCGATAATCCAAGCGGCGCAATTCATTTTGGGAATTCGGTGTGTAGCAAGTAATCAAGAAAAATTCAGGATACTCCAGCGTGATGACGCGACCTTCCGTATCATGTTCTTCGATTCCTAATCCATAACGGACGGATAGTGCAGGTTCTTTTGCGAAAATCGCCGTGCCAGAATAGCCTTTCTTCTCCGCATAATTCCAGTATTGATGATAGCCTGGTAAATCCAATTCGATCTGACCTTCTTGCAGCTTTGTTTCTTGTAAACAAAAGAAATCAGCATCGAGGGCTTCAAACACTTCAGAAAAATTTTTTTTAACGATGGCCCGTAAACCATTCACATTCCAAGAAATAAATTTCATTAAGACTCCTCCTTATTTTCCACTACGCCTCCCATTTTACCTAAAAAAGCCAGAAGCGCAAAGCAAGTGAGCGGAATAAGGAAAACAAGGAGGAAGAATGAGGATTAAATTTGGATGCTAGAGAAAATTCGTTTGTGGTACGAAAAAGGATTAATAAATCCTTACTTTTCCTTACGTTCTATGTTACAATCATTTTGAAAAGGGGGCAGTTCACATGACGATCAAAGCGCAAGTTTCAGCGAAAATGACTTCGAAAAATCAAATAACTATTCCAAAAAGTGTGCGGCAAAAGTTAGGCTTAAAAGAGAATCAGCGAGTAATTTTTGAATTTACTCCAGAAGGCGAGATCAAGGTAACAGGCGAAAAAGCAGCACCTTCCTTTGAAGATTTTTGGAAACAAGAATTAGCGATCGTAGAAGAAACGGGGAAATTTGATACAGGTGAGATGTTTTTTGGAGAAGATTTAGGTGAGGAGAATATTGAATGGTAAGACAAGGAGATATTCTTTTTATTGACTTAAATCCCACCAAAGGAAATGAAATGGCAAAAAAAAGACTGTGTGTGGTGGTTAGTAATGATTATTATAACAAGAGTTTCAATACCGTCTTAGTGATGCCAATCAGTAGCTCAAAAAAATATGTAGAAGAAAAATTCGCTCGATCGAATGCGTTTCAAACAGTTACCGAAACACAAAAGAGTAAAGTTCAAGGGACGATTCTTTGTCAGCATATTCGCAGTGTGGACCTCTTGCATCGCAGCAACTTAGAAGTAGTCGATAAAGTCACTACGGAGATGAAAGAACGATTATCTGAAATAACAAAACACTTTTTTTGAAGTTTACTCTTTATTAATCAGGTCATTCGATTATTAAGCTTTTCTTTGATTCACCAGAGGTAGCAACTTTTCCTTGAACATGCTAAAATAAGTGAGATGTTTATTGTGAAAGGAAACCTTCTCGTGAATAAAGACTTGATGATTGCGCAATTCCCTGAAATTGCCTTATTAAAAGATGAACCCTTATTGAACTATACGTATACAAAAACTGGTGGACCGGCAGACATTTTGGCTTTTCCCAAAACAGCAGAAGAGGCTAAACAGCTGCTTGATTATTGCCGAGAACAAGCGATTCCTTGGATCGTCTTAGGAAACGCCAGCAACTTGATCGTCCGTGATGGTGGTATTCGTGGCGTGGTGATCATGCTGTCGGAAATGAACCAAATCGTTGTAGACGGCACTTCTTTGATCGTCGATGCTGGAGCAAAGTTGATCGATACGACCTATGTCGCTTTGCATGAATCCTTGACTGGTTTTGAATTTGCCTGCGGGATTCCCGGCAGTGTCGGCGGTGCCGTCTTTATGAATGCAGGCGCCTATGATGGCGAGATCCAAGATGTCTTTGCGTCCTGCGACGTTTTGCTGGCTGATGGTCAAATCGTGACATATACCAATGAAGAAATGGAATTTGCTTATCGTCATAGCAAGTTGCAAGAGCAAAAGATGATCATTTTGAGCAGTCGCTTTGATCTAGCAAAAGGCGATCAAGAGCAAATCAAAAAGCGAATGGATGAACTGACAGAATTGCGGCAATTGAAGCAACCGCTAGAATACCCCTCTTGTGGGAGTGTCTTCAAACGCCCAGTCGGTCATTTTACCGGCAAGCTGATCCAAGATGCAGGCTTACAAGGATTGAAATGGGGCGGTGCCCAAATTTCGGAAAAACATGCGGGCTTTATCGTGAATGTCGATCAAGCGACAGCCACGGATTACGTTGAACTGATCGCTCATATCCAACAAGTCATCAAAGAAACTTTTGATGTCACCTTAGAAACAGAAGTCCGAATCATCGGCGAAGAATAGATTAGCGAAAAGATTGTCCCGCGGGGCAATCTTTTTTTCATGAGAGCTAATAAAAAGAGCTTAGGATTGTAAGCTTTCGCAGTCTTCGGTACAATAAACGAAAAGGAGTGAGCAGGATGAAAAAGTGGGGACGCATCATTTTGTTTGTTGGGTTCGCCTTTCTTTTCGGTGGCTGTACGAAATTACCGCAAGAACAGTTTGCCGAACAGTTGACGAATCAGCAAGCAACGAATGCTGGTGAATTCCAAGCGACGATCGATACCTTTGAGATAGGCAACAGCAGCGAATACGGTCAAGAAGCCGATAGGTATGCCTCTATGTTGATGTCACAGTTAGTCGGCTCGTCATTTAAAGGGGACTTCGTCCAAGACAAGGAAACCAAAGCGATTTTACTCAATCTGGCAGTCGCTTATGGGGGGCAGGAGCTGCCGATCAAGCTGATCGTCGATCCTGAAAAACAAGAAGCGTATGTGTCAGCTGAAATCTATGAAACACTGCAAGGGTATATCAGCGCATTTGGTGATGACAGTTATGGAACAACACCAGACGCTGGGGAATATGAGGGCAAGTACCTGCGCATCGATCAAGAAACCTTAGATTCTTACTTTGAAGGAACTTTTGCAGAGGACGACGAGGAGACAACCGAAGCAGAAAAAGCGCCTGAAAACCTCTTTACCATGAACAGTCTTTTTCATAATGAGACGTTTGCAGACTATTTGAAAACCTTCGAACCGGATGCTTTCAAAAGAGATGGAGATACGATCAGCCATACGTTTACCAAAGAAGAATTGGCAGATTATGCAACCTATGCCCAAGAACACGGTGCCGATCAAAAGCAAGTCGCCGAATTAGAAACGATGCTGGAAGAAGTCGAGCAGTTTGACTTAGCTATGACCGTCAATACGAAAACAAATCAGCAGAAAATGGCTTTTCACTTCGTGCAAGCGGATGAGCTGCAAACGACTATCGGAGCTACGGTGACTTTTACAGGAAAGAAAAGTGATACTGCCGTTGCGATCCCCACAGCGGAAGAATTGATTGACCCAGAAGAATTGTTTTCTCCCTATGATTATGGCTGGGATGACAGCTATGACGATGGGTATGAGAATGATTATGATGATGAGTACTGGGATAGCTATGATGAAGCCGATGATTGGTCTTCTTATATGCTGACGGATGAGGAGTTCGAGGAACTGCTACTGCAAATCAAGCAAGAGCTGCCTTATTTGACCCAAGCAGATATCGATGATTATCTGACATTTTATGAAGAGTATTTGACCCAAGAGCAGTATCAAGAGCTTGTCGAAGCACTCCAGATGACACAAAGTTTATGAGTCACTCAAAAGGGAAGCGACCGCCTAAGTTAGCCAAAAAGCTAACTTTAGGCGGTCGCTATTTTTTAGATTCGATTTTTTTTGCGGTTCATGACTAAGCGCAAAAGAACGGTTCCAACTGCCATCGTGGCGATTCCCGCTACAATGGCTTCAGGCACGCCTTGGGCGAAGATCACACCCAAAATCGCTGCGTAAACAGCATTGCCGGCTTTTCCCACAACCTCCGCATATTCTTGCTGGAACAAGAAGTAGATTAAGTTCATTACCAGGATCGTATTCGTCAAACCTCCGGCAACACCAGCAATCAGTAGCGAAAGACTTTGCTGTTTGTTTTTCCAGATTTTTTGACAGCCTTTATAAACAAAATAAGGAACGACACCAATCAAAATACGGGGAATCAGCGCTACGAGGATCGCTTTCCAACTTCCTTGATCACTCCCATAAATCGGTACGAAAGGAGAGAAGACAAAAGAAAGCGGGGTGATGATCCACGTCGAACGTACCATACTGATGATCCCAAAGGCACCGCCTAAAAAGCCGCCGATCCGAGGGCCCAATACAATGGAAGCAATGATGACAGGAATGTGCATCGTTGTCGCATTGATTGGTCCTAAGGGAATAAATCCAAGAAAGGGTACCGATGCTAAAAGAATCAAGATTCCTAAAAAGAAAGCTGTTAAGACAAGTTCAAAAGTTGATATTTTTTTCATTGTTAGACACTCCGTACTTCCAAAGCAGTCAATGCTTTTTCGAGAATCGTTTCTGTTGCTGCTAATGCGCCTCTGCCGAAATCACCGCAAGCCAGTAACGCTTCACGGGGTTCAATCTCTTGGAAGCCGACTTCTTTCAAAATCCCCAAATTTCTTTGAACAATCGGGTTTTCGTACATGACGGTATTCATGGCTGGTGCAATCAAGCGGGGCACGGATAACGGCAACGCTAAGGCAACTGTTGAGATCAAATCATCGGCTAACCCATGCGCCAGCTTGCCAATACTGTTAGCACTGGCTGGGGCGAGCAAGAAAAGATCGGCTTGTTTGGCTAGTTCAATATGATTGATCCGATCTGGTTGGCGCTCTTGCATAACATCCACATGGATCGGGCGTTTGGATAATGACTGTAGAGTCAAAGGCGTAATAAATTGTGTGCTATTTTGAGTCATTAAGACATCCACTGCATAGCCCTTTTTGGTTAATTCATTGGTTAGGTCGGCTGCTTTGTATGCAGAGATACTGCCGCTGACGCCAAGCAGAACGTGTTTTTGTTTCATGTTTCTTTCTCCTTTTCTAAAAAACATCTAGCTAAGCACGCAGGTCATTGCGTAATGTGTCAACGATCAAGGTTGCGATCTCAGCTTTTGTGCGGCCAGTCCCGATTTGTCCTTCTTGTGTCAAAAGGTGTCCGACATGCTGGTTTCCAGAAATTTGCGTCAAGTCGTTGGCCAACACATAATCCGCTTGGCTAGCCAGCAGACTTTTTCGTGCGACCGCAAACAACTCGGCTTCCGCTACGTCTACTAATAATTTGAATCCGACTAATAAGGTTGTCGGCTGTAATGCTTTGATGGTTTGGATCACTTTCGGGGTTTTCTTCAACACTAAAAACAAATGATCAGTATTGGAAGAAACTTTGCCTGCCGTTGATTCAGATTGTGAGAGCACGTGTGCCATCAATGCCGGAGTGACCTGGTTGTCATAAGCTGGTAGGGCATCGTTGATTGCTTCATAAAACGCTGCTTCTGAAAAATGAGCAGCAGGGGTGAAATCACTGACTGCCATACTGTGGATCACAGCAGCATACGAATGGGTCGTCAATAAATCGGTCAACTGCGTCAATAAGTCCGTGGTCCCTTCAATGAAATGACAGGTAACGCGTGGATCGGTCGGCGGTTGTTTGGCAGTTTTCGTCGTAACGTAATCGATGGCCACCTCAGGGTATTGCAGCCATTCCTTGGCAATGGCTTGACCAAGTGAGCCCGTGGAATGATTCGTGATTGCACGGACATCATCGATTTTTTCGGAAGTACCGCCAGCCGTAATCAAAATTCTCATTGCGCTTGTGACACCTCAACGATCGTCCGTCCTTGGTGCGTACCAGCTAATAAAGCTGCCAATGTTTCTGGCAAGTCTTCCAAAGTGATGGCTTTCGTGTAAAGCTGATCGATCACATTCCACTCACCCGCTAATTTCTCCCATAATGCCGAGCGGATCTCATGGGAAACATTGACCGAATCGATCCCAATTACGCGAATCCCACGCAAAATAAAGGGTAAGACAGTCGTTTCGATTTTGATCCCACCAGCATTGCCGCATAAGAAGGCACCGCCCCCATAAGCGATTTGCGGAAGCACTGCCGCAAGCAATGGACCGCCAACAGTATCGATGACCGCTGCAAACGATTGTTTTGCTAATGGTTTGCCCTTTTCGGGTACCACTTCATCCGGACGGACGATTTTCGCTGCGCCTAGGTCCAACAACCATTGCGCATCGGTTTTCCGAGATAGCGCCACTATATTTGTATAGCCCAGTTTTTTCAATAAAGCAATGCTGACACTGCCGACGCCACCGCTAGCACCTGTCACCAAAATAGCAGCGTCTTTTGCTAAGTGCAGCTGTTCTAATTCTTGCACCGCTAAAGCTGCTGTGAACCCAGCCGTGCCATAGGTCATACTGTCTTTTGCTGAAAAACCAGCAGAACGTTTCACGAGCCACTCGGCTGGGACCCGTTGAAATTGACTGTAACCGCCTGGGTGAGAAACCCCTAAGCCATAACCTGTCACTAAGACTTGGTCGCCTGGGGCAAAATCAGCAGACTGACTGTCCACGACTTCCCCTGCTAAATCGATTCCCGGCGTCATCGGATACGTGCGGATCACGCCGCCATTTTCTTTTGCTGCCAAGGCATCTTTGTAATTGACATCTGAGTAATCAACACGGACAAGCACATCGCCTGCTGGCAGCTCGTCAAGGGTTGCAGTTGTGAGTGAAGCAGTAAAATTTGGTTCATTCATGACACGAAAGGTAGAGAAATTCGTCATTTCAGACACTCCTTTGATGGTTTGTACTCATAATACCATAAGTTTTATTTTTTTAACCAGCGAAGCAAGAAAAGGTAGGTCTTCTTATCAAAAAATCAGCAAAAACAGATCATTATTAAATCTACCTTTTCTTCGTTAAAATAGAAGTTGTTCTTTTAAACCTTTGAAAAGCGAAAATGACGGGACCGCCACTCCTTTCCTTTATAATACAAGCGTTTAGCGTCACTCCTTTTTTTGATCAGAGAGAAAAGATTTCAAAAAAATGAAGAAAAAAGGCTTGTGTTTTTTGCAATTATTTGTATACTAGAAAAAGTGAAATTAAACATGAAGTTTACTTATAGCAAACTTTTTTATTTGAAGTTGTGTCAATCAAAGGGGGAATGAACATGGAGATTGGCGAGAAGCTGCGCAATTTGCGCGTTCAAAAGAATTTGACCCAAGAAGAATTAGGCGAGCGGACCGATTTGACGAAAGGCTATATCTCACAGTTGGAGCGTGATTTGAGTTCGCCTTCTATGGAAACTTTTTTTACGATCTTAGAAGTTTTAGGCGTGACACCAGAGGAATTTTTCCGAGAAGAAAATGCGCAGCATCAAGTGGTTTATCGCGAAGAAGACAGCACGCTTTATTATGATGAAGAAAATGGCTATGAATTGAAGTGGCTGATTCCCGATTCCAATGAAAAAGAAATGGAGCCAGTCTTGCTGACCTTTGATAAAGCGGGCGAATACAAGACCTTTGAACCATCGTTAGCAGAAACATTTATCTATGTCTTAGAGGGCAGTGTGGCCTTGACACTAGGAGAAACGCAGTACAAGGCTCGTAAAGGCCAATCGATTTATTATCAGGCGACTGAGCCGCATCAATTAAAAAATATTGCGGGCAAAAAAAGCCGTGTGCTTGTAGTCGTGACAGATTCTTATTTATAGTACAGGAGGAAAGAGTGTGGGAAAAACAATAATTTCATTCAACAATGTGGTGAAGCGATTTGATGATGATGAAACAGTTTTGAAAAAAGTGAGTTTTGATATTGAAGAAGGTCGCTTTTATACATTGTTAGGTCCTTCAGGTTGTGGAAAAACAACCATCTTACGCATCATTGCGGGTTTTTCGGACGCAACAGAAGGCGACGTTTATTTTGATGGACAAAGAATCAATGACGTTCCTGCCAATCAACGGCAAGTGAATACTGTCTTTCAAGATTACGCCTTATTCCCACATATGAACGTTTTTGAAAATGTGGCATTTGGTCTGCGAATCAAAAAATTACCAAAAGATGAAGTGAATAAAAAAGTCTTAGAAGCGTTGCGGCTAGTGCAGCTTCCTGGTTATGAGAATCGTGAAATCAGCGAAATGTCTGGAGGACAACGCCAACGGGTCGCAATCGCACGAGCGATCGTCAATGAACCCAAAGTATTGCTTCTTGATGAACCATTGTCCGCATTGGATTTGAAATTGCGAACTGACATGCAATACGAACTGCGGGAATTGCAGCAGCGACTAGGCATCACCTTTATTTTTGTCACCCATGACCAAGAAGAAGCGTTGGCGATGAGTGATGAGATTTTCGTTATGAACAAAGGGAAGATCGTCCAAAGCGGCACACCGGTGGATATCTACGATGAACCAATCAACCATTTTGTGGCGGATTTTGTCGGTGAAAGCAACATCGTCACAGGTACGATGATCGAAGACAACTTAGTGGAATTTGTCGGCAAGCAATTTGAATGTGTCGATGGCGGGATGCGGCCGAATGAAGCCGTTGAGATCGTGATCCGTCCAGAAGATTTGAATTTGACGACGGCGGAAAAAGGCAAGCTGGTCGTTGAAGTAGACACGCAATTGTTCCGAGGCGTGCATTACGAGATCATTTGTTACGACGAACAAGGCAACGAGTGGATGGTTCACTCTACAAGAAAAGCCACTGAAGGAAGCAAGATCGGTCTTTCCTTTGAACCAGAAGACATCCACGTCATGCGTTTCAATGAGTCCGAAGAAGATTTTGATGCTCGTTTAGAGAGCTACGAAGATTAGGAGGGAAAGCTAATGACGAAAATGCGTCGTTTTTATGCGATACCCTATGTCTTTTGGTTATTGCTATTTGTTATTGCACCAGTCTTATTGATCATCTACCAATCTTTTTTTGATATGAACGGCAACTTTTCGCTGGTCAATTATCAAAGCTACTTAGGTTCGGGAAAATATTTGATCATGACCTTAAACTCGGTTTGGTATGCCTTTTTGATCACCTTGATTACCTTAGTGATCAGCTACCCGACAGCGTATTTCTTAACTAAGCTGCGCCACAAAGATTTGTGGCTGCTGTTGATCATCTTACCAACGTGGGTCAACTTATTGTTAAAAGCCTATGCGTTTATTGGGATTTTCGGCATTCATGGCAGTGTCAACAACTTCCTAGAAATCATGGGGGTTGGACCAAAGCAGATTTTGTTTACTGACTTCAGCTTTTTGACGGTTGCCGTCTATATCGAACTGCCCTTTATGATCATGCCGATTTTTAATGCCTTAGAAGAAATGAATCCCTCTTTGATCAGTGCCAGTCGCGATCTAGGGGCAAACAGCTATGATACTTTCCGACGAGTGATTTTCCCTCTTTCGTTAAACGGGGTAAAAAGCGGCGTCCAAGCCGTCTTCATTCCATCGCTCTCCCTCTTCATGTTGACCCGTTTGATTGGGGGCAATCGCGTGATCACGCTTGGTACGGCGATCGAGCAGCACTTTCTCGTTACCCAAAATTGGGGCATGGGTTCGACCATCGGCGTCATTTTGATCATCGCCATGTTCCTCGTGATGTTGTTTACGGGAGAAAAGAAAAAAGGAGGGCAACGTAAATGAAAAAATTTCGCTGGTCGAATCTTTATCTGATCGTCGTCTTTATTCTTTTGTACGTGCCGATCTTTTATTTGATTTTCTATTCCTTCAATGAAGGAGGCACCATGAATGCTTTTACGGGTTTCACTTTTGAACATTACCAATCCGTCTTTCAAGATACCCGCTTGATGATCATCGTGTTGAACACCTTTATGCTGGCATTTTTATCAGCATTACTGGCAACGATCATTGGCACATTTGGTGCGATGGGCATCTACTATACCCGCAAGCGCCGAACGAGAACGGCCTTGTTGAGTTTGAATAATATTTTGCTGGTTTCACCAGATGTCATCATTGGCGCCAGTTTCTTGATTTTCTTTACGATGATCGGCAACTTGTTCCGTGGGTTTAGCTTAGGCTTTTTCAGCGTGTTGCTTTCGCATATCGCCTTTAGTATCCCGATCGTGGTATTGATGGTCTTGCCGAAATTGCAAGAGATGAACGATTCAATGATCGATGCTGCCCGTGATTTAGGCGCGAATAATTTTCAAGTCATCAAAAATATCATTTTGCCTTTCTTGACACCGGGCATCATCGCCGGCTATTTCATGGCCTTTACTTATTCACTTGATGATTTTGCCGTGACATTCTTTGTGACGGGCAATGGCTTTAGTACCTTATCAGTAGAGATCTATTCTAGAGCACGTCAAGGAATCAGTTTAGAAATCAATGCATTAAGCACACTTGTCTTCTTATTCTCCATGATTCTGGTGGTAGGCTATTACTTTATCAGTAAAGAAAACGGCTCGAAGAAATTACGTAAAAACCGCCGTGTGGAGGTGGCAAATCTGCGATGAAACGACTACAATCTCTGATTATCGGTATTGTTGCGATCGTCCTGATCTTGCTCTTTGGTGTCCGTGAATTGGAACGCACCTCTGGTATGGCAGGTGCTGAGGTCGTCAACATCTACAACTGGGGCGACTACATCGACCCTGATTTGATCAGTAAGTTTGAAGAAGAGACTGGCTACAAAGTCAATTATGAAACCTTTGACTCAAATGAAGCGATGTTCACGAAGATCCAACAAGGCGGTACGTCCTATGACATCGCCATACCGAGTGAATACATGATTGAGAAAATGATGGAACAAAATCTTTTAAAACCATTGGATCACAGCAAAATCAAAGGGCTAGACAATATCGACCCTCGCTTTTTAGACCTGAGTTTTGATCCGGGCAATCAATATTCGATCCCTTATTTCTGGGGAACACTGGGGATCGTCTATAACGATAAATTCTTTGATGAAGGTGAGATCACCCAATGGGACGATCTTTGGAAACCCGAATTAGCAAACAGCATCATGCTGATCGATGGCGCGCGTGAAGTAATGGGATTAGGTTTGGACAGCTTAGGCTATTCTCTAAACAGCAAAGACGATGATCAGCTGCAAGAGGCATTCAATAAGCTGCGGACCATGACCCCAAACATCAAAGCCATCGTCGCAGATGAAATCAAGATGTACATGGCCAATGAAGAAGCATCGGTTGCGGTCACATTTTCTGGGGAAGCAGCCGACATGATGTACGAAAACGAACACATTCATTATGTGATCCCTTCGGAAGGCTCCAACCTGTGGTTTGATAATATGGTCATTCCTAAGACCTCACAAAACGAAGCCGGTGCTTACGCCTTCTTGAACTTTATGCTAGAACCCGAGAATGCTGCACAAAACGCAGAATACATCGGCTATTCCACACCTAACCAAGAAGCCATGGCCTTACTGCCAGACGAGATCACCGAAGACGAACAATTCTACCCATCCGATGAATTGATGGAACACCTCGAAGTCTATGAAAACTTAGGTGCTGAGTATCTTGGCATCTATAATGATTTGTTCTTGGAATTGAAGATGTATCGGAAATAAGCAAACTGCCATTAAGCAGGGAATGAATCCTGTTTAATGGCAGTTTTTTAGTAATGAATAGTCTATTTCAGCACTATACGAATATAATCATCAAAAAATTAAGTGTCTATTGATCCAAATCATTGGTAAAATATCTTCATTCAAGTTCTATTCCGCAATACTGCTTCCTCCTCCCAAGTTGCCGGATTCAATGGATCGTTAGAAGCTGTTTTCTGGTTGATGAGCTCTTGATAGGTATTGCTTTTCTTTTCTAAATAAGCGACTCGTTTTTGCGCTTCTGTAAGTTTAACGAGCGCTTTTTCTTTTTGCGATTGAATGATGTCGGCTCTTTCTTTGATCGTCGAATCGCCAAGGAGGCAAAGCGAAATATAATGCTTAATGGCTTCTAAAGACATGCCTGTTTCGCGCAAATTCTTGATACCAGTTAACCAATTGATGGAAGTCTGATTAAAAACCCGTCTGTTGTTTTTGTCCCTGATCAAACTAGGAACCAAACCCATATCGGTATAATAGCGAATCGTGTGTTCAGACAATTCAGTGATCGTGGCTGCTTCTTTGATAGAGTAAATGTTGGTCACGCCTTTCATAATTTGCTGAAGTCAAGCAAGTCGTTTGAACGTATTAGTAAAAACTGTTGTAGATCATTTTCTTTTTATATCGCGTATTATAGCACAGATAATTTTGTGGAGAAAAGTAGCTTCCTATTTGAGAGCCTCAAAAAGACAAAAGGTGGAAGAAAAATGATTGTTAGAAACTCCTTGACTTCGAGTGACTCGAAGATGCTAAAGTTTAGCTAGCTTAACGAGTGCATAAGGTATCGATGAAGGAGGGAATTGTAATATGAAGAATAGAAAAATCAGAAGTTTAGCAGTTTCGCCAATCGGAATGGGGTGTATGGGGTTTTCTCACGGATATGGAAAGGTGCCAGAAGAAAAAGAGAGTATTGCATCTATTCGCAAAGCTTACGAATTTGGCTGTACATTTTTTGATACAGCAGAAGCTTATGGAAAAGAAATGTTTTATTCTGGACATAATGAGGAGTTGGTGGGTAAAGCACTGTCGCCTTTTCGAAACAAAGTTGTTCTTGCCACCAAGTATCATCTCGACGAAAAAGAAGTGAATGAAAGCACAACTCTTTACACAGCCATCCGTAACCATTTGATTGCTTCAATGGAAAAATTGCGCACCGATTATGTTGATCTCTATTATCTTCATCGAATCAATGAACAGCTTTCTTTAGAAGAAATAGCTGATGTGATGGGACGATTGATCAAAGAAGGTATGATCAGAGAATGGGGACTCTCACAAGTTTCCGTGGAGACACTTGCTAAAGCACATGGGATTACCCCCGTTGGTGCTGTGCAAAATCTCTATTCAATGGTTGAGCGTGATTGTGAGCGAGAGATTTTCCCCTATTGTCTTGAGAACGAGATCGCCGTCGTTCCTTTTTCACCAATCGCTAGTGGGTTTTTATCTGGAAAAGTCACACCAGATACATCCTTTGAAGGGGATGATGTTCGCAAATTCGTCCCTCAGCTGGCTAAAGAAAACCTCGTAGCCAATCAACCGATTTTAAATATGCTAGCAGAAGTCGCTCAAGCAAAGCAGGCGACAAATGCCCAAATTTCATTGGCGTGGATGCTTCACAAGTACCCGAATGCAGTGCCGATTCCTGGATCAAAAAATCGAGGCAGGATTTTGGAAAATCTAGCTGCTTGGGATGTACAGCTTACAGATACCGAGTTTCAAGTAATTGAAAACCAATTGAATCAAATACCTGTATATGGCCATCGAGGACATATCGAATCACAACAACAATCTTTCGGAAAACAGTGGGACAAACACTAAATTAAGAAAAAGTTGGAAAAGCAGACTGCATGACAAATGTAGTCTGTTTTTTTGCGTATAGTTCATTAACAGAAATTTTTGCCATCTTACTTCTCGCAATAAATGATTCTTGTTTCACCCACTAAAAAAGCTGATCAAAATATTGCGCGATGCTTAAAAAAGAATTATGATGTGCTTATCTATTATATCTATCAAGATCCTTTTATTGCTTGGAATTATACGAAGCAACGTGAAAAAATAGAAGGACGCTTTGTTCCTAAAGAACATTTTATAAATGCTTTTTTTCAATCAAGATATAACTTGATTAAAATGAAGGAATTGTATAAAGAAAATGTGACCGTTAATATTTTTATAAAAGATTTTCAAAATCGCCATTCTCATACGTTGATGGCAGTTGACAATGTATCGTTCGCTTTGCCATTAACATACACAAAGGAAGAATTGGAGGAGAAGCTCAATGACTGAGAAAGAAAAAGTAGAAACAATCATGATAAAATATCATCGAAACTTCTCGATCTTACAGAAAAAGGCAACGCCTAGCGAATTGAAAACAGTTTTAAACTTTGTTGCAGAAGAATCGAACCGTAAACAGCGAGTGCTTGTTGGCTTAGAGAAAGAAGAATAAGTGGTCAATGAAAAAATTTAGGTTTCTTAAGAATGACCATTGAACAAGTAAAATCCGAGATAAGAAGCAAGCGCTTCTTATCTTTTTTTTGTATCATTATGGCGGGCATGCAGTAAAGATAGGATCAAAATAGAATAAATTCACAAAAAGTGCTTGACCTAAAGTGAACTCTAGGTGGTATCTTTTTAGATAGAAGAAATGAGCAGCGATTGTTGAAACTCAAAAAATCACGATTTCCCTTTAGGATAACTTGCTATTTCTAGGTTTGACAGGAATTCTAAAAAGAGCGTCTAGCTCCGATGGCCACGTTTTTCATTCTAGAGAACGATCCACTCATTTCGATTTCGTGTCTTTTTCCTTGTGAGTAAACGCACGAATCATTCGAATATTTTTACAGGAGGTACGTACATGTTATTAGAAAAAATCAAAAGCCCCAAAGCGTTAAAAGAATTGACCAGTGGGCAACTTCAAGAACTGGTAGTAGAAGCACGAACTGCTTTATTGGAAAAAATCAGTCACCATGGGGGGCACAATGGCCCCAATCTGGGGATGGTTGAGATGACGATTGCGTTGCATAAAGTCTTTGATTCCCCCACAGATAAGCTGATTTTTGATGTGTCCCATCAGACCTATATCCATAAAATGTTGACGGGACGCGCCCATGCCTTTCTTGATGCTGCGCAGTATGATGCGGTTTCTGGTTACACGAATCCGAAAGAAAGCGAGCACGATCTCTTTACGGTCGGTCATACCTCCACGTCAGTTTCGTTGGCAAATGGTGTGGCGAAAGCCCGTGACCTAAAAAATGAAACGTATAACGTCGTTGCCGTGATTGGTGATGGTTCTCTATCAGGCGGGTTAGCGTTTGAAGGCTTGAACAATATCGTGGAATTAGGCACCAATACCATCGTGGTCCTCAACGACAATGACCAATCGATCGCAGAAAACCATGGGGGGATGTATCAGAATTTGCGAGTATTGCGGGAAACAAAGGGGCAAGCAGCAGACAATCTGTTCAAAGCGATTGGTTTTGAGTACCACTATTTGGATGAAGGAAATGACCTCGCTGCATTGATTGCTTTATTTGAAAAAGTGAAAGATGTTGATCATCCTGTTTTATTACACATTCATACGATCAAAGGCAAAGGCTTCAAGTTTGCGGAAGAAAATCGTGAAAAGTTTCATGCAGGCGGTCCCTTTCATTTAGAAACCGGCGAATATATTTCTACTGGCGGCAATCAAGTAACGTACAATAGCTTAACGACGGATTATTTATTAGAAAAAATGGCGTCAGATCCTAAAGTCGTGGCAGTAAACGCTGGTACACCGATGCTGCTTTTTTCTCCGGAACAAAGAGAAAAAGCAGGCAAACAATTTGTAGATGTAGGTATTGCAGAAGAACATGCGGTATCGATGGTTGCTGGGTTAGCAAAAAATGGAGCAAAACCTGTCTGGGCCGTTTTTTCTACCTTTATGCAACGTAGTTTTGATCAAATTTCCCATGATTTGGCCTTAAATCATCTGCCTGGAACGATTCTGGTATATGGTGCATCGATTCACGGCATGAATGACGAGAGCCATTTGGGAATTTTTGATATTCCATTTTTGGCACATATTCCCAACCTTATTTATCTTGCGCCAACCTCTAAAGAAGAATATCTGGCAATGTTGGATTGGTCGCTGGAACAAACCAACGCACCAGTTGCGATCCGGGTACCGGTTGGACCTGTCAACGAAATGGCAGTGACAGTCTCTACTGACTACAGTGATCAAAAAAATGAAGTGACTCAAGCTGGCACGCAGGTAGCCATCGTCGGTGTCGGAAACTTTTATGCGCTAGCGGAAGAGATCGCAGAACAATTGAAAATGCAACATGGAATTACGCCAACGGTGATCAATCCTAAGTTTATTTCAGAGGTCGACAAAGAGTTGCTGGATGCTGTGGCACGATCGCACAAACTCGTTGTCACGTTGGAAGACGGCATACGAGAGGGCGGCTATGGACAAATGATTGCCAGCTATCTTGGTGATCGTGAGATTGCCGTCAAAAACTATGGCTTAGAAAAGAAATTTTATGATAATTACCGGGCAGCAGACGTTTTATCTGAACTTGGTATCACTGCTGAGGCAATTACGAAAGACGTTATGGAACAGTTACAGCAATCAATTCACTAAGGCGTTTTTGAGTAATTACAGTCGATTTATGAAAAGAAGGAAACCTAGCAGAAAACATACTGCAAGGTTTCCTTTTTTTAGACAAACATAAATGAGTTCCAGCAATCGCCATAGAAACCTAGCAAAATACAGAAGACCAATGCTTTTCAAGCATAAAGCCCAAGCGCGTTAAGCATTGGTCAACGAGGTTAATCTAGCGAATAATAAGGTAGTGAAAGGATCACTTTGTCATCTTGGACTATTGGGTTCAGATACAAGGAAGAAAAGGTGTTTTTAAGGAAAGGGGTATTTATGAAATTTTTTTCTATGAAGTTGCTGGCACTACTATCGGTGGCAATGGTCGTCTATTCGGCACCGGCGATTTCTGCCAATGTTCCAGCGATTGCGGCAAGCTTTCCAGAAGTTGAAGCGGTCTACATTGGGTTACTGACCACAATTCCGTCATTGTTTCTTTTACTGGGGATTTTTACTACCAGCATGATCGAAAAAAGGATCGGCAAAAAATACACGATGGTCACCGGCTTGGTCATTGTGGCAGTTTTTGGCACGCTGCCGGCATGGTATCAGGGGAGCTTTCCCGTCTTGTTTCTTTCTCGAGGGATTCTTGGCTTCGGGATCGGCTTATTCAATCGTTTGGCGATTCAAATGATTAGTTTGCTGTTTCAAAATGAGCCGCAAAAGAAAGCCAAAGCCCTTGGATTAGAAAGTGCCGTCGGTGGTTTAGGTGGTATCTTTATGACTTTGCTGGTTGGGCAGCTAGTGAAAATCAGTTGGGAAATGTCCTTCTTGGTTTATGGCTTTGCCCTGATCAGTCTCTTCTTTGTCCAGCTATTTATTCCAAACGAAACACAGGCTGTGACTAATGAGATGTTATTGGCGAACGTCACGGTTTCAAAAGAACGGAAACAGCGATCATTCATTCTGGGTGTGCTCTTGTTTCTAATCGTTGTCTTGTTTATCAATTACAATTTACAGATCACACCATTGTTATTGGAAAAAGGAATCGGGGACGCCACCGAAGGCAGTAACATGATCGCCGCCATTGCGACGGGGGCATTTATCGCCGGCAATGCCTTTGGCTTGATATACAGTCGCCTACATCGCTGGTTGCTGCCCATTGCGGCATTGCTTGCAGGAAGCAGCATCTATTTGACCTATCCCTTGCAGACGGTGGGGCTACTCTTGGGTTGTTCTTTACTATTAGGTTTTGCCTTTCGTAGCATCATGCCATTTTTCACTCACTTACTGACAACTGGTGGTGAAGCAGAAGCTAAGTTTGGCACGATCGTTTCGATCGTTGCTTACAATTTAGGGGTCACGTTAGCACCTTATGCATCACGCTTGCTGATACTAGTCAGTGGCAATGAAACAGCAGGGATGCAGATGATCTTATCAGGGGGCATGCTATGTCTGATTGGTATGATCGCCCTTTTAGGAAATAAATTCTTTTTGTATTTTGAACGAGGGTAGGCATACGCTGGCGTGCTCCACGCTTTTTCGTCTTCAATTCATCACCTTCATTGCTTTTAATAGAAAGAAACGTGAATGAATGGGACGTGTAAAACTAACAGCAGCAATCAGAGGGGAGAACCAGATGTATCTTTTTCAAAAAATTGAAGAAGCAGCGTTTAAACAAAATGACGCGAGACGAACGATCGGTGACTTTTTATTAAGCAATCGAGAAAAAGTTAGTGAGTATAGCATGGAAGAAATCGCAAAACTGACCCATACTTCCAAGCCGACGCTGGTCCGTTTTGCAAAATATTTTGGCTTTTCTGGTTGGAAAGAATTTGTATATGCCTTCATGCACGAATTGGCTCATTTTGATGATGGCTCAGCAACGATCGATGTGAACATTCCTTTTGGTGAGGCGGCAGATACATTAGAAATCATTGAAAACTTGGCGAACTTGCGCATACAGACGATTAAAGAAACAGCTTCACTTATGACAGTGAAAGACCTGAATCAAGCCGCTCGGCTCATCAATGGAGCTCAAACCATCGTCATCTATGGGCGCAGTCCAAATTCTTATTTCGGACAGCTGTTTAAACGCAACTTAAACACGATCCATAAAAAAGCCTTTCTTGCAGATGCGGATGAATCTGGCTTGATTTCTAATACGCTGACCCCACAGGATTGTGCCATTCTTATCTCTTATTCTGGTAATAATTCAGAAACGTATCCTATGAAAAATGTGAAAACATTGTTGAAAAATGGTGTGCCGATTATCAGTATTACGAGTGGTGGAGAGAACTATTTGCGGGACTATTCGACGATCGTCTTAACGATTGCTAGCCGAGAAAAACTGTATTCTAAAATCGGAAATTTTTCCACAGAAGAATCGATTCAATTCCTTTTGACAGTTTTGTTTGCTAAGATTTTTTCCCTCGATTATCAGGAAAATATCCAAATGAAAATCACCAATGCTCGTTTTTTAGAGACGAGCCGAAAAACGACGTTTAAAGAGATGGCAGAAGAATAAAAGGACCACACCAAAAACGGTGTGGTCCTTTTTCCCTATTCTAAATTGTTGAAAGTGGTTAATTTCAATTCAATCGGCTCACCGGCAGCGACAAGACGAATCCGCTTTGGATTGACGATCCGATCGTACAAAGCTTCAGGATCCCCATTAAAGGCATCGATATGCGGAGCATCCACTGTACCCCAGTGGGAGAGGATCAAGTCAGCATGAGGATAGGTATTTGCCAGTTTCACGGCGTTTTCAAAGCCGATATGCCAAGCATTGTCGTTAAAGTCGAACAAGATCGCATCTGGTTGAGGCATCTCTAATTGCTCTGGTAAAAGACGAGAATCGCCAGGAATCCATAAGGAACCATCCGGGGTATCGATCCAAAAGCCGCAATAGTCCTCAATTTGGAAGACACGGTCAAATTTTGTCGTCTCATTTTGCCAAAGGTGATACGCCTTTGTTAAAGAAATCTCCAAATTTTTAACGGTGAATGAATCATAGATTTCGTGACCTTGGGCAGCAACTTGAAAGTGCTCTTGCATAAGTTCGGCGACATACTTGGGTCCATGAAAGCTGTCGGTAACAGAAACTAGTTTGTCAATTGTCGGAATGCTGTAATGATCGTTATCCGAATGGGTGATCAATACCGCATCTAAGTGAGGAACTGCCGACGGTTTGGTTGGCAGATCGATCAGTAACGGCAGGTCAAATCCTTCTAGGACCGGATCGACCATGATACAAGTACCACGGCTGTTTAGAAGAATACCAGAGTTTCCTAACCAGCGAATGATCGTTTGATCTGTTTTTTGAAAAGCGTCTTCATGAAAAAAAATCGTTTTTGGAGGCATTGCTTGTTTCGCATTTGTCATTTTCCGTCGTTCCCTTCGCCTGTTTTTTATAAAGCCAACGCAAAATAGCCGTTCATAACCGGTAGATCAAATCGGTGATTCAATAAGGATTGCTTCAATGGTTGGGGGAAGAAGCAGTGGTTTGATCCGTTGTTGCGGGATCATCGGGGTGTTCTTTTTGGTTGGTAGATCCATTACGTTTAAAAGCCTATTATGATCGCAGTAAATCAAAAGTAACACAATCATCTAGTAAATTATATCATTGTTTCTAGTGGCTTCGTCAAGGCGATGTTTGGTCTTTTAATGGAATAAATTTCGAAAAAAGAGCGGTATTTAATGAAAAGGTGAAATCCATTTCGACTTTAGGAAAATGTATTGGAACCGCTATCTAAAAATGGTACATTGCTGGCAGAAAGAACAGTATGTTTTACCGGTGAGCACATACAACATAGATTTTCTTTGAAATTTATCTAGGGGTGGAATGTATGAGTGGAAATTATCAATCATTAGCAAAAAAAATCGTCCAGTATCTGGGGGGACAAGAAAATATCACGGATGCCTATCATTGTCAAACACGATTACGCTTTAAAGTCAAAGATGAAAAGCGGATAGATCAAGGAGAACTAGAGGCACTCGATGGGGTTGCCAAATACATCAATAACGCAGGGGTACATCAAGTCGTGATTGGAACACATGTCAAAGATGTCTATGAAGAAGTCACAAAATTGGTTTCGCTTCAATCATCAGGGGCGTCGGAACCTGGGGAGAAAAAAGGACCGGCAGCTGCAGTGATCGATTTTGTGGCAGGAACGTTTCAACCAATTATTCCGGCATTGTCCGGTGCTGGAATGGTTAAGGCAGTTTTGGCTTTGTTGATTGTCTTTGATGTGATCACCGCTGATTCGCAAACCTATTACATGCTGAATCTTTTTGCAGATGGTGTTTTCTTCTTCTTACCAATGATCCTGGCCTTCACTGTGGCACAAAAATTGCGATGCAATCCGATTTTAGCCGCTTCAGTGGCTGCTATGATGATGCATCCTAATTGGGGTGCCTTGGTCACAGCAGGCGAACCCGTTCACTTTTTTGGGGTTATTCCTTTTACATTAGCAAACTATACGGGATCAGTCATTCCGATCCTGATCGTGATTTTTTTCCAATCGTATGTCGAAAAGTTTTTGAACAAAGTGATTCCAAAATCAGTAGAACTGGTTTTTGTTCCAATGCTAACATTCTTGATAATGGGTACATTAGCCTTCTCGCTATTTGGACCGATCGGTAGTATCTTGGGTGGCTATTTGGCAACTTTCTTTACCTTCTTAAGTGTCCATGCTAGCTGGGTACCAGCGGTTTTGATTGGGGGCTTTTTACCAATCATGGTGATGTTTGGATTGCACAATGGGATTGCTCCTTTAGGGGTGATGCAAATGGCAGAACTTGGGTATGACAGTATTTTTGGTCCAGGGGCATTGGTCTCAAACATTGCTCAAGCAACCGCAGTAGCAGTTGTTGCGTTGCGTACGAAAGAGAAAAAAACTAAGCAGTTGGCGGTATCAGGGGCGATTACTGCCTACATGGGGATTACCGAACCCGCTTTATATGGCATCAATTTGCCCAAAAAATATCCGTTGGTTGCGGCAATGATTGGTGGGGCTTCTGGTGGTTTGTATGCTGGCTTGACCAATACGCATCGCTTTGCGACCGGTTCGTCTGGTCTCCCAGCAGTCTTACTATATATCGGTGATGATACGATGCGCTATTTTTGGAACATCATTCTCGCATTGGTGATTGCTGCTGTGGTGAGTGCGGTCGTTACCTATGCCTTAAGTTTCAAATATGAAACAAAAGTGACAATTGATGTTCCGGAGATGAAAGCAGTAGTCTTAGAAGATACCCAATTGATCAATCCTGTACCAGGAAATGTGATTCCACTGAATCAAGTCAAAGATGACGCATTTGCTTCTGAAGCACTCGGAAAAGGATTTGCGGTCGATGAACCCATCGGTGAAGTCATTGCGCCGTTTGATGGAAAAGTCGCTGCTGTTTTTCCTACCAAACACGCGATTGGCTTGGTTTCAGACACCGGAATTGAATTGTTGATCCATGTCGGTTTAGACACAGTGGAACTAAATGGTCAGTATTTTGATGCGTTAGTAGAAGCAGAGCAAAAAGTTACAAAAGGGCAGCGATTGCTGACGTTTGATGTGCAGCAGATAAAAGCTGCAGGATATCTCACACAAGTACCAATCATCGTTACCAATACACCACAATATACCACAGTCGAACTTGTGAAAGAAGGATTGGTAGCTAAAGAAGAGGAAGTACTTGTAGTCAAAGTCTAGGAGGAAATAACATGGGATTGTCAGATGATTTTTTATGGGGTGGTGCAACGGCTGCCAATCAAGCAGAAGGTGGCGTATTAGCAGGAGGACGTGGCTTATCAAATGTCGACCTCTTACCAATTGGTCCTGATCGCGCAAAGGTCGCTGCGGGTGAACTGGAAATGTTGGAATGGCAGGAAGATTCTTTTTATCCAGCCCAAACGGCCATTGATATGTACCACCATTATATGGAAGATATTGCCCTTTTTGCCGAAATGGGTTTTAACGTGTACCGGATGTCACTTTCTTGGTCACGGATTTTTCCAAATGGCAATGACGAAGAGCCCAACGAAGAAGGATTGCTTTTTTATGAGAAAATCTTCAAAGAATTGAGAAAACATCAAATCGAGCCATTAGTCACGATTGCCCACTTCGATGTTCCGCTGCATTTGATCAAGGAATTTGGGGGCTGGAAAAATCGCCGCCTCATTGATTTCTATGTGACCTATGCGGAAACCGTCTTCCAGCGCTATCGCGGGTTGGTCAAATATTGGCTGACAATCAATGAAATCAATATTTTGCTGCATCAGCCCTTTGTAGGTGGCGGGATCGTCTTTAAAGAAGGGGACAATCGTCAAGAAATCAAATACCAAGCAGCGCATCACCAGTTAGTCGCCAGTGCCTTAGCAACCCAAAAGGCTCATGAGATCGATCCGACCAATCAAGTTGGTTGTATGCTGGCTGGTGGCAGTCATTATCCTTATACTTGCCGACCTGAAGATTACCAAGAAGCAATCAATCGTGATCGCGAAGGCTATTTCTTTATCGATGTGCAAGCCCGAGGCAAATACCCCAATTATGCCTTGAAAAAATTTGAACGAGAAGGCTTAACGATCAAAATAACACCTGAGGACGAGGCGATTTTAGCGGCTTCGCCGGTTGATTTTGTCAGTTTTTCTTATTACTGTTCGCGAACGGTCAGTGCCCATTCAGAAGACTATGCGCAAGCGACAGGGAATCTCTTTCCATCAATTAAAAATGAACATCTACCATCGACTGAGTGGGGGTGGCAGATTGATCCGTTAGGACTGAGAAATTCATTGAATCAATTGTATGATCGCTATCAAAAACCGTTGTTTATCGTAGAAAATGGGTTAGGGGCGATCGATACCCCTGATGAGAATGGGTTTGTCGCAGACGATTATCGAATCGACTATTTAAAAAAACATATTCAAGCCTTTAAAGATGCGGTGACGATCGATGGTGTGGAACTACTTGGTTATACTACTTGGGGTTGTATTGATCTTGTAGCAGCCAGCACCGGTCAAATGAGTAAACGCTACGGCTTTATCTACGTGGATCGAGACGATCAAGGCAAGGGCACCTTGAAACGAACCAAGAAAAAATCCTTTGAGTGGTATAAAAAAGTGATCGCTTCAAATGGGGAAGTTTTATAATATACAAAAAGAATGACACGAGAAAATGTGTCATTCTTTTTGTATTGTGTCATGTAATTTCAGGATAGAGAAGCAGGAACTCTTTTTTTACACGAGCCAATGGTGGACGCTTTTCATCTGCTTGCTATTTTTTTCCTGCAAAATGTGTAAAACGGACAAACTGATTTTGGGCTTCTTCTTGTAAAAACTCTTTAGGTGTCAGCTGAAATTCTTGTTTGAAGCAGCGTAAAAAATGGGTATAGGAGTTGAAGCCGCAAGCTTCGAAGGTGGCGGTGGCGCTTCTGGTTTTACGTAAAATTTCTTTGCTCTTTAAGAGTCGTTTCTTGACGACATAGGCATGAAAGGCGACGCCAGTTTCTTTTTTGAAGGTCCGAGAAAGCGAGTATGGACTCATGAAAAGGGCTTTGGCGACGGTCTCTAAGGAGAGATCAGCGGTCAAATGCTGATTGATATAGGTAATGGCAGCCAAAATATCTTTATTTTTATAGAGTGAGTCGGATAAAAACAGCGGTTCTTTTTCCTGATAGGCAATCGTATTGATGGAAATCAAAAACGCAATCAAATGATTTTGATAAAGTAAGTCGGCACCATAATTGCTATCCATTTTTTTGCGCAAAGGTCGCAGTAGCCGGTCTAGTTGGTCAGCATCGATCGATAAAATACGACTGTTGATGCCGCCGTTGCTACGAAAACAGGCAGTGAGATCTGTTTGGGTAGTGGAGAGGGCAGCGAGATAACTAGGATTGATATACAGGTAGGTTCGCTCGAAAAAATCAGAAGTTTGATGGACGATTCGATGCAAGACGTTTGGAGGAATCAAGATGATCGTACCAGGTTCTAGAGGGAATTCTCCGCCATCGATAAAGAAGACCGCTGATCCTTTTAAGGTACAGTGAATCTCATAAAAACTATGGTAATGATAAAGGGTATTGTTTTCTTCTACGATGTCTCTGATATGAAAGGCCTCAAAGCGATCGTTGATCATCGTATCCGCACTTTGCTTCTCCATGAGTGGCTCCTTTCGTACTCGGTTGTTTTCATCATACAAGAATAGATAGTAAAGTGTCAATAACTGCTATTTTTATGCAAATGTAAGCGTGTTACGATCAATCTATCAAAGAGAAATGAGAGGATGAACCCAATGGTGATTTTAGAACAGTTATTTGTGGAAAAACGTGTCGTAGAAGAAAAAATTGATCGCATGATCGAAAATTTAACGACGATCAAGGATGACAATGGTGAATTTCTATTAGACTTTGACGGCTTGATCGTTGATGATAAAAGCTGGGGGATTTGGAACTGGCCGCAAGGGGTGGGACTATACGGCATTTATAAAAACTACCAAATCACCAAAAATCCCAAAGCGCTCCAAGTTGTGGAAGAATGGTTTGAGCAGCGGATGTTAGAAGGCGCGCCGCCTAAAAATGTCAACACGATGGCGCCGCTTTTGGCAATGGCGTATCTTTATGAAGACACCAAGGATTCTCGTTACTTGTCGTACCTTGAACAATGGGCGGAATGGGTCATGCATGATATGCCGCGAACCGATGAAAATGGTCTGCAGCATGCGACCTATGGACCAGAAAATCGCAACCAGCTTTGGGACGATACCTTGATGATGACCGCTTTGCCTTTGGCGAAAATTGGCATGTTGCTGAATCGTCCGGCTTATATCGAAGAAGCAAAACAACAATTTATGATCCATATCAAATACTTAGTGGATAAAAAAACTGGGCTTTGGTTCCACGGCTGGACCTTTGAAGAACGCCACAATTATGCACAAGCGCTTTGGGCAAGAGGCAACTGCTGGATCACCATTGCGATTCCTGAGATCATTGAAATTCTCGACTTGCGAGAAGGAGATGCGTTACGTAGCTTCTTGATCAATACCCTCTTAGACCAACTAACTGCCTTGCAAGAAATGCAAGATGAAAGTGGCCTGTGGCACACCTTGTTAGACGATCCTAGCTCGTATGTGGAGGCTTCCGCGACGGCTGGTTTTGCCTATGGGATTTTAAAAGCCGTTCATAAGCGTTACATTGACAAAGCTTGGGAAGATGTTGCCTATAAAGCGTTAGCCGGTTTGATCGAACAAGTCGCAGAAGATGGAGAAGTCCAAAATGTTTCCATCGGCACTGGAATGGGAGAAGACTTGGAGTACTACAAAAACATTGCGATTACGGCGATGCCTTACGGGCAATCACTGACAGTCTTAGCATTTACTGAACTATTGGTTTCATTTTGTTAAGTTAAACACCTTACGCAATAAAGAGAGGAGCAAACAAAGATGATCAAAAAAGCGATTCGGATGAAGCTACATCCTGGTTATGAAGCAGAATATGAAAAACGGCATAGCGAACTATGGCCAGAACTAAAAGAGCAGCTCATAGCACACGGGGCGAAAAGCTACCAGATTTTCTTAGATCCAGAAACCCTTGCGTTGTTTGGCTACCTTGAGATTGAAGATGAAACCCGCTGGCAGCAGTTAGCGGCAACCGAGATCAACCAAAAATGGTGGCATTACATGGCAGAACTCATGGAAACAAATTCGGATGATTCGCCAGTGACACAGGAGTTAAAGGAAGTCTTTACGCTGTAAGCTAGACAAAAATGCTCATTCCTTAAAACGAACACGGTCGCATCAGTTGTTTGACATCAATCACTGGTTAGCCAAAGAGGTAGTTCGCTCACATTCGTGAGCGGACTACCTCTTTTGTTGAAATAGCAAAACAATGCTTTCGTTATTGAAGAAACGTTAAGAGAGAAGGGCTTTTTCTTGTTGCTTCAAAAATTTCTTTGGTGTCATACCAGTAATCTTTTTGAACGTTTGAACAAAATATTCAGGCGCATTGCTAAAGCCCGTCATCGCTGCCACTTCGTATACTTTGTAGTTTTTCTTCAGCAGTTCTTGTGCTTTTTGGATGCGGTATTCGGCTAATTTTTGATTGAAGCGAATCCCGGTTTCTTTGTAATAGGTTTTTCCTAAGTATTCAGGATTTAAGTACAAAAGATGGGCTGCGATCCATTTCAATGACAATGCTTCATGGTCATAATATTCTTCGATGATCAGGTTGACCTTTTGGGACAGCTGCATGTTCTCGCTATCATCTAAGCTGCCCCGCATCAAATCGATACAGTGAAGCAGCATAAACTGGAGTTCATGCCAATTATTCAAGAGCATGATCTTTGGGGAATAGTCATCAAAGTAAATGTCTTTTTTGATGCGATGGTTTTCAAAAATTGCCGATAACAAATCGTTGACCTGCAGCCGCAATAGTTGGACAGGGTAAAGCTCCATGCGACAGGTAGAAAAAAAGTTTTCCGTAAGAACTTGGGCTAAAGTCAGTTCGCCTTTGTCGATCAATGCCAAAAGTTTTTCACGGTATTCCATATAGAGACTATTTTCATAGACATTTTCTTGTGAGATTTGGGCTTCTTGGATGACTTCAAAGGTATCAAAATAAAACTCCTTATCCAAGTTCCGCTTGCCTAAATGATAACTGAGTAAAAATTTTTCGGGAGTTTCGACCCAGCAATTGATGGCGATCCCTTTTCCTAGATGCGCAGCCTGTACCTTCGTTTTAAAAAAGAGATTAAAGGTATTTTCCGTACTGAAGTTCAGGATATAGCCAACTTTGTTTTGATGACCGATCACCAACTCGTGATGGTTCTCATAGCTTTCGATCCGCTTAGCGATGGCGTGATAGAATTTCGAATCAAATAAGTACATACAAAATGGAAAAACGAACGATTCAGGCAGCGGTTCTTCTCCGCAGCTATTGATGTATTGTTCAATTTGTTGTTTTAAATAGAGGGTAGATTCCATTTGGCGACGTTCAGAGCGTTCGATCGTCTCAGCCAACGCTTCTGAAAGCTTGCTCGGAAAAACAGGTTTTTCAAGGAAAAATTTGACCCCTAAAGCCATCGCTTCTTTGGCAAAGGAGAAGCTGCCAAAGCCTGTCAAAATAATGATTTGAATCGCAGGATTGATGGCTTTTAATTTTTTGATCAAGGCAAGTCCATTGACTTTAGGCATATTGATGTCGGTAATCACGATGTCGATGGTGTTTTGCTGACAAAATGCCAAGGCTTCTTCACTGTCTGTGTAAATTCCTTTGACCACTAATGGGAAATCAAAAGAAGCAACGAGGTTAGCCACACCATTTGCTATCAAGGGTTCATCGTCAACAACGAGGATATTTTTCATGTTTCACTCACTCCTTTTAAGGGGATCACAAAGCGCACCGTCGTCTTTTTGAAGGGAATCGAGGAGACGATGGCTAACGACGCTTGATCACCATAATGCAGTTGCAATCGTTTTTGAATATTGGTCAATCCGATGCCGCCTTCTTTTTCAATAGAGAAGTTGGCTTTAAAACCAGGGCCATTGTCAGAGACACTGACTTGGAGAAAGGTTGCTTGTTGTTCAATCGTGAGGATGAGTCGACACGTTTCCTTCATATCATTGACGGCGTATTTAAAGACATTTTCAATCAATGGTTGAATTAGTAACTTAGGAATCTTAAAGGACAGGTCATTCACCAAAATTACTTCGATATACTCGATCCGTTTCCCGAAGCGAACGTTTTGAATATTGATATAGGCATGCACGATATCTAACTCATCTTGCAGCGTCGTGAAGTCAGACTTGGTATCGATTTTTTTACGAAACAAATAGGCAAGGGAGGTGACCATCTCTGAGATCTGCCACTGCTGATTTTCAATGGCGATCCAGTTGATCGAGTCTAACGTATTGTAGAGAAAATGTGGATCTAATTGCGCTTGCAATCCCTTAAATTCGATTTCTTGGGACAAAATACGCATTTCATAATTGTCCTTGATCAAGGCATTTAATTCATCGATCATCGTATTGTAGCTTTCGTAAAGGACCATGATCTCTTCTTGACTATTTTCTGGGACAGCGAGGGTCTTTAAAGAGGCCAGTTTTTTCGTTTTCCGCAGAACGGCCATTTGCGAAGCCAAGTCAGCTAAAGGTCGGGTCAGCTGATTGCTTATTTTCCGAATCACAACAATAATCAAACATAAAAAAGGCAAACTCACAGCGATGGAAAGGCCTTGTAGTTTATAAAGATCCGCTAAGACTTGGTTTTCAGGCAGTAAATAAATGAAGGTCATATTCGGCATCGTCTTCCGATCCATTGCATAGTAGTACTGGCGATTATCAAACGTCATGGAGCCGATCGATCGCTGGAAGGTTTCCATTTTCTGCTGCAAGGTATTTTGATCCGCAGCGAGGGTTTGCTCGTCATTTGCGGTACTATAAAATTGGTTCTGATACGCCATGAAAAATTGGTTTTGTTCAGAGACAATGGGAAGACTTTCGATCTCGTTACGAAAGAAGGACGTATTGACTAGAAATATCACCGTACCAATATAGGTCAAAGAAAGATCGGCTGTTGAATAGATTTTTCGCAGGTAGACACCTTGAGAAAGGTCCTTTGCAAAAAACCAACTCCCTTTGGCAGGCTTATCGGGCAAAGTCTCGATCATATCTTTGATGGTTTGGCCATTAAAGATATGGTCGGTCTCGGCTAGAAAGTTGATCATGTTTTCGTTCGTTGGGGTAAAGAGATAGACGTTTTGAATCGTTGATTCATTGCGTACGAGGGCGTTGATTTCTGCACTTAAGGCATTCTTTTGGTCGATCGCCTCTAAGGATTGCAAGGAATCTTGTGCCAAGATCCTTTGTAGGCCATTTTGGATCGGTGCACTATCGATAATGCGAAAAGAGAGGGTTTCGACGGCAGTTAAACGTTTGGCGATATTTGTTGAAATGATCGAGACATCTTTATACGCGGCTTCTTTCAGCTGCGCCATGTAGACTTGTCGCCAAACTAAGGTCAGGAGAACAGCCAATGAGACGATAATTGCCACCGTCGCAAAAAAGACAAAATGTAACTGTCGCTCAAAAGGCTGCTTTTTAAAGTGATTGATCAGCTTCTGGGACTTCATGGACACTGCCTCGCTTTGCTTGCAATTGTTTGGTTTTTTCAATCATCTGACCATGAAAAAATTCAGCGAAAAACAAGAAAATCACTAGTCCAAAGACGAGTAACAAGGAGGTTTTGGCAGTCAATAAGAGAAACAATAAATACCAGGTAAACAACAAGGCAAGGCCTTGCAGTGGGTAGCGAAAGACTAGAAAGATACTGACGTACAAGGTCTGTTTCCAAGCGTGTTGTTCGGCTTTGGCATAGGTCATAAAGCTGATGAATGCAGTGTAAAGGAGGAGAATCGTTAAAAGTAAATAGACAGGACGCAGCCAAGCCATTTCAGTCGGGAAAAAATGAGTAATCCGTAAGTTAAACAACAACAGGAGTACTGTACTTAATAGCTCAATGCCAAAAAGGGAAAAGGTGCGAAAGGCTTGCTTGTAGGCTTGCCAGAAGGCAACAGCTGAATAGTCATGACCAGTTTTACGAAAATCATGTAAACATTTGATCGTGACAGCGGTGGCAGGACCGAAGCCAAAAATCCCCAACCCTAAAAGGGTAAAGAAAAGCCATAAAAGGTTTAATTTAGCAAAATAAGCTGTTACCGTAAAAAGACGAAACAGTCCGGTTTGTATTTTTTTCATTGTTTCCACCTACCTTGTTTTTTGAAAAGTAAGCCTTTTCAACGCTAGTATAGCATAGTATATTGGAAAAAATAGAGCATGTCTGTTTTTTTACATTTTTCATCTGTTTTTCTATTTTTTTCTAGCTATTGCCCGTGAAGGCTTAGCCTTCAGCAAAAACGGCAGTCTAGTTTTTCACATATTTGCTCTTGTTTTTTCATTTTTATTAACGAGGATTTCCATTACAATCACCTTGTAAGCGCAAACAAAAAAGGAGTGTAGAAGAATGAAGAAAACTTTTTTAAAAGCAGCGAGCTTGTTGTTTCTTGGTGCGACCTTAGCAGCTTGTGGCAACAACGGCAATAGTAGCGGAAGCTCAGAAGCTGATGCAGATGGGAAAACGACGATTTCCTTTACCTGGTGGGGCTCAGAAGTCAGACACGAGAAGTATATCGAATCGATCAAAGAATTTGAGAAGCAAAATCCTGACATCAAAGTTGAATATGAATATGGTTCTTGGGATGACCATTGGAAAAAACTAGCAACAAAAGCGGCTTCTGGAGAATTACCTGATGTGATCCAGATGGATGTGCAGTACATTGCGCAATATGGAACGAAAAATCAATTAGCAGATATGTCGGAATTTATCGGCAATGAGATTCAAACCGATGATATCAAAGAATCGATTTTAGCAACTGGCGAGTTAGATGGAAAAGTTTTTGGCATACCAACTTCTGTCAATACGATGGCGATGCTCTACAATCCATCATTGGTAGAACAAGGGGGCACTGGGATCGACTTTAGCAATTATACCTTCGATGACCTTGTAGAAAGTACGGCAGCGATCGCTGAAGCAACCGGTGATTATGGTTGGAATGATAACAATGACAACAGTACGATTTTACAATACTTTTTACGTACTAAAGGCGAAGATCTATACCAATACGATGCAGACGGCAAACCAGAGATCGGTTTTTCCAAAGAAAACTGGGTTGAATTTATGGGGGCTATCGCGGACCTTACGGAAGCCAAAGCAATGCCAACCGCAGAAGTGACTAGCAATGCCAACAGTATGGATCAATATCCGTTTTCACAAGGAAAAGCAGCCTATATGATGACTTGGTCCAATCAATACTTGACCTATAAGGCCTCCGCCGCAGAAGATGTCGAAATCAACTTGGCTCGTCCATTCGACTCAGAAAACGGGGCGATGGCGTATCGACCAGGGTTCTTTTATTCGATCGCGAATGCTTCTGAATCAAAAGAAGCAGCTGCGAAGTTTGTTGACTTTTTAGTGAATAGTGAAGAAGCCAATAAGATCATCGGTACTGAGCGGGGGATTCCTTCCAATGATGCCATCAAAGAATTGCTTTATGCCGACATGACACCAGAAGAACAAGAGTCCTCTGATTTCTTAGATGATATTGCAGATATCGTTGGTGATCCATCCCCAATCCCACCAATTGGGTTTGCTGAAATCAACACGTACTTTAAAGAGCTGTACGCAGAGATCACTTATGGCACGATGACACCAGAAGAAACCTATGATGCCTTTACGCAACGCTGCGAAGAAATTTTTGCAGAAAACTATCAATAAGCATAGCTGCGGCGCCTTTACTGACTTTTTCAGTAAAGGCGTTTTTTTAGGAGAAACAATGGAGGCAAAAAATATAGGTCCTCTAGTTTTTCACATTTCTGTGCTTTTTTTTCTATTCATTCTTAAGAAGCACTTCGTTAAAATCAACTTGTAAGCGTAATCAACTATAGGAGGTAGGAAGTGAAAATTATGGAACTACAATCAAAATCACCCACGGCCAAAGAACCTGGGAAACTCAAAAGCTGGTTTAATCGATTACCAGAATCAAAACAGAATATGGTTACAGGCTACTTATTTATCTCACCCTTCATCATTGGCTTTTTTGCTTTTATTATCGTCCCGATGGGGATTTCTCTTTTTATGTCTTTTCATGACTATGATTTATTGACAGAGGCGCAATTTGTTGGCTGGAATAACTTTAAAACGATTTTTACGAATGATCCCAAGTTTGTTCAGTCACTGACTGTTACGCTGAAATATGTTGTGTTGGCAGTTCCTTTACGGCTGATCGTCGCATTAGCAGTGGCAATGCTGATCAACCGCCCATCGAAATTAAGCGGCGCTTATCGGGTATTATTTTATATCCCTTCGATTTTAGGTGGGAGCGTGGCGGTCTCGATCATGTGGCGGAATCTTTTTGGCGATTCAGGATTGATCAATGGCGTGCTAGCGGCGATCGGCTTAGACCCCATCTACTTCTTTAAAAGTCCTGGCTTAGCGTTGATGACCTTGATTTTATTAGCAGCGTGGCAATTTGGCTCGTCGATGTTGATTTTCTTATCCGGTTTGAAAAATATTCCAAAAGATTATTACGAAGCGGCGGAAATTGATGGGGCAGGAAAAATCAGACAGTTTTTCAATATCACGGTCCCAGTCCTGACACCAATCATCTTTTTTAATCTGATCTATCAAACGATCATGGCCTTTTTGACGTTTACACCTGCGTTTATCATTTCGAATGGGACGGGTTCACCCCGTAACGGCACGTTAGTCTATTCCTTGTACATGTATCAACGAGCCTTTACCGATTTCAAAATGGGCTATGCTTCAGCCTTAGCGTGGATTTTACTGGTCATCGTTGGGTTGATTACGATTCTGTTGTTCGCAACATCGAAATTTTGGGTGTTTAAAGAAAACGAGGAGGTTTGATTGATGCGTGAACAAAAACAAAATTATTTCTTTGATGCCGTGATCTTAGTTGCTGCATTACTGATGCTTTATCCGATTTTCTGGCTGCTGTTTAGTGCCTTTAAACCTAGTAGTGACATTTTTCGAACGGCAACAGAGTTGATCCCCCGAAGCTGGACGTTAGAAAACTTTACCAAAGGGTTTGAAGGGATCGCAGGGATTCCCTTCATTCGCTATATTTTCAACTCGTTGCAAATCGCGTTGATTTCAATGGTAGGGGCGGTCTGTTCTTCGGCTGTCATTTCTTATGGATTTGGTCGGATTCCTTTCAAAGGAAAAGGCTTTTGGTTTGCTTGTATCTTGGTCACGATGATGCTGCCGCAAGAGATCATCATGGTGCCTCAGTATCTTTGGTTTAATCAATTAGGCTGGCTTAACTCGATTCGTCCGGTAACCGTTCCTTCATACTTCGGACAAGCCTTCTTTATTTTCATGATGGTCCAATTCGTCTCTGCGATCCCGACAGATTTAGATGAAGCAGCAAAAATGGACGGCTGTGGACGGGTCGGTATTTTCTTCCGCGTGATTCTACCGTTGATGAAGCCTTCCTTGGCAAACGCTGCGATCTTCTCTTTCTATTGGAAATGGGAAGAACTGATCGGACCGATGCTGTACCTCACACGTCCGCAAAACTACACGGTATCGATTGCCTTGAAGCAGTTCCTGGATGCTAGCAGCACCTCCAATTGGGGAGCGATGTTCGCGATGTCTGTGGTCTCCTTGCTGCCTGTGTTGATCATCTTCTTTATTTTCCAAAAATACATTGTTGAAGGCATCAGCACGACGGGTCTTAAATAAGTGTGGAAAAAGATATTCGCTGTTTTGGAATATCTTTTTTCTATTGAATGAATTCGTTGAAGAAAGGACAAACCGATGGAACCATTTCAAGTAATTGATTTTCATGTCGTACCAAGCACGATCGGCGCTCATCAAGCGACCCTTATTTGGGAGAAGCCGCTGCACGCTCAAGCTATTTTTGGTTATCAATTGTTTTTAGACAACGATTTGATCCAAACCAGACCAACAAACAAGACGCATTGGACGTTGACAAACTTATCTGCCGATCAAACGTATCAAGTAACGATCATCTGCCTCGATCATCAGGGGTGCCTGCTTACAAATACCCCAGCCACGACGACCTTTCGTACAAAGAAAAAAAGTGTTGTGTTAGATGTTACGCAAGCACCCTACCATGCTGATATCAAAGGCAAAGAAGATAGTACCGCCATTCTCCAGCAAGCGATCAACGATTGCCCTAGCAATGGCACTGTCTGGATCCCAACAGGGGCGGTGATCCTTTCTGGTGCGTTGGAGCTAAAAAGCAATATGATTTTTCAAGTAGATGGCACATTGCAAGCAAGCCCCGACATAGAAACGTATCGGGTTGCCCCTCACGAGTATTTAGGAAGCGTGAATCAAGAGGGCTTACCATTAAGCCGTTATGAAGGCTGGGAATTATTTTGCTTTCGTTCATTGATCAACATTGGGTATATCGATCAAGGCGATCGAGGGCGTATCGTTTGTGAAAATGTCCGTCTTTGTGGCAAAGGGACGATCATTGGTGGCGGGAATCCATTAGGACTAGCGATGCGAAACCCTTATGCAGATCGTGAACAGTATCCAGAATATGTTTCTGATGGAAAACCTGGAAGACGAGTAAGGGGACGTTTGATCTGTATGATGCAGGCCAAAAACATCCATTTGACAGAGCTGACGTTGATTGATCCACCATGCTGGACTGTTCATATGATTTACTGTGACACCGTTGTGACCCATGGGGTGACTATTCAGTCCAAAGGCATCGACAATGGCGATGGTTGGGACCCAGATTCTTCGCAAAATTTGCTGATTTTTGACACCGTTTTTGATACGGGCGATGATTGTATCGCAATCAAATCTGGCAAAAATCCAGAAGGAAATCAGATCAATAGACCAGCGAAAAATATTCGGCTGTTTGATTTGGCTATTCGAGGGGGACATGGCATCGCGATTGGTAGTGAGCAATCTGGTGGTGTTGAAAATATCGCTTTTCGAGATTGTCAAATGACCAATACGCTTTATGGGCTAGAATTGAAAGCGCAGAATGATCGTGGTGGCTATATTCGTCAAGTGACGATCACCGATTGCCTGTTGGATCGTTTCATGGCTCATCCTGTTGCTTACAATGCCGATGGTCAGGCAGCACAACAGTTACCGATCATTTCGGATATTTTGGTCAAGAATACCCGTATCGTAGGGCAGAACCCTTTGGTCGAGCTAAAAGGGTTTGTCGATGAACAAACACAGCAGGTTTCACCGATCCAACGCGTTACTTTTGAGTCAGTTGCCTTTGAATCAGCTAAAGGGCAAAAGAAAATGATTTTTGAACAGTGTCAGGAGGTCAGCTTTAAAGAGGCAGCGATCATTGATCGAGCGGCCATAAGTGACGCAATAAGTTGCCAAGAAACAGTCGAACTATCCATGGTGGGGCAAAAGAAACGCACGTAGAACAAGCTTTTGGAAATGATCTGCGTTGGTTTTCCCAATGAGAAACAGTTAGTTAAGCACCTTATTTCCTTCCTTGACAGGTTGCGCCTTTTTGCTTTTGTAGACAAAAAGGCGCATTTTTCTAACAAGAAAGGACGTTACAAAAAAAGACGATCCTCAGAAATCAAAAAGAACTTTCTTTTGCCGCTAAGGGGACTATAGTAAAGAATGTAGGAAAAAAGGACACCAGAAAGCACATGGGAAAAGACAACGAGATGTGGCAAGAGGAACGCTTTACTTGATGGACAGCGCCAGTAAGAAGCACTTAGTTCTATCCAAATAAACGATAGATGAAAAAAGGTTGGCGATGCGCAAATTTTTAAAAGTCATGGATATCGACAAACCTATTTGTAGCGTAAAACAAAAGCGTAGGAGGCAAGCAAGAATGGAAGACATCACGCAATTATTGCAACGAGAAATTGACCAAGCATCAACTGTACAGGGAACAGTGATTACACCACCCGGCGCTTATCAAATCGGCGCATTGTTTTTAAAAAGCAATGTGCACTTGATTGTCTCAGAGGATACGATTCTGTATGGTAGTCAAGAACTGGCCGATTATCCCGAAGTAGATAATCGGGTCGCAGGGATCAATATGAAGTGGCCTGCAGCGATGATCAATGTTTTTCACGCAGAAAATGTCATGATCTCGGGAAAAGGGAAACTTGATGGTCGTGGAGAAACATGGTGGCAAACGTTTTGGGGAACAGATGAAGCCAGCGGGATGATGGCGGATTATGCAAAGAAAGGCTTACGCTGGGCAGCAGATTATGATTGTAAGCGCCCACGAAATATCCTTGTTTATGAAAGTCAGCAAGTAACCATCAAAGATATTTCGTCGCTACAGTCGGGTTTTTGGAATACCCAAATCACATATTCTCACCACATATTGATCGACGGCATCACGGTAGACAATCGAAAAGGGCCTAGTACTGATGGCATCGATATTGATTCCTGTGAAGAAGTCGCGATTCAAAATGCCTACATTTCCTGCAACGATGACAATATCTCGATCAAGGCGGGACGTGGGGCAGAAGTCTTAGCCCAGCAAAGAAGCTGTCGGAAAATCACGATCAAAGACTGTCAGTTAGGGTACGGTTCAGGAATTGCCATTGGTAGTGAAACTTCGGGTGGGATCGAAGAGATCAAAATCCAAAAAGTCGTCTTTGAGCAAACTGGCGCAGGGTTTCGGATCAAATCCGCCAACAATCGAGGTGGATTTATACGCAAGGTCACTGCTTCGGATTTAACGATGAAGGATGTTGGCTTTCCTTTTCTCTTACAAACAAATTGGTACCCAGATTATAGTTATCCAGAACTGCCAGCTGATTATGCGGAAGAGATTCCCGACTATTGGCACAAATTGATGGCACAACCAGCTATTCCAGTAGGTCCAGCAAAGGTCTGCGACATTACTATTGAAAACGTGCAAGCTACCAAAACAGGACAACAAAGCGTGCGTGCTTTTTTCATCGAGGCCAGCCCAGCAGAACCGATCCGCAATCTAACATTGAAAAATCTTTTCATTCATGCCGATGAGTTCGGCAAGATTGCAGGGGTTGAGAACTTAAAGATGGTGGAAACGATCGTCACTGCGTTAGCGCCAACCTTGGATCAAAATGATGTGTATGAGCGGTAGTACTCTTTCTGTCAAATATGAATAAGTGGTGATCCGCTTAGTACTACAAAACTGATGAATTATCAACGAAGACCAATGAGTTGGTCTTTTTTTCATGATAAGGTGTTTCCAAATCTCTCACAAATAAGAACATCAGTACTTAGGCTACCCTTTCTACAATGAGAATTTAAGAATGATAGGAATCAGAAAAACTGCGATAATTAAATTGATTGAGCGAACTAAGAACACGAAGAACTATCTATTCTTTTTTCCTATAATTTACGATACCTGCAAATGTAGAGCAAAACTCCCTACCCAGCCATATATCAACGATTAACAAAAAATGTCAATTGCTGGAAATCCTGCTTTTCGTTATGCTTTTGGTATTGAAAGCGGTTTATTTAATCGAGCTCAACAACAAAATCTAAGGAGGAAAAGTAGTGAAAAAATTAAGTACGATTCTTGGTTTGGGGTTACTATCGGTCGCCTTTTTGTCGGCATGTGGGAAGGAGGAAGCAGGTTCCACAACAGATTATGATACGATTTCGATGTTATCGCCGTACATTGAAACTGAACCACCTGCAAGTGACAATGAGATTTTGAAGCAATTAGAAGCTTACACTGGCAAAAACATTGATATTACCTGGGCACCCAATACATCCTACGAGGATAAAATGAATATTACGTTAGCTTCAGATGATATTCCAGAAGTGATGGTCATTCAAGGAAAATCAGGAGGATTTATCAAGTCAGCAGAAAATGGGGCTTTTTGGGATTTGACCGACTATTTAGCTGATTATCCTAATCTCTCTCAGTCTAACGAGGATGTTTTGCGTAATTCTTCTGTGAATGGCAAAGTGTACGGAATTTATCGGAAACGTGATGCGATGCGGACGGCGGTGATCATCCGAAAAGATTGGTTAGAAAACTTAAACTTAGAGGTACCAGAAACGATCGATGATCTCTATGAGGTTGCCAAAGCATTTACTGAGAACGATCCCGATGGGAATGGTGAAAATGATACGTTTGGTTTGATTATTCCCCAATGGCCTGGCTCGATCAATTCAAATAGTCCTTACGATGTGTTAGCTACTTGGTTTGGGGCAGGAAATGCTTGGAAAGAAATAGACGGCACTTTAGAGCCATCCTTTATGCAACCAGAATACCTAGAATCAATGCAATTTGTTAAAGATATGGTGGAACAAGGCTATGTCAATCGTGATTTTGCAACTATGGCAGCAGATAAATGGGATGAGCCGTTTATCAATGGACGTGGTGGGATCATTATTGATACGTATTCACGAGCAGCACAAATCAGTAATAAATTATTGCAAGCTGGAGAAGAAGACCTCGTCGTCTTTACAGGGAATTTAAAAGATAATAACGGTACGATGAATGCGTTACCGACAGATGGCTATTCTGGTTTCTTGGCGATTCCTAAGTCGAGTGTCCAGACAGAGGAACATCTAAAAGAGGTGTTGACGTTCCTTGATAAATTAAATGATAAAGAAGCACAGGTATTGCTGAACAACGGAATTGAAGGAATCAATTTCGAAGTAGTGGATGGAATGTCCGTCGCACTAGAAGGATCAGAAGCTGAAGCGCTAGCCAATGCGGTCAAAGGGTACTCACAAATTGGGATGAATGTAACGGAAGATACCCTGTACTATATTGCTAAACCTGATACAGAAGCGGCTACTGAAAGCTATGAAAAACGATTGTCACTGATGGAAGCTGATTTAGAGCACGCTGTCTTTAACCCAGCAGCCTCCTATAATACAGATACGTATGTAACAAAAGGGGCACAGCTTGATCAGATCATTAGTGATGCACGGGTTCAATTTATTGCAGGACAAATCGATGAAGCGGGTTGGGAAGCTGCGATCGAACTTTGGAAGAATCAAGGAGGCACGCAGCTGATGGAAGAAACGAATGCCCTTCATCAAGCACAATAACGACAGTCGAAGAAGGTTGAGTGGATCTTGCTCTCAACCTTTTTCTTTTTCAATGATTTTTTTCAGCTAATAAAATGGAGTAATAGTCAAGTGAGACGAGACAGGTAGTAAGAAATCAGAAAAGAAAAAATGGAAACAAGCAAATGAAAACCCTAATCTAACGCTTGATATCAAAGAATTCAAAAAAAGTCAATTGTTAGAAATGTAGGTCAAGTTTACTATGAAAAGAGAAAAGCAGCTCATATACGCATAAAAGGAGAAGAAATGTTAGCGAAATTGATCTATGAAAATCCGCTGAATCAAGCAGCAGATATTCAACACTTTATTGCTGAAGGAGAGCCCAAAATTATTTTCCAAGACGGGATGATTCTGGCAAATACGTATTCTGAAGAATCAAACAAACAACCACATTTTGTTTTATGGCTGCCTCAACAATTTCCAGCGGACCTACGAATCACCTGGCAGTTTCAACCACTGGCTGAACCAGGCTTATGTATGCTCTTTTTTGCAGCAGCCAATCGCAAGGGTGGCTCGATCTTCGATTCTGGAGTACCCAAACGAACCGGGGCATATCCCGAGTATCATTCTGGAGGGATCAATGCTTACCACCTTTCTTATTTTCGAAGAAAGTATGAGGAGGAACGGGCGTTTGAAACGTGTAATTTGCGCAAAAGCCATGGGTTTCATCTGGTCGCCCAAGGCGCAGATCCACTTCCGAGTGTAGCAGATGCCCGAGGGTTTTATCACCTAAGAATCGATAAGGTAGGTGCAACGATCTCCTTTTGGATCAACGACTTATTGGTGTTAAGGTACCTTGATGAGGAACAGTTTGGTCCCGTATTAACCAAAGGAGCGATCGGATTTCGGCAAATGGCGCCAATGAAGGCCCGCTATAAAGACTTAAAGGTATATTCCTTAGAGGAGGAACGGTGATGAATTGGCAGAAAGCATATCAAGCAGCAGATTTTGTCTTTTATTGTTTGCTGATAAATGTAACCGTTATTATAGGTGCGCTAGTAGGTGGGATCATCTTTGGACTGGCGCCTAGCGTACAAGCAGGATTCCACGTAGCAAAGAAAACCCTTAAACAGGAATCGCCGCCTTTTTTTCAAACGTTCTTTGGGCATTACCGCAGGAACTTTTGGCGATCGAATCGCTTGGGCTTACCGATCATTCTCTTTTATTTGTGCCCCATGGTAGTGATCCAGCAAGGATTTTTAGCGGCATTGACTCAAACAGGCTTGATCTTATTGATCGTTAGCCAATGCGTCGCGATCGCTGTGATCAATACATTGCTTAGCATGTACGAATATTATGTGCTCCCAACGAAGAAGTACCTAGGCGCTTCGCTACGCTTTCTTTTTTTTCAACCTATTGGCACCTTTTTAGGCGTCCTTTGGTTTGGGATTTGTAGTACGATCAGTTTTTTTCTCCCCGGTCTCCTGCCATTTTTAAGTATTGGGATGTGGATCATTGGCACAATGGGGATTTACTTGAAATTATTTGATGAAAATGAACAAAAGCTAAAGCAACAAAAAGATGCAGGTCAACCTGTAGAGAGGGAAGAGGAGGAAATCGAACATGGCATTGAAATGGCTCAAAAATAAACCTAAGGGAAAACGTGGGCTGAGTTTTGGGTATCCATGGGAAAAAGGAGCTTTACAACCTGAGGCTCTAAGTGAGGAAATTTTTTTGCTGGGTGAGGAGCCGCTGCAAACGAAAGTACTGGCTTACTGGCCAGATGGCAGTGTGAAATGGACAGGACACAGTGGTCTGGTGGCAGAAACGACGCAGTTACTTTTTCAAAGAAAACAGCGTGTCCAGAAGAAACAGGCGATTGCTAGGGAAGCTTACAACGGTATTTATTTTGACAACGGTACGATCAAAGGCTTCTTCCCGAAACATGGGGAAGGGAAAAATGTATTGGACTGGGTAGCGGTCAATGGGCAGAAAAAATTGCAAGATCTTCACGCAATCCTGCAATACCAAAACAAAAAGGTGCAGTCCAAAGTAACGGACTTGATGTTGGAAGAAAATGGTTCCGAGAAAGCCGTTATCAAAGTATCGGGCGTCATCGAGATCGATCAAGAAGTGGTGCAAGAGTTTATTTTACGGTTCCGCATCTTTCGCAAAATCAGCAAATTGGAAATCATTCATACGGTCATTATCATCAAACCACTTGCTTATGAAGGCATGGGGATAGCATTTGATTATGCGTTGACAGGTGAAAATTGGAATCGACAAGTCAAATTTATTGCAGATGCTGTGTATCATGAAGCGGCGCAATTGTTACTTTCACGTCGACACTATCAGCAAAACATTCCCTATCAAGAACAAGCCAGTGGACAGCTCGTTTCATTGACCCCAGCGGACGAGCCGATGCTGTCTCATGCGGTGGAAAATGCTATTTGGGACAATTTTCGGGTCAATCAAATCAATCATCGGTCATTTGAATTAGAAAAACAGACCGAAGCTGGGTACTGTTGGTTGCCCATTGGGGATGGCGAGCATTATTCAGGTACCTTTTACGCTGGGGGAGAAACCGGCGGCGTTGCTTGCAGCATGGAGAAATTTTGGGAAAAAGCACCATCTGCGATCGAGGTGGCAGGCATCACCCAAAAAGCAACCCAAATCACGATGTGGCAGTGGTCACCGAATGCCAAGCCAATGGATTTTCAGCACTATTCCAAACGGGATCATATGCTTAGCGGATACGAAGGAATGGAAGAGATTCGTTCGACGGCAGTTGGTGTAGCAAATACGACGCGTTGTTGGTTGGATCTTTATGAAGAAGCCCCGTCAGAAGAAGTGTTGCTGGGCTTAGCTCAAGAAAACCAAGAACCTGCCCAGATCGTTTCATTGCCTGAGCGTTATCAAGAGACGAAGGTTTTTGGCAGGATCAGTTTACCAGACGAATCAACGAAAACGAAACAATTGCTGGAGCAACAATTGGCTAAGATGCGGCAATTCTATTTAGCAGAAGTCCAACAAAGAGGTTGGTATGGCTATTGGAACTATGGTGATGTCATGCATACCTATGATCAGTTTCGACACCAATGGCGCTACGATCTTGGTGGGTACGCTTGGCAAAACACTGAATTGGTCCCCAACATGTGGCTTTGGCTAGATTTCTTACGGACTGGTGATCCAAGCGTCTACTATCTGGCTGAAAGCATGACGAGACATACTTCAGAAGTCGATCAGTATCATGCTGGTGAATACAAAGGATTGGGGTCTCGGCATAATGTCGTTCATTGGGGCTGCCAAGCCAAAGAAGTTCGAATTTCAATGGCGGGTCTGCATCGCTACTACTACTATTTGACAGCGGATGAACGTATTGGGGAGGTCATGGAACAAGTCAAAGACAATGAAACCTATGCTTTTGATGCGTTACCACCGATGCGCGAGTTTTATGAACGAGAAACGAAGCGGATACCGATCCGAATCGGACCAGATTGGGCTGCGCTAGTCTCGAACTGGTTTACCCAATGGGAACGGACGAATGATCCTGTTTACCTTGAAAAAATTCGCACAGGAATCACCTGCATCAAAGCCATGCCCCAGCGCCTTTTGTCTGGTCCCACAGTGTTATTTGATCCGCAAGACAAAACCTTGTCTTATATGGGAACAGGGAATTTTGGCGGCTATCACATGGTCATTTCCTTTGGGGCGCCGCAAGTTTGGTTAGAACTTGCTCAAGTGCTGGAAGACCCCGAGTGGACAGAGATGTTAGGGGAGTTTGGCTGGTTTTATAGCTTGAGTCCTGAGAGAAAAGCAGAAGAGTCAAACGAGGTACTGACGGAACCTCATTTTGCCTGGCCAATGTTTGCGTCGACGATGATGGCCTTTGCTGGGCGAGTGCGTAACGATCGAGCAATCAGTCAAAGGGCTTGGCAGTTATTGCTTGATAATGACAAATCGGGTGTTCCATTGCCGATCGAAGCGACCATTGAAGCAGCGACAACGTGGAAAAAAATAAAAGAAATGCCGTGGGTATCGACCAATGTGTTGTCACAGTGGGGACTAAATACGATTTGTTGTTTAGCACTGATCGGAGCGGAATTAGAGGAGGAGAATGAATGGAAACAACAATAAAAAAAGTGCCGAAAACGAAAGAGCAATGGGGGAGTTTTCTCAACCATTTTAAACAAAATAAATGGCTCTATATTTTGACGATTCCCGGGATCATCTATTTTGCAGTATTTCGTTATGCACCGATGTATGGGTTGATCATTGCTTTCAAAGATTATGTACCTTTTTTAGGAATCGCAGATAGTCCATGGGTCGGAACACAAAATTTTATGGATTTCTTCAATAATCCTGATTTCTTTCGGATCTTGTGGAACACGTTGATGATTGCCTTTTTAAACATCTTCTTTTCGTTTCCAGCACCCATCTTTTTGGCACTGTTACTGAATGAATTGCGCAACAAGCTGTTTCAGCGGACCATTCAAACCTTCGTCTATGTACCACATTTTCTTTCATGGACGATCGTCGTTAGTCTTTGGCATATCTTATTCAACATCGATCATGGAGCGATCACTCAATTTATCGCTTCGTTGACAGGCGTTGAAATCGACTTTCTCTCAGACCCGCAATGGTTCCGCCCCATGATCGTGATGCAATCGATTTGGAAAGAGATCGGTTGGGGGACTATTATTTATTTAGCTGCCTTATCAGGTGTGGATCAGGAGCAATACGAAGCCGCAATCATGGATGGTGCAGGACGTTTCCGACGTGTGTGGCACATCACTTTACCTGCGATTCGTTCGACGATCATCATTATGCTGATCATGCGGATCGGGTCGATTTTGTCTACTGGGTTTGATCAGATTTTCTTGATGACCAATCAGTTGAACCGAACAGTAGCAGATGTTTTTGATACGTATGTGTATATGATGGGGATCACCAATGGCGCTTACAGTTACTCAACAGCCGTCGGATTATTTAAATCGATCGTTGGGATCATCCTCGTACTTTGTACCAATAAATTAGCGAAACGCTTTGGCGAAAGCGGCTTATACTAAGGAGGAAAAAGATGGCTACTTTACACAATACGAAAGCAGGGAAAATATTTGATATTTTTAATGCGCTATTTTTGGCATTAATTGGGTTATTCATGGTGATTCCTTTTATTTATGTGATCGCCGGTTCATTTGCTACGGAGTTAGAATTGACCACACGTTCGTTTTTCTTATGGCCAAGCGAGATCAGTCTCGACTCCTATCGCTTTATTTTTTCAACCAACACCTTTATCCGTAGTTTGCTTGTAACGGTCGGCGTTACCATCGTTGGCACGCTGGTGCAGCTTTTCTGTACCTTCACCTTTGCCTATCCTTTATCACGTAAGCACCTAAAAGGACGGAACACCTTGTTGAATCTCGTGATTTTTGCAATGCTCTTTTCAGGTGGGATGATCCCAACGTTTATCGTGGTTAAAAATTTAGGACTGATCAATTCTTATTGGGCATTGATTTTGCCAATCGCGATCAATCCGTTCAACTTAATGATCATCAAAAACTTTTTCCAAGAAATGCCGATCGAATTGGAAGAATCCGCCAAGATGGACGGCTGTACGGAACTAGGGATCTTATGGAAAATCATTTTGCCTTTATCAAAACCAGTGATCGCGACCTTCACCCTTTTTTACGCCGTTGGTATCTGGAACGACTTCATGAGTGGATTGCTCTATATCAACGATTCAGCAAAATGGCCGATTCAGTTATTGTTAAGACAGATCACGATGGCGTCCAGTGGTGCCAATGCGTTAGCAAGTATGGACCCCAACTATGTGCCGCCTGAACAAGGAATCAAATTTGCAGTCATCATTGTGGCTACTTTGCCAATTTTGATCTTCTATCCGTTTTTGCAAAAACATTTTGCCAAAGGAATGCTGATTGGATCCGTCAAAGGATGATACACTTCAATAGTTGTGGATAGGTTGTCATGCATTTTTTCGCATGACAATTTGTCACATAAAATCTATTACAAGGGTGTTTGGGAATGAAGTACTTTAAAACAGGCGGTTTTCATCGAAAACTGCAGCTAGCCAGTCTATGGATCGTCGTGCCGCTATTAGCCGTTGCAATCTTTTTGCATGCCTATTTGATCGGACCATTACAACGATCGTATCAAGAACTAAATAATCGCCAAGTCGAAGGAATCGTTAGTAACATCAACCAACAGTTCTCGCAGCTGGAAGTGACTTTAAGCGTTTGGGGGCAATCGTTTCAAAGACGCTACCAAGAAGATTTACTGGAAACGACAAATTATCAGACGTTGATCCAGCTGTCGGAAGAATTGTTTTACTTAACAAATAGCTCCAATTATGTCAATCGAATCGGTATTTATTCACTAGGCGAGACGCCTTTTGGGATTGAAAGTGGCGGCACGTATGAATTAACGCTCGAGCAAACCAAAACAGCATTTGAACGCTATCGGATCGATAATGGTAGGCAGTATCAGTGGAAGATCATTGAAGAAGAGGATGAATTGATTTTTGTACAAAACATTGATGGCCAAGGCGAAGATCAGCCTAAAATTTTTTTAGTTGCAACGATCGACGAGCAATCATTGTTAAAGTATTTTTATGATACCCAAATTGAAAATGGACTCGCAGCGATTTCCTTTAATCATGAGAGTTTTCGTTTTATTGGCGATCAGAACTTAGCGAATGTTATCCAACCGCTGAGTGAGGAGCATCAAGGAACCTGGGTCGAATCGATCAATGGCAATGATTATAGCATGATCGCCGTAAACAGTACGCGACTCAACCAAATATGGACGTTTTATACCGTCGTTCCCTTAGCATTGATTACCGAGCCAGTCACTCATTTGGCTAGAGTGCTGATCGTCGTAAGTATTCTTTTTATTGCTTGTGTGGCAGTCATGAGTCTCTTTTTGGCAAAAAAACAATACCAACCTTTTGAAAAAACGATGGATCAGCTCTTTGGTAATACCCAATGGAAAAAAGAAAACGATCTGGAGTTTTTGGTGGACCGTTGGCAACAATTAAGTCGTGAAAAAGGATTGCTACAAAATCAGGCGGAACGCTTTCAAGATTCGCTCAAGCGGCAAGTGATCCAACATTTGATGGAAGGGTATTATGGCTATTTATCAGAGGAAGAATCGCAACAATTACTGCAGCAAAAAAACTGGCGCTTAAGTGACCAAGGGTATCGCTTGTTTTATTTCCAACTCAATGATCTATTAAGCAATCAAGCAAATTCACAAGATGAAACCCACATTTTGTTTGCGTTAGAAAACATTATAGCGGATGTCACAGCCATGTTTTTCCCAGAATCAACCATCGTTTCGTCAAATGAAGGACGGATTTTGGTTTTTGTGGTCAATCAAGAGCAACAACTGACAGATTACTTCACGATGGTCACCAAGCAAATCAATTTGATCGTCTGCCGTTATGTCACCATCGTTAGTTCGCAACAAGAAACTGAGATTCGCAAGTTGCCTGAAGTTACCCAACGTCTCAAAAAGCAAATCCATCTGCAACAGTTGATTCCCGAAAATCAAGTGCTTCAAGGAGAGAACATGCGCCCGCTGCCGAAGTATTCTCTTTCGCAAGAAAATTTGATTTTAACAGCGCTGAAAAGTGGCTATCATGAAGAATTGCAACGAAGTGTCCAGCGGTTTTTAGAACAGGTCGTGGCAGAAAACAATCAACAGGCCGCGGTGATCTATGTGGTCAATCGAATGTACGATCAAGTCGATTACCTTTTAAATGAAAATGGGGTCTCACGAACGGATTATGTATCGAAAACGGTTGTGTTAGAGCGAATCGAACGACTTTTGGACATCAATCAGATCCAAGCCTTTTTGTACCATCATTTCTTAAAGCCCGTTTCCATCCTCTGGCAAGAAAATGTCGCTAATTCTTATAGTGAAATGATCCAAAAAGTAGCGGAGTACATCCAATCTGATTTTCGCAATGAACAAATTTCCTTAGAATACGTTGCGGATCGTTTCGAAGTCGACCCAATCTTTTTGAGTAAGGAGTTCAAGCGTGCCAAGCAGGTCAACTTTATTGATTATTTAACTAATGTTCGCATCGTAGAAGCAAAACGGCAGTTGCTCGAAACCGATCACCAAATCAATGAAATCGCCGAAAACCTTGGGTATAATCCCAGCTACTTCAATCGTTTATTTAAAAAGTGCACGGGAATGACCCCAGGACAATATCGAAAAGGTCAGAGCTGATCACTGTTGGTTGCTGCGGAAAAGCTCGTATTTTCGCAGCTTTTGCTCTGATTTTTCCATGTTTTCATCAGCGAATGTTTTGTATAATAGAAAAGAAAGCGATTTCCAATGCAGCTTATGTTCAGCAAGAAAACCAGTGGACTTGTCGAAGCTGTTGGAAATCTGATAGTAAATAGATGGAGGAAGAAAAGAAATGAAAATCGTTCTAGGCGGAGATTCAACCGTGGCGGATTATCCCCTTGATCAACAGCCAATGATGGGCTGGGGACAAGCTTTACCAAGCTATCTGTCCCCAGAAGTAGACGTACACAATTTTGCGAAAAACGGCAGTACGACTCGTTCGTTTATCGAAGAAGGGTTGTTTAAGCAGCTCCTGCAAGAAGTCGAACCGAATACAGTCGTCCTACTGCAATTTGGACATAATGACCAAAAAGAGAAAAATCATGTCACGATGGAGGCGTACATTGCTCATTTGACAGACATGATCCGTCAAATCAAAGAAAAAGCAGGAATCCCGATCCTGTGTACACCTGTTGAACGACGTGTAGGGGAAGAGGGACGACTGGCGCATACGTTGTCAGCATTTTTACCTGTCTTAAGAGAACTTAGTCGAACGGAAGAAGTGGATTTGTTTGATTTAAATCGCTATACCTATCATTATTATGACACATTAGGACTAGAAGCTTCCAAAGCGCTCTTTGTTTGGTTAGCACCGGATGAGCACCCCAATTATCCTGCAGGTCTCGCAGATGATACCCACTTTTCAAAGGTCGGGGCGCATATGATCGCTCGCTATGTAGCGATTCGTTTACAGGCGTTTTTCCATGAGCAACCACTGTTTCCTGATATTTATTACGGCGCCTGCATGTATCCAGAAGTCTGGTCGGAAGAAATCATGCAAAGTGATAGTCAAACGATGAAAACGTTGGGCATGAATTTTGCTAGAATTGGGGAATTCATGTGGCGTGACTTGGAGCCTCAACCTGGAGAATATGATTTTGCGTTGTTGGAACGTGCGCTAGAACAGTACCAAGCAAATGGCATCGATGTTTGCTTATGTATTCCAACGCCAACTCCGCCCCGCTGGTTTACAAAACAGTACCCAGAAGCTTTAATCACTAATCAAGATGGGACGAAGATGCATCATGGCTCAAGACAGCATGTCTGTACCAACAACGAGGACTTTCGCCGCTATGCCTATCGTTTGACGAGAAAAATCGCTGAGATTGCCGAAAAACATGAAAATGTCGTTATGTTGCAATTGGACAATGAGTTTAAATGTCATGTCGATCTATGTTACTGTACGACGTGCCAAACGCGTTGGCATACGTATTTAAAAGACAACTATCAATCCGTGACCAACCTCAACGAGTGTTGGGGCAGGAAGGTGTGGAGTGAGTGGTATGACGCATTTGAGGATGTCGTCTTGCCACTAACGACCCCGTTTTTGCATAATTCTTCCCTGATGAATGCCTTTCGCCGCTTTACCACCGATACGTTGAATGAGTTTGCGCATGATCTTTGTCATTTTATCCGAATGGAGACCGCGTTACCCATTACCCATAACTCCGCTTTTGGTTTTAACTTGCAAAATGATGAGCTATTTGCTGATTTAGATATTGCCGGTTTTGATACGTATGCACCGGCAGACAACTACCCAGCGTATACGATGAACTTGGATCGTTGGCGGAATGTCAAACCGCGCAACAAAGAAATGTTATTGTTAGAAACTTGTACTGCCAATGCTGGTCATATTGAAAATTATGCGACTCCTCGTCCTCATGGGTTTGTCACAAGTGAAGCGTTCATTGGCTATGCTGGTCATTTGAAATCCTTCTGCTTTTGGCATTTTCGTGGACATCGCTATGGTGTGGAGCAACCCCATAGCGCCGTGTTAACTGCTTGGGGAGAGCCAGATCGTGGGTATGAAGAGGTAGTTCGGATTGGTGAACTAAGACAACAGATCGCACCACTTTTAGCGGAAACGAAGTATGTATCTGCAAAAATAGCCATCATCTACTCGGACTACTCGAAACGCTTTTACACGATCGATCATGGGGGGATTTATGATTATCGCAGCCTGTTTACCGAATTTTACGGCAGTCTGATTCGCCAAGGGATTCGTGTAGAAATCATTCAAGAAAATAGTCCGTTAGAAGAGTATGATGTTGTTCTTGCCCCATTTGTTCGTTGGATCAGTCCGACCTTGCTGAAAAAATTTTCCGCCTTTACTGAAGCAGGAGGCAAGCTGATTTTAGGCCCGATGACGGGGGATCGGACAAAAGAGCTGGCTTGGCCAGCGACGAATGGCTTAGATCGTTTAGGAGAATGGCTCGGGTTTGACCAAATCCAGCAGTTTACGGTGAAAGGACTGACTTATCAGCTAATCTATGACGGCCTAAAAGAACCTTTGGATCATTTGGTCACAGTTTTTCACTGCCCAGAAGATTGGGAAACGATCGGACGAGGGAATGACCAAACGCTACTAGCTAAGAAACAACTGGCTCAAGGAGAGATCATCTATTTAGGTGCGCTACCTAGCAATTTACCAGACAGTTTGATATGGCAGTCGTTTTGTCACAAAGAACTTTTCCCTTATGAATCAGAGCGCCAGTTGATCAAATGTTCGGAAGGTGTGATGAAGTATCGCCGAGAGTCAGCGACCCATGTCCAACTTTGGATCAGTAACTTAGGGCTGACGACAGCTGACTTTACCTTGCATCTCCCCGGTTTCGAACGCTTATCAGGGGAAGCGCTGGCGCGGGGTAACCATAGGCTAGAACCTTATGAAAATTTGATTATTGAATGGGAAAAAATAGTAGAAAGCGAGGAGTCAGATGATTCATTTAGCCATCCGAGGGCATGACCTCTCAGGAGAATATACACCCAAGCAGCTAGCACAAGCGGTAGGAGCAAAGAAAATAAGAAACGTTCAGTTTGCCTTGAATGCGTCTTTTCCCGACCTAAGTGCTCCTGAAAAAATGAGTCCAGGTATGGGGACCTTCTTCAAGAATGAATTCCAAGAACAAGGCGTTCAAATCGCTTTGTTAAGTTGTTATAGTAACTTGATTCATCCCGAACCAGAGGAACGAGAGAAAATCTTACAGAAATTTGAGCGCTACTTATTCCATGCCCGTTATTTTGGTGCCAGCATGGTGGCTTCAGAAACAGGCTCAGTCATTGCCGCGCTGGGATATAGCGAAGAGAATTTTTCGGATGAGGTTTTTGAAGACTTGATCCATGTGATCCAGCGACTCGTTCGAGTGGGAGAAAAACATAAAACCATGGTAGGGATCGAAGCAGGACTGAATCATCCGTTGTATTCGAATCAGCGCATCGCCGAGCTGATTGAACGTGTTCCTTCTGATTATCTAGGGATCATTTACGATCCAACGAATTTGATCACCGCAAAAACGGCTGCTGATCAAGTTGCATTGGTAGAAGAAGCGTTTACTCTTTTTGGCGAGAAAATCGTCTGCTTGCACCTAAAGGATTTTCAACTCTCGGGAGAAGAAGTGATCCCTGTCCCATTAGGTGAAGGACAAATACGGTATCCAGAAATTTTACAGCTTCTGATCAAACACAAGCCATACTGTTATGTGGTATTAGAAGAAACAAAAGACGCTGGGATCGATCGTGCGGTGGCGTTGATTGAAGGCTTAGATTTAAAAAATTAGCTGGGTGCTTTTGTAAATGATTGTTTAAGAGAACACGGGAGTGATTTTCTTGTTTTCTTCAAAGACGCTGACATTAATGCAAACTTTTATCGAGCATAGAAAAGTTGTTTATGGTGAGATTTCATCTAAACAGCTTTTTTATTTTCATAAAAACAGAAAATATGATGCAAGGTTTGTTATTATAGAATAAAAAGAAAGCGTTTTAGAGTGTTGCATTCGGATAATAGATCAAATGGAAAAGGATTTAACAATTACGAGACATGTAAAAGAGAGAAAGGAGGGACCAATGGCAAACATGCAAGACGTAGCAAAACTTGCCAATGTATCCGTGACTACCGTCTCACGAGTGATCAACAATAAAAAATACGTGAATGAAGAAACAAAGCAGATTGTGCTAGAAGCAATTCAAGCACTTGATTATGTACCAAATGAATTAGCACGGTCCTTTTATTACAATTCCTCAAAGATGATCGGCTTGCTGATCTATGATTTGAAAAATGATTTTTATAATCAATTTATCACCCGAATCGAGTCGCAACTGATTGAGAAAGGCTATAGTTTGATGATTGGTACCACACAAGGGAATCCTGAAAGAGAAACCTATTTTTTGAACTTGTTTCTCGCAAATAATATTGATGGGGTAATTTTATGTACCAACCTTTGTACGCAAGGTCCATTGTTGCAAAAGGTTCTCAAATTACCTCTAGTGAGTGTGGGTAGAGTCCTTAGCGATGAAGTATCCTCCGTTTCTGCGGATAATACCTCAGGTGGACAGTTGGCAGCACAGATCTTAATCCAAAATCGTTGTCGCGAGATCCTCTTCGTTAATGGACCAAAGACATTACATTCCGTTCAAGAAAAATCAGCTGGTTTTTATCAAGTGATGGACCAATACCCAGAGATCCATGTTCACGAGGTCATACTCGATTTTGTAAATGTCACGCAAACTTCCTTTGATCAACTTTTTCGTCAATGGCCTTCTATCGATGGCATTTTTGCGGCAAGCGATTTTTTGGCAGCCTGCGCTTTACGTTCCCTTCATTCACTGGATAAAAAGGTTGGTGAAGCGATTCAAGTGATTGGTTATGAAAACACCAATGTTTGTCTTTGTACTAACCCTTTGCTTTCGTCCATCGCACGACCTTTAGAGGAGATGGTGGATTGGACGACCCAGCTACTTTTTCAAGAGGTACAAGGAGACAAAACCGCACCAAGACACGTCCTCTTGAAAAATTCATTTGTCCCAAGAGAAACGACTCAATGGAAGTGATGGGAAAAGAAGCAACCGTTTGCAGCTTTCTTTTGATTGTCTTGGGATAGCCGCAATTCTATAATGAAATGGACTGGAATAAATCTAGAATGAGGAAGTTGCTAAGTGATAGGTGTTGATAGCTAGGAATATTTTTTTAAAAAATGGTTCCGCTTACAAAACGTTCTGTAAAATAGCGAACGGCTTGAAGGATAACGCCTCAAGAAGAGCGTACCTAAAATGCGATCACAAGAACAAATTAACCTAAATGTAATATGAAGGAGTGATTAACCATGTGGAAAGCAAACTATCATACCCACACAACTCGATGCAAACATGCACGGGATTCTGATGAAGACTATGTGATCAAAGCCATCCAAGCTGGCTTTAAGGAAATTGGCTTCGCTGATCATTGTCCCTGGCCCTTTGAGGATGGGTATGTCTCCCCCATGCGGATGGATGTTGCGCAATTGGAAGATTACGTTTCATCGGTGAAAAGCTTAAGGGAAAAATACCAAGGACAAATCGATGTGAAATTAGGATTAGAGTGTGAATATTTTGAAACAATGATCCCTTGGCTAGTTGCAGAGAAAGAAAGGCTGTCGATCGACTATTTGATTTTTGGCAATCACTTTCCTGAAATCGAAAGCAATCACTATTACGACCATACACCTGGGGATTCGGTAAAAGCGATCAAAGATTATCTTCGAGTCTCCCTACAAGGGATCGAATCAGGGATCTTTGCTTATATGGCACATCCAGATGTGTTCATGCGGGGCTATAAAACCTTCGATTCTCATTGTGAAGAAGTTGCCTACCGCTTATGTGAAAAAGCCAAAGAGTATCAGCTGCCGTTGGAGTATAATTTGGCAGGCTATACGAACGGTGGCTATCCGCATCCTGAATTTTGGAAGATCGCCAAGGAAGTCGGCTGCTCTTGTATTATTGGGATCGATGCCCACGAGAGTGCGGCTTTCACGAATACAGAAATTTACGAAAGAGCTCTTTTAGAAATCGATGCCTTGGGGTTAACACGGATCGATCGGCTCTTCTTTGCATGAAAGAAAGTTGATCGTTTCGGAAATAAAGAATGGACGCAAGTGGGGATCACTAGCGTCCATGTTTATTAGAATTGCCATTCTTGAATTTTTTTCAAGAGTACCGCTTTGTCGGAAGCTTTCGCAAAGGAATGCTGAGCGGCAGTTACGTTTAAGAAGCGCATCTCTGATTCGGTCATGTCGCAATGATGAGCCATTTGCAGGTATTCATTGGTCAATGTCGTATTTGAGACCGTTCGGTTATCGGTGTTCAAACAAAAAGGGACCTTGGCTTCCAGCCATTCTCTGAATGGGTATGCCGAGTATGTGGGAATCGCACGCGTATGAACATTGCTGGTAGGACAGCCTTCGATACAGCGATTTTGTTCTCGAACAAACGCTTGGGCAGTGTGATCTCCTTTTAAGGCGATGCCGTGGCCAATCCGCTGAGCACCGCTTTCGATAGCTTGATAAATGTTTTGCACACAGCCGCATTCGCCTGCATGTAAGGTCAGCTGGACACTTTGGTTCTTGAGGAACACTTGATAGCTAGCAGCTAAATCAGGGACGTACCCGTCTTCTTCTGGACCTGCTAGATCAATACCGACTACTTTTTCATCGGTAAGAGCGATCGCTTCATCAAAAATCGCCGTAATAGCTGGTAGGTCTTCTTGACGCATCCCAATGACCAAAACATTGCCTTTGATTGGGTAGCGTTTTTCTGCTCGTGCGATGCCTTCGATCACGGCTTGGATGGTCTGGCTGCAAGTGAGTCCTTTGTCCATCGATAAGCTGGGGGCAAAGCGGATCTCAATATAAGCGACCCCATCTTGAGCGGCTTGTTCCATCACGTCATAGGCAGCAGCTGCTAACGCTTCTTGTGTTTGCAAATACGGCCGAACGAAATCAAAGCAGCTAAGATAATCCCTCAGGTCATGACAATCTTTGGGGGCTTGCATCTGTGCTTTCACAGCTTCGATGTCTTGCTCGATCGGTAGTTCTTGCTGATTGGCGATGGCGATCAATGTTTCTGGACGAATGGAACCGTCGAGATGGCAGTGAAGTTCTACTTTGGGAAATGCTTGGATTTGTTGTTGAGTAAGCACAGTGTTCCTCCTGTCTAGGTCGAATTTTTTTAAGTATGAATATAGCATACTTCCAAAGCCCATGCTACCCAAAAAAGGAAATTCTCATAGAAAGCAAAACAGCAACCGCGAATTACTTGTGCGGCTGCTGGTTTTATTGTGGGAGAGTGGCTCAAATCAATTCCGATAGATCGGTAAAAGGCAATGACAGATCGTGCGCAGCTTCTTTTGAAGTAAATGCGCCCTCATAGGCGATGACCCCTTTGGCAAGGGCCTCGTTTTCTCGCAACGCTGCTAAAGGGTTTTTCGCTAGCTGCTGGGCATACGGTAATGTGGCAATGCTCAATGCGATGGTTGCCGTTTGCGGCACAGCTCCCGGCATATTCGCCACTGCATAGTGAATAACTTCTTCCCGGATATAGGTTGGCTCGTCGTGGGTGGTGACTTTGTCTTCAGTCTCGAAAATTCCGCCTTGGTCAATGGCAATATCGACGATCACGGATTTTTCAGGCATCTGTTTCACCATGTCGCGGGTCACTAAGCACGGGGCTTTTTGTCCTGGCAATAAAACTGCTCCTACCACCAAGTCTGCGGATTGGATCGTTCGCTCGATATTCAAACGATTGGAATACAAAGTTTGGACTTGACCAGAAAATTGTCGATCCAGCTCTTGTAAGCGTGGGATTGAAACGTCTAAAATTGTCACTTGTGCGCCTAGACCTACGGCGACTCTCGCGGCATTCTCGCCGGCAACGCCACCACCAATGATCGTTACCCGACCTTGACGGACGCCGGGAACACCCGAGAGCAGGATCCCTTTTCCGCCATAAATTTTTTCGAGAAATTGCGCGCCAATTTGAACAGACATTCTTCCAGCGATCTCACTCATGGGAGACAGTAAAGGCAGGGTGCCGTTCGCCAGCTGGACGTTCTCATAAGCAACAGCGATCACTTTGCTGTCGATCAACGCTTGAGCAAGCTGTTGATTGGCGGCTACGTGGAAATAGGTGAATAAAACCAGTCCCTCATGCAAAAAGGGGTATTCTTCTGGTAAAGGTTCTTTGACTTTCATAACCAATTCAGAGGCCCAAACCTCTTCAACGGTAGCAATCGTAGCGCCGACTTCCTGATACGCTTGATCAGAAAAGGTTGATCCTGCACCAGCGCCTTGTTCAACGAAGACTTCGTGTCCGTCTTGGACTAACTCATAGACTCCGGAGGGCGGCAATGCCACACGATTTTCATTGTTCTTAATTTCTTTGGGGATACCGATTTTCATAGATTTCACACCTTTCTTTCTTCCATTATAATAGAAAGCGGATTCCCAAAGGGAGAAAAAAGGGTTTTTTTATTAAAAAATAAGATCCAGTTGCTGCTTTCGGGACGACAAAGAAAAAAGCCCCACAATGGGACTTTTTTCGAACAATCAGCTGAAGGTCCAAAAGCGTAAGCTTTGATCAGCGATTTCATCTAGTGTGTAGTAAGTAGCGTAGTGGGATTTTTCCGGATCATCATTGGGATCTAAGACAAACACTTGATCGCCCATCATTCCACCTAAGACCATGATATGGCCGCCATCTGTAAATTCCCCTGGGGTCATAGAAACGATGACGGGATGATTTTGTTGCAAGTAGGCTTCAACGCTAGCTAGGTCAGTACTAAGATCATAATAGTTGTAGCCGTTTGCATCGGCAAAGTCAGAAAAAATCCGCCAGTCCGTTCCTTGGCCGTCAACGTAATAATGATCTCCTGCCCAATCAAGGACTTCCGGTGGCGTAATGTAATAGCCTTCAAGATAGGATTGAACCATCGCAAGAGAAGCGATCGCACAGCCGTTTTCTGCTAAGGTTTGGCTGCCGTCATTGCCATAGGATCTATCGGCCCATTCTTCGTTCGTCTGCAGGAAAATCGGTGTTGTGATGTCCATTTCCCCTAAGTAAGCATTGATATCTTCACTAAAAATAGCTTGAGAGTAAATATATTCGTCGTCATAACTCTCATCATAGGCAACGACGGTGTGCACGTGTTCGGACAACTCTCCGTACAACACGTGATGAGAGATTCGATTGAACCCTATCCAAATCAACACCAATCCTGCTAAAACAATCATTGGCCGACGCTTTCGATAAACATCTGTCTGTTTTTGCATTTTTCCCTCCTTGTTTTACGAATCGTACGTATTCATCCTGTTCTTTTAAGTAAAACAAAGGAGGGGGAGCTTGTCATCGGCCTACAGACCGATTCCACGATCAACTTTCAAATGCCTCTAGTTCTAAGCTAGTATTTTCCCATGCTTCTAATAGGGCTTCATGTTCAGTGCGGGCTTGTTCTAACGCTTGATTCAACGCGGTCAATTTTACATGATCATTCAACGCTTCTGGTGCGGTCATGTCTTGTTCCAGTTGCTGGATCGTTTCTTCTATCGTGGCAAGCTCTTCTTCGATTTGGGCGACTTTTCGCTGTAAGGTTCTAACGGCTTTTTGCTGTTCTTTGCTTTGGACAAAGTTTTGCTTGCCCGCTGAGATGGTGGTTTCGGTTGTTTTTGCTTCCAACATTGCTGCGATCTCAGCTTCTTCTTGTTTCTTTTCTAAATAATAATCGTAATCGCCGAGATAGAGCTTGCTGCCGTTTTCAGACAGTTCCACGACCTTGGTGGCGATTCGATTGATAAAGTAGCGGTCATGAGATACGAAGAACAACGTGCCTTCATAATCGATCAGGGCATTTTCTAAGACTTCTTTGCTGTCGATGTCTAAATGGTTGGTTGGTTCATCCAAAATCAAGAAATTGTCATGGTCCATGGCTAATTTTGCCAAAGCGACACGGGCTTTTTCGCCACCGCTTAACAGCGTGATCGGCTTTTCAACATCTTCTCCCGAAAATAAGAAGCTGCCTAATATATTGCGAATCTCGACTTCAGGTGTGGAACTGTGGTCATCCCAAAGCTCATGGAGGATCGTTTTGGTTGAGTGCAGATCGGATTGAGTTTGGTCATAGTACCCGATTGAGACATTGGCGCCAAAATGCACCTTTCCTTGAATAAAGGGGATTTTATGAATCAGTGATTTCAGTAAGGTTGACTTGCCGATCCCATTCGGTCCTACTAAAGCGATCGCATCTTTGCGCCGAACATCTAAGTCGATGGGCGCCGATAAGACTTCTTCTTCAGAATAACCGATAGCGGCATTTTCTACTTGCATTACAACATTTCCTGAAGGTTTTTCAATGGAAAAAAGGAAGTGGGCGGATTTTTCATCTCCTTGCGGGCGATCCAACCGGTCCATTTTCTCCAATTGCTTACGGCGACTTTGCGCGCGTTTGGTGGTAGAGGCACGGACAAGGTTGCGGGCAACAAAGTCTTCCAGTTTATTGATTTCTTCTTGCTGCTTTTCAAAGGCTTTCCATTCACTTTGCAGCTGTTCCGCTTTCAGGGTCAAATAGCGGCTGTAATTGCCTTTGTAGTGGCGCATTTTTTGGCGACTCAGTTCGTAGACTTCGTTGACAACTTTGTCTAAGAAGTACCGGTCATGGGAAACGATCAGCAACGCACCGGCATATCCTTGTAGATAGTTTTCCAACCAAGATAACGTTTCGATGTCTAAATGGTTGGTCGGCTCATCCAGGATCAAGATATCAGGTTTTTGCAGCAGCATTTTTGCTAATGCCAAGCGGGTTTTTTGACCACCGGAAAGTGTATCGATCGGCTGTGTGTAAAAAGAAGGATCAAACTGAAAACCGTGCAAGACGGAGCGAATCTCATTTTCATAGCCATAGCCGTTTTTTTCTGCAAATTCATGCTGCAACTGGTCGTATTCTTTCAGGAGATTGCCAGAGTCAGCAGCAGGATCTGCTTCGGAGATGGCGATCTCTAAGGTACGCATGCGCTGCTCCATCTGTCGAACCGTTGCAAAAGCCCCTAGCATTTCTTCCCAAACGGTGGCCTGACTAGCAAGTCCGGTATCTTGAGCTAAGTAGCCCATCGTAGCGGTCTTGTTTTTAGCGATCGTTCCTTTATCAGGACTTTCGAGTCCAGCAATAATTTTCAGTAGCGTTGATTTACCAGCACCGTTGCGCCCAACAAGCGCGATTCGGGAATTGCTGGCAATCTCTAATTGGATATTTTCAAATAAAACCTCGGCTCCGAAAAGACGGGCGATTTGGTTGGCTTGTAATAAAATCATGTGTATGTCATTCCTATCTTTAAGAAACTTGTCTGTATCAAGGTTGCAATACTACAAGTCTATCATATTTTATGAAAAACAGCGATTGGGAAAAAGTTTGATTTTACCATTATAAAATTTATATTTCAAATTATGAGCATTCAAATTGATTTTTGAACAATGTATTTGTTATGATAGCTTCATCACAAGTGAATTTTTCACAATGGGGGAGTATTCTTTGAAAGATCATCAAATTCCAAAGGCAACAGCGAAGCGATTGCCTTTATATTATCGTTACTTGCGTATTTTGCACCAAGCTGGCAAATTAAAAGTTTCTTCGACCGAACTAAGTGAAGCTGTTCAAGTTGATAGTGCGACGATCCGCCGCGACTTTTCCTACTTTGGTGAATTAGGAAAACGCGGCTACGGCTATGATGTTGAAAGCTTGATGCAGTTCTTTGCGAAGACATTGAACGAAGACCACATGACGAACGTAGCTTTAGTCGGTGTCGGAAACTTGGGGAGCGCCTTGTTGAAATACAAATTTCACCAAAGCAACAGCATTCGGATCAGTGCCGCATTTGATGTCAACGAAGATCTAGTTGGTCGAATCGTAGATGGTGTGCCGGTCTATCCAATGGATGACATGAAGGAACAAGTGAAGATCCAGCAGATCGATGTGGCTATTTTGACGGTTCCCGCACAACATTCACAAGATTTAGTGAACGAGCTTGTGAAAGCTGGCATTAAAGGAATTTTGAACTTTACACCTGCGCGAATCACTGCACCAAAAGGCGTGCTGATTCAAAACGTTGACTTAACCAATGAATTGCAAACATTAATTTATTTCTTGCATTCAGGCAACGTCTTGTCCCATGAAGAACCAGTAGAAGAACCATCACTAAGCGAATAATCGCATCACATAAATAGGAACCAGCAAAACAGCTGCCAGATTGTAGTATATACAAGGATCTGACAGCTGTTTTTTGCTTTCATTCACTGAACTTACTCGTCTAACTGGTCAAAAAGTGATTCGTAGGAATCTTGCTCTTCAACGCTTGTGAGCGCTTCTTGATACCGCAAGATTTGTTGAGTCAAACGTGTGAAATCGATGATGCGGGCTTCGCGATGCACTTCTTTCCCATTTGCGAACAAGAGGACGACGGGAACCGTCAAGACCGAAAATAAACTGGCTGCTTCTGGCTCTGCCAGCGTGTTGATGGTAAATAGTGGGAGTTGTTGGGTTTGTGCCAGTGTTTGGATGCGTGGTTTGTCCGCAACACAAATACTGCAATTTGGTTGAGAGAGATAGAGTAGTGCCAACGGATGTTGGGCGAGCCTCTCTTGGATCGGTTGATTTTTTTGCATAAGTCATTCCTCCATGGAAAATGTACGCTGTTCTTGAGGAAAAGTCAAAATATCTGTTAGTAGCTGATCATTTAGGTGAACAAGAAGGATTTAAAGATAAGGAAAATCTAAAGCAACGATTAAAAAAACAGACTGCTTTAAAAAAAACGTTGTATAAAAAAAGGAAAAAACGTATAGTAATTCCAGCGTTTCGAATTTATTGATAAAGAAGGTTAAAGTTATGTTTCAGGCATTACCGAATTCTGTCCTGCAAATGAGTGTTATTTTTTTATCTATCGTCATTGAAGCCTTGCCCTTTGTCCTATTGGGCTGCTTGATATCAGGTGCTTTACAAGTCTTCTTGACGCCAGAAAGAGTCACGAGACTCTTACCAAAAAACAAATTGGCATCGATCACTGTTGGTTGTGGTCTGGGGGTCTTTTTTCCTTCCTGCGAATGTGGGATCGTACCGATCGTTAATCAGTTCGTAAAAAAAGACGTGCCAGTGTACACGGCATTTGCCTTTATGCTAACTGCGCCGATCATCAATCCTATCGTGATTTTTTCGACATTCATTGCCTTTGGAAATTCCGCGAAGTTCGCCTTTTTGCGTGTGCTGGGCAGCTTATTGGTCGCAATGGTCGTGGGGATCTGGCTGGCGTATTTTAACAAACAAGAGGTCTTAAAAACACGGCTTGCCAATCAATTAAGTGAGGGGAATGAGCAAGCAGCTCATTCACAACATCACGGGCATGACCACGCACACCATCAAACAGAAAAGACCAGTCATCCGCTTCTTCGGCAGATTCGTCATTTGCTGCAGCATAGTTTGGATGAGTTTTTCGATACTGGGCGTTATTTGATCATTGGTGCGTTGATCGCTTCAGCGATGCAGACCTATCTGCCAACTGGCTTGATGCTGACATTAGGCTCCACGAAGCTGTTAGCGGTTTTCGTCATGCTGCTGTTGGCACTGACATTATCCCTATGTTCCGAAGCAGATGCCTTTATCGGCTCTTCGTTGTTGAGTTTATTCGGCACTGGACCAGTCGTCGGTTTCCTGGTTTTTGGTCCAATGGTAGATATTAAAAACCTGTTGATGATGAAGCGGTACTTTTCGGGGCGTTTTATCGCTTCTCTGGTTGGTTTAGTCGCAATCGTCGTTTCAATTTATGCATGGGTGGTGTAAAGAATGATTCGTTTTTTGATCTTATCAGGCTATTTTGAATTAATGATGTATTTGCAAGTGACGGGCAAACTCAATCAGTTTATCAACATTCATTATCGCTATCTCGCTATTTTATCTATGATCATTTCTTTATTGTTGGCTTTGGTCCAGCTGTACTTTTGGGTCAAACAAGAGCCCGAGCATCATCATGACGACGAGCACCAGCATGGATTAGAGAAAAAATACCAACGAGTGATTGCGTATTTTCTATTAGCCTTACCGATCATCGTGGGTCTCTTTTTTCCCACCGTTAGCTTGGATACGACGATCGTTGAAGCAAAAGGGTTTAATTTCCCCCTAAGTGAAGAATCTGTGGGGGATCCAGAAATGACGACCCAATATCTGAAACCCGATACAAGTCTTTATTTTAACAAAGAAGATTATGACACTCAGATGGATGCAGCCTTGGCACGTTACGCCAAAGATGAGACGATTGCGGTAACGGAAGAAAATTACTTGGAAGTCATGGAGTTGATCTATACGTACCCGAGTGAATTCATTGGTAAGAAAATCACCTATGATGGATTTGTGTACCATGCAGATCAAGATGATGCCAATGAAATCTTTTTGTTTCGTTTTGGCATTATCCATTGTGTGGCTGATTCAGGCGTTTTCGGTTTACGGGTGGAATTGCCGCAGCAAGCGACTGCAGAAAATAACCAGTGGCTCCACGTGGAAGGGACGATCCAATCGAAGTACTATCAACCCTTCAAACGAGACTTGCCGATGGTGGTAGCAGACCAAGAGAAGACGATTGAAGCACCAGAAAACCAGTATGTCTATCGCGCTTTCTAGCTTTTTTTAAGAAAGTTCATAGAAACATCATAAACCTTTGTTATAATGAAGAAAATCTAAGCATATGTTTGTAGTTTTATCAAACGTTTAGTACAATAAAGTAGGAACATATGCTAAAATCTATACAAAAGAGAGGTGTCGTGAAATGGGTTTTACAGATGAAACAGTTCGCTTTGATTTTGATGATAGCCGTAAAAAAGAAGTCAGCGAAACATTAGCTATCGTCTACCGAGCATTAGAGGAAAAAGGATACAATCCGATCAATCAAATCGTCGGTTATCTCCTTTCTGGCGACCCGGCTTACATTCCTCGTTATCGGGATGCCCGGAATTTGATTCGTCGTCACGAACGGGATGAGATCATGGAAGTTCTGATCCGTTATTATTTAGGCAATCACGGGATTAACCTATAATGAGAATCATGGGATTGGATGTTGGTTCGCGGACAGTCGGCGTGGCGGTCAGTGACCCAATGGGCTGGACAGCACAAGGGATCGAGATCATTCGCATCAATGAAGATGAAGGCAATTTCGGTTATGATCGACTTGCTGAATTGGTGAAAGAATATGAAGTCTCACGTTTTGTGGTAGGACTACCTAAAAATATGAATAATACGATCGGACCTAGAGCGGAAGCTTCTATGGCTTACGGCGCAGCGATCGAACAGCAATTCGGTTTGCCTGTCGTTTACCAAGACGAACGTCTGACGACCGTTCAAGCAGAACGAATGCTGGTAGAACAGGCGAATACATCGCGTGCCAAACGAAAAAAAGTGATTGATAAATTAGCAGCAGTCATGATTTTGCAGAATTATTTAGATGGTGCTGGGAAACAGCTGTTTTAATTTACAGAAAAGAGGAAAATAAATGTCAGAACATACACACGATCATAACCACGATCACGATCATGAAGGACATGAACACATTACTTTGATCGATGACCAAGGAAATGAAACCTTATACGAAATTCTATTAACGGTTGACGGTACGGAAGAATTCGGCCGCAACTACGTCTTGCTTTATCCAGCAGGCGTACCGGAAGAAGAAGACGTTGAATTACAAGCGTACGCTTATATTGAAAACGAAGACGGTTCTGAAGGTGAATTAGAACAGATCGAAACAGAAGCAGAATGGGATATGATTGAAGAAGTCTTCAACACATTCATGGCGGAAGAAGAAGAATAACAAGCTGCAAGTGCTGATCCTTTCCATAAGGGATCAGCACTTTTTTTGATTTTTAACGACTGTTTATTATAGAAGCAAGCCTGCTTTTTTGAAAGGAATGAGTAAAATGAATCACGTAACGATTTTTGAGCTTGAAAAGATCGCAGAAGAGCAGCTAGTTTTTGCGGTGATCATCAGCAAGTATCAAGAAAAGCTCGTCTATGTCAAACACAAAGAACGAGACACATTAGAAATACCCGGAGGTAAGCGAGAATCAGGAGAAAGCATCACAGCGTGTGCTGCCCATGAATTAAAGGAAGAAACAGGAGCCAAGCACTTTACTCTAGAGCCGTTATTTATCTATGGGGTAGAAAAAGACGGGGAGACCGATTACGGCTTGGTGTTCGAAGCCCAGATCACGGACTTGGAGGATGAGTTGACCTCAGAGATCGAAGCAATCTATGTAAGGGCAAAGCCGCCTGTCAGTTGGACATATCCAACGATTCAGCCGTTGTTATTGGCAGAATATCTTAAACGAACAAAACAATAATTCAGCTAGTTCAAATGGAGGGCTGTCTTGAGTGGAAAAGTAAAGTAAGCCTATTTGACAGGAGTGAGCGAATGAGTTGCGTGATCCTACAATCAGGCGTAGGATAAAAATGTAAACGTTATCTTATCGGAGAGTAGGGAAAGGCATGGAAAAAATCTATCAAGCAAGTACAGCAGAAGGAGCAATTGATTTTATCAATATGCGCGATTTGGAGATCGCCGCAGAGGAAGTGATTCCTAAAGGTGGGTATGGCTATATCAGCAGTGGTGCGGGGGATATTTTTACCTATCAAGAAAATGAACGCGCCTTCAATCACAAATTGATCATTCCTCATGTCTTAAAGGACATTGAATTACCGGACACAACGTTGTCCTTTGGCGGTGACACGTTGTCAGCGCCAATCATTATGGCGCCTGTGGCTGCCCACGGCTTAGCAAATGTTGCGGCAGAGCAAGCGTCAGCCAAAGGTGTGTCACGTTTTGGCACGATCTATACGGCGAGTTCGTATGCCTCTTGTACGTTGGAAGAAATCCGAGCGGCTGGAGGTCAAGAAGCGCCGCAGTGGTTCCAGTTTTATATGAGTAAAGACGATGGTATTAACAAAGACATCTTGGCGATGGCAAAACGCAATGGCGCCAAAGCGATCGTTTTGACCGCAGATGCAACCGTGGGGGGCAATCGAGAAACGGATCGCCGCAATGGCTTCACCTTTCCGTTGGCAATGCCGATCGTTCAGGCTTATCAATCAGGGATCGGACAAACGATGGATGCCGTTTACGGCTCCTCAAAACAAAAATTAAGTCCTCAGGATGTCGCTTTTATCGCCAAAGAATCTGATTTGCCGGTTTATGTCAAAGGGGTGCAATCAGAAGAAGATGTGGAACGAGCATTAGGGGCAGGTGCACAAGGGATTTGGGTCTCAAATCACGGGGGACGCCAATTGGATGGTGGTCCAGCTTCCTTTGATTCCTTGCAGATCGTGGCTGAAGCAGTAGCAGGTCGGGCGCCGATCATCTTCGATAGCGGGGTACGGCGAGGACAGCATGTCTTTAAAGCGATTGCTTGCGGAGCAGATCTGGTGGCAATCGGTCGACCAGTGATTTATGGGTTGGCTCTAGGTGGCGCCACCGGTGTTCAACAAGTCTTTGATTTCTTCAAAAAAGAATTGGAGATGGTCATGCAGCTTGCGGGGACGCAAACGGTGGCAGATATCAAAAAAGCCGTCTTACGGGACAATCATTATTTATAAGCAATCCCTCAAAAAGCACTCGAGTCGTTGACTCAGGTGCTTTTTTCAATGATCCTTTCTGATCCTGAAGAGCAGAGCCAACAGTTCTTTTCGCCGTAAAAAGTGTATATGATTTTGAAACAATTGCAAAATCCGCTACACTTAAAAGAGACCAATAAACTAAAGGAGAGAGATTGATGATTCCAAAAATTATTCATTATTGCTGGTTTGGCGGCAATCCATTAGGTGAACAAGAAAAGAAATACATGGATACCTGGAAAAAATATTGTCCGGATTATGAGATCAAACGTTGGGATGAATCAACGATCGACCTTTCAAAATTCGGTCCTTATCTAAAAGAGGCCTATGACCAAGAAGAATGGGCATTTGTGTCAGATGTGGTTCGTTTGTATGCGTTAGTGACAGAAGGCGGTATTTATATGGATACTGATATCGAGGTGGTCAAACCTTTAGATGAGCTCTTGACACTGGAGGCATTTATGGGCTTTGAGATCGAAACCAAGATTTCTACTGGGATCATTGGAGCGGTTCCGCACCATCCCTTTATGGAAGAATGGTACCACGATTACGATGACCGAAAATTTGTCCGGGCAGAAAAAACGGAAGATGTCGTCACCAATGTGATCCGAGTGACGAAACTGCTGCAAAACCACGGATTAGAATTGAATAATCAACGACAAACCGTTAAGGGCGTAGAGATCTTCCCGCAAATGACGTTTTCACCAAAAAGCTATATCACGGGTGAGGTCGAGGAAGATCCGAGTACGATGGTGATCCATCAGTTTTCTGGCTCTTGGTTATAAAAGAGTAAGTCTATGAAAGGACGGACAGTGGGGAAAGCTGTCCGCCCTTTTTGCTTTTGCAAGGGATAATGGAGATGTGATAGAATAGCTTGATAAAAAAGGAGGCGTTTTGATGGCTATCAAACGATGTACTTTGGCAGATTTAGAAGAATTGGGAGAAATCAGCGTATCCACCTATTACGATACATTTGCTCCTTTCAATACGGAGGAAAATACCCGCATCTATCTAGAAGAAGCCTACAATCTGCCGAAACTGACCCGAGAGTTAGAAAATCCGCAATCGGCGTTTTATTTTTTGCAAGAAAATGATCAAACCGTAGGGTATATCAAACTTAACTGGGGGGAGGCACAGACGGAAGCGATCGCCCCAGAGGGGTTGGAAATTGAACGGATCTATATCAAAAAAGAACATAAGCGGATGGGCTATGGCAAAACACTGCTGCTGTTTGCCCAAGAGACCGCCAAAGAGCTGCAGAAAAAGTCGATCTGGTTAGGCGTTTGGGAATTTAACGACAATGCGTTGGCTTTTTATCATACGATGGGCTTTGAAAGAGTTGGCAGTCATTCCTTTTTTATGGGGGATGATGAGCAGACGGATTTCTTGATGCTGAAAGAGCTTTGAGTGCCGCCTTGTATGAGGAATTAGAAATTACTTTCCATTTTTTTGGCAATCAAGTATAGTTAAAGGGATTGATGAAAAAAGAACGATTGGTGAAAACCATCGCTAAGGAGAGCAATTGTAAATGGAAAAACAGAGAAACGAAAGTATTTTGTCACGTTTTCTTAAAGGCGTGGTGATTGCCTTGGGCTTTATCTTGCCTGGTGTTTCAGGTGGCGTATTGGCAGCCATCTTAGGCATTTATGAGCGGATGCTGCGCTTTATGGCACATCTGACGAAGAATTTTAAAGAGAATTTCCTCTTTTTCCTACCAGTAGGGATCGGGGGAATCGTAGGGATCGGTCTTTTATCGAAGCCATTAGAGTGGTTGCTGCAAAATTATCAAATCATCGTTTTGTGGGGCTTTGCGGGGGCAATTATTGGGACATTACCGGCACTTGCCAAAGAATCTACTTTAAAAAGCAAACGAACAACCGGTGATTTGATTTGGTTCTTCGGCAGTATGGTCATCGGCTTCTTGTTCCTCTATTTTATGGGCGATATCTTAGGAACGATCCCTGCCAATTTCATAGGTTTTGTGATCGCCGGCGGTCTGATCGCGTTAGGTGTTTTGGTTCCCGGCTTGAGTCCTTCAAACCTTTTGCTCGTTCTGGGCCTTTATGATCCGATGTTGAAAGGCTTTAAGAGCTTTGACATCATGGGTGTCTTTCTACCGATCGCCATTGGCGGCTTGGCAGTGATGCTGTTGTTTTCGAAATTGATGGAGTGGCTATTGACGCATTATCATTCAAAAGTCTATCACTTCATTTTAGGGATCGTTATTGCCTCAACGGGTTTGATCGTGATTCCTCCGGTGGCAAACTATAGCGGCTTTACTTGGGTAACGGCCGTCATCGGAATTATCTTGTTTGTCTTGGGGGCTTGGTTAGGTCTTTGGATGAGCAAGCTGGAAGAAAAATACAAGTAAATCAAAACGGCACATCGTTTGGCGATGTGCCGTTTTTGTTAGGTTATGATTCGGGCAGCTAAGAGAAAGCGTTGGTGGACAGCCAGTAGTAAAAAGATGGGAACGTTTGATAACGATGTGATACAGGTTTAAAAACTGTTATATTTTTGTTGAAAGATTTCCTAGTGTTTGGTATATTGTAGTCTATATAAAGAAGAATTTCCCATGTGTTACAGTTTAGATAATTGTTTGAGGTTATTGAGAAAAAGGAGGGACAAGCATGCAAGATGCGACCTATTGGGCGGAACAATTGCGGCAAGGACAAATCAGCTTTGCCGAGCGGGTGGCGATGATCGAAGAAAAAGTCAATCAACAAAATTCGCTTTTGAATGCGCTTGTAACATTTGATCCGCAAGCAGCGATCCAGCATTACGAGCAGCATCTTCAAAAAACGGTTTTTGGTGGACAACCCATGCCGTTAAAAATACTCGGCCAAACCAAAGCAGGGTGGCCAGCAACGTCAGGAGCCAAACTGTTTGCAAAAGCACGAGCCAGCCGCACGGCTCATTTTGTCTCTCGTTTAGAAGAGGCGGGCTTTGTGCCGTTAGGGCAAACCAATGCACCAGAATTTGGATTCAAAAATATCACTGATCCAACATTGTATGGACCTACACGTAATCCGTGGAATCCTGCCTATTCAGCTGGTGGTTCCAGTGGTGGTGCGGCAGCGGCAGTGGCTTCGGGGATGTTTCCGATTGCAGGTGCCAGTGATGGCGGCGGATCGATCCGCATTCCAGCTTCCTTTAGCGGATTGATCGGTTTGAAGCCAACCCGTGGCACGATGCCAGTGGGTCCTAGTGAATGGCGCAGCTGGCAAGGCGCTTCCATCAACTTTGCGTTGACGCTTTCTATGCGTGATACGGAACAGTTGTTTTATGCGTTGCGGACGTCACAGCCGGCAGCCCCTTATCAGGCACCGCAAGTAGAATGGCATCATCAGCAAGCAAGTCAAAAACCGCGGTTGAAGGTTGCTTTTACTACCGCATCGCCGACCGGTGGACAAGTGTCTGAAACTGCCATCCAAGCAGTCCGAAGTGCAGCCGCATTTTTAGAAAAGCAGGGGCACGAAGTCATTGAAGTGGGCTATCCAGTGGATGGTCAGCAAATGATGACCACTTATTACGCCATGAATGGTGGCGAAACAGCTGCGATGTTTGCTGAGATCGATGCTGCTCGTCAGGAACCGGTCAGACGGGAAGAGATGGAATTGATGACCTGGGCACTTTACCAATATGGCAAAAAACTGCCGGTCGCCGATTACGTTCTTGCCTTGCAGTGGTGGGATCAGCTGGCAGAAAAAATGGAAGAAGTCTTTTCGACCTATGATCTCTTTTTAACACCGACGACAGCTTTTCCAGCCCCTTTGATCGAGGAAGACTTACAAAGCGATAGCATACGCCAAAGACTGCATGAGATCGAGACGCTTGGAAAAAGTGCTGCGGGTGAGTTGATCGAAGAAATGTTTGCCAAGAGCTATGCTCTGACACCTTACACTCAATTAGCCAATTTAACCGGGCAGCCAGCCATCAGCTTGCCAACTGCTCTCAGTGAGGAAGGGTTGCCGCTAGGGATCCAATTTATGGCGTCTAAAGGCAGAGAAGATCTGCTTTTCCAAGGCGGCTATATATTTGAAACACAGCAACGATTTCTGTTGCCAAAACAAGGAAACTAAGAGGAGGATATTATGAAACAAGTTAGAAAAGGGAAAATCGTTGCAATGGTTGGCTTTTTAGGTTTATTTACGGGGGTCCTGTTAAGTGCCTGCAGCAAACCAACGGAAGAAGACTCAAGTCTAAGCAAGGTGGAAGAAGCCAAAACATTGGTTGTTGCTACTTCGGGAACCTTGTATCCATCGTCTTACTATAACGATAAAAATGAATTAGTGGGCTATGATGTCGATGTGGCAAAAGAAGTCGCCAAACGATTAGGCGTAGAGATCACATTTAAAGAGTACAATGTCGATGGACAAGTTTCTTCTTTAACACGTGGAGAAGCCGATTTTGCTGCCAACGATTTTGGTTTGACGGATGAACGGGCGGAAAAATTCAGTCTCTCAACGCCTATCAAATACTCGTTCGATAGTATGATCGTGCGTAAAAGTGATGACTCAGGGATTGCTTCTTTAGAAGATTTGGATGGCAAAAAAGCTGCTGGTGAACCGAATACCAGCTACATGCGCTTAGCCGAATCTTATGGGGCAGAATTAGTGACTTACGACAACGCAACGAATGATCAGTATTTGACAGATGTTGCGAATGGTCGAACGGATGTGATCTTGAATGATTACTATTTGCAAAAAATGGCGGTTGCTGCTTTGCCAGATATCCCTGTAAAAATTTTAGAAGATGTCTACTTTAATCCGAATGAAACGGGCTTCTTATTTGTGAAGGATCATAAAGCATTGCAGGAAAAAGTGGATGCTGTTTTAGCAGAAATGAAAGAAGACGGCCGTTTAAAAGAACTTGCAGAAACGTATTTTCAAACCGATATTTCAGTAAAATCTGATCAAGCGATCCAAACGGTTGAAACAGACTAATGTATATTCCAACCCTTGATTTGCCGTTGATGTGGGACTCATTGCCCTATTTGCTGTCGGGCTTGTCCTATACGGTCGGCATTGCTGTCGTTTCTTTTCTAGGTGGCAACCTCTTAGGGATCATGCTCACCTTCTTAGGGATGCTGGAAAACCCCATCATTAGAGGGTTCGTGCGGGGCTATCTCTCATTTCTAAGAGGCGTCCCAGCGTTGGTCTTGTTGTTCCTACTGTATTTTGGCTTGCCCTATCAATTGTCGGCGCTTAGTGCTGCGATCATCTGTTTTACATTGACCAGCAGCGCATTTATCGGGGAAATATACCGAGGATCAATTGCTGGAGTGGATCGTGGGCAATTTGATGCTGCCTATGCGTTAGGGTTATCATTTACGAAAACGATGCGTCTGATTATTTTGCCGCAAGCTTTTCGTATATCTGTACCGGCATTGAGTAATGTGGCAATGGATTTGTTGAAAGGAACCTCCTTGGCAGCAATGATCACGATTCCTGATATTTTTCAAAAAGCCAAGATCGTTGGCGGACGAACTTTTGATTACATGTCCATGTACGTGCTAGTTGCCATCATCTATTGGTTGTTGTGCATTTTGATTGAAGCCGGGCAAAAGCGATTAGAACAACATTTTTCAAAACGCTTTGCTGCTAATGAGGCTGTAAGACAATAAAAAAAGAGCTGAGGCTCGATCACTGCAGAAATCACTCTCTTCTTGAATTGATTTCTGCAGTTTTTGTATTTGAAAAGATAGAAGAAAGGAGATTGCCATAGTAAAACAATGAGCGAAGGCAAGGAAGATAGAGAAATTTCTGTAATGTCAAACTAGTTTCAGTATGAAAATGGTGCTGACCAAGTTATTTTCCTTCACTTAAACAGTCTATATTTCATTCGTTCGGCTCAAGTGATTCATGGTAAAATAAAGAAAAGCAAATCGAGGAGGGTCCTTATGAAGTATGAATGGCGCAAACTAGAAAAAGAGCTCTATCTTCCCAAAAAACCAACAGTGATCGAGGTGCCAACGTATCAATTTATCAGTTTAAGCGGCAGCGGCAATCCGAATCGACCTGAATTCAGCGAAGAGATCGCCGCTTTATATACGATTTCTTATTCACTCAGGATGGGGTTAAAAAAAGGGGCTTTTGGCAATGAACCCTTTGAATACACGGTCTTTCCTTTAGAAGGTGTGTGGACCTCTCTGAAAAAGCCAGACGGTGCCGTCAACAAAGAAGAATTGATCTACAAAATCATGATTCGCCAACCAGAACCAGTCACGGAAACACTGTTTCAAGAACAGCTCTTGGCCGTCAAAGAGAAGAAAGACAATCCAAATCTAGAAAAGCTCATCTTTGAGCGCTATGAAGAAGGATTGTGTCTGCAAGCAATGCATACAGGCTCTTTTGATACTGAAGCGGAAACATTTGCGCAAATGAAGGAGCTGTTAAAACAAGAACAGTTAGTGATCCGTCCAACGATGGACACGTTCCAGCATCGAGAAATCTATTTGTCTGATCCGCGAAAAGTCTCACCAGATAAAGCCAAAACCGTCCTGCGATGGGCAGTAGAAGTAGAAGGTGGGATTCAGTGAATAAAAACTATTTAAGCATCGACATCGGTGGCACGAAAATCAAATCGGCTGTCATTGATCGTTCGGGGAATATTCTGACACGAGGACGGATGGATACGCCGAAAAGTCTTGCGGAATTTTTGACGGGGATTGAAACGATCGTTGAGGACGTTCATGGAAGCATTCGGGGCATTGCGGTTAGTACCCCGGGAAAAGTCAACCCAGAGACAGGGACAATCTCGTTTGGCGGGGCATTGCCTTTTTTAGATGGGGTCTCCTTAAAACAGCTGCTGGCAAAGTATCAAATGCCGCTTGCTGTGACCAACGATGGCAAAGCAGCCGCATTAGCTGAATGGTGGCTAGGAAACCTTAAAGGGATTCAAAACGGAGCTGCCATAACATTAGGTACTGGTTTGGGCGGTGGCGTAATCGTTGAGGGAAAACTGATCCAAGGTGCACATTTTCAAGCCGGGGAATTAAGTTTTCTACTAAATGCCACTAAGAGAAGTGACACTCAAGAAAACGCTGAGCAACCAGTCAATCAGGGATTGACCCTGCAGCAATTGGCAGGTTTTAGCGGTTCAGCGGTCGCCATGATTCGTCGCAGCGCCCAACTGCTAGGCTTAGCTGATCTTGCGGATGGTGAAGCAGTTTTTGACGCCATCAATCAGAAACAACCACAGGTCTGGGCGCTGTTTACAGCGTATTGCCGAGAAATCGCGTGTGTCATGCTCAATGTTCAAGCCGTGATCGACTTAGAGCGCTTCGTGATTGGCGGGGGCATCAGTGCCCAAGCGATCGTGGTGGAAGAAATCGACCGTCAGTATCAGCAACTGCTAGCTAGTTTACCGATTTTGCAGCAGACTTTGACGAAGCCGGAGATCCAAGCGTGCAAATTTCAAAACGATGCCAACTTATTAGGGGCGCTCTATCATTTCTTTTTGGAACATGAGATGAAATAAAATAGACCAAAAAACTGTCGCGAACCAACGATTCGCGACAGTTTTTTTAGGTTTTTTTCTTGGGGTCTTTGTCTTCGTCACCTAGGTAATCTTTGCTAGTGAAGGCACTGTGGAAGTATTTGCCTTCTTGACCGTAATAGCGGTTATAGCGCTGCTTGAATTTGCGGAACACGTAAACGACAAGAACTTTTAGCAGACAATAAATTGGGATCCCGAAAATCACCCCAACGATCCCCATCAAATCACCCATCACTAATAAAACAACCAGAATCGTAATAGGATGAATTTTCAATCGGTCACCCATCACACGGGGCACGACTAAATCCCCATGAAGCAACTGTACAGCAAACCAAGCAATCAAAAATTTAACCAACATCCCGGTGGAGTCTTGTGCGGCAATGAAAAGTCCCGGGAAAAAGACGATAAAAGGACCAATATAGGGGATGATGCAAAGCAGACCAGCGGCGATCGCCAGAATACTGGCATACTCTAAGCCAATCAATAGGAAAACGACCCAATAGATCGCCCCTAAAATCAAGGAAGAAATGATTTGTCCTTTCAAAAAGGCACCGACTTGTATGTCAGAGATCTTGACGATTTCATTAAAGTCTTTGCGAAAACGTGGTGGCACTAACGAGAGAACCGAAAAATAAAACTTGTTGGGGTTGCGCAATAAGAAAAAGGCAATGATCGGTCCCGTAAACAAAGCGATGAACAAGGTCGATATCGTTGAAAACAAACTGCTGAGCCCAGCAGCACCAGTTTCCCAATAGTCCCCAATAAAACTCATGATGTTGTTGGTGATATTTTGCAATGTGTCTGTAATTTGTGCCATCTCATCTTGAAACGGGGTATTTTCTAAAAAGGCGGTCGCGTTTTTCTCAAAGTCACTGACCAAACTTGGTAAGCTGTTGATCAGATCGGTGGTTTGCTGCTCCAAAATCGGGTAAAGCTGGAAACCAGCAAAGACGATCAACAAAAGAATCAAAAGATAGATCCCAGCAATCGAAACACTGCGGGGAATTTTTTTCGATTCCAATTTATCGACCACCGGGTTAAACAGATAGTAAAGGATCAGCCCAAATAAAAAGGGGGGGATAATAGCTGTAAGTATGGCTGAAAAGGGTGTAAATAAAAAAGAAATCTGATTTAGCAAAAAGACAGCAACTGCCGACAAGATAATCAGTCCTAAGACATAATAGCTTGTTTTGCCGCCTAAAAAGTGGATCAATCGGTTATTTTTCATAATAAGCCTCGCTTTCTTAGCTACATTATAACGAAAGACCCCTATTCTGTAAAAAAACAACGTACCTTTTGAAAAAACTACGCTCATATTCTCAATATCTTTATAATGAAAGAATATCTTTGATAAAGGGTTAACTGGTGGCATCTTTCTTCAAAGCAGGCCAAAAATGCTCCCGTGTTTACAACACAGGAGCGAAAAGAATTATTTGCGCACTGTCGTCAAGGTACAGCGACCAACGGCAGTTTTTAACCCGCTAGCTAACCAAATAGTGGCTTGCCAAGTTTGGATACGAGCGCCGATACGATCAGGACTAGCTTCTACGATCAGGGTTCCTTCTTGAGCGGCGGCTAGATGGTTGACTTGTAGGTCAACGCCGGCGGCGAAGGCTTCTTCTTGAGCCAAAGCTTGATTGGCGCCGATGCTGCAGGCAGTCTCGATCAAAACGCCGTTAATGCCACCGTGAACGAGACCAAAAGGCTGTTTGTGCTGTTCTTTGATGGGCATCCGTAAACGAACAAAATCGGCTGTTGCTGCTTCTACTTCGATTTCTAAGGCTTCTAGTAAGTTCATTTTTTGCTCCTTTTTCTAAGAAAGTTACCATGATTATAGCACGAGTTTTGTTAGAAATAGCCGAAGTTCTCAGAAAGTCGGCAACAGGGGGAGAAGTCTTAAGAAATTCCCTTAACCAAAGCAATTTCTAACGAAAAGCGACTAGATATGTGTATAATAGAGCTATGTGAATTGAGGAGGAACAAGTAATGAGAGAATGGAAAACCTTAAAGGAATATGATGAAATTTTATTTGAACAACATGGAAAAGTGGCGAAGATCACGATCAACCGCCCAGAAGTCCACAATGCGTTTACACCAAAAACGGTGTTTGAAATGATTGATGCGTTTTCAATCAGTCGCGATGAACCAGGCATCGGGGTGATTATTTTGACAGGCGCCGGCGACAAAGCCTTTTGTTCAGGCGGAGACCAAAAAGTCCGTGGTCACGGTGGCTATGTTGGGGAAGATCAGGTTCCTCGCTTAAACGTATTGGATCTGCAACGCTTGATCCGAACGTTGCCAAAACCGGTGATCGCCATGGTTAAAGGCTGGTCGATCGGCGGCGGAAATGTTTTACAATTGGTTTGTGATTTAACGATTGCCGCTGACAACGCTAAATTTGGTCAAACAGGACCAAATGTCGGTAGTTTTGATGGTGGCTATGGGTCGGGCTATCTTGCACGGACGATCGGACATAAAAAAGCCAAGGAAGTTTGGTTCATGACAAAACAATATACTGCCGAAGAAGCATTGGCGATGAACTGGATCAATACAGTCGTTCCTCTTGATCGAGTAGAAGATGAAACGATGGAATGGGCCGAAACGATGCTGCAAAAGAGCCCGTTGGCGTTACGTATGATCAAAGCATCAATGAATGCCGATACGGATGGATTAGCTGGCATTCAGCAATTAGCTGGCGATGCGACCTTATTGTATTACACGATGGATGAAGCCAAAGAAGGTCGTGACGCGTTTAAAGAAAAACGTCAACCAGACTTCGACCAATTCCCTAAATTCCCATAATGACTGGGAGTTGGCTGCAAAGGCAAGCACAACTTCATCCAGAACGACCAGCTTTTTATTGGCATGAAAAAAGCTGGTCGTTTGCTGCCTTGCAAAAAGAGGTTTATGCTTATGCTGCTTATTATCAAGCCCAATTCGTTGTTCTGCCAAACCGGGTAGCCCTTTTTAGCAATAACTCCCCTGAATTGGTTTTTACGATCCTTGCGTTGTGGGAGTTGGGGATCGAAGTCCAGCTGTTGAATACGCGATTGACAGCCGCTGAAATCACCTTCCAATTGCAAGATGCCCACTGCGACTGGGTGATCACGGCAGATAAGATTGCGGTCTCGGGTGTTCGCAGCATGACCTTTGGACAAGCGATGGAACAGGCGAAGGCTCTTGCCAGTTCTATTGATCCTTCGTTTGTTCCTAATAAAGCAATCTATCAAGCAGAACAAGTAGCTTCGATTATGTATACATCCGGTACGACGGGCAATCCTAAGGGTGTGCCGCAAACCTTTAGGAATCATCTAGCAAGTGCCGAAGCGACTCAAAAGAACTTAACGATCACTAGTGAGGATTGTTGGCTTTGTGCAGTTCCGCTGTATCATATCAGTGGATTATCAATTCTCTTGCGTTCCTTGCGACTTGGAATGAGTGTTCGTTTGTATGAGCGCTTTGATGCTGGAGAAATGGCGAAAGATCTTGAGGCAGGAAAAGGGACGATCGTTTCTTTGGTGGCGAAAATGTTGACAGATTTGCTGCCATTGGTGCCCCAACAAGGCTTTGATTCGTTGCGTTATGTACTGCTAGGCGGCGGGCCCATTGCCAAAAGTATATTGGAAAAATGCCAGCAAAAACAGCTTTCTGTGATCCAATCCTATGGGATGACAGAAACCTGTTCACAAGTGGTGGCATTGCCGCCAGAAAAAGCTTCAGAAAAAATCGGCTCCTCAGGGGTTCCCCTGCAAGGTGTCCATCTACGAATTGCGGTTGATGCGAAAATGGCAGATCATCGGACTGCTGAAAGTACCCAGTCGATCGGAGAGATACAACTGCAAGGACCGGCGATCACGACCCGTTACTTAAACGATCGCAGTCCACAGCAGTGGGACCAAGAGGGCTGGTTTGCCACAGGAGATCTAGGGTATCTTGATCAAGAGGGCTTTTTGTATGTAGTCAGTCGTGCAAGCGAACTGATCATATCTGGTGGAGAAAACATCTATCCCGCAGAAGTGGAGCAAGCCTTGTTGCAGCATCCAGCGGTCAAAGAGGCAGCTGTGGTGGGGGAACCAGACGAGGAGTGGGGACAATCTGTCGCGGCTTATTTAACGTTAAATGAGTCCGTCCGACTCCAAGCGTTGTTGAATACATTAGAAGGGCAGATCGCCCATTATAAATTTCCGCGCCGTTTTTATCACGTGCGAGAAATGCCGCGCACAGCAAGCGGCAAACTTTTAAAACGGCTATTGCTGAGTGAAGAAAGAGTGAACTACATTGAACAGCAAATCATCAAGTAATTATGAAGCAGCGATCGCTGCCGGGAAAACCTATTTGAGTGAGTATCAGCCTTTAAAAAGGTGTGACTTACTGGCTCTTTATGCAGCGGCACAAGAATATCAAGGGGAACGCTATTTCTGGCGTACCCCTGATGAAACGACTAGTCTGGTAGGGTTGGGTTGGTTAGCCACTTTTTCGCAACCTAAACTTGCAGACTTTTCAGAAGTCCGCTCTCTCTTAAAGCAAGCCCACTATCAACCAGAGGCACCTTTTCAGGCGCAGTTAGTTGGCGGCTTTGCTTTTGATGAACAGGCAGAAGTCAGTCAGGATTGGGCTGAGCTAGGTGCCGGTCTCTTTGCGTTGCCAGAAATACTGGTCAGCAAAACTGATGATCAGTGTGGCGTCGTTTATACAGTAGCCGCTTCTTCCGAGGAACAACGACAACAAAAAGTCGCTGCCTTACAGGAAAAAGTCGCAAGCTGGTTGAATGCCAACCCGGACAAGAGTCTTGTAGCAGAAACGCCTGCTTTTCAGGCACAAGAGGAACTAGAGGTGCCCCAATGGCTGCAAGCGGTCGAAGAGACAGTGGCAGCCATTCGCTCGACTGAAACACCGTTGAAAAAAGTGGTTCTGGCCAGGAGAATGAAGATAGAAACGAAGCAGTCGATCATTAGTGCTGCGGTGTTGCAACGGTTGGCGCAACAGCAGCCGAATACCTATCTTTTTGCCATCGAACATGGGGGACATGTTTTTGCTGGTGCGACGCCAGAACGCTTGCTAAAAGCGACTGTCGATCAATTTGAAACGGTAAGTATCGCAGGTTCCGCGCCAAGAGGCAAAACCAAAGAAGAAGATGAGGCACTGGCACAAGCCCTCTTAGCGGACGCAAAAAATACCCATGAACATCAAGTAGTTGTCGATCGCTTGGAAACGGCATTGGCTACTTTGTTAGCTGACGGTTTTCAATCAGAAGCCCGCTCCGTCATCAAGAATCGTGACATTCAGCATTTGTTTGTTCCTTTAGCAGGGCAAAGAAAAGCAGGAGTCAATTTTCTGAGCGCCGTGCAAAAACTACACCCGACCCCAGCATTGGGGGGAGAACCGAAAGAAGCAGCCGTCTCATGGATTCGTACCCATGAACCAGCCAGCAGAGGGATGTACGGTGGACCGATCGGTTGGTTGGGTATTCAAGAAGATATTGGCGAGTTTGCTGTGGCGATCCGCTCAGGATTCTTTAGCGGCAATCAAGCAACGCTGTATGCAGGCTGTGGGATCGTTGCCGATTCAGATGCGGAATCCGAACGTCAAGAAACACGGTTAAAATTTCAACCGATGAGGAGAGGGATCTTAGGAGATGAATAACCAGACAGTCATGACAGACTATTTATTAGCGGCAATCCAAGGACTAAAAGCAGCGGGTGCGAAGCGAGCGGTTATTAGTCCCGGTTCACGCTCAACGCCATTGGCGCTACTATTGCATCGTGATCCTGAGATCACCTGTATGGTGGCTGTCGATGAACGTTCGGCTGCTTTTTTTGCTTTAGGGATGTCCAAAGTTGATCTCCAACCGACAATCTTACTGTGTACTTCTGGAACTGCAGCAGCCAATTATTATCCAGCAATTTGTGAAGCAGAGGCCACCAACTTGCCATTGATCGTCTTAACGGCTGATCGTCCACCAGAACTGCGGGGCGTTGGGGCGCCACAAGCGATGGACCAACAGAATTTGTATGCCTCTCACGTCAAAAAGATGGTAGAGATGACCGTGCCAGAAAACGATCCTGCTTTGTTGCGTTATAGTTTTTGGCAAGCTGCAACTTGCACGATCGAAGCGCAAAAACAGCCGAAAGGCCCGGTCCAAATCAACTTTCCATTACGGGAGCCGCTGTTGCCTGACTTTAGTCGCCAATGCAGTATTCAGCAAGACGTGAGCTATCTGGCACCACAACAAGAGCTGTCAGCAGAGATGATCACCCAGCTAGCCCCTTACTTTGATAAAAAAGGTATTCTGATTGCTGGAGAAAGCCTTACGATCGAAGAAGCGCAGCAGTTGCTGGCTTTTTCAGAGAAATTAGGCTGGCCGATTGTCGGCGATCCATTGACCAATTTGGCGACAGCCGGTACCAAAGTAGGAACATTTATCAGTCAAGCCGATCTTATTTTCCCGCAATTGACTTCTGCCTTCCAACCAGAGGTGGTCGTGCGTTTTGGTCGCTTACCAGTCACTAAAAATGTCCTGTTATGGTTGAACAAAGCAGCGGATACGACGACGTGGCTCTTTGTTGATCCATCGGGGCAGTGGCAAGACCAGTTGCATCGGGCAAACTATTTGATCGAAGCAGCGATCAGCACTTTCGTGGTGGCCATCACCCAGTTGCCGATCGTCAAACATACGGCGTGGCAACAACAATGGCAAGCACTTCAAGCGCGGGCAGATCAGGTGATTGCTGCAAGTCCGCAGTTGAAACAATGGGATGAGAGCAGCGCTGTGCGCATGCTCCAACAATGTCTACCTGAAGAAGCGCAAATTCTTTTGGCAAACAGCAATGCGATCCGTTTCTTTGATCGCTACGGCAGCAAAACTTCCTCCACTTATCGAGTGTATGGAAATCGGGGCGTCAATGGGATCGACGGCCTTGTCTCGACCGTAGCTGGGATTGCTTCAGCCAGTCAAAAGCCTACCTACTTGTTGATTGGTGATTTAGCGTTGTACCATGATATGAACGGCCTACAACTACTGCGTCAGTATCAATTGCCAGTAACGATCATTTTACTGAATAATAACGGTGGTGGGATCTTTTCCTTTTTGTCACAAAACACCTTAGAACCAAACGACTTTGTCCCGCTCTTTGGCACGCCGTTAGACCTTGAGTTTCAAAAAGTGGCGGCCTTATATGAGGCAGATTGGCACACACCGACCTCTTTGCTAGAGTTTCAAACGATTTTAACGGAAACAAGCCAACAGCCGCGTTTTCAAATAATCGAAGTGAAGGGTGAGCCAAAAGATCCGGTTGATACTTGGCAAGCACTGCAACAGCAGTTTAGCGAGGCGGGAGCACAGCAATGAGGGACACGATAAATGGCGTCAGTTATTTTTATCAGTGGTTGCAACCGTACCGACCAGCCTTACCAACCCTTGTGGCATTGCATGGCTTCACGGGTTCTTCGGAAAGTTTTCGACCGCTTTTTGTAGAGGAAGGTTCTTATAATGTATTGGCAGTCGACTTGATTGGACATGGACGGTCATCGATTTATGTCCATCCCATGCGTTATGAACTTCCTTTACTGGTGAAGGATCTCGCACAGCTTTTAGCGAAGTTAGGGATTGAACGCTATGGTCTTTATGGCTACTCGATGGGGGCACGAATCGCACTTGTCTGGGCAGTCAAGGAACCAGCTGCAGTGACCCATCTTTTGCTTGAGAGTGGTTCCCCCGGGTTGGCTGATCCAGCAGAACGACTCGCTCGTCAGCGGCACGATCGCCGCTTAGGATTGCGCTTACTAAGGGAGCCTTTTGTCGATTTTGTCGATTACTGGCAAGAACTGCCGTTGTTTGCTAGTCAAAAGGAGCTGCCCTTAGTGCAGCAGGCTGCTGTACGCCAAGGACGCTTGCAGCAAAATAAATTTGGCTTGGCAGTAAGCTTGGTTTACGGTGGTACTGGCAAACAGCCAAGCTGTTGGTCGGCACTTCCGCAGCTAGCTTGTGAAATTCTTTATTTAGCGGGGGAAAAAGATTTAAAGTTTCGGAAAATCGCCCACCAAATGAAGCAGCTGCAACCAGAGATGACCATCAAAGTCGTTGCTAATGCTGGACATTGTATCCATTTAGAACAGCCGACACAGGTTCGTCATGAAATCGATCAATGGTTTGTAAAAGGATCGAGGCCACAGTCAGCTGATTGACAAGGAGAGAACGCAATGAAGATTGAGAAAATTGAACGCATCGCCTGTCGCTTGCCCCTCAAACAACCTTTTGTGACAAGTTACGGACAATTAACAGAAAAAGCCTTTGATCTTTATTTGGTGACTGCAGAGGATGGAACGGTTGGCATCGGTGAATTGGTCGCTTTTGAGCAGCCAGATTACATTGAAGAAACCCTCTTTTCTGCTCGACAAGTGATTGAAACAGCACTGATCCCATTATTGATTGACCAAGAGATCGAGCATCCGCAAGAAGTTTGGCAATTGTTTCAAACGGTCCAAGGAAACTACATGGCAAAATCGGCTTTAGAAACAGCAATTTGGGATCTATATGGCAAACAAATAGATAAAAGTGTGAAAGACCTGTATACCGCCACCCGACCGAGTGTCGCTGTTGGCGTTAGTATCGGCATGCAAGACTCTGTCGAAAAACTAATGGCTCTTGTTGCCGCTTATGTCGCCCAAGGGTATCAACGAATCAAGTTAAAAATCAAGCCGGGGCAAGATGTGGCACCCTTGCGAGCGATTCGACAAGCCTTTCCAGAATTGCTTTTGATGGCCGATGCGAACGGGGCCTATCAAAATGAGCCTGAACGCATTTTGGCACTTGATGACTTAGGCTTGGTGATGATCGAGCAACCCCTTAAGGTACGAGATCTGGTGGGGCACAGTCAGCTACAGCGACAGATGAAGACGCCTCTATGTTTGGATGAAGATATTCGAACGGCGGAAGACGTCGATACAGTCGCAGCACTGGACAGCTGCCGTGCGATCAACCTGAAAATCCCCCGTGTCGGTGGAATCACCGAAGCTTTGCGAATCCTTGATCGATGTCAAACCCATGGACTGCTTGTTTGGTTAGGCGGCATGTTTGAGTCTGGTGTAGGACGAGCCATGAATTTGCAATTTGCGAGTCAAGATATTTTCCATTTTCCCGGGGACCTTTCCGCTTCTGACCGTTACTTTTATGATGATGTCATTACACAGCCTGCAACTTTGCATAAAGGAAAGCTGCTGGTACCTGATGGAGAGGGCTTTGGTATCACGTTAGCTGAAACAAAGCTAAGTCAATATGGGCAACCTAAAGAACGTATCTACTCAAGAAAAGGGTCAGCGAAAGAATAACATCAGCCAAAGAAAAACAGCGAAAGCAAAAGAAACGGCCAGCAGGGAAATCTGCTGGCCGTTTCTTTTGTTTTATTCTGCGTTTTTGAATTCTTTTTCAATTTGTAGTCGTTGGACTTTCATGGTTGCTGTTCGTGGGATATCTTCGTAGTCGCGTAAAATTGGCTGATTGAGGTGAGGGAGATCTTCCACCATTTTCCACCAAGCATCCCAATCCATTTCACGATTTGGCGCTAAAGCAATGATAGGTTGTGGTGAGTTCTCTTTGTCGCGAACGATCACAACTTCGGCAAGGAAGTCTAAATGATCCAGCAAAAGGTCTTCCAAAGCAAGATTGCTTTCAATATTTTTGATCAAGTCCACTTGACGGTCTTTTAAGTAAAGATGTCCCTGATCATCCATCATGCCGTAGTCTCCACTGTCCCACCAAGCGCCATAGACATTGTCAGCAAAACGCTGATCTTCTTTATAATAGGTCAACGCGCGTCCTTTTGAAAGGAAATGGATGTGCCCATCGGTATTGGCTGGCAGCTCGTTGCCCTCTGCATCGGCGATCCGTGCTCTCGTTAAGTCCTCGAGACCCACACCCATATCACGGGCATCGTTGGTAGCGATGCTTTCTAAGGTATGTGCTTTTAGGATCATTGGCCCGCATTCACTTTGACCATAGACTTGCAAAAAGATTGCTTCTTTTGTTGCTGAAGTATTTAAAAAAGTGGCCATTGTTTGGTTGTTGATGGCATCAAAGGTTGAATGGTAATAGCGAATATTGGCGAAAGCATCTGGTTGTTCTTTTGCCACAAAGCTCCATTGGACAAAATTGTTTGGATGAGTTTCCAAAGCGATTGGTGGATATTCTTTTAGCATGCCTACGACATGAGCGCCGTTGGCATTGGCTAATGGCATCATCGGAAAGCCCATCGCCATCAAGGATGAGATGCCGATATTGAAGCGGGAGTGCACCGGTGAAATATGGAACGCCACTAAATCAGAGTCTGCATTATCAGAGTCTGCCTTGGTGCGATCAATCTTGGTGAAGATCGTTTTTTGCCATTTTGTCCGCCAGCCCATGGAGTTTGCCGAATGACAAATCAATTTTGGAATACCCGTTGTTCCAGAAGTGTGGGTCATATAGGAAATTTGATCCACCGGTAACTCAGTTTGTGCCACGGGTTCCGCTGGTTGTTGCAGCAGACGACGAACAGCAATCTGTTTGTCAGTACTGCTATTTTTCACTTGTGCGACGCGGCCTTCGGTTTCTTCATCAAATAAGATGAATGGATCTTCTAAGCGATCCACAAACACTTCGATGGTTTCAGCAGGGAAATGATAAGAGATCATAGCAGGCACTGCGCCAAGGTAAGAAGCAGCCGTTGCTAATAAATAGGTATCGAATTTTGAAGATTTATAAAGAATGATTTTATCGCCGGCTTGCACGCCAAGTGCAGCAAGTTGGTAAGCACGTTTTAAAATCATTTCATGGCTCGAACGGTAGGTACTACGATAGCCAAGTTCAGGAAATGCTGGTAGCACTTCATCGTGGATGATGGTTGTGTCAGGAAATGCCTCGGCGGCTTCGCGGTAATTGGTGTAAAGATTTAATGGACGATAGTCTAAAATGGTCAAATAGAACACTCCTTTAAAAGTTCGTGAAAAACTTCATTTGATTTCTCCATTTTAGCACAGGAATTTCTCGATACAATAGATTTTCAGTGTTTTTTATTTATTTCTAAAAAATCCTTCCCTCAAAGACTTTCGAAGAATGAATGACTGTGATGTGTTATCATTCATTCCTCGTACTAAGCGGGAAAAGCGCATAATCAACGGGTGTATTTTACTATAAAATCTTCGATTGGGAGCCGGAAATCCAGATAGCGTGCTTCTAATTCTGCACGACTCCAATTCCACCAAGCGATTTCTTGTAAAGCAGTGATCGTTTCTGGATCAAAGCGGTATTTGATCACTTTTGCTGGAACCCCGCCGACGATCGCATAAGGCGGCACATCTTTGGTTACGACTGCGTTTGAGGCGATCACGGCACCATCACCGACGGTCAAACCAGATTGGATCACGGCACCGTGGCCGATCCAGACATCATTGCCAATGACGGTCGTTTTTGCTTTGCGTTTTTCTAAGAAGGACTCGTCCTTTGGCGCAAATCCATAGCCTTCGCCATTATAGGCAAAAAGATGCTGACTAGGGCGTTCATAGGGATGATTGGTGGGGCCGATGCGGACCATCGCTGCGATACTGATAAAACGTCCTAATTGACTGTTCTGAATAAAGCAATATTGCCCCGTATAGGTATAATTGCCGATGGAAGAATGATCAATGTGATTGGCTTCGCCAATTTCGACATAGTCTCCTAAAGTTGTGTCTTGAAGTTGCGAGTCTTTGCCAACGATCGGCTGTTCATCTGGAAAATTTGTGATCGATAGGTGCATAGTAATCATCCTCTCTTGCGTATTGCTATCATTTTACCGCACTTTTTTGTACTATTTGACTAATACGCACTAAAGACAAAAGGAGGTCTGCTTTATGGAGACGATTTATCAGTTAGATAAGATGACCGAAACGATAGGTAAGCGAGCAATCAAAAAAGGATACTCGTTAAAAAATCAAGCGGCCCCAGAGGCGCTGTTTGTGCGCAGTTCAACGGTTCCTAACGAATTGATCACACCAGAATTAGCTGTGATCGTTCGCTCAGGAACAGGCACCAATACGATCGATTTGGCACGGTGTACTCAAAATGGCACAGTAGTTTTCAATAGTCCTGGTGTCAATGCCAATGCAGTCAAAGAGTTGGTGCTATCCAATTTATTTCTCAGCGTTCGCCCCTTATTCAAAGCGATCCAGACGGTAGCCGATTTGCAAGAAGAGGTAACGTCAGGTCAAATTGAAGCAGAAGAGGTGTTGAAGGTAGCTGAAGAACGGCGAAAAGAAGTGATCGGCGAAGAATTAGCTGGAAAAACCATCGGTATTTTAGGCTTAGGAGAGATCGGTGAACGGGTGGCAAAAGCCTGTCATCAGCTAGGGATGGAAGTCCTCGGCTATGCCCGTACGAAAAAAGCGGCACACGATTACGAACAAGTCAGTGACTTGCACGTACTGTTGGCCGAATCAGATTTTATAGTGGTTTTGCTCCCTTTAAGTCAGGAAACCAAAGGCATGCTGAATCGACAAACGATTCAGCAGATGAAAAAAAATGCAGTGTTAATGAATTTTGGGCGCGGGGAGATCGTGGAAGAAGCAGCCGTCTTAGAAGCACTAGCCAAAAATCAGCTCAAACAATACATCACCGACTTTCCTAGTGCCGGCTTGATCGGACAACAGAAAGTGTTGTGTTATCCGCATATCGGCGGCAGTACTACCAATGCCTTGGAAAAGGGGGATCACGTAGTTTTTGATCGCATGCATGCCTATTTGCGCGCTGGGACGATTCAAGAATCGGTCAATTTTCCTCATGCAGAGTTGCCTTTTTTGGCACCGTATCGCTTGGCGCTGTTTTATCACGACAAGCCTGGTGCTTTTGCCCCGCTATTGCGGATCATTTCTGAAGCAGGCGTAGATATCGATAATTTGGCGAGTGAGAGAAAAGCCGGAGTCGCCTATACCTTGATTGATCTTGATGAGACAAATGAAATACTGCTGCAAGATCTACAGAAGCAGATACAGCAAGAAACAGCGGTCATCCGTGCCCGCTTGATCAAAAATTCGCGAACCAGTGAATAGTTGCCACCAACAATGTTTCTTGTTATGATGAAAAAAAAGTAAAGGAAGTTCATCATGACGAATAAGTTTCAAGATAAAAAGAAGGTCGCTTTGCCTCGTTATCAGCAGATTGCCGTGGCGATCGCGGAACGAATCGTTGAAAATCGCTACCAAGTTGGGCAAAAGATCCATGCGCGCTCAACGTTAGCCAGCAATTTCAATGTCTCTCCTGAAACAGCCCGCAAAGCGATCAATGTATTAGTTGATTTAGAAATCATGGATGTCCGTCATGGCAGCGGCGCCTATATTGCTTCAAAGGAAAAAGCACAGGCCTTTGTTGAACAATACCAAGATGTGCAGTCGATCCAAGAAATCAGACAAGACATTTTAGACAGTGTGGAGCGGCAGCAGCAAGAGCTGGATAATTTTTCTGACTTGTTGAACACGTTAGTGCAGCAGACCAAAAAGGTACACCATATGAGTCCGTTTGTGCCCTTTGAACTTCAGTTGACGGAACAAGCGCAGCATTTGGAAAAAAGTATCAATGAATTGAATATTTGGCAAGCCACAGGGGCGACGATCATCGCAATCCAAACAACCGAAGAATTGTTGTTGTCACCAGGACCTTATGCGAAATTCAGTGCAGGCAATACGATTTATTTTGTCGGAAATGAACTGGCGTTGCAGCGCATGACCAATTTCTTCTATCCAACGGACCATTCAGCGTAATTCTTTTTCCTGATTCCCATGCTTTTTTTGCAAAAGAAAAAGCATTGGGAAATTTTTTTTGACAAAGTGACCACATCTTGTTAAGATAGTATGGTCACTTTCGTGAAATTTTTCAGAAAAAGGAGTATTAATCATTTGAGTAAAGTTAAAGTGGAACACTTAACCAAAATCTTCGGTAAGAAAAAGCAGCAAGCTCTTGCCATGGTCAAAGAACAACGCAGCAAAAACGAGATTTTAGAAAAAACGGGTGCCACCGTCGGGGTCTATGATGTGAACTTTGAAGTCAACGAAGGCGAGATTTTCGTCATCATGGGCCTTTCTGGAAGCGGGAAGTCAACATTGATTCGACTATTGAATCGATTGATCGAGCCGTCTGGCGGAGATATTTACATAGATGGCGTGGATGTTGCCAAAATGAGTAAAGAGGAACTACGAGAAGTTCGCCGTCACAAAATCAACATGGTTTTCCAAAGCTTTGGCCTTTTCCCTCATCGGACAATTTTAGAGAACACAGAATACGGACTAGAAGTCCGTGGGGTCTCGAAAGAAGAACGAACAGCGAAAGCGGAAAAAGCGTTAGAAAACTCAGGATTGCTTTCTTTTAAAGACCAATACCCTGACCAGCTGTCTGGAGGGATGCAACAGCGTGTGGGACTTGCCCGTGCGTTAGCCAATGATCCAGAGATCCTCTTGATGGATGAGGCCTTTTCAGCATTAGATCCGCTGATTCGCCGTGAAATGCAAGATGAACTTTTAGAATTGCAAGCCAATGTTCAAAAAACGATTATCTTTATCACCCATGATTTGAACGAGGCCTTGCGGATCGGTGACCGGATCGCTTTAATGAAAGATGGTCAGATCATGCAGATCGGTACAGGAGAAGATATTTTGACGAATCCTGCCAACCAATACGTGCGTGATTTCGTGGAAGATGTCGATCGTTCCAAAGTCTTGACTGCGCAAAACATCATGGTTCCAGCATTGACGACGAACATCGAGATCGATGGACCAAGCGTAGCATTGAACCGGATGCGGAAAGAAGAAGTCAGCATGCTGTTAGCCGTCGACAAACGTCGTCACCTAAAAGGAAGCTTGACAGCCGAGTCTGCTCGTGAGGCACGGAAAAACAATCTGACCTTGAAGGAAGTTATTGATAAAAATGTTAAAAAGATCGATAAAGATATGCTGGTAACGGATATCTTCAATTTGATCTATGATTCGCCTACACCTTTAGCCGTGGTAGAAAACGATCGTTTGATCGGAGTCGTGATCCGCGGAAGTGTGATTGAAGCATTGGCTGAGACTGATTCAGCCGCTCAAGCAGAGGAAGGGGTAGTGACAAATGGATAATTTCTTACAACATACGATTCCGGTGGCTGATTGGGTCGAAAACTTTACTGATTGGCTAACAGGAACTTTCAGTGGATTGTTTTCAGCCTTACAGTCTTTCGGACAATTTATCATGGACGCTATTACAAATGTATTACTGTTTGTACCACCGTTATTAATGATCGTCTTATTGACGGCTGCTGCCTTTTTCGTTTCACGCAAAAAATTCGGCTTGCCAGCTTTTACTTTTGTCGGGTTGCTGTTCATCTATAACCAAGGGTTATGGACAGACTTGATGAACACCGTCACGTTGGTCTTATTGTCGAGTTTGGTTTCGATCATCATTGGGATTCCACTAGGAATCTTAATGGCGAAAAGCGAAAAAGCGCAAAGTATCGTGACGCCGATCTTAGACTTTATGCAAACGATGCCTGGTTTCGTTTATTTGATTCCTGCGGTTGCTTTCTTCGGGATCGGGATGGTTCCTGGGGTCTTCGCCTCAGTGATCTTCGCTCTACCACCAACCGTTCGGATGACGAACTTAGGGATTCGCCAAATTTCTCGTGAATTGGTGGAAGCCTCTGATTCCTTCGGTGGGACTGGCTGGCAAAAACTGATCAAATTAGAATTGCCACTAGCCAAAAGCACTATTTTGGCTGGGGTCAACCAAACCACGATGCTGGCATTATCAATGGTCGTGATCGCGTCAATGATCGGTGCTCCTGGGTTAGGGCGCGGCGTCTTGTCCGCCTTGCAACGAGCACAAGTCGGTAACGGATTTGTCAGTGGGGTATCCTTAGTTATTTTGGCGATCATCATGGATCGCTTTACCCAGAATTTGAATCGTTCGGCACATCAAAAAGCAGCCAGCAAGACAAGTCGCAAACAAAAACGTCTTTTTGGCGGGATTGCTGCAGCGGCAGTCGTTGCTTTGATTGGCGCATCGTTTGCCTTTGGAAATGTTTCTGACAGCAAAGGCACGGTGAACTTGGCGTATGTCGAATGGGATACGGAAGTCGCATCTACCCATGTGGTGGCAGAAGTCTTGTCGCAAATGGGCTACGAAGTCAACACGACGCCTTTGGATAATGCCATCATGTGGGAATCGGTGGCAAAAGGGGAAGTTGACGGGATGGTTGCTGCTTGGCTGCCATCTACGCATCAATCCCAGTATGAACAGTACCAAGACCAAGTCGAGAACTTAGGTCCTAACTTAGAAGGGGCAAAACTGGGGATCGTTGTACCAAGTTATATGGATGTAGATTCCATCGCAGACCTTTCTGACGAAGCTGGAAAAACCATCACTGGTATCGAACCAGGCGCTGGTGTCGTAAATGCAGCGGAAAATACGGTTGCAACGTATGACAACCTTTCCGATTGGAATGTCGCTACCTCTTCTTCTGGAGCGATGACAGTGGCATTGGGCCAAGCCATCAAGAACCAAGATGAGATCGTTATTACTGGTTGGTCTCCACACTGGATGTTTGCGAAATATGATCTGAAATATCTGGATGATCCAGAAGGAACAATGGGTGAAGCAGAAAGCATCAATACTGTTGTACGTCAAGGATTAGCAGATGACATGCCAGAAGTTTACGAAGTACTTGATCGTTTTAACTGGACACAGGAAGATATGGAAGAAGTCATGTTAGCAATCAATGACGGAACATCAGCCGAAGATGCAGCCAAAGATTGGGTAGCCAATCACCCAGAAGAAGTTGCTGCATGGACGAACTAATGTCTAAAAAAAGAACGACCGCAGATTGAAGCGGTCGTTCTTTTTGTTGTTTAAAATACTTAGGTTCATAACGAAAGACGAGGGGATGATTTTTGCAAAAGACGGAGCTTTTGTGCAGGTTAAGCAAAACGATGAAAAATCGGCTGCATCTGTTCAAACGTACAGAGTTCAGTAAATCCTAATGATCGTAAAAGATCTTGTCCCTCTTTGATTTGAAACCCGAGCTGCTCTGGTTTATGACTATCGCTGCCGATGGTTAGCACGCTTTCCCCCAAGTCACGATAAAGCTTGAGGATCTCGATCGATGGCGTATACCCATTGATTCCGTAACGGTGGGAAGAGGTATTCAGTTCAATGCCTTTGCCATCTTTGATCACGACTTTCAAGATCTCTGCGATTTGTTCTTTCGTTTGTTTAAAAGCGTCCTTCTCTTTATCTAAATAACGACGAATCAAATCCATATGGGCTAAGACGGAATACTCTTTATATGTCGTGACTAGTTGATACATTTCATCATAATAGCGCTCGTAGCATTCCTGTTGGCTACGCCCTTTTTGAAATTCTCCGGTCCAAAATTCTTGATCGTCTACCTGATGAACGGAAAGTAAAATGAAATCAAAGGGATGCGAACGATAAAGACGGGTAAATTGTGGGATCGTGTGCATTTGCATCCCAAATTCCAGCCCAGTTTTTAGCTTGATTTGGTCACTGTATGTTTCCTTTAAGCGTGCCAGTTCGTTCAAATACAAGTCGTAGTAGACATTTTTTACGACTTTATTGGCTCCGACGAGGTACGTATCCGTCGCTTGCCAGTCTTCTTTGACCCCATAATCCACATGATCGGTAAAGCAGATTTCTGCTACGCCTAGTTTAATGGCGTCTTTGACTACATCTTCCATCAAATACCAAGAATCATCGCTGTAATCACTATGAACGTGATAGTCTGTAAAAATCATGGCGTCTCCTTTTGTTTCGTCATTTTTGCTGCTTCTGCCAGTCTGCTCGTTTTTGATGATAGAGCTGGGCGGCAGTCTCCCAATGTTCTTTGTCAGCCGGCTGAATCTCACGGATCACACGGGCTGGATTGCCGCCGACGATCGTATTCGGCGGCACATCTTTTGTGACGACGGATCCAGCAGCGACGATGGCATGTTTGCCGATCGTGACACCTGGTAAAATCGTACTATTACCCCCGATCCAAACGTAATCTTCGACGGTGATCGGTAGGCCAAATTCCAAATCTTGACTGCGGATCACAGAATCGATCGGATGGCCGGCGGTATAGAAGCTGACCCGTGGTCCCACCATCACATAATCACCAATCAGAATCTTATTGACATCTAAAAAAATGCAATCCATATTGGCATAAAAGTGATCACCAATCTCAACATGGCGACCATAATCAACAAAAAGGGGTGGCTGGACAAAGCAATGCTGCCCAAATTTGCCAAAGAGTACTTTTTCTTTGGCGATGATTCCTTCTCGGTTATCGACTGGTAAATGGTTGATTTCCTGGACCCGTTTTTTTCCCTCCGCTGAACTATTCTCAGGGAGAATGCCGGCAGCTTGATACAGTTGACCAGCCAACATCGCTTGATAATCAAAGTCTTCTTTCATTGCAAAATCCTTTCTAAGACGGTAAATCGTCGGTGGTTAATTCAATCAAATTGCCTTCGGGGTCTTGGACAACTGCTTCATAATAGCCATCGCCTGTCGTACGAGGACCATTTAAAAGAGGGTAGCCATCTTCAACAAACCGTTGAGCGTATCGATCAACGTCAGCTTGATCACCTACTGCAATCGCAAGGTGAGTGTAGCCTAAGCTCTCACTGACACGAGGGCTTAAAAATTTCTTGGTCGTTAATTCTAACCGACTTCCAGAATCAAAGGTCAAAAAATAGGACTGAAAGCCTGTTTTCGGATTATGATATTTTTGGTTGCTGACCGCCTGAAAGTAGGTTTCATAAAATGTTCTCATTTTTTCTAAATCATTGACATATAGTGCGATGTGTTCAATTTTCATTATTGACAACTCCTTTAATACGCAACATGCGTCGTTCTTTCTTCGTTCCTTTTTGAACTTAGTAAACTTTGTTTAATAAGTTGCTTCTATTATACCTTTGTTAACAAAATTAATAAAGGTATATTCCCAGCTTTTTATCTGTTAAAATAGGAGCGTTGAGGGGGAGAAAAATGAAAGCTTATCAGCCAACGACCATTAAATTACATAATCAGGCAGTATTGCTGGATTTGCTAAAACAGCAGCAAGCGCCTATGACCAAGCGCCAACTGGCAGATGCCTCTCAATTAAGCGTGGTAACGATCAACAAGCTGCTTCCTGAATTGATAGAAAAGCAGTTGCTTTTGACGACGGATCAACCGCAACGAACGGGAGGACGTCAAGCTGCGGCTTACCAGTACAATGCGCAACGGACACTGTTGTTGATCATTCAGTTTATCGAAGAAGACCAGCAGATCGTGATTCGTTTTTCGGTCGTCGATCTCGTCGGGAACATTTTGCATCATGAGCAGTCAGCAGAGGGCCGATTGCCGCAGTTCTTGCAAGTGATTCGTCAGATAAAACAGGAATACCCGAAAATCAGCTTGGCAGTCGTGGGAATTCCTGGTGTGGAAATTGCTGGAAGACTGAAGATCATGGATGCTCCAGCATTTAAGGACATGGCGCTAGGGGAATTGATTGAAAAGGAGATCGCGGTAAAAACGCTTATTGAGAATGACGTGAATGCAGCGGTATTCCATTTCAAAGAAGAGAAAAAAATCGTGGCTGGCATTTATTTTCCGAAAAATTATCCGCCAGGTGCGGGACTGGTCATCGACCAACAGCTCTTTAAAGGAGCCAACCATTTAAGTGGCGAAATCAAGCATTTGCCGCATCTTTACAAAGTTTCTTACCCTTTGGCAACAGAGGCGATCCAAGAGCAAGTGACTGCCACTCTTCAAGCGATCGTGGCAGTCACGGACCCGCATCAAGTCATTTTGTTTTTGCCCTCTGAGTGGCAGGCGCTTGTGCCGCGCTCTTTTTTGGAAAAGCAGCTGGCAGCAGTGTTTCATTATGGCGTCTTACCAAAGTTACACTTTTCAGATCGGTTTTCAGAAAACTATTTGGCTGGGTTGATCACGATGGGAATCGAAGCAGCGGGCTTAGGGCTTTGATTCGCAGCATTCAACTGGTACTGAGGACAAAAACTGCCACTGCTTCCTTTATCAGAAGCAGTGGCAGTTTTTTTGAAAATACGAGAACTCACAGTTTAGCGAGTTTCTGTGCTTTTTCGGTATTCGCAAAATGCAGTTTGGCATATTTGCCCAATAGTGCTATGCCACCTTGCTGCAGTAATTTTGCGGCAACTTGGTCAGCAGCTGCGTGGGCGCCAGAAGGCAAGCGCAAACCGACTTCTTTAGAGGCTGCATCTAATTCATCCAAAAAGACTGTACGACATAAAATAGAGGCTGCCGCTACTGCTAGATGATATTGTTCACCTTTCGTCGCAAAATAGAGCTTTTCGGTAACCGCTGCTTGTTCCGACTTTAAATAAGTGCGATAATTTTTTTCGCTTGTGAACTGATCGATCAAAATGGCATCTGGTGTCTCAGGAGCAATCTTTTGCAAAAGCAAACGAATGGCTTGATTATGCAAAGCAACTTTCATTCGGACTGTGTTGTATTTTGGTTGGATCTCGTTGTATTTGCTGGGCGTGACGGTGAGCAATTGGTAAGGAACCAATTCTTTGATTTTCGGCGCCATCTTACGGATCTCTGGATCTGTCAGCATTTTTGAGTCCTTGACTCCTAAAGCTTTCAGCTGTGGTAATTGCTCTTTTTTTGCATAGACGGCACAGACCACCAAAGGACCGAAATAACTGCCATTACCGACCTCGTCACTGCCGACGACGCTTTTTTCGCTAAATCCTGCTGGCAACGCAGTGGATGAAACAGTCGCTTTTTTCTTATCTGGTACAGCACTTGCCGTATCGCCCCATAAGGAAGCTTCTTTTTCAGCAGTCGCTCCTTGGAACATGACTTTTCCTGACGTATAAGCAGTGATCGTCGTTGGCCCTTTTTTGGCGACAAACACTGTATAAGGAACTTTCTTAGCTAGCAAATCTCGTTGGTAAAATTGCTGCATCTTTTGGATAGTTGAAGTTGGTACTTTGATAACGATCGTACTCATTTGATTCCTCCTGATTTTTTGTCTTTTTTTAGGTAGACAAAAGGATACATTAAGATTTTACCATACTTCTTATTCTTTTTTACTAAGACGATCAGCAAACAAACGATTGGCATGGAAATTCATAAGAAAATCACGTATAATAGTTAAGAGTTTGCGACACATGTTCAATAAGTGATAGAATAGAGCAGAATGTAAGCAATGGGAGGAAATATTCCTATGACGGAGCAAAAGAAACGTTATAAAGCAGTTATCGCGAATCAAAGTTACACGATTATTGGACGCGAAAGCAAAGAACACATGGATATGGTGACAAGATTGGTCAATGACCAACTGCTTGAGATCATGCAATTATCGCCACAAACCGATCAAGAACAAGCGTCGATCTTATTAGCGATCAACGCTGTTTCCGACCAGCTGAAAAAACAAGAACAGCTTTTGGTCCTACAAAAAAAGGTGGACGAGCTGCGAGGACAAGCCATTAAAGCAACGGAGCTTGAGAATCGCATTAAGCGGATCGAAGCGATTGAATCCGAAGCACGGAAAGTTCTCGATGAGACAGGTCGCAGTGATGTGGAGATCCATAATCATGTGGAAGCACAACAGATCTTAAATGAACAAAGGAAACGAAAAATTCAAGAAAAGACAGCCCATGGGTAGTGCGGCGTAGAAAGGATACCTAAATGATTGGATTATTTGTCTTGGTTTTGTTGTTGGCAGCCTTTTACGGCGGCGCACGGCGCGGAACCAGTTTACAATTGGTCTCAGTTTTGGGCTATTTGATCTCTTTTTTCTTTGCAGTTGCAAATTACCAAGAAATTGCGAAGAAAATTGAGCTCTATGTTCCTTATATGTCAGTAACGGCGGACTCAAAGTTAAAATACTACGATATGGAACTGGCTTTAAATTTAGACAAAGCCTATTATGCAGCCATTGCTTTTGTGATGGTGCTCTTTGCTGGATGGCTGATCACAAAACTAGTGGTGATTTTTGCAGACAGTTTGCGTTACAAACGCCTACGTTTTTTAGGTGGTTATGACTGGGCAGTTGCGGGTGTTTTGAATGTTATCTTGATGTATATCAATTTGTACATGTTTTTCATGATTCTCTCAATGATCCCGTTTGCCACGATTCAAAATCTGTTTGAAACGAGCGGAACTGCGAATTTCATCGTTGATCGGTCGCCGATTCTCTCAGATTACTTCTATCGATTGTGGATCACAGATGTGATTGGGTAAAAAGCAGGCAGATGGTTGCAGAGCCATTCTGCCTTTTTCTTAGGAACAAAAAGTTAAAACAAAGCAGGTGAGAAAAGAATGAATACTAAGATCCTTGATGTTTTAGGATTTGAACAAGTAAAGAGTCAAATCGGTCAGTATATTGTAACAGCCCAAGGAAAAGAAGCCTTAGCAAAGCTTGCGCCATCAAGTGATGCGCAAGTCATTTCCTCTTGGCTAGCAGAAACAGAAGACGCGATCAAGATCCAACGTTTAAGAGGCGGAATCCCTGTACCAAAGATTGAGAATATTCGTCCCCAAATGAAACGGATCGAAATTGGCGCCGATTTAAACGGCATTGAGTTGGCACAAGTTGCCCGTGTCTTATCAACTACGCAGGAATTGAAACGCTTTTTTGCTGATTTGTCTGAAAGCGAGATTGAATTTTCCCGCTTGTATCACTGGGAAGAACAGTTGGTGTCTTTGCCAACCTTGAATCGACGCTTGAAAGAAGCTATCGATGAGGATGGCCGAGTCACAGATGATGCCTCTCCAGCACTACGTGGAATTCGCCAATCGATCCGACGAGCAGAACGGACGATTCGCGAGACATTGGATGGCATCGTCCGAGGTGGCAATGCAAAGTATCTAAGTGATACGATCGTAACCATGCGAAATGAGCGTTATGTGATTCCAGTCAAACAAGAGTACCGAGGTGTTTTCGGCGGGGTAGTCCACGACCAAAGTTCCTCTGGTCAAACCTTGTTTATCGAACCGAAACAAGTAGTGGAACAAAATAACCGTTTGCGCCAGCATCAAATTGCGGAACGGGATGAAATTACACGTATTCTAGCAGAATTGTCAGCAGAGTTAGCCCCATATCAGAGAGAGATTCTCCATAATGCGTATGTGATCGGGATCATGGATTTCATGAATGCCAAGGCTCGTTTTGGAAAAGAGATGAAGGCAATCGTACCAGCGATCAATCAAGACAACCATGTCTTTTTTAAGCAAGCACGTCATCCATTGATCGATCAAGAAAAAGTCGTTCCTAACGATATTACGATTGGAAAAGACTATCAAGCCGTTGTCATTACTGGGCCGAATACCGGTGGGAAAACCATCACCTTAAAAACATTAGGGCTATTGCAGATCATGGGCCAAGCTGGTTTACCAATTCTGGCAGAAGAAGAAAGCCAAATGGGTGTCTTCAATGAGATTTTTGCGGACATTGGGGATGAACAATCCATTGAGCAAAGTCTATCGACCTTTTCTTCTCATATGACAACGATCGTTGAAGTGTTGAAAAAAGTCGACGAGACAAGCTTAGTTCTCTTTGATGAATTAGGCGCAGGAACCGATCCTCAAGAAGGGGCGGCACTAGCGATTGCGATTTTGGACGAACTTGGGGCTAAGTCGGCTTATGTCATGGCGACGACCCATTATCCTGAATTGAAGGTTTATGGCTATAACCGATCCAATACGATCAATGCCTCTATGGAATTTGATGTTGATACCTTAAGTCCGACCTATCGCTTGTTGATCGGGGTTCCAGGACGAAGCAATGCGTTTGAGATTTCGAAAAGACTTGGCTTGCCAGATACGATCATTGATCAAGCCAAAGAGATCATGGATGGAGAAAGCCAAGACCTGAATGAAATGATCGCTGATTTAGAAAATCGAAGAAAAATGACGGAAACCGAGTATCTTGAAGTCCGTCATCATGTAAAAGAAGCGGCCCGCTTGCACCAAGAGCTAGAAGCAGCCTATAGTTATTTCTTTGAAGAACGTGAAAAAGAATTGGCGAAAGCTCGGCAAAAAGCCAATCAGATCGTTGAAGAAGCCAAAGAAGAATCTGAAAAAATCATTGCCGATATTCGTAAAATGCAGTTAGCCGGCGGTCAAACGAAGGTCAAAGAACACGAGCTGATCGACGCGCGCACCAAGTTATCAGGACTGCAACAAGAAGAACATCTGCAAAAAAACAAGGTTCTGCAAAAAGCCAAAGCAGCCAAGACGCTGAAAGAAGGAGACGAAGTGCTTGTAACATCTTATGGGCAGCGCGGGGTCTTATTGAAAAAAGCAGGCAAAAATCAATGGCAAGTCCAAATCGGTATTTTGAAAATGAATTTGCCAGAAACAGATCTCCAACCAGCAGCGCCAGTGAAGGAGCCTACACAGCGTATCGTCAATACGATTCGTTCTGCTGACAGCAGTCCAGTGGTCAATCAGTTGGATTTACGCGGTAAGCGGTACGAAGAAGCCCTCAATGAAGTGGATCAGTATTTAGATGCAGCGATTTTGGCAGGCTATCCGCAAGTGACGATCGTCCACGGAAAAGGAACCGGCGCATTGCGTCAAGGGATCACTGACTACCTAAAAAATCATCGCTCGGTGAAAAGTTTTGAATTTGCGCCAGCAAATCAAGGGGGCAATGGGGCGACCATTGTGAAGTTTAACTAACCTTTAAGAACCCTTACCTTTTGTAAGCAGACGATTTTAAAAAACTTCCGATACGTGGTATACTTTTTTTAGTTTTAAAAATGGAGGGGAAGTACGATGGCAAAAGAAATTACTGATAAAACTTTTTCAGAAGAAACCGATAAAGGCTTAGTCCTTATTGATTTTTGGGCAACTTGGTGTGGTCCATGTCGGATGCAAGCGCCGATCTTGGAACAATTAGCGAATGAATATGAGGAAGACGAATTGAAGATCGTGAAAATGGATGTGGATGAAAATCCTGAAACACCAGCTTCATTCGGGATCATGTCTATTCCAACTTTGTTGTTGAAAAAAGACGGCCAAGTCGTTGATAAAGCAATTGGGGTGCATACAAAAGATCAATTGAAAGCTTTAGTTGCGGAACATATGTAATAGAAGAAACGTTTTTGAAGCAATAGCCGAAAGTGGCTATTGCTTTTTTTATTTTGGGGACGTTTTTTTCAAATTTTCTATTAGGCAGTGGTATACTTAAAGTGGGGAGTGGCACTAAAAAATATCTTGTTAATATAGTAAGAAAGTGATACCAAAATAGGATTAAAGGGGGAATAAAAATGAAAAAGTTGAAACGTGGGTTGCTTCAAGGCGTTGCGATTGTTGGGGTACTGGTCGCACCCATCGTAGGAACGATCACACAAGTCTATGCAGCAAATGAAGGAGATTCGACAACAGCTTCTTTCGCTGCGCAAGAGACTACGTCAGAAAGTTTCTCAGAAGAAAGCGCAGCATCATCTCAAGAGGCCAGCACTGAAAGTATAGAGTCAAGTTCGACAACAGAGTCCTCATCAACGTCTACCTCTTCATCAGAAACAACGTCAAGTACTGGCACGGCTACGACTGAGACCAGTCAGACCGAGGCCACCCAAGACTCATCTACTCAATCGACGGAAGAAACTTCGGAAGAACCAGAACTTGGGAACATTGATGTTGAACCAGTTGCAGATAAAAACCAATATGTAAAAATCAAGCCGGTCGTAGCAACGGATCCAGAAACACACAAAATCCTTTACCGTTTAGAAAATGGCCAATTGATCGAACAAGGAACGATCGATGAACTAGCTGGCAAGGTATACCGTAGTGTCAAACGGTATCAAGATAACGATAAGCAGACCTATCTTGAAATTCGCGACGATCAAAAGGTTATCGGTGTCGTAGCAGAAGCAGCAGTGAAAGTTGCCGGCGGAACCTTCAAAACCGAGAAGAAATATGCAACCATCACAAGTGCGAAAGAACCGATTTGGCAAGATGTGTTTTTAGATAAAAAAACGAGCACCTCTTTAAGCATTAATGGTCAAACCTTTGAAATCAAAGAAATATTCACGACGAATAATAACGTAGCCTATTACGCATTGTATTCAAATAAAAATGTTCTCATCGGTTGGATAAAAGCCGCCGGTGTTAAGTTAGCGACAACTCCTGGTGGTGCATGGCAGTCTGAATCAAAATATGCCACGATCATCAGCGGGAATTATACGCTATGGCAAAATTTTAATTGGACAGCGAAGAAAGGAACGACAGCCGCTTTAAATGGCAAAACAGTCAAAGTTACTGGGAAATATCGTCACTTGAATGGGTCGACGTACTATTCCCTTTATACAAATAACAATAAATGGCTAGGCTATATCAATGCCTCGGGTGTTAAGCTAACGACGGATGCACAAGGTGCCTATCAATCCTACGGAAAATATGTGACATTGACCAAGAAAAATTACACGATTTGGGGGAATTTCCGTTGGTCGAGTAAGAAAAATACTACAACGAAATTAGCGGGAAAAACCTATCTTGCAAAAGGAAGATATAACCATGTCAATGGCGGTGTCTACTTGTCCCTTTATGATGCTAACGGAAAATGGATCGGCTACTTAAATGCCGATGCAGCAACGGTTGCCAACAATCAAGGCGGTACTTGGCAAAGTGAAAAACGCACAGTCCGCCTAAAAAGTAAGAATTATACCTTATGGCAAGATTTAGCTTTTGCGAAGAAAAAAGGCAGCAGCGCTGATTATATGAACAAGAATATTCAAGTTACTGGGAAATATCAACATTTCAACGGCTCCACCTACTATTCACTTTATCTCAATAACAAGTGGCTGGGTTACATCAATGCAAGTGGGGTGACTAATGCCCATACGATCACCTCTCAAAGCAACATTAGCCGCTACGTGGTCGTCAAGAATGGGGATGGCAATTTCTTTGAAAAAGCTGATCCAAATAGTACGAAACTTGGGAAAAAGAGTGCCTACAGAGGGTATATGGCACAAGCGACCAAACTAGCAAAAACGAGTGATGGCAACTACCTGTATCTCGTTTCGCCAGCCGGTCGAATCGGTTGGGTCAAGGAAAATCAAACCACAAATGTAAATAGTAACTTTTGGATGTATACTACTGGAGGAAAATATCCTTCATTAAACGTTCAAAACTTAAATATTGAAGTATCCATCAGCAAACAGCGGGTTTATATCAAATCAGGGAATAAAGTAATTTATACGATGCTTTGCTCGACCGGTGCCTTCAATACACCAACACCTTTAGGGAATTTTCGCATCCAAGCAGAAAAAGGCTTAGCTTTTTCAGGAGCCGCCTACTACCGTTCCTTTAAAGACCATGGGGTCTATTTATTCCATACGATCCCAACGAGTATCGCTTGGTCCACCAATGCTTTTAGTTCCGTTGAAGGACGAAAATTAGGCACTCGGGCTTCTCATGGCTGTATTCGATTAGCAGTGCCGGATGCCAAATGGTTTTACTATAACATGCCTTATAATACGCCTGTCAAAATTGCTAATTAATGATCAAAAGTCGTTTCCGTCAACGGAGACGGCTTTTATTTTCCAAAAAAAAAGATTGACGCTGGCTATATCATTCGATAATATATCATTAAGTGATATAGTTAGTGGGATGGAGGAATCAAATGGATGAGGCATTGACAGATTCAACCTATTTGATTTTATTAGCGCTTTTAAAGCCAAAACATGGGTATGTCATTATGAAACAAATCCATGAGCTAAGCCAAGGAACATTTGAGATTGGCCCCGCGACGATGTATACGATTTTGAAAAAGCTGACGAAAAAGGGGTGGATCGATTTAGAAGAAAGCGTCGATCGAAAAAAAATCTATCAGATTACACCAGAAGGAAGACAGGTTCTGGAGAAAGATATTCAGCGACGCAAACTATTTTATCAAATCGGAGAACAGGTCTTCGAAGCGTTAGGAGGGGAACAAGATGGGCATCAATAAGAAATATCTTCTTTCTCTTGGAGTCGCCTATTATCCGGAAAAGGAAATGGTTCGTTTACAAAAACAAGCGTCAATGGGCTGGCATTTTGTGAAGATGAATCGGTTAGGGTTTTTGAAGTTTATCAAAGGAAAATCGGAAACGACCAAATATGCAGTGGACTTTTTCGAAGGAGATCCTTCTGAGATCGTTGATTACCTAGCGATGTATCAAGCTGGGGGCTGGACCTATATCAGCAATTATAAAGATCGGTATTTTTATTTTAAAGCATCTCCGGATACACCAGCGATTTTCAGCGATCAAGAAAGCTATCAAGAACGAATCGATAATGAGACGCGCTATTTGATGAAAAAATCGATTCTGTTTTCAGTGGTCAGTTTAGCAATTTTAGCAGTGATTTATTTTTCCATTCGTTATTTCAATATTCGTACAAATCCCTTTTGGTCCTTTGGGCTAGGATTGATTACTGGGCTAGTATTTATTCCGATAGGGGTAGGATTGACCACGATTTTGATGAAATTTTTATACAAAAATCGAGCAAGTTATTACAATGAACCAGAGAAACTGGCGAAACGTCAACGGGTGATCCGCGACTCTATCATCTTGATGGTTGCAGGAGCAATCGTTGGTGCCATTATCGGTTTTTTCTTTAGTGACATATTTTATTAGACAGGGAAGGTGAGCATGTGTTAGAAGCAAAACAGCTAGTAAAAACATTTGGGGATTATACAGCAGTCGATCAATTGTCTTTTACCATCAATGATGGTCAGATTATGGGATTAATTGGTCAAAACGGAGCAGGAAAAACGACGACATTCCGATTGATCTTGGATTTTTTGAAAGCCGATCAAGGAGAAGTATTATGGGATGGTCACAAAATTAGTGAAAAAGAATACAATCTTATTGGCTATCTGCCAGAAGAACGCGGCTTGTATCCAAAAGTCACGATTGAAGATCAATTGATCTACTTCGCGCGTTTACGTGGCAAAAAGAAAGAAGACATCGTACCCAAAATCGACTATTGGATGGACAAGTTTAAAGTCAAAGGCAAGAAAACTGATAAAGTCAAATCTTTATCAAAAGGAAATCAGCAAAAAGTTCAGCTAATTTCAACGTTGATCCATGAACCAAAATTAGTGATTCTAGATGAACCGTTTAGTGGCTTAGACCCAGTCAACGCGGAACTGTTGAAAAACGGGATCATTGAACTGAAAAAAAATGGCTCTTGTGTCATCTTCTCCAGTCATAATATGGATAACGTAGAAAAAATCTGTGACCACTTGATTATGCTAAGGGATGGTCAAACTGTCTTAAACGGAAAGGTCCATGAAATTCGTGAATCCTTTGGACGAACGAAAGTTTATTTGGAGTCTAATTTGACGAAAGAACAGCTTTTGGCAGTGGCAGGTGTTGAGGAAGTCATTGCCAGAGAAGACGGCAGCTATGATATTACGATCGCTGATCCTGCAGTAGGAAAAACCTTATTTGATTTAGCGACGGCGGATGGTTATATCCCTATGTTCAATCAACAACCGCCAACGTTAGAAGAAATCTTTAAGCGGAAGGCAGGAAAAACAAATGAATAAGTTTTGGGTAATCGCATTAGATGTTTATAAGAAAAATATCAAATCAATTTCGTTTTTGATTATGATATTGGTTCCATTCATTGCAATGGGCGGATTTTATCTGATTAGTTACTTTGCCGATGGTATGAGCAGTGTGGATAAAATTGTCGTTTATGCGAATGAACCAGCCATTGCGCAGACCTTTGTGGAGCAAAGTAGCGATGATTATGAATTTGAAGTTGTGGAAAGCGAAGAACAAGGACAACAACAGTTGGCTGACAAAGATGCTGATGCCTTGTTAGTTATTACTGCTTCAGGGGATACGCTGCAAGGGGAATTATTAAGCGAGTCCTCAATGGGGCAAGCTTTAGAGCTGACGATCCAACAATTATTGACGGGCTTGCAGTCATCCTTTCGAGCTAGCGAGCTTGGTTTGACTGCTGAGCAAGTGGCAGTTCTTAGTGAAGTTGCACCGCTTGACCGGCAAAAAGTTTCCTTCAGTGAAGGTGGCGAAATGACCTATGGAGAAGATAATACCGCGATGCAAGCAGCAGTTAGTACCATCGCAACAATCGTTCTCTTTTTCTTTATCATCACTTACGCACAAATCATTGCGCAAGAAATTGCTTCTGAAAAAGGAACGCGCATTATGGAAGTCATTTTGTCTAGTACGCGTGCACAAACCCATTACTACGCCAAATTAACTGGGGTGATCATGGTTGCAGCGACCCAGCTAGTTGCGTATGTTGCGATTTTTGGCGGGAGTTATTTCTGGATCAAGGACAACTCCATGGTAAAAGACTTATTGGCAAGTTTTTCATCAGATGGCATTTTTGGTCCTTTCCTCGTGTTTGCGATCGTTTTCGTCTTCTTAGGAATCTTGATCTATTCTGTCTTGTCAGCCCTTTGCGGGTCGTTAGTGAACAAAGCAGAAGATACGGCGAAAGCCATTATTCCAGTGACGTATCTTTCGTTGGGCGGGTATATGCTAGGAATCGTACTAGGCGGTATGGATCCGCATAACGTTGTTTTACGAGTAACTTCTTATATCCCATTCTTGTCCTCGTATATTATGCCAGTACGGCTTGCTAATGATACAGTGGGGATTGGCGGAGCGTTGATTTCAGTAGGGATCCTTGCTGTTACCACGATCGTCCTGATGCTGGTTTCTGCAAAAATGTACAAATCAAATGTCTTGATCTATAACGACAATGGCATCTTGGCAACGTTGAAACAATCACTGGTGTTAATGAAAAATGAGAAATAAAAAAAACGCCCGATCCTTTTTGTGATCGGGCGTTTTTTATTGGCTAGAATCTAGAAAACAAGGTGCAGGCCTTTAGAATTCCTGCACAAAAAAGTCGAAGATCGATTGCTCAGAAGGCAGCTTGTGAGCGGCTAGCTCAGGATGCCACTGAATGCCTAAGATCGGTGCGCCATAGGCGGTGGATTCTATGGCTTCAACAACACCATCAGGAGCGGTGGCGGTCACATTGAAATCATCTGCAACTGTTTTGACTGCTTGGTGATGAAAAGAATTGACTTGATAGGTTGTGCCTAAAAGAGCAGCCAAACGACTGTCTGCCTTGATTTCCACCCGATGTGTAGGGAATTGAAAGAACGTTGGTAATTGCACGTGTTTGATCGTTGGGTGATCGATCAAAGAGAGATCTTGGTACAAACTCCCACCAAATGCGACATTTAGTAACTGCATGCCGCGGCAGATTCCAAAGATGGGTTTGTTTTGAGCCACTGCTTCTTTGATCAATGCCAATTCAAAGACATCACGATCAGGATGAATGCCTTGAATCAAAGGATGAGGATCTTCGCCATAATGATCAGGGGAGACATCATGACCACCGGCTAACAAGAGTTTATCGATTTTGCTGATGTAAGTCGCAGCATCTTCCACGACACCCATTGGTAATATTAGGGGAATGCCTTGGGCTTGTTGGATATGGGTGACAAAATTTTTGGGTGTATAGGACAACCAATGTTCTGCTTCTTCAATCATTGGCCGTTCATTAGCAGCGATGCCGATAATGGGTTTCATTTGATCAAACCTTTCTATAAGTAAATGGAACGAAAAGAAAAAAGGACACGAGGTCCTTTTTTCGAGCATCTTCGCTTTATTTTTCGCGAATAACTTCGATTTTATAACCATCAGGATCTTTCACAAAATAGTAAGATGGAGAAGTCCCTGGTAGTCCTTTCAAGTCAGTGACGTCAAATCCGGCAGCTTGGTGCTTCTCATGAAGCGCTTCTAGATCATCGGTACTGATGGCGATGTGGCCATAGCCGTCGCCTAACTCATAGCCAGGATGGTCATAGTTATATGTCAACTCTAGCTCGTAGTCATCTCCAGGCAATGTTAAGTAAACCAAAGTAAATTGATGTTCAGGAAAATCACGACGGCGAGATTCTTCAAAACCAAAGGCAGTTTGATAAAAATCTAGAGAAGCCGTTAAGTCTTTGACGCGGACACAAGTGTGAGCCATTTTCATGGGTAAATCATCCTTTCGATCTTGATAGTTGTATGATAACATATTTTCTCATTTTATAACGAATAAAAGACAACAGAGCGTTATTTCCAGCTTGTCCAGACTATTGGCATAGGGTAAAATGGAAAGAAAGTGTTGGTGGAGGGAATCATGCCAGAAAAGGAAATTGTGTTCGGGGAAAAAGAAGCGGGGAAACCATACAAATCAAGATATGGCGCGTATGTCGTTCTTCCAAATGAAAAAAATGAAGTGATCTTGGTACAAGCACCCAATGGCGCCTATTTTTTACCAGGCGGTGAAATTGAACCAAATGAGACCAAAGAAGAAGCGATCCAGCGAGAATTAATAGAAGAACTTGGATTTGAAGGGGAGATCGCTGCCTATTTAGGGGAGGCAGTTGAATACTTCTATTCACGCCATCGCGATACATTTTACCATCATCCCGGCTATTTCTATTTAATGACCAAATGGAAAAAAGTCTGTGAACCGACAGAAGAAACCAATCAGTTGTCATGGCATACGCCAGAAGAAGCGATTCAGCGATTGAAACGCGGCAGCCATAAATGGGCAGTTGAACAATGGTTGGCAAAATAAAAAAGGCAGGCTTCCGATAAAAAGGAAACCTGCCTTTTACACTTAGTTATTTGCTAAAACATACTTGTTGATTACTTCTGCCACACCGTCTTCTTCGTTTGATGCAGTTAGGACATCTGCGGCATTTTTCACGTTTTCAGTGGCATTGGCCATCGCCACACCGATACCAGCGTATTCCACCATGGTTAAATCATTTTCGTTATCGCCGATCGCCATGACTTCTTCTTGTTTGATGCCTAAGTGCTCCGCCAATTTTTTGACAGCAGCCCCTTTATGGGCTTGTTTATTTAGAACTTCCAAGAAGTAAGGAGCACTTTTGACCACATTGTAATTGTCCGTCAAACTGCTCGGCAATTGTGGGATGATCTGATCAAGTATTTCGGGATCATCGATCATCATCATTTTGATGATATTCAAGTCAGCAGTCATTTCTTCTGGTGTCCGATATTTCAATGGCATGTTGACTAAGAAGGCTTCATAAATCGTATAAGGACTGATATCGCGGTTAGCGGTATACATGGTATCTTCGGTTTCTACATGAAGATGAACCCCTAATTTTCTCGCAGTCATCTCAACAAAGAGATAGTCATCTTGGGACAAGCCGAATTCAGAGATGATCTCTTGGTTTTTGGTTTTTTGAACCAAAGAGCCATTATAAGTAATAACGAAATCATTGTCCGTAAATAAGTCTAGTTCCTTTAATAAATCTTGGACACCAGTTAAAGGGCGTCCCGTACACAAAACGATGCGTACACCTTGCTTTTCAGCGTCTTTCAATGCCTTGTAAACGGCTGGGGTGATCTTGCGGTCGTTGTTCAACAGGGTACCATCGATATCGATGGCGATCAATTTGATACTCATAAGTTCCTCCTAGTGGCTTGGTTTGATCAAAGCACCATTGCGAATGTGCTTGGCAAACTCTTGATACGTCTCTCCAAATAAATCATAGTGATTTTGGATGTTGGGGTCAATCATTTCTTTTGGAAAATAAAAGCGTTGGTCACCTTGGGTTTGTCCCGCTAAAGCTGCAACTAGCTGACTGGCTTGGGATAATTCCACAAGGGAACCATCTTTTTCCTGTAATTCGATTTGTGTCCGATGTTTGCCTGAAGTCGGCCGATAAAAATCATAAGGCAGATCGAAGCTTGAATTGATGGCAGTATAATAGCGGGGATTGAAGCCGACTTTTTCCACCAGTCCCTGCATTTCTTCAATCATCGGCAACTGCGTCTCATCGTCAAAGCGGGCGGATTTCAACGGTTTACGATTTAAGAACCGCTTGGCCAAATCGCTGAGGATCGGATCATTTTCTTCCGTCCATTGGGTAAAGTAGGTATTCAGAACGCCATCGTCGAGTTTCAAGTATTCATCTAAGGTGAATTCTTGTTTTAAAAATGGGAGAAGCAGCTGCGAATGGCCTTGAAACAATTCTGAATCCACTTGATACAGTTCTGCAGCTCGATCCAGCAAATGGGCTAAGATCACTTCCATCCCTCGAGAACTCGCATGGAAATAAACTTGCACATACATCTGGTAACGACTGACGATGTAGTCCTCCACAGCGTGCATGCCATTCATAGAAAAAGCAATACCGCCTTCGTACGGACGAATCACTCGTAAAATTCGGGTCAGATCAAACGTGCCGTATTCAGTGCCGGTAAAATAAGCATCGCGCAGCAAGTAGTCCATCCGATCAGCATCGATTTGACTAGAAATCATTTGAACGACTTGAGGATTTGGATAAGTTTTAGTGATAACACTTGCGACTTTCTCAGGAAATCCAGCTTCCACTCGGTTCAATATCTGATGAACTTCCGTTTCAGGAGAAGTAATGATCGCCACTGTGATGGCTTCATGGTCTGTATGGAAAATGTGCTCAAAGGTGTGGGAGTATGGTCCGTGGCCCACATCATGAAGCAATGCTGCACACAAGGTCACTAAACGCTCTTTATCATCCCAGCCGTTTGGTCCGACTTTTTCAAGGGAATAATTGCGTTGGAAAATATCGCAAATGCGACGGCTGATTTCATAAACGCCCAAGGAGTGAGAAAAGCGGCTATGTTCTGCTCCGTGAAAGGTAAAGGAAGCAGTTCCCAGCTGTTTGATGCGCCGCAAACGCTGCACTTCTTTGGAATTGATCAAATCTAAAATCACTTGGTGCTGTACATGGACATAGTTATGAACAGGATCACGAAATACTTTTTCTATCGCTAAGGTTTGATATTTATATGGTAGGCTCATCGCTAAACTCCTTTATTGGTTGGTTTCGCTTTTCCATGCCAGCTAAGCGTTGCTGCATTTGTTCGCTAAGGTTATTTTCTGTCAGCCATTGATCCAGTGATTCAAGCGGATATAGGGATTGGTCTGTGATCAAGGAAAGCAGGGCTTTTTGCAAGCGGTCAGTCACCTCGTGTGTGGTAAACTTACGGCCGAGGGCCGCTTCTAAAGTGGTCATGCTCGCAGGATTGACGACTGGATAGCCATCTGTACCAAAGCGCTCTTTCAAACCTGCTTGGTAAAAACGACGAACGAGAGAGCCGCGGGCTGGTTGGTCGCCGTTGACACTCAGATACATCATGACAGCCACGCCGTCTTTGATTCGTCGTTGTGCTGTACCAGCAATTTTTTTCCCATCAATACTCAGGTCATAGGTGCCTGGGCAATACGAGTCAGCAATTTCATAAGCCAAAATTGTCCGCTCAGGAAAGGCGGTTTGCAGCAATGTCGCCATCATTTCATAGGCTGCATCTGTGGTGGCAGCCAAATGTTTAGGGAAGATGAGGGAGACATTCAAAATACCGGCATCATTAATTACGCCAAGCCCCCCTGAGTTGCGGATGATCGTGGCATAGCCAGCTTCTTTCAAAACCTGCAGACCATCTGTCAAAAAAGGCAGCCGGGTATCTTTCATGCCTAAAATCATCGTATCGGACAACTGCCAAAAATGACAATAAACTTGTTCCTGTTTGCCAGCAACTTCGGTGGCAACATCGGTGAAGGCAAACGGCTCATAAGGATTGTGGATACGTGGTAAGGTTTGATCCATTACATAGATAGTCAAATCGGTTAAACTCCTTTAAAATACCTGTTATCCTTATTATATACGATTCTTGGAAAATTACTTGGAGAAAAGAATGAAAACTTGCTATTGTTTTCGTTTTTTATTTTCAATGAAGAAATAGACTAAGGAGAATCAACTGAAATGATTGACAAACGAATGAAAAAAAGCAAGAATGAAACTGAAATCTTCAAAGGAGGCACACGTACATGCAAGAATTATCAAAAGGAATCCCAATCTCGATTCATTTAACAACCAATGTACGTCAAGCAGGGGAAACAGAGAACTTTCTGTTTGATCTGCAAGGACAAGCAGTCAAGATCGGTGATACCTTATATCTCCGTTACAAAGAGATCCAGCCAGACGGCACCGACATTCCCGTTACGATGAAAATTATGCCAGACGGATTGATTCAATTGATTCGCTCAGGGGAAATGCGCATGCGCTTGAAATTTTCTTATAAGGAACGTTTAGAGACGAGTTATCAAACCCCGTATGGCTTGATGATGTTCCACACCTTCACCAATCACTTGCACGTTAGCTTGAAAGACCGTCCATACTCGGGAAAGATCGATATCGATTATGACTTGTTCATGGCTGCTGACAAAGTCGGCGAATACAAACTGTCTTTAGAATTTACCGCTTAATCAAAGGGAAATTGAAAGAAAAAATTGCAATTTGAGACGTAATTTTGTATGATTAGGAGTAGACTGTGAAAGGACGTGTCCCGTTTGGAAATTAATGTATTTGAAGGTGTAAATAAAAACGAATTGTCGATGATTGAAGTTGCCCATGCGATTTTAGAGCAGCGCGGTGACGTGATGGATTTTTCTGATTTGGTCAACCAAATTCAAAACTATCTTGAAACTTCAGACAGCGAGATTCGTGATTCATTGGCGCAGTTTTATACAGACTTGAATATCGACGGTAGTTTTATTTCTTTAGGCGACAATCGTTGGGGCTTACGTTCATGGTACGCCATTGATTCGATCGATGAAGAAGTCAACCATGGCATCGAAGACGAGGATGAAGATACACCACGTCGTCGCAAACGTAAAAAAGTCAATGCCTTTATCAACGATGATGAAGATGCAATCGATTATAACGATGATGATCCTGAGGATACTGATTTGTCAGATGACGAAGAAGATGATCTCTTTGATGATGATGATGACGAGGATGAAGAAATCTCGGCATACAATTCAGACTTGCAAGAAATCGGCGCCGACAATAGCACCGATGATGAAGAAGAATTACCTGACAGCATTGAGGAAGATCTAACCATTATCGATGACGATGATGAAGATGATTTTGCGGATGAAGAGGAAGAAGAGGAGTAATCCTCTTCTTTTTTTCGCCTTATGGCTGTAAGCAGCTTTTAATCGTTGAAGGACGAGTTCGCCTTCTTACATAGATACAAATAAAAAAGGAACCGCATCAGCGGTCCCTAAGTGCTTTTGAATTATTGATTTGAATCGAGTATACTTGTAACGAAAAGAAAAAACGCGCCTTGAGGGAATCGAACCCCCGTCTCAAGAACCGGAATCTTACGTGATATCCACTACACTAAAGGCGCGAAGCACAAATATTAGTTTAACCAATTTCAGTGAAAAAAACAAGAGGTAGAATGATGAAATTTCAACAGCAATTTTCACAACAACAAAAACAGACGCAAAAGCTTGCTATGACGCAGAAATTACAGCAATCGATCCAAGTGCTGCAATTTTCTGCAGATGAATTATTGTCCTTCATAGATAACCAGGCATTAGAAAATCCGTTGATTGATCTGGGGGAATATGATTCGCCCATCACACCAAGCAAGAGCAGCGGCTCGTCAGAACAATTGATGGATTACTTAAGCCAGATCCCTGATCAGCACACGTCTTTATTCGAACACCTCATTGATCAAGTTCATTTAAATTACCGCGACACCTTTTTGCGGACGATCGTTTTATTTTTAGTCGAGTACATTGATTTAAACGGCTTTTTGACGATTAATTTGGAAGAAGCTGGGAAGCTTGTCGGGGGGACGCCGATCCAAATGCTTGATGCTTTAACCTTGATCCAGCAACTGGATCCGGCAGGAGTCGGTGCTCGTGATCTAAGAGAGTGTTTGATGCTGCAAACGGAAAGAGATGACTATGCGCCGCCAATGGCTTATCTCATTTTAGAAGAATTCTTCACGGAAATGGCAGAGCGCAAGTGGGACAAAATCAGCAAAGCGCTGCAGATTCCATTAACTGAGATTCAAAAGGTCTTTGATTATGTTCAAACATTGACCCCCACACCAGGGGCGGCGTTTGGGTCGACCGATGGGCTTTACATCGTTCCTGACCTGCGAGTGACGGTTGAAAAAGGACAACCGATCGTTAAATCAAACAAACGCGCCTTACCAGAGGTTCGCTTTCAGCAGCAGTACTTTGACCAATTGAAGCAAAGCGGTGATCCAGAAGTCTTAAGTTATTTAGACAATAAAGCCCAAGAGTTCGAGTGGTTAAAGAAGACCTTGCTGCAACGAGGGGATACCATCTATCGTGTCGGGGTGCAGATCGTTGCGCGGCAAAAGGAGTTTTTCACTCAACCAGATCGACCATTAAAGCCATTGGTTTTAAGAGAAGTTGCCGAAGAATTAGGAATTCATGAATCAACGGTCAGCCGGGCAGTCAATGGGAAATACTTGGAGACCTCCTTTGGGGTGTTTGAATTAAAACTATTCTTTGGACAGAAAGTTTCGACGCAAGAAAGCGGTGATGACCTGACGACGGCATCGATCAAACAGCAGCTAAAAGCACTGATCGATGAAGAAAATAAAAACAAACCATTGTCAGACCAAAAGTTGACAGATGCCCTCAAAGCCCAAGGCATCGATATTTCTAGACGAACGGTGGCAAAGTATCGTGAAGCCATGAATATCCCTGGTTCTTCCAAGCGGAAACGATTCGAGTAAAGCAAAACTTACTATTAACGATGAGTAGGGAAGGCAGCAAAGCCTTTCCTTTTTTTATCGATCCTTTCCTCTTTTTCAAATTATGACGATTTTATGAAAAGCAAGATTTTGTGACTGAAATAGTTGCGTATCAAGGCGATAAGTGCTACTATTATTGGTGTAGGAAACAGATTTAAATTTTTTTTGCAATCGATGGGTCATTTTAAGTCATTGTAGGACGAAAATTGTCCAACGGGAGGATATAAAATGCTCGATGAATTAAAATTGATTGAGGCAATCACCCCGGATATTCTCGCTGTACTCCAGGAACGTTACCGTATCTTAAGAAATATTTATTGGATGCAGCCCGTTGGCCGCCGGACACTTTCGGAAAGTTTATCAATGACGGAACGCGTGTTGAGGACGGAAACAGATATCCTTAAAAAGCTGAAACTGATCGACTCTTCAAAAAGCGGCATGCAATTGACCGCCTACGGAGAAGAAGTGTACACGAAGATTGGTGCACTGATGGATCAGCTGTTCGGAATGCACCAAATCGAGAAACGATTATCAGAGACCTTTGGCATCGAACGTTGTTTGATTGCGAGCGGCGATGGTGATCGACAACCGAAAGTTATTGCTGAATTTGGCCAGTTGCTGAATGAATCGTTGGATCTCTTATTGCCAGAAGGCAAAAACACCATCGCAGTAATGGGAGGGACGACAATGGCGAAAGTTGCCGAGGAATTGGGTAACTTGGAAACCGCCAAACGTCATAACTTGTTTGTTCCAGCCCGTGGCGGTATCGGAGAATCAGTCAACGTGCAAGCAAACTCTGTCAGCTCAGTGATGGCAATGCAGACAAATGGCGATTATCGCTCCTTGTTTGTACCAGAACAATTAAGCATGAACACCTACGAGTTCCTCTTGAAAGAACCCGCCATCGTTGATGTCTTAAACTTGATAAGTCAAGCAAATTGTGTTATTCATAGTATTGGACGGGCGTTGCATATGGCGGCTCGAAGAAAAATGTCAGAACAAGAAATTCTGATGTTGAAACAAAAAAATGCAGTTGCAGAATCCTTTGGGTATTTCTTTAACGAAGCAGGCGAGGTCGTTTACAAAGTTCCTCGAATCGGACTTCAATTAAAAGATTTACAAAAAGTCCCAATCATTTTTGCGGTCGCTGGCGGACAATCAAAAGCCAAAGCGGTCAATGCATACATGAAAAATGCACCAAAACAAACCTGGCTCATCACCGATGAAGCTTGCGCAAATGAGATTTTAAAAGGGGCAACCCTTTAAAATAAATATTTTTATGATTTTCATAAGGAGGAAATCTTAAATGACAGTTAAAGTAGGTATTAATGGATTTGGACGTATCGGACGCTTAGCATTTCGTCGTATCCAAGAAGTAGAAGGAATCGAAGTTGTGGCTATCAATGACTTAACAGACGCTAAAATGTTAGCTCACTTGTTAAAATATGATACAACACAAGGACGTTTCAACGGTACAGTTGAAGTTCACGAAGGTTCATTCAATGTGAACGGAAACGAAATCAAAGTTTTAGCTAACCGCAACCCTGAAGAATTGCCTTGGGGCGAACTAGGTGTTGAAATCGTGTTAGAATGTACTGGATTCTTCACTTCTAAAGCAGCTGCTGAAAAACATTTAACAGCTGGTGCAAAACGTGTAGTTATCTCAGCTCCTGGTGGAAACGATGTTCCAACAATCGTTTACAACACAAACCATGAAACTTTAACAGGTGAAGAAACAGTTATCTCTGGTGCTTCATGTACAACAAACTGTTTAGCTCCTATGGCGAAAACATTGAACGACAAATTTGGTGTGATTGAAGGATTAATGACTACAATCCACGCTTACACAGGTGACCAAATGACTCTAGACGGACCACACCCTAAAGGTGACTTCCGCCGTGCCCGTGCTGCTGCTGCAAACATCGTGCCTAACTCAACTGGTGCTGCTAAAGCGATCGGCTTAGTAATCCCAGAATTGAACGGCAAATTAGATGGTGCTGCTCAACGTGTTCCTGTTGCAACTGGTTCATTAACTGAATTAGTTACTGTTCTTGACAAAGAAGTAACTGTTGATGAAATCAATGCAGCAATGAAAGAAGCTTCAAACGAATCTTACGGTTACAACACAGACGAAATCGTTTCTTCTGATATCGTTGGTATGACTTTCGGTTCATTATTTGATGCAACTCAAACAAAAGTTATGACTGTTGGCGACAAACAATTAGTTAAAACTGTTGCTTGGTACGACAATGAAATGTCATACACTGCACAATTAGTACGTACTTTAGAATACTTCGCTAACCTATAAGAGTTGCGAACGACTTTAATTTAAACCATCGCAAGAGAAAGCGGGGAAGCATCGCGCTTCTCCGCTTTTTTTAACAATTATGCTAGGAGGAATCTGTTCATGGCTAAAATGACAGTTCAAGATATCGATTTAAAAGATAAAAAAGTTCTTGTACGTGTGGACTTCAACGTTCCATTGAAAGATGGAGTGATCGGAGATGATACACGGATCAAAGCAGCATTACCAACAATCAATTATGTGATCGAAAACGGCGGAAAAGCAATTCTTTTCTCACACTTAGGTCGTGTGAAAGAAGAAGCAGATAAAGCTGGAAAATCTTTAGCGCCAGTTGCGAAACGTCTTGGCGAATTATTAGGCAAAGAAGTAACTTTCATTGATGAAACCCGCGGCGAAAAATTAGAAACAGCGATCAACAACATGCAAGATGGCGATGTCGTTGTTTTTGAAAACACTCGTTTCGAAGACATCGATGGCAAAAAAGAAAGCAAAAACGATCCTGAACTAGGCAAATACTGGGCTTCTTTAGGCGATGTTTTTGTAAATGATGCCTTTGGTACCGCACACCGCGCACACGCTTCAAACGTAGGGATCGCTTCAACAGGTATCCCAACAGTTGCTGGTTTCTTAATGGAAAAAGAAATCAAATTCATCGGGGAAGCAGTCGAAGAACCAAAACGTCCAATGATCGCGATTCTTGGTGGAGCAAAAGTATCTGATAAAATCGGCGTAATCGAAAACTTGATTCCTAAAGCAGACAAAATCTTGATCGGCGGCGGAATGACGTATACGTTCTACAAAGCAAAAGGCATGGAAATCGGTAATTCTCTTGTGGAAGCAGATAAAGTAGAATTAGCAAAAGAATTGATCGAAAAAGCTGGCGATAAATTAGTATTACCAGTTGATTCAATCACTGCTGCTGAATTTTCAAATGATGTCCCAACAGAAGAACATACTGGTGATGTTCCTGAAGGACAAATGGGCTTAGATATCGGACCTGAAACCATCGCTTTGTTTGCTGAAACATTAAAAGGCGCAAAAACAGTCGTTTGGAACGGACCTATGGGTGTGTTTGAAATGTCTAACTTCGCAAACGGTACGATTGGTGTTTGTGAAGCAATTGCCAACCTTGAAGATGCAACAACGATCATCGGTGGCGGTGACTCTGCAGCTGCAGCAGAACAATTAGGGTTTGCTGACAAATTTACCCACATCTCAACAGGTGGCGGTGCCAGCCTTGAATTGCTAGAAGGAAAAACACTTCCTGGCCTAGCTGCGATCAACGATAAATAATCAATGACAAGCCGTGCAAAGAATCTCCTTTGCACGCTTGATAACGAAAAGGAGTGCCAGAACATGCGCAAACCAATTATTGCCGGAAACTGGAAAATGAACAAAACTGCGAAAGAAGCAAAAGAATTTGCTGAAGCAGTCAAAACAAAAATTCCTAGCAACGAGACAGTTGACTCTGTGATCGGTTCGCCAGCTTTATTCTTAGAAACATTAGTGAATGCTGCTGAAGGAACAGAATTAAAAATTGCTGCTCAAAACAGCTACTGGGAAAATGAAGGTGCCTTTACTGGCGAAACTTCACCAGCAGCTTTAGCAGATCTAGGTGTTGACTATGTCATCATCGGCCATTCAGAACGTCGTGAATACTTCCATGAGACAGATGAAGACATCAACAAAAAAGCCAAAGCAATCTTTGCAAACGGCATGATTCCAATCCTATGCTGTGGTGAATCTTTAGAAACCTATGAAGCTGGCAAAACAGCGGAGTGGATCGAAGGACAAATCACTGCTGGCTTAGACGGTTTAACAGACGGTCAAGTAAGTAATCTTGTGATTGCTTACGAACCAATCTGGGCAATCGGTACTGGTAAATCAGCGGATGCAAACATCGCAGACGAAATTTGTGGCGTTGTCCGCAAAACCGTTGAAAAATTATACGGCAAAGAAGTTTCAGATAGCGTGCGTATCCAATACGGCGGTTCTGTAAAACCTGAAAACATTGCTGAATACATGGCAAAAGAAAATGTTGACGGAGCATTAGTTGGCGGCGCAAGCTTGCAAGCTGATTCATTCCTAGCATTATTAGATGCTGTAAAATAATTTCATTTTCATGAAAATAACATTTGCAGAATCGTGATTTTTTCACTACAATTAAGTTGTTCGCAAGGGGTATTCCCCTTAAGATAAAACAAACTCAAAGGAGAGACAAAACATGTCAATTATTACTGATGTTTACGCACGCGAAGTCTTAGACTCACGTGGTAACCCAACTATCGAAGTAGAAGTCTACACAGAATCAGGTGCTTTCGGCCGCGGAATGGTTCCTTCAGGAGCTTCAACAGGTGAACACGAAGCAGTTGAATTACGTGATGGCGACAAAGCTCGTTATGGCGGTAAAGGTGTAACGAAAGCAGTTGACAATGTAAATAACATCATTGCAGAAGCTATCATCGGCTACGATGTCCGTGACCAAATGGCTATCGATAAAGCAATGATCGCTTTAGACGGAACTCCTAACAAAGGCAAATTAGGCGCAAACGCGATTCTTGGTGTTTCTATCGCTGTTGCTCGTGCAGCTGCTGATTACCTAGAAGTACCTTTATACCACTACTTAGGCGGATTCAATACAAAAGTATTGCCAACTCCTATGATGAACATCATCAACGGTGGTTCTCACTCAGACGCACCAATCGCTTTCCAAGAATTCATGATCTTGCCTGTAGGCGCACCTACATTCAAAGAAGGCTTACGTTGGGGTACTGAAGTATTCCACGCTTTGAAATCAATCTTGTCTAAACGTGGTTTAGAAACTTCAGTAGGTGACGAAGGTGGTTTCGCTCCTCGTTTTGAAGGAACTGAAGACGGTGTTGAAACAATCTTAGAAGCAATCAAAGCTGCTGGTTTAGAACCAGGTAAAGATGTATACCTAGGATTTGACTGTGCATCATCAGAATTCTACGAAAACGGTGTTTACGACTACTCTAAATTTGAAGGCGAAAACGGCGTAAAACGTACTGCTGCTGAACAAGTTGACTACTTAGAAGAATTAGTTAACAAATACCCAATCATCACTATCGAAGACGGTATGGATGAAAACGATTGGGATGGTTGGAAACTATTAACTGAACGCTTAGGCGACAAAGTTCAATTAGTAGGGGATGACTTGTTTGTTACAAATACTGAAATCCTTGAAAAAGGAATCAAAAACGGTATCGGTAACTCAATCCTTATCAAAGTTAACCAAATCGGTACATTGACTGAAACATTCAATGCTATCGAAATGGCGAAAGAAGCTGGTTACACTGCAGTAGTTTCTCACCGTTCAGGTGAAACAGAAGATTCAACAATCTCTGATATCGCTGTTGCAACAAACGCTGGCCAAATCAAAACTGGTTCTCTTTCACGTACTGACCGTATTGCAAAATACAACCAATTACTACGTATCGAAGACCAACTTGGTGAAGTTGCTGAATACAAAGGCTTGCAAGCTTTCTACAACTTAAAAAATAAATAATCTTTCGATTATTGCTTTGCTCTGAAAGAGCAGCGGTTGATTTAACAGTCAGCTGCTGCGATTTCAGAGCTTTTTTGTTGTCTCGATTCATTCAGTGCAGACAATGACCAATCATTTAAGATAACAGAAGGTAGTCATTTCTTCTTTATTTTCTTTTTCAAAAAAAAGAAATTATAGTTCTGACTTATCAAAATCCTATAATAGAAGAAAATAGTTTTTAGGAGAAAAAAATGGCTTATGATTATTTGATCGTTGGTACAGGTCTTTTTGGCTCAGTTTTTGCTCATGAAGCAGCGAAACGGGGACATACAGTCAAAATGTTGGAAAAACGGACACATATTGGCGGTAATTGTTATACAGAAAAACAAGCAGGAATCGACGTGCATAAATATGGTGCGCATATTTTTCATACATCGAGTAAAAAAATTTGGGACTATATCAATCAGTTTACTGAATTCTATCCCTACATTCATGCTCCTATTGCAAACTATCAAGGCGAGCTATATAATCTTCCTTTTAATATGAACACATTTTACCAACTATGGGGAACCAAAAATCCTGCTGAAGCTCGTACCAAAATAATGACTCAAATTGAAAAGACAAGAATAAAAAGACCACGAAATTTAGAAGAACAGGCTCTTTCTTTAGTCGGACCAGACATCTATCATAAGCTGATCAAAGGCTACACTGAAAAACAGTGGGGACGAGAATGTGATCTTCTTCCTTCTTTTATTATCAAAAGGCTGCCGATCCGGTATACCTTTAACAACAATTATTTTACGGATATTTTTCAAGGAATACCTAAATTGGGTTATACACAAATGATTCAAAAAATGCTTACACATCCACTGATTGATGTTTCTTTAGAGACTGATTTTTTTGCAGATCGCACACGACATGAAGCCTCTTCTAAGAACATTGTTTATACTGGAATGATTGATCAATATTTCGATTATTGTTATGGCGAGTTGGCCTATCGGTCTTTACATTTTGAAACTGAAGTCTATAACACGGATAATTACCAAGGAACAGCCGTCATGAACTTTACAGACAGTCAAACGCCCTATACGCGAATCATTGAGCATAAACATTTTTGTCCAGTGGTGTCAAAAAGAACAGTTATCACTAAAGAATACCCGAAAGAGTGGAAGAAAGGAGATATTCCTTACTACCCAATTAACGATCAAAGCAATAATGCATTGTATCGCAAATATGAAAAATTAGCGCAACAGCAAAAAAATTGTTTGTTTGGTGGGCGCCTAGCCAGCTATCGCTATTATGATATGGACGATACGATCGCAGCTGCTTTAAAGCTTGTCCAACAGGAATTTCAAGTGGAGTAACCTCTTCTATTGGAGAGGTTGCTTTTTTTTGTCCCGATTCTGGGACAAAACGTAACTTTTTTACTAGCTATGAAATAATTAGTTATCCTATCTTCTAAATAAATAGGACTTGGGGAAGTTTATAAAACATTTTTACGGAAGGGGAGAAAAATAAACGTAATGAGTAAAAAGAATAATTATCGAAAGTTGTTACGCTCCAATAAAAGTGAACGCTACAAGATGTATAAAAGCGGAAAACATTGGGTCTATGCAACGATCACTTCTTTTACTGGCATTGCTGGATTGAGTATCGCGCCAATCGTGGCACATGCTTCAGAAATCACACCGCCATTAGATGCAAGTAAAGAAGCAAATGCCGAGAATGTCTTGGCAAATAAAACGACGACCAAAATACCGGCTTCATCGACACAAGAAAGTGAAGCTACTTCTCAATCTGAAAGCACACAGCCATCGGATAGTTTTTCTGAATCCGAAAGTATTACCCAGTCACAAAGTGCAACAGAGTCAACTAGTTTAACCGAATCACAGAGTGTGAGTGATTCAGAAATTGAAAACAATGTTACCACTATTGAAGAATCCCAAAGCACTTCTGAATCAATGAGCCTTTCCGAGGAGGAGAGTGTGTCTGAATCAGAGAGTTTGAGTATCTCAGAAAGTACCTCGATTTCAGAAAGTGGTTCGTTGTCGTCAAGTGCATCAGAATCGACTAGTCTATCGATGTCACGATCTACCAGCGTCTCTCATTCAACGTCAGTAAGTCAAAAGAACCCACCAAAACAAACAGTCTCCGAAAAAAATAAAGTAGAATCGCAAAAAGCACAAGATCTATTTGATCAATTAGTGCCGAAGAAAGTACAAGCGTCGGTTGACACTACAACGAATTCATTAGAGATAGTAGTCAAAGATGGCAATTCACCAAGTACATCTTTGATACGGGCAGCGCAACAATATGCTAGTGCCAATAATTTGATTGCAAGTTTTGCAATTACCACCCAATCGGGGCAGATCATTAAAATCAATGTTTCTGCAGATCCGGATATGGGTCGAGAAGAATTTGAGCAGGCAATCAATGATGGAAATAAAACCAATTCACCTTCTGGGGTAACAGTTGATGTGCCAGACCAAGTGAAGAATAAAGATTTATATAAGCAAACCGCTATTGCTAATGGCACTTATGCCGCAGTTACTGACTGGGCTACCTTAAAAGCAGCATATGGAAATTCTTCGATTACCTATATCGAGGTAACCGCCAATATTACAGCGGCTACCAATGTGGCAACTCGTGATTTGGGTTGGCGCGAAACGAGTGTGATTATTGACGGGAATGGTTTTACAGTCAATATGGCAGGAGCAGCGTTTAATGTAGGGGCAAGTTCTACGGTTCGCGGTTCTATTTTTACGATCACAAATATTAACTTGATTCATTGGCAGTCAGGCACCAACTCAGGAGACAGTGGGACAGGTACAGCGGACGCTGTGATCGATTCAAGGTCGGCAACAGGTGGTTATGGATACTGGTACTTCAATATCGATAATGTCACTCTCGAAGGACGAGATGGTGTTAGCGGAACAGATACTGCTTATCAACCACGACGACTACTGGATGCTGAGGATAGTCAAGTGACTTTATCAGGCAAAATCGTTGCCAATGTAAAACAAGAATTGATGCAAATTGGGGAAGTAGCTATCGCTAACGGATCCCATGTAGAGTTGAATCGAACAGCTGGTACCACTGGTTATTCCATGTTTTACTATATGGCCATCCGAGGGAACAATGCGAGTGATACAGGATTCAACCATACCTTTAAAGTAGGTGATGGAGCGACAATTATTGGGAACGAACTTAGTACCTATAATAGTAACAACTATCCCCTTGTCTATTATGGATTTAACTCAATCACTGTTGGAGATGACGTAACCTGGAAACAAGACGGCTTCCAAATGCTCCTTGATTTTTCTCGTTATTCAGGAAGTCAATCAAATGACCGAACTGCAACTTTTGGACAAAATTTACAAATGACGGCTACGCGTACAGTAGGTTCTAACTCGCTGAATGTCACAAATAGAGCGGTTGTTACATTTAATGCAGGAACGGTACTTGATTTGCAACAATGGAATGCCAATACTGTTGTAAACGTTGATTCTGGCGCAACCATTCGCTTTATTTCACCGCGAGCATTGCACTTAGCACGTTTAACTTCTTCAGGAGCTGTTTCGGCTGGCCGATTGATTACAGGTTCGGGAACATTTGTCATGAATAATTCTCAGATTAGTACATGGCAAGGCAGCAGTAGCCAAACCGCTGCTCCAGAAGGAAACCGTAACTTAAAATTCGTAGAGATGACTATTTCAGGTACGACAACCACCATTAAAGATACGGCTGGAAATGTTACTACATCTAATATTGTAGATACTTCTACCCGTGAATTAGCGACTGTTGCTATTGCACCAGGAACTGTAACTGTAAACTATGTTGATCAGTATGGCAATATTATCAAAACTGTTGATATGCCAATTGATCCAGACGTTAATTACATTGGTGAGTATCTTGATTTGCAAACGTTGGAGTATGCCAATGATCTAATGCCTGATAATTATATGTGGGCAATTGGTACTCAAGTCGCTAGTTCTGCGAAAAACGATGGCCAAAGTGGCGGAGATAGTACGACTAATGCCGATAATGGGGATAGTTATGGACAAGCGACAGTTGCGATCGTTCCGATGGAAAACACCAATTATACCTATAATATTTATGTATACGGTGTTGCTAATAATTCGGTTCAGTACCAATATGTTGACGTTAAGACAGGTCAAGTGATTTCTTCTGAGTACATGAATGCTGGTACCGAAGCTTCAGGAACAGATAGAGTTCCTGCAAACTACGGGAATGTTATTGATTGGACCAATAGTTACTATACTTCGACGAATTTACCTCCTGGTTACTATTATGCAACAGGTGCAGTATTAAATGGCAATGTACAGCCTGGATCTACTACAGTAGGAACAAGTGCGAGTCTAACCACTATTTACGTTGTAGCAGATACACAAACAGTCAATGTAACATTTGTTAATTCAGATGGTCGTCCATTACAAAACCAAACTGGCACAGTTGCCATCAATGGGACGACCGGCCAAGAAATAAGTTATGAGGATTTAATTGCGGATTACCTCACTCAAACCGGTTATTATGCAGATCAAACAGGGACATTTGTTTTTGATAATACTAGCAATAATGGTAGTACGACAGATAGTGATCAACAGTTTATTACGATCACTCTCTATCCGTCTTATCAAGAAGTCGGTGTCGTTGGAAATAATCAACCGGAATCAGATCCTGCTACAGGGGAAGCATTTGAGCAAATCCCGGGAACAGTCACTGTTGGAAAATATGGTACTTCTGGCGTTTCAAACGAAAGTATCACTCTTGGTGTAACAGATGCAGATTTAGAGAGAAATGGATATATTTATACGGTTACAGGACCAGATGGAGTAGTCTACAATACATTAGCGGAAGCTATGGCTGCCAATCAAACTTTTGATACCACCAGCAATGGAGCATCTCAAATGGATTCTTCACCTCAGATGTTCACGGTCAATTATGGACAAGATCCGGTATCTTTGTCTACTTCAGAGTCTGTTTCGGGAAGTGAATCATTATCAGAATCCATTATTACTTCTACTTCAGAATCAGAAAGTGTTTCTCTTTCTCAATCGATTTCAGAAAGTGACTCTTTATCAGAATCGATCTCTGTTAGTGATTCAGAATCAATGTCTACATCAATGAGTGAGTCTGTTTCAGTTTCAGAATCAGAGAGTGACTCATTGTCATCGTCTATTTCAGAAAGTGAATCTGATATGAATGATTCGACATCTGAATCATTATCAACATCAATCTCTACTTCAACTTTTTTAAGTGATTCAGAATCGGTTTCGATCTCATTGAGTGACTCAGAATCAGCGTCTCTTTCAACAAGTGAATCTATTTCAGTGTCGGACTCAGAGAGTGACTCGTCATCGACCTCTATCTCAGAAAGTGAATCAATGTCTCTTTCAATTTCGCTTAGTGATTCAGAATCTTTATCAGAATCCCTGTCTGAAAGTATTTCAACATCGATTTCATTGTCGGATAGTGATTCAATGTCAGAAAGCCTTTCAGCATCAGAATCGTTATCCATATCAGCTAGTGTTTCTGAGTCAGATTCAGAAAGTGATAGTTCTAGCTTTAGTGCCTCTGTTTCTGGATCATTGAGTAACAGTACAAGTGATTCTGAAAGTTTATCTTTATCTGAGTCAGTATCAGTTTCACTCTCGCAATCACTCAGTGAATCCACTTCACTGTCATTGTCAGAGAGTGATTCAGTATCAGAAAGTATTTCAGCATCAGAATCATTATCGGTCGCAATTAGTGAATCTGATTCTTCTTCGCTTAGTGAGAGCATTAGTTTCAGCGAATCTATTTCTGATTCATTGAGTGCCAGCATGAGTTTATCAGAAAGTTTATCGGAATCAGACTCGATCTCAAATTCAATTAGTACGTCGATGTCATTGAGCATTAGTGAAAGCAATAGTGAGTCTACTAGCGAATCAGCAAGTTTCAGTGGCAGCACAAGTGTAAGTAACAGTGATTCCACAAGTGTAAGTACGTCAGCTAGTGCATCAACATCTGTAAGTATTAGCGAGTCAATCAGTACCAGCACATCAGTTAGCGATTCATTATCATTAAGTAACAGTGAGTCAATGAGTTTGAGTACCTCGCTTAGTGATTCATCCTCATTGAGTGCCAGCATTTCGACATCATTAAGTGCAAGTGACTCTGCAAGTTATAGCGGCAGTACGAGCGTAAGTAATAGCGATTCGGCAAGCGAAAGTATATCTGCAAGTAATTCACTTTCAGTAAGTATTAGTGAGTCAACAAGCCTGAGCACCTCGATTAGTGATTCATCATCATTGAGCACAAGTGTTTCGACATCCCTAAGTGCGAGTGATTCAGCAAGTTATAGCGGCAGTACGAGTGTAAGTAATAGCGATTCGGCAAGCGAAAGTATATCTGCAAGTAATTCACTTTCAGTAAGTATTAGTGAGTCAACAAGTGAAAGTACGTCAATCAGCGATTCTGCATCATTGAGTACAAGCATTTCGACATCCCTAAGTGCGAGTGATTCTGCAAGTTACAGTGGTAGTACAAGTGTAAGCAACAGTGATTCGACAAGTACAAGTATGTCAAGTAGTGAATCAACATCTGTAAGTATTAGTGAATCCACAAGCACAAGCACCTCGATCAGCGATTCATTATCATTGAGTACAAGTATTTCATCTTCCCTAAGTGCGAGTGAATCAGCAAGCTTTAGCGGTAGCACAAGTGTAAGTAACAGTGATTCGACAAGTGCAAGTACGTCAAGTAGTGAATCAACATCTACAAGTATTAGTGAGTCGACAAGCTTAAGCACATCAATTAGTGATTCATCATCATTGAGTACAAGTGTTTCATCTTCCCTAAGTGCGAGTGATTCAGCAAGCTTTAGTGGCAGCACAAGTGTAAGCAACAGTGATTCGACAAGTACAAGTACGTCAAGTAGTGAATCAACATCTACAAGTATTAGTGAGTCAACAAGCACCAGCACATCGATCAGTGATTCAATGTCTGTAAGTACAAGCATCAGTAACAGTGATTTGGCAAGTGCAAGTACGTCAAGTAGTGAATCAACATCTACAAGTATCAGTGAGTCGACAAGCTTGAGCACATCAATTAGTGATTCATCATCATTGAGCACAAGCATTTCGACATCCCTAAGTGCGAGTGAATCAGCAAGCTTCAGTGGTAGTACAAGTGTAAGCAACAGTGATTCCACAAGCGCAAGTACGTCAAGCAGTGAATCAACATCTGCAAGCATTAGTGAGTCAACAAGCACAAGCACCTCGATCAGCGATTCATTATCATTGAGTACAAGTATTTCATCTTCCCTAAGTGCGAGTGAATCAGCAAGCTTTAGCGGTAGCACAAGTGTAAGTAACAGTGATTCGACAAGTGCAAGTACGTCAAGTAGTGAATCAACATCTACAAGTATTAGTGAGTCGACAAGCTTAAGCACATCAATTAGTGATTCATCATCATTGAGTACAAGTGTTTCATCTTCCCTAAGTGCGAGTGATTCAGCAAGCTTTAGTGGCAGCACAAGTGTAAGCAACAGTGATTCGACAAGTACAAGTACGTCAAGTAGTGAATCAACATCTACAAGTATTAGTGAGTCAACAAGCACCAGCACATCGATCAGTGATTCAATGTCTGTAAGTACAAGCATCAGTAACAGTGATTTGGCAAGTGCAAGTACGTCAAGTAGTGAATCAACATCTACAAGTATCAGTGAGTCGACAAGCTTGAGCACATCAATTAGTGATTCATCATCATTGAGCACAAGCATTTCGACATCCCTAAGTGCGAGTGAATCAGCAAGCTTCAGTGGTAGTACAAGTGTAAGCAACAGTGATTCCACAAGCGCAAGTACGTCAAGCAGTGAATCAACATCTGCAAGCATTAGTGAGTCAACAAGCACCAGCACGTCGATCAGCGATTCGTTATCAGTAAGTACAAGTATCAGTAACAGCGAATCAGCAAGTGAAAGTACGTCAATCAGCGATTCTGCATCATTGAGTACAAGCATTTCTGCATCATTAAGTGCGAGTGATTCAGCAAGCTTTAGCGGCAGCACAAGTGTAAGCAACAGTGAGTCAACAAGCCTAAGCACATCGATCAGTGATTCATCATCATTGAGTACAAGTGTTTCTTCTTCCCTAAGTGCGAGTGATTCAGCAAGCTTTAGCGGTAGCACAAGTGTAAGTAACAGTGATTCGACAAGTGCAAGTACGTCAAGTAGTGATTCAACATCTACAAGTATTAGTGAGTCGACAAGCACCAGCACATCGATCAGCGATTCGTTATCAGTAAGTACAAGTATCAGTAACAGCGAATCAGCAAGTGAAAGTACGTCAATCAGCGATTCTGCATCATTGAGTACAAGCATTTCGGCATCATTAAGTGCGAGTGATTCAGCAAGCTTTAGCGGCAGCACAAGTGTAAGCAACAGTGAGTCCACAAGTACGAGCACGTCGATCAGCGATTCATTATCAGTAAGTACAAGCATCAGTAACAGTGAATCAGCAAGCCTGAGCACATCAGTCAGTGATTCATCATCATTGAGCACAAGTATTTCGACATCTCTAAGTGCGAGTGATTCAGCAAGCTTTAGCGGCAGCACAAGTGTAAGCAACAGTGAGTCCACAAGTACGAGCACGTCGATCAGCGATTCATTATCAGTAAGTACAAGCATCAGTAACAGTGAATCAGCAAGCCTGAGCACATCAGTCAGTGATTCATCATCATTGAGCACAAGTATTTCGACATCTCTAAGTGCGAGTGATTCAGCAAGCTTTAGTGGTAGCACAAGTGTAAGTAATAGTGAGTCCACAAGTACGAGCACGTCGATTAGCGATTCATTATCAGTAAGTACAAGCATCAGTAACAGCGAATCAGCAAGCTTTAGTGGTAGCACAAGTGTAAGCAACAGTGATTCCACAAGTACGAGCACGTCGATTAGCGATTCATTATCAGTAAGTACAAGTATTAGTAACAGTGAATCAGCAAGTACAAGCACATCAGTCAGTGATTCATCATCATTGAGCACAAGCATTTCAACATCCCTAAGTGCGAGTGATTCTGCAAGCTTTAGTGGCAGCACAAGTGTAAGCAACAGTGAGTCGACAAGTACAAGTACGTCGATCAGTGATTCACTATCATTGAGTACAAGTATTTCAGCATCCCTAAGTGCGAGTGATTCAGCAAGCTTTAGTGGTAGCACAAGTGTAAGTAATAGTGAGTCCACAAGTACAAGCACGTCGATTAGCGATTCATTATCAGTGAGTACAAGCATCAGTAACAGTGAATCAGCAAGTATAAGCACATCAATCAGTGATTCATCATCATTGAGTACAAGTGTTTCGACATCTCTAAGTGCGAGTGATTCAGCAAGCTTCAGTGGTAGTACAAGTGTAAGCAGCAGTGATTCCACAAGTACGAGCACGTCGATCAGCGATTCATCATCATTGAGCACAAGTATTTCGACATCTCTAAGTGCGAGTGATTCTGCAAGCTTCAGTGGCAGCACAAGTGTAAGTAATAGTGAGTCGACAAGCACCAGCACGTCGATTAGCGATTCAATGTCTGTAAGTACAAGTATCAGTAACAGTGAATCAGCAAGTGAAAGTACGTCAATCAGTGATTCATCATCATTGAGCACAAGTATTTCGACATCTCTAAGTGCGAGTGATTCAGCAAGCTTTAGCGGCAGTACAAGTGTAAGTAACAGTGATTCCACAAGCGCAAGTACGTCATCGAGCGAATCAACATCTACAAGCATTAGTGAATCAACAAGCAACAGCACATCGAACAGTGATTCATCATCATTGAGTACAAGTGTTTCGACATCTCTAAGTGCGAGTGATTCAGCAAGCTTTAGTGGTAGCACAAGTGTAAGTAATAGTGAGTCAACAAGTACAAGTACGTCGATCAGTGATTCACTATCATTGAGTACAAGTATTTCAGCATCCCTAAGTGCGAGTGATTCCGCAAGTTACAGTGGCAGCACAAGCGTAAGCAACAGTGAGTCCACAAGCTCAAGTACGTCAGTGAGCGAATCATCATCTACAAGCGTTAGTGAGTCGACAAGCTTGAGCACATCGATCAGTGACTCATCATCACAAAGTGCAAGCATTTCGACATCATTAAGTGCGAGCGATTCTACAAGCTTTAGTGGCAGCACAAGTCTAAGCAACAGTGATTCCACAAGTACGAGCACGTCGATCAGCGATTCATTATCTGTAAGTACAAGCATTAGTAACAGTGAATCAACAAGCCTAAGCACATCAATCAGTGATTCATTGTCATTGAGTACAAGTATTTCGGCATCCTTAAGTGCGAGTGAATCAGCAAGCTTTAGCGGCAGCACAAGTGTTAGCAGTAGCGATTCCACAAGTGTAAGTACGTCATTAAGTGATTCATCATCGCTAAGTACAAGTGTAAGCAACAGTGACTCGACAAGTGCAAGTACGTCGATCAGCGATTCAATGTCTGTAAGTACAAGTATCAGTAACAGCGAATCAGCAAGCCTGAGCGCATCGATCAGTGATTCATCATCGTTAAGTACCAGTGTGAGTGATAGTGATTCGACAAGTACAAGTGCCTCAATTAGCGATTCAATGTCTGTAAGTACAAGCATCAGTAACAGTGAATCAACAAGCTTGAGTACGTCCATCAGTGCCTCTTCGTCATTGAGCACAAGTATCTCAGTATCACAAAGTGCGAGCGATTCTACAAGCTTTAGTGGTAGCACAAGCGTAAGTACTAGTGAATCAACAAGTGCAAGTACGTCGATCAGTGACTCGTTATCTCTAAGCACAAGTACTTCGTTGTCATTAAGTGCGAGCGATTCTACAAGCTTTAGTGGCAGCACAAGTGTAAGCAACAGTGAGTCAACAAGTACGAGTACGTCATTGAGTGACTCATTATCAGTAAGTACAAGTATTAGTAACAGTGAGTCAGCAAGTATTAGTACTTCACTAAGTGATTCATCATCATTGAGTACTAGTGGTTTAATGTCACAAAGTGCAAGCGACTCTGCAAGCTACAGCGGTAGCACAAGTACAAGTAATAGTGAATCAACAAGCATTAGTACGTCTGTGAGCGATTCACGGACTAGTGAAAGTCAAAGCTATAGCAGCAGTACTTCAGCCAGCTTGAGCATGAGTACTAGTGTCAGTACTTCGGTTAGTGACTCTGCTTCAATTAGTACAAGTAGCAGTAATAGTGAATCGAATAGTTTGAGTACGTCAATTAGTGATTCACGTTCAAGTATGAGTGAAAGCTTTAGCAGCAGTACCTCAGCAAGTATTAGTCTAAGTACTAGTGACAGTACTAGCTACAGTAGCAGCACCTCAGCAAGCATAAGTACAAGTACTAGCGATAGTACAAGTATTAGTAATAGTGCTTCTGAAAGTATGAGTGAAAGCTTGAGTATCAGTACATCAATGAGCGACTCATCGTCAATCAGTGCTAGCTTGAGCAATAGCGATAGTCTTTCAGAAAGCAGATCACTAGCAAGTGAAAGTCAAAGCTACAGTAGTAGTACTTCTGCGAGTCTAAGTCTCAGCACAAGTACTAGCAGTTCATTAAGTGATTCATCGTCAACTAGTGCGAGCGACAGCTACAGTTTGAGTAATAGTTTGAGCCAATTGACAAGTGACTCACTTTCCGAAGGTATTAGTTTAAGTAATAGCCTAAGTAATAGTTTCAGTCAAAGTACTTCAGCTAGCACGAGTTTGAGTTCAAGTACAAGTCTAAGTGAACAATTATCTCAATCAGTCAGTGCCAGCGAGTCACGGAGTGATAGCCTAAGCTATAGTAGCAGCACATCAATTAGTACGAGTGAAAGTAGCAGTACTAGCTTGAGCGAATTACTATCTCGTTCAACCAGTGCCAGTGAATCACGGAGCAATAGCTTGAGCCAAAGCACAAGTACCTCGTTGAGTGGCAGCAACAGCTCTAGCTTAAGTTTAAGTGAAATGAACTCTCAATCTAGCAGTGCGAGCGAATCACTGAGTGATAGTGTAAGCAATAGCATGAGCACATCAACTAGTGACAGCTTAAGTTCTAGTACGAGTGTAAGTGATTTACTTTCTAGATCAGAGAGTGCAAGTGAATCTAGAAGTGATAGCCTAAGCTATAGCGGTAGCACGAGCGTAAGTAACAGCTTAAGTTTAAGCGCGAGTCTAAGTGATTTACTATCTAGATCTGAAAGTGCCAGCGAATCACGTAGTTTCAGTACGAGTGATAGTGCAAGCACATCACTCAGCAATAGCGATAGTGCAAGTGATAGCTTAAGCGATCTATATTCAAGATCGAACAGTTCTAGCCTTTCAACCAGTGACAGTACAAGTACAAATGATTCTGTCTCAGCAAGTGCTAGTGAGAGCACCAGCATTTCACAATCTACTAGTACAAGTCTAAGCGAATCGGCATCAATCAGCACATCGCTTAGCGAAAAACAAGAAGTGATTGAATCTCAAAGTGTGAGTGCTTCGACAAGTGATTCACAAAGCTCTAGCACCAGTGAATCAGTTAGCGTCAGCATCAGTACTAGCGAAAGCGAGCGGAATAGTACGGAAGTTACACCTAGCGAATCAACCTCCATTAGCGAAAGCATTAGTACAAGTGAAAGTGTCCGAGATTCCGAATCGGTTAGTTCAAGTGACAGTACAAGTTTGAGTCAATCTATGAGTACGAGCGATCAAGCCTCCGCTTCTGAAAGTACAAGCAACAGTTCTAGCATTCGTGATTCTGAGTCTGAAAGCGCAAGTATTTCTACGGAAGAAAGCCGCAGCTTCAGTACAAGTGAGTCGATTTTTGCAAGTGAGAGCACATCAATCAGTCAAAGTGACAGTACAAGTATGAGCGAATCAGCTAGTGAAAGTACTAGCATTAGTGACAGTGAACGTGGTTCAATGTCTGATAGTGCAAGTGTAAGTGATTCGACTTCAACCAGTGACAGTACAAGTGTGAGTGAATCTGTTAGCGAAAGTACCAGCATTAGTGACAGTGAACGTGGTTCAATGTCTGATAGTGCAAGTGTAAGTGCTTCGACTTCAACAAGCGAAAGCCTAAGTGTGAGTGAATCTGTTAGCGAAAGCACCAGCATCAGCGATAGTGAACGTGATTCAATGTCTGATAGTGCAAGTGTAAGTGATTCGACTTCAGCAAGCGAAAGCCTAAGTGTGAGTGAATCAGCAAGCGAAAGCACCAGCATCAGCGATAGTGAACGTGATTCAATGTCAAATAGTGCAAGTGTAAGTGATTCGACTTCTATCAGTGACAGTACAAGCGTAAGTGAATCCGCAAGCGAAAGCACCAGCATCAGTGATAGTGAACGTGATTCAGTATCACTTAGCGCCGAATCAAGTGATTCAGGGTCAACAAGCGACAGTCTGAGCGCTAGCAACTCGGCTAGTCAGAGTGAAAGCTTTAGTGCCTCTGATCGAGATTCAGTCTCCATGAGCGCTAGTGAATCAATCAGCGATAGTACCAGCGTGAGTGACTCTGCTTCGCTAAGCACAAGTACAAGTGATATCAACTCTGATATCGTCAGTGAATATCACAGTAATAGCTTGTCTGAGAGTCTATCAGAGCTGCAATCACAATCAACTAGCCAAGATCATTCACTTTCGGCAAGTGAGTCTAACAGCGGCTCTACTTCAACACCATCAAGTTCTGATCAGAACAATGGAGTAAATGGAAATACAATAACGCCAATTGGCAACACAGAAGTAGGAGGTCATACGACCGGTGCAACTGGTTCTACTCTTCCTAAGACTGGCGAATCTGATGCAAGTGGTATTCAAATGTCTCTTGCTGGAATTGCCACGCTGTTAGCTGCTATTGCTTTAATGAAAAAGAAAAAAGATGAAGCAAAGCGTGAAACAGAGTAACTCGTTAGTTTTGTTTTGTGAAGAGCTAGGATAAATTTCCTAGCTCTTCTAAAATGATAAAAGTACTTCTATTAAATAAAAAAGCATCACAGTTAGGCAAACTAACTGTGATGCTTTTTTATTGGCTATAGTTGGCTATGGAAATTCAACATCGAATGAACCATCTTCTGTTTTTACCAACTCGGATAATAATAAATTTCTGACTGCTTCTAGATAAATGGCTTCACGCATTTCAGTAAAAGAACGATGTGCTTCTACTTGAAATTCATAGATGGGGCGATGTTGTCCCCAGTTTCGCCCATTGATGACTGTTTTCAATTGTTGCAGGTTGTCTGATTGTTCGATCCAAAGAGTATCTAAGGCTTTTAAAAGAATGATTCGCTTGAAAAACAGCTGTTGGAAACTATCTGGCATAAATTGTTGAATGTGAATCAAACGCTCTGAAATCAGATCCAATAAAAATTTTTTGACCGTTCGCTTATTAAATTTATCTAGTTTCTCGATTTCAAAAACATCAAAATTATAGTCCAAATTATTAAAGATAAAATCAAGGATCGCTTGTTGATTTAGGTTCTCTTTTTTAGTGGTGAATTGATTGATTGTTTCTTCTATGCATTGATTAATGATGTTTTCTAACTCGACAGGGGTACCTTTCATAATGCTGTTTCTCATGCTGTACATTTTGTCTCTTTGAATGGTAATAATTGAGTCAAATTCTAGCGTCGTTTGACGTCCGGCAATTTCTTGATTTTTGCGATTGCTTTGAGACTGATTGATTAGTTTATTGTATTTTTTCTTTTTTAAGGGCGTGAGATCACTGGATAATTCTTCTTGTTCAGTTAATAATTCTCGTTCGTCGGCGGCCCATTTGGGTGCACTTTCAACCACGATTTTGTCTTCCATAGATACATAGAAAATACTGTCACCCGGATCTCCTTGACGTCCAGAGCGGCCCCGAAGCTGATTGTCAATTCGGTCACTGGTCATCCGCTCAGTTCCTACTACTAATAGACCACCATTTTCCCGTGCGTCTTCTTCCAGTTTAATATCTGTACCACGCCCAGCCATTGAAGTAGCCACAGTTACGGCACCTTTTTTACCAGCTTCTGAGATGATCCAGGATTCCTTGGTCGCTGTTGTAGCGTTTAAAAGATTATGAGGGATTCGATGCTTTAAGAGAATCAGGGAGTATAACGTCGACATTGAGACTGATCCTGTCTCAATCAATACGGGGCGTTCTTGCGTCAAAGCATTTCTTACTGCTTCTAAAGAAGCCATGATTTTCGACTGATTGGTCACATAGACCAGATCCTGATGATCTTTTCGGCGAATGGGTTTATTTGTCGGAATTTCGATTACGTCAATATCATACGTTTCTCGAAATTCGTCGGCGTCTGTTTTGGCAGTACCAGTCATTCCGGACAAAATTTTAAATTTTCGGAATAGGTTTTGGTAGGTAATGGAGCCCATGGAGCGGCTCTCTGTAGTAATCTCTACGCCTTCTTTCGCTTCGATTGCTTGATGAAGGCCAGCTTGTAGTTTTGTTCCAATCAGCTTACGTCCATTTGCTTCATCAAGCAAAAGAATCTCGTTGTCCTCCACAACATAGTCTTTGTTTAAGTGTAAGAGATAATTGGCCCGTAAGGCAATGACTAAATGACGGTAAAGACTTTTCCATTTTTCTGAAAGAATAGTTTCAATACCTAAGTAGTCTTCGGCTTTTTTTATGCCTGCTTCTGTAAACCAAGCGTGACGTTTGTTTTCACTTCTCATAAAGTCTTCACCTTCAATCAAGCTTTTCACAAACCAATCAGATAGCGTAAAAAAATTTGACTGAACTTTGGGTGCTCCTGAAATGATCAATGGCGTTTGCGCCATATCAAGTAATATTGCATCGATTTCATCTATCAGTACATAATTGAAGTGGGTGACATATTGTTCGTCTGGAGAAACAGCCAAGTTGTCAAATAAATAGTCAAAGCCCAGTGCGCTATGCGTCGTATAGACGATGTCTGCTGCATAGACCACCTCTTTATCGATTTCTTCTCCTTCATCTTCATGTTCAGGAACACCTGCAGCCACGGATAGTCCTAGAAAACGATAGACTTTTCCCGTTTCTTCAATATCTCGCAAGGCTAAATACGTATTAGAAGTAATCAAGAAATTGCCTTTGCCTCCCAGACCATGTAAATACATCGGCATGGTTGCGGTCAATGTTTTTCCTTCTCCGGTTTTCATTTCAGCAACATTGCCGTAAAAAAGAGCAATTGCGCCAAGAATTTGAACAAAATAAGGCTCCATTCCCAAGACACGACGGTCTGCTTCGACAACGACAGCATAGGCTTGCGGGAGTAAACTCTCCAGTTTTTTGCCCTGTTCGAGTTGTTGTCGAAAATGAATGGTTTGCATTTGCAATTCTTGATCTGATAATTGCCGATAGTTTTCTGCAAGACTTTGAACTTTTCTCGCCAACCGAATATACTTGCGAAACTTTTTATCTTTCATTTTTTTGTTCCTCCTTTCAAAAACTGATATTGCTTGTGGCTTAAGCTTAATCAGCAATGCTTTCTAATTTAGCACGAATCATGACGTCGTCTAGGTCAAAAAGATATTCCCTCATCAAATCATTGGCTTCTAAAAAAAAGACGATCTTTCCCTTCTGAGTAACTAGTTTCATCTTTCTTGATGCAATAAGTGGTTCTTCGTTTTGATCCAGCAGCGCTTCACCAGAACTTGTTACGAAGTGAAGTGAAAACGTATAGGTTTTGGTGCTATCCATATTATAGTAGGGAAATTCACCGTGATAGATGGACTCTTGATCAACTGCTTCCAAAGAGTCATCAGTCCGCAAAACGACAGCTTTTAGGTTTAACTTAGGCGTCGTTTCATTGTCAGGGACCCTAGATTCTGTAGTCGGTGTTTCGTTGACTGTTAAATTTTCTTTCAAAAAAAAGATACCTCCTAAGAGCAAAACGAGAGGTATGATGACTTCAATTAGTTTTTTCATAGTAAAGACCTTCTTTTGGGGGCTATTTCTCAGGAAATTCTCCCTTTTTTTCTTTTCCAATCCTTGTATTTCTCTGATGACCATTTAAAGTGAGTAGTTTTTACTTATTTGAATTTAAAACGATGATACCACAATGACCAACCTCACCTTTTCCTTTTTTTTTTTTATTTCAACAAAAAACAAGTACAAAAGGCAATTTTAAACCTGTTACTATTTTGTTAAACCTTGCAGATTAAAAAAAAGTAAGAAAATTGGAGATGAAAATGAAGAATCAAAAAGAACTCATTCGAAGAATAATCGCGAGCTTTTTCCTTTTGTTCATTGTTGAGATAGGTAAGCATATCCAGGTTCCTTTTTTTATTTCAGAAAAGATACCAGAGGAATCAACTAGTTTGATTCTGAAATTTTTAGCGACATCAACCGGTGGGAATTTTACTGTTCCAACGCTTTTTTCTTTAGGGATGGGCCCGTATATGACTGCCCTGATCATCTGGACAACGATCAGCATGATTGATACAGAAAGTATCGGAAATCTTTCCACCAAACGAATTGGGTATATTCAACGCAGTTTGACTCTTTTATTTGCTATCCTTCAAAGTTGCGCACTGGTTTTAAAATTTCGTTCCTCAATGATTGATCAAAAAGCAATTGGAGGCTCTATTGTCCTGTTGTTTTTAGGAGCAGTTCTTCTTTTGACGGCTGGGGGATTGTTCGTTGCATGGCTAGCTGATATCAACATTGATAAAGGAATTGGAGGTCAAAGTCTGTTTATTGTTCCAGGTTTACTGATGAATATCCCAGCTATGTTAATTTCGGGACAAACAGAATCCGTTCATTTAAGTCAAAACTTTATTATCGGGTTAGTTATGGTGACCTTAGTTTTTATTTATCTCACACTCTTCCTGTACAATGCAGAATACCGTATCAATATTGAACGGACAGGTATCGACAGTCGCTTTAACAATTCATATATTCCTATTCGACTTTTACCTGCCGGGGCAATGCCTTTCATGTTTGCAGTAACCGTCTTTTCAATGCCACAGCTTTTACTATTGAACGAAAAGTGGGGAGACACAGGCTTTTCAAATTTTATTACGACTTACTTTTCCTTTAATAATGTGCGGGGTATTTTCACTTATGGTCTGATTCTCTATGTTTTAGGTTACGGATTTAGTTTTATAAATGTTCGACCATACGATATAGCCAAAAATCTAAAAGAGACGGGAGATTACATTTTAAATGTTGCTCCTGGCAAACAGACAGAGCGATATATATTGAAGCGTTTATCAACCGTTGCATTACTTGGCAACAGTTATCTTGTGATCGTTTCAATGATTCCCTTGTTGATTGGATTGCAAAATCAAATCATTTCCAACTTAGCTTTTTATTTCGGAAGTATTTTTATGTTGATCATCATTTTAGAAACTATCACAAATGAAATACGGTTCCTCTTTTCCAGACATACTTACCGGATTTTTTAGAGGATGTTAGGAGGCAATTTTTTGAATTATTTTATCCCTGATTGGACGACCAGTAGTGGCAATTTAGAAAGTGATTATATGATGAATATCATTCAGCTTTTCAAGAACAATCGAGAACCGTATCACTTATTGTTATTGGAGCATATACCGTTTTTACGTTATCAGATGCATGCATATGAATTAGAAGTAGCGCAAATGACTTCGCTTTATGATCGCTTGCAAGACATTCAAAAAACCAATGGATTTCCCTTAGATGTCGATGACTTGCCTCTTGCTCAGAATGTTGAGAAGGTCTATACACCTTTTGGAATCACGCTGATTAAGGAAAATCAACCATTTGGTGAAATTCGGTTCAATTCATTTGGTTTTGCAGAACAGATGTCTATAATGACGGAACCTTATCGACAAATCCTCTTTTTCGATGATCGGGGATTTATTTCTGCAAAATCGTTCCAGAATGACAAAGGGGAACAAGTAAAGAAGATTTATTATAACGAATCGGGAATGGAAAAATGTGTGGAATACTTTGGAGAAAATCCACACGTTGAGCTGGTAAATCCTCGGAAAAGTGGACTAAAGAAAAGTCAGTATCGAAGCATGGATGAACTTCTTTTAGAGATGATGAATCAATTTCAACTGAGCCTTGAGCCAGAAGATCAAATCCTCTGTTTGACAAATGAGCGGAGTCTACGATTGGTCAAAACGAACGAGGAACGAAAAAGAGTGATCCAGATCGTTTCTGATGCCCACAGACTTTCAACTTGTGCATCAGATGAAAAAGCAGCATTATGGGCTGGCGAAAATAAAATCATTACGGATTCGACTAGTAATCAAACAGCGCTCTTCTCTTTAATGAAACAGTCCGGTGTCAATGACCTATCTCGGATACAACGCATCCCTATTTACACAACTTCTTTTCAGCTGGGCAATAGCAACTCCATTCCCCAGCTGGTCCTTTATTGGAACGCCGGTGAGCTTAACGAAGACGTTCGGAGAATCCATCATCTATTACTGCAAAAAGTTATTCAGAATGATCGTTATGACTTAATTATCGAAACGACGACATTCCAAAGCGAAGTCGTTTTACGAGAAGCACAAAAAGAACTGGTTGATACTCACTTCGGTGTCGATAGTGAATCTGAGGAGTATCAAAAGGTATTAAAGTATTTCGAAGCAAAAAAGGCGAAAAAGTTATTTAAAACGGATGAAGAGGCGATTGAAGAGATCCGAGAAAGCAAAAATTGGCGAAATCTAGTAGAGGCAGTTGATGTCAATTTTAGGATTCACTTTCGCTTGGATTCTCATCTCACCACGATTCGTCAGGATTTCAATGAGACACGATTGTATATTGATTTGTCTGCTGAAGTTGATGTCCAGAAACAAGCACTAGCTGTTAGTGCAGGGATTCCTCAGCTTGTTAGGAAGAAAACCGATTATGTGGATGACCAAAAGAATGGGCAAATCATTGGTCAAATTAGAGAATTAGATGCAGCAATCGCTTTTTACCTGGACGATTTAAATAATTGGAACCAAGCATTGGTGGAAAATATTAGTTATATTGAGCGTTTTAGTGAGGATAATATTATTAAACAATGGAGGGAGTTGCTAGAGGGTGTCGTCTAAACAGATTCAGGTATTTCATGTTGCAGCTGTTTCTTCTGAGGGGCAAAAGCAGCTTTCTCCTTTGTTTGCCTATCAGTGGCTTCCGTTGGCCTATGATTTCAGAAAAGATGAGCAGGAGCTACAGCTGTTTAAGAAAGACAAATATAATACCAAATACCATCGGGCAATTTTTCTTCTAGAGGAAAATGCCGCGATTCTTGAAAATTTGGAATTTTTAAAACAATTACCAGCCTACCAAATATTTTACGAAGAAAATGGGCAGCTATCTCCAGAAGTTCAAGCGCTATTCACATTAAAAGCAGCGAATCCTTTTGATAAAAAGCAGCTAGAAAATGTTTTTCGTACGATCAATGAGCAATTCTCAGCAAAGCAACAAGGATATAAGCTATCTATGGATCACATGAAATTTAATAAAACTGTCCCGTTGCAGATCGTTAAAGAAGGACATGCAGCCTGTCAGGTAAAGGCACAACTGACATCAGACGATCAGCAAATAACTACTTGGAAAATGACTAACCTGATCCCTAAAAACGAACGCACCTGTTTTTATCCGGAGATCGCAGATGTTCAAGGAGAAGTGACATTAAAAATCAAACTCTTTTTCATTAAAGAAAACACGAATCAAGTCATCCAAGTGATTGAGGTCCTTCACGATCAAATCATAAATGGGGAGCCGGTTTACTTCAAATTAGATCAAAATTCATACATCAATGTTTCATTGTATGCCAAAGGAAATCGAGGGCAATTTACGATCGGGCAGATGCACCTGCGAAGAGCAATGGCAGATGAAAGTGTCATGATTCCAGGAGGTGGTCGGATTCGGGATGAAGAGAATCTGGGGGGAGAAGTGATCTATTACTTTAATCCGGGAGATTTAAAACCTCCATTAGCGGTTTATTTTTCTGGCTATCGTTCAGCGGAAGGATTTGAAGGCCGTGGGATGATGGGAAGTATGGGCTGTCCGTTTCTGCTGATTGGTGACCCTCGTTTAGAAGGTGGGAATTTCTATCTAGGCAGCCAGAAATTCGAACAAGAAATCGTAGCGATCATCTTAGGGAAACTAGCACTGCTAGGTTTTGAAAAGTCAGATCTCATTTTATCCGGATTGTCGATGGGAACGTTTGGCGCGCTATATTTTGCTAGCGATTTAAGCCCAAACAGTGTCATCGTGGGAAAACCGTTGACGAATCTTGGTTCCATTGCTCTAAATGAACGCATCAATCGACCAACTGGATTTCCAACCTCATTGGATATGCTGCTTTACAATATTGGGGTTGTTTCAAAAGAAGCGAGCAGTCAATTGAATGAACGGTTCTGGAGCAAATTCAAAAGTGGCGATTATCGGGAGACAACCTTTGCGATCGCCTATATGAAACAAGACGATTACGACATGGAGGCATTTCCAATGTTGTTTGAATTTTTAAAAAATAATTTCCCCATGACTCGTGTTCTGTATAAAGGCATGATCGGCCGACATAACGATAATAGTCCTGCCATCAATAATTGGTTTTTGAAACAATACAAAAATATTCTCGTGCATACATTTCACCGCGATATCAAGAAAATATTATAGGGAATGAGGGAGTCGATGAATAGTTTATATCGTATCAAGTGGGGGATCGACTTTAATGACAATTATAATTATGGCGCAAAAATAGCTTATATGCCCTCTGGGGATGTCTTGTACTCTTCTCCTTTGATGCCTCCAGGCGTCAGTATTAAATCTTGGTATTCGAAAACAGAATTTCATATTAGTCGGAAATCACCAATGCTACCAATGTTACTGCCTGGATACAAGTACGAGTTAACACTTCATGCTGCATTCGATCGTAAGGAAGCAGTACAGCTATTGGTGGAATTTTTTGATAAGGATGGGTTTTTCCTTGAAAAACTAGTCTTCGAAACAAACCAAGAATGTTTTCTCTTTCCGCAAGGTGCCACTGATTATCAGATTCATATGGTAAACAAAAAGCATCAAGAGATTCATTTTAAGGAATTGGTTTTATCCACTAAGGAGAATCAAGCATTTGAAGTGGTTCCTATAAATGCAAACACTGGAGCAAACCAAGGCTCAAACATAGCAACCAGCGTTGTTGCGGTTACACCGTTGGTTGAGAAACATGCTGCATTATCGGTCGTATTTGAAAAACAGAACAGCTATGTCAAAGAATATTCACTTTCAGATTTTGAAGCAGGATTGTTTGTTGAACCGGATACTAAGGCTGCATCATCGTATTTGGAAGTATTGCTTGAACAAATCTATCAGCGAAGCGACAGTCCTGAAAAAATCAACCTTAAAATGGGACAAAATTTTTCTTTGCTGGAGTCTTGTTACCACGAAGATTTTTCTGTATTAGCTTTATTATTTGCAAAGCCAAATGAAGAAGCCGAAGCACCCGAGCTTATGGATCGTCTGCAAAAAAAGATCGCACTTAATCAAAGGGCACTAAAAGTTTTAGAGAATGTAAAAGAAAACAGGAAAAAATCAACCTAATAAAGAGGGGGACATCATGAATTTTTTTGTAAATAAAGCAATGGGGATTGGTAATTCTGGTGTGGAACATGCACAGTTCTATCGTGCTGCTTGTTTTGATAGAAAAAATATTCCCTATAAGTATATTTTTATGGAGCTAGTGAAGAATCTCCATGAAGCCATGGCGGCTTGGAAAATACCAGATGATAAAGTCATCTCCATGTGGGAATATTTTGCACTAGAAGGTGATTATTTAAGGCAAGGGGCTAAAGCAGTTTTTACTGCACAACAAGATCTCTTAGTAGATGCTACGAACACACATAGAATCAAAGAAACCATCACGTCATCAGGATTAAAAATCGTTGAGCATATGGAAAAATCTCCTAGTCCAAAAAAGGAAGGCTTACTGCTAGTTTCGGATTATCGGGTAGAGATTTTTGACTATCGAACGAATCAAAGAAAAATCATGTACAGTTATCGAAATGATTCGCATCGAGGAAGAGTAATGACGAATATTCATTTGTTTGCTTTCAAAGGCAAACATCGTTTCTTTAGAAATGAAGTCTTATTGCAGCGATTTTTCTTTAAACAACTGATAGAAGAATTCCCAGAAACCAAAAGTATCATCATTGATCGGGGGGAGGAAAGCGAGGCTGCTTTATATGATCATTGTCCTCCGGAAATCAAATTGATTGAGATCGTTCATGCCGATCATTTATCTGATCGTGACGTAGCTAGCGCACCTCTTTGGAACAATTACTATGAATTTGCTTTGACGCATTTGGAACAAGTCGCTCATATCGTTGTTGCGACAGAATTGCAAAGGCAAGATTTGTTGATCGATTTCCCAAACGAGTCCAAAAAAATTGTGACGATCCCGGTGGGAGGGATTCGCGATGTGACAGAAGATTCATTTGAATTAGGCAAACAACAGGCAGAAAAGTTTGTGACAGTCTCTCGTTTGGCATCCGAAAAGCACATTGATCTTGTGATGCGGGCAATTGCTGCAGCAAAAAAAGAACATCCAACGATCTCTTTAGACATCTATGGTCAAGGGGGAGAAGAAGGTAAGTTAAAAGCAGTGATCAAGGAGTTGAATGCAGAAGAGTACATTCGGTTAAAAGGGCATTCTCATGCAATCAATGAAGTATATCCTGATTATGATGCATTTATCTCTGGTTCTTTTTCAGAAGGTTTCGGATTGACTTATATTGAAGCTTTAAATGCAGGATTGCCAATTGTAACCTTCAAGGCTCGTTTTGGGGCCATGGAGTTGATCAAAGAAGGAGTCAATGGTTATTTGAAAGATTTTTCTAGAACTGATGAAGCTTATACTATTCAGCAACTAACAGATGGCATTCGTCAGTTGACTGCTTCTGATCTGAACCAACTTAAAGCCAATACCCGCAAGTCTGTACGAATGTTTCAAGACGCGATAATTGCAGAGAAATGGAGTGAGTTGATCGATGCATTATGAATTAGTCACCGTGATCCGACCAAATGACCGAATTTGGATGGCACAAAAATCACGAATCAAAGAAGGAAGTCAAGTGTTGTCCATCTCACCGAGTCCAAATTTTCAAGCGATGCTCCAAAAAGAAGCATTGCAGGGAATAAATATTTTAGATCAAGTGACACAGCGCAGTCACGATCCAGAAGCCTTTCTGTTTTTTAACCAAGTACCAACAGCTTACTCTACAGAAGTTTATATGAACGAGGACCGGACCATTTCCTTGATCACTGATGGAGATGAAGTAGGTAAAGTGAGCTTGTATCCTATGACTAGAAGACATGTCAAAGAAGTTCGCTACTTTTATCCTGATGGCACGACAGATTTCATTGAAGAATATGCCGCAGATGGGAAATTATTCTCAACTATTTATTACTGCAATGACCAGGTTCAAGAGATTGCTTTTTTCAATGATCAGCAACAAAGTATTCTGAATTACTATTTTTATCAAGGCACCATCAATTTAGTCACGATTCGTGATACAGAAACATTCAAGGTAACTCAAAAATTTAACACAACACTTGATTTCATTCGTGATCAGTTAGCTTTTCGGTTAACAGAAAATGATACAGTTGGCATTTCATATATGGGGTTAGAATTATTTTCTCTAGCAAAATCCAACTCGACAAATACACTTTATCTGGAAGAATCGCCGCTTGATGGCAAAGGGAATATCAAAGGGAACTTAATGAGTATTTTAGATGACCGCGTTCCTTATATTCATAAGGTAGAAGTCGATCAAAAGAATTATCAGTTGTTGGCAAACAAAAATGTATGCATGGACAAAGTTGTGTTGAAAGGATGAAGACAAAATGAAAAAAATGAAAACCACTGAATTGTATGAGCAAATTATGTTGTTAATAAAAGAGAACAGCGGGTCCATGCTCACTTTTGAGAAGGAACAAGAGGAAGCAAAGAAACTTTTTGCTCATCAAAACGCATTGATTGATCAGCTGATTCAAATCAATCAAGAAATGAAAGCAATGATGAACAAGTCAGAAAACGATATCGATCTAAATGTGATCCAAACATTAAAAAAACAATTCAATGCATCTTTTGAGCAGCAACAGGAGGAGCAAAATAAATTACAAATGATTTATGAGAAGCTCTTTTCTGCTTATGAGGTTGAAAAGCAAATGCTTCGAACCTATTTTTTGAATGAAACCGAGCAGATCATTGAACGGTTAACCTCAACCGTCGAAAGACAAGATAACGATGTGAATCAATTGAGTCAAGAGCTGATTGATGAGCTTCGGGCAGTGGAAGTAGCAGAGGTAGTGAATGAGATAGCTACAAACGAAAATGAACCAGTAGAAAATGTTTCAGAACTGAGTGAATCACTACAACTGGCAGACGATCAGAACCAGTAGATAAACCAGTTTTCTTCATAGTTGTTTGCCGAAAATAAACTGGGAAGAGGTGATTTCGTTGGCGAATAATCAGCTAGAAAAAACGATTCAAGCGGGATTTCAAGAAGAACGAGAAAACGTAAGAAATCACTCAGAAGAAAAGAAAAAGGGCAAAGCGATCACCATCGTGCTTTCCTTAGTTATGTCGATCGTGATCCTTGGATCGTTGGTTTATTCTTTATTGGAAGCATTACAGAAGTAAGAATAAAAATAGGTCCTGCATTTTAGAAAAAAGGATTTGAAAAATATGGAAACTAGATTACTAAGCGTTTGTCGATTAATTAGCACGATCAACCCAGACTTAAAGATACCTGATACATCAGTCGTTGCTGTCAATATTGATCGCGAGAAATTAGAAGAGATACGCAAATGTAAAGGACTATCTGTGAAATCTTTTGAAAGAAAGATTGGGTTATCTCGCTCACGGTACTATAGATGGGTACAATATGAGATCGATTTGCCCTTCGAATTGGTTGTTGGCATCAAGAAAATGTTGAGCATTTCAGATACCGAATTGCTAGACATGTTTGCAATGTCAACAGATGAACAACTTCATCTATTGAGTGTATTGATTTATAGCTCTTTATCAACGAAAGAGGACATGTTTGTTACCTTTATGAAAGTTAGAAAAGAGTTAGAAAAGTTTCGCCCCTCAACTGAGGATAATACGATATTTAAACTCATGTTGGCCTATTCCGACCTCGTATTTGGTTGTATGAACCAGAAAGTCCCGGATGCAAGTTTAGAAATGCTTGAAACATTTTTTCTGGGAACTGATTTTTATACATTATTTGACAGCCTTTTATATTTAGCTACATTACGCATCAAACAGCGCTATGGCTTGCACGCTTCATCTTTAGAAAAACAAATTTTTTTGTTAGAGAGCTGCCTTTTAAAGAAAATAAATTCGACTGATTTTACGGAACTGCGGCCAGTCTTAGTAGGCGCCGTATTAGATTTATCAGAATGTTTGGTAGACATCCAACGCTGTGATGATGCGGTTCAATTACTTCAACATGCAAGTCGTTTAATGGAGGAACATTGGCATATTGATGTCTATAATCAGACAGTTCTAAAATTAGTCAAATATTTGCTGCTTACAAGGAATACTGCACAAGAAGATCCTGCTGTACAACTGTTTTCTAAAAATTTGAAGGGTGCAGAATGGTGCTTACCAAAAGATGAAGTGATGTTTGTGCGGGCAATGATGGAAAAGGAGATGGGACAAGCGTGAATCGGTGGGTGACGACGATCATTGAATCGAATGCAGCAGATTCAGTCAAAAAAGCGAAAGTAGATGTTTTTCACATTGCCAATGGGATGGATTATCAACCTTTATATATTTATCGTTATATCGATGAGAATGAAGATGATTATGCACTTATGTCAAGGATTGATGGCATTACAGCTGGTGTCGCTTATGAAGATATCGTGGTCTATCAATATCCAAGTTATAACGGAGCCCATTTTGACCGAATGTTCTTACAAAGAATGAAACAAAGAGGGATTTACACGAGTTTATTCATCCATGACGCTGAGATGTTACGTGGGAAAGTCGATTTTGATGAATCTGCTCTTTTCAATGAAGCAACAGTATTGATCGTTCATAGCCAAGCTATGCAGACAGCCTTAGTCGAAAGAGGCGTGACACGGAGAATGATCCAAAAACCATTTTTCGACTATCAGCATCAAGATGTTAGTGTCAGTCATGAAAGACCAGAAAAACGAGTTGTCTTTGCAGGAAATTTGGCAAAAACCCGTTTTCTACAGCAGTGGCCCAATCGCACGGAAATTCTTGTATACGGCGATAAAAACGACAGTCATTTTGGTCCGAATGTTCATTATTGTGGTGTTTTTGAGCAAGAAGAATTGGTTCGTAGGATGGAGAAAAATGGTTTCGGACTTGCGTGGGATGATAAGTTGCCTGATGGTGGTGACTACCAACAATATACGAAGTATAATGCACCGCACAAAATCTCGTTGTATCTCTCGTTAGGAATCCCTGTCATTGTATGGAAAGAAGCAGCTATAGCAGAGATGGTACAGAAACTGGAACTTGGCATTACTATCAACGCAATTGAAGACATTGATCATCAATTAAGTGAGTTAACAGATGAAGAGCTGCTGCGGATAAAAAATAATGTTCTTTCATTTAGTTGTTTACTGCAATCAGGAATATTTACTAGAACGGCACTGATGGATTCAGAAGTGAAAATACTCCTAGGCAAAGGAGCAAGTCAAGCATGAAACAATCGATGAGTACAAAGAAGTTATCCGCAATCATTCAAATCAGCGAACTAGATCAGATGTTGACTGATTTGAAACAAGCGATCGAACAACGGGATAGTAAAATTGCGCGATTACAACAAATGATTTTAGAAAAACGACAGTCAGCCATTGGTTATCGCGATTTTATTGTCTTAAAGAATAGCCAAGAAGAATTGAGAGAGTTATGCAAAAAAATTGACTTGCAGCTGGTCAAAACCAATGAACTTTTACGGCATATACGTAATACAAAAGTAATTTTCAGCGACTTGTTGCTTTTAGAAGCAGAAGTCAACGAACAAATGAGTAAAATTCAGGAACTGTCCAATGCATTCTTTATCCAAGAAGAGGCAGGAAAATAGAGGATGAAATAGCAATAGTGTTATTAGGGAAGCTGTAAGTCATGATAAATAGGGAAGTTAGGGGGATTAGTGTGAACAAAATCATTGCATTAGACATTGATGAATTTCGAGTAGGCGTTGTTGGCTACGGCTATCAAGATGTCAGAAGTTCTGTTTATTCAGAAGTCAAAAAAAATAATCTACAATATCTTTTAGGAAAGAATAATGAACCGATCTACCTAAAAAACAAAGTAGGGAAACGAATACTTCTCGGGGGCAGCGAGAAAGAAATCACTTGGGGGCTCGACAAGTTGTATAGTCGACGATCAGAAGCCTATCAAACATTTGGCAATCCGTTGGCAATCCTGGGAGACCAAAAATTTAAGACATATATCAAAACGATACTCTCTTATTTAGTAGCGAAAAGACCCTCACTTTTTACTGAAATTGCAGAGGATTACTTTAGCTGTTCATTATGCCTTGGCGTAGCAACAGAAAGTTTTGACCGGCTTGCTGACATTGAGAGACAACTGGCAGATGAATTCGAGACAGTTGTTGATGGCACTCACTATCAGATCCGCATCGAGCGAGTAAAGCTGATCCCGAAATCTCTGGGCGCAATTTTTGAAAGCAAACGAAATGATATTCATTTGATGTTAGGCGTGGAAGAAATTCTTGCTGGGTTGACCTATGTGATTGAAATCAATGATCATTCTCTCACTTGTGATAGCTACGAAAATGGGGAACTGATCAAAAGTTCAAAAGTCACAGACGGCTTGTTTGAATTGGCAGGCAACGTGGTACAAGCTTATCAAGAAAATGAGGGGGATCATCCCGCACCTATCTTTGCGCTAGATCATGGCGTCGTTTACGATATGCTTGTCACAGCTAAGAAAAACAATCCATTTGTCGTGACGATCAATGGAGGTCAGACAATAGATTTAACTGAGATCGTTAAAAAAGAGACGACTGCTTTGACAGATCAATTGATTGATTATGTAAACAGTGATCAAGATATTCAATATGCTGATACAATTCTAATCAGAGATATTCCTTCAGAAACGATCAACGAAAACACAGTAAATCAGGCACTCAACAAGATGGGGTTATCTTGTAAAGTGTTTAACAATAAAAATGCTCTTGGCGTGTATCTCTTCGGAGAGTTGTTTTGGAAAAGTCAACTGAATGCTTCGATAGATCACTTTGAGGATAACAGTCCATTTCCAATGAAGCCAGACGGTTTAGAGTCGAAAGTGAATGCAGAACCTTTACCAGTCGAGAAGTCCCTCGAATCTTCAACTAACCAAATTGATTCTGAGCTACCAGAAGCTACCAAGCAAAAGAGTCATCATAGAAGCTTATCAGTAGAAGCAATCTTTGCGGAACAGTCGGAATTGCTTGATTTCTTGATCAGCAACGACAAAGAATAGTCAATTTGGAGAAGGAAACGCGAATTTCGAGCGGATTGCAATAACCTTTCCCTTTTTCCAATGGCCAGTCTTTTGTACTAGATCAGAACATCGGACTTTGCAATAAAGTCTTGTCGTCAATAAGGATTGATATGTTGTACAAAAAACACACTTGGGACTGAAGAATCAATTATGATTCATCAGTCCCAAAAATGATAAAGACGTTTCTTTGTACAGTAAAAGTTAAGAGAACTTATAAATAAAGCGAAAATAACAGTAAGATTTTAAAGAATCTGCTAAAATTTTTGTAACCGAAAATGAAAATAATATGATTGTTTATGAAAATTTCATTTTCAGTTTACAATTATTTTTTTTTGACAAGTGAAATTTTAGCGAGTAGCCAATCACTCCTGATGTTTAAGAGTTTTTATGGAAAGAACTTTTATCACAAACAAAAGATTCTTTCTGGATTTTGAGTATTTATCATGAAAAAAATATTCTGTTGTTTTTCAAACAAAAGAAATCCTATTTCATTTTCACAAATTCCCTTGAGAGAAGGATCCATTTTTTGGCTTTTGCTCTCATTTTTCTCACAGAATCAAAATTTGGGTCATTTTGCATTTTCTCTTTTTTCCGATTAGGATAATCACCTGAGTAAAATTTGTTGTTTGGAGGAAGAGAAATGCGTACTTATGTGAAAAAAATAGCTTACCCAATGTTCATGCTGTCCTTACTTATTTTATCCTATTTGGCGCCTTTATTATCAGTCATCACAGCCAATGCGGACACCGAGGAGAATCCCAAAACAATCCTATTTCAAAACGAAAAGGGCATAGCGCAAGTGACATCATTACCAGATCCTACCACAGGGGAGATCACTTGGACGATCCAAGTAGAAAAGAATCAACAAGCAGCAAATCAACTGGCATTCAGCTTGAGTGAAGGGGAACAAACGGTTCTGCCGAACTCGATTCAAAGCAGCGGCACGCCATTTACATATGATCCGCAAAGACAGCAGCTGATGGAAGAAACCGCTAGCAGTTCTTTTAGCCAAATGACGCTAACGTTTCAAACAAAAAGTCTTCAAACATTGACAATCAAATCCGCCTTTCTTCAAACAGATGAAAAAAATGGACAAGTGAAAGAAGACATCATCAACACAACAGATGTAGCAGTTGTTCTACCTGAAAATGAATCCACAGAAGCAACGAGTACAGAAGCCGTACTTTCTGATACTCAGGATCAAACAGAGGCTTCTGAAAAAAAGGTTGTATCAACAAGCAGCGAGTCACAACAACAAACGGCGTCAAATACTGCATCAAAAACCATAGAATCAACGCCTGATACCCAAGCAAGTGCGCCAGCAGCTTCACAACTTTCAAGTGGGGGCATTTTTAAAAATGATGTTCCTGAAGTTGATGACGCACTTCTAGGAGAAGCGCAATATTTTCATATTTTTGCTAACCATGCGACGCTAAATACACACACGAACGGAAATTTGGCCGTTGGTGAATTAAACGGAAATGTCAATTTTGGGACCAGTATTCAGGATGGTTCTTTGCCAACAGAAATCAATTATATTCAAAAGGTCAATTCCATCGCAAACTCTTCTTTTGTATCAGGAAGTGATAGTAGAAAAAACAAAGTTGTTTTTGGCCCATCAGTCACAGTAGATTTAGCAGATCAAAATCAGCAACCTGCCGTTTTTGTAAATGGTCAGAGAATGGATCACTTGAAGACTTCCGAAGTTTTTCAAGATCAATCCGTGAGTGAGCCTTATATAGACTTTGAACAGGCATTTTCAACGTTACAGGCGACGTCAGAAAGACTGGGAGCTTATCCGCAGACACCCGGTGTAACCAAGGATTTCACTGATAATAATCAGCGGGTCATCAATACAGCCGATGCCGAAGATGAGACACAAGCGGTTGTTTTGACCTTGACAGACGAACAAGGAAATCCACTTGATGATGGTGTTTACGAACTTCAAAACAACAAGACGCATAAGGAAGTCGATGAAGAAGTCACAAATAATGATGGGCAGGTGATCGAAGCTGGTCTTCCAGAGGGAGAATATTCCTTTGTGGAAACGGAAGCGCCAGACGGCTATCTGATTGATAAAAAACCCATTTCTTTTTCAGAAGATACAATTGCGAAAGAAGATCAAAAGGTTGTTGTTTCTCTTTCAAAAACGGAATTAGAAAAAGATACGCCAATCACCATTAAAGGGCTAACAAGAGGAAATACGCCTGTGATCATCAATGTGGACACTGAGGGAGCCAGCACCGTTAATGTTAAGTCCCAAATCAAACTAGAATATACGGATGGTACGTCTCGTAATAGCCATGAAACAGAAGAGTTTGATGATGCTGTTATCTTATGGAATTTTGTTGACCAATCAGAGGGCCAAACGATTTCGATTAATAGTCCATTCCAAGGAACCATCTTGGCTGTTGGTGATACAGTCGATGTCCATCAAAATGTTGACGGCAGTATCATTGCTGATACAGTGCTGGTCAACGCAGAAACCCATCGCTGGGATCTGCAAGCAAATGAAACAATCGTGCCGACTATTAAACTAGCTGCCATGAATCAATTACTTTCTTTTGATACAACGACAATCAGCGGGACCAAAACGTGGGATGATTATGACAACAAATTCAATACCCGTCCGACAAGCATTATGGTTCAATTATTGCAAAACGGTGAAGTATTCCAAACAAAAACGGTTACCCAAAGTAAAGAGGGGGACTGGCATTATGAATTTACTGATCTACCGAAAACTGACGAATCTGGTCAGACTTATGAATACACAATCCAAGAAACACCTGTTGAAGGGTATTCTACTAAAGTAAACGGTTATGACCTGGTCAACACGTACCGCAATATTGAAACGACAGACGTAGCTGGAACAAAGACATGGAAAGACTACGATAACAAATTCGAAACAAGACCAGAAAGCATCACTGTCAAGCTGATGCAAAATGATAAAGAAATCGACAAGCAAGTCGTAAAAGCAGATAACCAAGGCGACTGGACTTATCACTTTGAGAATCTGCCTAAGTATGATGAAAAAGGTCAAGCATACACGTACACGATCCAAGAAGAAAAAGTTTCAGGTTACACCACTGAAATCAATGGTTATGACCTAGTCAACACCTATCGCAATACTGAAACGACAGACGTAGCTGGAACAAAGACATGGGATGACTATGGCAACAAGTTCAATACCCGCCCTGAAAGCATCACTGTCGACTTAATGCAAAACGGTAAAGAGATTGACAAACAAACCGTAAAAGCTGATAAAGAAAACAACTGGACCTATCACTTCGAGAATCTGCCTAAGTATGATGAAAAAGGTCAAGTGTACACCTACACGATCCAAGAAGAAAAAGTGCCAGGTTACACCACTGAAATCAATGGTTATGATCTAGTCAACACCTACCGCAATACTGAAACGACAGACGTAGCCGGAACAAAGACATGGAATGACTACGATAACAAGTTCAATACCCGCCCTGAAAGCATCAGTGTTGACTTAATGCAAAACGATAAAGAGATTGACAAACAAACCGTAAAAGCTGATAAAGAAAACAACTGGACTTATCACTTTGAGAATCTGCCTAAGTATGATGCCGAAGGAAAAGCGTACACTTACACGATCCAAGAAGAAAAAGTGCCAGGTTACACCACTAAAGTCAACGGCTATGATTTAGTCAACACGTACCATAACACCGATACAACAGACGTAGCTGGAACAAAGACATGGAAAGACTATGATAACAAGTTCAATACCCGCCCTGAAAGCATCACTGTCGAATTAATGCAAAACGGTAAAGAAATCGACAAGCAAACCGTAAAAGCAGATAAAGAAGGCAACTGGACCTATCGTTTTGAAGATCTGCCAAAATATGATGAGAAAGGTCAAGCGTACACCTATAGCATTCAAGAAGTGGCTGTCAAAGGATACAGGTCAGAAGTCCATGACTATGATTTGTTCAATACTTATGTCGAACCAAAAACGCCGAGAACGCCTAAGACACCGAATGATCCTAGCGGTCCCAAAGTACCAACACCTTCTGACAAGTCTGATAAACCGAAAAAAATAGCTGGAAACGCCGAGCAAAAGCTGGATGACAAAAAGAACCAGACAGAGTCATCACAGACAGATAATGAAAAACGATTGCCAAAGACAAATGAGGAATCCTCTTATGAACTAAGTGTTCTTGGAAGTATTTTACTCACCATGATCGCCTTCCTATTCTATAAACAGAAACATATTTAACCAAACAAATCTTTGTACTGCTCCTTCGCTAGAAGTCAGTACAAAGATTTTTTCTTAAAAAAGTATAGGACTTATTTAAGACTTGCGACAAAACTTTGGCTGAAAACCGGTGTAAATGGTAAACTAAAATGAAGGGGGGATCCTATGGTTTGGCTATTGCTACTACTGCTAATTTTTATTTTTTTGGTGTACTATGTATATCGCACGTCTGTGATGAAAAAGGGCGTACGCTATTTTGTTTCGGCAATTATTATGCGTAACAATGAATGGTATGAAAAAGAAGGCAGAAAGAAACTGGGGATTCCATACAAAGAGCGGATCGCGAAAAGCAGTTCGGCTTTTTGGTCACAAGGTTCGGAATGTACGGTAACGACCACCGATGATCTGATCCTGAGAGCAGAAGTCTTTGATCAGTGTGCTAAAACGTGGGTGATCTGCTTGCATGGGTATCGCAGTGATGGGCAAGCAGACTGTCAAGATGCGGCCGAGAAATTCTGGGCTGCGGGTTACAATGTTTTAGTTCCTGATTTGCGTGGACATGGCCGTAGTGAAGGCAAAGAGATCGGCTTAGGGTGGCTAGATCGGATGGATCTGCTTTTGTGGATCGATAAGATTTTGGAAAAAGACCCACAAACCCAAATCTTCCTCTATGGTTTAGGGATGGGAGCGGCGACTTTGCTGCTGGCCAGTGGAGAAGTCATGCCGGTGCAAGTTGCGGGTTTGATCTCAGACAGCAGTTATACGTCCGTTTATAGTGCCATTCGGGCAAGTCTACCACAATTTTCTCGGTTACCCGTCAAGCGCTTTTTGCGATTAGCCAATCGTTACAGTAAACACTTAGTCGGCTACCCCTTCCTACAAATCTCAGTGACCCGACAAGTCGGCAGCAACCATTTACCTGTGCTGTTTTTACAAGGAGAAAAGGATACGTTTCTTTCTGAAAAAGAAATCAATACTTTAATGGAAGCAACGGCTGGTCCGAAACAAAAAGTCCTTTTTCCCAATATGGGACATTTACAGGCAGTTAAAGATGCCCCAGAATATTGGCCAACCGTTTTGCAATTTATTGAGAATATCAAACAAAAAACAGACATTGTCTGATAGAAAGGGCGAAAACAATGGAAATAAAAGAAGAAAACAAGCGTTTTGCTTTATATGATGGAGAAACAGAAATTGGTGAGATTACATGGCAAGAAACACCAGATGATGTACTTGAAGTTGATCACACCTTCGTCAACCCTGATTATCGTGGACAGCAATTGGCGCAAAAATTGCTCAAAGCAGTTGTTGAAAAAGCACGACGGGAAGAGAAAAAAATTATGCCTGTCTGCTCCTTTGCGGTCAAAGAGTTCAAAGAAAAACCAGAATATGATGACGTACTCGTTCGCTGATTTGAACGAAAGCGATCTATGAGAAAAAGGCTGTCAGAAAGGACAGTCTTTTTTTTAAACCGTCACGCAACGAGCAATGACAAAAAGGGAGTAGTAATTTCTAGCGGAAAATGCTAAAATAGAAAGGACGACTTTAGCAAGCAAGGAGGAGCTAACGTGTATAATATCTTATTAACTGCTGTAATTGTTATTTCGATTTTAATGGTCATTACGATCATGATGCAGCCTAGCAAGCAAAATAGTGCAGCTAGTGCCTTTACTGGCGGTGCGGATCAATTGTTTGGTAAGCAAAAAGCCCGTGGATTTGAAGCAGTGATGCAGCGCTCAACGGCCATTTTAGGGTTTGTTTGGATGGTCTTGCTCTTTATTTTGGCTTTTCTTTCATCAAACTAATCATTTTGCTAGTGAACCTCTCGTAAAGAGAGGTTTTTTTCTTTTTAAGGGGAAGATTTTGATCGCATTTGTCGAAGTATTCTTCTTAACTATGGTAGAATTGGACGTGAGGTGAAAGGAAACATGAAAACATTTAATCAACCAAAACCGGTTTTTGCTGAACACGGCAAGCGAGCAGTCATTTTGTTCCATGCCTATTCAGGTAGTCCTAACGATGTGCGTATGCTTTGTCGTTCGTTAGAACAAAAAGACTACACGGTTTATACGCCGATGTTTACTGGACATGGTACGCCCAATCCAGATGATATCTTAAATCAAGGGATGGCTGTTTGGCAGCAGGATGCTGCAGATGCAGTTACTTATGTAAGAGAAAAAGGCTATGAAGAAGTTGCCGTTCTTGGACTTTCGATGGGCGGGATTTTAGCGATGGATCGTTTGACACAAGATCCAACATTGATGGGGGGCGGACTGTTTTGTTCGCCATTATTTGAAACCAAGAATGAAGTGCCAGTCAATTTTGAAAAGTATGCTGAAATGGTCATACCCTATGCTGATTTAGACGAGGCGACCCAAAAAGAAATATTGGCAGAAGTCCCTCGTAAGGTCAGAGAGCAACTGCAAGGAATTGAAACAGTCGGACAAACCACAGCTGGGCATTTAGGGAAAATCGAGCGCCCAGTCTTTCTAGCACAAGCAGGAAAGGATCAAATGATCGAGCCACAGACGGTTTTCAAAACAGCAGGGGCACTGTCCCATGTTCCCTATACGCTTCAATGGTATCCCGAAAGCGGTCATGTGGTGACCGTTGGACCAGAACGGAAAAAATTAGAGCAGGATGTGTTTGCTTTCTTAGAAACACTTGCTTGGAAAGAGTGAGTTATGACAGAAACGATTAAAACAAAAATCATTCAGTTTCTCGAAGAAAGCCGCAAAAAAAGTTTTTCAATGGAAGAAATTGCTGAGGGTCTAGGACTTCAAAAAAGTACAGACTTTAAGAATCTTGTTCAGACAGTAGCGGCGATGGAACGAGAAGGCAGCGTGATTTTTAACAAAAAAGGCAAAGTGAAATTACCCATGAAACGAGTGTTTGTGGAAGGAACCTTCCGTGCCAACGAGCGGGGCTTCGGCTTTGTCACTTTGGATGAAGAAGAAGACGATATTTATATCCCTAAAGAAGCAACAGGCTATGCCATGGACGGCGATACCGTTGCTGTGGACATCGTGCACGTTGCGGATCCTTTCTCAGATCGTGGTGCAGAGGGGAAAGTCGTTGAGATCAAACAACGGGCCATCAGTCAGTTGGTCGGCGAGTTTACATTATTTGATGAAAAAGAGATCGAAGAGTCGGATCTATATGGCGTTGTTCAGCCTAAAGATAAAAAACTAAGTGAATTAAAGGTGTTTATTGGTGCTCAAGGGATTCGACCTGTAGATGGGAGCATTGTGATCGTTGAAATCAGCCATTACCCAGAAAAAGGTTATTCGAAAAGCTTAGAGGGGTTGATCACGAAAGTTGTAGGACATAAAAACGATCCTGGAATGGATATATTATCGATCGTCGTGGCGAACGGGATTCCAACAAAATTCGAGGAAGAAACCTTAGCAGCGGCAGACGCAGTACCAGATACGATCGATCCTGCCGACTTTCCGGAACGGCGGGATTTACGAGATCAACAGATTGTAACAATCGATGGAGCGGATGCCAAAGATTTGGATGATGCGGTGACCGTAAAAGCATTGCCTGACGGTAGCTTCTATTTGGGCGTGCATATCGCCGATGTTTCTTATTATGTGACCGAAAACAGCGCATTGGATAAAGAAGCGTTTGATCGGGGAACGAGTGTCTATCTTACGGATCGTGTGATTCCGATGATCCCACAGCGTTTATCAAACGGGATCTGTTCGTTGAATCCGAATGTCCCAAGGTTGACTATGAGCTGTGAAATGTGGATCAACCAAGAGGGGATCGTCACAGATTACAATATTTTCCAAAGTATTATTCAAACAAGTGCCCGTATGACGTATCAAGCAGTCAATCAAATCATTGAAGACAATGATCCAGAAACCACCAAAGAATATGCGGAATTAGTACCGATGTTCCATGATATGGCCGCCTTGCATCACGTGTTAGAAGCGATGCGCATCAAACGTGGGGCAGTTTCTTTTGAAGACCGAGAAGCAAAAGTCTTGGTCGATGGAGAAGGACACCCGCAAGAAATCGTTCTACGAGCACGGGGCGTCGGCGAACGATTGATCGAATCATTCATGTTGGCAGCCAATGAAACCGTGGCGCGTCATTTCAATCAGAAGCATTTACCATTTATTTACCGGATCCATGAGGAACCAAAAGAAGAGAAAATGCGCCGCTTCTTTGATTTTGCATCTGCTTTAGGGATCGTAGTCAAGCAGACCAATGGCTCGATCTCACCAAAACAATTGCAAAAAGTGGTTGAAGATGTCGCAGATAAGCCAGAGGCAATGGTTGTCAATACGATGCTACTAAGAAGTATGCAACAAGCGAAGTATTCTGAAGAAAACGTCGGTCACTATGGTTTGGCAGCGGAAGATTATACCCACTTCACGTCACCGATCCGTCGTTATCCCGACTTGATCGTGCATCGTTTGATTCGATCTTACAGTGAAGATGTCTCAGAAGCCAACCAAAACAAATGGGCTGAAATCTTGCCGGACATCGCGCTGCACAGCTCCCAAATGGAACGACGAGCAGTCGATGCAGAAAGAGAAGTCGATGCGCTTAAAAAAGCTGAGTATATGGCCGATAAAGTAGGAGAAGAGTTTGACGGTATCATCAGTTCCGTCGTTAAGTTTGGCTTGTTTATTGAATTGCCTAACACGATTGAAGGGTTGATCCATATCAATAATCTGAAGCAAGATTACTTCCATTATTTGGAAAACCATCTGGCACTTGTGGGTGAACGGACAGGCCTGACCTTTAAAATTGGTCAGAAAGTTCGCATCAAAGTCGTAAAGGCTGATCCAGAAACAAGAGAGATCGATTTCGAACTGGTAGCAGCAGAAGAAGTTGAAAAACTGCAAGCACCAAAAGCCAACAAACGTAACAACAATCAAAAAAATGAAGCTAGCCGCCGTGGAAAAAAACAACGAAACCCTGAGAAAAACCAAGGGAAACGCTTTGAGCAATCAGGCAAAGGCAAGCCGAAAAAAGCTGGCAAAGTGAAAAAGAAAAAACCTTTTTACAAAGGAATCAAGAAAAAATAATTGGAGGGATGGCCCGTGCCTAAAGGAGAAGGGAAATTAATCGCCCAAAACAAAAAGGCCCGCCATGATTACACGATCCTCGATACGATCGAAGCGGGGATCGTCTTACAGGGAACAGAGATCAAAGCGATCCGTAACAGCCGGATCAATTTGAAAGACGGCTTTGTACGCATTCGTAACGGTGAGGCATTCTTAGTCAATGTGCATATCAGTCCTTACGAGCAAGGAAACATTTTTAATCACGATCCATTGCGGACGAGAAAACTGTTGCTACACAAAAAGCAGATCGCTCGTCTGATTGGCGAAACAAAAAATACCGGTATGACGATTGTGCCATTAAAGGTGTATATCAAGGATGGTTATGCCAAAGTTTTGATTGGTTTAGCGAAAGGAAAACGCGAATATGACAAGCGGGAATCCTTGAAACGCAAAGATCAAGAAAGACAAATTGACCGAGTTCTTAGAAATTTCTAATTTTCTAAGAACTTCTTTTAGAATCCGATAGAGGTTATTGCTTTGAAAATCACGCTAAATTTGGTAGCATTTAAGGGAAAGCTGTTGATATAACAGGCTTTTTCTTCCACATAGCGACACGAGGATTTTTCAATTAATTTAGGATTTTTGGCATTGTGAGTTTTTTGTCTAATTTTCTTGAAAATGCTTTGAAATTTTCCATTCGTGGTGGTATGATACCGATTGTTATGAGAGGAAACGCATTGTAACACCAGATTTTTTTCTGGAGATGACAGGAAAAGAGGTGAGAAAGATTGGAAGATAAATCGCTTATGTTTCATATCGGTCCTATATGGTTTGATGGAACTGTAGCTATGATGACAATCATTTCTTGTATTATTGTTTTTTTGGTGGTCTTTATTTGTACACGTAACCTGCAAATGAAACCGAAAGGGAAGCAGAACTTCATTGAATGGGTCATTGACTTTGTTCGTGGCATCGTGGCGGACAATCTACCAGGATCTCAAGTGAACAACTTTCATTTGCTCGGTGTAACAATGTTTCTTTTTGTGTTTGTGGCAAATGAGATCGGCTTAGTCACAAAAATCGTGACGACAGATGACATTACCTTATGGAAAAGTCCGACAGCAGACCCGTTTGTTACATTGACACTTGCACTTATGGTTATTTCCTTGACACATTTCTTTGGGATCAAGTCGTTGGGCTTCAAAAATTACTTGATCAATTCGTATCTGAAACCGGTGGGCTTTTTATTGCCGCTAAAAATCATCGAAGAATTTACGAATGTCATCACGTTAGGCTTGCGTTTATATGGAAATATATTCGCTGGTGAAGTGTTATTAGGATTGATTGCCAACATGTTTATTAGTCTTGGTTGGTGGTCATTGCCGATCGTGATGCCGCTAGAAATGATCTGGATTGGCTTCTCGCTCTTTATTGGAGCGATCCAAGCTTATGTATTTGTTACATTGACCATGGTATTTATGAGCCACAAAATCGTGGCAGAACATTAATCGAATCGACATACAATTAGGAGGAAAAAAGAATGAACTTTATTGGAGCAGGATTAGCAATTATCGGAGCAGCAATTGGTGCAGGGTATGGTAACGGACAAGTAATCGCAAAAACAATCGAATCAATGGCACGCCAACCTGAAATGTCAGGTCAACTACGTTCAACAATGTTTATCGGGGTAGCGTTAGTCGAAGCTGTACCGATTCTAGGGGTAGTTATCGCGCTGTTATTAGTCTTCCGATAAGACGAGCACGAAAAGGCAGAAACGAACAATTGCACTCGTTTTTGCTTTTTTCTAATGAAACAATGACTTTCAGAAAGGAAGAATCGTTATGCTAAATCAGTTGGTTATAGCGGAAGTTCAAAATCCAATGCTTGGCAATATTATCGTTGTCAGCGGGTCAATTCTTCTTTTGCTATTCTTATTGAAACATTTTGCATGGGATGCCATCAGCAGCATGATGCAAAAACGGGAAGATAAAATCGCCAATGATTTGGATTCAGCGGAACAATCACGCTTGAATGCAGCAAAATTAGAAAAAGAACGCCAAGAAAAATTGGCACGTTCTCATTCTGAAGCTGCGGAGATCATCAAGAGCGCCAAAGATAGCGGGGAATTGAGTCGGCAAAATATTTTGAGCGAGACCAAAGAAGAAGTGGCTCGTTTGAAAGAAAAAGCAAACTCAGATATCACCCTTGAAAAAGAAACTGCGTTAAAAGAAGTGAAAGATGATGTTGCAGAACTTTCGCTTCAAATCGCAGAAAAAATCTTAGGCCGCGAATTGACTCCCGAAAATCATGAATCCCTAATCAATCAATATATCGAAGGATTGGGTTCAGTTAATGAAACTCGATAAATTCACAGTGGGAAAACGTTATGGAAAAGCGTTGTTCGAATTGGCGATGGAAGAACAGCGCTTGACAGAAGTTTACCAAGAATTATTGACCTTGCGTCAGATTTATCAGGAAATTCCAACATTCGGCCAAATCGTGACCGATAACCGTTTGGATCTTCATGAGAAAAGACAATTAGTCGATCAATTGCTGAAGGGCTTTGAAGGTTTAGTCAGAAATTTCTTGGAGATCGTTTACGAATATGATCGCATGGATGATTTATTGCTGATCATTGATGAATACGAACGTCGTTACGATGAATATCAAGGTCTTGTTCTCGGAACGATCACAACGGCTGTTGCTTTGTCAGCAGAACAAAAAAGCAAAATCGAAAAGCAAATCGCCGATAAGCTTGGGTACAAGCAGGCACAATTGAAAGAAACGATCGATCCAACGATTTTAGGCGGTGTCATCGTTGAAGCAAATCATCAAGTGATCGACGGTAGTATTAAGAGCCAACTGGATTATCTGCGACAAAAAATCGGCAGATAAACAAGAGATAAGAGGTGAATCGGATGGCCATCAAAGCAGAAGAAATTAGTGCCTTGATCAAAGAGCAAATTAAAAATTATCAGAACGAACTTTCTGTAGAAGAAATCGGTACTGTCACATATGTTGGGGACGGGATCGCCCGCGCCCACGGTTTAGAAAATGCCATGAGTGGAGAACTGCTTGAGTTTTCAAACGGTTCTTATGGGATGGCACAAAACTTAGAGTCAAACGATGTCGGAATCATCATCCTAGGTGATTTTGAAACCATTCGTGAAGGGGACAAAGTAAAACGAACCGGTAAAATCATGGAAGTTCCTGTCGGCGATGCATTAATTGGCCGGGTAGTAAATCCATTAGGGCAACCAATCGATGGTTTAGGTCCGATCGAAACAGATAAATCACGCCCAGTCGAAGCAGCTGCACCAGGTGTTATGCAACGGAAATCCGTTTCGGAACCAATGCAAACAGGGTTGAAAGCTATTGATGCTTTAGTACCAATCGGTCGTGGCCAACGGGAATTAGTCATCGGTGACCGGAAAACCGGAAAAACAACGATCGCTATTGATGCGATCATCAACCAAAAAGGGCAAGACATGATCTGTATTTATGTCGCAATTGGCCAAAAAGATTCAACTGTTCGTGCACAAGTGGAAACATTGCGTCGTTACGGGGCCCTTGATTACACGATCGTGGTCTCAGCAGGTGCTTCACAACCAGCACCACTGCTTTATATCGCACCTTATGCGGGGGCTGCGATGGGGGAAGAATTCATGTATAACGGCAAACATGTTTTGATCGTCTTTGATGACTTATCAAAACAAGCGGTCGCTTATCGTGAACTTTCTCTACTTCTACGTCGTCCGCCAGGTCGTGAAGCATACCCAGGGGATGTCTTCTACTTGCATTCTCGTTTATTGGAACGTGCAGCGAAATTAAGTGATGAACTAGGTGGTGGATCGATGACGGCATTGCCGTTTGTTGAAACACAAGCAGGGGATATTTCAGCCTATATCCCAACCAACGTGATTTCTATCACAGATGGACAAATTTTCTTAGAAAACGACCTTTTCTATTCTGGTGTTCGTCCTGCCGTAGCGGCTGGATTATCCGTTTCACGGGTTGGTGGTTCTGCGCAGATCAAAGCAATGAAAAAAGTTGCCGGTACCTTGCGTTTGGACTTGGCTAGCTATCGCGAACTAGAGGCCTTTACGCAGTTTGGGTCTGATCTAGATGCTGCAACACAAGCCAAATTAAACCGCGGTCGTCGAACCGTTGAAATCTTGAAGCAAAAACTGCATGAACCACTGGCAGTAGAAAAACAAGTCGTGATTCTTTATGCCTTGACGCATGGATTCATTGATAGTGTACCAGTCAATAAACTATTGGACTTTGAAGCAGAATTATTTGAATATATCGAAGCAAATGCAGCGACGATTTTTGAAACCATTCGGACAACGAAAGACTTGCCAGAAGAAAGCTTGTTAGATGACACCATTAAAGCATTCAAAGATATTTTCATGGCATCCAACGGTTCTCGGGTGACACCCCAAGATAAAATATCGACAATGCAAAACGCATAAAAAGAGGTGAGAGAAAATGGCTGCTTCATTAAATGAAATCAAGCAACGAATTGCCTCAACAAAAAAAACCAGCCAAATCACAAAGGCCATGCAAATGGTTTCAGCTGCAAAATTAACAAAATCTGAAGCTCATTCGAAACAGTTTCAAGTGTATGCCAACAAAGTACGTGAAATCGTTACGCATTTAACTGCGCAGCAGCTTTCCGATCTTGCAGGTTCTGGTCCAAAAGATGGTGTGAACTATAACAGTATGTTGGTTAGTCGTCCGGTCAAACGCACAGGCTACATCGTCATCACTTCTGATGGCGGTCTAGTGGGCGGCTACAATAGTTCCATCTTGAAGCAAATGATGACCATGCTGGATGAAGACCATGCAAAAGAAGAAGAGTATGTCATGATTGCCATTGGTGCAACTGGCGCTGACTTTTTCAAAGCACGGGGCATCAATTTGGCGTACGAGCTAAGAAACCTTTCGGATCAACCAAGCTTTGACGAGGTGCGTAAAATCGTAACATTGGCGACAACGATGTACCAAAACGAAGTCTTCGATGAATTATATGTGTGTTATAACCATCACATCAACTCATTGACTAGCCAATTTCGTGTGGAGAAAATGTTGCCGATTTCCGATCTAGATCCTGAAGAAGCCGAAAGTTATGAACAAGAATACTTGTTTGAACCTTCCAGAGAAGCAATTTTGAATCAATTACTGCCTCAATACGCTGAAAGCTTGATTTATGGTGCGATTGTTGACGCAAAAACAGCCGAGCATGCTGCCGGAATGACAGCGATGAAAACAGCAACAGATAATGCCAAAAATATTATTGGGGACTTGACGATCTCTTATAACCGAGCGCGCCAAGGAGCGATCACCCAAGAAATTACTGAAATTGTGGCGGGGGCATCCGCGTTAGAATAGTTTCAAGAACGAATGGAGGAATACGAATGAGTTCAGGCAAGATTGTTCAAGTCATTGGTCCCGTTGTTGACGTGGAATTCTCTCTAGACCAATCATTACCAGATATCAACAATGCGTTGATTGTTTACAAAAAAGATGAGCAGAAAACAAAAGTTGTGTTAGAAGCTGCCTTAGAACTTGGCGACGGCGTTATCCGTACGATTGCCATGGAATCAACAGATGGCTTACAACGAGGAATGGAAGTAATCGATACAGGCGCCTCCATTTCTGTTCCAGTTGGGACAGAAACCTTAGGACGGGTGTTTAATGTCTTAGGGGACACCATCGATTTAGAAGCACCGTTTCCTGAAGAAGCACCCCGCAGTGGGATCCACAAAAAAGCTCCTGACTTTGATGAATTGTCAACAAGTACCGAGATCCTTGAGACTGGGATCAAAGTTATCGACTTATTAGCCCCTTATTTAAAAGGGGGGAAAGTTGGTCTTTTCGGTGGTGCCGGTGTTGGTAAAACTGTCTTGATCCAAGAACTGATCCACAACATTGCCCAAGAGCATGGGGGGATCTCTGTCTTCACAGGTGTTGGTGAACGGACACGTGAAGGAAACGACCTTTATAATGAAATGAAAGAATCTGGCGTTATCGAAAAAACAGCCATGGTGTTTGGACAAATGAACGAACCACCAGGTGCCCGGATGCGGGTTGCCTTGACTGGGTTGACCTTAGCGGAGTACTTCCGCGATGTAGAAGGACAAGACGTGCTCTTGTTTATCGATAATATCTTCCGATTTACTCAAGCTGGTTCTGAAGTATCTGCCTTACTAGGTCGGATGCCTTCTGCCGTTGGATATCAACCGACACTAGCAACCGAAATGGGACAATTGCAAGAACGGATCACTTCAACAAAAAAAGGATCGGTTACTTCTATTCAAGCAATCTATGTTCCTGCCGATGACTACACGGACCCGGCACCAGCGACTGCTTTTGCCCATTTGGATGCAACAACCAACTTGGAACGTAAATTGACTGAACAAGGGATCTATCCAGCTGTTGATCCGCTAGCTTCTTCTTCTAGTGCGTTAGCACCTGAAATCGTTGGTGAAAAACACTATGAAGTAGCGACTGAAGTACAGCATGCGTTGCAACGTTATCGCGAACTACAAGACATCATCGCTATCTTAGGGATGGATGAGTTGTCTGATGAAGAAAAAACGTTAGTGGCTCGTGCGCGTCGGATCCAATTCTTCTTGTCGCAAAACTTCCACGTAGCGGAACAGTTTACTGGACAACCTGGTTCTTATGTACCAGTTGAAGAAACGATCAAAGGCTTTGCTGAGATTCTTGAAGGGAAATATGATGATCTTCCAGAAGAAGCCTTCCGTAGTGTAGGACGAATTGAAGACGTCATTGAAAAAGCGAAAAAAATTGGCTATTAATTAACCAGCCTTGAAGAAAGAGGGGAACCTCATGGATCAATTTTTAACAGTCAATGTGGTGACACCTGCTGGTTTGGTTTACGATCATCACGCGAAAATCGTGGTTGCACGTACGACAGATGGTGAGATCGGTATTTTGCCGCATCATGCCCCAATCATCGTTCCTTTGACGATTGATGAAGTCCGGGTCAAACGGATCGATTCAGATACTCACGTCGACTGGGTCGCCGTTAATGGCGGTATCCTTGAAGTGCGGGACAATGTTGTCTCCATCGTAGCCGATAGTGCGGAACGTGATCGTGATATCGACGTTTCACGGGCAGAAAGAGCAAAACAACGTGCAGAACGTCAAATCGAAGAGGCCAAACAAGTCGAAGATATCGACCAGCTTCGTCGCGCAACGGTTGCTTTGCACCGCGCCATTAATCGAATCAACGTGTCAAAACATTCCTGAAAAAACAAGGGCATCTTGCCTTTGTTTTTTTTTATTCGAGAAAACGTTTTAAAAACTTTTTAAAGTCTTTTCATGAAGGTTTCAAGAAAGATTATTTTTTATCTTGACATCTTTGTGGTATGATAGGAATGTTCAATTATGAAAAAGGAGCAGGAAGTATGCAAGTGTATGGAATTGATGCAATCATTCGAATCGTGAGTCATTTAGCGTTCATCTATTTAGCATTTTGGGCATTGCAATCTGTGCGGATCGATGCTTTTTTTAAAGCCTTACGAACGACTCAGATACGAATGGTCATGGTGTTTCTTGCGATTGCATTAGGCTACACCGCCAGTACTTTTTTCCTTGAGTTGATTGCGTTATGTCGTAATTTATTTTTAACAGGTTTTTAAGAATTTCATTAATATATGCAAAAACACCGAATATTATGCTATAATTGGCAAGATTTGTGTGAGTCACTGCATTATTTGGAGGGAACATAAATGGAAGAGATGATCGTTCAAGGTGGTAATCGATTAACTGGAACAGTGAAGATCGAAGGGGCAAAAAATGCTGTTCTACCTATCTTAGCGGCAAGCTTATTAGCGGAAGAAGGAACAACGACATTAACAAATGTACCGATCCTTTCCGATGTATTAACAATGAAAGAAGTGATTCGGCATTTAAATGTCGCAATCGATTTTGAAGAAGAAAACAATACGATGACGATCGATGCATCACAAGAGTTAGCGATCGAAGCACCTTATGAGTATGTAAGCCAAATGCGCGCTTCAATCGTAGTCATGGGGCCTTTGTTAGCCCGTAATGGTCATGCCAAAGTGGCAATGCCTGGCGGCTGTGCAATCGGCAAACGACCAATTGATTTGCATTTGAAGGGATTTCAAGCACTAGGCGCTCAAATCATCCAAAAAGATGGATACATAGAAGCGATCGCCGATGAGTTAAAAGGCAATAGCATTTACTTGGATTTCCCAAGTGTCGGCGCAACGCAAAATATCATGATGGCTGCCGTAAAAGCTAAAGGTATCACCATCATTGAAAACGTCGCTCGTGAACCTGAAATCGTCGATTTAGCAAACATTTTAAACAAAATGGGTGCCAAAGTCTTTGGTGCAGGAACCGAAACGATGCGTATCGAAGGGGTCGATCACCTTCATGCGGTGGAACATTCGATCGTCCAAGACCGTATCGAAGCAGGAACCTTTATGGTTGCAGCAGCGATGACCCAAGGAGACGTCATTATTAAAGATGCGATCTCAGAACACAATCGTCCATTGATCTCAAAATTGATCGAAATGGGCGCAGAAGTGACTGAAGTAGCTGAAGGGATTCGTGTCGTTGGACCTGAACAATTGAAGGCAACAGATGTGAAAACAATGCCTCATCCAGGTTTTCCTACGGACATGCAAGCGCAAATGTCTGCTATTCAACTTTTAGCAGCTGGAACGAGTGTTGTGAACGAAACTGTATTTGAGAACCGTTTCCAACATTTAGAAGAAATGCGTCGGATGAATGCTCATGTCAAAATAGACGGCAACGTAGCAGTGATCGAAGGCGGCCATGAATTGCAAGGTGCGCTGGTCTATGCAACGGATTTACGTGCAGCAGCAGCGTTAATTTTATTAGGTCTACGTTCAACTGGTCGGACACGTGTCCGCAATCTAAAATATTTGGATCGTGGCTATTACAAATTCCATGAAAAATTGCAGCAATTAGGTGCTTCTGTGGAACGAGTTTCTGAAGCAGTTGAAGAAACCGTACCAGTAAACGCATAGTAGGAGTAGGAGAGAACAAAGTGAAGTTGAACCGTTACATTCTAACTAGCTTGATAAAAATTCTAATCGTCATATTATTAGCTATTTTATTGTTCTTAGCCGGAACGATGATTGGCTATGGGGTGATTGGCGACGGTAGTCCTTTTAAAGTCTTCTCTCCAAGTCTTTGGAATCATATCTTTGAGTTTATGAAGTAACCCCAAACTAGGACTTATGCCTCGTGCTGAGTCCTAGTTTTTTCTATCTGTCTTCACTGAATCGTGATCATAAAAAGAAAGGTTGGCAAGAAATGAGTAAACTTTTGATTGGCTTTGTTCGTTTCTATCAACGTTTTATTTCCCCATTATTTCCTCCTAGCTGTCGTTATTATCCGACTTGCTCAGGATACATGATCCAAGCGATCCAAGTCCATGGCGCAGCCAAAGGAGGTTTGATGGGGGTAGCTCGTATCTTACGCTGCCATCCCTTTGTAAAAGGCGGTATAGATTACGTACCCCAGACGTTTACTTTAAAACGAAATACGCAAGACAAAGTCAAACCAACGTACCGTTATCGGAAAAGTTAAAAGGAATCAACAAAAATGTAAAAAAGGAGCCAAAAAGCCATGATTCGTCCAATCGACTCTAATGAAGCGTATCCTTGGGCGTTGCTGCTGGATGCAGATCCTGAAAAAGCAGTCGTAGAAAGCTATCTATATAATAGCCAAACACTTGTTTATGAAGAAGCTGGAGAAATGATTGGTGTGCTAGTTTATCAAAATCAAGGCAACAACTGGGAGATTATGAATGTGGCCGTTTCTCCAGAAAAGCAAGGAATGGGCATTGGTCGTCAATTGCTGCAAGCTGCCGAAGAAGCGATCCTCAGTCAACACCTTGGGGCAAAACGGCCGATTGTAGTGATCAAAACTGGTAGTCTGCCCTCTGCAGCCCTGACTTTGTACCAAACGCAAGGCTATGTTGAAAAAGACCGGATGGAAAATTATTTCACCACTCACTATGCTGAACCGATTTTCGAAAATGGGCAGCAGTTGATCGATCAAGTTATTTTGGAAAAGCAGCTCTAATCCCATAGAGACAGTCTATGGCGATTTTAGGCTGTTTTTTTTTATTGTTCTCGGAAATCGCTTTCTTCAAGCGGGGACTTACGGTAAAATAGATAGTATCAGAATAATAAAGGATTGAGGGAAATAAATGGCGATTTTAGTCTTTGATATGGGTGGTTCAGCAGTAAAATATGGCGTCTGGGCACAGGATTCTTTGGTGAGTAAAGGCAAATTTACTACACCAAGCACGTGGCAAGAAATGAAAGCCCAGTTGCAGCAAGTAAGAGCAAGCGTAAACGAAGAGATCGAAGGGGTCGGGATCAGTGCTCCAGGTGCAGTCAATGCCCAAGAACGTCGAATCGACGGTATCAGTGCGATTCCTTATATCCATGGGTTTGACATCTACTCTGAACTCGAAGGAGTGTTTGGGGTACCAGTAACCATCGAAAATGATGCTAATTGCGCTGGGATGGCTGAATTCTATCAAGGAGCGGGCAAAGAGTATCAGCAAGCAGCTTTCGTTGTGATCGGAACAGGCGTTGGCGGTACCCTGTTTCAAAATGGTGAGCTAGTCCGTGGGGCACATTTATACGGCGGTGAATTTGGGTTGATGATTTTGGATCAAGGCAAAACATTTTCGCAACTAGGGACAGCGGTTCAGATGGCTTGGCGTTATTGTGATCGAATTGGTGTAGATCGAACCACAATTACCGGCGAAGAGGTCTTTCAACGTGCAGAAGATGGGGATGCCATTGCGATCGAGGAAGTCAATAAATTTTACCGCTATTTAGCGCAAGGACTATTCAGTATTCAATTTGCTTTTGATCCTGAAGTGATCATTATCGGTGGCGGTGTCAGTGCCAAAAATGGCTTGTTAGAAGAAGTGAATCAACGGTTGAAAAAAATGTTGGCAGATCAAGCTTTAAATGATTTTGTCCCACTGATCAAGCTATGTGACTATCGCAACGATGCCAATCTAGTTGGGGCGGCAGCCAATTTTCAAGCATTGTATCCACGAAATAGCCGCTAACATCTTGATGTAATGTTTTCAAACGTCCTTTTGACAAAAAATGAAGCAATTCGAAACGATCAAAAAGTAAGCAAAGGAAAAAAAACTTTGCTTGCTTTTCTTTTTGTTCAAAAAAATGAAAAGCGATTCCATTATTGATGGAACAGTGTTTTAAAAACACCATTTTTTCCTAGTAAAAAAAATAAATTCTGAATAGGTGAAATATTCTGATAATTCGTTGACATTTTCCAGATTTTTCAGTATATTGGATAACATATTCAGGGGAAGTGAAGGAGAGGAAAATTATGAAAAAGAAATTTGCGTTTTTGTTTGCGAGTTTGTTTTTGTTGACAGCATGTAGCGCTGGACCAACAGGTGGATCAACGGATGGCAGCGGGGCTGCTGAAGGTGGCAATAAACAAGAGGGAGATACCATCAAGATCGGAACCAACTTAGAGTTGTCAGGAGCCGTAGCTGCTTATGGGACGGCTGAAAAAGAAGGAATCGACTTAGCAGTAGAAGAAATCAATGCTGCCGGCGGTATTCTTGGAAAACAAATTGAAATTATTTCGAAAGATAACAAATCAGATAACAATGAAGCTGCAACGGTAGCAGCCAACTTAGCTACAAATGATAAAGTTGTAGCCATCATTGGTCCAGCAACTTCTGGTGCTACGAAAGCGGCTTTGCCTAACGTGACCAGAGCACAAGTACCAATGGTTACACCTTCAGGTACTGACGATGCGATTACTTATACTAGTGGGAAAGTGCAAGAATTTGCCTTCCGTTCTTGTTTCCAAGATAGCTTCCAAGGAACGATCTTAGCGAAATATGCGGCTGAAAATTTGGATGCATCAAAAGCCGTGATCTTGGGAGACAACTCAAGTGATTACGCAATTGGATTGACGGAAGCATTTAAAGAAAGTTACCCAGGCGAAATTGTCTTAGAAGATAACTTTACTGAAGGCGACAAAGATTTCCAAGCAGTTCTTACAAGAATCAAAGATGTCGACTTCGATGTCTTGTTCATTCCAGGCTACTACACAGAAGCTGGTTTGATCATCAAGCAAGCGCGAGAATTAGGAATTGATCAAGCAATCATTGGTGCCGATGGATTCGGTGATGAAAAAATGGTTCAAACAGCTGGTGCAGAAAATGTCAGCAATGTTTACTATACCGGTCACTTCTCTACCAAAGCACCAGCAAACGACAAAGTTGAGCCGTTTGTGGCAGCTTTCAATGAAAAGTATGGCAAAGAACCTTCTGCTTTTAATGCGTTAGCCTATGATGCAGTTTACATGATCAAACAAGCAATCGAAGATCAAAACTCAGCAGATTCATTGGCAATTGCAGCTGGTTTGTCTGAACTGAAAGACTTTGTCGGCGTGACAGGTGAAATCACAATGGATGAAAATCATAACCCTGAGAAATCAGCAGTTGTTTTAGGATTGACTGACGGGAAGGAAACCTCAGCAGACACTGTGGAACCTTAAAAACCTGTAGTTGTTTGGCAGTGAAAACTGGGACAGACCTGATGTGTTTGTCTCAGTTTCTTTTCTCTAATGAGAAGAACCATAATAAATGATATTGGAAGTGAGTATATGGAAATGATGATCCAACAATTGATCAACGGCTTGTTTCTAGGCAGTATCTACGCCTTGTTAGCGTTGGGTTATACGATGGTGTATGGCATCATCAAGCTGATCAACTTCGCCCACGGAGAAGTTTATATGATTGGTAGTTTTATCGGTTACTTTTTGATCAATCAATGGCAATTGGGCTTTTTCCCAGCGTTATTCATTTCGATGATCGCCAGTGCAGCACTTGGGGTAACGATTGAATTTTTAGCCTATCGTCCTTTGAGAAATTCCACGCGAATTTCGGCATTGATTACGGCAATCGGGGTTTCTTATTTTTTGCAAAATGTCATGATCTTTTTCTTTTCTGCCAATGTGCGCCCGTTTCCGCAAGCAATCGAACGAAAAACCTATTCCATCGGGTTTGTTCAAGTAAGTAATGTCCAGTTATTGATTTTGGCTGTTTCGGTTACCTTAATGATTCTCTTGCAATTGATCGTGAAAAAGACCCGTATGGGAAAAGCGATGCGTGCAGTAAGTGTTGATGCAGATGCAGCGCGTTTGATGGGGATCAATGTTAATCGAACGATTTCCTTTACCTTTGCCTTAGGCTCGGCTTTAGCTGCAGCTGGCGGGATGCTGATCGGTTTGTATTATAATTCCATTGATCCATCAATGGGGGTCGTTCCTGGTCTGAAGTCTTTTGTTGCGGCGGTTCTCGGCGGGATCGGGATCATTCCTGGTGCAGCTTTAGGCGGCTTTGTGATCGGTTTAGTGGAGACAGCAGCGACAGCGCTTGGTTTTTCTGATTACAAGGATGCTTTAGTGTATGTCATTTTAATAATTATATTGTTGGTTCGTCCAGCTGGGATCCTCGGCAAAAATATCAAAGAGAAAGTGTAGGTGGCAGAAATGAAAAAGAATTTACGTTACAACTTAATCTGGCTCGCTCTGGCAGCTATTCTTTATTTTGGATTATTTGCAGCCTACAATGGCGGAATGATTAATTTGTTCTCTGATGCGATCATCGTCAATATCGGAATCAATATCATCTTGGCAGTCAGTTTGAATCTAATCATCGGCTTTTCAGGGCAATTCTCCTTAGGACATGCTGGGTTTATGGCAATCGGTGCTTATGCTGGCGCGATCCTGTCGGCAAGCAATCCAACCTTTGGCGGCTTTTTAACTGGTTTACTGGTGGGGATGCTGGTTTCAGGTGCAGTCGCATTAGTGGTTGGGATTCCGACCCTCCGTTTAAAAGGCGACTATCTAGCGATCGCAACCCTAGGTGTGGCAGAGATCATTCGGATCTTGTTGGTGAACCTACGAGGCTTGACCAATGGTCCTGCTGGAATTTTCGGATTGCCCCAATTCAGTAATTGGCAGATCGTCTTTCTCTTTGCCGTTCTATCGATTCTTGTCGTTTCAAACTTTGTCCATAGCGGACCAGGCAGAGCGACTTTAGCGATTCGGGAAGATGAGATCGCTGCAGAATCGATGGGGGTCAACACAACGAAATACAAGGTAATTGCGTTTGTGATGGGGGCAGTGATGGCAAGCATTGCTGGTACCCTTTATGCCAGCTATCAGCAGTCGGTTTTCCCACGAGATTACGGTTTTATGAAATCGATCGATGTGTTGATCATCGTCGTTTTTGGAGGGCTTGGGAGTACCACAGGAGCGGTTGTTTCGGCAGTAGTGCTAGGAATCTTAAACATGTACTTGCAAGGCTTCTCTGATTTGCGCATGATCATTTATGCATTGGCTTTGATCATCATCATGATCTTTAAACCAAGCGGACTTTTAGGGACCTGGGAATTCTCCGTAAAAGGACTGTTGGACAAATTTAGAAAAAAGGGGGATGACAACGATGCCTCTATTAGAAGTTAAAAGCTTAACGAAAAACTTCGGTGGTTTAGCTGCTGTTTCTCATGTAGACCTCCATCTAGATACCAATGAGCTGGTCGGGTTGATTGGACCAAACGGTGCCGGCAAGACAACGCTCTTTAACCTCCTGACAGGTGTTTATGAGCCTAGTGAAGGCGAAGTGCTTTTTGAGACCCAAGGTAAGCCAAAACGTTTAAATGGCGTGAAGCCTTATAAAATCGCGGATTTAGGCCTTTCAAGAACCTTCCAAAATATTCGCTTGTTTAAAAACTTGACCGTAATGGATAACGTCTTGATCGCTATGAACAGTAAGCATAAAGAAGGACTACTGACGAGCATCTTGCGTTTGCCAAAGTATTACAAAAACGAAGAATCCATGAAGAAAAAAGCCTTAGAGCTGTTACGGATCTTTGATATGGATGGCAAAAGCCAAACGTTAGCGAAAAATTTGCCTTATGGCGAGCAACGCCGTTTAGAGATCGTACGCGCATTGGCTACAGAGCCAAAAATTTTGTTTCTTGACGAGCCGGCAGCGGGGATGAATCCTCAGGAAACAACAGAACTGACAAAGCTGATCTATAAGATCCAAAAAGATTTTCAATTGACGATCCTCTTGATCGAGCATGATATGAGTTTGGTCATGGAAGTGTGCGAACGGATCTATGTACTGGAATACGGACAAGTCATCGCCCACGGTGAACCAGAAGAGATCAAAAACAATCCACGGGTAATCGAAGCCTATCTAGGAGGGGAAATCTGATGCTGGAAATTCAAAATTTAAGTGTTCACTACGGCATGATCCAAGCAGTTCATGATGTTTCCTTCCACGTCAATCAAGGAGAGATCGTTTCGCTGATTGGTGCCAATGGTGCCGGAAAAACCACGATTTTACGGACGATTTCTGGATTGATCCGTCCTTCAAAAGGCTCCGTCACTTTTGAAGGAAAGCAAATTGAGAAAGAAGCACCGCAAAAAATCGTCGCAAACGGTTTGTCGCAGGTGCCAGAAGGGCGGCACGTCTTTTCCGGTTTGACGGTTCAAGAAAACTTAGAGATGGGCGCCTTCTTGCGTAAAGACAGTGGTGTCAAAGAAGACTATGAACAAGTTTACCGCAAGTTTCCTGTATTGAAAGAACGCCTCTCGCAAGATGCGTCGACATTATCTGGCGGTGAGCAGCAGATGTTGGCAATGGGGCGGGCATTGATGTCAAAACCGCGCTTGCTTTTGCTGGATGAGCCATCGATGGGCTTGGCGCCAATTTTTATCAAAGAAATTTTTTCCATCATTCAAGAAATCAAGCAGCAAGGAACGACTGTGCTGCTGATCGAACAAAATGCGAAAATGGCTTTATCGATTGCCGATCGCGGCTATGTATTAGAAACCGGGAAAATCGTTTTAGAAGGTACTGGAGAAGAATTACTAGCAAGTGATGAAGTTAGAAAAGCGTATCTAGGAGGTTAAACAATGAGCGTAAGTGATTTTATGACGAAGACGGTCATCACCGTCGATTCACAAACACCGATCTTTGATGCAATAGATGTGATGAAGCAGCATGATATCCATCGTCTACCTGTCGTTGATGATGGCAAATTAGTAGGGTTGATCACAGAAGGAACGATCGCTGAAGCAACTCCCTCAAAAGCGACCAGCTTAAGCGTTTATGAAATGAACTATCTCTTAAATAAAACGACGGTCGCTGATATCATGTTGAAAAAAGTGACCACGATTGAACCGGAAGCTTTATTAGAGGATGCGATTTCGGTGATGCGAAGTGAAAACGTTGGGGTTTTACCAGTCATGGATGATGATGCCTTAGTGGGAATCATTACCAACAATGATATTTTCGATGCCTTTTTGAAAATCACTGGGTACCACGATGGTGGAACACGAGTGTCCATTGAGATCACGGATGACCATGTGGGTGTTTTAGCAGACGTGACGAAACTCCTTGCGGATCATCAGATGAGTATTTTGACGATTGTGGTAAATCGGATGGCACTAAAAACAGTTGTTGAGATCCAAGTAGAATCACGGCAAGTCGCAGCAATCGAGAAAATTTTGAGCGATGCAGGCTATACCGTGACGAGTGCTGTCTTGACGAACCAGAAGTGATCTAAGAAAAAGTAGCTGATCGTAAAGATTGGCTACTTTTTTTATTTCCAGAAGAGATTTTCTTTTTCTTTTGTTGCTTTTCTGTTAAAATAGGAAGGTGCTGTAAAGAAAGAGGTGCAACCATGTCTAAGAAAAATAAAGATATCGAAGTACGTATTGAAGAAACAACAAAAGCCATTCATGGCAAAGACTATACCGTCAATGAATTATTCATCGGAAAAAAACGCATTGGTGAGATTTTAACAACTGGACCAAAAGAATTTCAAAGCTTTTTAGGGGATGAAGATCTAGGTTCGAGCAGAAGCTTAGAAGCTGCCATCGAGATGATTATTCGTCAATGGAATTTACATGAATAATTTCTAGAAAAATTTACTTTTTGCTCTTGCAATTTGTTATCTTTTTCGGTATTATAACTATTGTCAGGTTTGAGAAAAACCTTTTGGAGGAGTAGCGAAGTGGCTAAACGCGACGGACTGTAAATCCGTTCCTTAGGGTTCAGTGGTTCGAATCCACTCTCCTCCACCATTATTGGGGTATAGCCAAGCGGTAAGGCAACGGACTTTGACTCCGTCATGCGTTGGTTCGAATCCAGCTACCCCAGTCAAAGAGATACGTAGAAAAAAACAGCAAGCACTCTTGCTGTTTTTTTGTTATTTAAAAAGAATCGTGTTTTTTATAAGTACTTAAAGAAACAGGAGACTGATATGGAAGAAGCCACTTTCAACAAGCTAGTTTCTACGAAATTGAAAAAAGCAATGGTTGCTTTGGGGCATTTCTATGAAACAGGCATGGAGTGGAACGGAAAATCACAGTCGATTCTTTCACAGAAATTTCTTTCAGAGAATTTAAAATATTTGGGCATTTTTGGTTCTGTTTGGTATACTTAGGCAAATCAGTTCCTTTGAGAGAACCATTTTATAGCATGAGAAACGAGCGATGACAGGAATATTACCGATTTTCGGAAGTGATAACTTTACTAGATGGGGGCTTAACGAAGATGGGAAATGAAACGACTTGGGAGAACACAGACCGCCTTTATCTGTTGTGTCAACCAATCATGCAGGTAAAATCGCTAAGTCAGCAAGAGGTGAATGGCTATGAAGTCTTGCTACGTAGCGAGAAGAACAACCGATTTCCACAGCAAGAATTCAGCACAATGATTCAAACTGAAAGTGGCAATCAGCAATTGATGAGATGGTATGCCAAGGAATTGCGGCGTTTATGCAAAAAAAAGCCGGAAACCCGCTTTAGTGTCAATATACATCCACAACAGCTGCTGTGGCAGTCTACGTGGTCCTTTTTTGAAACGATGGCTGTTTATAAGGCGCAGTTGCAGATTGAATTGACGGAACACCCCGTACGCATACAGCAAGAGTCATTTGATTTGTCTGTAGCCATTGCAAAAATTAAAGCTTATGGTTATGTGATTGCGGTCGATGATATCGGTTGCGGACAAAATACCCTCTCGTTGGTCTTTGCCAATCTTGCCAGCGTTGATTGTTTGAAATTTTCGTTGTTACCGTTTATTCAGCTTGATGAGGAGATTGGCTTCAGCTTTTTGGCTTGTTGGTTGAAGGTTGCCCAAAAATATCAGCTTGAGCTGATCGTTGAAGGGATCGAGAACCGCGAAAAAATGGTCCAGTTGCTTGAGATGGGGGTGCATTTGCAACAAGGATATTTATGGTCTAAAGGAGAGCGATTGTGATGGAATGTTAGAACGAGGCGTGCTTTTGGCGTTTGGTTTGCCGCTGATGATTGCCAGTTTACTGGTGACCGCAGATGTTTTTGTACGAAGTGTGCAAAAAATATCGGTTTCTCGTCCATTTAAGTATTTTATTATTGGTATTCTGACGTTTACGCATTTGTATTTTATTCTTTCTTTTTCAATGAATTCAGTTGGGTTTATCTGTTATCAATACACAACTGCTTTTATTGCGAGTCATTTTTTCTATGGTGATCGTGGCAAGATCTTGATTTTGATAACGCCGTGTATGGTCGTCTTTTATTTGTGGTTTGTCGGTTTTTCTGATGTGGGTAAAGCTTTTTATCTTCCATTATTCGGAGTGGGGATCTTTGTCCTTGATTTTCTTTTATCAAAAGTCAAGCTGATCCGTCCGCAACAGCAATTTTATATGATGTATTTTTTGACCTGCCTGCTCTCACCGCGTTTTTCGATGCTAGTCCATCATACGACGACCTATGACTGGGAAGCGATGCTGGCAGTATTTGTTGGTTCTTTCGTGCTGCTAGGAAGTTTCATGTGGTTGCATCGATTGATTGAGGGGCAAGAATACCAAGTACTGGCAGAGTTGGCGAATAGTAAGATCGATGCGTTGACCGGCTGCTTCAACTATGGGACCTATAACCACGATCTGCTTCAAGCCGTTTCACAGAAAAAGACTGTGACGATCGCCATGATCGATCTCGATCACTTCAAAAAGGTCAACGACCGTTATGGTCATATCGCTGGAAATGAGCTGTTGAGAACCTTTGCCACACGGACGACTACTTTTTTAGAGGCGCATTTTGCCGAGACCTATTCCTTTTATCGTTATGGCGGCGAAGAGTTCTGTGTCGTGATCGAAGGGGATGTCAAAGAACAGACCGTAGCTGCGATGACGACGCTGTGTCAAACCATTTCCAGCAGTATGTTTCCTGTCGCCAATTTTGAAAAAGGGACGATGTCTTTGTCTTGCGGCGTTGAAGCGAGCACCGTTTGTCATGGGGATATCTTGGCAGCCGTTGAAAGAGCCGATCAAGCACTCTATCTCGCAAAACAAAGTGGTCGAAACCGGGTGTGCACCTTGCCTGAGACGTAAAAAAATAATGGAAAAATAATTTACACAAATTCACAAAGAATTAAATCTTTATGCACAAATTGTTAGTAATAATAAAGAAATAATGTTATTTATTTACAAAATATACATTTTGATTATTTTATTTATCTTGAGAATCTTCGCATATCAACAAAAAGATTGAAACTATGTATAATTTCTGGTAAATTATTCTAAATCAAGAGTGATAAAAACTGTCAATAATTAATAGTGATCCTTACTTGATGCTTTGTCCGCTTTTCCAATGAAATGTCTCTGGAATTGTCCCGTCGAATCAGCAAGTAAGGGTTCTTTTTTTTAGAAAGGAAGCACAGGAAATGGCAAATACGCTGGTTGTCAATACACTCGCAAATTTAGGCGCAATTATCATCAATATTTATTTGTTATTCAAAATCAGTGACGGATTCGTTGGCCAAGGGACGTTCAAAGCGAAACAGATCGCAGCGGCGATTGCTTGTGAAACCGTGGTGGGGATGCTGATGATGAATTTCTCTTATGTCGTATACGAAACGCGATTTGACCTGCGCTTCTTGCTTTACGCTTTTTCCATGAAGTATCTGGGATGGAAGGTGACCGTACCGACGATGGTCAATCTAGCGTTAGGGCGTTTCTTGTTTGAAGTATCAAAATCTTCTTGGTTGAACTTATACCTTACGTGTTTTTTGATAGTGACACTGACATTTCTGCATGCCTGGGCCAAACGGCGATTTACTGACAAACAAGAGTTGTTCCTATCAATTACCTACTTGATCGCTATCTCCTTTCTTTTTGGTTTTTATTTGACGGGCGATATTCAAAAAACGACCCTAATTTATATAGTTTATGGCATTCTCGCCTATACGTTGGCGTTTTTCCTTTACTCGATAGTCAATGATATGCAGCGCATTTTGGCATTGGTCAAAATCGATGATCTTACGCAGTTGAACAACTTTCGTAAATTTCAAGATGACCGTCAACGCCTAGATACGACCGAGGTGGACTTATCGATCGCTTTGATCGATATCGATCATTTCAAAAATTACAATGACCGTTACGGACACCGTGCCGGGGATGTGATTTTGCAAGAAATCGCTCGTATTTTTTCGACCTACTGTACGGCGAGCAATCCGGTCTATCGCATCGGTGGGGAAGAGTTTGCGATCTTGATCCAAGGAGACGCACAGGCTGCTGCTTATCTCCTTGAAAAAATTCAAAAGCGCATCCGTTACCAAGAAATCATCTTGGATGCCGGTGATTCGGTCAGCATCACGTTGTCGATTGGGATCGCACAACGGCAAAGGGGTGAGTTGCTACAGCAAACGCAAGAACGTGCGGATCAAGCATTGTATCGAGCCAAACGCAGCGGTCGCGACCAACTCTGTCTTTACTGATGGGGGTGGCTTCTTTTCTTTTTTTGTTTTCAAAAATACTACCTTAAATGAGGAACGCATATGGAAAATAGTTTAATCATGATTCCTTCGCTAGAACCTGACCACAAACTGCTGGCTCTGGTGGAGAAAATTCGTTTGCATAATCAGCACCTGCCGATTTTGGTCGTGGATGATGGCAGTGGGGCAGCTTATCAGTCCGTCTTTTCGGCATTGGCACAGAAGTTTGGTTGTCAGGTTTTGACCCATCCAAAGAATCAGGGAAAAGGCGCAGCCATCAAAACCGCTCTCACTGAAGTGCTGACAAACCAGCCAGCTGTTGAATTTATGGTGACCATTGATTCGGACGGGCAGCATGAGTATACCGATATGATGGCTTGCTTAGCAAAGGCCCAAGCCCATCCGGACAGCATTATTTTAGGGACCCGATCCTTTGGCAAAGAAGTGCCCTTGCGGAGTAAGTTCGGCAACATTTTGACCCGAAATATCCTGCGTTTAGCGACTGGTCTTGCTATCGAGGATTCGCAGACGGGCTTAAGGGTTTTCCCTCGAAAATTCATGACAGATTTGTTGGCGATCTCAGGTGAGCGTTTTGAATATGAAACGCGGATGCTAATCGAAGCCCAGAAGCGGGGGTGGCCGATTCTTTCACAACCGATCGCCACCATCTATATTGAAGAAAATGCCTCTTCCCATTTTCGGGTCTTGGCAGATTCTGTCGCTATCTATAGCGTCTTTTTGAAGTATTTGTTTTCATCTGTGGTCTCCTTTTTTGTCGATGTGATCGCTTATGCGTTATTGATCCATTTCTTGTCTGTCATCAATCTGTCCTCCATCGTGATCGCTTCGTTGGGTGCCCGATTGATTTCGGCGATCGTCAATTACTACATCAATCGCGAGCTTGTTTTTGGTCAACGGACAAAGAACAGTATGCTGCAGTATTTTTTATTGGTGATCGTACAGATTTTGCTGTCCTCTTTTCTCGTCTACCTGATTTATTTGATCCTACCGATCGGAGATTCTGTGTTGTTAAAAATAGGCGTCGATTGCCTGCTCTTTTTCTTTAGTTACCATGTGCAAAAAAATGTCATCTTTAAGGAGTGATTGAGGTGGAACAAAAACGTTTGCCTTGGGCGAAAAAAGTCGTTTACTTTCTGGCGTTTGTCTTTTCGCTGATCTATTTATCATGGCGGGGGCTGTATACATTGCCATGGCACGAGTCTTGGTTTGCCTTGCTGTTTGGTTTGCTGCTTTGGGGCAGTGAGATCGTATCGAACTTTACGGGCTTGCTGTTGATTTGGAACAAAAACAAAGCAAAGCCCTTTGAAAAACCGGTCGTGCCAGAAGCCGACTATCCGGCGATCGATGTGTTGATTGCTACTCATAATGAAGAAGTGCCGCTTTTATTAAAAACGGTCAATGCGGCAGTTCATATGAAATACCCCGATCCCAAAAAAGTTCACATCTATTTGTCAGATGACACCAACCGTCCAGAGGTCAAAGCACTGGCAGATAAATTTGGCATCGGCTATATCGGATTGATCGGCAATCAGCATGCCAAGTCAGGCAATCTCAATCATGCATTATCAAAAACCAATTCGCCGCTAGTGGCGACCTTTGATGCAGATATGATTCCTTACTCAGATTTTTTGCTGGAAACAGTGCCATATTTTGTGGCAAATCAGCAGGAACGCCGCAATGACCAGACCATCAAACCGTTGGGCTTTGTTCAAACACCGCAAAGTTTTTACAACGCGGATCTTTTTCAGTACAATCTTTTTTCAGAAGCGGCGATCCCTAACGAGCAGGACTTCTTTTCCAGAGAAGTCAATGTTTTGAACAACGCCCATGATACCGCTATTTATACAGGTTCCAATACGGTGATTGCACGAGAAGCGATCGAAGCCGCTGGCGGATTTCCGACGGACACGATCACGGAAGATTTTGAATTAGGCGCCTTGATCAATTGCCAAGGTTATCGCAGTTTATCAACACTGCAGCCAATGGCCAGCGGTCTGTCTCCAATTGATATCCCAAGTGCCTTAAAGCAGCGAATTCGCTGGGGAAGAGGAGTGGTCCAAAGTGTCCACAATCTCCATCTTTTTAAGAATAAGACGTTGTCTTTGGCGCAAAAAATGGTTTTCTTAAACAGCTATTTGTATTGGTGGTCGTTTCTACGACGGCTACTATTTATTTTCGCGCCGATTTTGTACACCGTCTTTAATGTAAGGGTCGTAGAGACAAACTTTTGGGTCTTGCTGCTGTTTTGGCTGCCAAGCTATACGTTCTTGCATTTGGCGATGCAGGATTTGAGCAGTGATATTCGAACGCAGCGTTGGGGCGAGATCCAGGAAACGATTTTTGCACCTTACCTAGTGATTCCTGTCTTTTTGCAAGCCATTGGCATCAAAGAGACCCGCTTCAAGGTGACTAATAAAGCAGCAACTCAGTCTAAAAAAGACTTGTTGTTTGTGGTGCCGCATTTGTTGCTGTTGATTTTGACGATTATCGGCTTAGTGAAGTTTAATTACGGCAAATTCGGCTCAGAGATTTTCTACGGCAGTGTGTTGACCTTCTGGCTGCTGACCCATTTCTTTAACTTAACCTTTGCGGTCTTATTTTATCTCGGTCGCCCGATTTATCGAACGACGGAACGGTTCAGAGCCCATTATCCTGTTGAAGTTTCCGACCAAGACGCCAGCTATTCTTTGATGACAGAAAATATCTCAGAAAATGGCTTGTCCTTCGTTTCTGACGTTCCTCTTTATTTTCCGCCAGATGCGCCGCTGACTTTTAAAATCACCCGTAATGGCTACCAAGCAGAGATGACTGGAAATATTGTCCGCGTCTTTTCTGGAAAAGATCGATGGGTCTATGGCGTTGCTTTAAACCAGTTGACAGAAAAAGATTACTTAGCCTATCTGCAGATCATTTATGATGGCTTCAATCAAAGCCTGCCGGTTCTGCGGGATCCGTGGATGACCTTCTTTGACAGTCTTTTTGAAAATCTCGGTAAGCATCTGCTGCAAGCCAAACAAAAGCCATTGCCGCCTCAAAGAGTGCCCATACTGACCATTGATCAAAAATGGCACTTTGATGAAGGAACCTATGCGGTCACAACATTTGGTTTTGATCAGTTCACGTTGGCAAAAACAGAGGAGGTCGAAATGCCGGTCCATCTAAACTTACCGATCAGTAATCTTGTGCTTCACGCTGAAAAAGCGACGCTTCAGCCAAAAGAAAATCAAGTGATATATCAAGTAAGCAATCTTTCAGAGCTGCGTTCCACAGTAGCCCTCCAAGAATGGGTAGACAGCTTGCTGAGAAAGGAGGCAGACGATGATCGAGATCCTGCTGCGATTTAGTCTATTTGGTTTATCATTAGCTGGCTATGCCTATCTTTTTGTACGAGTTTGTCATTTTACCAAATACATTAGCTGGATCGCTGCCTGCTGTTTGCCGATCCTCGTTCTTTCCTTTGTCGCATATGGTCCCAAAGGATGGTTGATCTGGGGGGCCTGGTTTTTATTTGGTCTTGGCTTACTATTATGCGTTTGGCGTTTTTGGCAGGAGCGCCATCAGGTGCGCTGGGGTTTACAAGAGCCCATCATGCTGTGGTTTTATGGCTATTTTGCTTTGTTCGTTTTAACATTGCTTCACAGTCATTTGACCCACTATGACAACTTCTCTCATTGGGCGACGATCGTTAAATTCCTTTATACGCAGGGACAATTGCCAACGGCAACCGATGCCATCATCAGTTTTACTTCCTATCCTTTAGGCAGCTCACTGTTTGTTACTTATACAGCAATCATCGTTGGCTATCATGAGAATGTCTTGCTGATTGGTCAATTGATTTTGATTTTCTGTAGTCTGTATAGTTTTTTTGCGATTATTCGTGATCCGAAAAGAAAGCTGGCTTTTGTCTTGGTCTTCACCAGCATGGCCGTATTCAATTATTTTAATATTGCGATTCGAATGAATAATTTGCTGGTAGACTTCATTCTTCCCGTTTTAACTTTGGCAGGCATCTCCGGGTTATTTTCTTTAAAAGGCAAAGTGCTGCCTTCAATCAGCTACTTTCTTTTGATTGGCGCCTCTCTTGATTTGGTCAAAAATAGTGCCGTCTTTTTTCTGCTGATTTTAGGTGGCTATTTACTAGTCTGCTTATGGCAGGCATCAATTCGTTGGCGGCAACGGCTAGGCTTGATGATTGTAGGATTAGCTGCCATTGGGCTATCTGTCCTGCCGGCGATTCTTTGGAACCTGCATGTCAAAGCGAATTTTCCTAAATCGAAGCATGAAGTCAGCGTGACCGCTTATAAACAGATTTTTGGTGAAAAGGATTCTCAGATACTGCAGCAGATTACGGATGTTTTTGTCAAAACGATCACGGATGTTACGACGGTTTCCACGCAAGGGATTCTCTTGATCCAGGTCATCCTGTTGGGCAGTTGGCTATTTGTCCGATTTATTATAAAAAAACGCAATCCATTTCTAAAAGAACTGCTGTTGATCGATGGTATTATTGGTCTCTATTACTTGGGTATTTACGCCATGTTCTTGTTCTCGATGCCCACTGATGAAGCACTGTCTTTGGCAGGGTTCGATCGCTATGCTTCGAGTATTGTGATCTTGGCATTAGGTTTGATGACCTTTTTCATGGTCCGGGGCATTGATCATTTGTATCATGAACAAGCGATCGATCGGCGAAACTACCGTAGTTTTGCCAGCTTGACCACAAAAAAAATCTATCAATACAGTACCTTGATTCTGTTATTTTTTGCGACATTGCTGATCCTTTCAGAAAATAATGGCATGCGTTATACCAATCGTGAATATGCTGCTTCGATTCCAGCACAAGTTTCAGCCGTTACTGGCGATCGCTTTGACCTAAACCAGAAAAAATACTTGGTGGTCAGTACCAATAAAGAAGCAGTAGACAGCTACTTAGTTGGCTATGTCGGCAAATATTACTTGTTTTCACCCAATGTCGATGGTCGAGAGAATTTCCTCTTATCAGATGCAGATTTTCGCACGCTATTAAAGCAATACGATGAAGTCGTCGTCTTAGAAGAGCACTATACCTTTAATGCCATGACGAAGAAGCTAACAGGCAAAACCTTTGCCCCTGGTGTTTATTCGGTGGCGGAGGTGTTGGGGCAATAAATGAAGGAATTTCTCAAGCGCGTCTCCTTATTAGAGAATCAATAGTAAAAATACCAATGAAACAGACGTATCGTTTGTTCATTGGTATTTTTTTTCTGTTCCCACTGAGTAATATCCTCTATACTATGAAAATACCAAAGGATATGTAAATAATCTGTATTAAACGAAAGGGTACACATGAATAAAAAACGGCGCAATATTTTCAGTGCCTATGATTTACTGTAATCAATGCAGTAAAAGTAAGTGTTTTCATTTTTTTGAGAAACAGCTACCATTAGAAATGTAGACGAGGTGAAAGTTTCATGATCAGTGAACGGGAAAAAGCAATTATTCGATATCTCTTAGAGAATGGACCAACAACGGTTGCTAAAATTGGGTTGCATATGTCGCTTTCGCAAAAGACAGTTTCGCAATCGCTAAAGAGAATGGATGAATTTTTGCAGGAAACAGCAATAAGGCTTGTTCGCAAACCTAGAGTAGGTGTATTTCTTGATGGTGATTCAGCTGAAATTCTAAAGTATCTTGATGGGCACGAGGAATCAAACTTACCGACGAGCAAAAAAGATCGTATTCAGTTTCTTTGCTTTGAAATACTGAAACAAAAAACGTATTTTACGCGTCAACAACTGCAAGATGCACTCTACATCAGTAAATCAACTTTAGAAAATGACATGGGGCAGGTAAGCGAGATCTTTCGTCATTTTAACGTTACGATTGAAGTTTTACCGGGGAAGGGTTCCTTTTTGAATTTGTCAGAACAAGAAAAACGTCGTTTAGCATTTGATTTGATCTACTATTTCTGGGGTGGAAATTGGAAAATAACACAAGAGCAGCAACGCTATTTGCATTCGATTCAAGGAATTCCTCAGTTTGTTAATGATTTTATTGACCTGACAAAGATTTCTTTAGTTGATACGCTCTTACAAGAGTATTTGAAAAAAGAACAAATTACGCTTAATGATGCTGCCTATCACTCACTATTGCTTCATCTTATCATCATGATTGATCGGGTCAAAGAGAAGAATTATCTGACTTTCGAAGAAAGAAGACATCCTTTGATGGAGAATAGAGCTTTTTATCGTTTTATTGCTTCAATAGAAGAAACGTTTTCTCTGTCGTTGCCAGTTTCGGAAGTTCATTATATTTCGCTTCATATCTATGGGGATTCGTTGATGAAGAAGAATGACTCCGATGATTTGCTTGATGAAACGATACGCAAATTGATTCATGAAACGATCTCCCTACGCAATGAAAGTCTCTTGTTAGGATTGGTATCACATATCAAAGAAGCTATTTATCGCATTCAAAAAGGATTAGTCATTCATAACCCTTTTCTAAATGATGTGAAGAAGAATTTCCCTTTGTCTTTTGAGGAAGCGCTTCGATTAGCTCATGCCTTAAATTGGCAGTTTTCGATTTCGATCCCCGAAGATGAGGTTGCCTTTCTGGCCGTACACATCCAAGTGATGAAAGAACAACGAGAAGAAAAACAACCGAAAAAAGTGAGTGTCTTATTAGTTTGTAGCAGTGGGAAAGGCACTTCACAGCTATTAGCTGCTCGTATTCGGAGGAATTATGAGCAAATCGATATTTCCAGGATTCTTTCAATTCAAGAGTTGATTCAGACCAATATTTATGAGGACTTGATTTTATCGACAGTGGATTTAAAAATCGATTCGATTCCAACAATCCATGTTTCTCCTGTACTGAATAAAGATGAGCAGCGAAAAATAGAAGCCTTTTTAAGAAAAGTCGAAGAAAAACAAAATGGTTCTTTCAGTCAGTTTGCGAAATTGATTCATGAGGACTTGATTTTTTTAGATCATCATTTTGAAGATTATCAAGAGGTGATTACATTTATTGGGGAGCAGTTGATTACTCGTGGGTATGTAAAAGAGGAAATGATTGACTCTTCGCTAAAAAGGGAACAGCTTTCCTTTACTTCTTTTGGACGATTCGCAACACCTCATGGTACACCAGAATACGTGAAAAAATCAGCGATTGTATTTTTACGTCTTAATAATGAGATCCACTGGGGAGAAACAAAGGTGAAATATGTCTTTTTCATCTGTATCAAAGATGAAACTGTACAAGAACTTGAGGAAATCTATGACACGATGCTTAATGTGATGGAATCAGATGAACGAACCTTCCTCCTTAAAGGGACGAAAGAGGAATTAAAAAAGTATTTACAAGGGGGAACATAAAATGAATATAGAAACACTACTACCTTTTGAACATATTGTTCTTGGTCTAGAGGCAACCACTAAAGAAGAAGTGGTCCGTCAGTTAGCAAAAATATTGGTAACTGAAGGAATTGTTCAATCCGAAAATGAGTATGTTCAATCAGTTATGGAAAGAGAAGATCACTCGACCACAGGAATAGGCAATAATATAGCAATCCCCCATGGAAAAAGTCGTGCAGTTTCTGAACCCGCAATCGTTTTTGCTCGGTTAAAGGCACCATTAGAATGGCAATCCTTAGATGATGAACCAGTAACGGTTGTGATTATGCTTGCTATTCCTGAAGAACATCAAGGAGACACCCATTTACGGATCTTATCAGAAATTGCCATGAAATTGATGGATGAAGACATCACAGAAGCGCTGAAAAGCGAAACAGATAAAGAGATTATCGCGAAACTATTAAGCGAATAAAACGGAGAAAAGGAGAAAGAAGAATGAAGAGAAAAATTATTGCAGTAACGGCGTGTGCCACAGGAGTTGCCCATACCTTTATGGCGGCACAGGCGCTAAAAAAAGCAGCAGCGAAACGTGGGGATTTAATCAAGGTTGAGACACAAGGAGCAACAGGTATCGAAAATGAATTGAACGAGCGGGATTGTCAAATTGGGGAAGTTGTGATTTTTGCCGTTGATACGAAAGTGAGAAATGAGGAGCGTTTCAATGGCAAGGAGATCCTTAAAGTCCCGGTAGCAGCCCCTATAAAAAATGCAGAAAAAGTAATTGAAGATGCATTAAAGCTGATTGATCAATAAAGAGGAGGAAAATCAGATGAAAAATTTGGCAAGTGAAATGAAAAATCATGTTTTAACAGGAATATCTTATATGATTCCTCTGGTGATTGCCGGAGCAGTTATCATGGCGATTTCTCGAGTAGGCGGATCAATATTTGGGATCGTCGATATTTGGGATGCCTCTCATGGAGAAAGTGCGAATACGATCATCCGATTACTCCATAGTTTAGATGGATTCGGTGGCATCGCTTTAGGATTGATGTTTCCCGTAATATCGGCATTTATTGCTTATTCGATTTCCGATAAGCTAGGGATAGCCCCTGGTCTTGTTGGAGGTATGTTAGTAAAAGACATTAACGCAGGCTTCTTAGGCGCAATTGTTTCAGGGCTGATCGCTGGGTACATCTGCTTGTGGATCAAAAACCATATAAAGCTGCCAAAATCGATGGCATCGGTAGTTCCAGTGTTCTTAGTTCCTGTTTTAGGTACTTTAGTCACTGTCCTACTTGTGAATTATGTGATCGGTACACCATTTGCAGCTATCAATGTGGGCTTAGAGTCATGGTTGAACGGATTGAGTGGCGGAAATGCGGTCGTGATGGCGGCAGTTGTAGGGGCAATGGTTGGATTTGATCTTGGAGGGCCAGTAAATAAGGCAGCTGTGACAACCGCGATGGCTTTATTGACAAGTAACGTTTATGCACCAAACACTGCAGCACAAGTGGCGATTATCATTCCGCCAATTGGTTTAGGATTAGCGACTGTTTTTGCAAAGAATAAATACAATAACGAACTAAAAGAAGCAGGAAAATCGTCGATCATTATGGGACTAGTAGGTATTTCAGAAGGAGCGATCCCATTTGCGGTGGAAAATCCACTAAAAGTGATCCCAGTGAATATGATTGGTTCAGCGATTGGTTCTGCAATGGCTGTAGGTCTAGGAGCTGTCAATACAGCGCCAATCTCTGGTTTTTATGGTTGGTTCACCGTAGAAAAATGGCCACTGTATGTTTTATCGATTGCTACTGGCTCATTATTTATTGCGAGTTGTACAAGCTTGCTACGTTCAAAAGATGCGGGGAAAGAAACAGATGCCACGATGGAAGAGTTTGACGAAGCGGCTTGGGAAGAGCAGTGGGAAGCATAGCTATGACAAATGTACACATAGTAAACCACACCCATTGGGATCGTGAATGGTATTTTACTTCGATGGACTGTGTCGTTTTGAGTGACCAATTATTTAGTGATGTACTAAAAGAACTAAAGAGGCAACCGACTGCATCTTTCGTGCTAGATGGACAAATGTCTATTCTGGACGATTACTTAGAACTCTATCCTGAGCGCTTGACTGAGGTCAAAGAGTTGATCGCCAATGGTCAATTGTTCATCGGGCCTTGGTACACCCAAACAGATGCCTTTTTCGCTTCTGGTGAGTCCATCATTCGAAATGCCATGATTGGTATATTTGATAGCAAAAAATATGGCAGCTATATGCCGATCGGTTATTTGCCAGATACATTTGGTTTTAATGCTCAAATGCCAACCATATTGAACGAAGTTGGACTTGATAACATTATCTTTTGGCGAGGCATCGATTTAGGGGAACAGGTCAAATCCCCTTACTTTAAATGGACGAGTTTAAGTGGGCGAGGTTCACTGTATGCGGTAAATTTTCCTCAAGGATATGGTGCACAGCAGCAATTGGAGCCAACGAGCAGTTATGTAGATGGCAGACTCGATAGAGGTGTTGATTTTATTAAGAGCTACGCGAATGAACCTGAAATCTTGATTCCAACTGGAAATGATCAGTTAGGCATTGTTTCTGCCATAGAAGAAAAACTAACGAAAATCAATCAGCTTGGAAAATACAAGTATCAATTGAGCACCTATCCAGCATTTATGGAGATCGTCCGTCAAAAAGAACTGGAAGTTTATCAAGGAGAGTTTCGTGCACCGGTTTTTGCACGGGTTCACAAAACGATTGGTTCTGTACGAATGGATCTGAAACGTGAGATTTTTCGATTAGAAAACAAATTAGTTTTAGAAATTGAACCAATGTTAGTTATTGCGAAAGATTTAGGGATCGAATTAAGCAATCGCTTGCTAATGAAAGCTTGGAAAAAGTTATTTGAATGTCAAGCCCATGATAGTTTGGCAGGCTGTGTATCAGATAGTGTTGCACAAGATATCAGTCATCGGTTAAAAGAAATCAGTGAGATTTGTGAGAGCATTGAAAATTTGATTTTAAAAAGAATCAGTGAAGGACTCGCTTTACAAGCCAACCAATTTCTGATTCTTCATCCAACACCAGTGCCATTTCAAGGAGAGAAATTAGTTAAGATCGTATCCAGAACCAACAATATCAAGGTTATTGGAGCTGATTCATCTGTACTTGAAGCAGTGTATATCCCAAGCAGGAAAAATATTATGGAAGAAACTCCGGCTGGCAACCGTTTTATTGAAGAAGAGGGGTATTATCTGTTAACCGTTCAAGTGACCTGTGCCTTTTCAGGCCTTGGTTATCAAGTCCTTACATTTGAAGAGCAAGAGACAACTCCCGAATCGTCTTTAGATCAAAACACATGGATTAGAAATGGAAAATACATGCTTTCCTTTGAAGACGGCCACCTGATTTATTCAGATGGAAAACAACAGATCTTGGATTTCTTGTCGATCATCGATGATAGTAATGCCGGTGATACGTATGACTATTCGCCTATTTTGAATGATCAACCGATCACGCTTCGTTTTGCCAGCTGCAAAGGGAAGCAAGAAACATTGGCTTTGGAAGGAAGTTTACAGCTACCGTATACGATCGAAGAACGGATGAAAGGAATCGCCACCAAAACATTCGCTTATACATTGACCCTCCAACTGACAAAAAATGGTGAGGTAAACGCAAAGCTACGTTTTAAAAATACGCTTTTAAATCATCGGATTCGAGTGAAAGCTCGATTAAACAAGCCGATAGAAAGAGCGGTTGCGGCCATTCAATTTGGCTATCTTGAAAAAAGAAATCAAACACTGGAAAATTGGCAAGAAAAATATGCAGAAAAACCTGTCAATATTGAACCATTTGAAAAACAAGTGGTTGTTTATGATCAAGAGAACGCCCTCGTTTTTTATAGCGAGCAGAGCAAAGAGTATGAATATATCGATGACTCCTTATATGTAACGGTACTAGCTACAACCGACTCCCTTGGAAAACCGGATTTGTTGTATCGACCAGGTCGCGCTTCTGGCGATACAACCAAAAAGGGACATATTATGATGGAAACGCCTCTTGCTCAAATGGAAAACTATGAGATGGTCTTCGATTTTTCCCTGCGAGTTGCATCAACAGCTATTTCTGAAGATTTGTTGGCTACTTGGAAAACTGTTAAAGAACAGCCATCGATTTCTTATCAATTGCAAGATTTGAATTACTTTATTTATCGCATAGATAATAAAATTCAAAAGCGCATTGATCCATTATCTCTGACCGACATGTCTCTTTCTTTGTTGTCCTGCAGCTTAGAACCAGGTGTGGGAGTCAGTGCGCTTCATAATGCGTATTACTCTGAGGGAATCGTTATCCGTTTCGTCAATTCAACGAACAAAGAACGATCTCTTGAGCCAAAAAAATTATTTAATGGGTACGTATATCAACGAATCAATGCATTAGAAGAACCGCTTGAAGCGGATCATATCATCCATGCTTATGGGGTAGCAACCTATTTATTAACTAAAAACTAGGAATAAAGAACACAAAATTTGTCGAGAAGGAATTGCTTTTGTAACGTTTTCCTCTACAAGATTTTGTGTTCTCGCTTTTTTACAATATTTAGAAGGAGTTTTTATGTCCGTACAACTTTTATTGCTTGCCTCACTGCCTGCACTAGGATGGGGCTTAATGCCAATCGTCGCTAAATTGATGGGAGGAAAATCAGAGGAACAACTGCTAGGAACAACAATCGCAGCCTTGATTTTCGGTAGTGTATTTGGTTTCTTGAATCAAGTGAGTTATGCCATGGTGCCATTTTTCATCAGTTTATTATCTGGGGTTTTTTGGGCTTGCGGACAATACTTCCAATTTCTCGCTTTGGAGAAAGCGGAGGTTTCTAAAGTAATGCCCGTCTCCGTCGGGACCCAATTATTATTTGTTACATTAGCATCTGGCTTCTTTCTCAAAGAATGGACAGATTTAACGACTGTAATTTTCTCAATCATGGCATTAGGAGTCATTCTAACAGGTGTTTTCCTTGTAACTAAGACAACTCATCAGCAAACAGGCTTAACACAGCAAGTACTTCTTTATCTATGTTGTTCTTCAGCTTTTTTGATGCTATATGTGACAGTCACTGGTCTGTTTCAGATAAGTGGCGCACAGATTTTCTTGCCTCAGGCAGTAGGGATGTTTCTCGGGGGAAGCGTAATTTCCTTGAAAAGTAAGCAACAGTTGCATTTCCGCAAAATAATCCGCAATTTAGGTACTGGTAGCACATGGGTTATCGCGAATACTTCGTTATTCGCTGTATCGTCTTCTTTAGGTGTAGGCGTAACCTATTCGTTTTCTCAAATGAGCTTACTTGTTGCTACTTATGGAAGTATTATCCTCTTAAAGGAACAAAAAGTTGGCAGAGAAAAGCAATTTGTAGCTCTTGGTAGCTTGCTCTATATTGTTGGTATATTAGGGATGAGTTGGTTGAAATAACTTTGCACCTGAGCAATTTTAGTTAGTGATCAATAAAGTAGCAGATAACAGTTTAACCAATAAATGAAAAGAAACATGAAATCAGTGAATGATTTCATGTTTCTTTTTTACCGTCCATTCTCCGTTTGTCGATAATCACTAGGTGAAATGCCGACTTTTTTCTTGAATAAACGGCTGAAATAGGCGGTGTTTTCGATGCCGATCGCCAATGAGATCTCTTTGATGGAAAGACGAGAATAGCGCAAAAGGTCTTTCGAGTAAGAGATGCGTTTGCTGATCTGGTACTCGATGGGGGGCAAGCCCATGTATTTGGAAAACTCCTTGACGATTTGATACTTATTGATATGGTACCTTTCCTCCAAAGATTCCAATGTGATCCCTTGACGGAAATCCTCTTCTAGCTGGTCACGTATCTGCAAAATATAAGGCGGGATCTCACTATCCGAAAAATCGAGATGATATTTTTGCAGGAGCAGTTCATTGAGTAGCTGATGGATCAAAACAGAGCTTTGGAAGGCAGTTTTCGCATTTGGTTCTGGCTGTAACATCAATAAATCTTGTAAGACCAAATGGATCGGATTTTGGCGGCTGCTGGCAGGATTTGTGTGAAAAACTGGACTGCCATTTTTGAGAAATTCATCATAAAACGCTGCGACGTTGGCGCCATATAGATGGATCCAGTCCATTTCCCAGGGCTCTTGACTAACGGTGCGGTAGTACTGATAGTCTAGGCAGTCGATAAAAAACACATCACCTGCTTTTAATTGATAGCTTTTTCCTTTGTAGCGCAATTCACCGCAACCGGACAATGTATATTTGATCAAATAAGAAGGCAGGTTCTCTCGTTCTGTAAAGTAAGGTTTGCTGGCTTTGAAATAGCCGATTTCTTGAATGTAATAGAAAAGTTCACGCTGCTTTTGGGTTGAAGTATTGATGTAACGCAGTGAATCGGTTGACCATGAGTGGTTGGCTTTTTCCCAGTAATCCATCGGATCCTCCTTTTTACCAAGATTGTGCAAGTCTTTATCAAAATTGTGTGATGAAACTCGTTGATTGTCAAGCTAAAATTGAGGAAACAAGAATGAATCAGTAAATTGTAATCGATTTATTTTTAAACAAGATAATGAAAGGTGGAGACCAGTGAACACATTTATCGCAATCGATATCGGCGCATCAAGCGGTCGTCTGATGTTGAGCCGTTGGGAAAATGAGCAGATCACTTTAGAAGAGATCCATCGCTTTAAAAACGGCTTTCGTCCCCATGAAGGCTTTGACCGCTGGGCGATCGATTATTTGATCCAAGAGATTTTAGTAGGACTGCAAAAAGTGAAACAAGCCGGTATCAATGACTGCTTCGTCGGAATCGACACCTGGGCAGTGGACTACTGTTTGATCGATCAAGCAGGCGAACGTTTAGGCGACCCAGTCGCTTATCGAGATAGTCGCACCAATGATGCGATCGCGGCTTTTGGCCAGCGCTATTCTTTGCAAAAACTGTATGAGAAAACAGGCATTCAGCTGCAGCCCTTCAACACGATTTTTCAATTAGCCACAGAAGAAGCGCAACTGTTGCAAAAAGCCGACAAACTGCTGTTGATTCCAGATTATTTGGGCTACGTTTTTACCGGCAAGATGGTCACGGAAAAAACCAATGCCTCGACGATGCAGCTTCTAAATGCCAATACCCAAACATGGGATGTAGAATTATTAGCTGAGATTGGGGTAACAGAAGGACTGTTCCCACCATTGGTTGATGCTGGGACGGTTTTAGGCGCACTGCAAACTCAGAAGTTTCCAGCCTATGATTTGCCACAAGCGACCTTTGTCACTGTCGCTAGTCATGATACGGCGTCGGCGATCATCGGTACACCCGGAGAAGGGTCAGAGTGGGGCTACATCAGCAGCGGGACATGGTCATTGCTGGGGATCGAAACCAAAGTACCCAATGTTTCCCTTGCCGCCTTCGATGAAAATTATACGAACGAATGGGGTGCCCACAACACGATTCGCTTTTTAAAAAATATCATGGGCATGTGGCTGATCCAAGAAGTGGCTCGGCAGCAAGATTATCAGTATTCCTATGCAGAATTGGCGGAATTGGCGCAAGCAACGCCTGCTTTTCAACAGTTTGTCGATGTCAATGATCCTCGTTTTTTGAATCCAGAAAATATGATTACTGAACTGCAAGCGTATTGTCGAGAAACCCAGCAGAAAGTTCCAGAAACCGCAGGTGAACTGGCTCGCTGTGTGTATGATAACTTAGCGCTTTGTTATGCCAGCGAATTGCAAAAGCTGGAACAGCTGACAGGTACGACGAACAAGCTGCAAAAACTGCATATCGTGGGGGGCGGTTCCAACAATCGCTTTTTAAATCAACTGACGGCTGATGCTGCGCAGCTGACGATCGAAGCTGGCCCAAGTGAAGCAACGGCGATCGGCAATCTTTTAATGCAGATGATGAGTGCTGGCATCTTCACGTCGCTGGTTGAAGCACGCCGCGCGGTCAAACACTCATTTCCTTGCAGTGTTCATGAACCACAGCCTTTTGATCACAAGATTTTAAGCAACTATCAACGTTTTATAGAAGGAGAATGAAAAAATGACAACGATTCAACAGCGTTATGAAGAAGCTAAGACAGCATATGCCAAATTAGGCGTCGACACGGATGCGGTTTTGAAAAAATTAGCCGATGTGAAAATCTCGATGCATGTTTGGCAAGGGGACGATGTGCAAGGATTTTTGAGTGATGAAGCGTTATCTGGTGGGATCTCTGTAACAGGGAATTATCCTGGTGCTGCGCATACCCCTGAGGAGTTGCGCCAAGATTTAGAAAAAGCCTACTCTTTGATTCCTGGAAAACACAAATTGAACCTTCACGCCATCTATTTAGACACCGAGGAAGCAGTGGATCTAAATGAATTGGAGCCGAAGCATTTTGAAAAATGGGTTGCTTGGGCGAAGGAACAAGGCTTAGGTTTAGACTTCAATCCAACCTTTTTCTCTCATCCCATGTTCAAAGATGGCTTTACCCTTGCTTCACCAGATGAAGAAGTTCGTCAGTTTTGGATCGAACACGGCAAACGTTCGCGTCAAATCGCTGCCTATATGGGGAAAGAAACTGGGCAAGTCTGTGTCAATAATTTCTGGGTGCCAGATGGCTACAAAGACAACCCGATCGATCGTTTTACACCACGGGAACGCTTGATGACAGCATTAGATGAGATTTTTGCTGAAGAATTGCCAGCGGAATACACAGTGGATGCCGTGGAAAGCAAGCTGTTTGGTCTTGGTGCCGAAGCCTACACCGTCGGCTCTCATGAATTTTATATGGGCTATGGCTTGACGCGCGATAAATTGATTTGTTTGGATGCTGGACATTTCCATCCAACCGAAGTGATCTCCAATAAATTGTCTTCATTGGCACTATTCAGCAAAGGCATTTTGCTGCATGTCAGCCGTCCTGTACGCTGGGATAGTGATCATGTCGTGATCATGGACGATGAATTGCAAGAGATTGGCCGCGAATTGGTTCGCAATGACTTATTGCCAAAAACCAACATTGGGTTAGATTTCTTTGATGCAACGATCAATCGGGTCGCTGCGTGGGTGATCGGGACGCGCAATACTCAAAAAGCGTTGCTAAAAGCGATGCTAGAACCGATCGAAGAACTAAAAGCAATCGAATTGTCAGGTGATTTCACCACTCGTTTAGCCATGACGGAAGAATTAAAAGACTATCCGTATGCAGATGTTTGGAATTACTTCTGTGAAAGCCAAGGGGTACCAGCAGGTCTGGATTGGCTATCAGAAGTGAAAGCCTATGAAGAAACCGTCTTAAAAGCCAGAAAGTAGGAGAACGATGAAAAAAATTGATATTTTACAAGCGAATTTTGTACAAGAAATGATGGAAACGACAGCAAATCTTTACCGTTTAGGGTGGGATGAGCGCAACGGTGGCAATATTTCTTACTTATTAACAGAAGAAGAGATCTTGCCTTTCATCGATCCGCAAAGCGTCTTGCGGGAAATTCCCATGATTTTTGATGCTACGGCACTAGCCGGCAAGTACTTTATTGTGACAGGTTCAGGAAAATACTTTAAAAATGTAGCCGCACATCCAGCGGAAAACCTTGGTGTGATTCGGGTCAAAGAAGATGGGCAAACATTGGAATTGCTTTGGGGCTTGGAAAATGGTGCGGTGCCAACGAGTGAATTGCCAAGTCATTTCATGAGTCATATCGCTCGCTTGTCGGTCGATCCAGAAAACCGAATCATCATGCATAACCACGCATCGCATCTTTTGGCCATGAGTTTTACCCATGAGTTGGATGAACGCAGTTTCACGAGGACCCTGTGGCAGATGTGTACGGAGTGCTTGGTGGTCTTCCCAGAAGGTGTTTCCATCATTCCTTGGATGGTTCCAGGAACGAACGAGATCGGCGAAGCAACAGCTGCTAAAATGAAAGAAACCCGTTTGGTACTTTGGCCGCAACATGGCATCTACGGTGCTGGCAAAGATATGGATGAAGTCTTTGGCTTGATTGAAACGGCAGAGAAAGCTGCGGAAGTGTACACCTATGTTAAAGCGCAAGGCCCAATCTTACAAACCATTACAGATGAAAATCTGAAAAAATTGGCTGACGCTTTCAAAGTCACTCCCCGAGCAGGCTATCTTGAGGTATAAGTAATGGTAGAAGAATAGAAAAGGCTCTCAGTCTTTTCTATTTAAAATATATTGTGAATAAACAAACAAATGGAGGTAGGAAGAATGGCAAATAGAATGATTTTGAATGAAACATCGTATTTTGGAAAAGGAGCGATCGAGAACGTACCGACCGAATTCAAAGCACGAGGGTTCAAAAAAGCGGCTGTGATCACCGACAAAGATTTGGTGGAATTTGAAGTAGCAACCAAAGTGACGAAATTATTGGATGAAGCAGGTGTCGACTATGCGTTATATGATGGGATCGTGCCCAACCCAACGATCCAAAATGTCAAAGACGGCTTAGCCTTTGTCAAAGAAGCCCAAGCCGATTGTATCATTGCGATTGGCGGTGGTTCACCGATCGATACGGCAAAAGCGATCGCAATCATTGCTACGAATCCTGAATTTTCAGATGTGATTAGTTTGGAAGGCGTGGCAGACACGAAAAATCCATGCTTGCCGATTTTAGCGGTACCGACAACTTCTGGGACTGCAGCCGAAGTAACGATTAACTATGTGATTACAGATGAAGAAAATCATCGGAAATTTGTTTGTGTAGATCCTCACGATATTCCTCTAGTAGCCTTTGTGGACAGCGATATGATGATGGGGATGCCGAAGAGCCTGGCAGCTGCAACGGGGATGGATGCCATGACCCACGCCATCGAAGGCTTCATCACCAAAGGCGCTTGGAAAATGACTGACATGCTGCACATCAAAGCAATCGAGATCATCGGGCGCTCATTGAGAGATTCCGTGAATGGCGATCAAGCAGGACGAGAAGCGATGGCACTAGGGCAATACATTGTCGGTATGGGCTTTTCAAACGTCGGCTTGGGCTTAGTCCACGGCATGGCACATCCATTGTCCGCTTGGTACAACATTCCTCACGGAGTAGCGTGCGCGTCTTTGTTGCCAACCATCATGAAATACAACAAAGACTTTACGGGTGAAAAATACCGTGAGATCGCGATCGTTTTAGGCATTGAAGGGGCAGAAACGATGTCACTTGAAGACGTCCGAGATGCTGCTTGCCAAGCAATCGATCAGTTAAGCAAAGATGTGGGCATTCCAGCGACCATTTCTGAATTAGGCGTCAAAGAAGAAGATATCCCAGCCATCGCCAAAGATGCCTTGAACGATGTCTGCACACCAGGCAACCCGCGGGAAACGACTTTAGAAGAGATTATTGAGCTTTATCGCTCGTTGATGTAAAAGCTCAAATCGTTCCTTTCAATGAGCGTGCTTATTTCGCTTGCTGTATAGGCGCTCAAACCTGGATTGCTCCTTAACGACGGTTGAAGGGTTTCGATAAACGGCGTTTTCCTTCTCGTTTCATGGGAACTAGCAGCTTTTCTTATTCCAACAGTTGAATAATGAACATTGATGATAACACTGACTTTGTTACAGCCATTTTGAAAAATGGCTGTTTTTTTTGTCCTTAACGTTGTATTGTAATTCTTATTATTGATCATCTTTGTCCCATGAAGGGGACAAAGAATGATAGAACGCTTACATTTCCTAGTGCTATGATAAGTGTGTAGAAAGGAGAACGGTTACATGACTGTTATGGAACAACGAAAGAGAAAAATCATCCATATTCTTTCCAATACGAGAGAATTTGTCACGGCCGATGAACTATCCGCAGCGCTCCGACTTTCTACAAAGTCGATTTATCGCATCGTAAAAGCAATCAATGAGGATGCCGCGATTGACTATGTGATTCTCTCAGAAAAAGGGAAAGGCTACCGCTTAAGTTTCCATCATCAAGAAAAGTCCCAGAGTCAGAAAGCGGAAATGCCGAATGCGCTGACACCAGTGGAACGCCGGAACAAGGTGATGGAGGAGCTATTGCTTATTTCCCCAAAAAGAAAGAATATTTTTTCCCTGTATCAGCCTTTTTATGTGAGTGAAACGGTTATCAACAGTGATGAGAAATTAATTTCTGAAGCTTTGCAGCGTTTTGAGCTGACGGTTTCCCGCAAAAATAAAATGATCGGGGTGAACGGTGCAGAAAAAAATATCCGTCGTGCATTGCAGGAGTATATCCAACAAACCCGCAATATCCGCTTGGATGATCTGCATGTGACGAATGAGGCGTTCAACCGCTATGATGCGGAGTTTGTTTTGCGACAGCTGAATTTGATTGAAAATCACCTAGGATTAGTAATCCCACATCCTTATAACATTAATCTTTTTTCTCACCTGTATATCTTATTGCGACGGTTTCGCAAAGTAGGGAATTCATTTAATGAGGATATTTTAGATGAGAAAGAGAAACAGCAAATGCAAGAAAACCCAGAATTAGCCACCATCGCCAAAGAGATCATTGGCAATAGCGAACAGTACTTGCATACGAAATTACCGGAAAACGAAAGCTATTATATGTATCAATACCTCGTCTCCTCACGGATGCAAAAGGCCACGGATGAATTAGAGGATCTGTCAGAACAAGTAAAACTAATTTCTAATGCATTTATAGAAAAAATGAGCACTCAGCTGCAGCGGTCATTTGAAGACGAGGAGTTATTCGGTAAATTGGCTCGCCATATCAAACCAATGATCAATCGGTTGCGACATGGGATCGAAGTCAAAAACAATCTTTTGGAGCAAATCAAATTAGAATATACAGATTTGTTTTTTGCTACCGAAGAGACTGCAAGAGAAATCTGCCAAGTGTACGATTTGCCAGCGCTCACAGAAGATGAAATCGGCTTTGTCACCCTTTACTTTGCTCAAGCGATCGAAGAACATCCTCAACAACTCAAGGTAATGATCGTCTGTACTACAGGAATCGGGACCTCCGAATTATTAAAAGTAAAAGTGCATAAGAAATTTCGTGAGTTAGCAATCACCGCTGTCCTACCTTCTCGTGATGTGGAAGCGGCTTTAAAGCAACACCCGGATACGGAGATGATCATCTCAACCGTTCAATTAACGATCGATAGTCCGATTCCGGTTGTGATCGTGAGCGCCATGCTGACGATGGAAGACCAAAAACGCCTTGAAGTGATGATTGGGAGGGTGAGAAATGACTAAATTCCCTTTGTCCCTTACTTTAGTTTCAACAGAAGCAGGAGAGACGAAAGTCGATGTTTTAAGGAAGATTGCAGGTGTTAGCCAAACAATCGGGCTGACGGAGAGCAAAACCCTGCTATTTGAAGCACTGCAAGCCCGAGAAGCGAGCGGCAATACGATGATTGCTGAAGATTTTGCGCTACCGCACATTGAAAGTGCTGTGGTGAAAAAAAGCGGAATCGTTCTAGTCAGAGGTGAAGAAGTCCTTTGGCAGGGAACGCTGCAAGCAAAAACGATTTTTGCGATCCTGATGAAGACTAACGAAACAACCGCGGTGAAACAAGCAGTCATCCGCTTAATGAAATGTTTCGCCTATGAAGAAAATCTGCAATTCATTGCAGAAAAATCAAAAGAAGAAATCGAAGCCTTCCTTCTCAACCAATGCGGCTGATAGGAATGAATGGTCAATTCAGTAAGGCAAGAGGTACTCAACTAGAGGAGGAAAACGAATGGATATTTCAACAGTGATTGATCCAAAAATAATCAAAACCAACATGGAGGCCGCTTCTAAAGAAGAAGCCCTGCAGCAATTGAGTCAGCTTTTATATACCAATGAGTACTTGACGGATCAGGCAGCATTTTTAAAAGATGTCTATGAGCGGGAAGCAGTTGGTCAAACAGGGATTGGTAATTACATTGCCATTCCCCATGGAAAAAGTGCTCATGTGAAGGAGATCGGCGTAGCAATCGGGGTTTTAAAACAAGAGATCCCTTGGGAAACGTTGGATGGCAAGGGAGTGAAAGGAATTATCTTATTTGCCGTCGGTGATGACACGGAAGGGGCGCAAAAGCATTTGAAACTGCTCTCTTTGTTCGCTCGGAAATTAGGAAATGACGAGGTGACGGCTGCCTTGTTGAAAGCAAAAGAGCCGCAGCAAGTGATTGAAGCATTTCAAGGATAACAGAAAATTTAAGGAGGAATTATTTATGAAAATCGTCGGAGTATGTGCATGTACAGTAGGGATCGCTCACACTTATATTGCTCAAGAAAAGTTAGAAAATGCGGCTAAAAAGGCAGGTTACGAGATCCATGTGGAGACACAAGGAACGATCGGTCGTGAAAATGAATTGTCACCTGAAGCGATTGCGGCTGCAGATGTCGTGATTTTAGCAGTTGACGTCAAAGTAGCAGGACGTGAACGATTTGAAGGGAAACGGATCATTCAAGTGCCGACCGAAGTTGCCATCAAGTCCCCAAGCAAATTGTTGGAAAAAGCCAAAGAGGTCGTTCAACAGCAGGCGGTCTAAGCAAACCGAAGGAGGAAGGAAACTATGGAAAAAATCAAAGCATTGAATTTAAAAGGACATTTGTTGACAGCCATCTCCTATTTGATTCCGATCGTCTGCGGTGCCGGATTCTTGATTGCCATTGGCATGGCTTTCGGCGGCACCAGTCAGGGACAACTGGTGCCAGGTGAATTTACGATTTGGGATGCTTTAGCTACGATGGGAGGCGCAGGACTCGGGTTGCTTCCGGTGGTCATTGCGACAGGAATTTCTTATGCGATTGCCGAAAAACCGGGGATCGCGCCAGGGTTTATTATTGGTTTGACAGCCAATGCCATTGGTGCAGGTTTTATTGGAGGAATCTTGGGCGGCTACTTAGCTGGATATCTTGTAATTGCTATTTTACGATTTATTAAAGTACCAAATTGGGCGAAAGGCTTGATGCCGACATTGATCATTCCCTTTTTGACCTCTTTGATCGGTGGTCTGATCATGGTCTATATTATCGGTACACCGATCACTGCCTTTACGAACTTACTAACGAACGCATTAAATAGCTTAGGCTCCTCTTCATTATTGGTTTTTGGTGCGGTCATCGGCTTGTTGAGTGGCGTTGATTATGGCGGACCAATCAATAAAACGGTCTTTGCTTTTGTTCTGACGATGCAAGCAGAAGGGATCAATGGACCGATCACTGCGTTGCAATTAGTCAATACTGCAACACCAATCGGTTTTGGTTTAGCATTCTTTATTGCAAAATTGTTCGGCAAAAACATCTATACGCCTGTAGAAGTGGAAACGTTAAAATCTGCCGTACCAATGGGTGTGATCAATATCGTTGAAGGGGTGATCCCAATCGTTATGAACGATATCGTCCGAGGGCTGATCGCAACAGCTATCGGTGGCGCTGCTGGAGGTGCTGTTTCAATGGTCTTAGGGGCAGATGCAACGGTACCGTTTGGTGGTGTGCTGATGCTGCCGACTATGACTCGTCCATGGGCTGGGGCAGTAGCTTTGTTGGTAAATATAGTAGTGACTGGGATCACCTTGGCTTTGATCAAGAAAAATGTCACTGAAGAACAAGTAGCCGCGCAAGCAGAAGTGGAAGAAGAAGAAATCGATTTAGATGATATTCAAATTTTCTAAGAAAAGCGATTCAATTGAAAGAAGAATCGTTCCTCTCAGTACAAGACTGATCGAGGAGAAAGGATAAGTCTATGAACAAAGTTGAATTTTCACCGTCACTGATGACGATGGATCTAGATAAATTTAAAGAGCAAATCACTTTTTTGAATGACCAAGTGGACTCCTATCATATTGATATTATGGATGGTCATTACGTACCCAATATTTCCCTATCCCCATGGTTTATTCAAGAGGTCCGCAAAATCAGTACTTTGCCTTTGTCCGCTCATTTGATGGTCACTGAACCTGCCTTTTGGGTGCAGCAGCTGATCGATATCAACTGTGAATGGATTTGCATGCACGCTGAAGTTTTGGATGGGTTAGCATTTCGTCTGATCGATCAAATCCATGATGCCGGATTAAAAGCCGGGATCGTCTTAAATCCTGAAACGCCAGTATCGGTCATTTTGCCTTATATCGATCGTTTGGATAAAGTCACGATCATGACGGTTGATCCAGGGTTTGCTGGCCAACGCTTTATTGAAGGGGCGTTAGATAAAATTGTTGAACTGCGGGAATTACGGGAAGAATACGACTATCACTATGTCATTGAAATGGATGGTTCCTCCAATCGGAAATCCTTCAAACGGATCGATGAAGCCAATCCAGACATCTATATTGTCGGACGCAGTGGATTGTTTGGTTTAGATGATGACATTGCCAAAGCATGGTCGATCATGGTCGCAGATTATCAAGAAATGACTGGAAAAGTTTTGAGTAGCTAAGCAAAGCCGAAAGCAAAATAACCGGACGACTCAAGTTGCGGACTGTTAAAAAGAGGAGCATTCGTTGCCTCCTAGCCTGTAAACTTTGGGTGTCTGGTTCTTTTCTATTGTGAAAAGGCAGTGAATAGAAACATGCTGGCTGAAGAAAGTGAAGGAGGCAATTTAATTGAAAAAATTATTTGATAAAATCGATCAATTAGGAGTGAACACCCTTCGTACATTAAGTATCGAAGCCGTACAAAAAGCCAATTCAGGACATCCAGGATTACCGATGGGGGCAGCACCCATGGCCTATGCCTTGTGGACCAAACACTTGAAAGTCAATCCAACGACTTCTCGCAAGTGGGTGGATCGTGACCGTTTTGTTTTGTCTGCTGGACACGGTTCGGCGTTATTGTACAGCTTGTTGCATGTGTCTGGTTACGATGTGACCATTGAGGATCTAAAAAACTTCCGTCAATGGGATAGCCGCACGCCAGGACATCCAGAAGTCGATCACACAGACGGCGTGGAAGCAACCACTGGACCTTTAGGACAAGGGATCGCCATGGCAGTCGGTATGGCAATGGCCGAAGCCCACTTGGCTGCAACCTACAATCGCGACAAGTATCAAGTCATCGATCACTATACCTATGCCTTATGTGGCGATGGGGATTTGATGGAAGGTGTTTCGCAAGAAGCTGCATCCATGGCGGGTCACATGAAATTAGATAAACTGATCGTCTTGTACGATTCAAACGACATTTCCCTAGATGGTCCGACCTCAAAAGCCTTTACAGAAAATGTCGGTGCGCGTTTTGAGGCGTATGGCTGGCAACACATTCTCGTTGAAGACGGCAATGATTTAGAAGCAATCTCAAAAGCGATCGACGAAGCAAAAGCTGAAAGCGACAAACCAACCTTGATCGAAATCAAGACTGTGATCGGATACGGTGCGCCAAATCAAGGCACCTCTGCCGTTCATGGTGCGCCGATCGGTGCCGAAGGCATTTCTGCAGCTAAAGCGATTTATGGCTGGGAATACCCAGAATTTACCGTACCTGAAGAAGTTGCCGCGCGCTTCAAAGAAACCATGATCGATGAAGGACAAAAAGCTGAAGCCGCTTGGAACGAAACTTTCCATGCCTATGAAGCAGCCTACCCAGAACTTGCGGCGCAATTCAAACAAGCCTTTGCGGGTGAATTGCCAGCAGATTGGGATGCAGCATTACCAAGCTACGAAGTTGGCAGCTCACAAGCTAGCCGGGTATCCAGCAAAGAGATGATCCAAGCCTTATCCAAAGCCGTCCCTGGTCTCTGGGGCGGATCGGCTGACCTTTCTGGTTCCAACAACACGATGGTGGCAGCAGAAAAAGACTTTGAACCTGGCCAATACGAAGGCCGCAACATTTGGTTTGGTGTCCGAGAATTTGCGATGGCGGCAGCCATGAACGGCATCCAATTGCATGGCGGTACGCGAATCTATGGCGGGACCTTCTTCGTCTTCGTTGATTACTTGCGTCCAGCGGTGCGCTTGTCTGCGATCCAGCATGCACCTGTGATCTATGTCTTGACACATGACTCCGTGGCGGTGGGAGAAGATGGACCGACCCACGAGCCGATCGAGCAATTAGCTAGCGTCCGTTGCATGCCAAATGTCCAAGTGATTCGTCCAGCAGACGGCAATGAAACCCGTGCTGCCTGGAAATTGGCCATGACAACAACGGATAAACCAACGGTCTTAGTCTTAAGCCGACAAAATCTACCAGTGATCGAAGGCACGCAAACCGGTGCGGATGAAAATGTCGCAAAAGGTGGTTACGTGATTTCAAAACAAGCTGGTGAAACACCAGCGGGTATTTTGATCGCCACAGGTTCTGAAGTGAATCTTGCGGTCCAAGCACAAGCTAAATTGGCAGAAGAAGGCATCGATGTATCGGTGGTCTCCTTACCAAGCTTTGATTTGTTTGAAGCACAAAGTTCAGAATACAAAGAAAGCGTCTTGCCAAAAGCAGTGAAGAAACGCGTAGCGATCGAAGCGGCTTACCCATTTGGTTGGGAACGTTACACCGGTTGCCATGGAAAAGTGATCGCGATCGATCATTTCGGTGCATCCGCACCTGGTGACAAAGTCTTAGCGGAATTCGGCTTCAGTGTTGAGAATGTCGTGAATACCTTCAACTCACTATAATCAAAAAACAGGCGATCTTTAGAGGGAACATTCCTTTGAAGATCGCCTGTTTTTGTTTACTAAAGAAGCATGGCCAAATCTGCGCTTAATTTTTCTCTATTGTTAAAAGGAGCCATGAAATCATCTCTCGATAGCAGTCATCAGCGATCGCATTTGGTGTCCGATCAAAGTCATGCTGTTCTAAGTCGAGCCAAAGTGTTTTGGCACGGGGGACTTGTGCAGCGAAAGCTTCGGAGGCGCTGAAGGGAACGTCTGGATCTTTTTTGCAATGAACGACAAAGCAAGGAGGAAAGTCTTTGTAAGCGGCAGCAGGAATCGCCAAGGCTGCCAGCTGTTCCCGATTGCCTAAATAACGCTGCCAGTTGCCATATTGACGGGCGGAAAGGTACAAAGGGAATCGTTTTTCTAACGTGCCGTGGGTGATTGGTTGGCTTTCGATCATAGCTTCGGCGTCGAGTGGCGGGACTTTCGGAAATTGCGTGTAAAAGCGTGCCGGCTGCAAAAATTCTTTATAAAACAACTCTTGGTATCCGTAAAATCGGATCAAGCCTTTTTGCTCCGGATGCTTTGTGCGTGCGGTCAGTAAGGTCGCTAAAAAACCGCCGGCGGAGCGACCGAATAGAATGTACTCATTTGCACCAACGCCGCTGAAGTGCCAGCCCTCTGTCAAAAACCATTCCACTGCCTTTTTTGTATGAAGGTAAATGTCGTTCAGCGCTACTTCGGGAGCCAGTGGATAATCAAAGAGATAAAGGCTAACACCGGCAGCCAGCAATTGGTGGACATAATCCTGCGGAAGGTCTTCCCGCTGACCATAGAGGAAGCCACCACCATGAAAATACAAAAGGCTGATCCGAGGCTGCGCTGCTTTTAGGATCGTCACTTCTAACGGCAAAGTGCCGTAGGTGTCAAATTGGATTTTTTCTGTTTGCGCAAAGGCATTTTTAGGATAAACCATTGTTTTCTTCCTTTCTCTTCTTCGATAGTATAAGGAAGAGTATAGGAGAAGGAAGCGGTTTAGAAAACAGCGTTATGACTAAAAATAGAAACGGTTTTGTCGAAAGTGAACAATGATGTCCTTCAGTAACACGCTTACAATAACCGTATAAATCAAAGGAGGCAGAACAATGGAGTTGAAAAAAGAAGTAGCGGCAATGATCGATGCATTATCTCAGATTGGGAATGATCCAACTGGAGGAATGACTAGACTGCTTTATACCGATTCATGGAAAGAAGCGCAATCATTTGTAGAAAAACAATTAAAAAAAACTGGCTTAACGACGTCCTATGATGCAGTCGGCAATCTCTTCGGCAGAATGGAAGGCAGCCAGTATCCAGAAGAAACGATTCTTTCAGGGTCACATATCGATACCGTCGTCAACGGGGGCACATTAGACGGTCAATACGGGGTCGTTGCTGCTGCTTTAGCGATCAAGTATTTAAAAGAGACCTATGGGCAACCTTTACGCTCCTTGGAAGTCATCTCAATGGCAGAAGAAGAAGGCAGTCGTTTTCCAACCGTTTTTTGGGGAAGTAAAAACTTTGTCGGAGAGGCCAAAAAAGCCGATGTTGAAGCGATCGCAGATTTTGAAGGCAATAGCTTCGTGGCAGAGATGCAACGCCAAGGCTTTGACTTTCGCGACCCACAAGAACCGGTTCGATCAGACATCAAAGCCTTCGTGGAAATCCATATCGAACAAGGCAGTGTTTTAGAAAAAGAAAACTTGCAGATCGGTGTCGTCAATAGTATCGCTGGTCAAAAGCGCTACACCTTTGTCTTAAAAGGACAAGCCAATCATGCAGGCACCACACCGATGGGCTATCGTCAAGATGCTGTGTATGGTTTTGCCAAAATGTGTGCCGCAGTGATCGACCGTGGCTTAGATCTTGGGGATCCATTAGTTGTGACATTCGGTAAAGTTGAGCCAAAGCCGAATACGGTCAACGTGGTTCCTGGTGAAGTGTTGTTTACGATGGATTGTCGCCATACTGATGGGCAGCTATTGGATGCCTTTACTGCTGAAGCAGAACAGATCATTCAAGCGATCGCCAAAGAGCACGACCTGACAGTGGAGATGGACCTATGGATGGATGAACGCCCAGTGCCGATGGACGATACGATCGTTGCCACGGTGGAACAAGCGGTGAAGCAAACCGGCAAACGCTACAAAGTGATGCATAGTGGGGCGGGTCATGATTCCCAAATCATTGCACCACATTTTCCAACGGCGATGCTGTTTGTACCAAGTATTGATGGGATTAGCCACAACCCAGCCGAAGCAACAACTATCGAAGATTTAACAGCTGGGGTAGAAGTTTTAGCAGCTTCCCTTTACGAGCTAGCATACAAAGAATAGAAAGCAGGGACACACATGGGATACAAAAATAATAATACGGGCTATTTAGATGGATTGCTGCAATCACGTGCAGTCATTAGAAAAAATAATTTTGCGATCTTGCCGCATGACGGGTTAGTGAATAATGTCATTCCAGGATTCGAAAACTGTGAATGTTCGATACTCGGCACACCAAAATTAGGGGCGTCTTTTGTCGATTACATCATTTCATTCAAAAAAGATGGCGCCAACCAATTGGGCTTCGGCGGACCAGAGATCGAGAGTTTCTTGTATGTCATCTCGGGCAAACTGGAAGTGAGTGATGGTAAAGAAACCCATACATTGACGGACGGAGGCTATATCTATCTGCCTGCTGGAGAAAAACTGTATATGAAAAATCTCCAAGAAGAAGCGACAGAAGTGTTCTTATATAAGAAGCGTTACCAACCGTTAGAAAATCACCAAGCCTACAAAGTAGTGGGGAATCTTTCAGAGTTGATACCGATCCAATACGAAGGGATGGAAGACGTCCTGCTTTGGGATTTCTTACCGAAAGAGTTGGGTTTTGACATGAATATCCATATCCTTTCCTTTGAACCAGGGGCAAGTCATGGCTACATTGAGACCCACTACCAAGAACACGGGGCGTACTTACTGTCAGGTAAAGGGATGTATAACTTAGACAATGAGTGGTTCCCAGTGGAAAAAGGCGACTATATTTTCATGAGTGCCTATGTACAGCAAGCGGCCTATGGTGTCGGTCGTGATGAACCATTGACCTATATTTATTCCAAAGATTGCAACCGCGATCCGGAAATTTAAAGGAGTTTAGAAAATGGAAGAGACGGTTATTGTACAGTCACAAGAGTTACAGCAATTGATCCAAAAAAAATTAGCGGCTGCTGGTTTGTCTGAAGCGCACGCAGCCATCGTTGCAGAGCATTTGGTCTTTGCCGATGCCAGCGGGATCCACTCTCATGGGGCTGTACGGGTAGACTATTACGCAGAGCGGATCGCTAAAGGTGGAATGAATCGCACTCCACAGATCACGTTTGAAGAGACTGGGCCTAGCAGCGGGATCGTTCACGGTCAAAATGGCGCAGGGCAGGTCGTTGTATTAGAAGCGACAAAGCATGCCATTGAGATGGCCAAACGTTCTGGGATCGCGGCGGTTGGTGTACGGAAAACGAGTCATAGTGGGGCGCTATCCTATTATGTCAAAAAAGCTGCAGAAGCTGACTTGATTGCATTATCTATGTGCCAATCAGATTCAATGGTGGTTCCTTTTGGCGGCAAAGAAAATTATTTTGGTACCAATCCAATCGCATTTGCCGCACCAAGAAAACAGGGGGCACCGGTGGTCTTTGACATGGCAACGACGGTCCAAGCGTGGGGCAAAATATTAGACGCTCGCTCCAAAAATAAAGAGATTCCTGCGACATGGGCCGTGGATGCTCATGGCAAGCCAACGACGAATCCACATCATGTCCACGGCTTACTGCCGATCTCAGGGCCAAAAGGCTTTGGGTTGATGATGATGGTGGATATCTTATCAGGAATGCTCCTTGGGCTGCCTTTTGGCAAGCATGTTTCCTCTATGTACAACGATCTGACGAAAGGTCGCGACTTAGGGCAATTTATTTTGCTGATCGATCCGCAACGCTTTACAGATTTAGACACATTTAAAGAGTCGGTGGAGACGATGGTTGCCGAACTGCATGACATACCGGCTGCTGAACAGTTCCAGCAAGTCTATTATCCAGGCGAGATCAATCAACTAACCTATGAAAAATATATGGCAGAAGGCATTCCCATCGAGAAGAACATTTATCGCTATCTCATTAGCGACACGGTTCATTTTGACCAGTATTCTGGGTCAGATGCCTTTGCACAGACAGGAACAGGAGAGTGAGGAGACCCATGTTACACACTATTATTCAAAAAAACAATTACCAAGATTCCATTGTTTTAATGCTTTTGACCAATCGTCTACTGACGATCGAAGGGATCAACAACGCTTCGGTCATGATGGGCACACCTGCCAATAAGGACATTTTCAAGACGGGTGGTCTTTATACCGAGGAGATGAGCAATGCGACATCCAACGATATGGTGCTCGTTTTAGACATCGAAGAGGAAGAAATCATCGAAACAGTCCTGTCAGAAATCGATGCCTTCTTATCGGACCAAAGCAATAGCGCAGGAGAGGAAACCCAAAGCGTCAAAACTTGGGAAAAAGCCTTAGATCTTGGAAAAGATGCGAAGGTCGCTGTCTTATCGATTCCCGGTACTATGGCAGCACCAGAAATTGAAACCGCATTAGCAGCGGGCAAACATGTATTTTGTTTCAGTGATAACGTTTCATTGGAAGAGGAAGTTCGGCTAAAGAAACTGGCGCATGAAAAAGGACTTCTTTTAATGGGACCAGATTGTGGCACAGGGATTCTCAATGGGATACCAGTAGCCTTCACCAATGCCGTCCGTAAAGGGAAAATCGGTGTTGTCGGCGCTTCGGGTACTGGTATCCAAGAAGTCACCACTATTATTCATAAATTGGGTGCCGGTGTAACACAAGCCATCGGAACCGGTGGACGAGATCTCAAAGAAGCCGTCGGTGGGATCACCATGAAAGATAGCATTCTTGCCTTGGAACACGATCCTGATACGGAGGTGATCGTGGTGATCTCCAAACCACCTGCACCACGTGTCCGAGATGAAGTGTTGGCACTTTTAAGAAGAGGAACAAAACCTGCAGTCACGATTTTTCTTGGGGAAGAGCCAACGGACCACGAAGAAAATCTTTACCGAGCCTACACGCTGGAAGAAGCGGCTCAATTAGCCGTGCAGCTGCTACGCCAAGAACAGATTGGACTAGAGCCAGTGAAAGAGGAAACAGCAGCTGCCACTTTTGGACCTGAACAACAAAAAATCAAAGCTTACTATTCTGGCGGAACATTGGCGTACGAAGCAGCGATGCTTGTTAAAGCAGGATTAAATCTGGAACAAGAAGATACCCATCAGGAAGGGTACATCTTAAAAGCAGCTGGCCATGAGATCATCGATTTAGGTGATGACATTTATACTCAAGGCAAGCCCCATCCGATGATCGACCCAACAAAGCGGATCGAACTGTTGAAACAAGCGGGGGAAGATCCTGAAACGGCAGTGATTTTGTTAGATATCGTTTTAGGGTACGGCTCTCATCAAGATATGGCGAGTGAATTGGCACCGACCATCAAATCATTGAAGGAAGAAGCACAAGCAGCTGGTCGGGAGTTAGCGGTGATCGCTACGATCGTTGGAACTGATTTAGACCCCCAAGATAGCAACGAGCAAGCAGAGATTTTAACCGCAGCTGGCGTGATTTTGTGTCAAAGCAATGCCCAAGCAGTCAAAAAAGCTTTAGCAATGCTCGGCCATCCCTTTTCCCCAATTAGTCGTAAGCTGTTGCCAAAAGCAGTGACAACTGCCGATGGGTTGCCAGAGCCATCTGAAAAGAGCCGCGAATTGTTGTCGAATGACGCGTTCATCAATGTAGGATTGCGTAGCTTTGCAGAAGCGATCCAGACGCATCACGGTCAAGTCGTTCAATATGACTGGCAGCCAATTGCTGGTGGGAACGTAACGTTACAAAAAGCCTTACGTTTCTTAGCACAAGTGTCACTATCAGAGTAGGAGGAAGTTATCGTGTACGAAACTATTGAAGAAGCAAACCGAGCCGTTATTGCCAAGATCGTTGCCGGTTCGCCTTTTTTGTTGGATGTCGTTCCAGCAGTCAGTGTCATTCCAGAATTAGGTGAAGGAAAAGTCCTATTGCACGCAGGACCACCGATCCGCTACGACCAGATGATCGATCCGATTCAAGGCGCTTGTGTTGGAGCGGGACTTTTTGAAGGCTGGGGCGAAACGGAAGAAGAGGTACGTCATTTATTAGCATCTGGGGAAGTTCAACTGATTCCTTGTCACCACGTGCAAGCGGTTGGCCCAATGGGGGGCATCACCTCTGCCAATATGCCGGTTCTCGTGGTGGAAAACAAAACAGACGGCAACCGAGCGTACTGTACGATGAACGAAGGGATTGGGGCAGTTTTACGTTTTGGCGCCTATTCTCAAGAAGTCATTGATCGCTTGCATTGGATGAAAAATACGTTAGCACCAGTTTTAAGTGCTGCACTACAAACAAAACCCGATGGCTTGAACATCAATGTCTTAGTCGCAAAAGCAATCGCCATGGGGGATGAGTTCCATCAACGGAATATCGCTGCTTCGTTGGCGTTCTTAAAAGAAGTAGCACCAGCGATCGTTACCCTTGAAGGATTTGAAAAAGAAAAACCAGAAGTCATTCAGTTTCTAGCAGACACGGATCAGTTTTTCTTGAATATCATGATGGCTTCTTCAAAAGCGGTGCTTGATGGCGCCCGGACGATTGAAGAAGGAACGGTTGTGACAGCAATGTGTCGCAACGGGCATGAATTCGGTATCCGTATTTCTGGTATGGGGGACGAGTGGTTTACCGGTCCTGTCAATACACCAAAAGGGTTGTATTTCTCAGGATTCAGTGAAGAAGATGCCTCTCCAGATATGGGCGACAGTGCCATTACGGAAACCTTTGGTGTTGGGGGAATGGCGATGATTGCTGCCCCAGCTGTGACACGCTTCGTTGGTTCCGGCGGATTTCACGATGCGTTGAAAACCAGCAATGAGATGTTAGAGATCTCCATTGATACCAATCCGAATTTTCCCGTTCCTACATGGGACTTCAAAGGGATCTGTTTAGGGATCGATGCTCGGAAAGTCGTGGAAACAGGGATCTTACCGGTGATCAATACAGGGATCGCCAACAAACAAGCTGGACGGGGACAAATTGGGGCCGGGACAGTGACACCACCAATGGATTGCTTTGAAAAAGCTGTCTTGGCTTATGCAAAAAAATTAGGATTTGAAGAATAACTCAGGGTCTGAAAACGTGAAAAGGAGCAACCTAGCGATGATACAGGCAAAATGGATCGACCAAGCTTTATTTGAACCCGCATTTATCAATGGCACCTGGCTCGTTCACAGTGTGTTTCAGCATAGTTTCAATCTGCAAGATCCTCGTCAGGATCAGCTGATCTGTGTCTCCAAACAAGCGGCTCGCGTGCCCAAAGGAATGATTTTAGCTGCCGACGATTATGCAGCGTTGGCGACCGACTTGCTTGCTGGTACCACTCTTTTGGTTCAGCAACGAGTGATCCATTTTCCGCATCATCGTCTGTCTTTTCAAAAGGCAGCCATGTTTACAACCACCTTCCCAGCTGGCACAGTCCCATTTGATCGAGAACTGTTTTGGTCAACCCTCCAACATGTCACGGAAAAGACGGGGATTCAAGAAGCTGTTTCACAAACCATCAGCAGCAATCATCCGTTTTATGACGCAATCGATCAGCTATGCACGCCTTCATTTAAAGAACAACGGCAAGCAGTCGCTTATTTAGTCGGACGGGGTGTCGGATTGACCCCCACAGGCGATGATATGCTAGTTGGCCATTTACTGGCTCGCCGAGTGATGGGGCAAGAAGATACCCGCTTGGTGGCTTATCTACAAAGAAGGCTGTTGACAGTCAATGATTTGACGACTGACGTCAGTAAACATTATCTTCTGCATGCGTTGACAGGCGCATTCAATCAATCGGCGTTATCCTTGACCAGGTGTACCGATTCAGCGGCTTTTTACCAAGTAATCAAAGAGATACTAGCGATCGGTCATACCTCGGGGGCTGACTTTTTGGCAGGGTTTGCTCGCAGTATCAATCAATTTCAAAACAATAGAAATGAGGAATTCATATGGCAAAACGAGTGGTCATCGCTCTAGGGGGCAATGCAATTTTAAAACCGAATCAACCAGCGACCGTAGAGACACAGCTTGCAAATATCCAGTTAAGTGCAGAACAGATCGCTAAAATCGAGAAACTTGACCATCAAATCGTTGTGACGCATGGCAATGGGCCGCAAGTCGGCAATATTTTACGACAAAATGAAGAAGCCAAAGAAGTCGTGCCGCCTTTTCCACTGGATGTCTGCAATGCAGAGTCACAAGGCTTTATCGGTTATTTGATGGAGCAAAGCATCAAAAATAAAATCGATCAAGAAGAACTGACCAGCAATGTCGTGACCTTATTGACTCAAGTGGAAGTGGCAGCGGATGATCCCGCGTTTGAAAAGCCAACGAAGCCGATCGGCTTGTTCTACTCAGAAGAAGAAGCAAAAACAATGGCTGAGGAAAAACATTGGGTGATGGAAGAAGATGCTGGACGTGGGTACCGTCGCGTCGTGCCATCCCCACAACCTGTGACGATCCACGGCGTGGAATCAATGGTTCATTTATTGAATCAAAATACCATCGTGATCGCTGGTGGCGGCGGTGGGATTCCAGTCGTAAAACAAGCGGAAGGCTTGAAAGGGATCGAAGCAGTCATCGATAAAGACCGAACTGGGAAAAAATTGGCAGAACAAGTGGATGCCGATGTATTTATGATGCTGACCGACGTCAGCAACGTTTATATCAATTACGGAACACCGGAGCAAGAAAAATTAACGGGATTATCCGTAAGTGAAGCGCAAGCATATTTTGATGCGGGGCATTTTGCAGAAGGCAGTATGGGGCCGAAAATGGAAGCAGCGATTGCGTTTGCCAAGCAAGGAAAGACGGCAATCATCTGCTCATTGGAAGAAGCAGACTTAGCATTGTTAGGTGAAGCAGGCACAAGGATCGCTGGGTAACACCAGCGATCCAACTGCTTGATTCGCCTATTAGTCGCCTTCTTCGGACAGCTCAAGGGCTAAGCGCAGATCCAGGCTAATGCTAGGATCATGCACGTTTTTTCCTAGTAGCTTTTGGCACTGTTCGATGCGGTATTTGATCGTATTGCGATGAACGAACAAGGCTTTGGCGGTGCGGGTGATCTCACATTGATAATCCAAGTAAGCCCGTAAGGTTTTGCGCAATTCGATGGTGGCATCTTCTTGCGGAAACGCCAATTCTTTGAGGATCGTGCGGCAGAAATAATGGATATCTTCAGGGCTCATTTTTTCAAATAGACTCCGCATTCCCCGTTGATGGTAGAAAGAGACGATGGGAGAATCATGTTGGCCTCTTCGTTCTTCATAAGCAGTCTTTGCTTCAATGTAGGAGCTGGCTAAATCATTGATGCTTTCACAGACACTCCCTACACCAAAGGCCATTCGAAAAGGCAACCGATTGGTCAAAGCATTGGCGGTCTCAATCAAATGGTCTTCTAAGGCATCACACTTATGCTGCACGAAAATCGCAAAGTGATTGCTGCCCTTTAAGCGAAAGAGACAAACATCTTTGATGCGATAAGGCAGTTGTTCACTAAACCACTGATAGACCAAGTCACTTTCTTCTTTTAGGTATTTGTCTTTGTCTTTGGTTTCTTTGGTTGGTTCACAGGCACCATAGATGACACGATAATGGCGGGCTTTGACCAACCCGTAAGTCTTTCCGAGATCTAACCAATCTTTTTGTTCCTGTTTGGAAGATTGCTGGTATTCGATCATCCGTGTTAAAAAGTCACTTTTTAAATCTTCAAAAGATTCTTGCACTTTTTGGTTTTTGTAGAGCATAAACGACAAGACCAATGCTGCTTGTTCCAGCGCAAAATCCGAGACAGGATAAGGAATCGCCTCAGGATTCAAAATGACTAAATAATGGGGGAAATAAGTGGAGGTTTCAATGGCATAATAAGAAATTTGTGACGTTTTTTCATGGAGATCTTTGATAGGGATCGCCCCGCTTTTTTCACCAGTAAAAACCCCTTTCGTTTGTCCTAATTGATGGATGTAGTACTCCGCGGGTTTTGACATGCGGGTGAAATGCTTGGAATGGGCAATCACTTGTTTGAAAGGATTCAACAAAATGATCGGTGTATTGACCATTTGGCCAAAATCAGCGATAAAGCGAGCGATGCTGACATCCTTCATCAAGGAAGCAGAGAACCGTTTTTGGATATCTAAGGCATAACTCAGCTGCTCGGTTTTGGTGTTCCATAGTAAATTCAAAAGCTGGTGCATCAAACGGCCCAGCGGCATCGTGGCAGGTACTTCTACGATGGGGAAACCTAAACTATCGGCGTAGGCGATGACTTCAGGATCGATGACATCCAAAAAACGACCGATCTTGATGCCTAATCCAGCGGCATTTTTGGCTACGAGGGAATCGATCAGTTCAAGCAGTGCTCCTTGATTATCTTTATAAACCATCGCCGTGCTTAAGATAAAGGTATGCTCAGGAATATAGTGTGCGATATCGGGGGTCTCAGTGATTTCGATACTGTCGACGGGAATTTCCGCGGTAATGGGATCTGTCAACAAACGCAAATTGGAAAAGCGTGGTGTAGCAAGCAATTCAGCAACTAACTTCATAGAGAAACTCCTTTTAGAATTGAACAAAACAAACAAAAACATGTCCTTTTTTAGCTTTATTGTACAACAAACTTGGAAACGTTGACAAGGCGTTGGGCAGTGAAATCAAAAAGAGAAATGAGGGGAAAAGATGTATAAAGAGTTAACGATCGCACAACGTACGATCATGACACCTGGGCCTGTAGAAGCACATCCAGCTGTTCTTCAAGCAATGACCAATCGTATTTTGGGACAGTTTGATCCGAATTTTTTGGCGATCATGGATGAGGTCAAAGAAATGATCAAACAACCGTTTGGAACCAAAAACAAAGAGGCATTTGCCATTGATGGGACTTCCCGAGCTGGTTTAGAAGCGGCGCTGATCGCTTTGATCGAACCAGGGGACAAAGTCTTGATCCCCGCCTATGGGCGCTTTGCTTTCTTACTTGGAGAAATCTGTGAACGTGCCCAAGCGCAAGTCAAATATGTAGAAAAAGAATGGACGGCTCCTTTTGCACCCGCAGAGGTCATCAAAGAAATCGACGCATTTCAACCCAAGATCGTGGCGATGGTCCACGGGGAAACTGCCAATGGGCAAATGCAGCCGTTAGCAGAAATCGGGCAGTATTGTCGCGCAAAAGATATTTTCTTTGTCGTTGACATGGTGGCGACTTATGGTGGCGTGGCCCTGTCAGTCGATGATTGGTGTGTCGATTTGGCAATTGCCGGTACACAGAAGTGTTTAAGTGTGCCGTCTGGTCTTTCATTAGTGACCTACAACGATCGAGTCGAAGCCGTCCTTAATGCCCGTTACCAAAAAGAATTAGGCTTGAGCAAAACGGATCGAAACAAGCGGCACATTATGAGTAATTACTTGGATTTGAGTCAATTGCAACGCTACTGGAACAAAGAGCGAATCAACCATCACACAGAAGCGACGAGTATGATCTATGCGCTTCATGAAGGATTACGGATGTTGCTAAACGAAGGCCTCGATGCAGCCTATCAACGTCATTTGACGAATGAAGGGGCGTTGGTCGCTGGACTGGAGGCAATGGGGCTTTCGATTTATGGCGAAAAAGCAACCAAAATGCCGACAGTTACCCCCATCTTTATTCCAGAAGGTGTTGATGGCGAAGCTGTCCGAGAAGAGATGCTTCACTCCTTTGGTGTAGAGATCGCTAGTTCATTTGGTGATCTAAAAGGAAAAATCTGGCGGATTGGAAATATGGGCTACAGCAGCCGCAAAGAAAATATTTTACATGTCCTAGCCGCGTTAGGAGGGGCACTATTGTACCAGCAAGCACCAATTTCTGCCGGCAAAGCGCTCATCGCTGCGTTAAATTACTACCAAAAAACGACTTAAAATTTTAGCACAAATGCACAACGACTGAAAGCGCTTTGTGAAAAATGACAAATGCAATAGTCGGCAAAAAAACGTACACTAAGACTATCTTAAAGCGCTTTCGTTGGCGTGCTTCACAAACTTTACTTGTGTAACTGATGGAGGGAAAAAAATGGAAATCAATAAAGAACGTGGTGGGCTTGCCTACTGGAAACAAATTATTATCTTAATGTGTTCAGGCTGGGTCACTATCTGGATTTATCGCGCTGCGTTATCACCGGTCTATCCGCAAATCAATGAGTCACTTGGCGGCAATATTTCTGATACAGCATTAGGATCGATCGCCAGCTTTTACTTTTTCGGCTATGTGATCATGCAGATCCCTGCCGGCTTTTTAGTGGATAAGATTGGGAAGAAAACAGTTCTGCTTCCGGGATTTGTGGTATTTGCACTGGCAGCTTTACTGATTTCACAAGCCTCTTCAATCTCCATGATCTATACCGGTAGCTTTTTAGCAGGGATCGGCTGTGGATCATTTTATGGTTCCGCGTATTCTTTGACCTCACAGAACATTCCGAAAGAAAAGAAGAGCTTCTCAACAGCGATCGTCAATAGTGGTTCTGCCGTTGGTTCAGGGTTTGGGATGATCTTATCAAGCTTTATCGTTATTCAGATGAATATGCCTTGGCAAACAATGATGTATTTATCCGCTTTCTTGATCGTTTGTATGACGATCGCTTTCGCATTGGTGATCCGCAGCAACAAAGAAGACGTAGCTTTCTTGGAGAGTCAAGCAGCAGCTGAAGAAGAAACAACGGATCAGCCGAAAGAAAAAGTTTCCCTTTCGACCTTGTTCTCCCTGCGGATGCTCTTTACGTATGTGTTATATTTTGCGACGTGTTATGCCTACTATATGACGGTTACTTGGCTACCAAACTTCTTAGGAACAGAACGAGGCTTCCAAGGAGTCGCAATCGGCTTCTCTTCTTCATTGGTGGCATTTGCTTCGATTCCTGGGGCCTTGTTCTTTAGCCGCTTGGCAGACAAATACATGCATAAAAAAGTTACCTTTATCGTTATTTTAGAAGTATTAGCGGCGTTGATGTTATTAGTAACGGTGCAAGCAACAAATTCGACCTTCTTAATGATCGCGTTGATCTTGTACGGGTTCCTTGGAAAACTAGCAGTTGAACCAATCATCATTTCTTGGCTAGGGGAAAATGCACCAAAAGTTGGGGTCGGTACGACATTAGGGGTCTTCAACTTTTTCGGCATGATGTCTTCCGTTATCGCACCAACATTGACCGGATCGATCTCGGATGCAACAGGGTCAAAAGTAATGGGCTTTTATATCGCAATTATTTTGTTGATCGGTGGTACATTCTTATTCTTGACTGTAAACTCTAAGAAAACAGCAAAGTAGAAAAGTGAGGACCAACAGATGAAAAAACGATCCTTAAAAATCAGTTTGACCAACCAAATCATGATTGCAACGGTATTGGGGATTTTTTGGGGCGTTTCCTTTCCCGGTTTAGGTGATCAAATGCAGCTAGTCGGGGACTTCTTCTTGCGACTGATTCAAATGTCTGTGGTCGTGTTGGTCATGGGCTCGGTGATTGAAGCGGTGGGGGGACTTGATCCAAAAGAATTAGGTGGGATCGGCGGGAAAGTCTTCCTCTGGTTTACCGGTTCGACCCTCGTCGCCGCTATTTTCGGTCTCTTGTTCGCCTTGATCCTCAAGCCCGGCGCAGGCCTTGACCAGTCGCTGCTGCAAAGTACAGAAACTGCATTAAGTACCAGCAGCATAGAAGAAGTCATCTTGAACTTTGTTCCACTGAACATTATTCAAGCCATGGTGGAGCAGAATATGATCCAAGTGATTATTTTTTCGCTCTTCTTTGGCCTTGCCTTGAGCTTAATCAAGCATGAAAAAAAGAATCAGCTGTTTCTAGATATGATCGGTAGTTTTAATCATATTTTGTTAAAAATGGTCAGCATGATCATGAAGTTGGCGCCGATCGGGATTTTCGGCCTTGTTGCTTCCTTGGTAGAAGATACCGGCATTCGTGTGTTGGGAATGTTAGCCAGTTTTTTATTGACGTTAGCAGCGGCATCTTTGCTCTTTTTGTTTCTTTGGTTTCTCTTGACGTCGCTCTATTGCAAAGTTTCCTTGTTTCGTTTGATAAAGAATATGTGGCGTCTATCGGTGGTTTCCTTTACGACCACCTCTTCTGCTGTTTCATTGCCGTTTCAAATCGAAGATGGCAAAGAACGATTTGGGATCAGTGATCGAATCAATAAGCTCGTGATGCCTTTAGGCATGACCTTAAATAGCAATGGGCTCTCCTTATTTTTAGCCCTGACAATCGTAACCGTTGCTCAGGCGTACCAGATCCAATTGAGCTGGGGGGATCTTTTGCAAGTGGTCTTGTTGTCCTCGTTGGCATGCTTGGGAACGATCGTCGTTCCAGGCGGCGGATTAGTCACACTGGCTACGGTTTTACCTATGTTAGGACTACCTAATGAAAGCATCGCCTTACTGGCAGGGATCGATTGGTTTTCTGGGATGTTTCGGACCCTCTTGAATGTTGACCCTGACGTCACGGTGGCGTTGATCGTTGCTCATGATGAAGGAGAACTGGATCGTGCAGTCTTCAATGGTGAAAAAGCCCAGGTCAAATTAGCAGAAAAAATCACCGATGGCGTATAAGACCAATCATTCTTGTGATGAAACTTTACTCTTTTTTGAAAACGTGCTACGATTGATTCGTTGATAGACTAAAGAAGCTTCCTGAAATACCGTAAACGGTAAACAGTAGCGGCTGATTTTCCGCTTGTCATTCAACAGACAACTACGACAAAAAGAGGAGGAAAAAACATGACAGCATCGATGAAATTGTGGATTGACCTTTTGAATAGCTAACTTAAATCTATTTCAAAAGTCTAGGCAATCGTGATTTCAAGGGATGAGTGTCCTCTTTTTTCCAATTTCTTATTAAAATCAGGGTATAGCGGTAGGCTATGCCCTTTTTTTGTGCTTGCGTTTTCCTAGACGGGAAGGACAGACTGATGGAACAATTAAGTGTAAAAATAAACAATCTAATCAAAAATTATGGGGCCAAAGAAGTACTGAACATTGAAGAACTGAGTGCCTATCAAACGGATCGTATCGGGATCGTGGGCGCAAACGGGCAAGGCAAGTCTACCTTGCTAAAATTGATTGCGGGAGTGATCGATCCTGATTCAGGAACGATCCAAAGAGAAAATTCGTTTCACTATTTCCCACAAATCGCTGAGGTGACTGAAAAGACGGAGGCCCTTGACTGGGCGCTGTTTGGTCGTTTTTCGATCCCAACAAATGAATTGGCGACACTAAGCGGCGGGGAGGAGACCAAATACCGGTTGGCACAAACGTTATCTTCCTATCAGTTAGGACTTTTGCTCGATGAGCCAACGACCCATTTAGACCAGCAAGGAATTCAAGTCTTGATTGAGGAATTGCAGTATTATTATGGTACCCTGATCGTGGTCAGTCATGATCGGTATCTATTGAATCAGCTAGCAACGAAAATCTGGGAAGTCGATCAAGGCAAAGTCACCGAGTATTCTGGCAATTATGACAGTTACCGACAGCAAAAAGAGCAAGCGGCACAGCGTGTTGCCTGGGAGGCTGCGCAGTATCAGCAACAAAAACAGCAGTTGACCCAAGCAATCCAAAAGAAAAAAGAACAAGCGATCAAGAGCAGTCGTATTTCTGAAAAAAAGCGGCAGCAGAACATCCGACCAGACCGTTTGTCGTCATCAAAACAAAAAGACACGGTGCAAAAGTCATTGCAAAAAACAGTCAAAGCCATGGAAAGCCGCTTGGATCAGTTGGAAGAAGTGAAGGGTGTTGCCCGGCAGCAGGTGATTCGTTTTCCAGTAGTCCCTGCAGTGGAGCTGCATAATAAACGACCGATTCGTGGGGAGCAAGTAACCATTCAAAGAGGGGCGAAACGTTTGCTAGACAGCAGCAGTTTCCAGTTTGCTGCCGGGAAGAAAATCGCTATCGTGGGTCCGAACGGTTCGGGGAAGTCGACTTTACTAAAAGAAATCATCGCAGGTGGAGAGGGAATCTATGTATCACCGAAAATCGTCTTTGCGGTCTACGAGCAAATGGGCTATCGAAAAAACAGCACCACACCGCTTTTGACGGAATTGATGGCTCAAACAGACTATCAGGAACCACTGGTCCGCAGTATTTTACACAATCTGGGATTTAGCCAGATTGACGTGATGAAGCCAGTCAATGTGCTAAGCGGCGGGGAAGCGACACGGGTCGAGCTCGCACGCATCTTTACTCAATCTGCCAATGTCTTGATACTTGATGAACCGACGAACTTTATTGATCTACCGACAATCGCCGTCTTGGAACAATTGATTCGCAGCTATCGAGGCATCGTTTTGTTCACATCTCACGATCAAGCGTTTATCGATGCCGTCGCGGATGATGTGTATCAAATCGATCATGGAAAATTAACATTGGTTTCCAGTAACTAGCAGCATTGTCGCTTTTATACCTGTATAGAGAAAAACAGCGCGGGAAAGGAAGCGACCGCCCAACGTTCGCTCAACAATCGGCCGTTGAGCGGTCACTACAAAACCCGCGCTGTTTTTTTTTGCAATCATCGGTATCGCCTCGCTGTTGCTACATCGCTTAATAAATCTTTTTCGTAAAGTATTTTAAGATCAGGGGAGAGATCAAGGTACTCAACAAGACAACGATCACCAAAGGGGAATACAATGCGGATGAGATCAATTGGTTTTGTTGACCAATCTGCAAAATGATCAATGCCATTTCACCTCGGGAAATCATTCCAGCTCCCACCATCCAAGCACTGTTGTTTGAGAATTTCGCGATTTTCGCCCCGACATAGCCACCGACCAATTTGGTCATGATCGCGACCACGGTAAAGGCAAGAATAAAGAATAATTGCTCATTTAAGCGGGAAAAATCAACTTCTAAGCCAACGCTGACAAAGAACACCGGAATGAAGACGGCGTAACCTAATGCTTCGACACTGTGTTCCACTTCCTCACGAACCTTCGTTTGACTGACAGCGATCCCTGCGAAGAAGGCACCAATGACCGAGCTTAACCCAACGAGGTCAGCAAGATACGCCATTCCTAAGCAGATGATCAGTGACATGATGATCACCGCGGAATTTGCAAATAGCTTTTCTGCAAGTGCCAATAAGAACGGAGCAATCCATTTCACTAATAGAAAAATCAACACAAAATAAATCAATTCTACCAATAAGGTGACCGGCAGTGGTGTTGCTTGGCTGCTTTCGCCGCCTAAAAAGGAAAGGCTAAGACTCAAAACCAACACGACCAAAATATCATCCACGACGGAAGCACCAAGAATCGTCGACCCTTCTTTCGTATTCACCACATTCAACTCTTTCAATACTTCGACAGAAATACTGACTGAGGTGGCAGCTAATACGATCCCGAAAAAGAACGCTTCTGTGGGACTGCTTTGAAAACCGACCCCCGTGGCATACCCGAAGAGCATAGGGAACACGATCCCCAAAAGGGCAACGAGCATCCCTGGACGAAAATAGCGTTTCAATAAAGAAATATCACTTTCCAATCCCGCTAAAAACATCAGCAAAATAACACCAATCTCTGAAAAATCATGAACCAGAATATCTGGATGGACCCAATTGAGTCCTGCGCCTCCTAATAAAACCCCCGCTAACAACTGCCCGATAACAGCAGGAACGCCCATCCGTCTCGCCAGATGCGAGAAGAGGGTCGTCGTGATTAGGATCAAACACAAAATCCCGACAAAATGCATAAAACCTCATCCTTCTTTCCTATAACATACTCCCCTTTAGTATAGCATTCTCTCTTGAATTGAGCCTGTATCAAGCCTTTTTTTATTAAAAGAGTTTCATTAAACCACACGTTTTTTGAGATAAGGAGGAAGCGAAGGCAATCAGAGTTTTTTTGTGCACTCGTCGAAATAAAAAAACATTATTTTCACTTTACTTGTATCAAATTATTGTTTGAGCCAACGGGCGAGCTGCTGAAACACCATTTGGACTTGCGGCTCCTCGACGTTTTTCAAAAAGTCGTGGGGCAAATCATAGACAGGGACAAATTTGCTTTTAGGCACTTTCTTCAAGCCTTTGCTGTAACGAAAAGGAACTTCCTCATCGGTACTGCTGGCACTGCTGAAAATTGGAGGAAATTGAGCAAGCAGCTCAGGATCAATGGCATAGTCAGAAAGAGCTTCAGCTGTTAGACCATAGATCGTGGTGAGTTCTTGCTGTTGAACCCAATAAACATAAGGCAAATAGCGCTGAAACTGCGGATCATCCCAAACGATCTCGGTTTGATCCAAAGAAGGGACTTGCTCTTTGCTTAAGAGCGGCTGCTGCAAGACTCGTTTGTTTTCAATAAAAGAAAGATCGGTATACCCATAAAAATTGACTAGTTTTTCAGGCAATCTCTGTTGTTCCTTCAGTAATTGCTGGGTCAGCGCCAGCATCAAATAACCGCCAGCTGAGCGTCCGCAGAAACAAAACGAATTATCTTTAAGCACAGTTGCTTGCAATTCTTGAAAATTTTGCCAGTTCAGCGCCAAAATCTCCGCTAACGAGGAATTGGGCGCCAGTAAATAATCGACTGTGAGGACGCTGTATTGCTGCTCTTGAAATAGTGCGATCAGTGATGCGGGAATGTCTTGACGGGTTCCATAAACAAAACCGCCGCCGTGAAAGTAAATCACGTATTTCTCCGAAGCAGGATAAAGGGACACCGAAGCACCGGTGGTCAATTGCCATTCTTTTTTCATTTTGCTTGACTCCTTTTCTGAAGCTCTAATAAATAGGTGCCGATCTCGTAATTGACTAATTGGATCGGACTTGTCAGATCGATCTCTAGTAGCTGTTCGATTTTGCTTAGCCGATAACGAATCGTTTTGGCATGAAGAAACAAGGTTTCAGCCGTATTTTTGTAATTGCGATTCGTGATAAAAAAGGTATACAGCGTTTTGAACAGCTCTTCATTTTCTTCCGAGAGTTGATACAGCTTCGGGGGAATGCTTTGCTGCAGCTTTTCCAGTTGGTTCTCCTTGATAAAGGAACTAAAGATACCTAAGTCGCTATAGGCAATGATCGGCGCCAAATAAAACTGCCGATTGAAGCGGATCGCATCCAAACACTCTGGCAGGATCTCTTTGATCTGTTCCTTGCGCAAGACTTCGCTGACCACCAAGCAGCCATGTTCATCGGCTAACAGGGCATCATCAAAATGTGTTTGCAGCATCTGTTTCGTCACCTGATGGGCGACTGTTTGGAAATTATAAAGGATCACCAAATAATTGTGGTGTTCAAAAAAGACGTGGGGTGTTTTCAACGCCCGTAGCTTGTGCAAAACGACGGACTTACGCTCCTTATCTTTAAAGCTGTTGGAAGCAAAGGCAATGCCTTGGTAGAAATCGTAGCGATCCAGTTGCGCTTCTTCTAACAAAAGATCCAGCTCAGCCAAATTACTAGGAGTGTTTTGTAAGATCGCATCGGCAAGATTGTTCATGCGATTGTAGCGCTCTTTCTTCAACAAATACGCCATTTGGAGGCGTTCATAAATGACGTCGATCACATTTTCAATGATCATGACTTTTGCCTCAGGGATCTGCGAATCTTTCTGATAAACGATCAAGGTACACAGATCATTGTAAGGATTGATGATCTCTACTTTTATGGCAGTCACATATTGATTGTTCTCATGAGAAAATAATTCCAAATATTCGTAGTGGTTCTTGGTAAACTCGATGGTTTTCATGGGTTCTTGTTTGGTCACCACGAAATTCTTAAAGGATTGACCGACGGACACATGCACATCTAAATGGGGGATGCGCAACGAACAAGGCTTTTCGATCAATTGATAGAACTCCTGCATGATCTGATCGAAAGAAGAGTGGTTGCGCTCAACTTTCATGAAGCGCTGGCGAACTTCGTAATAGGTACGCAGCAGCTGGGTTTGGTGATTTAGCAATGGTTCGTAAACCGCTAGCATGATGGCTTCATAGCTGACTTCTTGCTGCACTTTGATCAAAGGGATCTGATAAGCAAAGCTAAGCTCGATCACCCAATCTGGGATCATAGGGATCAAGCGATCCACTTTGATCACTAAACCGCTGACACCGATTTGCTGCATTTTTTCAAAAAAAACACGCAGTTCCTCAGGGGATTGGTCTTTAAAGGCATAAAAAGAAGTCAAAATCAATTGATGGGCTTTGCTCCATTTTTCGATATCCATCGCTTCCAACACCATAACGGAACCAACGGAATTTGTTAAACCAATGGAGCCAGTCAGGACTTTACTTTTTTCAAAAAGCGGCAGTTCAACCAATTCTTTTAATTTCATAAAATGCTCCTTTTTTCTCTTTTGGATAAAAAGTATAGCATTTTTTTAGAACTTTATCCAATGAAAACGCAAACAAGGCTCGTTAGAATGAGAGTATAAGAAAAGGAGGAGAACAAATGCTGCACACAGTAATCTTAAAGAATAACTACCAAGATTCCATTAACTTAATGCTGCTGACGAATACGATCAATGATCTAGGCGATGTCGAAATGAGTCAAATCATGATGGGGACGGATGCAAACAAAGACATATTAAATAACACTGGATTGCTTTCTAAAGAGGCAGAAGGTGCTTCACCCAACGATATGATGATCGTGGTCGATAGCCAAAACGAACAGATCATGGATCAAGTAATGCCAGCGATCGATTCATTTTTAGCTGATCTTTCAGCAAAAGATCAAGGCAAAGAAACGCCAGCGGCGGCTTCATGGCAAGAAGCCTTGAGCGCAATGCCAGATGCCAATGTTGCATTATTTAGTATTCCTGGGGAATATGGCGCAGCCGAGATGGAAAAAGCGCTAAAAAATGACTTGCATGTTTTCTCGTTTACGGACAATGTCGCTATCGAAGATGAAGTGCGTTTGAAAAAGCTGGCTCATGAAAAAGGCTTATTGATGATGGGGCCTGACTGTGGGACTGGTATTATTTCTAGCATTCCGATTGCCTTCACGAATGTCGTGGCACCAGGAAACATCGGCGTCGTTGGTGCCTCTGGTACGGGGATTCAAGAAGTGACGACGATCATTGACCGATTAGGCGGTGGTGTCGTTCATGCCATCGGGACCGGCGGACGTGACTTAAGCGACAAAATTGGGGCGATCACTGTCAAAGATGCCATCGTTGCTTTAGAAAATCATGAACCGACAGATGTGATTTGCGTGATCTCGAAACCACCTGCAAAAGAAGTGCGGGATGAAGTCGTTCAATTGCTGCAAAGTATCAGCAAACCTGTGGTAGCGATTTTCTTAGGAGAAAAACCAGAAGCCCATGAAGGAAAAGTCTATTTGGCACATACGCTGGAAGAAACAGCGCGCATCGCTGTTGATCTTGCCAATGAAGAACCCGTCAAAGCGAACTATTTTGAACGCGTGAAATCCCCAGATGTGCCCAAACTCGCTGAAGATAAAGTGGTCAAAGGTCTTTATTCTGGCGGTACATTAGCTGCCGAAGCAGGAATGCTGATCTCCGAAGCCTTGAATTTAGAAGGCCTTGTAAAACAAGAAGGCTATATCTTACATTCCCACGGCTACGATGTGATCGACCTTGGTGATGATATCTATACCCAAGGCAAACCGCATCCAATGATCGATCCTGAAGTGCGCATCAAAAAAATCGAAGACTATGCGCAAGATGAGCAAACCGGGGTCATTTTATTTGATGTGGTGCTAGGTTACGGCGCGCATACAGATATGGTAGGAGCTTTGTTACCAGCTATCGAAGCTGCACAGCAAACAGCCCAAGCAGCTGATCGAGCGTTGTACTTTGTTGCTACCGTCTGCGGAACTGGAAAAGATCCGCAAAACTACCAAGAAGCAGTCAACCGTTTGAAAGCAGCTGGTGTCTATGTGGCACCAAGCAATGCTCAAGCAGTGCAATTAGCCCTAGCTTTAAAAGGGGCGACTCTTTCTGAAGCAGACAAAACAGTCAATGACTATACTGGTAGCAAGGTTGAGGTGCCGACAGTCAGCGAGAAAGTAATGGAGTTGTTGACCACCAAACCACGGATCATCAATGTTGGCTTGCAAAGCTTCAATGAATCGATCCTGCAATATGGCGGGAAAACAGAACAATTCAACTGGCGTCCTCGTGCTAACGGCAACAAGAAAATGATCCGTATTTTAGACGCGTTAGAAGAATTTGACGAAAAAATCACAACTGAAAACCAAGCAGTGACGGATAAAATCAAAAATGCCCAACCATTCTTGATCGATGTCGTTCCGGCTAAATCAGTGATCGCTGAATTAAACGAAAGTCAGAAAACCTTGCTGCATGCAGGACCGCCGATCCAATGGTCGGAAATGACGGGACCGATGCAAGGATCTTGTATCGGCGCTGCCTTGTTTGAACGCTGGGCGAAGGATGAAGACGAAGCCCGCCGCCTACTAGAAAGTGGGGAAGTCCGCTTTATGCCATGTCACCATGTCCAGGCAGTCGGTCCAATGGGCGGGATCACTTCAGGGAATATGCCTGTCTTTGTGGTTGAAAACCGCCTTGTCGGCAACAAAGCCTACTGTATTTTGAACGAAGGGATCGGTAAAGTCTTGCGATTCGGTGCTTATTCACAAGAAGTCATCGATCGTTTGGATTGGATCAAAGACGTCTTAGGACCAACCATTGCCAAGGCATTAAAACTAACTGAAGAAGGCATCAATTTGAATGTATTGATTGCCCGGTCGATCACAATGGGGGATGAATTCCATCAACGAAATATTGCAGCATCATTGAACTTCTTGAAAGAGATCGCGCCGTTGATCATCCAAACAGAAATCGATGAAAAGCAAAAATATGAAGTGATCAAGTTCTTAGCAGATACCGATCAGTTCTTCTTGAATATCATGATGGCAACCGGCAAAGCCATCGTTGACGGTGCCCGTGTCGATGCCAAAGGAACGATCGTGACCACCATGACGAGAAACGGCGTCAATTTTGGGGTTCGTGTCGCCCAAACAGAAGACCAATGGCATACTGCACCAGTCAATACGCCGAAAGGTTTGTACTTTACTGGGTTTACCGAAGCAGATGGCAATCCTGATATTGGGGACAGTGCCATTACTGAAACCGTCGGTGTCGGAGCAATGGCGATGGTAGCCGCTCCAGGTGTAACACGCTTTGTCGGCGCTGGTGGCTTTGAAGATGCGCTAGAAACTTCCAATGAAATGGCAAAAATCTGTTTCGGTCATAATCCGACCTTCTCGATCCCAACATGGGACTTCCAGGGGACTTGTTTGGGGATCGACATCCGGAAAGTCGTTGAAACAGGCATCACCCCAATCATCAATACTGGGATCGCCCATAAAGAAGCAGGTGTCGGTCAAGTCGGTGCAGGGACGGTGCGTGCACCGTTAGGCTGTTTTGAAAATGCCTTGACGGCTTATGCGAAGGATCTGGGGATCGATGTTGACTGAGAAAATCAAAATCAGTGATTATCTAGACCCATTGCAACGATTCGGTCGTACCGGTCGGGTGCATAGCGTGTTTGATCGTTCATTCAATGTGATGATCGGGCAGCAGCTGGTCAATATCAACAACTATCGCAACTATTTGACTGGCTTCGGAGTCTTTTTACCCAATGCATTGTTTGAGCAAGTCCTGCCTTTGATCGAGGTCGGCAATCGCGTGCAAGTCCGAGAGCATGGTCTGATTTTTTACAGCACAAAAGGAACATTTTCTCTTTCATTAGAGGAAAAAGAATTGGTTTCGCTGCAGGTGAAGGAGCTATCCTTCACCTCTGCGGAATTGCAGCTTTTGAAAGAAATCCTGCTTCAACAAAAACTAGAAACCAAGATTGGGTTGCCCGAAGATGAGAAAACCCAAGCAGTGTTTGCGGCATTGCGGCAGCCTGTCTCAGATTGGGAACCAATCATTGCTCACCTGATTGGCCGCGGCAAAGGATTGACACCTAGCGGCGATGATCTTTTAGTTGCCTATCAAGCGATGCTCTATGCCTTGCAGCAGCCGGAAGCTGACGCGTTAGCGCAAGCATTGGCAAAACCGCTGTCTACGACGGATGTCAGCCTTGCTTATATTCAAAGTGCCAGTCAAGGGTATGTCAATTCTCTGATGCTGCAATTATTCAAAGACTTAAAAAAGCAAAACCCACAAGTGATTGAAAAAGATGTGCAGCAGTTGATGTCCGTTGGTCATTCGTCAGGCAAAGATCTTAGTTTTGGGTTGTTGTTAGCGTTGGAGTCATTGTCACTTGAGGAAAAAGAATAGAAATGGGGAGAAATCATGGAAATCAGTAACCAGAAAGATGCGGTCAAAGTAAGCAATTCTTACTGGAAAAAAGTCGTTGCTATTTTCTTTGTCGGCTGGATTTTAATGTACGCCACACGGACGATCTTCAATCCAATCATGGGTGTGATCGGAGAAGAATTCAATTTAAGCAACACACAACTAGGACTTGCCAATAGTATTTTCTTTTTGACATATGCCGTTGCGCAAATTCCTTTTGGCATCATCGGCGACAAAATCGGTCGCAAATTGGTGATCGCCCTAGGTTTTGTTTTATTGGCGGTGACTACGTACTTCAGTGGGCTAGCCACAAGCTTCGTTTTGTTCTTAGTGATTCGTGCCATTGCAGGGATTGGTCAAGGTGCCTATTACGGTCCGCAATACGCATTGTCTACCGAAGCGATTCCCGACAACAAACGGACCGTCGGAAATGCCATTATCAACAGTGGGATGGCGTTTGGAACGTCTGGCGGGTACTTGCTTTCTAGTAAATTGGTCTTGGATAACGGGGGCCATTGGAGCCAACCCTTCTTCCTAATGGCGTTTCCGACCTTGATTGTCGGTGTCTTGTTCTATTTTGTTTTGAAAGAAAAAGTGATTCGTCCAGAAGATGAAGGACAAGAAATAAAAGAAGAGGGGCCAAAAGAAAAGATTTCCTTGAAGCAGATTTTTTCAAACCGCAATCTCGTGGCAGCCTTTGTTCTATGCTTTACCAGCATTTATGCAAACTTTGTGATTATAACTTGGCTGCCGCAATTCTTGATTGCCGAGCGTGGCTTTGAAGGGGCGAGTGTCGGCTTTATTGCTTCCTTAGTCCCATGGGCATCGATTCCAGGTGCGTTGATTTTTGCTCGATTGAATGATAAAACTGGCGCGACGAAAAAATTAGTCTATTTATTGGTCCCATTGGCGACCCTTTCCGTATTTGCCATTGCCTTTGTAACGGATCGTACCTTATTGATCACTGTTTTGATTTTGTATGGATTGACTGGCAAGCTGGCGCTTGATCCAATCGTCGTGACCTTTGTGACGAAAAACGCACCAAAAGGCGCCTTAGGAACGACCTTGAGTGCCTATAACTTTATCGGGATGTCGGGGTCGATCTTAGCACCTTATGTTACTGGCTTTTTAGCCGATTCTTTAGGATCGATGCAGGTCGGGTTTTACCTGTCTTGTCTATTACTGCTGATCGGATTAGGTGTTTTTGCCGTATTAGCAAAGGAAAATCAGAAGGAGAGCATAAAATGAGTTTGAATGTGATCGCGTTAGGCGGCAATGCTATTTTAGATAAAGACCCTAGTGATGAAGGACAAAAAGCAGTTGTTGCGCAAGCAGCACGTTATATTGCCGATTTTGTCGAAAAAGGGGAAAAAGTCATTGTTTGTCACGGCAATGGACCACAAGTCGGCAACTTACTGTTGCAGCAAAAAGCCGGGGAAAGTGAAAAAAATCCCCAATTGAAATTAGACAGCTGCGTGGCAATGACCCAAGGAAGTATCGGTTATTGGCTGCAAAATGCCTTGATCAATGAGTTTGCCACACGACAAGCACATCCATCGGTGATCTCATTAGTCACCCAAGTTCGTGTCGATCCAGCAGATCCATCGTTTGAGAAACCTTCCAAACCAGTCGGACCTTTTTATAGTGAAGAGGAAGCCAATGCTGCGATGGCAGCCAATGGCGGGGTATATCAAGAAGATGCTGGGCGTGGTTACCGGAAAGTGGTTCCATCGCCGAAACCGCAAGAAATCGTTGAAAAAGAAGCCATCAAAACATTGGTCGATACTGGTGTGATCACGATTTGCGCCGGTGGTGGTGGCGTACCTGTCGTTCGCAACGACAATGGGTTTACTGGCGTGGAAGCCGTCAACGACAAGGACTTTACCGCTAGTGTCTTAGCAAAAGACGTGCAGGCCGATCGCCTAATCATTTTGACTGGTGTCGACAATATCTACATCAATTACAACCAGCCGAATCAGCAAGCCTTAGGGGAAATCAGTGTGGCACAAGCCAAGGGCTACATCGAGGAAGGCCATTTTGCAGCGGGCAGTATGTTGCCAAAAATAGAAGCTGCGATTGATTTTGTTGAAGAAGATGCAGCCAGAACCGCGATTATTACCTCAATCGAAAAGTTAGCTGAACTGGATCAGCATACAGGAACCATACTTCGAAAATAAAGAGGGGATCAAAGTGAAAGCAAAAAAACTACCGATGGTGACGCAGATCGTTATTGCCGTTCTTCTAGGGATTCTTTGCGGTTTGTTCTTTGGGCAAGCCGCTTCGTTCCTAAAAATTTTGGGCGATCTTTTCTTGCGCCTGATGCAAATGGCGATCCCATTATTGATCGTTGGCCAAATCATTCAAGCAGTTGGGGGGATTGCCCCGAAAGAACTCACTCGTTTGGGTGGAAAAACGATCGCTGTCTTTGGGATTTCCTCCTTATTCGCTGCTGCATGGGGCGTGCTGATGGCGCTCTTCTTTGCTCCAGGCAAAGGGATCGACTTTTCACAAGCTGCCGGCGAACCTCTGCAAGCACAAGAAATTTCTATATCAGAGACTGTGATCAACTTTATTCCCACGAATATTTTCGATGCGTTGAGTAAAGGGTCAATTGTTCAAATCATCGTTTTTGGGTTGTTCTTTGGTGTTGCTCTCAATCGCTTTATGCAAAAGAAACCTGAGTCATCTCTTTATGGGCTGATCGTGGATCTAAATGAGGTTGTCATCGCTATCATTCGTTACGTGATGATCGTGGCACCAATCGGTATTTTTGCTTTGATCGCTTCAACGATCAGCTCCCTGGGCTTGCAGATCATTTTGCCATTAGGCAGCTATTTGCTCGTCTACGGTCTAGCCACCGTCACGTTCCTTGGGCTGTGGCTAGTCTTATTGACCGTGTATTGTCGGATCAATCCGTTACGATTGATCAAAAATATGAAGAATATGTCGGTCATGGCATTGGCGACGACCTCCTCTGCCATCACGCTGCCGATCGCTATGGAAGAATCCCAGAACAAATTAGGACTCAGTAGCCGCATCACCAATTTGGTATTGCCATTGGGCATGTCTTTGAACAGCAATGGGTCAGCGATGCATATGGCGATTACCGTCATGACAATCGCCCAAATGTATCAAATCAACTTTGACGGGATCCAAATGGAGACGGTAGCTGTAACTGCGACTTTCGTTTCTTTAGCCAATGCAGTTGTTCCCGGAGCGGGGTTAGTTTCCTTGGCAATCATCGTTCCCCAGCTTGGTTTACCAATCGAAAGCATTGCGCTATTTGCTGGTGTCGAATGGTTTGTTGGCATGCTGAGGACAATTTTGAACGTGAACTCAGACGTCTATTCAGCGCTGCTGATCGCTAAGTCAGCCGATGAACTGGATTATCGCGTGTTTAATAAATAAGAGAAGCCGTTGCCAAGCGTGCTTCTCTTTTTCTAAGGAGGAGAAAAGATGGAAGAAATGAGCAGACGTTCTCTGCTGGAATTAGAAGCATTGATGAAAAAGAAACTATTGGCTGCTGGTTTGCCAGAAGCCGCTGCCAGTGAAACAGCGGCGCATTTGACCTTTGCGGATGCTTGCGGGATCCATTCTCATGGTGCCGTGCGGATGGACTACTATGCCGAGCGTTTAGTAAAAGGTGGCATCACGCTGGAACCAAACATGTCTTTTGAAAAAACAGGCGCCGCTACCGGAATTTTCCACGGAGATAACGGCATGGGGCATTATGTGTGCAATGAAGCGATGGCGATCGCCATTCATCTGGCAAAAGAAGCCGGGATCGCTGCAGTAGGAATCGAGCAGACCAGCCATAGCGGGACGATGGCGTATTACGTCAAACAGGCTGCTGAAGCCGACTTAGTAGCGATCGCCATGTGTCAATCGGATCCGATGGCGGTGCCTTTTGGTGGGACCGAAAACTATTTTGGCACCAATCCAATCGCGTTTGCTGCACCACGAGCCAATCATCCACCGGTGGTTTTTGATATGGCGACGACGGTTCAAGCGTGGGGCAAAATTTTGGATGCTCGCTCGAAGAAGCAGCAGATCCCCGATACTTGGGCAGTAGACGAGCATGGCTTGCCTACCACCGATCCCTATGCTGTCCAAGGATTATTGCCAATCGCTGGTGCTAAAGGATATGGCTTGATGATGATGGTGGATATTTTAGCTGGCTCGATGCTAGGCTTGGCTTTTGGTAAACAGGTCACCTCCATGTATGCGGACTTGACGGAAAAACGCCGCTTAGGACAATTCCTTCTTGTGATCGATCCATCTCGTTTTACCAACACCGAAACCTTCAAGCAAAGCATCGATCAGATGGTGACTGAGCTGCATGCAATCCCGCCAGTAGAAGGGCAATCACAAGTCTACTATCCTGGAGAGATCAGCCAAATACACTTTGAAAAAGCCCAGCAAGAAGGGGTCATGATCCCCAAAGCGATCATCGACTACCTCGAAAGCGAAACCCTCCATTTTGATCGCTATGGTAGTCAAGATTCCTTTGCTAAATAAAAATCCGCAAAAGGCAGTTGGTTCATAGGGGGATTGAACCAATTGTTTTTTGCTGTCTGGAGCAAAGAGAAGTTTTCAGTCAGAAAATCGCACATTATTGGCAGGATCAGATGAATTCTTTGAGTTGGTTCATTTTGTTCAAAGCATTTCTTAAGCCATTCGACCTTTGATTGCTTGTTTTTTGGAATGTGGTAGAATAGGTCGCATAAGTTAAGATCACTCAAGAAATGAGAGAAAAGCGAGGATGCAACGTGGCAATGAATAAAGTGGTTCTTACTGGGAAAATCGCAGAGATGCCTAGTAAAGAAGCGTTTGATGCGGCGGACGATCAGGGCGTACGTTTTGATCTTGTCATTGTGTCTCAATGGCAAAACAGTGAAGAAGTGCACCATGAATGGTTTGCTTGCGTCATTCATGGAAAACAGGCAGAGACCTTTTTACGGTATACTCAAAAAGGGGCAAGTATCAAAATCAATGGACACTTGCAAGGCTGTCCTTATGAAACACCAGAAGGTCAGAGACTTTGTGCGGCAGAAGTGGTGGTGGATAGCTTCCAAATCATAGAGTTGGCAGAAGAACCAGCGGCGCCTTTTCCTAAAAAGCGGCCATCGACACTTGATGAAACGACGCAAACAAAGTCGATCCGTAATGAAAAAGATCCCCTAAAAACACAGATGCTGGAGTTTTTAAAAGACAATCGATTATTTTAATGACGAAACATGCGGAAAGCAACGGCTTCTCGCATGTTTTTTTACGTAAAGAAAGCATTGGCAAAATTCAACTATATCTGACTAGCGGTGTTCTTTATTGCTTATCAAAGAGGGGTTAAATAGAATGGTGATTGTAATAAATGATCGCGAAAGTGAAAATAGTGTTTCACAAAAAGTGCGGATTGGTTTAGAATAGTTGAAACATATCTTGAGAAAAAGTGCGGCGCTTGCCTTGTTCAACTGCTAGATACCGCTTTTTTCTGAAAAAATCGTTAATCAGGGAGGGATGTCGATGGGCAAATCAATTATAGGGATCGCTGCGAATGAAGTGCAAGATGCTGGCGATGTGCTGCATCATTTGCCGATCGCCTACACACCATTAGGGTATGTGCGAGCGATCCAGCAAGCGGGCGGACTGCCATTGCTCGTGCCAATCAGTGAGCCAGCTGCAGCCAAGGACTATGTTTCACAGATCGATAAACTGGTATTAGCTGGTGGACAAGATGTTTCACCCAAGTTTTATGGGCAGGAGGCCCATCAGGCAACTGGAAGCGGCTTGTTGGCACGGGATGAGTTTGAACTAGCGCTGATCGATGAAGCGCTGCTGCAAAAGAAACCAATTTTTGCGGTTTGTCGGGGAATGCAGCTGGTCAACGTGGCATTCGGTGGCACGCTGCAGCAAGACATCAGTACCTTCAGTGAGATCATTCATATGCAGGCGCCGATTCCGAAAGAAGTGCCGACCCATGCCATCGTGACGGCTGAAAAAAGCATGTTGGCTCGTGTTTACGGTCAAAAAACAAAGGTTAATTCCTTTCATCATCAAGCGGTGGATCGATTGGCTCGTCCATTGCAAAAGACAGCTTGGAGTCCTGATGGCATCATTGAAGGCATTGAACACGTGGGTCAGCGCTTGTTGGCGGTTCAATGGCATCCTGATTTTGCCTATGATGCGCTTATACAAGAACAAGCGGTTTTCAAGTATGTCGTTGACGTATTGTAAGAAAGAGGATCACGCAAGGAGGAGAAAAATGAAAAAGAAAATGATGGGTATCACTGCTTTCACATTATTGGTTTTAAGTGCCTGCAGTACCACGAGCCCCACGACGGATTCTGGACAGCAAGAGGAGCAAGGAGCCGTTGCGCAAGAAATTCAAGTGTCAACCGCTGGCGCCTTATCAACCCTTGATAGCGGACAATACACGGATGTCAATAGTTCCGATATGATCGGACAAGTGGCAGAAGGGTTATACCGTCTGGATCAAGAGGGGGATCCTGAGCTTGCGATGGCCGCTGAAGAGCCTACGGTATCAGAAGACGGACTGGTTTATACCTTCACCATTCGTGATGCAAAATGGAGCAATGGCGATCCTGTTACTGCGGATGATTTTGTCTACGCCTTTCAATATGTTGCTAATCCAGAGAATGGTTCTAGTAGCAGTAATCAAATGGATGTGTTGAAAAATGGCAGTCAAGTGCGTCAAGGGGACGTTGAGGTGAGTGAGTTAGGTGCAAAAGCATTGGACCAGCAGACGTTAGAGCTGACATTGGCAAGTCCAATCTCGTATCTGGATCAAATTTTGGTCGGGACACCTTTTATGCCAAAAAACCAAGCGTTTGCTGAAGAAAAAGGTGCCGATTATGGGTTATCAGCGGAAAATTTTGTCGGCAATGGCCCATTCTTGATCGAAGGGTGGAACGGGACCAACGAATCATGGACGTTAACGAAAAATCCTGATTATTGGGATGCTGAGAATGTCCAATTGACCAAGATCGACGTGCAAGTAGTGAAGGAAACGGCGACTGGTGTCAGCCTTTTTGAAACAGGAGAACTGGACTACACCACCTTAACGGATACTTACGCGCAGCAATACCAAAACTCAGCTCAAGCCAACTATGTGCCAAAGGCGCTGGTGGGGTATTTAAGTGCCAACCAAAAACGAGAAGTCACAGGCAATGTCAAAGTACGTCAAGCAATTTTACAAGCCATCGACAAAGAGGCATTTGCCGAAAATATCTTAGGTGATGGGTCCACTGCATTGAACGGCTTTGTGCCAAGCAACTTTGCCAAAGATCCTGAAACAGACCAAGATTTTCGTGAAGAAAATGGCGATTTACTGCCGTACGATTTAACAGCCGCACAAGAGCTTTGGGCACAAGCCAAAGAAGAGTTGGGACAAGAGGAAATCACTTTGGAACTGTTGTCAGCAGATACAGCAGCAGCCAAGAAAACCATCGAGTTTGTCCAAGGGCAGTTAGAAACCAATTTGCCGGGATTAACCATCGATGCCAAGTCGATTCCTTTACAAAACCGTTTGGACTTGCAATCCCAAGGTGAATTTGATCTCGTTTTTGGGACTTGGACACCAGATTACGCGGACCCGATCAACTTCTTAGAATTTTATGATTCAACAGGTGGCTTGAATACGTCTGGGTATGCTAGTGAAAGTTACGATCAAGGGTTAGCAGAAGCACGGACGACTTTAGCAAACGACCCAGCTGCCCGTTGGGACTTATTGAAAGAACTGGAAAAACAATTGATCGTTGAAGATACAGCCGTTTTGCCGTTATATCAAGGGGCGGTGGCGTATTTGAAAACAGATCGTTTGCAAGGGGTGCAAGTATTTACTTTTGGACGAACAGTATCCTATCGCCTAGCATCTGTCACAGAATAAACAGGTAGTAAGAAAACAGAGGAACTTTTTTTCAACCAAGTGTGCTGATCAAACAGCGTTTGTTGAAGAGAAGGGCATCTGTTTTTTTATTTTAGCCAAAATCGTTGCAACTCTTGGGGTAAAACAGGAATTCGTTTTCAAAAAAAGGTTGTTAAAAAGGGCTGTTTTCACATCTGTGTTTTTAGAAAAGTCAATCTTTTTTAAAGAAAATTAATAAAAGTTGTTGCATTCTCAGAAACTTATCTGTAAAGTGTTAGGTGTAGTCAGCAAAATAAAAAGAGAAGGAGGGATTACGATGCAAAAAGTATTTGATAAAAAAACAACCAAATTGAATAAAGTGAATCCCTCATTCGGTAACCATTAGTGTACAGATAATGTCTATAATAACGACGTTTATGCTCTGTCCTTTTTCCGAAGGGACAGAGCTTTTTTGTGTGCTTTTTTAGAATGTGAGGGATAAAACATGAAGTATGTATTAAAACAATTAACAACGTATTTTAAAGAACATAAGGTGCGCTATACCTTCGTATTCGTCTTTATGGTGATTGCTAGTGCGATGTATGTCGCACCGATCTATATCTTGCGCTTATTCATTGATGCGCTGATCCAAGATAATTTTGATTATTCGGTACTGGTCCAATACGTGACCCTCTTTGCCGGAGCTATCTTGTTAGGATATCTGGCCGAATTTGTTTGGACGTTTAATTTATTTATTGGTTCCTACGATTTGCAAAAACAATTGCGGGAACAATTGATGAGCCACTTTCTTAAAATGGGGGCGCCGTTTTACCATCGTTTCCGAACAGGCGATTTAATGACTCGTTCCAGTGACGATGTCCAAGTGATGGGGATGACCGTTGGGTATGGACTGATGGTTTTCTTAAATACTAGTTTGTATCTAAGTTTTATCGTGGCGATGATGGCTGGGACGGTTTCTTGGCTATTGACCTTGATTGCCTTGATTCCAATGCCGCTTTTAGCCTATTATATTTTCAAATGGGGCTCGCAAGTCGATAAGGCGTTTACGGAAGCGCAGAATTCTGTTTCTGAGATGAACAGTGAAGTGTTGGAGATCATTGATGGCATTCGGGTCGTCCGAGCTTATGGACTAGAAGGAGCCACCACTGAACAGTTTCAAAAGAAAACACTGGAAACAAGAGCAAAAAACAATATCGTTTCTGAGATCGATTCCCGTTTCGGGCCGCTGATTACCATCATCTTAGCGATCAGTTTTGTGATGAGCTTTGGTGTCGGGGCGTTTCTTGTTGCCAACCAAACGATCACCATCGGTGCGATGGTCTCTTTCCAAGTGTACTTGACAATGGTCGTTTGGCCGATGATCTCAGCAGGAGATCTTGTGAATGTGATGCAACAAGGTGCCGCATCTTGGCGTCGGATCAATGAAGTGCTGCAGACGGGTGATGAATTAGAAACTCCTGGTGAAGCCGACCTGCAAGCCATCAATACGATCCGTTTTGAAGCATACCATTTCCAATACCCACAAGCAGCTCGTTATGTGTTAGAAGGACTGGATTTGACGATCACTCGTGGAGAAGTCTTAGGGATCGTTGGGAAGACCGGTAGCGGAAAAACGACGCTGCTAAGACAATTCGGTCACCGCTATCCATACTCTGATCAAGTACCCTTGATTAACGAGCAGCCGTTGACGACCTATCAAACAACAGCAGTGCGCAACCACTTTGCAGAAGTGCCGCAAGAACATACCTTGTTTTCACGAACAATTCGCGAGAACTTGCTATTCGGACAGCCAGATGCTTCAGAAGAAGTGTTGTGGGAAGCACTGGAAGCCGCTTGCTTTAGTGAAGACATCAAGCGGATGCCAGAAGGGCTCGAAACGGTCGTCGGTGAGAAAGGCGTTTCCCTGTCTGGTGGACAAAAACAACGCTTGTCCTTAGCACGGGCGTTTTTACGAAACAGTGAAGTCCTCTTACTGGATGATGCCCTTTCGGCAGTTGATGCCAAAACGGAACAAGCCATCATCACGAATTTGAAAACGATGAAGCAGGCACCGACCTCCATCATCGTGACCCATCGATTGTCCGCCATCACCGAAGCGGATCAAATCATCGTCTTAGAAGACGGACGGATCACTCAGCGTGGTACCCATCAGGAGTTGATCGAAACGCCAGGCTGGTACCAAGAACAGTATTACCATCAACAGTTAAAGGAGGACGATACAAGTGTTCTCAACGATTAAGCGTTTGCTCACGTATTTGAGCTATTATAAAAAACAATTTACCGTGGGCGCGATCTTGCTGTTGCTAGCAGCAGCGCTCGAACTGACTTCACCACTGATTGCCAAACAGCTGATCGACCGAGTGATGACACCGGCGGTTGACAGCAGAAACCTAAACACGATGCTTTTGATCCAATTACTCGCTGGGTATTTGCTGGTCAATTTGATTGGTTCTCTCTTTCGTTATATCAGCTTGCTGCAATTGCGAAAAATGTCCAACAGTATTGTCAAAAAAATGCGGGATCAGCTTTTTGACCATATGCACAAATTACCGGTTTCTTACTTTGACCAGATTCCAGCCGGCAAGGTCGTCGCACGGATCACGAATGACACCGAAGTCTTGCGGTCTAATTTCTACGTGATCGTGATCAGTAATTTGTTAAGCAACATTATCCAAATCATTGGTGCGTTTATTGCATTATTTCTTTTAAACCGCACCTTAGGAGCAGCGATGCTGATCCTGATCCCGATTTTAGGAATCTGGCAGCATTTTTACACAAAATATGCCTCTCGTTACAATTTAGCAATGCGGGAATACATCTCACAAATCAGTGGGCAGTTAAATGAATTTGTCCAAGGAATGGCGATCATCCAAGCCTTTCAACGAGAAAATCAGTTGCAGAAAGAATTTAATGAGACAGTAGAGAAATGGTTCAAAACCGGACGTAAATACCTCTTACTCGATTCAAGTATCGCTTGGGGATTAGGCAATTTGTTGCGAAATTCAACGATCTTGATTTTGATCACGACCTTGGCTGCCTTTTTCCTTGATGGCCGCTTGGCGATCTCAGCAGGCTTGCTGTATGCTTTTATTGATTACATCAACCGTCTGTATGATCCAATCGAGGGGCTTGTCCAAACCATCACCAATGTGCAGCAATCATTGGCTGCCGGACAGCGGGTCTTTGAGTTTGCTGATCAGCCGGTTGAAAAACAACAAAGTGAGCAGCTGACTGTCACGAATGGCGATGTTTCTTTCCAACAAGTGACCTTTGGCTACGATCCTGAGCAAGCGATCTTGCACGATATCAACTTTGACGTTGCCGCAGGAGAGACCATTGCTCTAGTCGGTCATACTGGTTCTGGAAAATCGAGTATTTTGAACCTGTTGTTCCGTTTTTATGATCCGCAGCACGGAAAAATCGTTGTGGATGGACAAGTGATCGCTGATTTTGATCGTCATAGTTTAAGAGATTCAATGGCGATCGTCATGCAAGATCCCTATCTATTTACTGGAACGATCGCCAGCAACATCGGAATGAACGATCCAACGATCACCGAAGCGATGATTATCGATGCCTTGAAACAAGTCGGCGCTGACTACCTTTTGAGCCGCTACGAAAAAGGCATCCATCATCCAGTCGTTGAAAAAGGCAATGAGTTTTCTAGTGGAGAACGCCAGCTGATCAGTTTTGCCCGTGCATTGGTGTTTGATCCGAAAATCTTGATTCTGGATGAAGCGACGAGCCATGTGGACACTGAAACAGAATCCATCATTCAAAAGGCGATGACCATCTTGCAAAAAGGACGGACGACCTTTATGATCGCTCACCGTTTGTCAACGATCAAACAAGCAGATCAAATCTTGGTCTTGGATCAAGGGAAGATCGTGGAACGGGGAACCCATTCGAGTCTTGTCCAAGGGCAAGGAATCTATCAGCAAATGTATCAAATGCAGGCAGAGCAGCTGTAATCAGCGGTGATTGCCGACAATGTTAACCGTAAAAGAAAATCCTTGAGCCTCCTGCATGGGAAGTGGCTCAAGGATTTTTTATATAATGCGAAGGAGCAGCCAATCATCTATGGGGAGTTGGAAGAGGAGGCCTTCGCTTATATATCACTAGGAAAAGCTGTAAGATGATGCCGTAATTTTGCTAAGAAACGATCGCCGATCACTGATAACGGGCGATCGTTCTTTTTAATGAGGATGATCTCACCCTCGGACGCGTCGATTAAAGGAAGAAAAGCCAAGCCTTGGCGTTCTGGTTGGGCAACGATCCCCGAGCCGGTTCCATAAAGATCCGTCTGTTGTAATAGCTGGACCATCGTGCCTCGATCGCTGACATGCACCACTTGAGGGCTTTGAGCGAAGTCGATCAAATCTTCTGAGAAGAACGAATAGCGTTCATCTTCTTGCAAAAAGCGTACTTGTGGATAAGGGGCGAGATCTCTTAAGGAAAGCTGCCTTTTTTCTGTCAAGGGATGAGCTGCTCGCAAAAAGACATGGGGGCGAAACCGTCCCAACGCCTCGAAGGACAATTGGGCGCCTTGCAGCAGTCGTTCCAATCCTGCTTGGTTTTGCTCATTCAAATAAAGGATCCCAAATTCACTTCGATATTGTTGCACGTCCGTGATCACCTTTAAGGTCGTGGTTTCTAATAAGCGAAACTGGCGGCAGTCGGGAAATTCCTGCAGCAGCTCACTGAAAATTCCAGCCGTGAAATCATAGTGCTGGCTTGCGATAGCGAAGGTTTGACTCGCTGCTTGCTTGCTGGAAAAACGCGTTTGCAGCTGCGCCACTTGACTCAAGATCGGCTGGGCATGGTCTAGAAATTCCGAGCCTTCGGCAGTCAAGCGGGCGCCTTGATTCGTACGCTCGAAAAGCTGGACCTCCAATTCTGTTTCCAACTCTTTCACGGCTTGGGAAAGACTTGGCTGCGAAAGATACAGCCGTTTGGCTGCTTCACGAAAACTTCCATGGTCAGCGATCGCTTGCACGATGCGCATTTGTTGAATATTCAATTTTTGACCTCCTTTACAAAGATTCAGACGGGGAATGGTCCACTAATCAATAGTAGTCATGTCTTTTCCTTCTATAGTAATAGAAGCTTCTTTAAAAAATACGACGACAGTTGCTGCTTATTGCTACTTGTGAAGCGGTCATTGCAATTCTTCAGGAATAAACCAATAACCCGTTTGATTCTCTTCTGCCAGCAGTTCTTTAAAGGCTTCAGAATGATAAGCTGCCACCACTGCCTGTGCCCAGTCACTATCTTTGTTGGCTTTTTTTACCGTTGCCACCAGTTCATACTCTTGCAAAATGTCTTCACTTAATAAGCTTTCCTCTGCAGCGATTCCAGCACTGTAAACGATGCTGCCGGGAATCACCGCATAGTCTAAATCTGCTAAGCTGCGGGGGATTTGGGCAGAATCCATCTCGACGATGTCCAGGTCATAAGGATTGTTAGTAATGTTTCTCAAAGTCGCGTCAATGGGCGCCACTTCGGAGTCAAGCTCGATCCAGCCGGCTTTTTGTAGCAGCAACAGGGCCCGGGCACTATTTGACGGATCATTGGGGATCCCGATGGTATCGTTTGCTTCAATCGCTGTTAAACTGTCCTTTCTGCCAGGATACAAGCCGGCTGGAACGGTAGGAATCGGTGTGATACCCTCTAAATCGGCATCCGTGTTTTCATTGAAGTTTTCTAAATAGGCGGTGTGCTGATCGACGTTTAAGTCGATCTCGCCATCGTTCAATGCAATGTCCGCTTCCAAGACCCCAGTAAAGCCAATATCCGTCACAGTATAGCCAGCTTCTTCTAAAATCGGTTTGATTCCTTTGAGAAACAGTTCGCTGTAAGGCCCTGGTGTCGTCCCCAATCTGATTTCTGTCTGCTGTTCCTCGGCATTTCCCGTTACTTCTTCTTGATTGCCACAACCGGCAAATAAAACTAAGGACAATAAACCAAAGCCCACACCCAATCGAATCTTTCGTTTCATAACTTTTCCTCCTTTTTTATAAAAAAAGCCTTCCCAAAGAATAGTCTTTGGGAAGGACGATCATTTCGCGGTACCACCTTCGTTTGTTTTTTGCTGAAACAAAAAACCTCAGTCAGTTCATCAAATAAACTGCATTGCGCTATCGGGCTTTCTCCGTCGGGGATTGTTCGTCCACGAATGCTCAAAGGTCATTTTCGGATCGTCTTCCTTACTCGTTTCCACCAGTTCCGAGTTCTCTTGAAAGAAAGGGGGGATCGTACTCTTCTTCTCACTGCATGTGTATGAAATTAGTAGTATCTTAGAACAAGATGAGAAAGTTGTCAATTGCTTTCGTGATAGGTGATTCCAATCGCTACGCAGGTAGTAGGGGAACAAATGGACAAGGGCAAGAATAGACCTAAAAAGCAGGAAAAGCAGATGAATGGTCGAAATCGCTTGGTTGGGTTAGAATCGAAACACAAAACAAAAAAAGAGGCGAGCAAATGAAATTACTTTTGATTGGACATACCGGCACACTTGGGCAGCTTTTAGTTGAAGGCTTTCAGCAGCTACCAGAGGTGGAGCTGATCACGGCTAGCCGTAGCAGCGGCGATCATCAAGTCGAAATTGCGGATGCAGACAGTGTCAGCCAGCTATTTACAGCCACTGGGAAAGTGGATGCCATTGTTTCCGCTGCGGGAAGCACAGTGTTTAAACCCTTTGAGGAATTGACGCCAGCAGATATTCAACAGTCGGTGGCTTCGAAGCTGCAAGGACAAGTCAACCTTGCGTTGATTGGCCAGCATTTTCTCAATGAAGGTGGCAGTATCACGCTGACTTCTGGAATTATCAAAGACGAATTTATCCCAATGGGCACGCCTTCAGCACTGGTTAACGGCGGTTTAGAAGCCTTCGTGGCATCGGCATCTTTTGAGATCGGTCAGGGGATACGAATCAATGCAGTCAGTCCCAATGCGCTTGTGGGCTCTTGGGAAACCTTCGCCGATTCTTTCAAAGGCTTTATTCCCGTTGGTGACGCACCCGTTTTTGCAGCGTATCAAAAAGCAGTCTTTGGAATCATGACTGGCAAGACCTTCACCGTTTATTAAGAAAAAGCAGAAGTAGAAAAAAACCGCCAAATCAAAGCTGACTTGGCGGTTTTTGTTCTGCTGAAAAAGAAGTAGCAAGCAGTTAAGAAGAGAGCAATTGGGTTTTCAGCTTGGGCATTTCTGCTTTGAGTTGTTGGCGAGCAAAAGCCAAGTCATTGATCCAAGAAGCAATCGCTTCTTTTTCTAAGAACAGAGGCATTCGATCATGGACTGGTTCAACAGAATCGTTCGCGGCAGTCGTTAGAATGATTGATTCGGTTTCAATCTGATCCTCTTTTTGAAGGATGCGATAAAAACCAGCAGCATAAATCACGTGATCTTGCGAAAAGAGGAACTTTTCCTTTTCATGATTCCATTCATAGAAACCAGACATCGGAAAGACACAGCGATGCTCTTGGAAAGGCTTGCGAAAAGTCGGTTTTTCTTCAACAGTCTCAGAACGCGCATTGATCATCAAATGCCCTTTTTTAAAGCCGGTAAAGCCCCATCTTGTCACACCGGCTACAACTTGTTGTTGTTGATTTACACCGATGGTTACGACGTGATTGGAGGGGAAAACATCATTGATAGCGACAGTCTGTTGGCGCTTGCGGGCTTTCGCCGCGGCTTCTTGATAATATTCTGACAATTCGCCAGTTGATGGATCAAATAAGTATCGGCCGCACATGGACAGGTCACTCCTTTTTTTGGATTGGCTGGTGCCTTTGTTTCAGTATAAAGACTCAAGGCGTCAAAACCAACTAACTTGCTTCACAGCGTGATTCGACAAGGAAAGGATAGGGGCGGTTATGTAAAAAGTTAGTACCGCGAAAAGAGTTAAAAGAAATCAGATAACAAAAAAAGGCAATCACCTACTGAGGTTGACAGCCTTTTTTTATTCTAGTTGGTTAGCCAATTTTTTTAACTCTCCCGCCGATTTTATTTGCGAAACGTTCAGCATCTTCTCTGCAAGTATAGGTCAATGCAATTGTTTTGTCCCGTGTTCTTTTTCCTTCGGCGGTTAGATAACCATGAAAGATTTTAATCGCATACAATCGATAAACACCTCCTTATCCTTCGTAATAATAACAAATTTACCGCTTACATTCAAGAGATATAGTAAAACTTTATTTTTTGTTAGTTATTTTATTAAGAAATTGTTCAAACGCTTAAGAAAAGATTGAGGGATAAAGGGAGGTGTGGAATAGACCAATGCGCATTTGAAAGGAAAGACGAAGGAACCTAGATGTATAAAGTTACTGCTACTTGCTTTCCAGCATAGAAGGACAAAAAATGAAAGCGATTTTGTTTTGAAATTTAAACAAATAAACCAATCGAGGAATAGCTAAGATAGGTGTCAAAAGTAGAGAAGAGAATCTATTTTCGTTTTTGCGTGTTATTGAGACATTTTCCCCTCAAAAAATGGTTTGTAGAAAGAAACGATGATTCAAGCGCTGCATAAGCACGAAAATTGTTGTTTATTGTGCCGGCAAGTTGCTGGTTTGGGGATTAAAAAAACAAAAGTTGTTCTAAAAACACCAGTCTGACAAAAATAGCTTTTGTGAGAAGCTCAACGGGGGCTTAACGATCGTGCGAAAAAATTTAAGGAAGCGATTGACAAGTTTTTTTTGAAGTGCTATGATACCGATGTAATTAGATAACGGTTACAGAAGTGCTGTGACCAAGAGGCGTGTTACTGTAAGAAGGCAAACCTCATATTCCACCAAGGGTGGAGTATGAGGTTTTTTAGTGTTTTTAAGGTGGAGGAAATCATGAAAATAAAGAAGTTTTTAAATAATAATGTTGTCTTACTAAAGAAAGGCAGCAATGAAATTATCGGATTTTCTACAGGCATCAGCTTCAATAAGAAGGTAGGAGATGATGTAGAAGAACAAGATTTTGAAAAGATTTTTGTATTGGATACTCACGCAATGTTGGAACATTTTAGCTATCAATTAGGAAAGTGCGATCCGAAATACGTAGCGATTGTTGCTAAAATCGTGGCTTATGCCAAACAGAATTATCGCTTAGCAGTCAGCGACTATATTTATTTGACTTTGCTGGATCATATTGATTTCACTGTTCATCGTATCAAGCAGCAAATGACTTTTCATAGTCCTTTGCAATGGGATATTCGACGATTTTATCCCGATGAATATGCCATTGGGGTGTATGCTGTCCAACTTATGGAGCAAGAACTAACGATCGATGTACCAACAGAAGAAGCGATCTCCATCGCATTGCATTTTGTAAATGTCCAATCACAAAAGAAGGATATGGCGGTTACCAATCAAATCGCGACATTTATAGAAGACGTACTGACGATCGTAAAGTATGAGTACAAACAAAATTTTGATGAGAATAGTTTCCATTATTCTCGCTTTGTCACGCATCTGCACTATTTTGCACAAAATGTGATCAATCATACACTTCCCAGCTATGAAGCGTCGACGCTCTATGCACAAATTGAGAAGATGTATCCGCAAGCGTTTCACTGTGTGGAAAAAATCAAGGTTTATATCAAAAATACGTATGATATCAACATCTCAGAAAATGAAGAAATTTATCTATCACTCCATATCCAGAAATTGACGGAACAAGGAGAAAGGGAGAAAAACAATGGACTATAAACAACTAGCCAATGAAATTTATGAAAATGTCGGCGGTGGTAAAAATATCCAGCACGTGACCCACTGTGCAACAAGACTGCGTTTCACGCTGGCCGACGACAAAAAAGCTGACAGTGAAGCAATCAAACAGTTAAAAGGAGTGACTGGACTCGTTCAGGGAAATGGTCAATACCAAGTGATTATTGGGCCAGATGTATCGAGTGTATACGCTCAACTACCGACGACAGAAACGACGGCTGATCAAAGCAGTAGCGATCAATCGATCATCTCACGACTCCTTGACTTTATCGCAGGCTGTTTTACACCGATGATTGCAATCATAGCAGCTGGAGGAATGCTGCAAGTGGTCCTTTCACTATTGGAGTTATCAGGAATTTTAGCTGCAACTGACGATACGTATCTCGTATTGTATCAAGTATCGCAAGCAGCCTTCTTTTTCATTCCCGTTTATTTAGGAAATTCTGTGGCCAAACGATTGAAAATTGATCCTTTCTTAGGAAGCTACGTCGGAGCGATTTTTGTGATGCCAGGATTGACGGCCCTTCTTAGCCAAGAAGGAGGAATCACATTATTTGGATTGCTCGTACCGAATGTGAGCTACAATGCCTCCGTTTTGCCAGTTTTATTAAGTGTCTGGGTTATGTCTTATGTCTATCGGTTCGCCGATCGGATTTTACCGAACAGTGTCAAATTTATTCTACGTCCATTGATCGCCATCATCGTGATCACACCGCTGGCTCTATTGCTAATCGGACCATTAGGTGTGACGATCGGCAACTATGTGTCACAGTTTTTGAACTACTTAACAAACAATTTTGGTCCGTTAGCCGTCTTGTTTATGGGTGCCTTTGCTCAATTGCTAGTAATGACGGGCATGCACACGACGCTGACCCCTATTTTATTAACTTCTCTGGCGACCTACGGGTATGATGATTTGATCGTCCCTGGTATGCTGCTTGGATTGGCTGCCGAAGCAGCGATTTGTTTAGCGGCTGGAATCAAAGCTAAGGATACGGAATTTAAACAAGTGAGTTTTTCATCGGCAATTACTGCCTTGATGGGTGTGTCTGAACCTGCTTTGTACGGAGTAACATTACGTCTGAAAAAACCGATTGTCGGAATGATCCTTGGGGGTGCTGCTGGGGGACTTTATTTTGGTTTGATGAAAATCAATACGCCAGTAGTCATTGCTTCATTTGTGGCGCTTCCATCATACAGCAGTGTGTTTCATGCGCTGATCGGCTCGTTGATTACTTTTGCGATTGCCTTTGCTTACACCTGGGCCATGGTCAAAGATGCAGATTTTCCTAATAATAATCAGCCGCAAGCAGTCAAATCTGGAGCGCAAGATGTGACAGCCAAAGCAACTGATGTTTCTTCTGAAACGAAGAAAGAACAATCAGCGATTGAAAAAATTGTATTATCACCTTTAAAAGGAACTGCCGTTCCATTGACAGAAACCAATGATCAGGCGTTTGCTTCATTGGCATTAGGCAAAGGAATTGCTGTTAAGCCACAAGATCAACAGGTGATTGCCCCATTTACGGGACAGGTTTCTGCCGTTTTTCCAGGAAATCATGCGATTGGACTTACCAGTACCGAGGGGATTGAACTACTGATCCACATCGGTATTGATACGGTGAATATGCAAGGAAGTGCCTTTGAACGACTAGTCAATGAAGGTGATCAAATCGCTATGGGAGAAACATTATTGCACTTTGATGCAGAAAAAATCGCTCAGGCAGGGTATGAAGATACCGTTATGATCACTGTTACCAATACGGCAGACTTCTTAGATGTTGTGGCACTTGCCCAACATCAAGAAATTAAAGCTGGCGATCAGTTATTAGCCATTTTTTAACCATTAGAAAGAAGAAAGGATGACAGCAATGAGTTTCCCAAAACATTTTTTATGGGGCGGCGCTTCGGCGGCAAACCAATATGAAGGCGGCTATAATGAGGGCGGAAAAGGGCTCGCTTGTGCTGACTTGATCAGCGGTGGCAGCCATACGACTTCTCGGAAAATCACAGCAAAAATTGAAGAAGAGTTGTTGTATCCAAGCCACGAAGCAACTGATTTTTATCATCATTATCAAGAAGATATTGCATTGTTTGCAGAAGCTGGATTTAAAGCTTTCCGCATGTCTATCAACTGGACCCGGATTTTTCCCAAGGGCAACGACACTGAACCGAATGAAGAAGGCCTGGCCTTTTATGATCGTGTGTTTGACGAGTGTCGGAAGTACGGGATTGAACCAATTGTAACCATTGCTCATTTTGATGTTCCCGCATATTTGAGCCAAGAATACAATGGTTGGGCGAGTCGTGAAGTGATCGACTTTTATGCGAGATATGCGGCGGTGTTGTTTGAACGCTATCACGAAAAAGTAAACTATTGGATCACTTTTAATGAAATCAACACGGCCACCTTAAGTATCGGAAACTTTTTATCACTGGGACTGCAAGTTGGTGAATCTGAATTTATCAATCAGCCGGATAATCTACAGCAACGCTACCAAGCCCTGCATCATCAATTTGTTGCCAGTGCAAAGGTTGTCGCTTACGGACATAAACACTATCCAGATTTGAAAATCGGCTGTATGATTTCTTATATGCCACGCTATCCTTATACTAGCCATCCAAATGATGTATTACTAGCCAAACAAGAAGAAAATATGCATTCGAAATTTTGTGGCGATGTGCAGGTCAAAGGGAAATATCCTTATTATGCAAAGAAATATTTTGCTGATCATGGCTTTGCAATCGAGTTTGCACCAGAAGATCAAGCGATCCTAGCTAAGGGAACAGTGGATTACTACACGTTTAGTTACTATCTAACACTTTGTGTCTCTGCAGATGAGAAAGTTACCAAAAATGGACACAGTATGATTGGCGGCTCTGGCGTAAATAATCCTTATCTAGAGCAGACGGAATGGAATGCGATGATTGATCCAGTAGGATTGAGAATTGCGTTGAATGATATTTATGATCGCTACCAGCTGCCATTGATGATCGTGGAAAATGGGATCGGAATTTCAGAAACTGTTGCTGAAGATGGACAGATTCATGATGATTACCGTATCGATTATTTAGAAAAGCATATTGCTGAAATGGAGAAAGCCATCGATGATGGTGTCGAGTTGATTGGTTACACGATTTGGAGTGCCGTTGATATTGTCAGTGCTTCTACAGGAGAAATGAAAAAAAGGTATGGCATCATTTTTGTGGATAAATATGACGACGGGACAGGGACTTTAGATAGAAAGAAAAAAGACAGTTTCTATTGGTATCAAAAAGTGATTGAACGAAACGGCTTATGATTAAATACTCCAGTACTTGCGGTGTACAAGTGCTGGAGTTTTTTTGCGTATCAATTTCAGCGCGTACAAAACAAAAACCACGCGTAAAACACGCGTGGTCCATATCAGGGGTTCATGTTAGTTGCCCCAATAAACAAATCGTCCATCAAATACGGTGGCTTCAACGGTCGTTTGAAGCAATTCTTCGGCAGTTAAAGGCAAGATGTTTTGTGACAAAATACAAAGATCGGCTAAACAGCCAACTTCTAATTGACCGATATCTTGCCGACTCAAGGCTTTGGCGGCGCCTGCGGTGTGGGCATAGAGGGCATCGGCGATGGTGATTTTTTCCTGTGGCATCAATCCGCCTGCTGGCTGGCCATTTTTTTCTTGCCGAGCAACCGCATAATACAGCGAGTCTAAAGGGGTCACGTCGATCACGACCGGCGTATCAGTCCCAAAAGCCAAGGTGGCACCTTGCTCTAGAAAGGATTGAAAAGGAAACATTTGACTGGCACGCTGAGGTCCTACTTCTTCATCGAGGGTCTCATAACCGACTAATAGATGGCTAGGCTGTACGGAGAGTACTAGTTGTTCTTGGCGAACTAGTGGCAAATCGGCGGCATCCATCACTTCCAAGTGTTCCAAGGTATTGGCTTTGCCTTTAGAAAGCGGGTGAGCAGCAGCACTTTCTTGATAAAAGAGGAGTGCTTGTCGAATCGCTTCATCACCGATGGTATGGATGCGCATCGGCCAGTCTTGCTGGTTAGCTTGTAATATAAAGCGGCGCATCCGTTGAACATCGATCAACGGCATCCCGACATCACCGGCAAAATACGGTGTTTCATATTCCGCTTTTAAAAAAGCCGTGTGCGTACTCGTCACGCCGTCAAAAAATTGTTTGACGCCGCCCATCTGTACTTTTTCGGAGCGATACGTACGGTAAGTTTCTTTTAGTTGCGTGATGTCTTCTCGCATGGCTGGATAAAAGACAGCGCGCAGGGTCGCTTCTGCTTCCGTTTGTCGATAAAGAGTGGGATAGACTAGATCGTCCCAGCTTTCTCCTGTCAAGGCAACATCGCCGATCGTCGTGATGCCGTATTGATTGAGCTGTTTCATATAGGTCAGAAAAGCAGCAGGGCTTTGCGCTTGGAATGACTGTAAGACCTTTGCTAAATAATGAATGGCGATCGCTTCTAAAAAGCAGCCGCTTAATTGTCCGCTGTTTTCGTCAAGCAATGCCTCCCCGCTGATCCCCGTTGGCAAGTTCTCAGGTGTGATCCCTAAAGCAGCGATCCCTTGGCTATTCAACCAAATGCTGTGGGCATCACCGGAAATCAGCATGACAGGCGTGTCGGCACAATAGTTGTCGATCGAATCTTTCGTTGGGTAGACTTGCTGACCGAAATCACTGCTGAACCAGCCGATGCCGATTTTCCATCCATGGGTGATGGGCAGCGCGGGCACTTGCTGGGCAACGGCTTCTTCTGTCACTCCCGTAAGATGGGTCAGTGCCCCTTGATGGAGTAATGCGGAAAGATAAAAATGAACATGAGCATCAATAAAGCCCGGGATGATCATTTGTTCTTTGAGATCAATGACCTGGGTGTCTTCAGCAAGTGTTGGCAGCGCTGAAAGAGGACCCACAGCCGTGATTTTCTGGTCTTCTATCAGGAGAAAGCCCGCAAAAGTCGTTTTCGTTTTGGTATCAAAGATGTGTTCAGATTTTAGTAATAGTGACAATTATAATCCCAACTTCCATTCAAGGAAAAGGTCGTTGTAAAGCTCAACCGCTTCTTTTCCTAAGTATTCATAATGTTCCATTTGTTCCATCGCACTTGGCTCAGGGTAGAAAGCTTTGTCAGCAGTCAGTTCAGCCGGCAGCATGGCTTTGGCCGTTTCACTCGGCGTGGCATAGCCTACGTATTCGGCATTTTGTGCGGCATTTTCTGGGCGGAGCATAAAATTGATGAAGGCGTAGGCTCCTTCAAGATTACCAACGGTTTTCGGAATCGCAAAATTGTCCGTCCAAATCGCACCGCCGTCATTGGGAACGATATAGGTGACGGCAGGATTTTCCGCCATCACATAAGCGGCATCGCCCGAATACCCGATTCCTAAAGGGGCATCGTTGTTGATCATCAAGGTTTTGATCTCGTCGGTCAAAACTGCTTTGACATTGGGACGGATACTTTCAAGCTTCTTCAAGGCTTTGGCGACTTTGGTCGGGTCTTTTTCATTTTGGGAAAGACCGAGCGTCTGTAACGCGATTCCTAAGGTTTCACGAGCACCATCCACCATCAATACATCATTTTTAAATACAGGGTTCCATAAATCCCCCCAGCCATGGATCGAAGAAACATCGACTTCTTCAGTATTTGCCATGATCCCGATCGTGCCCCAAAAATAGGGGATCGAGTAGGTATTGTCCGGATCAAAGGTTTGGTCCATCAAAAAAGGCGACAGATCTTCCGTTCCCGTCAATTTCTGATGATCTAAAGGCACTAACAGTCCTTCTTCGATCATTTTCGGAATGATCGATTCGCTAGGGAAAACCAAATCATAGCGTGAGCCGCCTTGTTTGATTTTTGTTTCCATCGCTTCGTTGGAGTCAAATGTATTATAAATCACTGAGTAACCAGTCTCAGTTTCGAATGTTTTGATCAATTCGGGGTCAATATATTCGCCCCAATTGTAAATAATCACTGTATTTTTGTCGGACGACGTTGCTGCCCCCGATTCTTTCGTTAACACCGAAGCACCGAAAAACAGCAATGCGGTGATGCCGATCACACCGCCAAAAAATACCCACAACCTTTTCAATTCATCAATTCCTTCTTTCTTTACAATTTCGTATTTCTTGAGTAGCGTAATTGATTTTTAAAGAAAAGGCAATAAAAAAATGAAGAAAAAATAAACCCGTTTCTTTCAAGGCTTAGCAGGAGGAATGGCCAGGTGGCTGCGGCAGTTTCCAAACATATCATTTGTCAAATTTCTTCCTTTTGCCTAAGCTAGGGAAGTGAGAAATCAAGGGATGGAAAAACAGGAACCTCTCTTTGATGAAGAATGAATGTAAGGAGTGAAGCATCAATGGAAACACGTGCTGTCGTTATTGAAGCCTATGGTGGAAAAGACCAATTAAAAGAAGCAACGGTCCAATTACCAGAATTAAAAGCAAATCAATTATTAGTCAAAGTTGCCGCAACATCCATCAACCCAATCGATTGGAAATTAAGAGAAGGCTATTTGAAACAAATGTTTCCATGGGACTTCCCAATTATTTTAGGCTGGGATGTCGCAGGGGATATCGTAGAAATAGGCGCTGACGTGACAGAATTCAAAGTTGGTGATGCAATCTATGCCCGCCCTGAAACGACTCGTTTTGGGACGTATGCTGATTATACCATCGTGGATGCTGAGTTAGCAGCGATTAAACCAGAAAACCAAAACTACGCAGAAGCAGCTGCAGTGCCATTAGCTGGTTTGACTGCTTACCAAGCGTTGTTTGAACACGGTCATTTAAAAGAAGGGGAAAAAGTCTTGATCCATGCCGGAGCAGGCGGAGTTGGTACCTATGCGATCCAACTGGCCAAAGCAGTTGGCGCTTACGTCATCACGACGGCTAGTCCACGTAACCATGAGTTATTGCAAAAACTTGGTGCCGATGAGATCATCGATTACCACACGACAGATTTTGAAGAAGTCTTGCAAGACATCGATTTGGTCTTTGATACGATGGGGGGCGACACCCAGAAGAAAAGTTTCACTGTCTTAAAACCTAAGGGCCGTCTGATCTCGATTTTGAGTATTGAAGACGAAGACTTGGCAAAAGAAAAAGACATCTTCGCCAAAGCAGTTTGGTTACGAACCAACGGCAAACAATTGGCAGAATTGACAGAGCTGATCGAAGCAGAAAAAGTCAACAGTGTCATCGGTGCAACCTTCCCATTGACGGCACAAGGAATTTACGATGCCCACACATTGAGTGAGACACATCATGCGGTCGGCAAGATCGTTATTGAAAATCAAGACAATTTCATCAGCCAAGACGCAGAATAAAGGAGGCTGAACCGATGCGCTTATGGCATGAAGCACTGATACCTGCTTTGCCTCGGCAGCAGCTGTTAGGCCAGCATCGTGAAGCAGCAGCCTTACGAGGGTTAGGCTGGGGCAAGAAGCATGCAACCGTCGATTACGTTTTTACTCATCCACCCTATAAATTGTTTCAATACCATCAGTTAGTGCTGGATGAAATGACCTATCGAGGCTATCGGCCAGCACCTGAATGGTACGATCCAGCGTATCGTGGCAAAAATCTGCCGCTGGAACCCTCCGTTCAAGCTGTTCCTTTGACTACGCCGATCTATCCAGAACATGATGAAGCATACTTGGAAGAATGCTTAGTGAATCTCCATCATAAGGGGATCTATCTTTAAAGACCAAACACTTTCCTGAATTTTTGTTCGGGAAAGTGTTTTTTTTCGCTTTAAAATCGTTAACTTACAAAAAGTAAGCATATTGTTCGCAACTTTTTTTGTTCCTTGTTATAGTGAGAAAAGAGAATCAGTAATGAGAAATGAGGAAAAGAAAATGACCATCAATCATAGAAATCTTGAATTTGGGTTAGATACTTTTGGCGATCTAGCCTTTGATGATACAACGAAAGAACGGATCAGTTACAGCGAATCGTTGCGCAATATCGTAGCGGAAGGAAAATTAGCCGATGAAGTCGGCATCGATGTCATTGCCTTAGGGGAGCACCATCGGGAAGAATATTCGATCTCAAGTCCTGATACGGTACTAGCGGCTTTAGCAATGGTTACCAAAACCATCAAATTAGGTACCGGTGTAACTGTCTTGAGTTCGGATGATCCCGTGCGGGTCTACGAACGGTTCGCGACCGTTGATGCGTTGTCGAACGGTCGCGCACAAATCATGCTGGGACGAGGATCTTTTACTGAATCATTCCCTCTATTCGGCTATGACTTGCAAGATTATGAAGAACTATTTGAAGAAAAAACAGCGATGTTCAGTGAATTGAGAAAAGGCAAACCATTAACTTGGGAAGGCAAGTTCACGCAATCCTTAAAAAATGCCGACGTTTTTCCAAAAATCGAGGGACACCAATTAGATACCTATGTGGGTGTCGGTGGAACCCCTGAATCGATCATTCGTGCCGTCCGTTATGGGTTTCCCGTTATGTTAGCGATCATCGGTGGCGAACCTGCTCGTTTTGCGCCCTATGTTGATCTGTATAAGAAGGCAGCGCAGCAATTGGGGCAACCGATTCTGCCAATCGGCATGCACTCCCATGGTGTGATCGCCGACACCGACGAAGAAGCCTATGAAATCGGCTGGAACTACATCAAAAAGAGCATGGACAAAATCGGTCTTGATCGCGGCTGGCCAGCCATGAGCAAAGAGCGCTTTGACTTTGAAGTCGAACATGGATCTTACTATGTAGGCAGTCCAGAAACCGTGGCGCAAAAAATCGCCCGTATGATGCCGCAAGTCGGTGTAGAACGCTTTGATCTGGTTTACGGTACTGGCGGACAGCTGCAAAAAGACCGTTTCAAAACGATTGAATTGTATGGAACCAAAGTGATTCCACGGGTGAAAGAATTGTTGGCAGCAGGTGATGGCAATGCCTAAAACCATCGGTATTTTAGGCGCAGGCAAGTTAGGCTTAGCGCTCGCAAATCTTGGTGCCCAGGCGGGCTATCGGGTCTTGATTGCTAGTACGAAGCCAGCAGAAAAAATCGCCTTGTCCGTTTCTGTGTTGGCTCCGGGAGCAATCGCAAAAAATGCCGCTGAAGTGATGGCGGAAGCTCAAACGATCATTTTGGCCATTCCGTTGAGTAAGTACCAACAGCTGCCGGCAGAAGCTTTGGCTGGTAAGCTAGTGATCGATGCCATGAATTATTGGTGGGAAGTCGATGGCAAAGAAACAGAATACTCATCCATCGAGCAGACTTCTTCGGAACGTGTGCAACGCTATTTTTCCCAAAGTAAAGTAGTCAAAGGATTCAATCATATGGGGTACCACGACATCCAAGAGGAATCCTTGCTGACGAGAACGGCTGCTCAAGGAACTGCCAAAAAAGCCATCGCCATTGCTGGTGATGACCAAACCGCCCTCGATCAGACAGACGAAATCGTTGACGCTTTCGGCTTTGATCCCTTTCCTATCGGTGCTTTAGCTAATGGCATCATGTTGGAACCCGGCAGTCCTTTCTTTGGTGCCAATCAAACCAAAGAGGGATTGACGGCATTGATGAAGGAGTTTTGGAGCAGTGAGAAAGGGCAAGCGTTTCTGGCGCGTCCTTCCGCTGTGAGTAACAAGCAGCAGGCTTCGCAGTAAAAGAGCCGCCTCCATGTACGACTGGATACGATAAAAACAACCCTCTTCTCAAAAAAGAAGAGGGTTTTTCCCATCCAGTCAAATCAGCACGTGGTCGCTAAAAAATACAATGTGATTGTTACGATTGTGATTCGTAAGCAGTGGTTGTTACGTTTACGTCTCTGCCAGACGTTCCATAGTGTACATATCAGCCTGTACCTGCTTTGTGCTCGCCTTTGACACCCACCCATATTGATTAAAGATCGACCAGCCAGTTGGTTTGTTGGATCTTTCCATCTAATTCTCGCAGCTGCTTGGCGGTCGCATTCAATTGCTCCGTTAGCGTTTTTGTATCGATCGTACGCACCAGTCGAATTTCGTTGCGACCTATTCGGGGAGCTGCTTTGGTTTCATCCAGTGCTTGCGTTAGCAGTGCATGCTTGCGGCGCAGCTGTTCTCGCTGTTCTAGTGCTTCCATCAGCAATAACGCACTATCTGCTAAAGAGGCAGTCGCATTTTTCCGATTGATGGCAACGACTAATTCTGAATATTGTTGATTGATCTCATCGTATTCCTTGAACAATTCTGTGATACTACGATCCAAGGTATCGCCTTCTTGGACTAACACACTGCTAGAGATCTCGTTACGTAATTGAAACAGACGATTGTTCAAATCCCGTCTTAAAAGTAACGCTTCTGCTAATTTCATTTTGGCACACTCCTTTTTACAAATGAGAACAGCTTATCTAGTTCTTATCCTAGAGAAGAACGTGATGAAAGGCAAGCAAGATGCAAAAAAAGGTCTGCCAGAAAAATCATAAAAAACTGAATATTCGCAATTCTTGTTGACTTCCAAAAACACCAATAGTATACTTTATAACAATCATGAAATAGACAAAAAAACGTCATTTACCTGTTTTTTAGATAAAAAGAAAGACGATGAAGAGAAGAGTAGCTTTGGAATCTGTTAGAAGAGAACCCGGATGGTGAGAAAGGGCAGCAGAAAAAAAGTGAAGATGAGCTCTGAGTGATCTGATTTGTTCACGCAAATCAGACGGAAAGCAGCCGTTATCGTGCCAAGTATCTTAGCGTACTGTTGAGGTGCCATTTGTGAGGATGGTGCGAAAAAGGGTGGTAACACGAAAATCTCGTCCCTTTGTTTGTCAAAATTGATAAGCAAAGGGATGAGGTTTTTTCTTTTTATCGATGAATGCGTTTTTTTGCCGTCATGAAAAACACTTGCGTTGGTTGCGCAATCACATAGGAGGAAGAATGGAAATGATCTGGAAGAAGCGTTTATTGGTTGCAGCAGGAGTGATTGGGTTGACCCTTTCCGGCTGCACGACAACAGGAAATACCGAGGGATCAGAGGCTGAAACTAACGGAGCGCCGAATCAAGCGATTGCGGTGAGTCTACCGGCTGAGCTGACGACTCTCGATACGACTCAAACGACGGATAAAGCAACATTTACCATCGTTCAACATTTATTCGAAGGGCTTTACCGTTTCGATGAAAACAGTGAACCAGTTCCGGGCTTGGCAGAAGGAGTCGAAATCAGTGAAGATGGCAAAACCTATACCTTTACCTTGCGAGAGGATGCGAAGTGGAGCAATGGCGAAGCGATCACTTCAGCTGACTTTGCTTATTCGTGGAAAAAGTTAGTCGATCCAGCAACGATGGGACCTAACGCCTATTTGTTAGATAATGTAGTTAATAGTAAAGACATTCGTGAAGGCAATGCTGATATAGAAACGATTGGCCTGGAGACCCCAGATGACGCGACCTTTATCGTGCAGTTGGAGCAGCCACAGCCATCCTTTTTATCCTTGATTTCCATCGGCTGGTTGGCACCGCAAAACCAAGCCTTTGTTGAAGAAAAAGGTGATACCTATGCTCGTACAAGTGAAGATTTGCTGTATTCTGGTCCCTTTACCTTGACCGATTGGCGACAGACTGGGGATGAGTGGACATTGGTGAAAAATGACCAATACTATGATGCTGATGTCGTTCAATTGGAGGAGATCAAAGGCTCCACCATCAAAGAAGAAAATACTGGGATCCAATTGTTTGAAAGCGGCGACCTGGATTTGCAAAAAATCAGTGGGATCTACGTTCAACAATATGGAGACAATGAAGAGCTAGTTACGCAAAATGATGTTGCGAACTTTTTCTTAGACTTTAACAAAACGGCCAACGATGCCTTGTCAAATGTTCATGTGCGTAAAGCGATCGCGTTGGCGATCGACAAAGAAAGTCTCGTGGATAATGTGTTGAACGATGGAGCGAAAGTTTTAAACGGGCTGGTCCCCACCGGCTTAGCTACGAATCCAAATACTGGCGAAGATTTTCGAGCATATAGCGGTGATTACAACTTGTATGATTTAGAGGCGGCCAAGGAAGAGTGGGAAAAAGCCCAAGCGGAAATTGGCGAAAGTACGACGTTGCGTTTATTAGTGACAGATGATGACAATGGTCAAAAAATCGGGGAGTACTTGCAAAGCCAACTGCAAGAAAACTTGCCAGGCTTGTCGATCTCCATCAACAAACAGCCACGTGCCAGCTTGAATCAATCAAGAACAAATAGTGATTACGAGCTTTCCGTTTCTGGCTGGATCGCTGGAAGTAGTGACATGGATATGTTCTTTATCTTATACAAAAATGGCGCTTCCTTTAACTACGGCGGCTATGTCAACGAAGAATATACGGCATTGACGGAAGATGCTCGCACCGTTCATGCCAATGACCCCGATCAATATTTTGAAGATTACAAAGCGGCAGAAGAAATATTGTTGGAACAAGATGCTGCGCAAGTCCCTTTATACCAGAGTGCTTCAAATTATCTGATCAAATCAAATGTAAAAGACATCCAATTCCCAGCCTATGGCGCGCATTTCTTTTTCCGCACCGCCTATGTCAGTGAATAAGGAGAAAGATAGCTGAATGAAGAGCGCATGTTTATTCGATGAACATGCGCTTTTTGCAACAAAAAAAGCAGTTCAGAAAGCTGAACTGCTAAATGCGGAAGATGGGAGTTGAACCCACACGAGATAAACTCACACGCGCCTGAAGCGTGCGCGTCTGCCATTCCGCCACTTCCGCATAAGATAAAGATAATCCTTTCTAGGAAGAAATGCAAGTCCAATCTCACAAAAAGGAGCCCGCCAGCGGGGACTGGCGGGATAGGAGTAAAAATGAAAAAGTGTTAGGGTTGTTTGTTGGTATGCATTTATAATAGCGTGTAAATGTGAAAAAAAATTGACGAATCAAACAGAATTCTGAGAAGAAATCGCCAAGAAAAAGTGAAACTAGATAAAACAATCAGAAGACAAAAAGGAGCCCGCCAGCGGGGACTGACGGGATAGGAGTAAAAATGAAAAAGTGTTAGGGTTGTTTGTTGGTATGCATTTATAATAGCGTGAAAATGTGAAAAAAAGTTGACGAATCAAACAGAATTCTGAGAAGAAATCGCCAAGAAAAAGTGAAACCATGTAAAACAGTCAGAAGACAAAAAGGAGCCCGCCAGCGGGGACTGGCGGGAAGGAGTAAAAATGAAAAAGTGTTAGGGTTGTTTGTTGGTATACAAGTATCATACCGAGAAAATATGAAGAATTTTCGAGCGAAATTTAGGAATTGCGTGAATCTTTTGACAAATTATGCCTTCTGTTTGAATTTTTTCTTAAAAGAGAATTGACAAAAGGCACAAGCTTTGATAATTTAAATGAAACAAAATGCAAACGCGATGAAAAAGAAAGTAGAATCAAGGAAGTTGTCTAGCAGAGAGTTCCGGTAGGTGGGAAGGAACGACAACGAATGATTTGAAAATGACTTTGGAGCGGATTTTCTGACTAATTAGGAAAATACGGTTGCCCCGTTAACAAGCGACAGTCTCCGAGTGTTTTCGGGTACTGAATGAGGTGAAGCCTGTGAAGGTTTTGCAGATTAAGGTGGTACCGCAGGTGATGCCCTTAGCTTTGGCTAAGGGCTTTTTTTGTGTCTGCACGGTCAGCTGTTTCAAGCGCAGGTTTTGTTAAAAAGGAGAAAGGTTGTTGGGAGGAGAGAAAAATGCACAAATTAGTGGTTCAAACCGATTTTGGTTTGCAAGATGGAGCGGTTAATGCGATGTACGGGGTAGCTTATCAAGTGGCACCAGAGCTGGTCATTGCTGATTTGACTCATGAGATCGAGCCATACAACATTCATGATGCCAGCTATCGTCTGCTGCAAAGCGTCACCTATTGGCCGGCAGGAACGGTCTTTGTTTCAGTGGTCGATCCTGGCGTAGGGTCTGATCGACGAAGTGTGGTTGCCAAGTTGGCGACCGGACAGTTGGTTTTGACACCAGATAATGGCACACTGACCTATTTAGCGACTTATATCGGAATCACTGAACTACGGGTGATCAATGAGGCAACTGAGCGGTTGGCAGGATCAGCCGAAAGCCATACATTTCATGGTCGGGATGTTTATATGTATAACGCCGCGCGTCTCGCCAGTGGCGCCATCAGCTTTGATGAGCTAGGAACACCCGAACCTAAAGAAGCGATCCAAGTCTTTGCCATTGAAAAGCCAAGCCAAACAGCAGAAACGATCACTGGCACGATCGATATTCTTGATATTCGTTTTGGTTCGTTGTGGACGAATATTCCCCATACGTTCTTTAAGCAATGGCAGGTACAGTACAATGAGCCGCTGCTCGTCAGTATTTATTACCAAGATACGCTGCGTTATCAAGAAGAAGTGCGTTTCGGACGCTCTTTTGCGCAAGTGTCGGAAAATGAACCTGTCTTATATGTCAATTCCCTATTGAATATTGGTTTAGGGCTCAACTTGGCTTCATTTGCTGAAACCTATAAAATCGGGACTGGCACGAATTGGAAAATTACCCTCAAAAAAAGGAGAAATGAAAAATGAATCAATCAAAATTTACAGTAAAACACATTGTTGCTATCGGAATCGGTGCTGCCGTCTTTTTCGTCTTAAAACGTTTCGTCACGATTCCGACTGGTTTTCCAAATACAGATATCGCCACAGCCTATCCTTTCTTGGCATTATTAGGCGTTGTCTACGGTCCAATCGTTGCTGGTTTAGCGGGCTTTATCGGCCATGCCCTAGGAGATTTGACGACTTATGGTCCGTGGTGGTCTTGGATCGCCGCCTCTGGGATCTTAGGGGTGTTCTTCGGACTTTTGACTCGTTGGATTCCAATCCAGCAAGGAACCTTTGGCGCTAAAGAAATTCGGACCTTCTTGATTGGTGAATCGATCGCAAATTTGGTCGTCTGGGTGATCATTGCCCCAATCGGTGATATTTTGATCTATGGCGAACCAGCGAACAAAGTCTTTGCGCAAGGAGTCATTGCGGGATTGACCAACACAGTCGTAACTGGGATAATCGGAGTGATCCTGCTAAAAGCCTATGCCCAAACCAAAACCAAAAAAGGCAGCTTGAGCAAGGAATCCTAAACAAAGAAATGTGTGAAGGCTAAAAAATGAAACAAAAAATCATTCAATTTACGAATTTTTCTTTCCAATATGATGCACAAGCGGAACCGACCTTGAAAAACATCGATCTAACGATCTATGAAGGAGAAAAAGTCCTGATCGTCGGTGCTAGCGGTTCTGGCAAAAGTACATTAGGAAAATGTTTGAACGGTTTGATCCCGCAAAATGACGAAGGTAGTAGTACCGGAGCATTGACGATCGGTACCAATGCCTTTGGGCAAGCTTCCATCTACGAGCTGTCTTTGACCGTCGGCACGGTGCTGCAAGACACCGATAGCCAATTTGTAGGCTTGACCGTAGCAGAAGATATCGTGTTTTCCTTGGAAAACGATCAGCGTAGTCAAGCTGTGATGCAGGAGGCGCTGCGCGTTTGGGCAGAAAAGACCGACTTAATGGATCATTTGGCAAAAAAACCGCAGGAATTATCGGGTGGCCAAAAGCAGCGTGTTTCAATGGCAGGTGTTTTGATCGATGAAACACCGATTCTACTGTTTGATGAGCCGCTAGCCAACTTAGATCCGCAAACAGGTGTGGAAGCCATCAAAATGATCGACCAGCTGTATCAAGAGAAGCGTTTTACCACCATCATCATCGAACATCGCTTAGAAGAAGTGTTAGCCGCCGCTGTCGATCGCATCATCGTGATGGAAGAAGGCCGCATCATTGCCGACAGTACACCGAATGAACTATTAAAAACGGACATGCTGCAGCAAGTCGGCATTCGTGAACCACTGTATTTAGCCGCCTTAAAAAAAGCGGGGGTTCCTGTGACCGATGCTGCTGATTTGGTCGCGGTAGAAGCATTTGCATCACCTGAGATTGCCGAAAAACTGACTAGGTTTCAAAAGGAATATCCGAAATCGGCACTTCCTAGCCAACAGCCGCCGTTGTTGGAAGCGAAGAATTTATCGTTTTCTTACCAAGTGGGCAAACCAATCTTGCAGGCACTGGATTTTACCATCCATCAAGGAGAAATGATTAGTTTGGTTGGGCATAATGGCGCAGGAAAATCGACCTTGTCCCATTTGATTACCGGCTTTTTGACACCGACTTCTGGCAAGTTGCTTTGGCAAGGAACAGACATGGGCAATGATTCCATCAAAGAACGAGCGCAAAAAATCGGGTATGTTTTGCAAAACAGCAATCAAATGCTGTCAAAAAACTTCCTGTTTGACGAAGTTGCCTTAGGCTTGCGCAACCGAAATGTCCCAGAGGCTGAAATCACAGAAAAAGTTCATCAGACCTTGAAAATTTGTGGTCTTTATCCGTTTCGCTCATGGCCATTGTCGGCACTAAGTCATGGGCAAAAACGCCGAGCCGCCATTGCAGCGATCCTCGTCTTAGATCCTGAACTCATTTTATTGGATGAGCCGACAGCGGGACAAGACTATCGCCATTACACCGAAATGATGCAATTTTTACAGGAGTTGAACCTGCGGGGATTAACGATTGTTATGATCACCCACGATATGCACCTGATGTTGGAGTATACACAGCGGACGATCGTTTTGACGCAAGGAACGATTTTGCTGGACGCACCGCCAGAAGTTGTTTTAGCAGACAAACAAGTGGTGAGTGCCGCGAACCTTAAAGAAACTAGCTTGTATATACTGGCGACCCTTAACCAGTTGACAGATCCCGCCGCTTTTACTGCCGCCTTCATTGCCAGCGAGAAGGAGGGACACGATGGAGAGTAATCTAATCGGCTATCTTGACCGCAAAACGTGGATCCACCAATTAAGCGGTGCCGCAAAACTGATTTGTTTTTTGCTGCTATCCGTTATCGGGATGATCTCTTATGATACGCGTTTTCTTATTGGACTGGCATTGTTTTCGGTCTTTCTATTTGCCAGTGCTGGAATTCGCTACCGAGATATCGCTTTTGTATTAAAATTTATCATCTTCTTTTCGATTTTGAATTTGGTGGCGGTCTATCTTTTCGCTCCAGAATACGGGGTGGAGATCTACGGGACGCGCCACGTGATTTTCGAAGGGATCGGTCGGCATACATTGACCCAAGAGCAAGTGTTTTATGAGTTGAATCTGTTGATCAAATATTTTGTCACGATTCCGCCAGGGTTGATTTTCCTGTTTACCACTAATCCAAGCGAGTTGGCGTCCAGTATCAACCGCATCGGGATTTCCTACAAGATCGCCTATGCAGTCGCACTGGCTTTGCGTTACATCCCTGATATTCAAGAGGATTTTCGAACCATTGCCAAAGCGCAGCAAGCACGGGGCGTGGAGCTTTCTAAAAAAGCACCTTTGCGCAAACGAGTGGCAGGCAATGTCGCGATCGCGATTCCTTTGATTTTTTCCAGCTTGGAACGGATCGACCATATTTCTGCTGCCATGGAGCTAAGAAGGTTTGGCAAGCATAAGCAGCGTACCTGGCTGAAAGCTAAGCCGATCCAAGGCAAAGATCTCTTGGCGATTGCTGTCGTTTGTTTGATCGTGGCGCTTGGATTGTTCTTGATGGTCCTTAATGGCGGACGCTTCTACAATCCGTTTCGTTAACAAATCAACACATGAAAACTTAAAAAAACGGACTCATTGTCAATAATGAAAGTGGGACGGATGAATCAACTCTGATTCATCCGGTCCCATAAATGATCGAGACAAAAAACGCAGGACAGTCAGTCAATTGACTTTAGCGAGTGCTACATTTGCTAAAGCCAGTTGCTGCTAGGTCTGCGTTTTTTTGCCGATAAAAAAAAGGAGCCCGCCAGCGGGGACTGGCGGGATAGGAGTAAAAATGAAAAAGTGTTAGGGTTGTTTGTTGGTATGTATTGATAATAGCGGGAAAATGTGAAAAATATCGGAAGAGAAAGTAATAGAAGTGTGTCAATCTTTTGATGATTTTCGTAAAACATTCCAGCGGAACCCTTTTAGATCTTTGATTGACGGAAACACGAAATAAGGCTACACTGATGGCATCAAAGCAGTACAAGGAGGGGACAGGATGGATGCCATTACGATCAACGGATTAAGCAAACAATACAACAAGAAGTACGCCATCGAGAATGTATCATTGCAAGTGGCAGAAGGAGAGATTTTTGGCTTTATCGGACCAAATGGTGCGGGAAAATCAACGACCATCAAAGTATTGTTGAATTTTATTAAACCGGATGCAGGGCATGCGGCGATTTTTGGACGAGATTGCCAACAAGCAGCCAAAGAAATCAAAACGTTTACTGGATATGTTTCCAGTGATGTACGGTTTTATTCAAAAATGACGACAGCAGAATTGCTGGCATTTACGGCAGATTTTCATCAAGTCAAGCAGCCAAAAAAAGAGATTCAGATTTTGATGGAGCTTTTTCAAATTGATCCAAACAAATCGATCGCAGAACTTTCTTTGGGCAACAAGAAAAAAGTCGGGCTTGCGAGCGCCTTGATTGCACAACCGAGAATGTTGATTTTAGATGAACCGACCAATGGCTTAGATCCCTTGATTCAAAAACGGCTGTTTGAAGAGCTCCTTAGAAGAAACAAACAGGGGATGACGATTTTTCTATCTAGCCATGATTTGCATGAAATTCAGACCTATGCCCATCGGACCGCCTTTATTCGTGAAGGACAGATCATCACCGTGAAAGAACTGAGTGAGGAAGAAAATTTCGGCAAAGTTGTAACGCTCACGAATGAGGGGAGCCTCTCATTAGCCGGCTTGGAAAACGTGCAAGTTCTTGCTCAGGAATCACACACCTTGCGTTTTTTCTATCAAGGGGACATGAATCAACTGGCACATTTTTTAACCAATCCTGCCATTAAAGAGTTCACGATCGAACACCCAACCCTTGAACAGCAATTTATGCTGCTCTATGAAGGAGGTTCTCGAAAATGACTTTAATGAAAATCGACCTTAAAAATACCTTCAAAGGCTGGCTGGTCTGGACGATCCTTTTTGCAGCAATCATTTTTGCATTTACGGCTATCTATCCTCAAATGATCACGCCAGAAATGAAAACGTCCTTAGACCAGATGTTGGGCTCTTTCAGCCCAGAATTACTAGGCATCTTTAACATCCAACTGACAGGACCCTCAAGCTTGGTTTCACCGACAGGCTTTTTCGGGTACTACTTTCAATACTTATTTATCGCCGCGTGTATTTATGGGATGCTTTTAGGCTTGAACAGTCTGATCACTGAAGAATCAGAAGGAACGATCGAGTATTTATATGCTCAGCCTATTAGCCGCAGAGAAATCGTTGGGTGGAAGTTCCTCGCCCGATTGTTGCTGCTGACTGGCTTTTGGCTGATTGCCTATGGCAGTAGTCTGGCCTCGTTTGCTCTATTCAAACTACCAGGAGACGACCTGTCCTCTTTTATAGAAGAAATCAGCAAAATCTTCGTTGCCGAGTATGGTGTCTTAGTCTTCTTCCTCTGTCTAGGTTTCTTTTTATCCACGATCTTGCGTTCCAGCAAACAAACCGCAAGTGTCGGCTTAGGCTGCGTGTTCGGTCTGTATTTGCTCGGCATCGTGGGGGAACTCTACGATAAATTGGAATGGCTGGCAGGACTTTCGCCTGTGCGGATGGCATTACCCGTCCAACTCATGGATAACGGCGCCACATCAGTCCTATGGGTACTGCTGATCGGTGTATTGTGTTTCTTTGGCACCTTTTACCGTTACGAGCGCAAAGACTTGCAGGTCTGAGCACAACAATCAAAAGACAAAAAAGAGCCTGTCAGCGGGGACTGACAGGCAAAGGAGTAAAAATGAAAAAGTGTTAGGGTTGTTTGTTGGTATGCTTATATAATAGTCTCGAAATGTGAAAAAAGTATGACGAAGCAGGCACGTTTTTGCGAAAAAATCATTGCGAAAGTTAAGAAAGCGTAAAGCACCCCTTCACCAAAAGGCTTGAAGGGACAACAAGAACCTAAAATCACTCCGAAGCAGCAGGCGGTTCATGCTGTTTCGGAGTGATTTTTTAGTTGAAGCTACTTGCTCAAATCAAGGCTATCGACATTGAAGGTGTCGCCATGTGCTAAGTCACCATAATGATAGCCACGGTTAAACCAGTCCACGCGCTGCTGCGATGTGCCGTGCGTAAAACTATCTGGAACAACATAGCCTTGGTATTCTTTTTGCAGCGTATCATCCCCGATGGCATTGGCAGCCGTGATCGCTTCTTGAATATCGCCAGCTTCTAAAATCGGCTGTCCTTGATAGGTTTCGCCTTGCAAATATTTCGCAAAGGTACCAGCTAAGTAGTCAGCTTGCAACTCCAAGCGAACGCTGTACTGGTTGTACTCCTTCTCTGAAACTTGCTGGCGGATTTTGTCCAATTGTTGGGTGATCCCCAGCTCATTTTGCACATGATGACCGACTTCATGGGCGATGACATAGGCCATTGCAAAGTCGCCGCTTGCGCCATATTTATCAGAAAGCTCATTGGCAAAACTCAGATCAAGGTACACATTCTCATCTGCTGGGCAATAAAACGGACCAACCTGTGACGTGGCATAGCCGCATGCCGACTGGACACTTCCCGTAAATAATACGAGTGTTGGGTCTTGATAGGTTTCTTGCCGCTCTTGAAAAACGTCTTGCCAGTAATCTTCTAAATAGCCGAACACGACTGCGGAAAACTCTTTTTCTTCCGTGTACTCACTGGTGCCCACATTTTCTGTCTGGTAATTGGCTGCTTGTCCGCTGCCACCCAAGACATCCGGCAGCGAATTTAAATCACCACCGCTAAACAGGAAAAATAAAACAGCGATGATCACCGTACCGATCCCGCCACCAGCAGCCAACATCCCACCTGAGCCAGATGATCGCCCCGTTCGATCATCGACATTGCTGCTTTGTCTACCCCCACGCCATTTCATGTTATCTCCTCCTATATAAATCCTAGCTTAATTATAAGAGAAAGGCGGCAGATTGTGAAAAAAAGCGCCTTGAAATTGTTATAAAATGCCTTCAGGAGCCTTAAAAATCAAAGTGTACACTCCTTTTAATCATTCTTTAATCTAACAATTAGCCTTCTAATTTGGTACAGTAGCAATAAAATAGATGTAGAGGGTGAGCGTATGAAAATGAATTATTCGGGGACATCGGAACGAAGGATTTTGATTTTTAAACGGTTGATTGCTGGCGAGCACCTCAGCTATCAGCAGTTAGCAGAGGATTATTTCGTTTCCCGCAGCAGTATTGCCAAAGATATTTCTTATTTAAAAGAGCTGTTTCAAAAAGAAAGCTTACGTCTGAGATTTGATAATTCAGGTACATTTTTTGAAGGAAGTGAATCCCAGATCCATCGAGTGCTCAAACGCTTTTGCTTAATGATGCTGGATCAACCAGCGGCGTTTTCCTTGTTGGTGGAACCTGAGAAATACCAGGAAGTAAATCAGGCCTTTCGTCGAGCGTTAGTGGAAAAACAAGTAGAAATGCCCGACAGCTATATTCAAAGTATCGTCCTTTCCATCGTGCTGCTGATCGAGCGGGCGAGTCATGCGGAAAACTTAGTGATTGAAGAAAACCGCCAAGTGGGGAAGCTGTTTTTGGAGTTCGACAAATATCCGTTAGTCTATGAGCTACTGAAAGAAATCGAAGAACAACACATTTATCAATTTTCACCAAAAGAAGTGCAATATCTAACCTACCTGATTGTCGGTAGCGGCTTGAAATTTTTTATGAAAAGTGAAAAAGTTCCTTTCGTCTTTCGGGGAAAAGTGCGTAACTTGATTCAAAAGATCAGCGAAGGCTTAGGCACCGACTTGACCCAAGACAATCGTTTGGAAGAAGATGTGACGATCCATCTGTATCAACTACTGCTGCGGATCGAAGCGCAAACCACAGTCATCAACCCTTTGTTAGAAGAAATCAAACAAAACTATCCTGCCTTGTATGGCGTGGTCTGGTTCTCGCTTCATGATTTCTTGAAAGCGTATCAAGTGGGGATCTCTGATGATGAGATCGGATTTGTCACAATCCATTTTCAAGCAGCAATCGAACGAATGCGCCGCATGAACAAAATCATTTTTGTCTGTCCCAATGGCGTCGGCACTAGCTCATTTGTCTCTGCGAAAATCCGTCGCATTCTACCTGAGATCGACAGTATCGAAACCGTTTCAGTAGAAAAATTAAAGCAGATGGACATTTCGGCGATCGATTTTATTATTTCAACCATCGATCTCGTAGGGATTCAAAAACCTGTGGTGCGGATCTCGCCTATGGTGACCAATCGCGACATGAAGCGGATCATGAATCACTACATCGATTTAGTCATCGATAATGAGGCGGTGGTCGATCAAAATGGTTTACTTCTTCAAGCCCAATCGATGATCCAGCCAACCGTCTTTTTCGAGCGATTTGCCAGTAAAACAGAAGCCATCAATTTTTTGATCGAACAAACCCCTTTTAGTGATGAAAAACGAAAAGCGCAGTTTCAGCAATCCGTCATTGAAAGAGAGCAGCTACAATCAACCTATTTAGATAATGGCTTTGCCATCCCTCATGGCAATCCGAATTATGTCGAAAAAACAGCGATCTCGATCCTGCTTTTGGATCAGCCAGTAGAATGGGGCAACCAAAAAGCGGACATCATTATTTTATTGATGATCCGAGAGGATGAGACGCAAAAGGTGGAACCAATGATGAAATTGATCATGCAAGGAATCGAAAACAAAGAATGGTTCCTATCAAAAATGTTGGAGGTTAAATCAGAATGAAAGTGAAGGATTATTTGCCTGAGAAGCATATACAGACGGATGAGACAGTGGCAGATTGGCGCTCAGCCGTAAAATTAGCCAGTCAGCCCTTGCTGGATGAAGCGCTGATCACGTCAGAATACATCGAAGCGATGATTCAAAGCGTGGAAGAAAATGGTCCTTACATGGTGTTGGCGGATTACTTTGCGCTGATGCATGCCCGTCCTGGAGAAGGGGTTTTGGAGCAAAGTATGAGCCTTTTAGTAACGAAACAGCCCATCGATCTTGAGGGCAAACCGGTGCGGATATTTCTTGTCTTAGCCGCCGCAGATAGTGAAAGCCATCTAGAAAGCTTGAAAGAGATCATGGCGATCTTTATGGATGAAGAAAAATACAACGTGATATTAAACGGCGATCGGGAACAAATTTGTCAATTATTCCAATAGGAGGAAAAGGATATGAAAATTTTAGCAGTATGTGGATTTGGTGTAGGAAGCTCAATGGTATTGAAGATGACGATCGATAAGGTGATCAAAGAGTTAGGGTTGACGGCAACTGCCGAGAATACTGATTTATCAACGGCAAAAGCGACACCAGCAGATGTTTATTTTACGAGTAATGAATTATTGAATGAGTTAAAAGCATCCGTGAAAGCACCCGTTTATCCAATCAAAAAGTATATGGATAAAGAAGAAGTCAAACAGCAAATGGAAAAATTTTTAGCTGAAAGAGAGGGATAATCATGAATTTTGTCACGGATTATATTTTAAAAAATCCGCCAGTCCTACTGGGGATCATTGCCATGATTGGGTTATTGGTACAAAGAAAGCCCTTCGCAGAAGTCGTCAAAGGAACCTTAACAGCTTCCTTCGGGATGGTGGCATTGACGGCTGGGGTAAACATGTTGGTGGGAACGATCGCACCGATCAATGCTGCGGTTCAAACCCAATTAGGCGTTGCTGTGTCAGATGGACTCTCTGACATCACCTTTACGGCAGAATACGGAGGAACAGTTGGTTTAGCGATGTTTTTCGGCCTGATCATTCATTTATTGATTGCTCGCTTTACACCTGTGAAGACGATTTTCCTCACCGGTCACATGTTGTGGTGGTTCCCATTCGTCATCGTCGCTGGGGGCGTTGAAGGCGGACTTACCGGAATTCCACTGTTGATCTTAGGGGCGGTTCTATCTGCTTGTTACTGGTCCTTCATGCCATGGATCATGCGTAAATATGTGTGGGATGCCACAGGCGATGATTCATTCTTGATCGGTCATCCAACGGGGATCTTGTCATTGGTTTCAGGCTTTGTTGCAAAACGGGTCGGAAACAAAGAAAAATCAACGGAAGATTTGAAAGTGCCAGAAAATCTATCGTTTTTCCGTGAAATATCGATTACTGGCGCGTTAGTGATGTTTTTGATGAATATCGTTATCGGTCTGATTGCGCCCGTATTAGTTCCTGAAGGGGGCAACTTGGTGATGTTTGCGGTTGATGCTGGCTTGAACTTCGGTGCAGGATTATTGATCATGTTGTATGGGGTACGTCTATTGATCAACCAAATCATTCCCGCCTTTCAAGGGATCGCAGAAAAAGTCGTTCCTGGAGCAAAACCAGCTTTTGATGTGCCAATCTTGTTCAACTACCGTCCAAATGCTGTAATCATCGGCTTTATCGTGGCGATGATCACCTCAACGATTTTAGTGGTGATTGCCAATACCACCAACGTCTTTGGCATTTTGATCGTTCCTTTAGTCATCACCAGCTTCTTTGAATGTGGCGGTGCTGCGGTGATCGGTGAAGGACAAGGGGGCTTGCGAGGGGCCATTATTGGTACGATCACAGCTTCTGTCGTTATGGTAGCACTCGTTGGGATCTCTGCAGCGTTATTCTCAACGACGATTCAAAACTGGATCTTGATTTTCGGTGGGAACGATTTATCTCTATGGGGCATCCTTGGTGAATTGATCGGCAAGCTGTTTGGAGGGTTTTAAATGTTTCAATACTTTGAAAAAGCAAAAGAACTATTGTCTATTGTAGAAGAAAAAGAAGCACCAGCGATTGAGCAAGCCATTGAATTGCTGACGCAAGCCAACTTGACCAAAAAAGCCATCTACATTTTTGGCGCTAGTCACGCTGGGATCTTAGCCGAAGAGATGTATTATCGAGCAGGCGGCATGATGACGATCAACGCGATCTTTGGAAGAGAACTGATGCTTGATCGCAGCCCAATCACCTTCACTAGTAAAATGGAGCGCTTAGAAGGCTACGGTAGTGCCTTGGCGGCGACCCAGCCCTTTACAGCAGGCGATGTGCTGATCTTGCATTCGGTGTCTGGGCGAAATCCAGTTATCATCGATATGGCGCTTCATGCCAAAGAAAAAGGGGTCAAGATCATCGCATTAACGAACCTTACCTATTCGAAAACAGTCAGCAGCCGTCATACATCAGGCTTGCGTTTGTTTGAAACGGCGGATATCGTCATCGACAATCATGGGGAGATTGGCGATGCTGCGTGTACGATTCCAGACGTAGAACAAAAAGTCGGACCTACATCCACCGTAGTCGGCGCAACGATCTTAAATGCGATTATCGTTGAAGTTTGCCAAAAACTAAAAGAAGCCGGTGTCGACTATCCGCCGATTTTTTACTCAGCGAACCTAGACGGCGGGGATGAATTGAACCAGTCCCTGTTTGAAAAGTACCAAGAAGCGATCCATTATCAGCTGTGACTGTATAAGTAACTTATCTTTTTATTAGAACGATCAGAACGAAAAATTTGAAAACTACTAATAGAACGAATTTTCTTGGGGGAATCAATTCGTAAATGTAGTGGTCAAATCTCGTTCAGATCGTTTTTTTTGTATTAGAATTTTAGAGCTTAATGAATTTTATTGGTACGATAAGTACCAGGTGTCGACCCTTCAAATTGTTTGAATACCCGAATAAAGGAATTGGTATTTTTAAAGCCGACTTTACTAGCAATTTCATTGATTGAACTTTCTTGTTCGCTCATCAGACGTTTGGCTTTTTCGACACGTAGTTGATTGACGTATGGTTTGAAGGACATGGACAGTCGTTCTTTAATCAACCGGCTTAAATAGGCTTCACTTAGATGAAACTGCTGGGCAATATCTGTTAAACTGAGGTCGCTGCAATAGTTGCTATTAATATATTGAATGATTTCATCTATTTTGGATCCATTATTTTTTTCCATGGTTTCGATCTGAGTGATCAGTGTGTCAAAAAGGGAAAAAATCGTTTTTTTCACATCGGGATCTGAAAAACCTTTTCTTAAATAAAGAAATTGTTTCTTATTTTGATTGTAGAATTCAGGATAGGAAATCTCTTTGATCACAGCAATTCGTTTTATTGTTAAGATCAGAGCGGTTGAAAATTCCTGAAGGAAGCCTAGGGAATGGTTGCTGGAAATATTGATCTCCACGATTTGTTGCAATAATTCTCTGGCATGGACAAAATCATCTACTTTGAAATATTGGATCAATAACTGTTCCTCATCAACGGTATAATTGATTTTATGAAGAGCATTGGATGTTGGAACCGGTATTTGATGGAACTGATCTTCGCCATTGCATTCATCTGACCACTGACAGGTTTCATGAAAGACTTCGATAAAATGTTCAAGAGAATGAAAAGGTTTTGATAGCAAGTAAGTCATTCTTAAGTTCAAACTGTCTTCGATTGTTAGTTTCAATTGATCGATCTCTTTCATGATTTGTGAAAATTCCTGATCATAAAAAAGAATGGCAAGGTGTTTTTCGGAAAAACTGATGATATCATAACACTTGATATGAAGATTTTTCTTGATCAACTGTTTTCGCACATGAATGATCTCTGTTTCATTAAAAGTGGCTTCTTCCGCCATCTCGCCTGAGAAGGTCAGAAAAGCAAAACTCCCACGTTTTTCTATGCCTTCAAGATGGAAAGTGGGCAGTAAACTCTTGCTCATATTGTACGTATATTTTCCGTAAAGCAGATTCTTCAAGAATAGTTCCTTTACTTCTTCTGAGACAGGGGATTGGAGCTGGTTGATCGAACTAGACGACTCGATTATCTGGTGCAAAGCTAAGTTGATATCATCAACTGTTAAAATATCAACATTACTCTTTTTGATTTCATCTAATATTTCTAGATAAGGTTTGTACATCCGCTTACTCAAGAAAATGACGATCAAAGCACCCAGTACGATCAAAACCATTAATGGAAGGAGAAAGGACGAAATTGTAGAGAGTGGAAAACTGCTTTGAATCGCGGTTGTCAATTCATAATTGGCAAAAGGGAGCACCTCTGAATTTTTTATAAAAACGATAGTATCTGATTGGGTCTCTTGCTGAATGGTATTTTGTGTAAAATCAGTAAGTATCGGTGAACTAGTCTTACTAGAAGGATATTGTTGATCGATAACTTGTAGTCCTTGATTCATTGGAGACAGTAGTTCATTTTTTTTCCAGTAGGCAAAGAAGTAGAGGGTCTGATTCTCTACTTGCTCTTTATGAAGCATGATCAGCCGTTGATCAAGGGTTTCGAAGATGGAGGAACTGAAGCTGGCATCTGCCAGCATTTCGGAAAGAAGCCCGGATTTTGTTTCTATATTCAAGAAGGAAAAGAAATCATTGTAAACAAAATAGCCGTCAGAACTTACGATGATATGATTTTCTGGATTCAAGATTCCGATAGAGTATTCAAACTGATTCATTAATAAATAGTTTTCACGAATTTCATCATACATCGCTGAAAACAGCGCATAATCAGATTCAGTACTTTGGGAAAACAGTATAATACTTTCTTTTGTTGCTAAAGATTTCATTGAATTGAGGGCAAATCGAAGTTGCTGATCAATGCGAAAAGCACTGTTTTCTAGCGTCATAATACTTTGGGTAGTTTGTTCAGTTTTCCGCTGATTAACTTCATTATTGATGACAATCACCATAATAAAAATAGTATATGCAATGATTACCGTTAAAAAGGTTAAGAATATTTTTCGATATGTTTTTGATTTCATAAGTGCTCCTTTCTTTTTTTGGTAACGTTTACATTGATTATAGAGATAAATTAGCTTGAGTCAAATCATCATTATTTGTAGTTGTCTACAAAACTTGATATTAAGAGTAAAAAGTGTATATTTCAACGAATAATAATGATATTCAACAATGGCTAAACAGGCTATATTTAAAGCGCTTACTTTAAGCAAGAGAAAATGAAAAAATTTAGGAGGAACGATTATGTCGATGAAAAGAAAAGCTGTATCATTACTGTCTCTACTGACACTACCAATGGTTTTAGCTGCTTGTGGGAACAGCGACGGCTCGTCAAATGGGGACGGGGCAGAGGGGAAAACCGAGATAAAGGTTACTTGGCGCAATACCGGGGAAAACGATAAAATGACCCAATATTTGGAAGAAACATTTATTCCACAATTTGAGAAAGAAAATGAGGACATTAAAATCGTACTTTCTCCGATTACCGCAAGTGAGGGAGACTATTTTTCAAAAGTTGCTCTTTCTATGCAATCGGAGAGCACAGCACCCGATGTAGTGGCAGAGGATTCGTTTATGTTGAATTCTGATGCAAATGCCGGTTACTTAACCAATCTTGATGAATATGTTGCTGACTGGGATCAATGGGATAAATATACAGAAAACTTAAAAGCTGGTGTTATTGCTGAAGATGGTAGTACGTATGCCATTCCAGGAACTTCTGATTCTCGCGGGATTTGGTACAACAAAAATGTCTTTAAGAAAGCCGGTCTGCCTGAAGAATGGCAGCCAACAACTTGGAGGGAGATCATTGAGGCAGCTGAAGCAATCAAAGCTTCCGATGAGAATGTGATCCCCTTAGGATTAGGTGTGGCTAAAGCCAATGGTGAGTCGGTTTCCATGCAGACTTTCCAGATGCTCTTATATGGTACTCAAGATACATTATTTGATAGTGAAACGCGTAAATGGCAAGTAAATACACAAGGAATCATTGATTCATTGGCTTTCATTGATGAAGTGTATAACCAAAAACAATTAGGACCATCATTATCCGTTGCGATCAACAGCAATTACGGATCTGTGATGTTCCAAGATAAATTTCCTAATGACGAAGTTGGTATGCTTCTAGATGGTTTTTGGAGTGCCGGTAACTGGGCCGAAAATGGGGCAACTCCTGTTGAGAATATGACAGAACGCTTTGGTTTTGCAGCCATGCCTACACAAAATGGTGGTGAACCGCCATTTACGACCATGTCCGGAGGTTGGACATGGGCCATTCCTGAAAAAGCACAAAATAAAGAAGCTTCATGGCGAGTAGTTCAAGCACTCGGTGGAAAAGAACAGCAAGCTGCACGAGCAATCGCTGAAGGGAATTTAACCGTCCGAGACGATTCAGCAGAAATAGCTGAATATAAGGAGCAACCTTTTATTGAGCAAGCAACCTCTTTCTTACAATATGCTCATTTCCGTCCGGCAGATGACAAATATCCTAATGTTTCAGTAGAAATCCAAACAATGGTTGAAGCAGTTGCCACTGGCAGCAAGACACCGGAAGAAGCAGCTAGTGATTATGCCGCCAATGTAACAAGGATCGTTGGAGACGATGCCGTTAACTAAATCATTAATAAAGAGAAGGAATTGCAGCAAACAATCCGAATGGAGGCTAACGTTTCTTCTCTTTAAAAAAAGAAAGGAGAAAAGAATGGAAAATTCGCTAAAACGAGAGCAGCAAATGTCCAATAGTAAAAAAGCGTTGATTTTTTTATTTCCCAGTTGGCTCTTGCTGCTGATATTTTTTGTTGGTCCAGTTATCTTAACTTTTATCTTTTCCTTCACGAACTTGGCTCTGACCGGTGCTGAAGCAAGTCAATTGCGGTTCATCGGCTTTGAAAATTTTGTGCGCATGTTCAATGATCCGGCTTTTCAAACTAGTGTCGTACGAACCTTGATTTTTGTCATTTTTTCTGCAGTGATCGGTCAATGTTTCTTAGGTTTTTTGATTGCATTTATGATGCGGGAGAAAAATCGAGCCTTTCGGCGAGTCGTTGGTCTGATCATCATTGCTGCATGGGTTACGCCGGAAGTCGTTGTTTCCTTTTGCTGGGTCGCTTTTTTAGGAGATAGCGGAACAGCTAATTGGTTGATGGGACTGATGGGATTTGAGCCGGTTGCTTGGCTGTTTGCTTTTCCTATGATAAGCGTTGTGGTTGCCAATATTTGGCGAGGAACCGCTTTTTCAATGATGGTGTTTCAATCCGCTTTAGATGAGATCCCTAAGGAAGTAGAGGAAGCTGCAGTTATGGATGGCGCCAGCCGCTGGCAAGTGATTCGAAAAATTACGATACCGATGGTCAAAGGTACCATTGCAACGAATTTGATGCTCGTCACTTTGCAGACATTGGGTGTCTTTACGTTGATTTATACTATGACTGGTGGTGGTCCCGGCAATCAGACTGCAACCCTGCCGGTCTTCATGTACAAACAAGCTTTTGTGAGCTATCAGCTAGGATACGGAACAGCGATTTCGCTGGTCTTGCTACTGATTGGTGCTGCCGCAAGCTTGATTTATATGAAAATGCTGAAAGTGAAAGTGTAGGTGAAAAAAATGGTAAAACGCAGTGAAAAATTGGAGACCATGATTCATTATCTGCTTTTGGCAGTATTAGCCTTATTGTTTTTGCTCCCATTGTTGTGGATGCTGATCGCCTCTATTGATCCGGGCGCTATTCAAACTTTGAAATTACCTGAAGCAGTATCATTTGAAAATTTTGCTTCGATCCTTTCTGATCAAACTATCATTCGGTCATTCGGAATCGGCTTGCTTTTGTCCGGCTGTCAATCGATTTTAGTTGTTGTCTTATGTGTTTTGGCAGCATATCCCTTGTCGAGGTATCAGCTAAGATATAAAAAAAGTTTTTTGATGGCGGTGCTGTTCATGACCTCATTACCGATGACTGCTGTCATCGTGCCGGTCTATCAACTGTTTATCTTTTTGAAGTTTCAAGATTCGTTACTGGCGGTGACGTTCTTCTTGACGGCGTCCTCACTGCCTTATGGGATTTGGATGATGAAGAACTTTATGGATTCGGTACCAATCGACTTAGAAGAGTCCGCTTGGGTCGATGGGGCTTCAACATGGCAAGGGGTGCGAAAAGTCGTAGCGCCGCTGATGGTTCCAGGTATTTGTACGGTTGGTATTTTTACTTTTACTGGAAGCTGGGGCAACTTCTTTGTTCCTTATATTTTGATTCAGTCACCCGAAAAAATGCCGGCATCAGTCTCGATCTTTCAGTTTTTCGGCAACTTTGGTATGGTCAATTATGGCCGTTTAGCCGCTTTTTCGGTGCTATATACCTTACCAGTCGTCATTTTATATGCTTTGTCACAAACGTATATGTCTAAAGGATTTAGCATGGGAGGAGCGACGAAAGGATGAAAGATCCATTTCATACGACAAAAAAATTAACGAAACGAATCGCTGAACTAAAAGCGTATCGTTTTCAAAAAGTACAAGACCTTACAATGTGGTCGGCAAAAGAAGATAAGTCAAAAACGGAAAAACACCCACCAGAAGAGTGGGACTTTACACTTTCAGTTAGCGATTTCTGGCAAGGGAGAGACCGTTATATTTGGGCTCATCATGAATTGACAGTTCCAGAGGAGGAAGACTTATGGTTACTGATCGATTTTGGTCGTACAGGTGGTGGCTATAATTCAGGCTTTGAGTCCTTGCTGTTGATCGATGGTGAACCTTATCAGGGTGTCGATTCGAATCATACAGAGATTTTTCTGGCGGATCATTACCGAGGGAAAACCATCCGACTTGATTTAAAACTATGGTCGGGCTTGGAAGGCGGTGGGTCTGAAGTCATTCAACGGCATGAGTTTCGGCAAGCTTGTTTGGCAAAACGACACTTAGCTGCTGATGACTGTTTCTTTCTCGCTGATATGATGGCGAAAACTATCGATGGGTTACCGGAAAATGAACCGATACGATACAAGCTGTTGAGTCTTTTAGATGATGCCTTTCGTTTGATTCAGTGGCAGGTACCCGGATCTATCTCTTTTTACCATAGCGTTGAGGAAGCTGATCATTATTTAAATCAAGAACTGCAAAAAATACCTAAACTTTCGGAGATCACTGTGACGGCTATCGGCCATACACATATCGATGTTGCTTGGTTGTGGCGGCTGAAGCATACAGGGGAAAAAGCTGTCCGCAGTTTTTCAACGGTTTTACGTTTGATGGAACAATACCCAGAATATATTTTCTTACAAACCCAACCTCAGCTATACAAATATGTCAAAGAAAGCTATCCAGCACTTTATGAGAAAATCAAAAAGAGGATCAAAGAAGGCCGTTGGGAAGTGGACGGAGCCATGTGGCTGGAAGCCGATTGCAATATACCGTCAGGCGAATCATTGGTCCGTCAGATACTCCATGGGAAAAAATTTGTGAAGGAAGAATTTGACAAAGAAATGCATTTCTTGTGGCTTCCGGATGTGTTCGGTTATTCATGGGCACTGCCCCAAATCTTGAAAAAATCCGGTATTGAGACGTTTATGACGACCAAAATCAGCTGGAATCAATATAACCGGATGCCTCATGATACCTTTTATTGGCGGGGAATCGATGGGACAGATATTTTGACGCATTTTATCACCACGCCAGTTGATGGTAAAACGGATGAATGGGCAGAAGAATGGTTTTATACCTACAATGGAACGCTTTCTCCGGAGACCGTTCAAGGAATTTACGACGGATATCAAGACAAGCGTTTGAATCAAGAATTTCTGCTGTCTTACGGTCATGGGGACGGCGGAGGCGGTGTCACTAGAGAGATGCTGGAAAATCGACGACGCCTTGACCAGATTCCAGGATTGCCGCAAGTCAAAACAGGAAAAGCGAAAGCCTTTTTTGAACGACTGCATCAGACAGTAGAACAAAATAAGCCGCTGGTCTCTCGTTGGGATGGCGAATTGTACTTGGAATATCATCGAGGAACCTATACCTCGCAAGCGTTTGTCAAAAAAATGAATCGAAAAGCTGAAATTGCTCTACGGGAACTTGAGATTCTCTATACATGTTTAGCAGCCAGCAAAAAAGACGAGTATCCTAAGGATCCGCTTTTTGAAACATGGGAGATGGTTCTTCGTAATCAATTCCACGATATTATTCCTGGTTCTTCGATCAAAGAAGTTTATCAAGACCATAGAGCAGAGTTTGCCGTCGTGACTCAGACCATTCAACAGTTATTTGAACAATTAGATGGACCTGCTAATCAAAAGTATACAGTCAACAATACAGCTAGCTGGTCAAGGAATGAACTGATTGAACTTCCACTTTTACAAGAAGGTCGCTTTATTGATTCACAAGGAAAAGAACTTCCGGCTTATTTTGATGGAGAAAAACAGTCTGTTCTTGTGACAAATGTTCCGCCAATGAGTCAGGTGATGATAGAGTTTCAACCGATAGCAGAAAATAAAGACATCAAACCGCTCGCTGAGTTCACAGAGGGAGCGCTTGAGACCGATCGTTTGCGAATTTTATGGGAAACATCGGGAAATTTGATCAGCATTTTTGATAAGAAACTAGGTAGAGAAATGTTGGAAGGAAAAGGGAATGTTTTTCAGCTATTTGAAGACAAACCTTTAAATTACGATGCATGGGATATCGATAGTTTTTATCAAGAAAAAGCAACAGTGCTTCAAGCCGATCAAATACGATTACGCTCAAATAATGCGCTTTACGCTTCCGTAGTATTTGAGTATACGTTTGGTAATTCGCAGATACATCAGGAAATGCGGGTCTATGCTCATACACAACGAATCGATTTTTTAACAAACGTGTCATGGCATGAACGCCAACAACTGTTGAAGGTAAACTTTGATGCAGCAATTCGATCAACTGAAGCAGTATTTGATATTCAGTACGGAAATGTAAAACGAGCTACCCATGCTAATACCAGTTGGCAATTGGCTCAGTTTGAAACAGTAGGCCACCAATGGGCAGATCTTTCAGAAAAATATTGTGGGGTAAGTTTATTGAATGACTGTAAATATGGTTATGCTGTTAAGGAAAATCAATTAAGCTTGACCTTGCTTAAAGGCGCTATCTATCCTGATCCACTGGCTGACGATGGCGATCACAAATTTACTTACAGTTTTTATGCCCACGAGCACGATGCCATCGATGGGGGAACAATGGAAGAAGCATGGTCCCTCAACTCGCCATTAACGGTTATTAACGGAGAACATTCTTGGTTGCTTCCGTTGCAAATAGACTGTGAAACCTCAGTTACCATCGACGCCATCAAGCAAGCAGAAACCGGCAAAGGGTGGATTTTACGCTTACATGATCACACGGGAGGAACTAGAAAGGTTACATTGCAGTTGCCAAGCAGTTTTTGGCAAGAAACAGATTTAATGGAGATACCTTTAAATAATGAGCAGTGGAAAGATGAAGTCTCATTTACCTTGTCACCCTTCGAAATAAAAACATTTCATTTTGAGTTGAGATAAACTAAAACCAGCAGATTCTCCATTTATAGCGGAGAATCTGCTGGTTGTGTTTATTCAAATTCTTCATACTCATTTGGGTCTTGACCATCGATGCGGCCGTCTGCTTTGTTTAACTGATTGATTTGATTGATTTCATCTTCAGTCAGTTCAAAGTCGAAGATCGCAAGATTTTCTCGTTGATGGGCGAGGTTTCTTGATTTAGGTAGGGGCAAAATGCCACGTTCCACATGCCAGCGCAAGATGATTTGACCAGCTGATTTTTGGTATTTCTCAGCTAATTCAGTGATCAGTGGTTCTTTCAGGGCATCGCTGCCGCGGCCTAATGGGCTCCAAGCTTCCGTTACGATGCCGCGTTTTTTGTTCTCTGTAACCATTCGTTCTTGGACCCAGTAAGGATGGATCTCAATTTGATTTAGCGCAGGGGTCACACCAGTTGCTTCAATGATGGCATCCAAATGTTCTGGCTCGAAATTGGAAACGCCGATGGAACGGATCAAACCTAATTTCTGGGCGGTCACTAAGGCTTGCCAAGCTTCGACATATTTGCCGCGTTTTGGTAATGGCCAGTGGATCAAAAAGGCATCGAAGTAGTCGAGTCCCATGCGAGCAAGGGATTCTTGAATGCTGGTTAAGGCATCATCATAGCCATGGTATTTTCCCGGTAATTTTGAGGTGATATAAAATTCTGAACGTGGGATACCAGAGCGACGGATCGCTTTGCCGACAATGCCTTCATTGTCATAATTGGTTGAAGAATCGATCAATCGATACCCGTCAGCGATCGCTGCTTGCAGCTGGCTCAACCCTTCGCCACCGCGGATCTGATAGGTACCGATGCCCACGGCGGGGCGTAAATTGCCGTCGTTTAATGTCAGTAAAGGTGCTTTCATAAAATGATTCCTCCTTTTCTTTACATTCTACTCTAACGCTTTTTTGCCAGGAACGTAACCAACTTGCTCAAACAAAGAAAAAAGAGCAACGGTTTCTGTTTCAGAAACAATTGCTCTTTTTGATTAAATTATTTTTCAGGCGGTGTGCCATACATTTTTGGTGTGACTTGATCGAGTTTTGGCGCTTTTCCTTCGATCTTTGGTTCGTCTAGCCATTGGTATTCGCCTTCACCATCAAGGGCTTTGCCTTTCGCCCAAGAGCCTTCTTTACTTTGGTCGCCTTCTGAGAAGTTATAGAAATCATAAGCGATATCTAAGCGTTCGTTTTTGCGGTCAAAGGTAGTCGGCACTAAAATCGAGCCTTCATTTTCTTCCAATTCTTTCACGGCAGCTGCCCAAAGATTTTGGTGGTAGCTATCACGCGCTAATAAGACCGAAAGTAAGTCTTTGACCCCACGGTCATCGATCATTTCATAGATGCGTGCTACTTGCAGACGTCCTTGTGATTCTGCATTTAAGTTGGCACGGAAATCAGCAAGCAAGTTGCCACTAGCAATGATATACGCACCTGACCATGGATTGCCGACGCTATCAGCAGGACGTGGTCCTAAGCCGGCAACGATGGCATGTTGCGGGTTCATTCCGGAAATGATCGCACCGATCGTTGGGTCTTTTTTCATGGCAGCTTCCTGATCTTCCACAGGTGCACCTTCCAGCAGACGTGCAACCATCGTTGCTAACATTTCAACGTGTCCAAGCTCTTCAGTAGCGATATCCATCAACATGTCTTTGTATTTTTCTTCCCCACGGCAGCTCCATCCTTGGAATAAGTATTGCATGGCAACACTCATCTCTCCATATTGTCCACCGATTAATTCTTGAAGGTATTTCGCAACTAACGGATTTGGTTTTTCTGGTTTAGCTTCAAACTGTAGTTCTTTTTGATGACGAAACATACTATTCCTCCTAAAATTTTTTATTGGGCCCATAAAAAGTTTCTCATGAATCGAAAGGTTCGTCTAATAAAATGCACTTAGTTCAAAATGAAAAAAGCTCCAAAAAGAAAAGCCATTTACTTTGACAAAAAGCGAGAAGCGTTAGATAGTTAAATTAAGAGAGAATTAGAAAAGGAGCGAGTCACCATGTTTCAGTATTACAAAATGGGCGACCGAAAAATAAGGGAATCCTCGGGGGAAGATTACAATTGGCTGGTGGTTTCTGGGACAGATCCAGAGGAACAACGCCACTTGTTAGATAAGTATCAACTGCCCGAAGATATTTTTATTGGCGCCAACGAACCGGAAGAAGTCTCACGTTTGGAATACTTACGTAACACTAAGTTAAATCATCCGATTCTTTATACCTTGATCGATTTGTCAGAAGTGACACAAGACCGCATCGAAGATCGTTTAGAACCGGTGACGTTTATTTATACCAAAGATCTTTTAATCACTTATGTCTCTCATCAATCTACACTGATTAAACGCCTGATTGAAAAGCATGAGCAAGATATTCAACGGTATGAAGATATTGTTGCCTACTCGACGCTGATGATCTACACCCATTACATCAAAGGTCTGCAGGAAATGAAGAAACAGATCGATGCACTAGATGAAGCAGCTCGTAAAACGACGGAAAACAACGAATTGTTTAATTTAGCCGATACCGAACGAGACATGGTCTATCTGGATCACACCTTACGGGATCAGAACCATACCGTCGATCGTTTGATGGATCGCAAAGAATTTTTGGATCGTTTGGATAATGAAGCACTCGTTTATGACATTAAGCTACGACAGAAGTTTGCCATGAAAATGGTCACTATCTATCGCGACTTGTTAGAAACCATTGGTGGCTTGTTCTCCGATATGATGGACAACAATCTAAACCATCTGATGAAATACTTAGATTCTGCGGCATTGGTGGTGGCTGTGCCGTCCTTGATCGCGGGGCTATGGGGGATCAACACTGGGGGACTGCCAGGAAAAGACAATGCCATCGGTACGATCATTGTCTTTGGTTTGGCTATTTTAGTTGGGATATTAACCGCCATTTACTTGTCACGGAAAGACTTTTCAAAATAAAAAGCGCCGCTGCTCTGTGGCACCGTTCATCCATAAAAGGAGAATGGTGCGACGAAGCAGTTGGCATTTTTTTATTTTAACCCGCTGTCCAAATTGCTGTCGAGAGTCCAGCGCTGAAAGGCGAGAAAGACCAGCAGCAAAGGCAAAACAGAAATTACCGAGGCAGCAATCAAAATCGTCCAATGGATATTTTCCGCGCCCACCAAGCTGCGGTTCGCCACTTGCAAGGTGTATTTTTTCGGATTATTCAAGACGATCAAGGGCCAGATATAATCATTCCATCGCTACTGGAAGGAGAAGATCTCCAGTGTCATAATGATTGGTCGGGCAATCGGCAGCATGGTGATGGCGATGATAGAGGAAGAAAAAAATGGCATCGTATTTTGTAAGCGCATAGCTGCAGTCGGCACTGACTAGAATCCTCAATAAATCCGCGTAAGGCAAATCAGGAACTTCTACAGTCACACCGTTTTTTTCTGTGTATTTTCCCGTCATTTTCAAATAAGTACCGCCTTCGCTAGGAGCTCTGGAAGCAAACATGGGAATCTGCGAAGATATTTCCAATCGGCAACGATCGAAACGTCCCCTAATGAAAAATAGCTGAAGTGCTGAAAAGATAGCTGTCCTAAAACGCACTGAGGAGTAAAAAGTGCCAATTATCTGACAAAATGAGAGCGGCTCTCCCTCAGTTTAGCGAAGAAGATGCAAAATAAAAAATAAAACGATTTCAAAAAATGCACCAATACTAAAAAAAACGAATTAAAGCTCTTACAACGATAATTAAGAAGTACTGATAAACGTTAATATAACAAGGTTTGAATTTTTTTTTTGCAAATTGAGTGCAAATCTTTTGTCTAAAACGGGGATTAAGCGTAACATAATATGTGTAATAACTACTTAAAAGAAAGAAGGAGAAAAATATGCATTGGTTATGGGTATTAATCGTAGGAGCTATTATCGGTTTGATCGCCGGAGCTATCACAAATAAAGGTGGATCAATGGGTTGGATCGCCAACATCGTTGCAGGTTTAGTAGGTTCAGCTATTGGACAAGCAATCTTAGGTTCTTGGGGTCCATCACTTGCTGGAATGGCAATCGTCCCATCAATTATTGGTGCGGTTATTGTAGTTGCTGTTGTTTCATTCTTCTTAGGACGTTCAAACGGCTAGTCCATTCAGCAATTGTTTCCATTCATTTATTTCGGGTAGTAATTACCTCGAATAGACAGGCAAATCCAGATTTTCTGGGTTTGCCTTTTTTGTTTTTAAGGAAGCATAAGCAATCCTTTTGTCATATCGGGAAATTGTCGTTACACTTGAAGTAGGTCAAAAAAAGAAAGGAAGAGGTTCAATGAAAAAGCAATATGAAACAGCGATGATCAATCGAGGCGGACGTGTCGGAGAGGTCGAAGCACCAAATGGCAGTTTTCACCTGAAAATCGACAAACCGGGTCTTCACAGTGAGGGCACAAACCCAGAACAATTATTTGCCGCTGGCTATGCTTCTTGTTTCAACGGTGCCGTACAGCATATGCTGAAAGAGCATAACATCGAATCCGAATCCGAAGTTAAAGCAAGAGTGTCTTTGTATCAGCACGAGGACGGCAGTTACCAAATCGGCGTGATTTTAGAAGTGTCGTTACCAGGCGTTGAAAAAGCCGAGGCAGAGAAAATCGCAGAAGAAGCCCATGATTTTTGTCCGTATTCTCGGGCAACTCGTGGCAACATTGATGTCGAAGTACAAGTAGTCTAAGCATTATTGCAGCTAGACAAACAATAAGCGGCTGATGAATCAGCCGACAAGAGGGAATTTATCAAGGAGGCCAATCAATGAGACAAACAGAGATCTTGCTGCTTTTGGGCGTGTTTGTGGTTGGCCTTTTTGTGGTGTACTGGCTGAAAAAGCACCGACATGCGCGCCACAATCAAGCACTGGCAGCTCAGCTGAAGCGTTATCCCAGCGTGCGGAAAGCGTGGCTGGCAGCCGGGGTAAAAAGGGAAGCAGTCCTTTTGGTTCCCGGTTTAAAAAAAGCTACTGCCGCAGTTGCAACGACGGCAACGGCGAAAGCAGAAACGAGGCTGTACAAGCATGCGGATCAGTGTCAGGCAATGACTCCACAAGGGTTGGCCGTTTCGGAGGACTATTTGTTCCTCTCTGCGTACTGTTCGCAGCAGGAACATCACTCACAGCTTTATATAATAGAAAGAACGAGCGGACGGCATCTGAAAACGGTGGTTCTGCCAAAACGCCCCCATGTCGGCGGATTAGTCTTTGATCGAGCAACGCAAGTGCTGTGGCTAACCATCACTGGGAAAGGAATGGGACGAGTGGCGTGTGTTTCTTTGCAGACACTGCTGGAAGATGATTCCTTGGCAACCAGTCAGCCGATCGCTTATCAGCAAGTCATCGAATTGGCAGGCATCACTCATAGCTCCTATTTGGCAGCCGATAGCGGTGAACTTGTCTCAGGGACCTTTGCCTTGAAAAACGGTGGCGTGGTGGCGAATTATCCGCTGCCTGTTCTTTCAGACAGCGGTCGCAAAGCATCTCCTTGCATCAAGCCGCGTAAGAGAAGGGTCACCACCACGAAAGTCCAAAGTGTCGCCTTTACCACTGAATACTTGTTGCTGGCACGTTCCTTTGGACCAGGGTCGGCTGAGTTATGGGTCTTTTCAAAGGATGCAACGGTGCTGACCCGCAAACATGCGTTGCGGCGCATCAAGTTTCCCCATTACCTTGAACAGATCGTGGTAGAAAAAGGGCAGCTGTACTGCTTGTTTGAAAGTGGGGCATGGGCGTATCGGCAAAAAGGCGGCAGCATCGATGAAGTCGTGGTATTGGACCTTGCGACCTTACTTCAGTAAGATAACTGCTTAAAAAGAAAAAAGACCAGCCTCTTAAGAAGCTGGTCGTAAGTGCAGTAATTATTCCACGATTGCTCGTTGGATATCTAAGACGGTGCCGGTATGAGCATCTGCCAAAAATTCATAGGTGACAAGCTGTCCGTCTTCGGTGCGGGTGATGCCGCCAGTATATCCTTGGGAAGTGATCGCAAATTTGCGCAAAGGTTGTTTTTCGAAATTGATCCAAGAACCTTCGATCGGTCCTTCTTTGATAAACGCCGCTTTTATATTGTCTAAGACATCATCGGCATTCATGGCTTGCCTTTTCTTCAACCAGATCGTTGAAAAAATCCCTCCTGCAAAGCCAAGACCTAAACCGATGGTCAGTCCATTTTTAAAATAATGCAATGGATGCTCATTCTCCATCTAATGTCCCTCCTAAAGTAAGTTTTCCCGAATGTTTTGATCTCGGTGAAAGCACAGGTTCTCTTAACAATAGTTTACCATAGTTTAGAAATATTCTATAAGAAAAATAACCAACAATAGAAATTTGCGCTATAATAAAGAATATCAGTAGGAATAAGGAGGAAGAGAGCACATCCGTTGTTTCACCCGAAAATTGCTGGAAAACACAGCAACAGCAAGCGTTGCTTTTTCAAAAAAAGCAGCTTTGTTTCTTTGGGGCAGCAAACAACTGATACGTGTTTCTCGAATGATCATGGAAGAAAAAACATTTCAACGTATCAAAGAACTAACGGAGTTACAAGGAACCAGCGGGTTTGAACACGACGTGCGAGCGTATATGCGTGAAGCGATGACTCCATTGGTAGATGAAATTCAACAAGATGGCTTAGGCGGCATCTTCGGTTTGCGTCACCACCAAGAAGCAGATGCACCACGAGTGATGTTAGCTGCTCACATGGACGAAGTTGGTTTCTTATTGACGACGATCACCGATCGCGGCTTATTCAAAGTCACTCCTTTAGGTGGATGGAACCCTTATGTAGTTTCTGCTCAACGGTTTACATTGAAAACAGCGAAGGGCGATTACCCATGCGTTTCTTCTTCAGTACCGCCACATTTGTTGCGAGGAAGCAGCGGTCAAAAAAATGTCGAAGTGACAGATATTTTGTTTGATGCTGGGTTTGAATCAAAAGAAGAAGCAGAAAGCTTTGGCGTACGTCCTGGCGATACGATCGTCCCACAAGTGGAAACCATCAAAACAGCCAATGGGAAAAACATCATCTCGAAAGCTTGGGACAACCGTTACGGCTGTGCTGTCGTATTAGAAGCACTTGAAGCCTTGAAAGAGGAAACATTAGGCCATACGTTGATTGCTGGTGCCAACGTTCAGGAAGAAGTCGGCTTACGGGGTTCTCGTCCGTCTGTGACGAAATTCAAACCAGACTTGTTCTTTGCAGTAGATTGCTCGCCAGCGGATGACACAGTCACGAAAAATGGCACCTTTGGTCATCTAGGAGCCGGGACTTTGATGCGAATCTATGATCCAGGCATGATCATGTTGCCACGGATGAAAGAATTCTTGTTGGATACAGCAGAAAGCAACAACATTCCTTACCAATACTTTGTTTCAAAAGGTGGTACCGATGCTGGTGCAGCACACATGGCAAATGAAGGGATCCCAAGTTCTGTCATCGGTGTTCCTGGACGGTACATCCATACTCACCAAACCTTATTCAGTATCGCTGATTTTGAAGCGGCACGGGAAATGGTGATTCAAGTCTTGAAAGGATTGGATCGTTCAACCGTTGATACGATCTTAGCAGGACAATAAGCGAGAACGAACGAAAGCAAAGAGACAGCCACCCGTTGTCTCTTTTTTTCTGCAGGGCTTTGCAAGATCAGCATGTCAGTTGGTAGTCCCTGAAAGAAAGGTGTATACTTAAAGAAAAGAAAGTGGTGAGTATTTGATTATTCCAAAAGATTTAGCAGAGTTAGCAACATATGTGGAGAAAGGCAAAAATGTCTTCTTTTTCACCGCCGATTGGTGTGGCGATTGTCGATATATCAAACCGCAATTGCCTGAGATCGAAGCGGATTTTCCAGCGCTTCAGTTTATCGAAGTCGACCGTGATGAATACATGGATGTAGCGGTTGAATGGAACATTTTTGGTATTCCTAGCCTCGTCGTTATCGAAGACGGCAAGGAGCTGGGACGGTTAGTCAACAAGGATCGCAAAACCAAAGAAGAGATCGAAGCCTTTTTAACCAGCGTACAATCAGCATAGGAGGGGAAAAAGATGGAAGCACAAAGATATCAAAATATTTTAGTAGGGATCGACGGTTCAGATCAAGCGATGTCAGCCTTCAAAAAAGCAGTGGAAGTCGCTCGTCGAAACCAAGGGAAGGTCTATGCCGCAACGATCATCGATCAGCAAGTGCCGACCATGATGGGCTATGCACCTTTGGATAGTTCCATCTTAGAACAAGAAAAAGATACGGCGAAAAATCTGATCGACGACTGCAAAGCCTACGCAAAATCAGTGGATTTTGATCTAGTAGAAGGCATCGTCGCTTACGGCTCCATCAAAGACGCTCTTGCCACTCAATTACCAGATCAATACGACATCGATTTGATCATGGTGGGGCAATCCGGGCTGAACGCCGTGGAACGCTTCATGATGGGGAGTGTCGCCAGCTTCGTTATCCGTGAAGCCCGGTGCGACGTGCTGATCGTATCTCCTGAAGAAACCAAAGCGTAAGGTCATTTTTGAAAAAATAAGCTTGTCGCTGCCGTGTTCTTTTCCTTAGTTCGCATGGTAGTAACAAGTGACAAAAGGAAGTTCCTGAGAATCAGCGATTTTGCTCGCTAATGAAGCATTGTCTTTAGCAAATGAGCAGTAGCTGGTTTTCAGGCTTTTTTGTCTTTGAAAATAACTAGAATTTCAAGGAAAACAAAGAAATTCCATGACGGATGCCGAAAAATTTGTTAAGATTATGGGCGGAATGTGTAAGTACCTAAGGAGGAAAAAACGTGATTTTTGCTTATAACAAAGAATATGTCAGTGATACACTGCTTGCCATCACAGCAGATGATAAAGGATTAGAACAAACCGTCGAACGCAAAGGCAATGTTGCCCAAATCAAAAATGAAGAAGGCACGATCGTTGGCTGGAACTTTTTTGCGATCTCAGAAGTGATGACGATCGAAGGCCGTGGTCAAGTGACGTTGACGAAAGAACAAATCCAACAATTGAACACCATGATCAAAGAAGCAGGATTCAGCGAAGAACTGCCTGCAGATACGGAACCAAAAATCGTCGTTGGCTATGTGAAATCTTGTGTAGAACATCCAGACAGCGACCATCTTTCTATCACGGAAACAGAAGTTGGAGATGGGAAAGTCTTGCAAATCGTCTGTGGCGCTGCCAATATTCGTAAAGGATTGAAAGTCGTTGTCGCAAAACCTGGCGCAATGATGCCGGATGGCTTGATGATTTGGCCGGGGACACTTCGTGGCGTAGAAAGCTTCGGAATGATCTGTTCTGCTAAAGAACTACATTTAGAAGGTGCCCCAATGAAAAAAGGCATCCTTGAGCTGCCTCAAGATGCCGTTGTAGGTGAAGCTTTTCCAGTCGGTAAAGCCTAAAAAATGAACTGCCGCTTCCTGTTTTTGCGGCAGTTCATTTTTTGATTGTTTCGATTGGTTTTGGTGATTAGTTGCTGCTGTCTGTTGATTGTTCGTTGATCGATGTATCAACGGAAAGTTTTACTTCTGCTGTTTTTTCTTCATCGCCACGATAGAAGGTTACAGTGATCGTGTCACCGACTTTGTGTTTGTACAACGCAGATTGCAGATCCGTTGTGGTGCTGACTTCTGTATCATCGATTTTCGTGATAACGTCATATTGTTGCAATCCTGCTTGTTCTGCTGGTGTTGCATTGTTGACTGAGTAGATCACAACGCCTGAAGTTACAGATGAAGGAACTTTCAAGATTTGTTCTTGTTGTTGTGATGTGATTGAACCTAAATCAATCGTTTGGATCCCTAGTGCAGGGCGAACCACTTTGCCGTCTGCTTCTAGTTGATTGATGATTTCAACGACATCGTTACTTGGGATCGCAAAGCCCATCCCTTCGACACTAACGCCTGAAGCAGAGCCCGAGGTGCTGGCGATTTTACTTGAGTTGATCCCAATCACTTGACCATCAACGTTGATCAGTGGACCACCTGAGTTCCCTGGGTTGATCGCCGCATCCGTTTGGATCGCATTGATACTGATCGTACCACCAGATTCGTTTTGGCTTGTTACTTGACGATTCAAGGAAGACACGATCCCTTGTGTCACAGAGTTTGCATAGTCAGAGCCTAGAGGAGAACCGATCGCGATTGCTGGTTCGCCGACTTTCAAGGCACTTGAATCGCCAAATGTTGCGGCAGTTGTAACTTTTTCAGAAGAGATTTTTAAGACGGCTAAGTCTGTGTAAGAATCGGTACCTACCAATTCAGCTTTGACTTTTGTACCATCTGCTAAGACAACTTCCAAACCATCTTGACCTTCAACTACGTGGTTGTTGGTTACGACATAGGCATCGTCGCCATCGATTTTGTAGATGACACCACTCCCTTCAGAAGAAGCTTCTAAGGCGCTGTCGTCTTCGCTTTGGCTATCGCCTTCACTTTGTCCACCTTGCTGACCAAAGAGGCTGTTCCAGTCGTTGCTTTGACTTTGTTGTAGATTAATGATGGAAACCACCGAATCTTGTACTTTTTCAACTGCCTCAGTGACATCGCTAGTCACATCAAGTTTTACATTGGATACTTGGGTTTGTCCGTTAGAATCTTGGACCCCGCTGTTGGTCGTGGTTTCTGGTGTTGAAGTCAAGGATGAACCCATTGCCAGATACAGACCGCCGAAGGTCAATAATCCGCCGACCATACCGCCTAAAATCCCAATACCTAATCGTTTTAATAAACCAGGAGAAGTTTTCTTACCTGGTGTGACATATTTTCTTGCCATTACTATTTCCCCCTTAATGAATAATTCGTTATAATCAGTATATTCCTTCTATCTGAGATTAGTCTACTAAGAGATTTTGAAAAAAATATGAAGAAGTTGCGTAAGAATCTGTTTCAAACGATGAAATTTTCTTCGCAAGACCCGTTCATTTTTGAATAAAAATAGCAGAGAAATCTGGGGAGGAGCAAAGGTTTTTTTATCCACAGTGTGTGGACAATCTTGATGGGGTTGGTTGGGTGGATGAAGAAATCATTGAATTGTCCCAGTTTTATAGATAAGATAGAAGAATTTCAAAGAAAGTCAAAGTGTGTAAAAGGTTGTGGATAGCATTGTCCACATTTTCATAAAATAAGGGGATAACGAGGAGGAACCTATGAAAATCAAAATCGTCACAGTAGGAAAACTAAAAGAAAAGTACCTCGTTCAAGGAATCAACGAGTACGCCAAACGATTGGGGGCATACGCAAAGCTTGAGTTTGTCGAAGTACCAGATGAAAAAGCGCCAGAAACCTTGAGTGAAGCCCAAATGCTGCAAATCAAAGAAAAAGAAGGCCAGCGCATTTTAGCCAAAATCAAAGACACCGAATATGTCTTTGCCTTAGCAATCGAAGGCACCAATCCCACCAGCGAAGCCTTCGCCAAACAAATCGATCAACTCGGCATCCAAGGAAAAAGCCAACTGACCTTCGTCATCGGCGGCTCCCTAGGCTTAAGCCAAGAAGTCATGACTCGCAGTGATGCCAAAATCTCCTTTGGCAAAATGACCTACCCCCACCAACTCATGAAACTGATCTTATTGGAGCAGATTTATCGCGCGTATCGAATCAATACGGGAGCGCCGTATCATAAGTAAATATCTTAAGCAGTATAATAGAAAAAATTAACCACCGGTACTACCGGTAAAAAGGAGCAACAACCATGCGAAATATCAAATTAACGATTGAATATGACGGCAAGCGCTACTTAGGGTGGCAACGACTAGGAGATTCTGAAAAAACGATCCAAGAAAAAGTTGAAGGGGTCATCAAATTATTGACGGGAGAAGAAATTGAGATCGTGGGTTCTGGTAGAACCGATGCGGGCACGCATGCTCGAGGACAAGTGGCAAATTTCAAGACGACCCATCAAATGAGTTTGCCAGAGATGCAGCAGTTCTTTAACCGCTATTTGCCGCAAGACATCGTTGTCAACAAGATTGAAGAAGTGCCTGAACGATTCCATGCACGCTATCACGCTAAAGGCAAGCAATACAGCTATTATGTTTGGAACAACGCGATCCCATCGGTCTTTGCTCGCAATACCAGTTTTCATTGCCCGCAGCCCCTTGATTTGGAAAAAATGCAGCAAGCGGCTGAGAAGTTGATCGGCACCCATGATTTTATTGGCTTTTCTGCGTTGAAAAAATCAAAAAAATCAACGGTGCGCACAATCGATGAAATCACTATCACACCAGAAGGCGACCTATTGCGGTTTACCTTCAAAGGCAACGGCTTTTTGCATAAAATGGTCCGAATCTTGACAGGCACACTGATTGCCATTGGCGATGGCACGCTACCGCCAGAAGTGATCGATCAAGTGTTAGCCGATAAAGTACGACAAGCAGCTGGTGAAACAGTGCCTTCTCATGGCTTATTTCTAGATGAGGTGTATTATTAAAAGAAACATGGTAATGGCTATTTAAGGAAAGGAGATCATCTATTGATCACATTAAAATCCCCACGAGAGATCGAACAAATGAAAACTTCTGGTCGTATCTTGGCAAGTATTCACGAGCAGCTACGGGAAAAAATCGTTCCCGGTATCACCACGAACCAAATCAACGCCTTTGTCCATCAACAGATAGAAGCTGCAGGGGCAACAGCCGCGCAAATCGGGTTTGAAGGGTATGAATTTGCGACGTGTATCAGTGTCAATGAAGAGATTTGTCATGGTTTCCCTTCAGAATATGTTTTAAAATCAGGCGATGTCGTCAAAGTCGATTTTTGTGTCGATTACAAAGGAGCAATCTCTGACAGCTGTTGGACATATGCTGTAGGAGAGATTTCGCCAGAACATCAAGCACTGATGGAAGTAACGAAAGAAGCCTTGATGAGAGGCATCGAGCAAGCACAGGTTGGCAACCGAGTCGGCGATATTGGTTATGCGATACAAAGCTTCGCTGAAGAAAAAGGGTATGGTGTCGTGCGGGACTTTATTGCTCACGGCATTGGCCCAACCATTCATGAAGAACCATTCTTTCCTCATTTCGGGTTACCTGGTAAAGGAATTCGTTTGAAAGAGGGCATGACGATCACCATCGAACCGATGATCACGACCGGCACTTGGCGCATGAAGATGGACCCAAACGGCTGGACAGCACGCACGATTGACGGGAGCTATTGTGCCCAATATGAACATTCGATCGCCATCACCAAAGAAGGTCCAGTCATCATGACGTTGCAAAAGGAAGAAACGTGAACATCACTTAATGTCTTTGAAAAATAACTGTGTGTAATTTCCGTAACATGAATACTTTCTACTCCCCCTGTGGAGGGTATAGTGTATATGATTTATCTATCGTTGGTTGTCGCACCAATTGTTGTTGGTATAGTCATCGAACTATTTTCTCACTGGTTGGATGAGAAAGACAAAGACGATAACTAAGCAAGTTGCTATCCAACTCACATGCTAGCAGTCGCAACTAGCATAAACAAGGCGCTCCCTTTCGTCGCGGTTAGGGAGCGCCTTTGTGCTGTAGTGCTATAAACTTTCTATCGTTTCGCAAGGTTATTATATCACAGGGAAAATAAAAAACTACCCGTGATATCCACTCGAATAGATAAAGAAAACCTAATAAATTTGAAATTTAATTACCTCTACTTCTATTTTCCGAAATATGGATGGTAACCCCCACTTGAGGTATTACCGTGAAAAAAATAGTCTATAGTGGGAGTTATTGTTTTCTCTTTTTTTTAAATAGAGAAAAATTTAAATTAGGTGTACATGTAAGTGATAAATTCGGATAAAGTAAACGACCCAGTATTTTCTGATAAAGCCATGGGTGACGGTTTTGCAGGTATTCCTATTGAAGAAATTGTTGGCTCCCTGATTAGTGGGAAAGTTAACTATTTTTTCGAACTAGCTATGCTATCGAATATAGAACACATGAAGGAATAAGTAGGGGAGGGACAGCAATCCCTGTTGTTTACTACTTACTTGCATCCAAATATTGTTAATACCTAAAGTGTGTATCAACGTGGTTATAATCAAATCGTTTATGTCAGTCATTGTCCTGCAATTTGACATTTTGGTATACTACAAATTTTTATTAGCACAGCAGTGTAAACTTGTAAGAACAATTCTTTTTAAATGAATTTAGGTGAATCGACCAAAAAGGATAATTATGTATATACTCTGTCGCAATATATGTTATACTATGTATATACAGAAAGAGGTGTCGCGCATGGAAATGCTACCTATAAAAAAATGGGGCAATAGTAACGGTCTTAGATTGCCAAAGTACATTATGGAGTATCTTGGCATTCATACTGATGACAAAGTGAAGATAATACAAGAAGAAGTAAACGGACATAAACGGCTAATCATCGAAGCAGCAAATTTAGAAAACGAGTTAACGATTGAAGAGTTATTTGAAAATTACTCTGCTGAGAAAAATCATGTGGTAATTCAACATTTAGGTGAAGCAGTAGGGAATGAAAAATGGTAAGAAAACCTAGACAAGGGGATATTTTGTTATTGGATACAGCTCCTCGTTCTGGACATGAACAAACGGGAAAAAGACCCTATATTGTTTTAAGTCATGACATGATTGCAAATTATAGTAACGTTGCCACCGTTGCTCCAATTTCTAGTACAAGTAGAAATTATCCGTTATATGTAAGTATTAATCCAGATTATGGAATGAAGACAACAGGAAAAGTATTGTTGGATCAATTAACGACAATTGATTATGAAGCCAGAGCATGTGTTTTTTTGGAAAAAGCGCATGAGCACTTGGTTGATGAGTTATTGATAAAAGTTAGAACAGTATTTCAAAAAGTAAGTAGATAAAAACAGCATGATCATCTAATCGATGTTGACCATGCTGTTTTCTTTTATTCTATAAACGCTTTGTCTCGTAACATTATACTCCATTGCAATCTTTAAGATACTAGCTCTATTCCCGTGATCCTGAACGATACTTTTATAAACAAGGCAATGGGGGCGCTTTTGTGTTTGCACTAGCAGTCTTAATACTTTATGCTTGGCGATGTTTGAATTCGGCACGCTGCTGCTAGGCATCATTGCCAAAATTTCGACGATTGAGTCTTCGATAAATTTATCAAGGAATCTAATGAATGGAGGACTAGCCCACAGCGGCTAACATCAAACATCCCCATGATTGAGTTTGTCAGCCACAAAGGTTTCTACACTATACCTGCCCCATTTTGAGAGACTCTCTATAAATAAAGGGAAGGTTACATCTGTAAAATGACTGACCAAGAGATAACAAGCTTGACCCGAAACTTTATGAAAGACCTCAATTTCTTTGTATTGATTCACGAAGGCTTCAAAAGCTGTATAGCGATTTGAATCCATAAAAAACCGGATGTATTGCGTACTTGGGTAGTTTACTACAATACTAAATCGCTGAATGATTCCCTCATCTTGCAATTTCAAGATCCGATTGCCCATGGCTTGTCCCGTCAGGTGGACCATTTCGCCGATTTCTTTGTTCGATAATTTGCTGTTGTGTTTCAGGATAGCTAGGATTTGTTCATCGATGATGTCCATAAGGGTTCCTCCTTTCATAATGAAAGTAAATTGACTTTATCTTTTTCAAGAGACACTTTGTTGTAGGTTCATATGTATTTATACTGGATTATAACAAATAAGAAAAGAAATGGTGATTCTATGAAAAAAACTTTAGTAATTATTGATGTCCAAAATGATTATTTTAAAGAAGGAAGAATGGCCCTTCATTCCCCTGAACAGGCGCTTGCAAACATAAATAAACTAGAAGCGTCTTTTATCGAAAAGCAACTCCCGATCATCTATATCCAACACATCAACGATCAAGAAGCAGCTGATTTTTTTGAACGAGGGACCGAAGGTGTACTGCTGCATGAACAGTTAAAAACAACGCATTCTTCTATTATTATCGAAAAGCACTTTCCTAACTCCTTCATTGAAACAAATTTAAAAGAGACGTTAGACTCTTTAGGTGTTCAACAAGTTATCATCACTGGGATGATGACGCATATGTGCATCGATTCAACCACAAGAGCTAGTAAAGAACTCGGTTATCAGCCCATACTGATTTCTGATGCCACGGCAACGAAAGCATTAACATTTGAAGCACACGAAATTCCTGCGGAAGCTGTTCAACGAGCGTTTTTATCGGCGTTGGAAACCTTCTCTACGGTGATGAAAACCGATGACTATTTAAACGGATTGTAGAAAAATTGCGTATTTACCAACAAAGGCAAAGGTTCATTTGCATTGAGTGGTTCTTGATCACTCTTTGAAATTGGCAATCCTATCTCATTCCGCTTCAATGTTTCTAAAAAAAATGAATGCCCAGTTGCGTACACACCAATGATACTGAGCTGATTCCTCAGAGGATGCATAAGAACTAACCCATACAAAAGCCAAAAACGTTCGAGGATTTCTCTCGAACGTTTTTTGGGCATCAAATTGGGCGAATCGTCGAAACTATGGTACAGTGCAACCAAACAAGGAGTAAAAGCGGCTCGTTCATGAGGCAAAGGGGCAATGGTGATGAAGCAAACAACGATGGCGTGGCTGTCAGAAATCTATAATTTGATCTTGCATCCTGGCACGAGACAGTGGGAACGAGAACAACTGGTGCAAGCGAAAAATACCTTGGAAACCCAGCTGGCGACCAAACAAAAAGCAGGCAAACACGAAAAGGAATCGTCAAATAGTCTTGAAGACCAACAGACCAGGCGGGTTTTGGAAAAACTAGAAGCGTCGTTGCGTCCTTTGGCACTGAGAAACAATCTGACCCCGAATGTCGCCGAGTTTTATCAAACAATCAGCCAGCCAGCACCGAAAAAGGCAATGAATGAAGAAACAAGCAAAGCCCAACCAGCAGAAGTTTCCGTGGAGCCGACCGAAACAGGTGGAAAAGCACAAGAAGTGGCTATTTTTGCTGGCGGCTGCTTTTGGTGTATGGTAGAGCCTTTTGAAGACCAGCCGGGCATTCTTTCCGTTTTGTCGGGGTATACTGGGGGAACAGTCCCGAATCCGACGTATGATCAAGTACTAAGTGGAACAACAGGGCATGTCGAAGCAGTAGAGATCATTTTTGATCCCAAAATCATCACCTATCAGGACTTGTTGCAGTTGTACTGGCAAGTGACAGACCCGACAGATGCTTTCGGACAATTTCAAGATCGCGGCAATTTTTATCGCCCAATCATTTTCTATACGACTGCTGAACAGGAAGTGTTTGCGCAAGGAGCCAAAAAGGAACTAGCCCAATCTGGTTATTATCAGCAACCCATCGTGACTGAGATCCGCAAGGCCACGCAGTTTTGGCCAGCGGAAAACTACCATCAAGCATTTTACAAGAAGCAGCCCAAGCGCTACCAGCGGATCAAGCGAGCGCGCAAGCAACTGATGCTTTTTTATAAACTGAAACGCTGGACAAACCGAGGGGAAAAACGATCATAGTCAGAAGATACATCAAAAAAGCGGGGCTCCGAGAAAAGGCCAGAGGATCAAATGAAGGCTCTTTTCTCCACAGGCCGCGCTTTTTTCTGCGCGTTTAGCCAATTGGATAAAAAACGAAGATTTATTTTAGAATAATGTCCAAAGAAAGCGTTAACAACAAGAATTATAATAGAGAAAGAAAAAGTGGCGAAAAAGGTCGAAAAAGCAGGTTCCTTTTGCTTGGTTCCTTTCTTCGAGGAAAGAAGGTGGGAAACACCAGAGAAAAATCAGCGGAAAAATCAATCAGCAACACCCCATAGCAACACAACATTTATTATATGAAGATTCATATAAGTTAGGAGAAATGTGATGAAAAAAAAGGGAACGTTCGTCTCACTGTTTATGGCTCTCATTCTTTTTATCTTTTCAGAAAGAACAGTGTTTGCGGCAGAAGCGATCAATGAGATCGTTGCACCAACTGGAGTCAAAGCATTTTTAGTACTGATTCCGTTAGTGTTAGTACTGGTTTTACTCTTTAAAAAAGTAGATATGATCATTGCTGGCTTGATTGCTGGGATATTGGCGATGATTATTGGCGGGATCAGTTTAGCTGAAGCCAATTCGCAACTGTTGGAAGCTATTCCGACGATGTTAAGTATTACGGTGCCAATCATCAATTCCGCTGTAGCGATGGCGGTCTTCAAAGCCGGTAGTTATACGGCAGCCTTAACTTTAGCCAAAAGAGGGACCAAAGGAAAAGTGGAATATGTGGCTGGTTTTATTGTCATCTTATTGGCAGCAGCGACTTATATGTCTGGGATCGGCGGCGGGAGTGCAATGGTGATCGCACCATTAGCATTTGCGGCAGTTGGGGTGGTACCCGAATTGATCGCAGCGATGTCGTTAGCGGCAGCTGTCTCCTTTACGACCTCTCCTGCCTCTTTGGAATCTAGTATCGTGTCTGAACTGGGCGGCTTTAGTGTCGCTTCTTATGTCGATCAAATGCGCCCATTTTGGTTGTTATTCGTTGGTTTGGCGATTTTATTGGCATTCTTCGGGACCAAGCGTCGTCATCTGGGCTTCAAAGAATCAGCCAACCAAGAGTACGAAAACAAAAGCAATGGCGAGTTATTCAAAACGACATTGCCTGCGATCTTCTTGCTTTTTGCGGTCATCTTTGGCCCGTTGATCAATGACCTGATCGGCTTTGTCCTCTTTACGCCGCTAGTTTATATGGTGGTCACGTTGGCGTTGATTTTTGTTTGTACCGACTTTTCGATGAATCAATCGGTGGAAGCGATGGTGGACGGATCCACGTATATTTTGACCCGCTTGTTCCAAGTGGGGATCTTTTTAGCCTTCATCAACGTGATCGCTGAAACTGGGACATTTGCTGTTATTGCTGGTGCGGCACAAAATGCCCCCGCAGCGATCGTCGTTCCCGTGGCGATCTTGACGGGTGTCTTGATTGGGATTCCCGCAGGTGCCTATGTTGGCTCCGTATTAACATTAGTGTTACCAGTTGCCGTTTCATTAGGCTTCCCAGTGTTAGCTCTTGGTTTTGTAACGATGGGGGTTGGACTCGGCAGTCAAATGAGTTTCGTCAACATTACGATGCAAGCTTTATCTTCTGGTTTCCAAATTCCGATTCTAGATGTGGTCAAAGGAAACGTGAAGTGGTTGAGTTTAGCAGCCGTATTATTATTAGTCATCGGCTTAGTGTTTGGCTGATGGATAGGAGGAAAACATGGATTTATTGATCAAGCAAGCACGTCTTGAAGACGATGCAGAATTAGTAGACATTGCCATTTCAGGAGGAAAAATCACCGCAGTTGCACCCAACATTGAAGAATCAGCAGCAAAAACGATTGAGGCGAAAGGCAAAGTGGTGATCCCCGGATTGATCGAAAGCCATATCCACTTAGACAAAGCCTTGATTGCCGATCGTGAACCTAATAATTCAGGTACATTACAAGAAGCGATCCAAGTTACGGCAAAGCTCAAACCGACTTTTACCGAAGAAGATATTTATGATCGAGCGAAACGTGCATTAGAAATGCTGATCGTACATGGTACGACTGCTGTTCGCACCCATGCCGAATTTGATCCGGCGCAAGGCTTCACTGGGTTTGACACCATCATGCGCTTAAAAGAAGAATACCGAGACCTGATCGACATTCAGGTCGTTGCCTTTCCGCAAGAAGGAATTTTTAAAGCACCCGGAACGGATAAAATGATGATTGAAGCGATGGAAAAAGGCGCCGATGTCGTGGGCGGCATTCCTTACAATGATGCGCCAGCCAATGAACACATCGACTTGATCTTTGAGATCGCCAAACAATTTGACAAAGACATTGACTTGCATCAGGATTTTGCTGACGAAGCAGACGATACATCGATCGTCTACCTGTGTGAAAAAACCATCGCAGAAGGCTACCAAGGTCGGGTATCTGTAGGACATTTGACTGCGCTGCACGCTATGGAACCGGATCAGCTGGCAGAAGTTATCGATTTGATGGTCAAAGCCCAAATCAATGTGATGCCGTTGCCTGCGACCGACTTACACTTAGGTGCTAGAAATGATGCCTACAACGTTCGTCGTGCCGTTACGCCGATTCGCAAATTACGTGATGCCGGTGTGAATATTTGCTTAGGCAGCAACAATATTCGTAACGCCTTTACGCCCTATGGCAACGGTGATTTGATTCAAATCGCTATGTTGGCTGTGCCAGTGGCGCATTTAGGCGGCGCCGATGACCTGCCGACAGTCTTGCCAATGATTACGACCAATACCGCCAAAGCATTAAATATCAAAGACTATGGGATCGCTGTTGGCAACCGCGCAGATTTGATTCTTTTAGATACCCAGAGAAAAGCCGATGTGCTGATCGATATTCCTGAACGTTTAGTGGTCATCAAAAATGGCCGCATCACCGTGGAAGTCAAAAAAGAAGTGACGATCCACCGTTAGCAACAGGTCATGTTTTCTTAAGTAGTACGATTTATTCGTGCTACTTTTTTTATCGTAATATAGTTGAAGTAACAAGATCATTTTCTAGTCATTTGTTCTTTTTTCATCTACGATAGAAAGAAAACCGCTATCACGGAGAGTTCGTTTAAGAAAAACCTGTCAAAACTGTTTGACAATGCCGTAATATCAATGGATTTGAGCAGCAATCACAGCAGGTCTGCGTTAAGGTAGAAGAAGGAGGCCAAGATGACGATTGGGGAAGCACTAAAGAACCATCGAGTCACACAACAAATGAGCCAAGAAGAAGTAGCAACAAAAATTTTAGTGACCCGCACATCGATCTCAAATTGGGAAACCGGCAAGACGGTCCCAGACAGTTTGAATTTATTAAAACTGAGTACCCTTTATGGGTGCAGTGTCGATGAGCTATTAAAAAAGGAGCGAGCAGGAATGAAAAAGAACTTTCGTACGATGACCTATGGTGCTGGATTGAAAGATGGAACGATGCGTTTGAAAATCGAGACCGATGCCAGCAAGTTTTTCCCACGAGGGGTTGAAGTCAAAGCATCCGTCGATTTAGAAACAGGAGAAGTGACCTTTTTTGTCGAGCAAGAGGATTTGGAAAAACTGAAAGCAGCTACTGAAGAAAAATAATTTTTTTTATACAGTTTTTTGCTAAATTTTGCTTGGACAAGAGAAAAAAAGTGATGGATAAAAAAACACGAGCCTACCTGCATCGTGTTTTTTTATGTGGGATGAAAGAGGACTGAGGCAATCGATGGAAGCTGATTCTGTTTTTTCTTATCTGCTATTTTCAAAGTTTGTAACGTTTAAGGGAAAGCGAAAAGATGTAAACGGATATATACAATATATAGTGAATAGATCGATTTTTATCTAAATAAAGCACAATATGTAGTATTTACTTTTTTAATAGATTGTGTAAAATAGCAGGTGTAGTGAAGAAGGAGCTGTTGTTTTTGAGAGTAACTGTATTTTGCGGTACCCGTTTAGAAAATGAGGAAAAGTTGGCAAAGACCGCTCGTGCCATCGGCAATGCCTTAGCAAAAAATCACATCGAGTTGATTTATTGCGCCCCTTTGGCTGGCTTGATGAGGGAGATCGTTAATGGGGTCTTTGAAAAAGAAGGCGCAGTGACGGGGATCTATCCATCAGGTTCCTTTGCAGAAGATTTGCCGTCAATCGTCACTGGATCAAGCACATACACCGAGTTCTATACGGATACGAGGGAGGAGCAAACACAACAATTGCTGGAAATGAGCGATGCCTACCTTGTATTACCTGGTGGATTTGGTACACTAGAGGAGTTGTCATCAATATGCTCTTTTATGACTCTTGGGAAATTGCCAGTCAAGCCAATCGGTGTGTTGATGAACGAAGTCTTGAAGGATGGACTGAAGCCACTGCTAAAAATGTTTGAAGCTTCCAGCTTTGCTTGGGCTGAACTGCCGGAAACGCTCTTTTTCCTATCTGACGTTGAGTCGTTGATCCAACGATTGGCGGCGAAGGGGTCAGGAAAGGAGTGCTTGGCAGGATGAAGCATGTCTATTTAGCTGGACCGTTTTTTTCAAACGAACAAGTCGCACGACTCAAACAGGTAGAACGCAGTTTAGCTGAAAACCCACAGCCTTTGGCGGTCTATTCGCCGCGCCTGTATCAAGAAGGTTCATCTGAACCCAATACACCGGAATGGGCGAGAGAAATTTTTGAAAAAGACGTGCTGGAATTGACACGAGCCGACGTCGTCGTTGCCGTTTTGGATTACCATGAAGGAATCACTGATCCGGGAACAGCCTTTGAAATCGGCGCAGCACACGTACTAAATAAACCAGTGATCGCTTTTCAGGAAAAAGCCGCGGCGGTCAATCTGATGTTGACGGAGTCGGTACAAGCGTATTTGACTGATTTGACGGCACTAAGAGCGTATGATTTTGAAGAGATGGCGCACCGAGCATTTGTCGGTGACTATATTTAATAAAGGATGGATGAATGTGTTATTAATCGCAGGTACGATCGGGGCAGGAAAAAGCAGTTTGACTGATTTTTTATCGAAGGAAATGGCGTCGAAGCCTTTTTATGAAAACGTGGAGGACAACGATGTTCTGCCATTGTTTTATTCCAATCCAGAACGATACGCCTTTTTATTGCAGATTTTTTTCTTAAACAAAAGTTTTTTAGGGATGCGAGAAGCTTTGTCGAATGATGACAATGTCATTGATCGCTCCATCTATGAGGACAGTTTGATGTTTCATCTAAATGCGGATCTAGGTCGAATCGCACCGATGGAGGTCGAACAATACGATAACCTGTTGAATACGATGCTTCGGGAATTGGAAGAATCGGCGCCGTTGAAACATCCAGATTTAATGGTTCATATCAAGGTTTCCTTGAATACGATGATCGAACGGATCAATAAACGTGGTCGTTCCTATGAACAAATTGCCAATGATCCGACATTGTACGACTATTACAAAGAATTGAATCAGCGATACGATGAATGGTATGAAAACTTTGACGTTTGTCCGAAAATGCAAATTGATGGAGATCAATTGGACTTTGTTGCCAATGAAGACAACCTCATGGTGATCCTCGAGATGATCCAAGAAAAATTGGCAGAAGTCCGTCAGACCCATGGCAAAGGCCACTATTGTACGGACAAAGCCATCGCAAAAGGTGATTTTTCTAAGAAAAACGCAGCATCTGTGACAAGCTGACCCAGCAGTTGAGGACGGCTTACGAAAAAAAGAAGTGTCTTATCGACAATGGGAGGGAGCAAGGCGATGAATGTTGAACGATTTATTGAGGCGAGGAAACAGGCGGGCTTCTCGCAGCAAGAACTTTCGGAAGGAATCTGTACGCAAGCCACTTTGAGTAAATTTGAAAACAACGGGCAGGCACCGTCCCTCAAAATTTTGATCAAATTGTGTAATCGGATCGGCTTGCCATTGGTCGACTTGTTTTCTTCCATGAATGTCGCAACGACCAAAATCAAAGAAGAATTGGCAAAAGCCGAATTCTACTTGATCACGAGCGAGTATGAACAGTTGGCTGCATTGTTAAGTCAAATCGAAGTGAAGTTGATCGATGAACCAGCATTAAAAGCGCAATATGATTATTTAAAAGGCTTTGAAATGATTTTTAATGAAGCTGCGATTACCGATGTCTTGTTTCAATTCGATCAGTTATTGATGAATGAAACGGCGGAGGAATTGTTTGATCTCTTAGCGTATACTGGGATCGGTTTGGTGTATGCCAGAGAAGAAGAATGGGCAAAGGCTGAATTTTATGTGACGAAGGTCTTTGAGAAAATTTATACCTATCCGATCAAAACGATCGAAGACACGTGGCGGGTGTTGAACATCGTCTTTCATTGCGGCGTCTTTTATGCCAAAGTCGATGATTTGGAAACTAGTGATACCTTGTTGAATTATGTGTTGGCGATTTGTTCCGACAATCATTTGACTTACTACTTGGCTCGCGCGGCAGCCCAACTGACCGAAAATGCCATTCGCGAACAACAGCCGAAAGAAACAATTTTGGAAATGTTACACGATGCACGAGCATATGCCAAAATCAATAAAAATGTAAAATTACTGGCGCATTTAAAAGCGGTCGAAGAAACGATCGAATAAAAATATATTTTCGACAAAAAAGTTTTGTTGCGCAAATGCTTGATAACTAGCAGTCCTTTCGACGAAGGGACTGCTTTTTTCGATTTTTCTTATATAAAAAAATATATAATCTTGTTGACAAAAAAATATATCGAGAGTATTCTTTAATTGTGAAAAAACTAACATAATTTGAGATGCATCGTTTTTAGGAGAAGGGATTCTATGAAGGCAGCAGTGAGAGAAGCCGCTCGCACGATTCAGCGGATGGGCACGTTCATTGAGTTAAAAGTCGCTCATACAAAACCAGAAAGTTTACTGGACGAGCTGGAGACCCAGCTGAAAGTATACGACCATCGCTTTAGTGCCAATAATCCGCAATCGGAATTGAATCAGCTGAATCAGTTGGCAGGACAAAAGGGGCTTGCGCTTGATCCAGAATTGTACCAGCTGATCGAAATCGGCAAACATCATAGCTGTGCTCCCCACAGTCAGTTGAATATTGCCATCGGTCCACTGGTCCAAGCATGGCGTATCGGGTTTGAAGATGCCCGCATCGTATCAGAGACGCAGGTCAAAAAATTGCTTGCGCTAACAGACCCGCAACAGATCCAATTGGCAGCAGGCAAGGTTTTTTTGAAAAAAGCTGGAATGAGGATCGACCTCGGAGCATTAGCAAAAGGCTACATCGCTGATAAGTTACGCACCCTTTGCCAAGCCCGTGGAGTAGCGTATGGATTGATCAACTTAGGCGGAAATATTGTCTGTTTCGGCGCTGCACCAAATCATTCGGACGGACATTGGCGGATCGGGATCCGAGACCCCAAGGGCGGTCGGGCCGACACCTTGGGCATTTTACCGATCAAGGACCAAACCGTCGTCACTTCGGGGATCTATGAGCGGGTCTTGACCACCGCTGAAGGAACGTATCATCATTTGATTGATCCTCAGAGTGGCTTTCCTATCGAATGTGGGTATTTGAGCATCACGATCGTTGCAGCGACATCGTTACTGGGGGAAATCTGGACTTCGCGCTTGTTTGGCAAGCCCATTCCAGTTGTTTTGCAAGAGATTCAGCAGCAGCCAGAAATCGAAGGAATCATCGTAACCAAAGAAAATGAAGTCATTGCCTCTAAAGGCATTCAGGCAAGACTTTTAAGATAGCCCAACCAGAAAGGAAGAGACAGGATGAAATTTATCGGATTCGTGGGAACCAATACCACTCGTTCCACCAATCGTACGTTGTTGCAGTTTATGAAAAAAATGTTTGCCAATGAGGCAGAGATCGAACTAGTCGAGATCAAAGATCTTCCAATGTTCAACAAACCAGAATCAAAGGAGTTGCCCGTACAAGTAACCCAGCTTGCCGAAAAAATCGCAGCAGCAGACGGTGTGATTATCAGTACACCAGAATACGATCATGCCGTACCCGCAGCGTTGATCAATGCCCTGAACTGGTTGTCCTATGGAATTTTCCCTTTTGTTGACAAGCCAGTGATGATCACTGGTGCTTCTTATGGGACGTTAGGTTCTTCTCGTGCCCAAGCCCATCTAAGACAGATTCTGGACTCTCCAGAGTTAAAAGCACGGATCATGCCTAGCTCTGAATTTCTATTAGGTCATTCGCTGCAAGCGTTTGACGAGCAAGGCAACTTGATCGATGAAGAGCAGACCCAAAAACTGCAAGGACTGTTCAACGATTTTCTATTATTTGTAAAAATTACCAGCCAGTTGCAGCACGCCCATGCCGCTAATCAAAAAGAAGCTGCTGAATTTTCATGGGAAACCATCTAATCGCAAAAGATAGGAGCGTAAAGACAATGAAATTGATCGGAATCGTCGGATCAGCCGCTGAAGTCTCCACCAATCGTCAGCTGCTGAACTTTATCAAAAAGCAATACAAAAAGGAATTCACGTTAGAACTTGTAGAGATCAAAGACTTTCCTCTCTTTAATCAAGAGGAAGATCAAACCCAAAGCCCAGCCATCCAGCGTTTGAATCGGCAATTGCTGATGGCAGACGGTGTGATCATTGCTACACCAGAGCACAACCATACCGTGACGGCAGGACTGAAAAGCTTGCTAGAATGGCTTTCATTCAAGATCCATCCTCTGGAAAACAAACCAGTGATGATCGTGGGTGCCTCTTACTACGATCAAGGAACTTCAAGGGCCCAGCTGCATCTGCGCCAGATTTTGGACGCACCGGGAGTCAATGCTTTAGTGATGCCAGGGAATGAGTTTTTGTTGGGCAAAGCCAAAGAAGCTTTCGATGAAGCGGGTGATTTGATCGATGCCCGAACGGTTGCTTTTTTAGATGCGACGATCAACAGCTTCTTGCAATTTATCAAAGTCGTTTCTGCCTTAGCGGGTCCCAAACAATTGCCGCCCGAAGACCTCTACGCCACAGGGAAAATCGCAACCACCGTGGAAGGGGTGGATATGTATGATGATCAATGGCTGGAAAAAGCCGCTGAAGCAGTCGGTGCTGTTTCTGGCAATACCTACGTCAAACTAAATCGCGGCTTGCTGACAGTCGATCAGATCAATTACTTCTTAGATTCGATGCCGATGGAATTGACATTTGCCGATAGCAACAACCAATTCTTGTATTACAATCTGCGCGAAGAAGCCCAAAATATGCTGGCAGCACGTGTGCCAGGACAAGTCGGCAATCCATTAGCAAAATGCCATCCTGAAAAATCCTTCAAAAATGTTGAGTGGGTGATCCAACAGCTGCGCAGTGGGGCAACCGACGCGGTTCGGGTCCATGTGCCGAAACAGGTGCCAGAAAAATACATCGTCCACAATTATCAAGCGATGCACGATGAAAACGGCGAATATGCGGGGATCAACGAATACATCCTTGATTTCAAGCCAATCATCGAATGGTATTTGCAACAAACCGGTCAAAAACTTGTCGGCAATGAAGACGCCATTTCCAGTGCTTCTGTGCACCAAGAACCGACCGATGCGGTCACTAGTGCCAGTACTCATGACGCACCTGCAGCAGATGCGGTCACCAGCGCTTCAGTGAAATAAGGGTTGTCTAAAGGGAGAGAAGGAATCGCTAGAAGCATTCGCTTGCAATCAGTTGCCAAGCGAATGCTTCTCTTTTTGCTGCTTTTTCATGAATAAACGGTTTTCTATGAGCGATTGAGTTGATCAAGGACATCATTGCGAGGATTTCACAAAGTTTCTGAAAAAAATTTGCATATTCATCTTTTGCTTCGTATACTAGTTTAGGACGTTGCTTATAAAACGGCTGTATCATCGTACATATTTTTTGATAGGAGGAATTGCATGAAAGACAAACGAAAAGTCTTGCGTCCGTTAGGATCAGGGTTTGCGATGGCGGTTCCTTTGTTTATAGGGATCCTCGTTCAGGACCCTTTGATAAGTTCTGTGGGGGCGATGGGGGCTTTTTCCTACTTGGCTTTTCAACATCGGTCCCTTTTTTATAATCTGCGCGCCATTTTGACCCACGGCGCTGCGCTGCTGCTGGCATTTATTTTAGGCGCTGGGACAGCACTGATTCCTTGGAGCGCGCCTTTTATCATCGGTGCGTTATCGTTTTCTGCGTTTTTGTTGTCAAAAGTGATGCGGATCCCCAAGCCGGATTATTTCTTCGTGTTGATGCTTTATGCCACCGGCTTTAACTTTCACGCCGTTCATCTTGGAGAAATCTTGCACCACAGTTCCTATTTGCTTTACGGCATCGCAGGCTCATTGCTTGCTGGACTGGTGATTTCGTTAGCTGAACAGCTACCGTTGAAAGAAGAAAAAACGGCCTTTCAACAACTGAGCTTGCACGAGAAATATTCGCTGGCATTATCTCAGCAACCAGAAATGGTCATCAAAGCACTGCACTTTTCTTTGATATTGTTTATTGCGACCTACATTGCCTATCTGTTGCGGGACAGCAACGGGTATTGGATCTTGATTTCCGCTGCTGCCGTATTGGCAGGGGAACATATGGAAAAAATCAAAAATCGCACGATCGGCAGGGTACTGGGAGGAATCGTAGGGCTGCTGCTGGGTTTCTTATTGATGTCCTTGCATATGCCCCTTGAAGCGATCGCAGTTGTCTTGATCATTCTAAACATATTGACGGAGTTTTTTATGCCAGTCAATTATACCGTTGCTAATTTCTTTACCAACCCACAAGTCCTGCTGTTAATGACGATCGGTACTAGTTTTACGCCACTGAAATTGATCCCATTGCGTTTTTCAGGGGCATTGATTGGCAGCGTGCTGGCAATGCTGTTGATCTTTCTAATGGATTGGGCAGTAAAGCAAATGGAGCAAGCGCTGGGAAATAAGCCAGAAGACACGACGGATCAAACACAATAGAATGCACCATCATCGAAAAGCAAGAGCAGCTGCTCTTGCTTTTTTGCATCTGATCCTCTATCTAAACGTTTTCTCCATCGGATAGGAAAAATAAGGGAACTATGAAATAATCGAGCAAAGATTCCTATTTCGAAATAGAAGCGTTTACATTTTTGCAAACTAAAGTGGCAGAAACATCTACTTTTTTTGTTGTAAGCGAAATCATATACTCAAATCAGAGAAGGAGAGAAAGTTGTGAAAAAACGAATCGTAGATGTTTTGCATCGCCTGTTGGTGACTGATTATCCACTATCCATCGAGCAACTGGCAGAAGAGACCGCAGCGAGTGGGCGGACGATCCGCAATGATTTGAATGAGATCAACACGTTTCTCGCTGACTTACACATCGGACCGGTCCAAACCCTTCGAGGAAAGGGCATCCTTTTGAAAATGCCCTCAAAGCAGCAAGCCATCGTTTGGCAGGCATTACAGGCACAACAGTCGGAATATATGACCCGTGAAGAGCGTAGTTTTGATCTGCTACTGCATCTGACATTTTCAAAAGAGATCCTGGTGTTGAATAAAAAAGAAGAAGCGTACCAGATATCGAAAAGCAGCATGGATGAAGACATGCGCCGTTTGCGGGCGGACATCAATAAATATGGCATTGAGATCATTAGTCTAGGAAAAAAAGGACTGCGGTTGAATGGATCGGAACGAGCGATTCGGACGATGATTTTTGACATCATCAATCAGCGGATCGGTAGACTGCCACTTGATAAACAGACCCCAGATTTAGTCTTTACAAAATTGCTTTATCGCTATTTGCCGCAAAAAGAAATCAAACAGATCCAACAAGTGATGCAAGCAGTGTTGCCGCCAAATCAAAATGAGTTGTACAGCAGCCAAATCTTATTATTTACCGCCATTTGGCTGATGCGCATCAGAATGAAGGAATTTATCACTCGCATGAACTGGTCTACTTCCAGCAATCCGCTCCAAGGGTCAGCCTATATCCAGGCGATCGCTGAAACCTTTTCGATCGAGCCACCAGAAATCGAAGTCAACTATCTTTCTTTCATCATCGAATCACTGAATTTTAAAGATTTGTCCAATTCCATCGAATGGGCGCATGCGCAACTCTTGTCGCTGCAGCTGATCCAATTTGTGGAATGCCAAACCAAGATCCCTTTTAGTAAAAAGGAAGAAGAGTTGTTAGAGGGATTGTATAAACATATGGCAGCGCTGATCGTTCGAGCCAAGAGCGGCATTCAAGTACCCAATCCGATCAAAGAGACCGTTCGCAAAAATTATGGACAAATCTACCAAGCCGTCAAGGGATTCGCCCCCACGATCGAAGAGATCGTCGGTCAACCACTATCAGAAGATGAACTGACATTTCTCGTGATTCATTTTTCTACAGCCCTAAGTTCATTGAACCACGAGATTATTACGATCTATAAGGCGGTCGTCGTCTGTAACCATGGAATGGCAACCGGCAATCTGCTGGCAGCCAGCCTCAAGGAGAAGTTTCCAGAAGTAGAAGTTGCGGCAGTCTTGAATTCACAAGAAGTCAATTTGATCACGAAATTCGATGTGGATCTGGTTTTTTCAACCTATGAGATCGATTATCGAGAAAAGCCGGTATTACTGATCCCACCGATCATCAATGAAGAAAATCACCAAGTGATCCGCCGTTTCTTAAAAAACAATGAACAATTCAAGCGGATCGCCTTTGACCAAAAAAATGCCACGCTGTTCTTCAATCAATTGCTTACAGTCATTGAAGAAAGCGGTGGGACGGTCGATGCTGCCGCCTATCGCAAATTGGCACACTTGTTTGAACAAAATCAATTAGCCATTAATGCAAGGGAGATTCAGCCAATGTTAAAAGATGTTTTATCCGCTAGTCATATTCAATTAAACGTTCCTGTTCAAAATTGGGAAGAAGCCATTGAACGCTCTGCGCAGCCGCTACTAAAAGAACAGATCATCGAAAAACGCTATATCGAGGCAATGGTTGCGGCGGTGGAGGAATACGGGCCTTATATCGTCATTGGCAAACATTTGGCGCTGGCGCATGCTCGACCAGAAGATGGCGCCCAGCAGTTGGGTGTGAGTGTCCTCACCTTGGCGCCGCCAGTCGCATTTGGGAACCCAGAAATGGACCCCGTCAAAATCATTTTTTGCTTGGCTGCGGTGGACTCCTACTCTCATCTTGCCATCATGAAGGAATTGATCGAACTGATCAATGATGAAGAAAAAGTCACGCAGTTGCTGGCTTGCTCTACGATTGAAGCGTTTCAATCATTGCTATTTTCATAAAAAACAAGAAAAGGGGAAAAAATCATGAACAAATTATCGATCTTATTCGTATGCGGTGCAGGTCTTGGCAGCAGCTTTGCGGCTCAGATGTCAACAGAAGATGTCTTAACGAAATTAGGAGTGGAGGCGAAATTGGATCATGTCGATATCTCATCAGCGGTATCAATGAAACCAGACATCATCATTACGGCAGAGAATTTCCGAACGCAATTTGAAAAGTTTGCCTTGGACCCGACAACCGCAATCATTTATTTACGCAACATCGTTTCAAAACCAGAAATCGAAGAAAAAATCACCCCAGTATTAACGGAAAAAGGCGCACTGTAAGGAAGAGGCATGACGAAGGGAGTTTGAAAAAATGGGCATCATCAATTTTATCATTGATAATATTTTAACGCAGGCATCGATCACGATCGCTTTGATCGCGATGTTAGGGCTGCTGCTTCAGAAAAAGTCAGCAGGTCAAGTCATTTCAGGAAGTTTGAAGACGCTACTGGGCTTCCAGGTTTTAAGCGCTGGTTCTAGCATCATCGTCGGTAGTTTGACCTATTTCGGCGAGATTTTCACAGAAGGATTCGACATGCAAGGAATAATCCCTTCCATCGAAGCCATCAACGGGCAAGCGATGAATGAGTTGGGCTTGGGTCGGGACATAGCGCTGACATTTTTAGCCATCTTTGTTTTTAATATTTTATTGGCACGCTTTACAAAATGGAAATATATCTTCTTAACGGGTCAAGCCATTTTATGGATGGCGACCATGACGACGGTCTTTGGCTATTTCGCTGGTTTACGGGGCGTTGTCTTGATTCTTATCGGTGGGTTGATTGGGGCGATCTTTGCCGTAGCGATGCCAGCGATGGCTCAGCCCATCATCCGCAAAGTCACTGGGTCAGACGACATTGCTCTCGGACATTTCTGTACGATCGGCTACCTCTTTGAAGCAGGCGTTGCCTATCTGTTTGGGGAAAGAGGCGAGAAGAAAAAATCGATCGAAGACATCAAACTGCCACGTTCTTTTGAATTTTTACAAGACACCTATCTTTCTGTCATGGTCGTGATGGTTCCACTGTATATCGTGACGGTCTTGTTTGCTGGAGAAACCTTTGCTTCTACGCTCTCTGGTGATCAAAACTATATCATGTATGCCTTCTTGCAAGCCATCCAATTCGTGGTTGGGGTCTATGTTTTGTTAGCCGGTGTGCGATTGCTCTTAGGCGAGATTGTCCCGGCGTTTCGTGGGATCGCCATGAAATTGGTGCCCGATGCAAAACCAGCACTCGATTGCCCGGTGTTCTTCCCATATAGCCCAAACGCAGTTATTTTAGGCTTCATTACTACAACGATTGGGACAGTCATCGCCATGTTCGTTTTACCAGTCTTTGGCTTGGCGATGATCTTGCCGGGGATGCTGACGAACTTCTTTGCCGGCGGTACCGCTGGGATCTTCGGCAATGCGGTCGGTGGACGTCGAGGGGCGATCATCGGAGGGATCTTCCACGGTTTCTTCATTACGTTACTACCAGCACTACTTGTGACGATCTTCAATCAAATGGGCTTTGTTAACGCTACGGCAACTGATGTGGATACCGTCACGGCAGCCCTGCTATATGCTTGGATCATCAGTCCATTGTTGAAAAACTTTTAATCGCTAGGAGGAAGACGCATGTTCTCTTTTTTCAAAAAAGAAAAAAAGCCCACAGAAACACCAGCGGTTCCTTTGACCGCTGAAGAAAGCCAAGAGGAAAAAGCGCTTATTAAAACTTTAGAAAGTCAGTTGCAAGCAGAAACCGACATCGACGAACAGGCAAAATTGTATGAAGCGTTAGGCTTAGCCCAGGCAAAACTTTCTCGCACAGAAGAAGCGATCGACGCATTGGAAAAAAGTTTGCAGGCGAAGAAATCGATCGGGGACGGCTACAAAAAACTGATGTCCCTTTACAATGCTCAGCGTGCCACCGCCGCACGAAATGGCGATGATGCAAAGATCGACTATTACATGGATAAAATGGAAGAAATGCGGCAAATCGCCAAACAACTTACGATCAGCGGCAATTAAACTAGACGAGGTGGAATCAAGGATGTATACAACATTAAAAGAAGTAACGAAAACAGCAGAAGCATTGAATTTTACAGTGGGGGCTTTTAATACCCATAATTTAGAAATGCTGCCAAGCATGCTACGGGCAGCCAAAGAGATGGGGGCACCTATCATCATTCAAACAAGTATCGATACGGCGAAATACATCGGCTATGATGTCTTGGTCAATGTCGTCAAAACGATTGCCGATCACGAGCTGGTGGACGCTGTCTTGCATTTGGACCATGCCAGAGATTTCGATGAGATCAAAGCGGCGATTGATAGCGGCTATAGCTCGGTGATGTATGATGGCTCGCATTTGCCCTTCAAAGAAAACATTTTGAAAACGCGCGCAGTCGTAGAATACGCTCATGCCCATGGGGTGTCCGTCGAAGGAGAACTAGGAACGATCGGCGGCACAGAAGAAGGCATTCATGTGGAAGAAGACGATAAAGTCTTCACACGCCCAGAAGATGCGGTAGAGTTTGTCGCTGCTACTGGCGTCGATGCGCTAGCCATCGCTATCGGAACCAATCACGGTCAATTCCGCTCCAAAACCGAAGTGAATGTTGAGTTATTGAAGGAGATCCATGCAGTCGTCGACGTGCCGCTAGTCATTCATGGAGGAACTGGCGTCAAAGAAGAAGATTATCCTGAATTGATCAATAACGGCATTCGTAAGTTTAATGTAGGTACTGAATTGTTGGTGAACTGGACGAAGATTGCGAAAGAAAATTTTGGGGCAACGGAAGTCAACAAATCATTGCGTCACAACGTGATCCCATCCAATGAAGCCATCAAAGAAATCGTCAAGCACAAGATCGGTCTTTTCATGAATACGAAAGCGCCGACTGCGATCGGCAAATAGATGGTACGCAAAAAGATGCTTGTTTTATTGGCAGGCAGCCCTGGAACTGGAAAAAGTTATTTACTGGATCTGTTGAAGACACGTTTTCCTGATCTTTTCGCTCTTACGCCAGATGAAATCAAAGAGTGCTATGCCGAATCCCTCGGCTTTGATTCATTGGCAGAAAAAGCCCAGATCGAAAAGCAGTATGTTTGGCCTTTTTACTATCAGGCATTGGGCTTGTACATGTCTTTAGGAAAACGCTTGGTGGTCTCGGAATACCCTTTTAGTGAAAAACAGAAGCCATTGCTAACTTTTCTCGCCCAAAGCTATGGTTATGAGTGCTTGACCATTCGCTTGACTGCTTCTTTTGAAACCTTATGGGAAAGACGTTTCATACGTGATCGAGCGGATGACCGTCATTTGAGTTTTATCATGGAACGATACCATTACGGGGATGTGCTGGAAGATAGACAAGCTGCAACCAACCATATAACCAAAGAAGCGTTTCGGCAAATCATCAGCGATCGCCGTTACGATGACTTTCAGTTAGGGGAGCTTATCGAAGTCAATGTGGAAGATTACAAGCAAGTGGATTATCGCCCATTGATCGAGAGAATCGCAATTGAGCTAAGTAAATAAGCAAAGCAGTGGGCGTTATACCTGTTCTAGGTACATGCCAACTGCTTTTTTTGAGGAGCTATTTCTCATGATTCAGCTTTTGGGGAAGTTTAGCTGTCAAAGCAAGACGGATTGTTTCTTATGTCTCAGAAGACTTTCTTTTGCAAAACCGCCGATTTCCTCTAGAATAAGAAGCATAACAGAGAAATGGAAAAGGCGGGGAATGGATGAAAGATTATTTTGCGCAATACAAACGCCTGTTATCGATCGCTGAAGCAGGTTTGTACTATGGCAAAGATGTGTACGATAAGGAACGATACCAAGAAATCAAAGAGTTGGCATTGCATTTGATGAGTACCGTCGTGGATCAAGACGCAGCTGCGTTGACCCTTTTAACAGAAAAAAATGAGGGGTATCCTACACCTAAAGTCGACGTACGAGCATTGATCCAAAAAGACGAAAAAATCTTGCTAGTGGAAGACAGCCTGACGAAAGAATGGTCACTGCCGGGTGGCTATGCAGAGATTGGCTTGACGCCTCGGGAAAACATCAAAAAAGAAGTGCTGGAAGAAACCGGTTTGCTAGTAGAGGTGAAGGAGCTGCGAGCAATTTTTGATACGAATCTAAGACAAGACATTCCGCAAGTGTTTCAATACTATAAGTTGGTCTTTGAATGTGAGGTTCTGGCAGGGGACTTTATCAAAAACAGTGAAACTTCCAACAGCGATTACTTTGCGTTGAACGAGTTGCCAAAGCTTTCCATCAAGCGCACCACCAAGGAACAGCTGGAGCAATTGATGAATGAGAAGTCGTTACACGTTGATTAAAAACAGCTAAGGGTAAGATGTTGGAAAAAGCGTTTTATTGGTTTTTTTAACCGGATAATATTTACTTGCAGATAAAGTTGGTTTATGATTGATTTCGTCGTTTTCATTATAAAAAATCAAGCAATTGCGACACCTTTGCTTGATTGCTGGAGGAGTAAAAATGAAGAATCAAATCAATTCCTTTTTTGGGCTAGATACCTTACAAACAACGGTCAAACGAGAAATCTTAGCTGGTTTCACCACCTTTATCTCAATGGCCTATATTTTATTCGTCAATCCAACGGTCCTCGGGGCATCTGGGATGGACGAAGGTGCCGTCTTTACAGCAACGGCGTTAGCCAGTGCATTGGGCTGTATCTTGATGGGGGTTTTAGCAAAATATCCGATCGCTACAGCACCCGCATTAGGGATCAACGCTTTCTTTTCTTATTCAGTCTGTATTGGAATGGGGGTTCCATGGCAAACAGCATTAGCTGGCGTTTTTGTGGCATCACTGATTTTCATCGTGATCACGATCTTCAAATTACGGGAGCTGATCATTGATGCGATCCCTGCTGATTTAAAATACGCCATCTCTGGCGGGATCGGTCTGTTCATCGCCTTTTTGGGACTGAGCGAAGGCGGGATCATCGTTTCCGACGATTCGACCCTTGTGGCACTAGGTTCATTGAGTGTCGGTACGACGTGGCTGATGATTTTTGGTCTAGTGATCACTGCCGTCTTGATGGTTCGCAGAGTTCCTGGTGGAATTTTTATCGGGATGGCCGCAACAACTGTTTTAGGTCTTTTGACTGGCTTGATCCAAGCACCATCCAGTATCGTTTCTGCTGCACCAAGTATTTCTTCCACATTCTTAGTGGCGCTCAACCATGTAGGAGACATCAACTCCCTGCAAATGTGGGTCGTGGTGCTGACTTTCTTACTCGTCACTTTCTTTGATACCGCAGGCACCTTGGTGGGACTTGCCAATCAAGCTGGCTTCATGAAAGACAACAAAATGCCACGAGTCGGCAAAGCACTTGCTTCTGACTCCACTGCCATGCTCGCCGGTTCTTTATTAGGGACCTCACCAGTAGGGGCGTATGTGGAATCTTCCGCTGGGATCGCCGTGGGCGGTCGTTCTGGCTTGACTGCTGTGACGACTGGAATTTTCTTCTTGTTCGGCTTGTTCTTTTCACCATTGCTATCCGTTGTTACTTCCCAAGTGACGGCACCAGCACTGATCGTCGTAGGTGTGCTGATGGCACAATCGCTACGAGAAATCAAATGGCACGAAATGGAAATCGCAATCCCAGCCTTCTTGATTCTACTAGGCATGCCGTTGACCTACAGCATCTCCGATGGGATCGCCTTGGGCTTCATCTTTTACCCAATCACCATGTTAGCAGCCAAACGCGGCAAAGAAGTCTCACCGATCATGTACGGCTTGTTCTTTGTCTTTCTTGGGTTTATGTGGATTTTGAATGTGTGATAGAGGCGTTTTAATGTAAACTTAGGATTGGATTTCTACTAATGAAAAACCAGCTAAGCGTGGCTTAACTGGTTTTTTTCTTATATGTCGCTTGCTATAAAAATGTTCAGAATCCAATAATGGTTTACTATCCGTGGTTTATCTGCTGACGAATCATGGCGGTGTATTGCTTAAAAAATATGCTCAATGATCTGATCGATCTTCGCCATAGCTTGTAAAGGGAGATTTTAGTTTCTCAACCATTCATTGATTGTAAGATTACTTTGAAGTGAAGCTTCATTCCAAAACCGCCCAACCCAACAATTTTTACGCAAAACCTGCGCTTTTCTTTCAGTTATTGTTATAATAAAAGAAAATACAAAGGTGGGAAATCATGACAACGATCAAGGACATTGCTGAAAAGGCGGGAGTAGCGAAAAGTACGGTTTCCCGCTATCTGAACAATGGCTATATCAGTGAAGAAAAGCGCAAAAAAATTGATCAGATCATTGCTGAAACTGGTTATCGCCCCAATACATTTGCTCGATCGCTGAAAGCCCAAGACACGAAATTGCTGGGCGTGATCATTCCTCGATTGAATTCGCCCTCGACAAATGATGTGTTAAAAGGGATCGATACGACGGCTCGGGAAAACGGCTATCAAATGCTGATCACCAACTCTGATCAAAGCGATGAACGGGAACTAGAAAATATCGAAATGCTAGTCAAACAAAAAGTAGCAGGGATGATCCTTTTTGCGCGCAAAATCACGCCGCAGCTGCAAGCGGTGCTGGCAGAGGTTCCTATGCCGGTTTTATTGTTAGGCCAACAGTTAGCTGGCATTCATTCCATCGTCCATGAAGATTATCAAGCGGGCAAAACCATGGCAGAATATGCAGTCAGCGCTGGCCACCGACGTTATTTATTCGTTGGGGTCAGCGAGAATGATTATGCGGTAGGTGTCTTGCGAAAAAAAGGATTTCTTGATGTCTTGGCACAAACCCCCAACGTCAAGGTGGACTTTATCGAAACGTCTTTTTCTAGAAGAGAAACGTACCAAAAAGCTCTTGTGTTCTTGAAAGATCAACCGGCAACGTACATCGCCTGTGCTACGGACAATATCGCTGTTGCTGTATTGAAAGCCGCCCATGAACTAGGGTACCAAGTGCCTCAAGACTTTTCCTTGAACGGATTTGGCGGCTATGATTCGACGGATTATGTCTATCCGACCATCACAACGACCCAATATCCCTATGTCCAATTAGGCATCGATGCCGTCTTAACGATCCAAAAACTGACACAAGGGGAAGAGGTTCCTGAAGTGATCGAATTACCGAATCGATTAGTGGTCAAACAGTCGACTGCCAAGCTTGACAATCAGGAGCGATAAAGCAAATATTTTTCGAGAAAACAGAACGTCCAGTTGCGGCGTTCTGTTTTTTTATTTTCTTTGCTTGCAATTGCAAACGGTTTCTGTTAATCTACAAATGTAGAACCGGTTCCACAAATGGACCGACGATCAAAGGAGTGGGAAAAATGAAGGAACAAAAAACGATCGACCAAGTGTTAGAAGCTGTTGGCGGCAAAGAAAATGTCAAAAACTTTGAACACTGTGCCACACGTTTGCGCTTGATTTTGAAAGACGATCAGTTAGTAGATAAAGACAAAGCGGAAGCAGTTGAGGGCAGCAAGGGCTATTTTTTCAACACGGGACAGCATCAGTTCATTTTTGGAACAGGAAAAGTTAATGAAGTGTATCAAGCCTTCGCTACAGAGATGGGCAATGACGCCTCCGCTGAAAAAGCTGGCTTCAAAGATGATGTTTATTCGAATCTGTCACCCGTCCAAAAAGTTGTCCGCACGTTGTCAGATGTCTTGGTGCCATTGATTCCAGCTTTGGTAACGACGGGGCTTTTGATGGGGATTCGGGGATTATTGACTGAGTTGGGGGTCACCTATAGTGCTGACTGGTTAGCCATGTTTGAAATGTTAACGGATACAGCGTTTGCCTTTTTACCTGTTTTGATCGCCTATAGTGCGACGAAAAAATTCGGCGGTAATCCGATCATCGGAATCGTGGTAGGATTAATGATGGTGGCACCGCAATTGCCGAACGCTTGGGCAGTTGCCAGCGGGGATGCAGATCCATTGCACTTATTCGGTTTATCTATCTCTGGGTATCAAGGGTCGATTTTTCCAGCAATTATTGTCGGGATCTTAGTTTCTAAGCTAGAGAAATGGTTCCGTAAATTTGTTCCACAAATGATGGATTTGATCGTGACACCATTCTTAACGATCGTCATTACTTTAGGTTTGATTTTGTTTGCGTTAGGACCAATCTTGCAAGTAGCTGAAAGAGCAGTCATCAACAGTATCGTCTACTTGGTGCAAGCGCCATTGGGCATCGGTTATATCATTTACGGAGGGGTTCAGCAAGTGATCGTGATCACTGGATTGCACCATTCGTTAAGTATTATTGAGTTAGGGTTATTGAATACGACAGGCGAAAACGTCCTACAAGTCTTAGGTACAGCAAGTATGGCGGGACAATTCGGGGCTGCGATCGCTGCGGCATTTATTTATAAAAACAAAGTCAAACGCTCAAATGCCATCAGTGCGGCGGTTCCAACCTTATTTGGGATCACTGAACCTTTACTATTTGGGGTCAACTTACGCTCGATGCGCATTTTTGGCGCAGGCATGCTGGGAGGCGCAGTCGGCGGGTTTGCGACGTATGTCTTCCAATTAGCTGCCACTGGGATGGGCATCACTTTTATTCCAGGACTATTGTTGTATACTGGAGATTTCGGTGCCATGCTGAAATACGTTGTCGTGATTTTGATTGCCTTTGGTGTCGGTTTTGCTGGTGTCCAATTGCAGCGCAAACCGCTAGCCAAAGAGTTGAATCAATAAATAATCCCTTGCTGTTCATCGGCAAGAGAAAAGAGGTACCGCATTGTTAACGAAGGAATACTGGGCACAGCTTGCCCAAACACAAAACGAATTAGCAGAAAAAATCAGTGCTGATGCGTGGCGCTTGAACTATCATTTGATGCCAGAAACAGGATGGATGAACGACCCGAATGGTCTTTGCCAATTCAAAGGCGTGGTTCATTTTTACCATCAATATGTACCGCAAACGCCCCATGGCGGGGAACCACCTCACTGGGGACACAAAACGTCGACGGATTATGTCACGTTTCAAGAAGAAGCGCTGTTTCTTTCTCCCGAACACGACTATGACAAAGACGGGGTCTACTCGGGTTCTGCCTTTATCGAGAATGACGCGATCCATTTCTTCTATACGGGGAATGTCAAACATCCCGGTGATCATGACTATACCTTTAGCGGACGAGAACAAAACACGGTCCATGTAATCAGTAAAGACGGCTATACCGTCGAAAAGCAAGAAGTCGTGATTCCTCATGAGGACTACCCTGAAGGATTTACCGATCATATTCGTGACCCAAAGGTTTTTGCCCACGAAGACACCTACTATATGCTGCTAGGCGCGCGTACGTTGGAAAACGAAGGCAAAATTTTGATTTATGAATCGACGGATTTAAATGAATGGACCTATCGAGGAATCTTTTTCGGTGAGGACTATGCTCTAGGCTACATGTGGGAATGCCCAGACTACTTCCATTTAGATGGCAAAGATGTGTTGGTCTTCTCACCGCAAGGCTTGGCAGCCAAAGAACATGCCTACCAAAATATTCATCAATCAGGGTATCTGATCGGTGAGGTGGATTGGGAAACCCTGACGTTTAAAGAAACTTCTGCGTTTCGTGAACTTGATTATGGGTTTGACTTCTATGCCCCGCAAACCTTTGAAGATGAGCAGAAACGTCGGATCTTGTGGGGCTGGATGGGGCTAGGAGATACCAGTCCTGAATACAGCAATCCTACGATCCCTCGCGGCTGGCAGCATGCCGCAACGCTGCCAAGACAGCTTTCGGTCAAAAATGACCAGTTGTATCAAGAACCTTTGCCAGAATTCCAAAAATTGCGAGACAAGCAAGTCAGACAAAAAATTGTGCTTTCAGAGAAACCGCAGCACTTGTCTTTCGATGAATTGGCATATGAGTTGCAAGTTACGGCGGAAGCCCCATTGCAGCAGTTCCAGCTTGGACTTTTGCAAGATACGACTTTGGCTTATGAAGCTGGTGTCTTCACGATCCATCATGGCGTTTCTGGCTACGGTCGTAAACAGCGCAGTGTCAAGGTCGATGAACTGATGCAGCTACAGATTTTCGTCGATACGTCTTCCATTGAGATCTTCCTAAATGGCGGGCAATATTGTTTGACCTCTCGCGTGTATCCAAAACGGACCGCGGCGATCGCTCTCAGCGGAACCGGCACGGTTAGTGTCAATGCTTGGGCATTGGCGAAAAAATAAAGCAACGTCCCGAAAACGACAGCAAACAGTTGGTTTTTCTTGTTGCACCCCCAAGAGTCAGCTTTTTCTCTGGCTTTTAGGGGGTGTATCATACCAACTATTTTGCTGTCGTTATTTGCTTGTTACTGCTTTTGTTGGTTTTGGATAAAGGTCTGCAGCGCAGGCGCATCGATCCGATAGCCGTCTTCAGTTTTTGTGACTAGTTTTTGCGTTTTGAAATCTTTTAAGGTATACGTCAAATGGCGATAGCTCACGCCTAAGTATTCGGCGGTCTCCGTCAATTTTTCTTGAAAAAGATCATCGATCGAAGCTTCCAACAGTAGATGAGCAAGGCGCCAAGCTAAGGGATAGGTTTGATTGACGGAAAAATGATCCATACGCAGCAGCAATTTTTCACCGATAGTTTTGCCTAGTGTTTGTACGAAAGCCAGGTCTTGCATGAGCCCGTGAGCTGCTGCTTGCATCGGAATGCCCAGACATGTTGTTTCACCGATCGCAACCACGGTTTTCGGTACTGTTTCGGCGCCAATCAACGTGAGATCGCCAATGCAATCACCAGGATGGAGAAACTGCAGCAAGGCACGTTTGCCGTTTTCTTGCGTTTGAATGATCTTGGCTTTGCCAGTCAATAGGACAAAAAAGACCGACATCGGCACCGTTTCTTTTTGGATCGCTTCTCGATGATCAAAGGTCCAGAGGGCACTTTGTTGTAAAATCTCCTCAGGAATCGGCAAGGGGCAATTTTCTTTGATTGGTACCTGCTTTATTGCCAAGGCATAAGCGGTTTTTTTCACTTTTCCCCTCCGAACTAGGAGAAATCTCCTATTTGTTTTTAGTCAGTATAGCACATACTTAGAAAAGCAAAAACGAAAGTGTGGGAGAAAAAATGAATAAAAAGCAATGGATAGGATCAGGGATTTTTTATGGGCTGAGTGCATTCGGGATCAGCTTGACCATTAAAGCAGGCGTTGGGGTCAGTAGTTTTAATGCCTTGAATGTCACGCTGGCAACGATGTCAGGAATCAAAGTCGGCACCATCACAACAGCCATCAACTTGGGCTTTCTAGCTGCCTGTTGGCTATTGGATCGGCGGCAGACGCCCCTCAAACAAAAAGGCAGTGAGTACTTGATTATGTTTTTCGCTTTGCTGGCTTTCGGCTATTTGATCAATGGCTTTGTTTACTACTTCTTGGCATCGCTGCACTTGACGAATTATTGGAGCCAACTAGCTGCTTTGATCGGTGGGATCTTGATTTCTGGAACGGCGACGGGGCAAGTCCTACGGTTGCAGGTCTTGAAATTTCCAATCGAGCACTGGTGTCATTTGCTGGCGCAACGCAGTCGTTGGACATTTAAGCAGTACCGTTATGGCGTTGATGCAGTCTGTATTTCGGGGGCGCTCTTGCTAGCAATCAGTTTGGGCTTACCGCTAGCGGTGAGGGAAGGGACGGTCATTAGTTTCTTTTTGCTGTCAGGTGCCATCGCTTGGTCGAAGGAACGTGATTTGGCAGGGGCTTTACCCATTTGGCAAAGAAACAGCTAGCCAGCAGTATTCTTGGAATCGGGAAGGCGTCGAGTGTTCTAAAAATGCAGAAAGCGTTTTTTATGCTACTCTTATTAAAAAAGCGAGATATTTAGTAGGAGGAGACAGGATGAATCGGTTGATTGAAGGGTTTCAGGAAAATTTTGCACCAAGATTGGTTAGGATCAGTGAAAATCGATTTTTAGTTGCCGTACGTAACGGAGTCGCCGTTACGATGCCGCTGACGATTATCGGCAGTCTCTTTTTGATTTTAGCCAATCTGCCTTTTCCCGGCTGGACCGAGTTTGTCGGGGAGTTTGGCATCAAACTAGGCGCCGCCAGCAATTTTACATTTGGGATTTTGGGACTGGCCGCTTGTATCGGGATCGCCTACTATTTGGCGGCTTCGTATGAGATCGATCGGATCGGTTCTGTCGTGTTGGCAGTCTGCGCGTTTTTGCTGCTGCAGGCGGGGGAAGAATGGACGATCGATCCAGCTTCTTTGGGGGCGTCTGGTCTGTTTACAGGAATCGTCACAGCGATTGCGACAGTAGTGATCCATCGCTTTTTTCTCAAGCACCGCTTAGTGATTCGGATGCCAGCAGAAGTGCCGCCCGCAGTTGCCAAGAGTTTTTCGGTCTTGCTTCCCGGAGCTGCCATCATCACTGGTGCCTGGGTGATTCGGGTCTTGTTGGAATTTAATGTCAATCAATTCGTGCAAGCCATCTTTTCACCGCTGGCAGTTGGTCTAAACACATTGCCTGGGATGCTGTTGTATACCTTTTTGATTTTGTTGCTTTGGTGTTTAGGGATTCATGGCAGCAATGTGATGGGGAGTATCGGCGATCCGATTTTTCTAGCTTTATTAGCAGCCAATACCGAAGCCTACACTGCAGGCGAACCGTTACCGAACATTTTTGCAGGCGGGTTTTATATCATGTTTTTGTGCTATGGAGGCACTGGTTCAACACTGGGGCTGATCATCAACATGTTAGTTTCAAAGAAAAAAGCCTATCGTTCCCTAGGGAAGATGGCTTTGCCCTCTGCTATTTTTTGTATCAATGAGCCAATCATTTTTGGGTTTCCGATCGTGATGAACCCTATTATGATGATTCCTTTCATCCTGACACCCCTTGTATTATGTGTCGGAACGTATTTCTTGTCGGTCACCAATGTCATTGGGCGAATCATGTTCAATCCACCGTGGACCACACCGCCCTTTATCAATACTTACCTTGCAACCGGCGGCAATATCCCTGCTGTTCTTTGGAGTATCGCTTCCTTACTGATTAGTGTGGCGATCTACTATCCATTCTTTAAAATCAGCGAACGAAGTTTAACGGAAGAAGAAAAAGGCGTTACTGACGCAGTTGCCGCGAAGGGGGAGAACTAAACGCTTATGATTGGCACGTGGTGCGTTGTTTTGTCTGGCAAAGAAAACAGTGGCTGCTACTCATCAAATTGCACAGTGATCCCAGATTTCGTCAATTGTTCCCATTCACGGATCGTTGGCAAGCGACCTTGGCAAAATAGCTGATCGTCGACATAAACGAGTGGCAGACAGCTGCGGCCATTGCTTGCTAATTGCTGCTTGACGGCTTGATTCGTATGAAAAGGGGCAGGATCTTCTGTAAAGAAGTATTCGTCGATCGTTAAAGGTTCGTTATGGAATGTTTGATGAGCCTGGGTCCTTTCTTCATTTATTTTTAACTGGTGAGTCAAGTGTGCTTCCCAAGTATCTTCTTTCTGGTCGGCATAAACAGCGATCGTTGGCATTAAATCAAATCCTTTCATGGCAGCTGATTTGTCAAAAGTATACCTGAATTTCTTGCCACGAGCAAAAAAGAGTGTCAAAAAGAAGTGAAAAGACAAAAAAAGACGCAAATGCGTCTTTTTTGTTGTTTCTTATTCGTCAGCGGGTAAAAAATCGAAATTGGTCAACTCGTTGTAGGAATATGCTTGGTCGATTTGTCCTTTGTCTTTCGTCCAAGCAATGATCGCGTCGTATTGCTCTTGCGGTACAGCTTGGGCATAAGGATAGTCTTCCTGGCTGTCTAAGTAAGTACTCATAGCATCTGGGAATTGATAGTCTGCCAAGATGTCGGCATAGTCTTTTGCTGAATGAGCATTCATATAATCGATGGCTTCGTTGTAAGCAGTATAAAATGCTGTTAGGTCTTGCGGGCGATTTTGGATGACTTCGTCCATAAATTGCAGTGTGCCGCCTTTGATGCCAGCTTCTTTAGAGCTGCCTAAAACAATCGCCCCTTGGGCAGCCAACATGCTGGCTTGCGGTTCCGTATAAACAGCGCCATCGACTTGGTCATTGAGCAATGCTTCGGAACGGGCAGAAAAAGAAGCGATATCCACGATGTCATAAGTAAAATCATTTTCTTGTGCAAATTGATCCATGATGTATTCTAAAATGAAATTCGGTACAAGGGTGATTTTTTTATCCGCTAACCCTTTCATCTCAGTAATCCCTGAATTCGGTGAAGCGAGAATCTTGAAGTTTTCCAAAATATCAGAAGTGATCGTCATATCGATGCCGTTTTGCTTGAAGGTCGCTTCTGTCATGACATCGCTGATCGTACCATCCAGCTCGCCTGCCTGCACCGCCACATTGCGGTCATTCGGGGAAGTGAAGGATTTGAGTTCCACAGTCAATCCTTGCTTTTCGAAAAAGCCTTCTTCTTTTGCTAGAATGATCGGAATCGCTGATTCTGCTGGTAACACCCCGATCGTCAATGTTTGATCCGTGACCGCAGCTTCTGTACTGCTAGTGCTTGAATTGCTGGTACTTGCTGTTTCGCCAGTGTTGCCGCATGCGGCAGCGCCAACAGCGAATAGTGCTAGGATACTTGCTAAAATCGTTTTTTTCATTGGTTCATTTCCTCGTTTCTAAATCGTTGTTCAAAAGCAGCCATTGGTAGTGAGAACGGGATGACTGCCCGATGGAGTTCCATTGGCTTGGTTTTTGTCGTATTGATGCCTGGTTTGGTTGTAAATGCCAGAACAAAGCCTTCATTTTCTAGTGTTGCGATCGTCTGCTGATCATAAAAGCCAAAGGGATAGGCAAAAACATCCTTGATGGCCACGTGCTGATTGCAGCTTCGTAAGTCTTGCGCAAAGGCTGCCGGTGTTTCCCACATTGACCGCCCTTGCTGGTTCTTGCGTTCGTGAAAATGAGCGGTATGATTGGCATATTCGAAGACATCGCTCATTTCGGCTAATTCGGCACTGCTCAATGTCCGCGAAAGTTCTGGTTCGTAAGGCTGAGGGGCATCAAAAAGCCAGCCGGTCACGACAAAGGCAGTGGCCTTGAAACCAGCTTCCTTCAACAGTGGGTAGGCATATTCTTTCATTGATTGATAACAGTCGTCAAAGGTCAGCAACACGGATTTTTCTGGTAGCGGCTGCTGCCGGAAATAAAAATCTTTGACTTCTGCAAGGGTCAACGTATGGTAATTTTCTGCTTTCAAAAAGTCGATTTGTTGTTTAAAATGAGAAGTGCTATTGAATAAGGGCAGAGGCAAGGCATCTTGATAGCCGTCTGCGACTTTGATCGGGCGCACCTGATCATAAAGTTCTGCTTCGGGACGTATTTCATGAAATACGAGGGTCTGAAACATCATAAACCATCCTTTCTTGTCAATCACGCAAAAAATAGTATAGCATAAAATGTGAAAACCAACACAAATAATTTTAAGAAAGAAGTTTATTCTCTGATGAGTATTCGATTCGATTCCGTTTCCTTTACGTATGGGGAAACCGTCATTTTTAAGGATCTTTCGTTTTGTTTTGAACAAGGAACGACCTATGTGCTGCTGGGAGAATCGGGGATTGGCAAAAGCACGCTTTTATCCTTGATCAAAGGGTTGCAGCGACCGCAATCAGGCACGATCACTTACCAAGGCTGTTCCCCTGACAACATCGAGGTCGTTTTCCAAGAACTGCATTTGTTTCCTTGGCAAACAGTTTACCAAGTACTGGAAATGCCGCTGCTTATCAATCAAACACCCAGTGAGAGCCGTAAAAAACGGGTCACAAGCTGTTTGGCGGAGTTGGGATTGACGCAGGTGCAGGACCGCTATCCACATCAGCTTAGCGGCGGTCAAAAACAGCGGGCTGCCATGGGGCGGGGACTGATCACACAGCCCGATGTTTTATTATTGGATGAGCCGACTGCTTCACTGGACCAAGAAACCAAAGCAAACGCACAAGCCATGATCGCTGCTCAACAGCAGCGCAGACAAAACAGCTTAATCGTGGTGACCCACGATCCAGAAGAGGCAGTGTTTTTGGGGCAGACGATTTTGTTGCTAAAAGATCAGGACGTTACGCCGATCAGTAATCCATTTTACGGCAGCCAGCTGGAACGAGACTCGTTGGCTTTTTATGAAGTCGTCTTGCAGTTGAAAGAACAAATGAGGGAGGCGAGGCAATGAAACCCATCAAATCTTTTGTTTGGGGCTTCTGTTCGTTTGTCGTGGTTTGGTGGGGTGTAAGCTGGGTGACCAACAATCGCTCGTTGCCTAATCCTTTAGAAACCGCTGAACGTTTTTGGGCATTACGAGAAGTCTTACTGATCCACGCAGGTGCCAGTTTGCTGCGGGTATTTGCGGCGTTGAGTGGGGCGTTGCTAGTCGGGGTGCCGTTAGGAATCTTGATTGGGCGATCCCAAAGAGTGGATCGGCTGCTTGGTCCACTGCTTTACTTTTTATATCCGATTCCTAAAGTTGCGTTTTTACCCGTCTTTATGATTTTCTTTGGCTTAGGCAATCTCTCAAAAGTTCTCTTGATTTTTGCGGTAATCGTCATTCAAGTGATCGTCTCGATTCGTGATGCAGTCACAAAGATCCCGTCAGCTTACTTTCAGGTCATGAAAAATTATACCAATCAATGGCGCCATGTCTTGCGCTTCGTTATTTTGCCCGCACTCATGCCCGCACTTTTTGCCAGTGTGCGGGTCAGTATCGGGATTGCGTTGGCTTCCCTCTTTTTTGCCGAAAACTACAACACGACGTATGGTGTCGGCTATCTGATCTTAAGTGCGTGGTCAAAAATGGACTACCCGCAAATGCTTTCCGGGATCCTTCTGATTGCTTTGATGGGCTATCTGCTTTTTGCCAGTATCGATTGGTTGGAAAGAGTGGTTTGCCGTTACCGGCAATCTTAGAAAAAAATAATCGATTGATGAATGTTTGCGGGAGTTCGTGTATTTTTGAACAAAATGATTTATACTAAGGATACCTTATTGAGAATCATTCTCACTGAAAGGAAGACCTTACTATGAAAGAAATCGATCTGTCAAAAACGCTCTATGAACTTGTGGCACAATATCCTGAAATACTAGAAATCATGAGTCAACTAGGGTTTACGGCGATCAATCAACCAGGGATGCTACAAACTGCTGGACGTTATATGACGATTCCCAAAGGCGCTCAGATGAAGAAGATCCCCTTGGAAAGGGTTTGTCTCGCTTTCGAAAAACAAGGGTTTCTTGTGAAAGGAGCGACGAAATGAAAACCAACAGTCAAAGACAAGAACGGATCGTCGAAATACTGAGTTTGCTTCACCAAGGCGGTTCCTTTGGAGAAGCTAAACGCTTGTTTAACGAAGAATTTGATGGTGTGGATGTGACGGAGATCACTGCTGCTGAAAAAGCTTTGATCCAAACGGGGTTGGACCCTTCTGAGATTCAGCGTTTGTGCAATATTCATGCTGCTGTTTTCAAAGGTTCGATCAACGAGATCCATCACTCCAATGAAGAATATGGGCAACCAGGCCATCCTGTGCATACCCTGAAATTGGAGAACCAAGTCCTGCAATCCCTGTTGGCCGATGAGATCGACAGCCTCTTAGCCAAAATCAAAACCGGTGATTGGACGCCTAAAAAGCGTCTACAAGCTGCCTGCAATGATTTAATGCAGATCGACAAACACTATGCGCGAAAAGAAACGTTGATTTTTTCTTACATGGAGAAGTACGGCATCACTGCGCCGCCAAAAGTGATGTGGGGTGTTGATGATGATATTCGGGTTATGATCAAAGCGCTCAATGAGCTTTTGGCATCCGAAAAAGCTGCCTATAATCCAATCGCTGTCCAATGGGAAGCAGTCAAAAACGAGATTGAAGAGATGATTTTCAAAGAAGAAGAAATCATGGTGCCTATGACGCTGGATGTCTTCAGTCTTAAAGATTGGGAACAAATTGCGGCTGACAGCTTTGACATCGGCTTTGCCTTTATCCCAGAACCGCTTCCTTGGAAACCGAGCCAAGAAGCCCTTGAAAAGGAACAGGCGGCAGAACCCGCACGGCAAGCGGCGATCAAACAAGCCCAAGAAACAACCGCTGGCATCGCAGCCGGTTTAGGATTCAATGACTTTCAAGTCACAGAATCGGAAGATTCGCCGCAAATTGCTGAACAGCCGACCGTTTCATTGCCTACTGGTAATCTGCAATTTGAGCAATTGGTGGCGATTTTTCAAACGTTGCCAGTGGACTTGACCTTTGTAGATAGTGAAGAGCGGGTGCGCTTTTATTCAGAAGGCAAGAGTCGCGTCTTTCCACGAACGAATTCGGTTTTAGGCCGTGAAGTCGTCAACTGCCATCCACCGAAAAGCATGCATCTCGTGCAGCAGATTTTGGATGATTTTCGAGCGGGCACACGGGAGACTGCTGAATTTTGGATCGATATGCGAGGCCGTAAAATCTATATTCGCTATTTTGCATTAAAAAACGAAGCAGGCATCTATTTAGGTTGTCTAGAAGTCACGCAAGACATTACGGAGATCCAAAAAATCGAAGGGCAAAGCCGTTTGCTGGATCAGTGAACAGTTTGGAGAAAGGCTGATCTGCGTCTATTCAAAACGAAGCGAAAAAAAGAAAAATCAATAAAACGCTTGCAACGTTTCTAGAAAAATAGTATAGTAAAGGCAATCAAATGGGTAGTTACTGATAATGCAGGCTATACCTTTTTACGTGTGTATGGATCCTACACATGTATTAAGGTATCGCCTTTTTTCATTTTAAGGAGGTGAGAAGCGTCTTGAAGATCAAAAAAATCTTAAACAACAATGCAGTTTTGGTCGGACAAGATGGCAAAGATTTTATCTGGATCGGTACCGGCCTTGGCTTCAAAATGAAACCAGGACAAACCGCCGATGAATCAAAAATTGAAAAAGTGTTTGTGCTTCATAAGAACAAAGTTTCCGAGCGATTTTTAAGTTTATTGTCATCCATTCCGACAAAATATGTGTCTTTAGCGGATGATATTATCTCACTTGCGAAAGCAGAAATAAAACAGGAGTTAAGCGAGACGCTGTATGTATCACTTACCGATCATTTGTATAATCTGTTCAAACTGCATGAACAAGGAATCACAGTTACGAACCGATTATCATGGGAATTAAAGAAGTTTTATCCGCAGGAATTTGAAGTTGGTAAAAAAGCATTGGAACGGATCGGACAAGAAACAGGGGTCGTCTTTGAGGAAGAAGAAGCAGGAAATATAGCAATGCATTTGATCAATGCACAAGTAACAGATGAGATTGATCAGCCAAAAGATGTCCAATCGATTGCAAAAAAGATTCGCGATATTATTTCACTTATTCGATTTTCTAACAAGATACAAATTGATGAAAACTCTTTGGCATTCGATCGATTTATCACCCATTTGCGCTTTTTTTTCCAGCGATTGAAGGCTCGACCAGATGTGGTAAAAGCAAATCCGCTATTGGGACACGTGAGCGGACAGTATGCAGACGCGTATAAGACGATGCTTTTGATTGAAAAGTATTTAGGTGTTCCCTTGAACGATGATGAAAAGCTGTACTTAACGTTACACATTCAAAAATTAATAGAGAACGAATAAAGGTTGTTACTGATAATGCAGGCAAGACTGATAATTATTCCATCAAGGAATAGTTATTTGTCTTGCTTTTTATTTTTACATTGAAAGGATGAGAACGATGGCATATCAAGAATTGGTCGATGAAATTTTAAAAGGAGTCGGCGGAAAAGAAAATATCAATGGGGTGACCCACTGCATCACAAGACTGCGTTTTGATTTAAAACATGAGGAGCAAGCAGACACAGAAACACTGAAAAAGACGAAAGGAATCGTGACAGTCGTTCAAAGCGGCGGTCAATACCAAGTCGTGATCGGCAATCATGTGCCAGAGGTGTACCAAGAATTTGTTCAACATGCAGGATTGGCAGGAAATGATGAGGCACCTTCGGGAGAAAAGAAAGGACCGCTGGATGCTTTTATCGATGTGATCTCCAGTATCTTTACACCTGTATTGGGTCTTCTAGCTGCCACAGGAATGATCAAAGGATTAAATGCGCTATTTGTTTCTTTGGGATGGATTGAGAATACGTCAGGAACCTATGCGATTTTGCAAGCAGCAGGTGATTGTTTCTTCTACTTCTTTCCAATCTTTTTAGGATATACCGCAGCGAAAAAATTTGGTTTAAAGCAATTTGTCGGTATGGCGATCGGTGCTGCCCTTGTTTATCCAGCCTTGTCTGGCTTGACGGCAAATGCCGAACCGTTGTATACCTTGTTTGCAGGAACCGTTTTTGAATCGCCTGTTTATGTCACTTTTTTAGGAATACCAGTCATTTTAATGAGTTATAGTTCCAGTGTTATTCCAATCGTCATTGCTACCTATTTTGGTGCCAGATTAGAAAAAGGCATTACAAAAATCATTCCTAGTATTGTACGGAGTTTCTTAGTTCCGTTTCTAACTGTCTTGATCATGGTTCCGCTGACTTTCATTGTCATTGGTCCGATCGCGACATGGATCGGCAATTTGTTGGGTGCGGCTGTGTTGGCGATCTATAACTTCAGCCCAATTATTGCAGGGATTGCAGTTGGTGCTGTTTGGCAAGTGTTGGTCATGTTTGGTCTTCACTGGGGGATCATTCCGATCGCAATCAACAATATTGGTGTTCTTGGTTACGACCCAGTGATGGTCTTAGGACAAGCGACTCCTTTTGCGACCGCAGGAGCTGTGCTGGCAGTTATTATTAAGTCTAGAAATAATTCTATTCGGGCAATCGGGATTCCCGCATTTATTTCCAGTCTGTTTGGGGTATCGGAGCCATCCTTGTACGGTATCACGTTGCCTAGAAAAAAACCATTTATTGCGACCTTGATTTCAGCATCGATCGGCGGATTGATCATGGGTGCAATGGGAACAAAATCCTTTATTATAGGTGGGATGGGTATCTTCAGTTTACCCAACTACATTGATCCGACAGAAGGCATTGGAAGCGGCTTTTATGGGTATGTATTAGCAATCACTGTAGCATTCGTCTTATCATTTATTTTAACGATTACTTTCTTGTATGATCCGCAAGAGGATCGGCAAGAAGCAACAGCTAGTAATAACGAAGCCTCGCCTTTGATCCCAGAAGAAAGAGCAGCGAAAGAAATCACTTTTTCGTTACCATTAACAGGCATCGTTTTGCCTTTGTCGGCAGTAGAAGATCAAGCATTTGCAAATGGACTATTAGGAAAAGGCTTAGCAGTTTCACCAGATGAAGGACTGGTTCGAGCACCTTTTGACGGAGTAGTTGAAACACTGTTTCCAACGAAGCATGCGATTGGCTTGAAGTCGGACGATGGCGTGGAAGTGTTGATTCACATCGGCATGGATACAGTGAACTTAGATGGTCGTTTTTTTGAAACAAAAGTCAAGCAAGGGGATCAGGTCAAGCAAGGAGAGGTATTGCTTACATTTGATAAAGAAGAAATTGAAGAGGCAGGATACTCGTTAGTGACGCCGATCGTCGTTACGAATACTTCCGCATACTTAGATGTGATCGCTGATGATAATCGAGGGGCGATAACGATCGTCAAGTAGTCGCAACGACCAAGAAAAGGAAAGAAAAGAAAGAAGGAAAGAATGCTATGCGAGCAATTATGCTGATGTTTGATACTCTGGCTAGAGATTTTTTATCAAACTACGGAAACGATTGGATCAACACGCCAAATTTTGAACGGTTAAGAGAAAAAACGATTACGTTTGACAACTTTTATGGTGGCAGCATGCCTTGTATGCCAGCGAGAAGAGAAATTCATACAGGTCGTTACAATTTTATGCATCGTTCGTGGGGACAATTAGAACCGTTTGATTCGTCAATTTTTGATACGCTGCAGCAAAATGGTGTCTATTGTCATTTGGTAACCGACCATTCCCATTACTTTGAAGATGGCGGTGCCACGTATCATAACCGTTATTCCACATGGGAAGGATTTAGAGGACAAGAAGGCGACCGATGGGTTCCAAGAAAACAGGCAGAGAATCATCCACCGCTGAATCCGTTAAATAAGAGTGGTATTTCTGTGGAACAGCATTTTGCGAATCGAACACGGCAAGCAGTAGAAGAAGACCTGTCCACGGTTCAAACGATCCAAGCCGGTTTGGATTTTTTGGAACAGTACAAAAATGAAGATCAATGGTTTTTGCAAGTCGAATGTTTTGACCCCCATGAACCATTTTATGTGCCAGAAACCTATCGCAAATTGTACCAGGAGACACCAAATGAATCACCTTACTTTTGGCCAAAATATGGTCGTGTAACAAAAGACGTTGGCGAGCAGGATTTGATTGAGCTGCAAAAAGAATACGCAGCGTTGATCAGTATGTGTGACCATCACTTAGGACGAGTGCTGGACTTTATAGAAAAAAATAATATGTGGGAGGATACCTTGATCATTGTGAATACCGACCATGGCTTTTTGTTAGGGGAACATGACTGGTTAGGAAAAAACGTAGCACCGATGTATGAAGAAATCATTCATCTGCCCTTTTTCATCAGTTACCCACAAGCTGAATCGGGAACCCATACTCCAGTATTGAGTCAAACCATCGATATTCCAGCAACTTTATTGGATTATTTTGAAATTGAGAACACCTTAGATATGGATGGCAAATCTTTGTTGCCTGTGTTGAAAAAACAGCATTCGCAACCGCTTCATCAAGAAATTATTTTTGGTACAAACGGCGGTCATGTCAATATCTACGATGGTCGTTATGTGTATATGCGTGCATCGGTTCACCCTTCGAATGGACCAATCACAATGCAGACGCTTAGTTATGCTTCATTGCGTGGTTTTTTGAATAAAGAGGTCTTAGACAGCATGGTCTTGAAAAAGGGCAATCGATTTACAAATCATTTTCCTTACACAGAAGTCGAAGTTTCCACCTATATCGATTCTTATTCGGTAGGCCACTTGTTGTTTGATTTAAAGAATGATCCAAAGCAGTTAACACCGTTTCATGACCCACTGATTGAACAAGAAATGATTCAGAAATTGATTAAAGTAATGAATCAGATTGAAGCTCCTGAAAGCGAGTATCAGCGCTTAGGTTTAAGCAATAGTCAGAGGCAGACAATCGCACAAAAGAAATAAAGAAGTGAGGAACAACAAATGAAACACATCTCCGTATTGATCAAGCCAGCATCCTCTCTTTGCAATCTGCGCTGCACCTATTGCTTTTATGCCAACGTCAGTTCCTTGCGCGAAGTGCGTTCCTTTGGCAAAATGAAAGAGGATATAATGGAAAAGATGATTGCAAACATCTATGCAGACTTAGAAGCTGGCGATCATTTGACGTTGGCATTTCAAGGCGGAGAGCCGACGATGGCAGGGCTGAGTTATTTTAGAAAACTAACGACTTATGTTGCGGCGCAAAAAAAGCGAGTGACAGTACACTATGCGATCCAGACCAACGGCATGGTGATCAATGATAAATGGTGTCGTTTTTTGAAAGAGCATCGCTTTTTAGTCGGGCTGTCGATCGATGGGCATCCGCTTGCTCACGATCGGCATCGATTAGACGCCAAAGGGCGGGGGACCTTTGCGCGGGTTTTGCAGACCAAGCGATTATTGGACGCCTATCAGATTGAGTACAATGTCTTGTGCGTGTTGACTAATCCCTTAGCAAAGGAAGCCCAGCGTGTGTTTGATTTTCTCAAGGAAGAGCAGATTGCATTTGTGCAGTTCATTCCTTGTTTGGCTGATTTGGATGCCACATCAACCAACAACTATGCCTTGACACCAAGAAGCTTTGCGCACTTTTATCAGCAGCTATTGGCGTTTTGGCTGCAGGAATTGACACAAGGGCGCTACTTAAGTATCAAGCTGTTCGATGATTTACTGAATCTATTGGTGCGGCAGCAAGTAACTGCCTGTGGGATTCTAGGCAACTGCCAAGTGCAGTATGTGATCGAAGCCGACGGCAGTGTCTATCCTTGTGACTTCTATGTATTAGATGAGTTTCGCATGGGCTATATCCAAGAGCAAACGTTGCGGGAATTGTTTTCTCAAGACTGTTCGCAGCAGTTTTTGTGCCAGAAAAAAGACATGCCTTCGAAGTGTACGCAATGTCCTTTCCAAAAAATGTGCCGAGGAGGCTGTAAACGAATGAAAGATGCAATGTACGTGGATAGTGAGGGGTTTTGCGGCTATCAGGAGCTGTTAAAAGACTTCACACCCAGAATCAATGTGATATTGGGGCTGTTGCAAGGGGTGAGACAATGATCGGACTGATTTATTTTCTCGTGATCGTCTTAGCAAATACCGTAGGGGCAGTTTCGGGCATGGGGGGCGGCGTGCTGATCAAACCGATTTTCGATTTTATCGGCGCCCATTCTGTTGCTGCGATCTCTTTTTACTCGGCGACAGCTGTCTTCACGATGTCTATCGTTTCGACAGCTAGACAATTAGCCAGTGGACGGAAAATCAATTGGTCGATTGCCTTGTGGGTTTCTGGTGGTGCTGTGTTAGGCGGTGTTTTAGGCAATGTTGCCTTTGAACAGCTATTGCTGGTTTTTCGAGACGACAAGATGGTTCAGCTGATCCAAATCCTTGTGACCGTGCTGACACTATTGTTCGCTTTTTTGTATACAAAATATAACTGGCGCGGGTTTGCGTTGGAAAAAGTCGGCTGGTATGCAGCTTGTGGCTTGATTCTCGGTTTTCTAGCCAGTTTGCTGGGGATCGGCGGCGGACCCATCAATGTTTCTTTATTGATGTTGCTGTTTGCCATGCCGATCAAAGAGGCGACGATTTATTCAATTTGTACGATTTTTTTCTCGCAGCTGGCAAAAATTTTGACGATCGCTTTTTCGACAGGTTTTGGTGCGTATGATCTGCAAATTTTGTGGTTTGTTATTCCAGCCGCGATCGTGGGGGGACTATTAGGCGCCAAGGCCAGCAACGTCCTGTCACCACAGCGAGTGACACTGGTATTCCAAACCGTGATCGTGCTGGTGTTACTGATCAATCTGTACAATGGCTATCAATTATTGTAAAAAGGAGGCAAGCAGATGCCCACGATTCCAGCAGGAACTTACCGAATTGGCACGAATACGATGGACGGCTTTGCCGGGGATCTTGAGGGACCGCAAATCAGCCTCGACAGCCCAGCATTTGCCATTGATGCCACGACAGTAACGAACCAAGCTTTCCAAGTTTTTGAGGAAGCAACAGGATATGTCACAGAAGCCGAGCGTTTTGGCTGGTCGTTCGTTTTTCACTATTTTTTAAGTGAGCAAACGAAACACCGCAGTCAAAAGGTACCGAATATGGCTTGGTGGTACGCGGTTAGCGGCGCAGATTGGCGTCATCCTGAAGGACCTGATTCAACGATTGCCCAGCGGATGGATCACCCAGTGGTTCAAGTGTCTCGCAACGATGCGATCGCCTATTGCCAATGGGCAAAAAAACGCCTCCCGACAGAAGCAGAGTGGGAGATCGCTGCAAAAGGCGGGACAAGTTTTGAAAAATATCCTTGGGGAAGGGAATTTTTGACAGAAAATACCTATCATTGCAATATTTGGCAAGGCGAGTTTCCAAAAAGCAACACGCGAGCAGACGGCTTTGCCAATACAGCGCCCGCGAAATGGTATGAGCCCAATGGCTTTGGTCTTTATCAAGTGATCGGCAACGTCTGGGAATGGTGCGTCAATCCTGCCCGCATCCCGTTGACGCAGTTTCAACAACAGACGGGACAAACCTTTTGGATAAGGAATCAAACACAAGATGATCAACTGTATGCGACTCGCGGCGGTTCATTTTTGTGCCATGAATCCTATTGCAAACGATACCGAATTGCCGCTAGAAATGGTAATTCTGGGATGTCGGCAGCCAATAATTTAGGGTTTCGGTGTGTCAAAGACTTGGATCAGTAAACCGATAAAAGCAAAAGTGGCACCTATTCACAGGGATAGGTGCCGCTTGTTTTATTGCCATTCGGATTGATAATTTCCTTTGAGATCATAGACATAATTGATCTCGGTTCGATTACGAATCCCATTTAAACCAACGGTCCAAGTCCATTCACCTTGGAAGCCGTTTAAAATGACGATGCTGACGCCAGGAACATAGTGATCTAGCTGAGCTGCTCGCGCCTCAGAATCCTTGATGATCTTGGGAATGACGCCCCAGTCGATGGCATCAAAGGCAATGGTATCTTCCATCGAAAGCTCGATCGTATCGTCGTCTTTTTTCCATTTGGTCAACAGATTTTCTGGGTAATACCAATACTCGTCTTGTAGGCCTGTGTTTGGATTGATCACTCGCGCAACTGCATAAATGCCGCTTTTTAGCGGGACATTGCGGATGTGAAAACTATAGCTGACCAGTTGCAGCTCTTTGTCCTTGAATGAAGATTGATTTGGCAGCGCCGCCATAATTTCTTTGGCACTGGTTTCTTCTCGAAAGAGTTGGCGGTCTACAGGTAAAAAGGTGGAAACTACGCCAATACAAAAGAGAATCGCTGGTAGCAAGAGCAATGAGAATAACCAGTAAAATGGCGATTTTTTGTGTTTTTTGAGGCCGATGATCAGACCGATCAAAAAGACCAGCAGGATCCCTGCTACCCAAAAGTAGGGGAACAAACGAATGATCTGATGCCTGGTTTCAACGACTTGGTATTCATTCAGACCAAACCAGTTTTCCGCGATGGTGAGGTTATTTAAAACAATAATTCCGCCAATAATACCTAGAATAAATAAGAAAATCAATAGCAAAAGCATCCGACCGAGTATCCGACGTATCAGCGAGGGTCTAGTAGGTGGGGTCATGAGTCACGTCCTTTTTATATTTTCGAAAATAGTAGGTTAAATACAAGAGTAGTACAACTGGTGTTTTTTTTCAATGATTGTAGACAAAAAAACTACATCCACAGATGCGACCTCAAAAAGTTAGACCAAAAATCTAACTTTTTTGGGGTCAGGACACCGCAGATGCAGGTTTTATTTTCAATTAGTCGAGGGTTTGTTGGCGGGCGATAGCTGGAAAGAATTTCAGGCTATACAATGCACTGATCCCAACTAGAATATAAATGACGCGGGCAATGATTGACGTGCTGCCGCCGGTGATCGCTGCGACAAGGTCAAACTCGAAGGCGCCGACCAGCAGCCAATTGATCCCACCGATGATCAATAGTGTCAGTGCGATCCCATCAAATGTTTTTAACATAGGAAACTCCTCTCTAGTTGTCGCCCCATCAACGTTCATCGTCGGTGATGGTGACATCTTTTTCTTTCTCACCTTCTTGATTGCGATCATTATAGATATAGACATGGCGAACGATTTTAATCAGCGGACGAATGGTCAAAAAGACACCGCCGATCAAATAGGCGATCGTTCCGTAAATCGCAGGCAAGCTAGTTAATGAAACGATACTCCCGAAAATATAAAACAAGCCCGTCAAAATATCATTCGTAAGTGAGATCAACATGTAGCGATTTTGAAAGTAGATGCGAAAGCGACTTGCCTTGATGATCACATCTTCTTCTTTTCCCGGATCGAATTGATGTTCACTCCGTTTGATTTTTGGCATAGGTGCCATCACTGCTCCTTTGTTTGTGCTAAGGTTTCAAGACAACTTTGATGTTCTTGTCTTCTTTTTTGTCAAAAATCTCATACGCTTTGGCAGCATCTGCTAAAGGCATCGTGTGGGTGATGATCTGTGACGGGTCAAACAAACCGTCCGCGATCATATCATAAATTTTTGGCATCAAATGGATCACAGGTGCTTGCCCGTGTTTGACATCAATGTTGCGCATAAAGAATTCTTGCAATGGATAAGAAGAAGCAGGTGTCATGTAAACGCCAGTGATTTGGACGGTACCAAATTTTTTGACTGCCTTGGCGGCCATCTGGATCGGTGAGATTGTTCCACTTTGCAAGCTGACTAGATTTTTGGCTTTTTCTTTTACGGGTTCTAAACCATCCATCCCAACACAGTCGATGATCACATCAGCGCCACCTTTGGTCAGTTCATACAATTCATCGGCACTAGTAGCCAGATCATCCAATTGGAATGTTTCGACTTGATTGTAGCTGCTGGCTTTTTCTAAGCGATGAGCAACAGGGTCCACGGCAATCACCCGCTTAGCGCCTGCCATCACAGCAAATTTTTGCGCAAACAAGCCAACTGGTCCTGAGCCTAAGACGATCACGGTATCATCTTTTTTGACGCCGGCATTTTGGACGCTCCAAAATGCTGTAGGTAAGATGTCAGATAAAAACAATACTTTTTCATCAGGGATCGTTGATTCAGGTACGATAAACGAGGTGAAATCTGCGAACGGTACGCGCAAGAATTCGGCTTGACCGCCCCAGTGGTTGCCGTTCATTTTTCCAAAACCGAATAAGCCGCCATACAATGTATCTTCTGAAGAATTGTCGCATTGACTTTCCATCTCATTTTGACAAAAGTGGCAATGGCCGCAACCGATATTGAAAGGGATGACGACGCGGTCGCCTTTTTTTAGTTTCTGTACTTGACTGCCGACTTCTTCGACAATACCCATTGGTTCGTGACCAACGACATAGCCTTCTTCCAAAACCGAGCCGCCATGGTGGTAAAGGTGGAGATCAGAGCCGCAGATTGCAGTTGCGGTGATTCGGATGATCGCATCCGTCGGTTCTAAAATCGTTGGATCTTCTACACGGCGAACGTCCATTTTTTGATTTCCTTGCCAGGTTACTGCTTGCATCATTTTTCCTCCTTGTTTGTTCAGATAAGTTCGGACAATCACTAATTTTTCCAACAACATGTTTTTACTTTTCAGTAACAGATAAGTTAATTCTGCAAGGATTTTAACGATTTGACAACGAAAACGCTCAAAACGGTTGATTAGGATTTTTCTTCATCAATGGTTTAAAAAAAGAAAAACAGATGATTTGCTAAAAAAGTGAAAGCGTGACACTATTAAAGTGAAGCATACATGTGTTACGAGTATCTATTGGAACCTGCATCAACCAGTGACAAGAAATGAGGAGGGATGATCATGGATCTAACGATTCGAGGAAAAGCTTCTTGCACCAATTGCAATGAAAACTTTGATGGGAAGCTGGTCGTTCATTTACAAGAAGACAGCGAGGGGCAATTAACCATGGTACCACCGTTGGAAACGAATGAATTGGCAGAAGATGAAATCGCTATTCATTATACTTACGGGGAAGTGAAGGAAGCCATTGAAGGAACCTTCGTATGTCCAAACTGTCAGACTGAAAATGAGGTTCGGATTGAAATTCCGACCGAGCTATTAGATGGCTCAATGAATTGAATGAATAATTAAATTGAAAAAGCTCCCTGTTCCTTGAACAGGGAGCTTTCGTTATTTATTGGTCATTGGTTTATTTTGTCCCATCAATGATTTGGACATTGAAGTCTCGTAAGATGTCGAGTCCTTGCGACTCGTGATTTTTACCGGCGACTAATGTTTTATTGATGGTGAAATCAGCGTCAGGAAAGGCGCTTTGGATCTCGATCGTATTGGAAAGGACACAGATGTTGGTTTCAACACCGGTGATTTCGATTTTCTTTTTTTCCTCGGGTTCAAATAGATTTTTCTTGATGTCGATCAAGACTTCAGGTGGAATACTGTAATAGTATTTCTTGACGACTTTTTCATTTTCGAGAGGCTTAAGTTCTGGGATAAGCTGCAGGGCAGCGGCTTCTTCATCAGGCGTTCCTTTGACTTCGATTGGGATGTCGCGGGTGTGTAAGATGTACTCCCCATTCGCCCGCGCTTGTTCTAGGCGCTTGGCGATTCGTTTGACGAGAGCGGCGCTATCTGGCACATACGCTTCGTTCTCTTCATCGAGAATTTGGTTTTGCATATCGACAATGACTAGCATGTGGTTACTCCCTTTCTATAAACATCGTTTTTCAAATGATCTAACGAGAGGTTGAAAAATAGGTGCTATTTCTATGATGCCCCACTTTTTTTAAATTTTCAAAGAAAACGCTCTTCTTATCGTGAAACGGTAAAAATGTTATTTTTTTATTCGAATAACGATGCTTTTTGTTTGCTGAAAAGAAGAAGTAGTGATAGCTTTTAAATAGTACATTAAAAATAAATGAAAGTAGGTTAGGTTAAATGAGAAAGTTATTTTATATGGGGACTTTGCTTTTTTCAGTTGGTGTACTGGCGGCAGGATGTGGCAATAGCGAAACCGCTGATTCCTCGGGGAATGAGTCAGCAGATGGCAAAACGACGTTGGATTTTTGGTCCTTCTGGGGGTCTGGTGCAAGACAAGAAGTAATTGAAGAAATTATTGATGATTTTAATGAGTCACAAGATAAAATCGAGGTCAAATACAGCTACCAGCCTTGGGGCGATATTTGGACAAAATCACTGTCGTCGATCACTGCTGGTAATCCGCCTGATGTTATTGTACAAGATATTAATTCTGTTGCTCAGCGGGCAGAAGCGCAGCAAGCAACAAATTTAAGCGAGTATATCGAAGAAGGCTTTTCTGATGAATTTTATCCGCAATTATGGGATACGGTGGAGTATGAAGGGGATGCGTATGCTGTTCCTTTCAATACAGATACGCAAGTGATTTTCTACAACAAGACACTCTTTAAAGAGGCAGGTATCAGTGAAGAGCAACTGCCCCAAACGTGGGAGGAGTTAGAAACAGTTGCTCGTAAATTAGATGTCAAAAACGGTGATGACTTTGAGCGGATCGGTTTTTACCCATTGTGGAATTTAGGCGCCGATGTGTGGGCCTTGAATGCCGACGATGGCGTCAGCTGGTTTGACAAGGATGAGAACGTCAAAATCGATACAGACAACAAAGTGGAAGCGTTGGAATGGATCTTAGACTGGCAAGAGTATTATGGTCAAGATACCATCAATCGGTTAGAAGCTGAATTTGGTTCAGGTGTTGCCGATCCATTCATTTCTGGATTAGTGGCGATGCGTGCGCAAAACATCAACTACTACTCAAGTTTAGCGGAAAATGCACCGGATGACTTTGAATTTGGGGTCATTCAAATTCCTGAAAAAGAAAGTGGTTCTGGTCACTGGTCATGGGGTGGCGGGTTCGTCTTAGAAGTGCCATACGGAGCCAAAGATCCTGAAGCGTCCTATGAGTTTATCAAATACTTGTCGACACCAGAAGTTCAAGAGAAATTTGGTGAGAAAAGCTTTGATATCATGGCGAATCGAACAGCCAACGAAAACTTGGTCAACAACGACAATCTAGATGAAAACGGCCAAATGATCTACCAAATGGCAGATGAAAACTTTGCCAATACGGTGATCACACCTGTACCATTGACAGCGCCTGATTTCAGCAGTCTTGTCAATGAACAGATCGACCAAATCATGCTGGGCAGCAAAACACCGGCTGAAGGGTTGGCAGATGCGCAAAAAGCGGTGGAAGATCTTGTTGAGCAAAACAAATAAACCTCAAAACGAGCGTTTTTAAAAAAGAAGGAAAGTCCAGTCGGTTAGCGGACTGGGCTTTGCTTTCTGCTTTGCGAAGCGGACATGTTTTCTTGAACAAACAATGAGTAAAAATAGAATGGAGTGGAAGGAATGCCAAAGAAGCGTTCAAAAAGTAAACGGCAAGAAGCTCTTTGGGGCTACTTCTTCGTAGCACCATTTTTGCTTGGGTTCGTGGTGTTTATGTTAGGGCCCATGCTGTTTTCCTTCGTAGGAAGCTTTACCGATTACAATCTGACTTCAAAAATGAATTTTATCGGCTTTAAGAACTTTACCCGCATGTTCACGCAAGATACCCTGTTTTGGAAATCTCTTTATAACACGGCGTATTTTGTACTCTTCAATGTTCCCTTAACAACGTTATTCAGTGTTTTTCTAGCCACTTTACTGAATCAAAAAATCCGCGGAATCAGTTTTTTCCGAACGACCTTTTACTTACCAGCGATCCTTTCAGGGGTTGCCGTCTACGTCTTATGGATGCAATTATTATCTCCTTCCGCAGGATTGATCAATACCTTCTTGAGCTGGTTCAATATCAAAGGTCCGGCATGGCTGTTTGATCCAGAATGGACGAAACCAGCGTTGATTTTGATGAAGATTTGGAGTTCAGGGGGCGCGATGCTCTTGTATCTAGCTACCTTGCAAAATATTTCGCCGACGCTGTACGAATCGGCTGAGATCGATGGAGCGGGGGTTTGGGCGAAATTCAAAAATATTACGATTCCTTTGATCACGCCGATCATCTTCTATGATGTGATTACTTCAACGATCGGTTCTTTTCAAATTTTCCAAGAAGCATACGTGATGACCAAAAATGGTACCGGCGGTCCGGCGAATTCGTTGCTATTCTATAATTTGCATATGTGGAACAAAGCATTTGTTGCCTTTGATATGGGTTATGCGATGGCAATGTCGATGATCTTGTTCTTGATCGTCTTAGTCTTGACCTTTATCAATCTCAAGCTGGCACCACGCTGGGTTCACTATACCGGAGGTGGCAGCTAATGGAAATGACGACAAAAACGCGAAGCAAATCAAGCCAACAGCGAGTCAAGAAAATCATCAGCTATGTGGTGATGTCGATCATCGGGATCGTGCTGCTGATTCCGTTGCTGTGGATGGTCTTTACGTCATTGAAACCGATGGAGGAGATCGTGCGTTACCCGCCGACCTTTTTCCCAGAAGAAATCAATCTTGGCAATTATTTGGAGACCATCAACGCCTTTCCTTTTTGGCAGTATGCAAAAAATACGTTATTCATTACTGTCTTAGTGGTCTTCGGGAATATCTTATCAAATTCCTTCATTGCTTATGGTTTTGCAAAATTAGCCTTTCCAGGAAAAAATCTGATCTTTGCCCTCGTCTTGTCTACCATGATGATTCCTGGCTTTGTGACGATGATCCCGCAGTATGTTTTGTTTTCCAAAATCGGCTGGGTCGGCACCTATCTGCCGCTGATCGTTCCAGCGTTTTTCGGCAACGCCTTTAACATTTTCTTGATGCGGCAGTTTTACTTGTCCGTCAACAATGAATTGATCGAAGCCGCTAAGATCGATGGCGCCAATCATCTTTATATTTGGAGCCATCTAATGATCCCATTGACGAAACCCGCACTGATCACCATCGCCATCAACTCCTTCAATGGGGCGTGGAATGATTTCTTAGGGCCGTTACTGTATATTCAAAACCAAGAAAAGTACACGCTGCAGATTGGCTTGCAAGTCTTCCAAAACCAATCAACGACCCAGTGGAACTACTTGATGGCAGGAGCAACGCTTGTGTTATTGCCGACGATCTTGCTGTTCTTCCTCGCACAACGCTACTTTATTGAAGGAATGGATCTGACGGGAGGTTCCAAAGGATGAGAACAAAAGTTACCCCGCAACGCTTGAACCAAGCGCTGTTGACTGGCATCAACTGGCTTCCGCATTTACTGGTTTTACAAGGCATGTGGCTGTTGTTTTCCTTGCCTTTGATCACCAGTACCACCGCTAGTCGAGCATTGATCGAGACGTTGACGGAACTGCGGAACGATGGCTTGGAGGCAAGCAGCAAAGCTCGTTTTCAGCAGGCATTTCATCAACAGTGGACAACAAGAAAAGGGCAAGACCGTTTGCTCAGTCTATTCTTCCTGCTGCTTTTGGCGGACAGCTTTATCTTTAGCCGTTTGCAGCACCCGCTGTTTCAGATCGCTAGTTACGCGTTAGCGTTCACCTTTGGCTTGTTTTGCTTGGTCTTACTTTATCAAACGAGGCTGCTTCACACCTATCCGCAGCAGCCCAGCTCATTGTTTTATAGTTTTTATCAGTTTGCTCGTTCACCCAAACGAGTACTGGCGCATCTTTTAGCAACAGTGACGCTTGTCTTGACCTTTTTGCTGTTTGGTCCAGTCTACTTATTGGTCTTAGGAATCAGCACCTTGTATTTAGTCAATGTCGTGCTCTGTGACCAAGCGCTCAAATAGAAAACAAATGGGTATCCCGAAACTTCCTTAGTGAAAAGCTAAGGAGTTTCGGTTTTTTTGTGAAAAGAAGGTTGACAGGGCCAAAAATTATGCCTATGCTGAATGTAAATTTAGTAAACAGTAAACAGATGAGGTGCAGCTATGGCAAGTATGAGAGATATCGCGAAATTAGCCGGGGTGTCGGTAGCAAGTGTTTCTAGAATCCTTAACAATGATGAAACCTTCAGTATCAATGAACACACGCGTCAACGAGTCATTGAGATCGCCAACCAAATGAATTATTCAAAAGAAAAAAATCAACCCCATTCCCGTGAAGTCGGCGACCAAAACACGATTGCCATTATTACCCGCCACGATCGAGAGTCGGAAAGAAACGATCCGTATTTTATGATGATCCGCAATGGGATCGAAAAGGAAGCGGCGAAGTGGCGCTTAAAAACGATTCGGGCCTTTTCCATGCGGGAGCCTCAAAAAGATTTGGCACAATTGGCGAAGTATGGCGCAGTCATTATTATTGGAGAGATGACCAGCGATGCTTTGGCAGAGATCAGTCAGCAAAATGCCAATATTATCCTGGTGGATAATTATAGTGAAGCACCCAGCTACGATTGCATCCAAACCGATTTTGCCCAAAAGACCCACCAGATCCTCACGATGTTAAAAGAGAAGGGTCATGAGCATATCGCCTTTGTGGGTGGTGTTGCCAGCCGAGTCACGATTTCTGGCGAAGTCGTTTACGATGAACAAGAGATTCGAGCAGAAAACTACCGCCAATGGATGCTGCTCAACAAATTGGAAAAGTTCACAACCGTGCTTCAGGGGAAGTGGTCACCGGAGACCGGTTTGCATTTTGGTCAGCAGATTGCGCAAATGAATCCTCGCCCCACAGCGATCGTCGTTGCCAGCGATCCTATGGCAGTCGGGGTTTACAAGGCACTCGCTGAAGCGGGGCTATCGATTCCTAAAGATGTGTCAGTCGTTAGTTTTGATGATATCGAAATGGCGCAATTTATGACGCCCGCACTGTCCTCCGTCAAGATGAAAGCCGAAGAGATGGGGCAGATGAGTGTCGAATTAGCGAAAAATAAAATCCTAGGGGTGCGGACGATGCCGGTTCGCGTCGTTTGTGGCAGTGAATTGATCATTAGAGAATCGATTGCCGAAAAAGATCAGTGACGTCTGATCTTTTTTATTTTAGGGGTTGTGTAAACATTAACTAAACAACTATACTGATTGTAGTAAACGTTTACAGTTAAAAATAAAGGAGAAAACGAAATGAAGTTTATTGATAAATTAGCCGAAAAGATGGTGCCTTTTGCTCAGATCATTGCCAACAACAAATACTTGTTAAGTCTGCGTGATGGGTTTATGGTCGCTTTTCCTGCGACAATGTTTGCGTCAATTATGATTATTATTCAAAATCTGCCTGCTACTTTCGGACTCTCGGAAAAACTTCCAGAGGGATTCATCACGTTTCTAAACGACTTTTTTGGTCCTATCGGAAATGCGACCATGAGTATCACCGCTATTTTCGTTGTTTTTGGGATCGGCTATCAGTTGGCTGGCAAATATGGACAAGCCAAATTATTTGCGGGTGCCATCTCACTGTCTTCGTTTTTGATGCTGCTGCCTTTTGGCTCATCCGAAGAGTTAGGTACAGTGATCCCCTTGTCGAAATTAGGGGCTGAGGGAATGTTTGTCGGAATCATCACGGCCATTATCGCTACGCAGATCTATTGCAAAATCAGTGCGGCTGGGCTGACGATCAAAATGCCAGATTCGGTTCCGCCAATGATCGCAGAATCATTTGTCGCCATCATTCCTGGGGCGGCACCGTTGTTCCTTTTCAATTTGATCCGCTACTTGTTCACCTTTACTTCATGGGGCAATGCCGTTGATTTCGTTTATGAAATTCTGCAAAAACCATTGATGGGCTTGGGCGGTACGTTGCCAGCAGTACTGATCGCCGTCTTGTTCACCCAATTCTTCTGGTGGTTTGGGATTCACGGTACCTTGGTGGTCAATGCGGTGATCGATCCAATCATGAATGCGTTAGCGATCGAAAACTATGAAGCCTACAAAGCAGGGGCTGAACAACTGCCTCATATCATTAACACTACGTTTATGGGCGTGTTCGTCAATCAAGGAATGCAGTTGGGGATCTCGATTACAATGGCCTTCTTTATCGCTCGTTCGATTCGGATGAAAAAATTAATGAAGACAGTGATCGCTCCATCTGTTTTCAACGTATCTGAACCGATGACCTTTGGTTTGCCGATCGTCTTGAACCCAATCGCTTTTGTCCCATGGATCTTAGCGCCATTAGCCAGTACGACGATCTCTTACTTTGCGATTGCCGCAGGTTTGGTTCCGCGGCCAATCGGAGCAACGGTTGTTTGGACGACCCCGGTCTTCTTATCTGGTTGGTTAGGCACGGGTTCTGTTGCCGGCGCAATCTTACAGTTAGTGACGGTTGCCGTAATGACCTTGATCTGGGTGCCATTCTTGATCGTAATGGATCGTGGGTACTTGAAAGAAGAAAAAGCGGAAGCGGCATTAAATGAACAAGCGGCATCTGAGACGATCAATCAAAGGGTAGAAGAAAGATAAGCCCAGAAACGTAAAGGAATGCAATAAGCGCATCCTTTAGAAAGGAATTTGTGATGAGAACCGATACATTGTCTTGCAGTTATCAAATGAATACCACACCTACGGACTTTTCCCGTGTGTTATTGGCGGAACAAGAGAAATTCTTTCTAGCCAAACAAGCCCAAGAACCGTTCGGGGAAGGTTGCCGTATTGAAACGATGATTCAAACCAAAACCGCTCCGCGGATGGTACCAGCCGTTATGACGGTCAAAAAAATTGCCGCTGATGAGCTGTGGCTTCGTACGACCCATGAAGAAGGAGTGATCGATCAACGGTATAGTTTTGCTCCAGGACGAAAAGGGAAGCTGCAAGTCACGTATTCGGAACAAAGCCGTTTTGAGCAGCAGAAAACAACCTACAGCTTTATGTTGGCGGCGCTGTTTTACAAATTCTTTTTCAATCGTGGTGTCAAAAAACGCTTGCGTTATCTTGAAGCAGCTTGTCAACGAGCAGGGACAAATGAAAAAAATGGGGAAAATTGAGGATAGCAATGATAGAAATAAAGAACGAACAACTCTTTCACTTATACAATGAAAAAATCAGTTATATCATAAATGTGTTACCAAATCAGCAACTGGGTCATGTCTATTTTGGGCCATCTCTAGGCACACTGGCGCCGTTTGATCAAGCGTACCTTGAGAAAAAAGAGAATAAATCGGCAGGAACCGTCAAATTTTTTGAAGCAGACAATCTTTTTACCTTGGCAGACCGTTTTCAAGAATTGCCAACGTATGGGACTTCTGATTTTCGAGAAGGGGTAGTGTCGGTTTTTGAGGAAGAAACCCCACTTTATGTTGATTTTAAACTTGTGGCTTTTCACTGTTTTGAGGGCAAAGAACGAAAGCTGGCGCAACCAGCCAGCTTCGCGGCTGCCGATGAAAGCCAAAGCATCGTCTTTGAATTAGTAGATCAAGAGCGACAGCTGGAAATGGCGATCACCTATACGATCTTCAAAGGATCAGGAACCATCACGAGGCAGCAGACACTGACCAATACGGGAAGCAAGCCTAGAACCATCCAGCGCTTTTTGAGTGGTGTCTTGGAGCTGAAAAATCGCGATTTTGAACTGCTGCATCTTTCAGGCGCATGGCTGAAAGAACGGCATATCAAGACGGTCCCTTTGACCCAAGGGACGATCAGTGTTGGCTCGTTAAAAGGAGCGTCTGGTCATCAGCACAATCCTTTTGTCGCCTTAAAAGAACAGCAAGCCACCAATGACACTGGTCACGTCTACGGTGCCAACCTGATTTATTCTGGTAACTTTTTGGCGCAAGCAGAAATGGATGAATGGGACAACGTTCGATTGATGTTGGGGATACATCCTGAACATTTCAGCTGGCAGCTTTCACAAGGAGAAACCTTTGAAGCGCCGGAATGTCTCTTCACCTTCACCGCTGCTGGCCTGAATGGTTTGAGTCAAGAATCCGCCCAATTTATCGAAAAGCATGTGATTGCCCCTTATTGGCAAAAGCGGCAGCGGCCGATCGTCTTTAATAACTGGGAAGCGACTTATTTTGATTTTAATGAAGAGAAGCTGTTGACCTTAGCCCAAGAAAGCAAGGCGTTAGGGATGGAGTGCTTTGTGCTGGATGATGGTTGGTTTGGAAAACGTAACAACGACCGCAGTTCATTAGGCGATTGGGTGGCGGACCCTGCCAAATTTCCAAAAGGAATCGGCTCTTTTGCTGAGAAAATTCATGCCATGCAGCTGCAGCTGGGGATCTGGTTTGAACCGGAAATGGTTTCGCCAGATAGTCAGTTGTACCAAGAGCATCCTGAGTGGGTAGTCAAGCATCCTTATGAGCGGATCTCTGTGGGGCGCGGGCAATACGTGTTGGATTTTGCCAATCCAGCAGTGGTCGAGGCAATTTTCGAAGCGATGCAAAAAGTGATCCTTGAAACCAAGCTGGATTACATCAAATGGGATATGAACCGCAATATCACGGAAGCTTACTCTCCTTACTTAGCGGAACAGGGAATTTCTCAGACGGAGTTTTATCATCGTTATATTTTAGGCCTTTATCGCTTATATGAAAAAATCTTAGCGGCGTTTCCGACCCTTTTGCTTGAAGGCTGTGCTGGCGGCGGGGGCAGATACGATTTGGGGATCTTGTTTTACAGTCCGCAGATTTGGCCTAGTGATGATAGTGATGCAGTGGAACGTTTAGCCATCCAAAGCGGAACGTTGCTAGGGTATCCGTTGTCCTCCTTCAGCAATCACGTGTCGGCGGTACCAAACCACCAAGTCGGCCGGGCAACTTCTTTAGCCTTTCGGCAAACCGTCGCAATGTTTGGGCCATTGGGGTATGAACTCGATCTCTTTCACTTGTCTGAAGCTGAAAAGCAGGCGATCAAATCCCAAATCGTTTTTTATAAAAAGCAGCGGCAATTGCTGACCTTTGGTACTTTTTATCAGCTGCAGCAGTTGGAACATGCCAATGAAAAAACTTGGGCGGTGTATGATCCGCAAAACGAAGAAGCATTGGTTGCTTTCTTTCGCGTGTTGGCACAAGCCAATCCGACGGCGGAAGACTTTTTGCCCGCAGCCTTTCTCGATGGCCAACAGGTGTACCAGGTCAATGGCGAACCCGTCTCTGGTCAGCTGTTAAGACAATTAGGGTTGCGTAAACCTTATCAGTTTAATGCCGTCAACCATGGAACGGCGCAAGTCACTGGCGATTTTCAATCATTTGTATACCATTTACAAGCCAAAAAAGGAGCAGAATGATGAGCAATCAATTGTTTGATCAGCAGTTTATGCATGGCGGGGATTACAACCCCGATCAATGGCTGGCTTATCCAGAAATCTTGCAAAAGGATCTTGCTTATATGCAGCAAGCCCATGTCAACACCGTCACATTAGGGGTGTTTGCTTGGAGTGCCTTAGAGCCGCAAGAAGGCGTTTATCAGTTTGACTGGTTGGATCGTGTGTTTGATCAGATCCATGACATCGGCGGCAAAGTCATTTTGGCCACTCCTAGCGGTGGGCGTCCTCAATGGTTGAGCCAAAAGTATCCCGAAGTCAATCGGACCAACGCCCAAGGACAAAAACATACCCATGGGTTTCGCCACAATCACTGTTACTCTTCACCGATCTATCGGGAAAAGGTGACGCAAATCAATCAACAGTTGGCAAAACGTTACGGCAAGCATCCGGCATTAGCCATGTGGCATATCTCCAATGAGTACTCTGGGGAATGCTTTTGCTCCTATTGTCAGGAAAACTGGCGCAGCTGGCTGCAAAAAAAATATGGTGATTTAGCCACGTTGAATCATGCCTGGTGGACTTCTTTTTGGGGCGGTACGTACTCTGATTGGTCGCAGGTTTTACCGCCTTCACCTTTAGGGGAACACAAAGTGCATGGCATGGATCTTGATTGGAAACGATTTGTCACAGATAGGACGATCGATTTTTATTTGCATGAATGTGCGCCGATCCGTCAGCTGACACCGGACATTCCTGTGACGACGAATTTTATGGCGGAAGGACATGCTACCCAAGACTTTATTCCTTTGGAAGGCATTGACTACAGCAAGTTTGCTCGTCATGTGGACATCGTTAGCTGGGATAGTTACCCTGATTGGAACAACAACTTTGAATCTTTGGCAGCGACAGCAATGAAATCTGCCTATGTGCATGACCAGTACTGGTCTTTGAAGAAACAGCCCTTTTTAGTGATGGAATGCACGCCGAGTTTTGTTAACTGGCATTCCTTCAATAAAGCGAAAAAGCCTGGTGTCCATCAGTTGAGTGCCATGCAGCAGATCGCTCACGGCTCAGATAGTACCTTGTATTTTCAATGGCGCCAATCCCGCGGCAATTCAGAAAAATTCCATGGGGCAGTCGTGGGACATGATGATTCCACGGAGAATAGGGTCTTCAAAGAAGTTGCGGCTTACGGCAAGCGCTTGGAAAAAATCAAAGAGATTCAAGGAACCACAAGAAAAAAAGCAGTGGCGATCCTTTTTGACTGGGAAAGCAACTGGGCATTGAAGCGAGGCGGCGGGTTTGGTCGACCAACCAGACGGTATCCGCAAACGTTGCAGGAGCATTATCGTTATTTCTGGGAACAAGACATCGCTGTCGATATTTTGACGCCAGAGCAAGATTTTTCTGACTATCGGTTGGTGATCGCTCCGATGCTTTACTTGATGACCTCGGAGACGATGGCAAAACTTTGCCAGTACACGGAAGCTGGTGGTACCTTGATTTCCAGTTACTTTAGCGGCATGGTCAATGAAACCGACCTGTTGTATCTGGGGGGCTTGCCACAGCCGTTGCGAGGGTTATTAGGCATCAACGTGCTGGAGCTGGAAACTCTTTTTGACACTGAACACAATCAAGTGGTTTTTCAAGGACAGCCCTTTGAAACACGGGACTATTCTGCAATCATCGAAGCCGAAACAGCGGAGGTACTAGGGGTGTATCAAACGGATTTTTACCAAGGAACACCTGCGATCACCAAACATACCTTTGGTGCAGGCACCGCCTACTATCTGGCGGCTCGCACCAACTATGACTTTTTCGAACAGTTTTATGCCTCTTTGGTCCGTGAGCTGTCCTTGGCAGAGGAAAGGATCGCGCATGCCAATCCTGCAGTCTCGATCCAAGGCAGGATCAGTCCAGAACGAACGTACTTTTTCATCATGAATTTTTCTGAGAAAGAGCAGACACTACACTTGATCAAAGAAGTCGTTGATTTAGAGACCAATCAAGCAGTCCCTCAAACAGCAACCTTGGCGCCGTATGAAGTGCGAGTGGTTTATTTTAACAATTAGCTGACCATTGGAAAAAACGTCCCTTTCGACAAATGCAGAAAGGGACGTTTTTTTGATGAATGGTTTATCAGAAATCATTCTGGATCGGCTGCTTGGTGCTTTTTCATCCATTGAGGCAATGCGGCACTGATTTGTGTCGGCAACACGACATAGTGCTCTTCTGCCAATGCTTCGCCAATCAGGCTATGGAGATAGACAGCCGCGTGGATCGTTTCCTCTGTTTTTTCAAACTGTGCCAAAAAGCTGGTAATCATGCCTGCCAGCGTATCACCCATCCCACCAGTCGCCATTGCGGGTGTTCCGAGGGGATTTTGGGCGATGCTGCTACCGTAAATTTGCGTGCGATGGCTTTTTAAGACCACCAGACTTCCGAGTTTTTGTTGGGCTTGCTGATTGTTTTCTTCGGTCTGGTCGGCAATTGCCAGTCCGCTGAGCCGTTGCCATTCCATCTGATGCGGCGTGAAGACGACTTGTTCAGGAAAGGGGATGATCAGCGGATATTTGGCAGCCAAATTGATCGCCGAACCATCGATCACCAACCATTGGTGTTCTTTTTGGGCAGAAACGATCCGCTGCAGCAGATCAAAATTGCTTTTTCCTTCTCCTAATCCGGGACCAATCAGTAGGACGTCCGCCGATTCGGTGACCGTATCGATCAGTTCTGTTTGCTGCCAATCGACAAACATCGCTTCAGGCAAGCGGGCGTGCAGGGCGGTTCGATTGACGCCATCGGAGATCACAGTGGTCAAACCAGTTCCCCCATATACACAGGCTTGCGCCGCCATTAAGATCGCCCCACCGAATTGGCGGTTGCCCCCTACTAAAACGGCCCGGCCAAAGGTACCTTTGTGGCTTTTTGTCGGGCGCTGTTGGATCACTTTGGATAAAATCGCAGAATCAAGTTGCACCATGCAATGACTCCTTTCGTTAATCAAAATCGAGTTATATTTATTATACCTGTTTCCTAGAAATTTCATAGAAAAGACCCGTGGAAAAAGGCGCAATTTTTTTTCCTTTTTTGGTTTAAGAGTGTTATCATAAATAGCGAGAACAGAAATGGAGGGAACACTATGACAATCGATTGGAAAAAAGAGGTCGAAGCCCGCAAAGACGATTTGCTGAACGACTTGATTGATCTATTGAAAGTGAAAAGTGAAAGAGAAGATGATAAAGTGACTGCGGACGCGCCATTTGGTCCTGGACCTCGTGATGCGTTGCTACACATGCTAGCTTATGGTGAACGTGATGGCTTCACAGTCAAAAACGTCGATAATTACGCTGGTCACATCGAATTTGGTGAAGGAGACGAAACATTAGGGATCTTCGGTCACATGGATGTTGTTCCTGCAGGTGACGGCTGGTCAACCGATCCTTATGATCCAGTCATCAATGACAACAAAATCTATGCTCGTGGTTCTTCTGATGATAAAGGTCCTTCAATGGCCGCCTATTATGGGATGAAAATCATTAAAGAATTGGGCTTGCCATTATCGAAAAAAATCCGTTTTGTCGTTGGTTCTGATGAAGAAAGCGGCTGGGCAGATATGGATTACTACTTTGAGCATGAAGAAAAGCCTGATTTTGGCTTCTCGCCAGATGCCAATTTCCCAATCATCAATGGGGAAAAAGGGAATGTGACATTAGGGATCCATTTCCAAGGCAACAATGAAGGAGACTTCACGCTACAAAGCTTTACTGCTGGCTTGCGGGAAAATATGGTACCAGGAACGGCAACGGCAAGCTTCATTGCTCCATCAACAGAAGAAGCATTAGCGATCGAAAAAGCCTTTTTCGATTACGTCGAAGCCAATCCAGTGACGGGCACGATTGAAACAGAAAATGAACAAGTGACGATCGAATTAGTCGGTAAAGGTGCTCATGGTGCCAGCCCACAATCAGGAATCAATGCGGGGACTTTCTTAGCAGTCTTCTTAGATAACTATGCCTTTGGCGGCGGCGCAAAACAATTCATCCATGCAGCAGCAGCCTATGTCCATGAAGATTTCTACGGTGAAAAATTAGGTGTGGCGTACGAAGACGAAAAAATGGGTAAATTGACTATGAATGCTGGCTTGTTTGCTTTTAAAGCGAACCAAGCAGGAACGCAAGCAGACAACTTTATCGCATTGAACTTCCGTTATCCTAAAGGGGTAACTGCGGAAGGACTTGAAATCGGTGTGGAACGCACCGTCGGTATGGAAGGGGCCACCGTTACTCGAAATGACCGCAACATGGAACCTCACTACGTGCCAGCAGATGATCCATTGGTAGAAACTTTATTGGCGGTTTATGAAGAACATACCGGCGAAAAAGGCTTTGAACAAATCATCGGCGGCGGCACATACGGCCGTCTATTGAAACGCGGCGTTGCCTATGGCGCAATGTTCCCAGGCTATGTTGATACCATGCACCAAGCCAATGAATTCATGAGCTTGGATGACCTATTCAACGCAGCGGTGATCTATGCAGATGCTATCTACCGTTTGGCGAAATAAAGAGATATTGATACCGTCTATTCTTTTTTAGCGGAGTCGATTTATTGATACTTAGATGAATAGAGGCAATAAAGGAATAGCAGTACGACTGATTGTTTTAATCATTGTCGTACTGTTATTTTATTACTTTAGAAAATAAATATTTTATTTTCGTTGGGTTATTTTATTATTGACATCAAATCATCCGAATGATTTACTTTTTGTAAGGAGTTGAAAAGTGATGCCTGATTTGGTGAAATTTATTTTGGTTATTCTGGCGATTTGGGTGGTTTATCAAATATTTACGACGGTTTTATTTACCCTTTCCCAAAAAGCAGTTGCCAAACGAATCAAAAGCGGGAAGATGTCTGATCAGCAATTGGCGAATTTGTACCACGCTGTAGCACGAGCAAATCAAGGAAGCAATTTCCAAGCGATTTTCTCTTATGGGCTCTTTTACCGCAGCCATGCAAAGCAAAGTGATGCGGTCTATGAACTGTATCGCGCGGAAATGGCGAAAAGAAATCTGCTGTAACCAACTGTGAAGCAACTGTTTTCGAGAATATTGCTCGAAGTAGCAAAAAAGCCTAGGTCCTGTACAACAAGTGCAGAACCTAGGCTTTTTGGGTATTTACTGGGCAGCAAGCTGTGACAGATAAACACAGCTCTTTGCTTCAGCTATTTCTTGTCTTTGTTGCTTTTTTGATCCATACCGGCACCGATCGCTACACCTAGTGCGATGCCTAAACCCATGCCTAATGCCAGGTTGTCAAAAAACAGCATCCCAAATGCAGCACCTAAGGCCATTCCGACACCGATCCCCAATCCCATATTGTTAGAAGCGGCTTCTTTTTCTTCAGACGTTTGCGGCGGTTTTTTCGTCATTGTGAAAAACCCCTTTCTTTTTAGTATAGAGGGGTTTTGTTTTGATGACAAACATTCGAACTGCTGCTCAGTGATTTTCATGAGGAGAGAGCAGCCGCTTGGTACAGTAAACGGGGGTGGGGACCATTGGTCTATCTTCCGCCGGGCAAATAGTTACGTTCGGGGTTGTAGCGGCGAATGATCTTATTTTCAGCAAGTACGTGCTCATAATAATAAACAGGCGCATCCTTAGTCTCTAGTCGAAAAACAAAGACGAGCGGAACCTTTAAGACGGAATAGCGCGCGGGGATCGCAATATATGATTTTTGATTGCGCTCCATCGTCAATGCGAATTCATCAAACAAAAGCGCCACTGGTGTGGGAAAGTTTACCAATTCATAATAGTGTTTTTCAAATGCATAGGTTTCTTGTTTTGCATAAGCGATTTTTGCAGCTGGCATACGCATTCACCTCACTTGAATTATACGAACGTTTGTTCTGTTTGTAAAGTGGAAAATCACCAAACGAGGAAAAAGGGGGAGTTCTCTATGAAAAAGATGTTTTGCTAACAAGAAATTTGCTACACTAGAGGAAAGAAGGAATCAAAAAGGAGCAGATACCATGGATTATGAACGCTTTGCACGATTACAGGCACGCTTTACCGATGAAAAACTGCTGACCAATGAAGGGGTCTATCGGTTGCGCTTGTCAGGGAAGGCGCAGTTCGAACTAGCCTTTATCAAAACTGGACCTTGTGGCGAGTCTGTCTACCAGCCGCTGATCAAGGGCACTTTTTCTGAAAAAGAAGCAATCCCTACCTATTTGCTGGATCTTGCGGCGCAACCTATGACGCAAATCAGTCAGCGAACCTCCGAAAATGCAGCCGTGTTAGATAAAGCATTCGTAGAATTAATGGAAAAATGTGAGCAGGCAGTTGCCGTCAACGAAACCGCACAAGAAGCCGCACGTTAATTAGCGCGACAAAGATACAAGAGCAGCCTGAACCTGATTTTTTACACCAAGCAAAAAAACGATCCTGACAAGATTCCTTGCCAAAGATCGTTTTTTATTTTCCCATGGTGATTAGTGTCCTCATTCGCCGAAGTGGTCTGAGAAGCCTTGTTGCTTCATAAAGGCAGCGACATCTGGACGTCGCGGTTCACGGAAAAATTCCGTCATTTTCATTTGCCAATTGGTTTGCTGTTGATTGCTGCTGCGCTGTGCATAATAGGCTTCCGTCGTTTGGTTGTACTGGGCTGTTTGCTCCTGCGTCAGCGGTTGATACTGATCGACACTTACGATCGCTTCTTGAGGCAAGCGGACTTTCGGCTCATTTCTATGTTGCGGATAACCGATCGTCAAGCCGAATAACGGAAACGTCAATTTTGGTAAGCCGACAAGTTCTGCGATACGAGGCAAATCATTGCGGATGCCGCCGATGTAGCAAATTCCTAAGTCTTGTGCTTCAGCATATGCTACCATATTTTGGGCAGCGATCGTCGTATCAACGACAGACACAATAAACGGTTCCATCGTGGTTAAGTGGGTATCCGGCAACCCTGCTTGGGTCAGCAGCTGCTGATGCTTATGTAAGTCGGCGACAAAAAGATAGAAGACCCCCGTTCGAGTGATGTAATTTGGGGCACCGGCAATTTTTTCGATGGCAGCCAGTTTTTCAGGATCACTGACCTCAATGATCGAATAAGCTTGAACAAAGTTCGAACTGGAACCACTTTGGGCAACCGTCACTAATTTTTGCTTGAGTTCCTTTGATAGTGGCCGGGGTTGAAAATCTCTGACAGAGCTGTGGCGGGTAAAAGTATCAAAAAGATCCATCGTTTTTCCTCCTGTAACGTACAAATTTCTTTCTTCTTTAGTGTAACAGAAAAAAAGGAATGGGAACAAAAAGAATGTTTTCAAAAAATTTTCAAATTGATGTTTTATAGTTGCCAAGAACAACAGTTTCCGTTATGATAATGATACATTCTTATTATTATTCCTTAGGGGAGTAACCGGTGGCGCAAGCTGCGATAATATCAACAGTAAGTAAGCTGGCGACAGCTTTCTGGTATTATTTGAAATGGTGAGACCTAAGACAAGCGTATACTTGTCTTAGGTCTCTTTTTTTCTAGCAGAGTGCCTAAGGAAAATAAAATTAAAAGGGGCAAAAAAATTGGCGAAAGAAATGTATCAAAAAGAAATCTCGGAAATTATGGCAGAGGTCCAGAGCAGTCCAGAGGGGTTGACGCAGCAAGAGGCAGCCAAGCGGTTAGAAAATGGCCTGAACCAGCTGAAGGAAGCACCTAAGAAATCAAGCTTTGCCTTATTCTTAGATACCTTCAAAGATGCGATGGTGATCGTCTTGTTGATTGTGGCAATCATCCAAATGGTTATGGGTGCCCACGTTGAGTCGATCGTTATCTTCGCAGTACTCTTGTTGAATTCCGTCGTCAGTGTGATACAAACGAAAAAAGCCGAAGGATCGTTAGACGCTTTGAAAAGCTTGTCAGCACCAGATGCTAACGTCATTCGGGATGGCAAAGAACAAAGTGTGCTGGCGAAAGAATTGGTTGTCGGCGATATCGTTATTTTAGAAGCTGGGGACTATGTACCAGCAGATGGTCGATTGATCGAAGAGGGTTCTTTGAAGGTCGATGAAGGAATGCTGACTGGGGAATCAACGCCAGCGGAAAAAGAATTAGGTGTGATCGATCGTACCGCACCGATCGGCGACCGTGACAACATGGTCTTCAGTGGAACGATCGTCACTTATGGGCGTGGTCGGTTTATCGTAACCGCGACTGGTAATGTGACGGAAATCGGTCAAGTGGCTGGCTTATTGGAAAGTACGGTTGAACACAAAACGCCATTGCAAAGAGGACTGGACAGCTTCAGTAAAAAACTTAGCTTAGCGATCTTGGTCCTTTCATTGATTATTTTAGGGGTTCAAGTAGCACGGTTGTTCTTAGGTGACGGAACAGGTGATATGACGGAAGACTTAGTCAACGCCTTTATGTTTGCGGTAGCCGTAGCCGTTGCAGCGATTCCAGAAGCATTGCAATCGATCGTGACGATCGTCCTTTCGATCGGAACAAAACAAATGGCGAAGCGTCATGCCATCATTCGAAAACTACCAGCGGTTGAAACATTGGGTTCAACGAGTATCGTTTGTACAGATAAGACAGGGACCTTGACCCAAAACAAAATGACCGTTGTTGACTACTATTTACCAAATGGGCAAACGGGCACGTTCCCCGATGAGCCAACTACCTGGACATTGCCTGAAAAACGCTTAGTAGAGATCAGTGTCTTGGCAAATGATGCTGCCATCAGTGAAGATGGGGCGAAGCTAGGAGACCCTACTGAAATTGCGTTTCTGGATTACAGTGAGAAACTAAATCAGCCATATCGGGCGATTCGTCAACAGTTTCCTCGTTTGCAAGAATTGCCTTTCGATTCTGATCGTAAATTGATGTCCACCTTACATGAGATCGATGGCGAACATTTGTTGTTGACCAAAGGTGGTCCAGACATCGTCTTTGGCCGCAGTACCAAAGTCTTGATCGATGATCAAGTCGTGCCTTTAACAGATGAAATTAGAAATAAATTGCAGCATCAAAACGAAGAATTCTCAAAACGGGCATTACGGGTCTTGGCGTTTGCTTACCGTCCATTGACTGATGCCCAATCACGAGAATTGACACTTGAGGATGAAAACGAGTTGATTTTGGTTGGTTTGATGGCGATGATCGATCCTCCTCGTAAAGAAGTCAAACAAGCCGTAGCGGATGCTAAATCTGCTGGTATCAAAACAGTGATGATCACAGGGGACCACAAAACGACAGCCGTGGCGATCGCACAAGAGATCGGTATTTCAGCCGAGGGCGACTTAGCTTTGACTGGTACGGAATTGGATGCTCTTTCTGAAACCGAACTAGCGGATCAATTAGACAAAATCACAGTCTATGCTCGTGTTTCGCCAGAAAACAAAATCCGTATCGTGCGGGCTTGGCAAGACAAAGGCAAGATCTCTGCCATGACCGGAGATGGGGTCAATGATGCCCCCGCCTTGAAACAAGCGGATATCGGGATCGCAATGGGAACCGGAACGGACGTTGCCAAAGATGCAGCGGCGATGGTCTTGACGGATGATAACTTTGCCTCGATCATTCGTGCCGTAGAAGTTGGCCGAAACGTCTTTGACAACATCAAAAAAGCCATTTCGTATTTGTTTGCTGGAAACCTAGGTGCGATCATTGCGATCGTCTTTGCCTTAGTGATGGGTTGGGACAATCCATTTACTGCCTTGCAGCTACTCTTTATCAACTTAGTCAACGACTCATTACCAGCAATTGCTCTGGGAATGGAAAAAGCCGAACCAACCATCATGCAACGTCAGCCTAGAGATCCAAATGCTGGTATCTTCACTGGAAAAACATTGATCTCAGTAACGTATCGCGGTATTTTGATTGCCGCTGTCGTGATTTTGGCACAATGGTTAGGGATGAGCCAATCACCTGAGTTAGGTGTAGCGATGGCCTTCTCAACACTTATCTGGAGCCGGACATTGCAAACATTGCCAGCACGCTCAAATACCGAGACTGCTTGGCAAGCTGGCCTTTTTGCCAATAAAATGGTGTGGTTGGCGATCGTCGTTTGTGGTGGACTATACAGCATTACCTTGATTCCTGGCATCCGTGAAGTCTTTGCGATTCCAGCAACCTTCACTTTAGGACATGTCGGTCTATGTATCGCAATGGCTGCTGTGGCAGTTGTTTTGATGGAAATCACAAAGCTGATTATTATTGCCGTTCAAAAACGTCGAGGAAACGCCTAAAGCAAAAAACGTATCGATCCTTTGATCGATACGTTTTTTTGTCGTTTCTCCTCACTGCTTAGTTGATTTTTTTCAGCTGACTGATTTGGGCAGCGACTTGCTTCAAGAAGGCTTCTTGACCAGCCGGCTGTTCCTGGCTGTAAAGGTAGGCTTCGTATTGCTGCGTCAAGCGGATAAAATCACCATGAAACAGTGGATAGAATGCTTCGAGTCGTTGGGCATAATCGATCAACGGCTCCGCCTCGTTACGGTACAAAACTTTCGTCGTTTGCCTTAAAAACAAAGGATAGGCAGTAACTAGCGGCTGTTTGTTAAAGCGGCAGATCAACCATAAATGAATACGGAAAAACGAATGGCGGAAATAGAAAAGTAGGCCAAGTCCTAGGAGAGCTAAGCCTCCAAAGAAGCCATTACGCAGCGTTTGTTTCAGCTCCTCAGTCAACCAAACATCATCGGTAACCGCGGCTGTTGCCGAACTGCTGGTCGTGGTTTCACTACTTTCTGTTTCCGTGCTGCTCGTTGGTATTGTCTCGCTGCTAGCGGTCGGCGTTTCTTCGGAGCTAGTAGATTCTTGAGTCAACACGGGACGATCTGGATTTTGGAAACTAGGTGTCGGTTCAAAAGGCACCCAACCGTATCCGTCAAAGTAGACTTCCACCCACGAGTGGGCATTCAAGTTGCGAACGGTATAGGTAGTGATGCCGTTTTCTGTTGTAGGAGAGCCGGGAGAAAAGCCTTTTGCCCAGCGAGCAGGGATCTCTAAACTCCGTAGTAGAACGACCATTGCCGTGGAAAAATTGTCGCAGTAGCCGACTTGTGATTCAAATAAAAATTGATCAACGTAATCTTGCTCTTCTGCAGGCACGACGGCATCGGTCTTGGAATAGCGAAATACTAGCGGATCTTTCAAATAGCTTTCAATTGCGGTGACTCGGTCAAACAGACTGTTGCTGTCAGCAGTGATCTCAACAGCGAGGTCTTGCACTCGTTGCGGTAAGGAGTCAGGCAGTTGGATATAATTGATCGGTGTATCCGGATAAATCAAGGGCAGATTCTGAAGATTTTCAGCGGCAAAATCGGGATGGTCCCAATCGAGGGTCAAGGCCGTGTCTGGTAGCGAATCAATCAAATCGACCCGTTGAATAGCGTCGCTGATTTGAAAGCCACGTGCGCCGCTTTCAAGGGATAACCTACTGCGGCCATAGGGCAATGCCACATAGTCTCCATGGTTTTGGAATTGGATCCGCACTTGTTCATTCTCAGGATAGGTTTGTTGATAGCTCTGGTCAGCGATGGTGACATCGTCTGCTTCCAAGCGAACGTCTTCGCGGCTCGTACTGATCCAGCCTTTACCAGAATAAAAGTCTTTGCTTTCCACCCGCCAGTAATGCGGGGTTTCTTGTTGCGCTTCAAATAAAATCGTCGCATCATCAAGTAGTGGTCCGCCTAATTGACGATCATTTTCACTGAAACCCGTGCGAGAACCAGTGGGGGTGCCATGTTCTTCAATAAATTGATAAAAACCCAGCTGATTCAGATTTGTCCGTATAGGCGTGGAACGGGCTGCCAACTGATCCCGCACGCTCGTTTGCGGCAAGTAGACAGCAGTGACGGCTAAGCCACCAATCAATAGCATCACACCAAACCAAGGGGCGATCGTTTGACTGGATCGAAAGGTGCTGCGCTGGATCAGTGAAGAAGCCAGTGCGCAAAGAAAAATACCAATCAAATGCCACGTCAAGTCAAATTGATTAAAAATAACGACTGTCAGCAAGTAGCCGATCATGGTGGCGTAAATCAAGAAAAAGCGCTGATAAGCAATCGGCAAGATCGCTAAAAACAAGACCCAACTAACGATCAATGTCACCGCCGCCAGTTCGGTGATATAGCCGACCTCACCACTGAGGATCTCTTGAAAGGCACGGTGCAGGTCTAGCCAAAAACGCAGTAGCCAATCAAAAGAAAAGGCAGTCCCATAAGGAAAGATCCGATACAAGACGATCAGCCAAGCGGCTGCCAGCAAAGGCAAACTGTAACGGACTTTCGGCACGATGGTCAAAATCAAACAGACACTAAAGGCATAAGTTAAAAGGGTGAACTGATTGCCAAGGTCATAAACTGCGATAAACGGCAAGATCACCAGTGATAGACTGAGAAAGGTCAAAAGACCAATCAGTGCTTTCTTAATAAATCTCATCCTACCACCTCCTCAAGTTCATTCAACTGCCTCATTAAATCAGCGTAGGTAAACACTTGACAGCTGTTTTTTGCTTCCAACTGACTGAGGTAGTTTTCCAGTTGTGGGGTGAAAACCGGGGTAATGAAGATAAGATGGCTGCCAGTCAAGAGCGGTACTCCTTCAGGAACTTTCTCGAAGGGAAGGATCTGGGCATAGGCAGCGGCATCCGTTTGGTAAGGGGAAGTCAATCCGTCACCAATCAAGAGCGGCTGAAAAAGTCGTTGATTTTGTGAGAAATGGTGGATCGAATAAAACAGTGTCAAGGTCTCTTCAAAAGCAGGATGATCTTCTCCCCAAAAGAGCAGAAAGATGTCTTGTTCTTCTTCGTATTCTCGTTCGCGATAGATCAATTCCTGTTGTTTGCTGGATAATTTCCAATCGATATTTTTTAATGAATCCCCTAACTGGTATTGACGGAACTGTCGAATAGAAAAATTGGGTTCCCCGTGGGTTTGGCTGCGGACTTGCTGTTTAAAAAATGGCAATAGGGCAACGGCTTCTAGCTTCAATTTCGGTAGGATCAAAATCGATTGTTTCGCACCTGCAGCGTAGCTTTTTTCAAAAAAGCCAAAGAGATCATGGCTGTACAATTGAACGGGCAATTCTTCATAGCTGCCGCGCTCCTTTGGGGTCCAAGGCAGATGGAGCCGAATCAGATTGCCTCGATAAAAGGCGCTGTGATGACTTTCCTTGAAACGATCGTCAAACTGCAAGGTGAAATCGACTAGCGGCAGCAGCGTCGGGCGATACTTGAAGACTTGCAGCGGTAAGGTGATCGCTGTCTGTGTTTCAGCTTGGATCGATTCTTCTAAAACGATTTGGACCTTCTTGAGGGAGGGCAGCAAGAATACTGCGTCAAGCAACAATAACAGAGTCAGTAAAAACCAGAGGCTCCAACCGGCATTATTATTAAAGATCACACAGTAAGCCAGCAGCAAAAAATAGGCAGCGCTAAACAACAGGAGGCGCAGCACGCGTTCAAGCTTTTTTTTCTTCATCGCTATTTCCTCGTAGGGACAGGCACCCGTTGGATCATCTGTTTCATCAAATCTGAAAGGGTCTCCGCGCTAGTATGAACGCCGCCTTTCAGTAATAAACGATGACCGAAGACTGCTGGTAAAATTCGCTGCAAGTCTTGCGGCGTGACAAAGGTCCGTCCTTCCGTCAACGCTAACGCTTTTGCCCCTTTTAAGAAGGCGATCCCACCACGAGGACTGATACCAAGGTCAATGGCATTATGCTGGCGGCTCGCTTGAACCAGCTGCAATGCGTAACGGGCGACCCGCTCATCGACATACACGTCGTCCACCATCGCTTTCAAAGCGGTCACTTCATCAGCATGTAAAATGGTTTGGATCTGATCCAAGCTTTGCTGTCGTTTTCCAGTCAAGAGGGCGAGCTCATCTTGAAAATCTGGGTAACCGATATGCAGGCGGAACAAAAAACGATCCAATTGGGCTTCAGGCAAAGGATACGTTCCTTCATATTCGATTGGGTTTTGGGTAGCTAACACAAAAAAGTGGGGACTCAATGGGTACGTTTGATTGTCGATGGTGACATGATTTTCTGACATGGCTTCTAAGAGCGAGGCTTGCGTCCTTGGTGTGGTTCGGTTGATCTCATCTGCCAAGAGGACGGAGGTGAAGATCGGGCCGGGACGAAACTCGAACTGGTGGCTTTGGGAATTAAAAATCGACACACCTAACACATCGTTAGGCAAAAGGTCTGGGGTAAACTGTACCCGTTTGTAGTCACTTTGAATGGCTTTGGCTAATGATTTGACCAACATCGTTTTCCCAACACCGGGGATATCTTCGAATAAAACGTGTCCACCAGCAAGCAGCGCAGCCACGGTAAATTGGATCACATCTCGTTTGCCTAAAATCACTTTTTCCACTTCTGCGATCAAGGCATCAATTTTTTGTAATTCAGCGGTCATGAAACAACCTCCTTGCGTTCTTTTCTTCTATTGTAACGGTTTTCTAGGACTGTCGCAATTTTCGTGTAACAATTAAAGAAAATTTCAAGAATATTCAAAAAAAGGAAAATCCTGCCTGCGGGTTTGCGGAAGAAAAGCAAAAAACTTCCGAAGCGGTTCGTCGGAAGTTTGCGTTTGATAGAAAAGAAGCGACTAGAAGATGTGGTGTAAGAGGTCAGCGGCGATCTGGTCCGCCTGCCGTAAATTCCAAGCATCGGTTCCTGGCTGAGCAGTGGCAGCCGTCAGCCAGTGGATGCCTTCTGTGGGAATCCCGAAACAATAGAGGGCAGTGTAGGGGCGTTCATCTGGTCCAAGGACCTGATTGGTCTCAGGATCGATGGCGATAGCACCCGTCTCAAAAGGCACCTCATTGGGTATCGTCAACCGGTGCGGGTGAATGATCCGATCGTTTAGCAGTTGCCGCAACAAGGAATTGTTGGTTCGACGAATCGCTGTCGATGGAATGCGAGCCTCAATTAGTTGCGTCGCGTGATAGCGTGTGTCGGGAAATCGCTTTGAATACGTACAATAAGCCTCCTCGATCTCAACAGTCATGTCAGGACCTAGTAAGGTCACCACTCCGGCTTCCAACAAGGCGACCAGTTCCTGCAGTCGTTGAACCGGCGGACCGATCGATAAAAAGCTGTTAAAGGGAACGAAAGACTGCCAAAAGAGTGTTTTCAGGTCTTTTGCTGGCATTAGCTGATGATCGAGAACAAACCGAATCGGGTCACGCAGATCTTTGAAGACTTCCAAGGCACTGCTGATAGGTCCCGCTAGATTGCCTTTTTCGGCATCTTGGATTTGGGTACGTAATAGCGCAATGAAAAAGTCTTGCAAGGACTGCTGCTCTTTCTGAGCAAAGGGATCGGCTAGTTGGTGCCATGACCACCATTCCCTCTTAGGAAGCTGCCATTTTTTTAGCAAGTCTTCAGATCCTTCCGTGGCAACAAAGGCGGTGGTAAAAGCGTCAAGCTGATCTTTGTCAAGCCGCTGTTTTTCTAAAAGCAGCGTCTGATAATAGACGAGTTCTGCCTCTTTCTTTAAATAGAAGAGCAGTGTCTTGCCAGCAACCGTTTTGGCTGCTTGCCAAGCAGCTAGGCGTTCAGGGGTCAAAAAAACGGGCTTTCGCTGCTGCGTTGGTGTTTTTTGATTGCGGCCACGAGGATGATACGGGACACCCCGACGAGAACCGGCGATGATTTGCGGTTCTTCACCAGAAGGTTGATAGACGAGGGATTCATTGACTTTGACGAAGGTTCCGCCCCGACCACTGGTCAAGCGGGTGACGTAATCGTAAAAGGCAAGTCCTAGTCCCCGTAAAATCACAGGTTCGCCAGCTTTCACAGCCGTTAGATCCGTATCTGCCGCATTGGCTGGTGGTGCATAAAACCAGCCATTATTTTCTGCGGCAGCCGCCAATTGTTGTTCCCCTGATGACAGTTGGGCTTGTGAATGGCCTGTAGCTAAGACGACGGCATCAACAAGGAATGTTTGGTGAGCCGTCGTCAACTGGTAGCGATTTTTGGAAAGAGGGGTCAAAGAGCTGACACTATCTGACAGATGGTTGACGGTAATGGATTCAGGTAGCTCTATTAACAACTGCTGATAAAACCACTGTTGATAGAGTCCATATAACGCCCGCGAGCAATGCCCGTTAGGATCAAGTGAATCAAGTGCTGTGCATTCCGCAACGAGCTCAGGGGCATGGATGGCTGCGAAATGTTTCCCTTCTGTCACTGCCCATTCGTACAAGGTAGGTCCTTTGACCACGGGGCCGCCGGTGCTTAATGTGTCATCCGTGAAAAGGGTGACTTGGCTGGTCACAGAATTCAATAGCAAATCTGCCGATTGGTCCGTGCGCCAAACTGCCCCAGGAAGAAAAGGATCAAACAGCAGCAAGTCGATGGCTTGTTTGTTTTGTTTGCTATGAGCAATCAGCCGTTCTGAAAGTGAAAGTCCACGAGGACCAGCACCAATGATCGCTATTTTCATATCACACCACCTCAATTATTCTATGGTCTTTGTGTCATCAACGGGCTAAGTCAAAAGGTGTCTTGCGGAAAATCAGCCAGTGCATGCCTAGCACCATGGCTTCCTCGATAGCATCGATATAATGGAAAGCGGGCTGATTGGGTTGTTGCTGCAGCAATGGATTTTTTTGGATCGCGTCTAGGAGATCGGTTTTTACTGCATCACTGCTGGCTAAAATGATACAGTGGGGGGCAAAAGCTGCATTGTAAAATGGCAGTATGCTTGTCAGGCGCTGGACCAAAGCCGTGCGGTCTTGCGGTGCACCTTGATCCAAGTAGCCGGGTAAAAATTTTGCCTCTCCCGCTAGGGCATCTTTTCCTTCTAAAAGCGCACCATTGACTAGGAGCGTGATACCGGGCATGCTTTTTTCAGGATTGTACATGCCAACGATGGTTTGCTGCAAGGAGATCTGTTGGGCGATGCAATAGCCGATCGTTAAAATATGGGCATCGTTTTGACAGTAGAAGGGCAGTGCAGTGACCTCTGCCACGAGGGCTGCCAGCTGCCAGCCGTTAAATTTTTCATACCAGCTGGAAGTCACGGTTCCTCCACTGATTTTTCCTGGTAAAAAGAGGGCGATCTGTTCCACAGAAGGAAATAATGCCAGCTCGTTCGTTACACATTCTTGAAAGCGATGAGGGGCAACATCAGGAAAGGGCTGGTCGTGTTTTGCCAAAACCTTCCCCTTGCGGTCGATCAGCATGGACCAAAGAGCCAAGGAGCCATCGTGATCGATAAAGCTAAGCAAAAGAGAATGACCTCGGTCTTGATTTAGCTGATAGGTCACTGCTGGTCGTCCTAGCTCTTTTTGCTCCAGCGGACCTTTCGTGATTTCCCCCTCTGTTAACAATTCTTTTAATAATGAGTTAGTGGTGACCATGCTGATGCCGGTTTTCTTCACTAAATCGGAGGCGAATAATGCCCCGTTTTGAAACAAAGTTTTTAAAACCAGCTGTTTGTTTTGCTGGCGAATGGTATGGGTGGTAGAAGCCATAAATGTTCTCCTTAATGAAGTGATTTAATTAAGTATACCGACGGGATGAAACGATGTAAAGTTTTTAAAAGACTGACTTGACGGAAAACTTGAAAATAAGTATACTTAATTAATAACGTTAATTAAGTGATTTGGAATGAAGAGGACACGAGGTAGAGGGGAAGAGAAACGTATGATCAAATTAGTCATCACAGATTTAGACGGTACATTTTTGAACAGCCAAGGCAGTTTTGATCGGCCTTATTATGAACAAGTCAGCCAACAAATGAAAGAAGCGGGTGTTGCTTTTGCTGCGTGTACCGGCAAACAGTGTGAACGAGTGGAAGAACTGTTTGGTGAAGCAGCAGCGGATGTTTGGATTCTTGGGGATAGCGCGACCCGCATCAAACATCAAGGAGAGTACATCTTTGAATCGCTGCTGCCAAACGAATTAGGGCGGCGGATCATTGCGAAGCTCGCTGCGATTGCGCAAGATCATGTGATCATCGCTTGTACACCGACTGCGGCGTACATTGCTGACACAACCAATGAAGCGGATGCGCAGAAAGTGCGTGGCTCTTATCGGGTGGTCAAAACGGTGGCGGATTATCAAACTATCACAGAAGATTTTGTGAAGCTCACTATTTTTGATCCCAAACTACGTTGTTTTGAGCATGTCCAACAGTTAAGCGAATTTACCAATGAAGCGTACATCGTGGCTTCGGAAGCCGCTTGGATCGATATCACCAATCAAGGCGTCCACAAAGGAACGACTGTGGCACACTTGCAAGAATTGCTGCACGTCACACCCGAGGAGACAATGGTTTTCGGCGATGGCTTGAACGATTTGGAGTTGATGGCAGCTGGCACGTTTAGTTTCGCCATGAGCAATGCCTTTGAGGAAGTCAAGGCAGCGGCAGCGTTTGTGACCAAATCAAACGATGAAAATGGCGTGCTGAAAACTATCGAACGTCTGTTACCGCTACAAATGAAACAATAAAAAAATCGCTCCCTGGCAGGGACAGCGTGCACTTTCAATTGACTGAAAGTAGACTGCTGCCTGTTGCTAAGGAGCGGTTTTTTCGTTATGCATGTGGTTGACTGACGCTATAAGGATAGGCATCGGCTGACCACTCTTTGCTGCGAGGGACGATACCTAGCTGGAAGTTCAATGTACCACCGGCAGTCAATTCTTGGTGGGTGAAAAATAATCGCTCGAAGGGTTCTTCGTTCAATGTAATTTTATCCACGAAGAGCTGTTGCGGCGCATTGGGCGTGCTCTTGATCACTAAGTCTTTGCCTGAAGCAAGATGCAGTGTTGCTTGATCAAATAAGGGCATGCCAATGACATATTCGCCTGTCCCCGGTGTGACTGGATAAAAGCCCAAGGCATTGAAGATGTACCAACCAGCCATGCTGCCGTTGTCTTCATCGCCAGGAAAGCCTTTTGGTGAGTCATTGAAGCACTGTGTCAGTAGCTGCTTGATCAAGGGCTGTGCCATTTCTGGTTTGCCCAAATAGCTGAATAGATACGGATAGTGGAAGCTTGGCTGATTGGAGATCGCCAGCTGACCAAAATCGAGTGCGGCCATCTCACTCATTTCATGGATCTCGAACCCGTAACCTTCTGTCGTATAGCGAGGTTCTTGATTGCACAAGTCAATCAGTTTTGCTTCAAAGGCCGCTTTGCCGCCGTGTGCAGTGATCAAGCCAGCGAAATCATGGTAAACAGCAAAACTACTTTGCCACGCACTGCCTTCTGCATAATCCAAGCCCCAGCGTGTGTCACTAAACTCTGGACGAAAAGCGCCATCTGGGTCTTTTGCCCGCATAAAGCCGGTCTCCTGATCGAAAATGTTGCGGTAATTTTGCGATTGCTGCTGATAATAGTCTGCTTGCTCGTCACCCAGCTGTTGCGCGACTTGTGAGATACAAAAATCACTGTAACAATAATCAAGGGTGTGATTGACCGATTCATGATGCGTCAATGGCACATACCCGTAAGTCAAATAGTCCGTCGTGCCGCGCCGACCATAATTGGGATTTTCACTTTGGACGGTGGCACCTTTTTTCATCGCTGCTAAAAATTTGGGCATCAAATCGGGACGGATACCTTTTACTGCGGCATCAGCGATCACGGCATCGATCAGCGTCCCGGGCATCAACCCCCGCTCATCAGGTGATAGCCATTTTGGTAAAAAGCCGCTTTCGCGATAACTGTTCAAAAAGCCTTCCAGCATGTCTTCCAATTGTTCGACAGCCAAGAGTGAAAAGAGCGGGTAGACAGTTTTATACGTATCCCAAAAGCCGTTGTTTGTGTACAGTGGTCCTGGTTTGATCGCTTTTGCCAAGGTATCCCAGTGCACTTTGCAACCCTCTTGATCGATTTCGAAGAAGGTTTGAGGAAACAAGAATAAGCGATAAAAATTATGATAAAAAGTAGAAACTTGTGCTTGATCGTGATGCTCGATCTCGATTTTTTGCAAAAAATGATTCCATTGCTGTTGGACAGAAGCCAGATAATCGGCAGGAGCCCATTGCTGTTCCCGCTGCAAGTTCAAACAAGCTTGTTCGCGACTGAGAAACGAGGTTGCAAAACGGATCGTCTGTGTTTGGCAATCATCAAAGCGGAGAACGACGAAGGCTTCTTTGCCTGTCAAGGCACCTTCGATCGCCGTGATGGGTGTTTCAAAACGATAGACGAAATGGATGGTGAAGCTTTCGTCTTCGCATCCTGAAAATACGATCAGTTGACCAGCCACTGTCTGTTCATCCAACTGTTCTAAGACATAGTCACCCGGCAGTGACAAGCCAAGACCCGGCTGATCCCCGCAGTTTTCAATAGACAGCACACCGCCATACATACTGGGAATCAACGTCGTTGTTGTTAAATACCGCTGCGTCTTGATTTTAAGAAAGGCTGGATTAAAGGTGCTTTCTTCCGGACGATACGAGCTTTGCGCATGGAAAAGGGTATTTTCAGAAAGCGTGCCGTTTATCGGCAGCATCGTCAGATGGCTGAAATCACCCATCCAAGGGCTAGGCTGATGGGTGATGCGAAAGCCCTGAAAGGTTCGATCTTCTGGATGAAACCACCAACTGCCTCGTTGATCGCTGGTTTGCGGGGCAAAGTAGTTCATGCCAAAAGGAACCCCTGTATAAGGCAGGCAGTTGCCATGGGAAAAACTATATTGGTTGTCTGTTCCGTGTCGTGTGTCGATCATTGATACGTTCACTTGGTTCACTCCTTTAATTGGGTTGATTCTCTTTTGATCAAAGAAACAGCCACTAAATGGGTGGTCGTCTCCGTTGGTACTGGGGGTGCTGCCTTCGCAGCGTTGATTTTCTCAATCACTTGGTTTCCTGCCAAGCGCCCCATCTCCGCAAAATTCTGCCCGATGGTCGTTAGTGCTGGATCAACGAGGGCAGCGGCTTGGATATTATCGAAACCAACCAGGGAAATGTTGGCAGGGACGTGCAAATCTGCTTGACGCAGTGCACGCATCAATTCGATGGCGATCAAGTCATTTTCACAGACGGCTGCCGTGACCTGATGTTCTTCCAGGTAGGCAAGCGCATTTGCGATACTGGCAGTAGCGTCGTCTAGCTTGGTGCGAAAGGTTCTTTGGTTTTTTTTCAGCGCATCGATGTAACCTAGATAACGCTGACGGACGGATTGTGGATGGTGGGTATCACCAAAAATATAAGCGATCCGTTGATGCCCCAACGCAAGTAAATGCTCCGTAGCTAGCTGTCCACCTTGAAAGTTATCTGGCATGACCGCTGGAAAATCAAACTCATGCAGCTTTTTATCTAAGGTCACGATAGGAAAGTGTTTTTCAGCACATTCGAACAGCAAGTCATAGTAAGAAAACGTATTGCTGGCGTAATAGATCAGGCCGTCGAATTCTTGCATCAGCTCAGCTGCCGTCGTTTTTTCCAAATAATCCACTGGTGTCATCAAAAGTTCAAAGCCGTGTTCTTGCATCACGGGGTAAATGCCTTCGGTAAAGTTTCCTAAAGAGAGATCATTGGCAAAGGGCAAGACAAACAAAATTCGTCCAGTCGCTTTTTTTTCCTTCAATTCTCGGACAAAGCTGCCGCTGCCTTGCACGCGATAGATCAGCTGATTTTGTTCCAGTTCCGTCAAGGCTCTTTTAGAGGTGATCCGACTGACTTGGTATTGTTCAGATAGTTCTTTTTCAGTAGGGACACGACTGCCCGGAGCTAATCGCCCTTCAACGATGGCTTCGTGAAGCTCCGAGTAAATTTTTTTATATAATGGTTGTTTCATAAGAAAACCCCTCTTGATATATCATATTTGTTAGCATACCATAAACCGATAAAAATGAAAACCCTTTAATTATTTTGAAAAAGCGCTAGACATTCACATGATTCATGATATACTAGGTTCGTAAATTGATATATCAAATCAGGGAAGGTGATGGAATGGTTTATAAAGAAATACCAACTTCAGTAGCAACATTTATGGAAACGATTACGGATCTATGCGGAGAAACGCATGCCGATTGGGCGAAAAATTTTAATGCAGCTTTTGCCAATACACTATTAACGACGGTCAAGCGTCATGAGGATGGCACGACCTTTTTACTGACGGGGGATATTCCAGCCATGTGGCTGCGAGATTCCACTGCGCAAGTTCGTCCGTATTTAGTGATCGCCAAAGAAGATGAAGACTTAGCAAGTATGATCAGCGGGTTGGTCAAGAAGCAATTCTACTATATTACGATCGATCCTTACGCAAATGCCTTTAACGAATCAGCCAATGGCGCTGGCCACCAAACAGACGATACAGAAATGAACGATTGGATCTGGGAACGCAAATATGAGATCGATTCTTTGTGTTATCCGATCCAACTGGCCTATCTGCTATATAAAAACACAGGTAGAACAGATCAGTTCAATGATGATTTTGTAACAGGCATCAAAAAAGCCTTGGAGGTGTTTGTAACAGAACAAAACCATGAGGAATCCCCGTATCGCTTTGAACGGGATACCTGGCGAAAAGAAGATACCTTGACTCATGACGGCAAAGGCGCGCCGGTGAAACCCGTTGGCTTGACTTGGTCAGGTTTTCGACCAAGTGATGATGCCTGCAAATACGGCTATTTGATTCCCTCCAATATGTTTGCGGTGGTGGTCTTAGGCTATATCCAAGAAATCTTTACGACGGTTTTAAAAGACACAGCGATCGTGGCACAAGCGAAAAAATTGCAAGCAGAGATCGAAGCAGGGATTAAAGCATACGGGTTGACCAAAAATCAAGCTGGCGAAGAAGTCTACGCGTATGAAGTGGATGGATTCGGCAATGGCACACTGATGGATGACAGCAACGTGCCGAATTTGATCGCCGCCCCTTACTTGGGGTATGGCAGTATGGAAGATCCCCTTTATCTTCAGACCCGTAAAACGTTGTTAAGCAGTGAAAATCCGTATTTCTATGAAGGCAAATACGCTAAAGGCATTGGCAGCTCTCATACGCCAGAAAATTATGTGTGGCCGATCGCCATGGCAATGGAAGGCATGACCACCACTGACAAAGAAGAAAAGAAACGAATTTTGGATCAGTTAGTGGCGACAGATGCGGGTACAAATTTGATGCATGAAGGGTTCGATGTCGATGATCCTTCGCAATACACGAGAGAATGGTTCTCTTGGGCGAACATGATGTTTTGTGAATTGGTCATGGATTATTTCGATATCCGAGTGGAAAAATAAGCAGCACGACCCACGACCGTTCGAGTGACACAAAAAGCAGTCCAACGACGCAAACAGCGAGGAGTAAAAATCAATGAAGAAACAAGTTTATATCATCTCTCACAGCCACTGGGATCGGGAATGGTACATGCCTTACGAACAGCATCACATGCGGCTAGTTGAATTGATGGATGATCTTTTAGAGTTAATTGAAAATGACCCTGAGTTCCACAGCTTCCATCTAGATGGGCAGACGATCATCTTGGATGACTATTTAGAAGTGCGACCTGAAAAACGCGAAGCGGTCAAAGCGGCCATCAAACAAGGGAAATTACAGATCGGTCCGTTTTATATTTTGCAAGATGACTTTTTGATCAGTGCTGAATCAAACACCCGTAATATGCTGATTGGAATGGCAGAAAGCAAAAAGTGGGGCACCCCTGTTATGTTGGGGTATTTCCCAGATACTTTCGGCAATATGGGGCAAACCCCGCAAATGATGCTGCAAGCCAATCTTGAAAGTGCTGCATTTGGGCGTGGCGTCAAACCAATCGGCTTTGACAACGAAGTTTTACCCGATGATCAATTTACTTCCCAATATTCTGAAATGCATTGGGAAGGTCCAGATGGCAGTCAAATCTTTGGTCTACTTTTTGCCAACTGGTACTCCAATGGCAATGAGATTCCAGTGGATAAAGCAGAAGCCAAAGCTTTTTGGACACAAAAACTGCAAGATGTAGAGAAATTTGGTGCCACCAATCATTACTTAATGATGAATGGGGTCGATCATCAACCTGTCCAAAAAGACATTTCGGCAGCGATTCGTACAGCTAACGAGCTTTTCCCAGAGTATGAATTCAAACACGCCAGCTTTACCGAATACCTTGAAGCGGTGCAAGCAGATCTGCCAGATGACCTAGGAACTGTCACAGGTGAATTGACCAGTCAAGAAACCGATGGTTGGTATACTCTAGCCAATACCGCCTCTTCCCGAGTCTATCTGAAACAATGGAATACAAAGGTTTCCCGCCAATTAGAAAATGTCGCTGAACCATTAGCAACTATGGCTTATGAAGCAAGCGGCAGCTATCCTCACGATATGTTGGATCATGCGTGGAAAACACTGATGCAAAATCATCCTCACGACAGTATCTGCGGCTGTTCAGTGGACGAAGTACACCGAGAAATGATGCCGCGGTTTGAAAAAGCCAATGAAATTGGTAAGTTCGTGGCAGATGAAGCGTTACGCAATTTAGTAGCCGCCATCGACACGAGCAGGTTTCCTGAGGAGAGTCGTCCCTTTGTGGTCTTCAACACCACTGGCAGCACCCGTTCTGGTTTAGTGGAAGTCGTGATCGAACTTGAGCGTAAAACATTCCGTGAAGGATTGCCAAGCAAGCTTTACCACGAATTATTGGCGAAGCCAAAAGGTTCTTATTCGGTGATCGATGAACAGGGGAAACCTGTTGCTGCGATCATCAGTGAAGAAGAGGTCCTTTTTGACTATGAATTGCCTAAAGATGCCTTTCGGATTCCTTTCATGAAACGCTTTGTCACGGTTCAAGTAGAAGCAAACCAGTTGCCGGAATTTTCATGGCAGACCTTTGCCCTAGTGGAAAAAGCCGCTACGCCAGTAGAGAGCGCACCGATCGTTTCAGAAGGAGGGCGTAAACTTGCCAACGCACATTTGGAAGCCGTCATTACTGAAAACGGCAGCTTGACGATTACAGACAAAGCAACCCAAAAAACGTATCGCAATTTACTGATTTTCGAGGATGTGGGGGATATCGCCAATGAGTACATCTTCAAACAACCAGAAGGGGATCAAGCAATCTTATCGACGCAATTTCCGCATCAGGTGACGATCGAACAAAACGATCCGCTGGTGGGAATTGTGCGACTGACACAAGAATTACAGATTCCTGTTTCAGCAGATGACCGTTTGTTAGAAGAACAAAAAGCTGTCGTCGATTTCCGTTTCCGTAAAGCACAGCGGAGTCAAGAATTGGTTGCTTTCAAGATCGAGACGGAGATTCGCTTAGAACGAACCAGCAACCGCCTGGCATTTAAAACCACCGTCAACAACCAAAGCAAAGATCACCGACTGCGGGTTTTATTCCCAACAGGGATCATCACGGATTTCCATGAAGCTGACAGCATTTATGAAGTCGTAAAACGGCCGAATCAGGTTTCCAGTCATTGGGAAAACCCAACGAATCCGCAGCATCAACACGCCTTTGTCAACTTGCATGATGAAACAGGCGGCATGACGGTTTCTAATTTTGGTTTGAACGAATATGAAATCGTGAAGGATCAGATCTGCTTGACCTTGTTGCGCTGTACGGGAGAGCTAGGCGATTGGGGCTACTTCCCAACACCAGAAGCGCAATGCTTAGGCAGCCACACCTTTGAATATGGCGTAGCCTGTCATGGGGCTCCTGAAGAACGTTATGAAACGTATCGCCAAGCACAAGCTGCCCAAGTTCCTTGGACGGCAAGCCAGACCGACAAGCATCAAGGCAAGCTAGCCAGCAGCAACCAATACATGGAAGCTCATGGAACGACGGTAGCTATCACCGCCTTAAAACGCAATCGCCAAGACCAGCAGATCGTTTTGCGGGGCTATAATTTGGCGGATCAAGCCACTGCCTTTCATGTGCAAAAAGAGCAGGCGACACTCTGTCTGTTGAACCTATTAGAGGAAGAACAAGCATCGTCCGTCAATGAGCAATTACACCCATATGAAATTCGAACCATTGGAGTAAAGGAGTGAGAAATGATGGTTTACGGAGGAATTGAAGCCGGCGGCACAAAAATGATTTGTGCCGTTGCCGATGAACAGCTGACGATCATCGCCCAAGAGTCGATCCCAACGACAACGCCAGAGGAAACGTTAGCGGCGATCTTTGCCTTTTTCGATCCCTACGATCTCGTGTCATTAGGGGTCGGTTCCTTTGGTCCGATCGGGATCGATCCAACCCAAGCGACCTATGGCCACATACTAGCCACGCCGAAACAGGGCTGGCAGCAGTTCGATTTTCTCGGTGCGTTGAAGAAGCGCTACCCAGAGACAGCATTTGCTTGGACAACAGATGTCAATGCTGCCGCTTATGGAGAATTACGCCAAGGAGCGGCACAAGGCAAAGACAGCTGTGTCTATTTGACGGTAGGGACCGGCATTGGCGCCGGGGTCGTTCGTGAAGGAAAGATTTTCGAAGGGATCGGTCATCCAGAAATCGGTCATACCTATGTCAAACGCCACAGTGAAGATATGTATGCTGGTACATGCCCGTATCACGGCGACTGTTTGGAAGGATTAGCCGCAGGGCCTTCTTTGGAAGGACGTACGGGGATCAAAGGACAAGACTTGCCGCAAGCGCACGAGATTTGGGGGTTGCAGGCCTTTTATCTTGGGCAAGCGCTGGTCAATATCACGTTAACTTTAGCACCTGAGATAATCATTTTAGGCGGTGGGGTCATGAATCAGCCGCATTTACTCGCTCAAATCCAACAAGCCTTCCTGAAACAAATGGCAGGCTATATGGAGACACCACCAGTGGAAGACTACATCGTCACTTGGGGCTTGCCGAACAAAAGTGGCATTATCGGCTGTCTCTTGTTAGGCAAAGAGCAGGTGACTGCCCATGACTAACCTGCATTTTCCTAAAGATTTTTGGTGGGGAGCCGCTGCCAGCGGTCCGCAAACTGAAGGACGAACGGCCGATGATGGCAAAGGCGATTCGATTTGGGACTATTGGTACGCAACGGAGCCAGAACGTTTTTATCAAAAACGGGGACCCAAAGATACCGTCCAGCTGCTACAGCGTTACCCAGAAGATGTGGCGCTGATGAAAGAGATCGGTTTTAATTCTTTTCGAACCTCGATCCAGTGGAGTCGCTTGCTGCCAGAAGGAAGAGGGGCGGTCAATCAACAAGCGGTGACGTTTTATCGCGAGTACTTCGCCACTTTGATCGATCATGGCATCGAGCCCTTCATCAATTTGTATCATTTTGATATGCCGATGGCACTGCAAAAAGAAGGCGGCTGGCTCAATCGCGAGACTGTCACAGCATTTGCAGATTATGCCGCTTTGTGTTTTGAATTGTTCGGTGATCAAGTCCGCCGTTGGTTCACGCAAAATGAACCGATCGTGCCAGTGGAGATGGGGTATTTGTATCAGCAGCATTACCCAGCAGAAATCAATTTGGCTCACGCGGTGCAAGTTGGCTACCATGAAGCACTCGCCAGCGCCTTAGCGATCCAACGCTTCCGTCAGTCTCAGCAACCAGGCGAAATCGGCATCATCTTGAATTTGACACCGACTTATCCGAAAGATCCGAACGATGAAAAAGATGTCCAAGCGGCGCAACTGGCAGATGCCTTTTTTAACCGATCCTTCTTAGATCCAGCGGTCAAAGGCACCTTTCCTGAAGAATTGATCTCTGTCTTAAACGAGTTGGCGATCATGCCAGAAACCAGAGCCGAAGATTTGCAGATCATTAAAGAAAACACGGTCGATCTCTTGGGGGTCAACTATTATCAGCCGCGGCGGGTGCAGCAAAAGCGTTCTGCCAAAACAGCGGACACTCCAATGCCAGAAGATTACTTCGATGTTTATGATTGGCCAGAAAAGAAAATCAATCCCCATCGAGGCTGGGAGATTTATGAGCGAGGCATTTATGATACCTTGATCAACCTACGAGACAACTACGGCAATATCCCCTGTTATATTTCAGAAAACGGCATGGGAGTCGAAGATGAAACACGCTTTATCGATGCCAGCGGTCAGATCCAAGATGAGTACCGCATCACCTTTATCAAAGATCATTTGCGGTATGTACACCAAGCGATCCAAGAAGGCAGCCAGTGCCGCGGGTATCACATGTGGACCTGCATGGACAATTGGTCTTGGCTGAATGAATTCAAAAATCGTTACGGGTTTATTGCCGTTGATTTGGCTACCCAAAAACGCACCATCAAAAAGTCAGGTGAGTGGTTCCGCGAAGTGATTCAGCAAAACGGCTTTGTCGACTGAACATTCATAAAAAACAAATCAATGAAGCGTCCTATCTTGCAAAAGGTAGGACGTTTTTCTGGTTTTTAGAGAATAAAAACAAAATATAAACAAAGACCTTTAATTTGTTTCATTTTATCTTTAGTTTGTTCCTTATTTTTTAGGGATGAAAGCGTTATTCTAGTAGCATGAAGGAGATGATGAGATGTGAAGAAAAAGGGGTTTTGGAGGAATGTCTGGCAATACAAAGCGTTAATATTGATGGCTTTGCCAGGTGTTGTCTGGTTTATCTTTTTTTTCTATATACCTGTATTCGCAAATGTGGTGGCGTTCAAAGATTTCCACATTTCACCAGACGGCTTTTTTGCCAGTTTGAAACAAAGCCCGTGGGTCGGCTTTGATAACTTTAAATTTTTATTTGCATCCAATGATGCTTGGCTGATCACTAGAAATACGTTACTCTACAATATCGTATTTTTAGCATTCAACCTATTCTTTGCGATTGCCTTTGCCATTATAATGAGTGAGCTACGCAATAAGCGTTTGGTAAAAGTTTATCACACGATGTCCCTGTTGCCGTACTTCCTTTCTTGGGTGGTTATTTCGTACTTTGTCTATGCCTTTTTGAGTCCAGACAAAGGGATCATCAACCAATGGATCACGGGTATGGGCGGTGAAGGAATCAACTGGTATGCTGATCCGAAATGGTGGCCGTTTATTTTCGTCTTTATGAATGTCTGGAAGAGCTTAGGCTACAACAGCATCATCTATTATGCGTCAGTGGTCGGGATCGATCAAACGTATTACGAAGCCGCGATGGTCGATGGCGCCAGCAAATGGCAGCAGATTAAAAATGTGACGTTGCCACAACTGATTCCAATGATTTCCGTCTTGTTGATTTTGAACATCGGTGGGATCTTCCGTGCCGACTTCGGACTTTTCTATCAAGTCCCACGAAACTCTGGGGCGTTGTACCAAGTCACCTCCGTTTTAGATACGTACATTTATAATGGACTGACTGCCACAGGCGACTTCGGGATGACCGCAGCTGCCGGCCTTTATCAATCAGTGGTTGGGGCATTATTATTACTAACAGCGAATTTGGTTGTTCGTAAACTAGAACCAGATTCAGCATTATTCTAAGGAGGATGGATAAATGAAGAAAAAAGTAACGAAAGTCGAGATCCGCTCCTTTAACCCAACGGTCAACCTGATTTTTAATATCGTGATCGGTCTGTTCGCGATTTCCTGTGTCTTGCCGTTTCTCTTTGTGATCGCGATCTCATTGACCAGTGAAACCTCTTTGGCAGAAAACGGCTATCGCTTTTGGCCACAAGAATTTTCGTTCGCAGCATATACCTACCTGTTTAGCGGACAAATGAGCAGCAAAATTTTCCAAGCATTTGGCGTATCTATTTTTATCACTGTTTTTGGTACCTTCGTCAATGCAACGATGACTTCGCTATATGCCTATGTCATCTCTCGCTCAAATTTTCCATTCCGTCGGTTCTTTACGATCTTCGCTTTGATCACCATGTTATTTGCGCCAGGGATGGTTGCCAATTACTTAGTGATGGTCAACTTGATCCAATTGAAAGACACGATTTGGGCATTGATCTTACCCCTTGCCTTAGGGCCTTTTAATATCCTTGTTATGCGGACCTTCTTTAAAAAGACGGTACCAGATAGTATTATAGAATCTGCGCGGATCGACGGTGCCAGCGAAATGAAGATTTTTCTGTCCATCGTGTTGCCGTTAGCGGTTCCAGGGATCGCAACGATCAGTCTATTTGCCGCTCTTGGCTATTGGAACGACTGGTTCAATGCATTGTTGTATATTCAAAAAGACTCTTTAGTGCCGTTACAAGCACTTTTGATGCGGATTCAAAGCAATTTGGACTATCTAGCCAAAAGCTCCGGCATGGCTGCCCAGATCCAAGGCGGTTTGGCCGCTTTGCCAAGCGAAACTGCTCGCATGGCAATCGTTGTTGTTGCAACCTTACCGATTGCGATCACCTATCCATTCTTCCAACGGTATTTTGTCGGTGGTCTGACAATTGGTGGCGTCAAAGAATAATCAAATAAGTATAGGGAGGAAACAAAAATGAATTTGTGGAAAAAAACAGCTTTTGCTGGGATGGCCGCAGCGGCAACTTTGGGAATGGCTGCCTGTGGGTCGAACGGCGCAACATCCGATTCAGAAAACAATGCAGACGGCGTAACGACTTTATTGATGTATCAAGTCGGGGACAAGCCAGAAAACTTTGATCAATTGATGGAGATCGCCAATAAACGCATTGAAGAAAAAACCAACGCTCGCATCGATCTGCAGTATATCGGCTGGGGTGATTGGGATCAAAAAATGAGTACCATCATTTCATCGGGTGAAAACTACGATATTTCCTTTGCCTCAAATTACGTTGCGAATGCGCAAAAAGGCGCGTATGCAGATTTGACGGAGTTAGCACCAAAATATGCCAAAGAAGCGTATGATCAATTAGACGAATCTTATATCAAAGGCAATACGATCGACGGAAAATTATATGCCTTTCCAGTCAATGGCAATATTTATGCCCAACAAGTCTTGACCTTCAATAAACAATATATAGACAAATATGATTTGGATATCAGCGGGATCGAATCATATGCAGATGCCGAAGACGTGTTGAAGAAGTTCAAAGAGGAAGAACCAAACATCGCACCGTTTGCGATCGGACAAACCTTTAATGTTTCTGGAAACTATGATTATGTGATTGGGAAAGATTACCCATTTGCTGTCAAATTGGACGGCGATACAACGAAGATCATCAATCAATACGAAGATGATGAACAAATGGAAAACTTGAAATGGATGCACAAATGGTACAACGAAGGCTTGATCCCAACTGATGCAGCCACCAATACGACTGGTTACCCATTAGAAGGCAACACATGGTTCATGCGTGAAGAAACCCAAGGACCAATGGATTACGGCGATACGATCTTAAGCAATGCCGCAGGTCATGAATTGGTTTCACGTCCAATCACGAAACAATTAAAATCAACTGGACAAGCGCAAATGGCAAACTTTGTCGTAGCGAATGTTTCGAAAAACAAAGAAAAAGCAGTGGAAGTGTTGGGCTTGTTGAACAGCGATCCTGAATTGTTGAATGGATTGGTTTGGGGTGTCGAAGGCGAAGCATGGGAAAAAATCGAAGGCCAAGACAACAAGATCCGTCTCCTTGATGGCTACTTGCCAAATACCCGGATGGCTGCTTGGAACACTGGAAACAACATGATCCTTTACACACAAGAATCCATCACAGACGATATGATTAAAGAGCGTGATGAAAACATCGCTAACGCGGAAGCATCACCAATCTTAGGCTTCAACTTCAAGACTGATAACGTGAAAACAGAAATCACGAATATCGCCAATGTCATGAACCGTTACAAAGCAAGTTTAGCAACCGGAACGATCGATCCAGAAGAAAATGTTCCGAAACTAAACGAAGAATTAAAAACCGCTGGCTGGGAGAAGGTCCGCGATGAAATGCAAAAACAATTTGATGAGTACCGCGCAAGCCAAGAATAAGCAACAGGTGGTTCTCATAAATCAATAGATCAAGCAAGCCGGAGGCTAAACGCATCAGGAGCAATGGTTCCCACGTCTAGCTTTTGGCTGCTTTTTCTTTTAAAGTAAATAGCAAAATCTTTGATAAAAAACGTTACTTTTGTTTTTAACGTTCAAACAGCAAGCATGTTGCATCTAAAACGTACATAGCATTAAAAGATTCTCAGGTAGCTTGAGTAGGAAGCTGGAATCATGCTACATTTTCGGTAGGGAACAAATAAGGGAGGAATTTTAAATGGAAGAAACAGCAAATAGCGGGTTGGTCAAGGGCTTTCGCTTGATTTGGGCGATCGTGAAGTTGAATTTGTTTTTTGTCGTATTGACGCTTGCCGGTGGGGGAATCTTAGGGATTGGTCCAGCGTTTCATACCATCAGTGCTTTGATCCACGAAGATGGACTAAATTATGAGAATCAAAGTTTTCGTAGCGCATGGCGCATTTGGCGCAACGTCTTTGTCAAGGCCAATAAGCAGTTTTATCTGTTCTTCCTACTGACAGGGTTCTTAGTGTATAACCTGTATTTAGCTACCCAGATCCAAGGCTTGATTTGGTTGATGATCTCTTTTGTTTTAGTTGTTGTCAGTGGATTGAGTATTTTACTGTACCTGTTAAGTGTGGTTTTTGACACGTCTTATGAGATATCCTTGTGGAATAACCTGAAATTGTCCTTTGTGTGTCTGTTTCTTCATATGGCGACCTTTCTAAAATTGCTGGTTGGGATCGCTAGTATTCTAGTTTTTACTTGGATGATGAAAGGGCTCTTGCTCTTTGGAACCTTCAGCTTACTGATTTTATGGTGCCATGTGGCGATCAGTCAGGAAAAAAACGTCATTGATCGGGATTTGGCACATGACTAAGTGGCGTTTTCGTTTGTTCAAACACGATTTTTTGATCAATCAGTTGATGCAGCTGTACAGTGTACTCTTGGTGATCATCTCCATCATTATTATGTTGGTCCTGACCGCTTATACCGGAGCGGATCGTTTTACTACGAGTGAACGTTTAGTGGAGAGCACAAGCTTGCAGCTGGATGCTTACGTGCAAGATCAAAATACCGTTGTTTCAACGGTACTTGGCGAATTTACTAGTTCAGATACCGCCTTTGAATCATTACGCAACTATTTGCAGCTTTCATTGCCAGATTATTTTTCCTATAGTAATGATATTTTTCGCCAGACGGGACAGAGTGTATACTTGCCCAATATTCTCTATCGTTTGATTCGTAATCATCCTAGTATCGAAGAGATCATCATTCAATTGGATGAAAGCAATGAGACATTAGTGGCAACGCCGGATACACCTTATGGAGAAAAACACAGCGGCAAACAGATTGATTTAAAAAATCGTCTGTTTTTTGTTCGTTCGATCGCCCAACCAAGTAATTATGCCCAGCCCTTAGGCCAAGTCTACGTGATCTTTCGTTCAGACGATGTTTTAGCCAATCGACAAGAAGACAACCAAATTCATGGAATCAACAGTTTTTTGTATACCTCAAATGGTCAGCGGCTGTACAAGGATGCCACGAACCTCAGCAAGGAAACTTTAGCCAAAATTGATCAGGCGGTTGCTCACGGAACCATTCACGACACTCTTTCCAAAGACTTTTATATCAAAAAACAAACCACTGTCAGCGGAGAAGTGTCCCTGGTTTTGTTGTCAAAAAGGGTGATTTGGCGGGATATTTTTTCCAGCGCCATTTGGATCTTTAGTTTTGGGATTGGGATTCTATTATTGGTCCTATGGGTGCTTCATCGCACCTTTAAGCGCTATACATCGCAAGTAGAGCAGATCGTCTATGCGACGAAAGAAGTCAGCCAAGGGAATTTTGACAAACGGATCGATACCGCCAATGTCCAACAAGAACTGAAAGAAATCGCAGAAGCCATTAATCAAATGACTTACAGTATCAACGAGTACATCAAAGATATTTACACACTGGAGATCAAACAACGGGATGCCGACATGCGGGCATTGCAAGCCCAGATCAATCCGCATTTTCTCTATAACACCTTAGAATACATTCGAATGTATGCCTTGAGCCGCAACCAAGAAGAGCTGGCAGATGTCGTCTATGCCTTTTCGGCACTGCTACGGAACAATACGACGCAAGAAAAGACGAAGACCTTAAAAGAAGAAATCGATTTTTGTGAAAAATATGTCTACTTGTTTCAGATGCGCTACCCAGATAAGATCGCCTATCATGTAACTATCGATCCGACATTAGAACAGTTGGAATTGCCGAAGTTCACGCTGCAGCCGCTTGTCGAAAACTATTTTGTTCACGGTATCGATTATCAGCGCAATGATAACGCCATCAGTATCAAAGCTTATAAAGAAGCCGATCAGATCGTGATTGAAGTCAAAGACAATGGCAAAGGCGCAGATCCGCAGCAGTTAGCGATGATTCATGAAGAACTGCAAAATCAGGAGATCGGAGCCCAAACCTCGATCGGGATCAAAAATGTTCACGAACGGTTGCGGGGGATGTTCAACGGCGCCTATCAAATGGATGTTACGTCTCAAGCAGCCGCTGGGTTTACGGTCAAGATCCGTCTAGATGAAAACAGTTTGCAAAGGGGGCATGAGGCAGATGTATAAAGCAATGTTCGTTGACGATGAATACATGATCTTGCAAGGGCTGCAGATGATCTTGCCTTGGCAAGAGCTGGGCTTTGAGGTGGTGCATACAGCGAAAAGTGCTAGTGAGGCTCTCGAGTATCTACAAGAACATTCCGTTGATTTGCTGATCACGGATATTCGGATGCCAGAAATGAACGGCATCGATATGATCCGCCAAGCGCAAGCGTTTGGGAATCGATTCTTCTCGATCATTCTCTCAGGCTATCAAGAGTTTGCCTTTGTCAAACAAGGCATGGCGTTAGGTGTGCGTAATTATCTGGTCAAACCTGTTAACAAAGAAGAACTGCGTAGCAGTGTTCAAGCAATTGCAGCTGAGTTAGAGGAGCAGCAAAAACTGTTGGCAGAAAAAGAACTTTATCAAGAATCAAGCCTGTTGCTTTGGTTGAATGATGAATTGAACGAAAGCGAGTACCTCCATTTGCTGGCGCAACAGCGGGTGCCGCTAGCAGCACCCTTTACCGTTTTGCAGTTCAATGGGACTGCCGAGATCTTACAAAAAATCACGACGTTTTTTCAGCAAAACGATCAGCCATTGATCTTACCAGGACGATTAGATGAAAACCAAGTGATCATTACCGCAGCCGGACCAAGACAGCAAATCAACGCTGACCTAAAAGCACTGGCACAGCAGCTTGATAGTAAAGACTGGCAGTTGATCATGAGCGAAACCATCAACGAGTGGGAGAATTTGTATAAAGCCTATGAAAAAATCAAACAGGTTCAGTCACTGCAAGCCTTCTACCCAGATCTGTTCTTACAAGAACAGACGATCCACGTGGATATATTAGAGCGAAACGAAGAACTCCCGTTTCTATCTTTTAACAAAGCACTGACCATCGGGGATGTTAAAACGATCCAACATGAGTTGGATAAAATGTTCGCTATTTTGGAACAAACCCAAGCAGACCCTGAGCATGTTCGTTATGTTTCTTTTTTATTGTTCAATGATATTTATCGGCAACTGCCGGTGCTTTCCCAAGAAAACCATGAGCAGATTTTAGCACGAATCCGCGAGTCCAATACATTGGCAGATTTGCGGCAACTCTTTGATGATGTGCTGGAATTGGCTAAATCACAACCGCCGCAAAAACGTTATTCAGAGATCGTTCAAAAGACGATCCAGCTGATTGAAGAAGGTTATACCCATGATTTGACGGTCAAATCAGCGGCAGAAGAACTGCACGTTAGCGTTGTTTATTTGGGGCAACTCTTTAAGAAAGAAACGGAAATGAGCTTTAATCAGTACGTCAATCTGGTGCGAATCAAGCAAGCCCAACAGCTGCTGCTTCATTCGAAAGCCACGATCAGTGAGATCGGCGATCGTATTGGTTACAACAATACCAACTATTTTTCGAAGATGTTTAAGAAGTTAAATGGCTTGACCCCCAAAGAGTTTCGCGATACCTATGAACAGCATTATGAATCCCTTGATTGAATTTAGATTTCTTCAAAAAAAATCCGGTTTTTGTGATTAAATGATAGTAATTGTGACGCTTTCACGGTAAACTAAGAGAGGAAAAATAAAGAAGAGAGCGTGATGTTGTGAAAGAAACCAAAAAATTTGCACAAGTTTTGATAGGTACCGGGCTGATTGCGTTAGCCATATCCTTATTGATCACTGCCCATCAAGGATATGATACGATCAGTACGTTTTTGTTAGGAATTTTGAATTTTATCGATGTCCCCTTTTGGATAGCCAGTTTGTGTTTTAACATTGTTGTTTTGTTGGTCGTTGCAGTCTTTGATCGTGCCGAATTAGGCATTGGCAGTTTTATCAACGGGATCGGCTTAGGCTTGTTGATTGGGATCTTTGAACCAGTGATGGACAAAGTATCAATTCATTTGCCTTTCTACCCATGGATCGCTATTTTCGCGGCACCGATCTTATTTGGCATCGGCGCCGGCGTTTACGTTTCTTCCAACAAAGGTTCAGCGGCGTTAGAAGCCTTGACGGCCTTGATCTACAAACGAAGCAAATTGACCCAAAAAACGATCCGTATCGGCTTGGATGCTGCGATGGTCTTGATCGGTTTTGCGTTAGGCGCCAGTGTTGGGTTAGGTACTCTCTTGTGTATCGTCTTTATTGGCCCAATCTTTGAAGCCACCATGAAAACCATCGCTGCCCGAAGGAAAAACGCATAGCCTTGAGAATAAGTCGGAAAAAGCTGTCTGTGAGGGCAGCTTTTTTGCTGCTTCCATTTAAGGAAATCATCTGAAGAAAGAGGAATCCTGATTTCCTTAAGATTCTCTGGGTAAAAAAAGTGTTTTCTCCATGGTTCCCGACTGATTGGACTTGGTATACTGATAAGACGAGTAAAGGAGAAGTGAAAATGAAAAGTTATCGTTCGACGATTGCGGCTTGCTTTGTAGGGTACATCGTTCAAGCCGTGATCAATAATTTTGCCCCCTTATTATTTTTGACCTTTCAAAGCCAATACCAGCTACCAATCAGCCAGATAACTTTGTTGGTCAGTTTTAACTTTTTGACTCAGTTAGCCGTCGATTTTGCAGCAATCTTTTTTGTAGACCGTATCGGCTATCGTATTTCGATCGTAGCGGCGCATTTTTTTGCAGCGATCGGCTTGATTGGTTTAGCCATTTTTCCCTTATGGTTTCCGACCCCGTTTAGCGGATTATTAGCAGCGGTTTTGTTGTATGCCATTGGCGGTGGCTTGCTGGAAGTGTTAGTCAGTCCCATCGTTGAAGCCTGTCCAACGGAACATAAGGAAAAAACGATGAGCATGCTGCACTCGTTTTATTGCTGGGGGTACGTGGGGGTCGTTTTGTTCTCAACGGCGTTCTTCATGGTGTTCGGTATTCAGCAGTGGCCGATTTTGGCGATCATCTGGGCGCTGATCCCATTGCTCAATTTGTTCTTCTTCACCAAAGTCCCGTTGGCGCCAATCGTTGCCGAAGGAGAACGAGGGTTGACCACTCGGCAGCTCTTTTCCTTGAAAAGCTTTTGGCTGTTTCTGGTGATGATGGTCTGTGCTGGAGCCAGCGAACAAGCAGTCAGCCAATGGGCATCGACCTTTGCTGAACAGGGCTTAGGTGTTAGTAAGACACTAGGCGATTTGGCAGGACCGATGGTTTTTGCCTTGATGATGGGGATCTCCCGCTTGCTTTACGGCAAATTTGGAGAACGAATCGATTTGAAACGCTTTATGTTTTTGAGTGTTTTGCTTTGCCTACTGGCGTATATGATGATCGGCTTTGCTTCATTGCCATTGATCGGGTTCCTTGGCTGCGGCTTAAGCGGTTTTGCCGTAGGGATCATGTGGCCGGGGGTCTTTAGTCTTTCTGCGCAATACATTCGCAACGGCGGGACGGCGCTATTTGCTTATTTGGCATTAGCGGGAGATCTAGGATGTTCAATCGGACCCGCTGTCGTCGGTAGCATCGTCGAATGGACGGGACAACAGCTGCAGGTTGGGATTTTAGGTGCGATCATTTTCCCGATCATCTTGCTGGCAGGAATTTATTTGGTTCAACAAATGCACAAAAAACGACAGCTTCCGTTGCTGGTTTTTCAAGAATCCACAAAAGAATAAAAAAATTTTGGAGCAAATGCCGTCTTTTCATGGTATTTGCTTTTTGTTTTCTGAAATTCCTCTAGTCAAGATAGTTTCTATCCGCTATACTTTGACTTATTCATTTAAAAAGGAAGTGATGTTGTGAAAAGTCAATTGAAAAAAGAAATCAGTTTTTTTGGGGCATTATCGACAGTAATGGGAACGGTGATTGGCGCCGGCGTGTTTTTCAAAGCAGCGGCTGTGGTCCAGCAGACCCAATCGACTGGATTGACCTTGTTGGTTTGGCTGCTTGCCGGCTTTCTAACGATTTGCGGCGGCTTGACCGTGGCAGAGTTAGCGACGGCGATTCCTGAGACCGGCGGACCTATTCGATATATCGAAAGAATTTATGGGAAATTACCCTCCTTTTTATTAGGCTGGGCACAAAGTATCATTTACTTTCCAGCGAACGTGGCGGCTTTAAGTATTATTTTCGCAACACAATGTTTGAACTTATTTCATCTACCTAGCAATTATTTGCTTCCTTTATCGATTTTGACCGGAACGAGTGTGACCTTGATTAATCTTTTGGGAACAAAAGCTGCAGCTCAAGTCCAGTCCGTCACCTTAGCAGTCAAGCTGATTCCGATTGCGGTGATTATCGTGGCTGGCCTGATGACACCAGGGCAAGTATCGGTCTCATTGGTGGATTTTTCTTCCAATACTCAAGGCTCCCTTGCAGCTGGTATCAGTAGTGCCCTCTTAGCAACCCTTTTTGCTTATGATGGCTGGATGGGGGTCGGCAATGTCGCTGGAGAAATGAAGCGACCCGAAAAAGATTTGCCTAAAGCCATCATCTTTGGGTTGAGTTTTGTCACCTTGGTGTACGTGTTGATCAATGTTGCGTTTTTAAAAACATTGCCGATCGATCAAATCGCTGGTAATTTGAACAGTGCCTCAGAAACTGCGATGGCCTTGTTCGGCAGTTTTGGCGGAAAACTGGTCACGATCGGTATCTTGATCTCTGTTTATGGCGCATTGAACGGCTATACAATGACTGGCTTGCGGGTCCCATATGCGATGGCGTTGGAAGATGAGATTCCTTTCAGTAAGACCTTTGCGACCCTAAGCAAAACCACCAATGCACCCTATGCGGCGGCCTTTTTACAATTAGGGATCGCTTGTATCATGATGCTTTTAGGCACCTTTGATCTTTTGACCGATATGCTGGTTTTTGTTATGTGGTTCTTTAGTGTATTATTGTTTGTAGGAGTTTTTCGTTTGCGAAAAACAGAACCGCAGATGAAGCGTCCGTATAAAGTTCCCTTCTATCCAATCATTCCCTTGATTGCGATTTTAGGTGGCTGTTTTATCTTGATCATGACCTTGATCACTGACACGTGGTTAGCAGTCGTGGGAATCGGCGTGACGTTACTAGGAATTCCCGTTTTTTATGGAAAAGCAAAAGGAAAAGCGAGAGGGGCGAAAGAATGAAGATCGTTGTACTTGATGGCTATGCGTTGAATCCAGGGGATTTGGCTTGGCAAGGGTTTGAAGAATTAGGAGAGGTGACGGTGTATGATCGTACCTCATATACAGATAAACAAGAAATAATTGATCGAATCGGTGATGCCGAAGCGATTTTGACAAATAAAACTCCGATCACCGCTGATGTGCTCAAAGCATGTCCGCAATTGACCTACATTGGGGTATTAGCAACTGGATACAATGTCGTTGATTTGGCAGCAGCAAATGAACAAGGAATCACCGTGACCAATATTCCTAGCTACAGTACCAATGCAGTGGCACAAGCGACCTTTGCTTTGCTGCTGGAAGTGACGAACCAAGTGGGACACCATAATCGTTCCGTGCATCAGGGTGACTGGCAAACCAGCAAAGATTTTTCTTATTGGCAGACACCATTGATGGAATTGGCAGGCAAAACGATTGGGCTGATTGGATATGGTGCGATCGCTCAAGCAGTTGCCACGATCGCACATGCGTTTCAATTGAAAGTAATCTACTTTAATCATCGACCAAAACCAGCACAAGCTACTTGGGCAAAACAAGTGTCGTTGGCGGAACTGTATCAAGAAGCAGATATCATTAGCCTTCATGTTCCACAGTTTCCTGAGACAGAAAAAATGATCGATCGCACAGCTTTGGCGCAAATGAAACCTTCTGCGATCCTGATCAATACCTCGCGTGGCGGCTTGATTGATGAAGCAGCAGTTGCTGAAGCGCTGAAAACCGGGCAGATTGCAGCCTTGGCGGCAGATGTCGTCTCGAAAGAACCGATTGCAGCGGACAATCCCTTGTTGCAAGCACCAAATTGCTATTTGACGCCGCATATCGCTTGGGCGCCCGTCGAAACCCGACGTCGTTTGATGGGGATCGCTGTGGCGAACTTAAGCGGCTTTAAAGCAGGGACGCCACAAAACGTCGTGTAAGCAAAACGAGCAAAAGGACTTTGACAAAGCAGGCGACTAGCAAAGCAGTTAGTCTCGCCAACACAGTAACCATTTCGACCAGTCAGCCAGCTTCACAAGGTGATTGGTCGTAGGACTGGTGGTTTGTCTAAGTTCTTTTTTTGCTGAAAAAGAAAGGAGACGGTCTTGAAAAAGTATTATTATCTAGCGGCCTTTGTTAGCTTGGTTGTCTTGAGCTGGCTGATCCAAACCCAAAGCAGCCGCTTTTATGCACAGCCGATCATAGAAGTACAAACGGTTCAAGTCACCGCCGACCAGCAGCAGATTCAAGGGATCCTTCGTAACGGAGAAGAAGCTGGGGTACTGCGGACAGTCATTACAGAATACACGCCCAACGGTGCGATTCATCCGTTGTATCAGACCGGACAACAGCTGCTTTTGCAAAAAGAAGGGGATGGCTGGCAGGTACAAGCACAAAAACGGGATGGGTATCTCTTTTTCTTCCTTGCCTTATTCCTGATGGCAGTAGTCGCAATTGGTGGCAAAAAGGGCTTACGGGCTTTGCTTAGTATCTTTGTGAATACTGGCTTGCTGCTCCTTTTTCTTTGGTTTCACAAAGGCAACAGCTCCTTTTCATTGGTCTTTTTGATGATCGTTTTTACGATCGTCTCGTTGGTTTTGACGATGGGGATTTCCTATGGCTTTCGTACGATCGACAGCCGCAAAATCATTGCCTCGTTAGCCAGCGTCCTCTTGGCGTTTTTTCTCTGTCGGTTCGCCATGGATCTTTTGCAAGATCATGGGTTGCGCTATGAAGAAATGTCGTTTCTGACCCGTCCGTATCGCAGTGTCTATCTAGGGAGTCTGCTGATTGGCGCGATTGGTGCCAGCATGGACAATATTGTCATGCTGATTGCCAGTCTAGATGAGATCCAGCGCATCAATCCCCAGACTAGCCGCAAGGAACGATTAGCGATCGGTCGGTCCATCGCGCAAGATACGACTTCTTCGATGATCAATGTCTTGTTGTTTGCTTATTTAAGTGGGAGTATGCCAGTGCTATTGTTTTACCTAGCAAATGGCTGGCTGCTGTCGCAAGCATTGCCGATGCATCTTTCTTTAGAAATAGTGCGTACAGTATGCGGCGGCTTTGCGCTGGTTTTATCGGTACCGTTGACGCTCCTTTGTTTTGAAGTGCAAAGGAGGAAAGCAAAATGACTGTTTTGTTTGTGTTGATCTTGCTTTTTCTCTTGCTGACTTTCGCTGTTTTTCGGATCGAAGGGCTGTTTCAAGTCACTGGTCTGTTTATGAATGTGGCTGTCTTTCTAGCGCTTCTGGTCCTGATTAACCGAGGGGCACCGATCATACCAGCGGCTTGTGTTGCCTTTTTAGCCGTGGCGGCGATCACCTTGTTTTTCGTGAACGGCGTCAATCAGAAAACCAAAATTGCCTTTGTCTGTGTGTTGGTCTTTCTAGGGCTTTTTCTACTATTATTTCCTCTTGTGCTCTCTGCAATGAATCTTCATGGGTTTTCGGCAGAGGAACTCGATGAGTTGGCGATGTATTCCTTTGATGTAGCCATCGATTTTAAGACATTGATGACTGCGATCATTTTGATGAGTTTTTCGGGGGCGGTGGCAGATGGGAGTATGGCGATCAGCACTGCGACCTATGAACTTTTTCAAGCAAACCCGCAAGTCTCAATCAAGGCATTAAGTAAAAGTAGTATGACAGTGGTATCAGACGTATTGTCTTCGACGATCAATACCTTATTGTTTGCCTTTATGGGAAGTAATCTGGCGTTGATTGCGTGGTTTCAAGATTTGTCGATCTCCTTTGGTGAAATGATCAATTCAAAGGCGTTCGTCTCAGAATTGATCGTTTGTTTGATCACGGGTCTGGCAGCGGTGATTATTTTACCCATCACCGCATGGTCAGCGAGTTGGTATTTTTGGAAAAGGAACCGAATGGAATAGAAGGGAGCTAAACCACCATGGAACCACCAATTGAAACCAAGCGATTAGTGCTGCGAGAAATGAGTCATGACGATCGTCCAGCGATTGAAAAGATTTTGCAAGATCCAGAAGTCATGATTGCCTATGAAGGACCCTTCAGTGAGCAAGAAGTCACTGTTTGGATCGACAAACAGCTGCAACACTATCAAAACGATCACATTGGCTTGTGGCTAGTGATTGAGAAAGCATCCGGGCAAGCGATCGGTCAATGCGGCTTGACGTGGCAAGACGTCAAGGGAGAAGCTGTTTTAGAAATTGGGTACTTGTTTCAAAAGAACTTCTGGCATCATGGGTTTGCCACAGAAGCCGCCCAGGCTTGTAAAGACTATGCGTTTGCAACGCTGAATGCCGATATTGTTTATTCGATCATTCGTGAGTCCAATCAAGCCTCCATAAATGTGGCATTGCGCAATGGAATGAAGCTGGTGGATCGCTTTGTTAAACACTATCGACAAGTGGACATGCCGCATCTTGTGTATGCTGTGGCGAAAGAGATGTGAAAAACGAAAGAATGCTTTTTTCGATTTAGACAATGAAACGCCCCTAGAAAGTTAGCTTTTTCTAACTTTCTAGGGGCGTTTTTTAAGCTTGCGTAAAGCTTTTTCGCTCGATGAGTTCAGCCCCTAAAAGGACTGTTTTGGTGATCGCTCGAGGATGAACGATCTGATCCACCAGCAAATCGATCGCGGTTTTGGCGATTTCCTCCACATCGATGTTAAACGTTGTTAGTGGGGGAGCCACAAATTTTGCGATCTCATTGTCATTGACACTGATTAATTCCAAGCGATCAGGAATGATGATAGATCGTTCATTTAACGCTTGGAGCACACCAACTGCGACGGTGTCAGAAGCCACAAAGAGCGCCTCTGGCAAATTGTCACCAAGGGATTCCACCATTTTTTTCGCCAAACGATAGCCGGTTTCAACGGAAAAATTGCCACCACTAAATAAGAACGCCTCATCGAACGCATCTCGACGAGCCAGCGTTTGACGGAAGATGATCTCGCGACTATCCATTTCTGCACGTTGAGTATCAGGATTTAGATAAGCGCCACCAATAAAGCCGATCTTTCGGTATCCTTTTGTTAAAAACAGATCGATCGCCAGTTGCGTCATTCGATCAGTATCGGGTTTGACCGTATCGAACAGCTCTGGACAGGGGTTGATTTCCAAAAGGACACCATAGGGGCAAACGGATTTGAACTGCTGCGTTTCTTTCTCAGTGAAAGAGCCAATCCCAATAAACCCCGCGACCTCTTGCAATGTTTCTAAAACATCATCTTCATGGGTGATCAGTTGAATTTCCAAATTGTTGATTTTCGCATATTTTTCTAAAGAGATTCGCAATTGTCGAAAATAGACATCTTGAAGCTCTTCTTGTTCTGTCAGCCAGAAAAGGACGGCGATTTTTTCTAGTGTTGTTTTTATTTTTGAGCGATCATAACCTAGTGATAAAGCGGTATGAATAATTTTTTGACGCGTATCGGCTGCGATCGACAACGATTCGTCGCCTTTCAATAATCGGGAAACAGTCGCTTGTGAAAAGCCTGATTGCTCGGCAATTTTTTTTATTGTAACCAATCTTCTTCACCTCTTTCTTCTAGTATACGCTAACAACTTTACCAAGTAAATGAATTTACTAAATATATTTACTGAATAGTGGAAGTTAGTAACATAGAGGTATTTCGAAAAAAAATTTGTGTGATAAACCTTGATTTTATCCGTTTATTTACTCCATTGAAGAAATTAATTTAGTAAAACTATTTACATATTAAGTAAAACAATTTATTATAAACGAGAAGATAGCGTTTGCAAAATAAAGAAAAGGTGGAGAAATGATGATGAAAAAAATGTCTCGAGTTCTTTTTTTAAGTGTAGCAGCTTTAGGATTAGGTGCTTGCGGTCCACAAAGTGAAGGGACAGATAGTACTGCAGCAAATAGTGGCAGCGAAAATGACTATGATCTATTGGTCTGGGAAGACCAAGCAAAATCAGCTGGGATTGAAGAGGCAGTCAAACAATTTGAAGAAGAACACGATGTGACGATCAAAGTGGTCGAAAAAGCCTATGGTGGACAGATTGAAGATTTACGATTGGATGGACCCGCTGGTACAGGTGCGGATGTCATCACAATTCCTGGTGATCAAATCGGTACAGCAGTTACCGAAGGGTTGTTGAAAGAATTAACAGTCGATCAAACGCTACAAGATCTGTATACGGAATCAGCAATGCAATCGCAAATCGTTGACGGCAAAGTCTATGGTTTACCGAAAGCGGTTGAAACACAAATTTTGTATTATAACAAAGAACTAATTTCTGAAGAAGACTTGCCACAAACAACGGATGAGTGGCTGGAGTATTCCGAGTCTGTTTTAGGTGCTGACAGTTATGGGTTACTGGCATTGTGGGATCAAATTTATTACGCACAAGGTGTATTGAGCGGTTATGGTGGTTATGTTTTTGGCGAGAAAGCCGATGGATCCTATGACCCTGAAGATATTGGATTAGCTAATGAAGGCGCGATCGAAGGGGCAGACTATATCCAACAGTTTTATGATGCCGGTGTTTTTCCATCCGGATTGGTCGGTGAACAAGGAATCAATGTGTTGGACTCTTTATTTACGGAAGGAAAAGCTGCAGCTGTCGTCTCTGGTCCATGGAACTTGTCTCCTTATAAAGAAGCGGGCATCGACTATGGTGTGAAAGAATTGCCATTATTAGGCAATGGTGAACATATGGGCTCCTTTATCGGTGTCAAAAGCTACAACGTAAGCAGTTATTCCCAAAACCCTGAATTAGCTGAAGCGTTCGTGAAATTCATCAGCAATGAGGAAAATTCAAAAGTCCGTTATGAAAAAACGCAAGAAGTACCAGCGGTTGCTTCATTGGCAGATGATCCAGCAGTTCAAGAAAGCGAAAGTGCTGCAGCCATTGCTGCTCAGTCCCAATACGCAGAACTAACGCCTGGGATCACTGAAATGAATTCAGTATGGGAACCAATGGATGCCGCATTGCAGACCATTGCTACTGGAAAGGCTGAACCGAAAACAGCTCTACCACAGGCAGTCGATCAGATCAAATCAGCCATTGCAGCAATTCAAAACTAAAAAGTCGTTACGAGGACAAACGTTTCGGATGGTGATTCAGTACTAGGAATCAAGTAATGCCGAACGAAACGTTTGTCAGCGGCTTTTTCTTACAGGGGGCGAAAATGTGAAAAACACGCAGTCGTATGCAAAACGAGCAATGCTATTCTCGATAATACCAGGATTCGGTCAATTTTATAATCGGCAAAAAATCAAAGGCGCTTTATTTTTCTTCTTTTTTGCTATGTATCTTGTCGTCTTTAAAGATTTATTTAATATGGGACTTTGGGGCATCGTGACATTAGGCGTGGAAGTGCCGAGAGACAATTCCATCTTTTTATTAGCAGAAGGATTAGTTGCCTTGATCGTCATCGGTTTTGGTCTGTTGTTCTATTATTTAAACATCCGTGATGCCTATAAAAACGGCGAATTAAGAGACAATGAGCTACCAGTCAACTCTATCCGTGAAAGCTACCAGGCACTATTAAGAGAAGGCTATCCTTATTTAATGAGTAGCCCAGCATTTTTCTTACTCGTGTTTTCTGTTATTTTTCCGATTCTCTTTAGTATCGCGTTAGCTTTTACGAACTATGATCTCTATCATTCTGCACCTGCCAATTTAGCAGATTGGGTGGGATTAGAGACCTTTAAGAAGATTTTTACTGTCGATATTTGGCGTAGTACCTTCTTCAATGTTCTAGGCTGGACAGTTATCTGGACCTTGATCGCCTCAACGTTACAAGTTTCTATCGGAATATTTTTAGCGGTGCTGGTGCATCAAAAAGAACTACGATTCAAAAAGTTCTTTCGAACGACTTTGATCCTCCCATGGGCAGTTCCGGGATTTGTTACGATCTTGGTATTTTCAGGAATGTTCAATGATTCCTTTGGTGCGATCAATAATACGATTTTGAATTTCTTCCAGATTTCACCGATTCCTTGGCTAACGAGTGCGAATTGGACCCGTTTAGCTTTGTTACTGATTCAAGGCTGGCTAGGCTTTCCGTATATTTTTATCGTGACTACAGGGACGCTGCAATCCATTCCTGATGATTTGTATGAGGCGGCGACCATCGATGGTGCTTCAGCTATGCAAAAATTCCGACGAATCACATTGCCATTACTGCTTTATGCAATGGCACCAATTTTGATTACGCAATATACGTTTAACTTCAACAATTTCAATATCATTTATCTGTTTAATTCTGGCGGACCGGCAGTTCCTGGTTCGACCGCTGGTGGTACCGATATTTTGGTTTCATGGATCTATAAGCTCACGATGCAAAATAGTCAATATGCACTAGCAGCAGCATTGACGATTCTCTTATCGATCGTCGTGATCGCGATTGCTTTATGGCAATTCCGCCGAACAAGTTCATTCAAGGAGGTTGGATAACATGAAGGCAGCAAGTATGAAAAAACAAAAATTTGTCCGCCTATCCTTGACATATCTTGTACTGATTTTTACGGTAGTGGTGATCGTCTACCCTTTACTATGGACGATCGGGGCTAGTTTTAATCCTGGGAACAGTTTAATAAGTACGAGTCTGATTCCGACGAGTCCGACATTAAGTCACTACACGAAATTGTTTGCTGGTGACAACTCGCTATATTATAGTCAATGGTATTTGAATTCATTGAAAATCAGTGTATGCACTATGTTCCTGTCACTGATCTTTGTCTCCATGACGGCTTATTCCTTTTCACGGTTTCGTTTTACAGGCCGTAAAAATGGATTGATGCTGTTCTTACTACTACAAATGATCCCGCAGTTCTCTGCCTTGATCGCAATTTTTGTACTGGCGCAAATGCTCGGCTTGATCAATAGTCATTGGTTGCTGATCTTGATTTACGTTGGGGGTCAGATTCCCATGAACACGTACTTATTGAAAGGATATTTTGACTCGATTCCGTTAGATTTAGACGAGAGTGCCAAGATAGATGGTGCAAGCAATACGCGAATATTCTGGCAAATTTTGATTCCATTATCTCGACCAATGCTCGCAGTGGTTGCCATGAATGGTTTCACCGGACCACTGGGAGACTTTGCCCTGTCTTCAGTGATTTTACGTAATCCTGAGTACTATACATTACCCATCGGGTTATACAAATTAGTCACGGATAAAATGGGTGCCAGCTATACGACTTTTGCGGCAGGGGCCATTTTGATCAGTATTCCGATCGCGCTCGTCTTTATTGCATTACAAAAACATTTTGTCACCGGTTTGACCGCTGGCGGCACAAAAGGATAGGAAGAGAAGATGACAAGATATAACTTAGAAGAACGCTTTTTACATGGTGGGGATTATAATCCTGACCAGTGGCTAAATTATCCCGAGATCTTAGCCAAAGATTTAGAACTAATGGAAAAAGCTCATGCTAATACATTTTCCCTTGGTATTTTTGCTTGGAGTGCCTTAGAGCCAGCAGAAGGGGTGTTTCAATTTGAATGGTTAGACAAAATCATGGATCAGCTCGCCGAACGAAACAGTAACGTCATTTTAGCGACGCCAAGCGGTGCGCGTCCTGCCTGGTTGTCTAAAGCATACCCTGAAGTTCTCCGGACCAATGAAAAACGGGAAAAAATGTTACACGGTGGGCGACACAATCACTGTTTTTCTTCGCCAATCTATCGTGAGAAAGTGGCGATCATCAATCGGAAATTAGCTGAACGCTACCACGATCACCCAGCACTATTGATGTGGCATATTTCCAATGAGTATTCTGGAGATTGTCATTGTCCTATTTGCCAAGAAAACTTTCGTCAGTGGGTCAAGCAGAAGTATCAAACGCTAGCAGCCTTGAATGAGGCCTGGTGGGGACCGTTCTGGAGCCATACGATCACCGATTGGTCGCAAATCGAATCTCCTTCACCGATCGGCGAAATGCAAGTTCATGGACTAAATCTAGACTGGCATCGTTTTGTAACCGATCAGACTATTGATTTCTATGAACATGAGATCAAAGACATTCGTCGTTTGTCTCCAGATGTGCCGATCACAACGAATTTCATGGCAGATACCCGTGATTTGATTCCCTTTTATAGTCTTGATTATGGAAAATTTGCCCAGCATGTGGATGTCATTAGTTGGGACTGTTATCCTGCTTGGCATAATGATTGGGGAACGACAGCCGATTTGGCAAGTAAGGTTGGGTTTATCAATGATCAATATCGTAGCTTGAAAAAGCAACCATTTTTGATCATGGAATCAACCCCTAGTGGTGTGAATTGGCATCCAGTCAACCGCACGAAACGCCCCGGGATGCATCTGTTGTCTTCTATGCAATTTATTGCTCACGGTTCAGATAGTAATCTTTATTTTCAATGGCGAAAATCTCGAGGCTCATCTGAGAAGTTCCATGGGGCCGTCGTGGACCATGACAACGACGAGCAAAATCGTGTTTTTCAAGATGTAGCAGAAGTGGGGAAAGCCTTAGAAGAAATCAAAGAAATCAAAGGATTGCACAAAAAAGCCAAAGTGGCGATCATCTATGATTGGGATAACAATTGGGCGCTCAATGATGCGCAAGGTTTTGGTTTAGAGAGCAAACGCTACCCACAAACGTTGCAAGAGCATTACCGCTATTTTTGGGATCATGACATCGCGGTTGATGTCATCACGAAAGATCATGACTTTGATGCTTATCAATTGATCATCGCTCCGATGCTTTACCTCTTACCAAAAGAAACTATGAAAAAATTTCAACAGTATACGAAAAATGGCGGGACACTGGTTTCCACTTATTTGACGGGGATCGTGAATGAAACGGACTTGACCTATTTAGGAGGATGGCCCCAAGAGTTAGAAGAACTGTTTGGTGTGTCTGTGAAAGAAATCGATACGTTATATCCGAAACAAAAAAATATGCTTTTAATGAAGGAACAGCAGTACCGAATTCATGATTATTGTAGTATTGTCCAAACAAACACCGCCCAAACGTTAGGGGTGTACGGTGCAGATTTTTATCAAGGTCAAGCTGCAGTGACCGTAAATGATTATGGTGAAGGAAGTGCCTACTATCTCGGGGGACGGACGGATCAAGCCTTTTTGGAAGACTTCTATCAAGAAGTAACACAACAGCTTCGCTTACAAAATGAGTGGGTCCGCCAAGGTTCAACGAACGTGTCGATTCAAAGTAGAGAAAGTCAGCAAGAGCAGCTCGCTCCGACCACCTATTATTTTGTGATGAATTTTTCCGAAGAAAATCAAGAAATAGAGGTAGCAACTTCAGGAATCGATTTGCTTACTGGAAAAACGACAAGCCAACTTCTTCAGTTGGTGCCTTATGAGGTGCAGATCATCAAAGTGACAGCACCAAATCAATAAAAACTATTGTGTCAATTATATGAGAAAAAAGAAGTATTAACGCTGATGAAAAGCGTTAGTACTTCTTTTTTATAGAGAATGGTTTAATTTTCTTGCGCAAATTCGGCAGCTTTTGTTCCTGCTTGGCGTCCGAAGATGATGATATCGGCAACTGCATTTCCGCCAATTCGGTTTTCACCATGCAACCCACCAGTTACTTCACCGGCTGCAAAGAGACCTGGAATGATCTCGTTATCCGTAGCGATCACTTCTGTGTTCGTGTTGATCTTCACGCCGCCCATCGTGTGGTGGATACCAGGAGCGATAGCGATGGCATAGTAAGGTCCTGTTGACAAATCGTTGTCCATTGCTGTGCTGCGTCCAAAGGCTTCGTCTTCACCAGCAGCCACACTGCTGTTCCAGGTAGCGATCGTTTCAGCAAGCGCTGCTTCTGGCATGTCCAATTCTTTTGCCAATTCTTCGATCGTGTCAGCGGATTTGACTAATCCTTGTTGCTCGTAAAAATCAATGGCTGTTACGCGTTCTTTGACACCTGCATCAAAAACTAACGTTGCTGATTTTTCAGGCAGGGCAATGATCGCTTCAGAGACTTTGTCTCGTGTTTCCATTTCATTGAAGAACCGTTCGCCTTCTTGATTGACCAAGATCGCGCCTTCTCCACGGACAGCTTCAGTGATCAACAGTGATTTAGACTGATCCACTGTTGGGTGAATTTGGATTTGTTCTAAATCAACCGTTTGTCCGCCTAATGCTTCGATCATTTTGATTCCATCACCAGTCGAACCCTCTTGGTTCGTTGTCACGTAGTCTGCCAATTCTGGTTTGTACTCGGTGATCATGTCGAAATTGGCACCGAAACCGCCTGTTGTAACGACAACTGCTTTGGCATCAATGGTTTGTTCGGTTCCTTCTACTTCAACGGTCACCCCGTTGACTTGACCATCTTCTTCATTGATTTCTTTGACATCGGCATTCACAAAAATTGGGATTTCCAATTCATGGATGTTGCGCATCAAGCCATCAACTAAGTATTCCCCAACCGCGGAACCATCAGATGGACGGTGCGTTCTTTTTTCACTCATCCCGCCAGTCGTTGTTAAGTTGTCTAAGGTGATACCCATTGAATCTAACCAATCGATCGCTTCTGCTGAATGATCCACAAAGTAGCGCAACAATTCTTCATCATTGGTGTTGTGACCGCCAGCTAATGTTTCTTCATAGAATAGATCATTTGAATCTTCGATGCCTTCTGCTTCTTGGAATTTGGTTTCTGAAGCGTTCATTCCTGCAGAAGATTTCAATGTATTCCCACCAGAAATTGGCATTTTTTCTAAAATAACTGGGTTTGCGCCAGCTTCCTTTGCTTGGATCGCAGCGGCCATTCCAGCGCCACCCGCACCGACGATCACGACATCGTAGCTGTCTGCAAGTTCGCTAGGGTCTGTGTATTCTTGACCAGATGCAGCTGAAGTTGCATCTGTTTCTTCATTAGCAGATGAACCAGTACTTGTGCTGCTGCTTGTTTGTGAATCAGCGCCACAAGCACTCAAAGTTGCTAACGAGGTTAGGACTAATAGTGTTTGGAAAATTTTCTTCATTGTTTTTATTCCTCCTAAAACTTTTTCCAAATCAAAGACTAACATAGTTGTCATGTTATTTTTAGGTTTTGTTCGAAAAATCACATAATAATTAGAAAAGTTTAATTTATAAAGCGTTTTAGTCGAGGTGAAAGGGTTTCTTGGTCATCATAAAAAAGAGTAGATTCGTGAATTTGTGGAAATAGAAGAATTACTGATTCTTTGATTTGTTTGGTATTAATCATGAAGGGAGTATGAAATGAGATTTGATTGGTCTCTTTTCTGTTATTGAAAAAAAGTACGTCACTGAGGTGCCGAGGAACGATCTCTTTTATTGAAAATAAATTAACCGCTTTGCGATCAAAAGATAGAAAGAAATTAGTGGAATCAGTATTTGTGGTCGCCAATTTTTATTCAATAAATAGAGATAGAATCTTGGGTTTCAAGAACCATTGCCAAGAAATTGCGGTGTTTCTTAAAAAAATCAAGAGAACTGTCTTGCAAAACCAATCCTTTCTTGTATAATAAAAATAAGTTAGGTCTACCTAAAAAATAAATAAACTATCCTTAACTATGGAAATGGAGTGAAAATAATGATTACTTTTTCAGAAATATCCGCAGCCTATGATGGCAATCATCAAGTGATCTCGGATTTGTCGTTTCAAGTAGAGAAACCAGCGATCGTAGGGATCATCGGACCAAATGGGGCAGGGAAGTCAACGCTGATCAAAGCGGCGTTGAAGTTGATCCCTTCCAGTGGGAACATGAGTGTCAACAAAAAAGCGTTAAAAGACTTTCAAAAGGAAATTGCCTATGTCGAACAAAAGACCGCGGTTGATTACACGTTTCCGATCACAGTCAAAGAAGTCGTATCTTTAGGCTTGTATCCTAAGATGCGCATGTTCCAAAGAATGTCGGCCAATGATTGGCAGAAAGTGACAGCCGCTCTGGCAGCGGTAGAAATGGAATCCTTTGCGGAACGTCAGATTGGGGAATTGTCCGGTGGGCAGTTTCAGCGGGTCTTGATTGCTCGAACGTTGGTGCAAGATGCCAACTATATTTTCCTTGATGAGCCCTTTGTAGGGATCGATGCCACCAGTGAAGCGATCATCGTCGGCCTGTTGCGTAACTTGCGAGATGCTGGCAAGACGATTTTTATCGTTCACCATGATCTGGGGAAAATCACCGAATACTTTGATTACTTGGTTCTGCTCAATCAAACCCTGATCGCTGCGGGCCCAGTGAGTGAAGTCTTTACCGAAAGCAATTTGAAGCAAACATTTGGCGATGCGATCATCGTGAAAGGAGGCGTTTAACATGTTGACAAGCTTTTTTACCAGTTTAAGTAACTATCATTTCTTGCAAAATGCCTTGATCACGGCAGTCGCGATCGGAATCGTCGCAGGGGTGATCGGTTGTTTTATTATCTTACGAGGGATGTCCTTGATGGGGGATGCAATCTCTCATGCGGTCTTACCAGGGGTAGCCTTGTCTTATATCTTCGGCGTTCATTTTTTTGTCGGGGCGATCTTCTTTGGGATCTTGGCTTCCATGATTATTACCTATATCGCCAATAACAGCCTGATCAAAAGTGATACGGCGATCGGTATCACCTTTAGTTCGTTTCTAGCTTTAGGGGTTATCTTGATTGGGGTAGCAAACAGTTCGACTGATTTGTTTCACATTTTGTTTGGGAATGTGCTAGCGGTGCAAGATAGTGACAAATGGCTGACGATCGCTATCGCTATCCTTGTGCTGGCAGTGATCATCCTCTTCTTCCGTCCGCTGCTGATCACTTCTTTTGATCCGATGATGGCAAAGGCCTTTGGGATGAAAGTGCAAGCCTATCACTACTTATTAATGTTCTTATTAACTTTGGTTTCAGTGACAGCGATGCAAAGCGTCGGAACGATCTTGATCGTGGCTTTATTAGTCACTCCGGCAGCAACGGCTTATTTATATACAAAACAATTGAAGCATATGATGATCATCGCAGGGGTTTTAGGTGGTCTCGCCTCATTTATCGGCTTATTTATCGGGTACAGCTTTAATATTGCCGCAGGATCAAGTATCGTTTTGACCGCAGGAGCCTTTTTCGTGATCGGTTTCTTGTTCTCACCAAAACAAAAGACCAGTCCAGTCAAGCGCTGGTCAGCGACAGCGGTTTTAGCGACGGCAGCTGTAGCTGGTGGCTTCTTTTTGGCACAGCAAAACGGACAGATGGCCCAAACAGAAGGGAAACTTTCAGTAGTAGCGACCAATTCGATCATTGCTGATATTACGGAAAACATTGCCGGTGATCGAATCGATCTTCACAGTATCGTACCAGTGGGGCGTGATCCCCATGAATATGAACCTTTAGTGGAAGATGTTCGAAAAGCGACCGATGCTGATCTTATCCTTTACAACGGCTTGAATCTAGAAACTGGCGGCAATGGCTGGTTTACCAAATTGATGAACAATGCCAATAAGGTAGAAAATGAAGATTACTTTGCCGTCAGTGATGGCGTGGATGTGCTTTATTTATCTGATGATGAAGACCACAGCAAAGCCGATCCTCATGCATGGTTAAATCTAGAAAACGGCATGATCTATGCCCGTAACATCGCTCAACGCCTGAGTGAAAAGGACCCTGACAATCGCTCTTTCTATGAAGAAAACCTTGAACGCTACTTGGCTTCATTAGAAGAACTGGATCAGCAAGCGAAGGAAAACTTCCAATCGATTCCTGAAGAGAAGAAATTGATCGTCACCAGTGAGGGAGCCTTCAAATACTTCTCTAAAGCCTATGGTGTACCGTCTGCCTATATTTGGGAAATCAATACCGAAGAAGAAGGTACCCCTGCGCAAATCAAAAACTTAGTGGATCAGCTGCAAAACTCAGCCGTCGCTTCCTTGTTTGTCGAAAGCAGCGTCAATACTCGTCCAATGCAAAGTGTTTCTCGTGATGCGGGCATTCCGATTTTCGGAACCGTCTTTACCGATTCGATTGCAGAATCGGGAGAAGAAGGCGACAGCTACTATAACATGATGAAGTGGAATCTCGAGACGATTTATCAAGGCTTGAATCAATAATACAAAAACATCCTTAGCTCGTTCTGGCTAAGGATGTTTTTTCGTCGTATTTTTGTGCTGGAGAAAAGCAAAGAGATAAAATCCGCAGCCCATCAAGGCAGCAAGAAATGCGATGACAGGAAAGTACAACCCCTGACCGTAAACATAGGCTGTATAAGCAAAGAAGGCGATCAAAAACCAGAGTGTTCCTGAGATGACCATTTTTTGGTTCCTCCTAATTGTTTAAAAGTATTTATTTGGTATATTTTAACACGATAGGGGCAAAAAGAAAATCAGCGAATCGAACGTTTGCTGAAACGATTTGCTGATTTTTTCCCAATTACAACGATGAACAGTTAAGAAACGTTCAATTGCTGTTGCGGTTCTAAATGGTAATAAAGGATCTCTGGCGGGACGCCGAGTCGGGCGGGAATCTTGGTCATACCGACCCCACTGGAAACACTCAATAAGGTCTCATTTCCTAAAAGGTAGAGCCCATCGGTATATTTCAACGCGCCCTTTGTTTTCGCATAATAAAAAGGCAAGCGAATCTGCCCGCCATGGCTATGGCCAGAAAGAATCAAGTCGTAGTTTGGCAGATTGGTGATCCGAGAAACATAATCGGGTTCATGGAGCAAAAGCAACTGCCATTCTGCTAAGGTTGCTTCATAGGTAAAACTGACTTTCGGACTTTCTATATCGATACCGACAATATTCATCGACGTCTTGTCATCAGAACCAAAAACCGACTCATTATCAAGTAAGGTAAACCCTGCATGCTGGTATATTTCCTTAACAAAGTAATGACCGTCATTCAAATGGTCATGGTTCCCCATAACTGCGATCTTACCCAGAGGCGCTTGCAATTTTTTCAGCTTTTCGATCAGTCGCTTGGTTGAACGATGCGGCCATTTTTTATAATTATCGATCAGATCCCCCGTGATGATGATCAGATCCGGCTTGTTTTGGATCGTTGATCGAATGATGCGATTCATTCGTCTTGGTTTAAACCAACGAGAAAAATGGAGATCACTGATATGGGCAATCACGATATTGCTTTCTGCTTGGTAAAGGTCATAAGCTTTTGAAATATCTAAGACGGTGCGCTTGTCTTTTTTTATGAGATAATGCCGTTGTTTGAGAAGATGCGGTTCAATAATAAAGGAGTAAACTAGCAAGCCCGTAAGGAGGAATGCAATAAGAATGAGGGTGTACATGGCGTGGCTCCTTTTTTGATTTGCTAGTTTCTAGCATAGTAGATTCTTACAAAAAAAGCAATCATACGGAAGCAAAAATAACAAAAAATATCCATCGTATTTCGCTTGATTTTTCCATTAAAAAAGATACAAAAGAAGCTGCAACAGCCTATCTTTTGTATCCTAGATCGCAATTATTTGATTTTCACCAATCGTTTGAAGCGTGCCTTGTGCTTGACAGGGATCAAAGCCATGACACAATCATAAGGGACAGAGATGATCGCCCATGCGAGACTTTTACTTGAAGCAAAGGGATAGTTTTGCTGTAAGACAAAATGGCCACTGATCAAGGCAAAACCGATACTACCGACCCACAGCCATTGCGGGTCCCAATTCGTGAAGTGCTGGAGGGCTGTGATGACAAACGGATAGCCGTAAAAGTACAATGCAGTCAAAACGAAAGTGACATTTTTGGTTAATTGACGCAAGGTCAGTAAGAAAAACAAGCCAGAAAGAACGATACCCAATGGAGGAAACAGACTAACTAAGAAGGAATAAACGATGCCCCATAAGATCATGCCTGGGCCTTTGACGAGAGCAGCTATGACAAAGACAAAAAGTAGGAATAAGAGCTGTTGCGAAAAACTTGCTGCCGTCAAAAGTCCGAAGAAACCAACCAATAACCAGTGAGAAAAAGTCGCTGTTTGATTCTTTTGTGGCGTCTGCTGCTGCAGTTTTAGCCATGTAGCAAAATTGGGGAAATCTTGCTGGAAATTTCGCTGAAAATCGCTATTGAATGCTTGATGGGCATTTTGCTGCCGATAGTAGTGATATTGATTTTTTAACGTGCCTTTAGCTGCTGCTTTTTGGCCAGAAAAAAAGCGGCCGGGATCAATTTTTGATCGTTCCATATTTCCACCTCCATACGATTTCGTTACACTCAGTATAGAGAAAATCAGCTTCGGCGTCCTCCAACTTTGGGCGGATTTTTTTTGCTTGCTGAAAGTTTTCTTAAACTGCTGAAAAAAGCGAAGAGGATTCGTTTCTTAAACCGTCAAAATATGCTAGAGTATAGAAGGACTAAGGAGGAGATTTCATGATTTTTGATTCTCATACACATTTGAATGCAGAACAGTTTAACGAAGACATTCCCGAAACCGTCGCCCGTGCGCATGAACTAGGAGTAACGGAGATGGCGGTCGTCGGTTTCGATCAGCCAACGATTGAAAAATCGTTAGCATTAAGCAAAGAATATCCTGGCATTTACAGCATTATCGGTTGGCATCCCACCGAAGCTGGTTCTTATACCCCACACGTAGAAACCTATTTGCAAGAGCGCTTGGAACGACCAAAAGTCGTTGCCCTAGGTGAAATCGGTTTAGACTACCACTGGATGGAAGATCCGAAAGAAGTTCAAGAAAAGGTCTTTCGTCGGCAAATGGCAATCGCTCGTGAACATCAGCTGCCCATCAGTATTCATACCCGTGAAGCCTTAGAAGATACCTATGCGATCTTAAAGGATGAAAAAGTCCAAACAATCGGTGGTATTATGCACAGCTTTAGTGGAGACGGAGAATGGGCGAAAAAGTTCTTGGATCTAGGAATGTACATTTCCTTTAGTGGTGTCGTGACCTTCAAAAAGGCTACGGAGGTACAAGAAGCTGCACTAATCGTGCCACAAGATCGGCTACTCGTTGAGACTGACGCGCCGTATTTAGCCCCTGTTCCTTATCGCGGCAAACGCAATGAACCCGGCTATACCCATTATGTGGTGGATAAAATCGCGGAGCTGCGGGAAGAAGCGGTCGCTGATGTTGCGGCCTACACGACAAAAAATGCCCACCGATTGTTTAGGATCAATGACTGATAAACCGAAAATCGAAGAAATCATTGTCGTCGAAGGCAAAGACGACACCCGTCGATTGCAAGAAGTGTTCGAAGTAGATACGATCGAAACGATCGGTTCAGCGATCGATGATACGATCCTTGATCAAATCGAGCATGCCCAAGAGACACGAGGGGTCATCGTGTTTACCGATCCCGATTTTTCGGGAGAAAAGATCCGCAAAATCATTATGGAAGTGGTTCCGGATGCCAAGCATGCCTTTTTACCGCGCAGTCAGGCAGCACCGAAAAGCAAAGGCAGTTTGGGCGTGGAACACGCCAGCCATGAAGCATTGAAAGAAGCCTTGCGAAAAGTCGTAACCCCGATTGCTTCAAATGAAGTCAGTGAAGGAACCATTGATCGCCAACAGTTATTAGCGTATGGCTTGATCGCAGGCGCTGGAGCAAAAGAGAAACGAGAGCGGCTAGGAGATCTTTTACGCATCGGCTATACGAACGGCAAACAATTAGAGAAGCGGCTGGCAATGTTTCGTATCACCGATGCAGAGTTGGCAGAAGCTATGAAAACAGTGGAGGAAGAATTGTGAAGGAAGAACGGGATATAGCAACCCCCTCAAGAACCAAAGAGATTTTAGCGAAACATGGCTTTACCTTTAAAAAAAGTTTAGGACAAAACTTCTTAACAGAACCGAATATTTTACGGAAAATCGTAGAAACAGCAGGCATCGACGAAACGACAAACGTCATTGAGGTTGGACCTGGAATCGGTGCGCTGACCGAACAGTTGGCAAAACAGGCCAAGCAAGTGTTGGCGTTTGAAATCGATGATCGGTTGATCCCTGTATTAGCTGATACGATGCAGCCTTACGCAAACGTAAAGATCATTCATCAAGATGTCTTGCAAGCAGACCTATCAACGACCATTCGGTCAGAATTCAGCGATACGGCTGCTTCATTAAAAGTTGTCGCAAATCTGCCTTATTATATTACTACGCCTATCATGATGCACTTTTTAGAGTCTCAGGTACCAGTAGATGAAATGGTCGTGATGATGCAAAAAGAAGTGGCTGATCGAATCTCAGCAGTTCCCGGGACCAAAGCCTATGGCTCGTTGTCGATCGCTGTGCAATACTACATGGAAGCAAAACTGGCATTCATCGTCCCGAAAACCGTTTTTGTACCCCAACCGAATGTTGATTCGGCTATTTTGAAATTGACGCGCCGTCCACAACCAGCGGTCGCAGTCACCGATGAAAAAGAGTTCTTTAAATTAACGAAAGCAGCCTTTCAGTTGCGTCGTAAAACCCTTTGGAACAATTTGCAAAATAGCTATGGAAAAGATGAAGAAACCAAACAGTGGTTGGCAGACAGTTTAGAAGCAAGTGGGATCGATCCGAAACGTCGTGGAGAAACGCTGTCGTTAGCGGAATTTGCCAAATTAAGCAATGAAATGCAAGCGCGCAAAGGATAACTTCTATAAAAACGGATGTTGAATAAACATTCGTTTTTTTGTGTCTTGACACCTTGTGGAAATACCAGTAGAATAAGCAAGACAGAACTGTCATGACACATTGAAGGGGAGAGTATAAATGAAAAATCATTCCATCCGCCATTTAACGATCGCTGCATTGTTAATAGGCATGGGGATCGTCATTCCCATGGTAATGCCCAAAATCGTCATCGGACCTGCATCTTTTACCTTAGCTAGCCATGTTCCCGTATTTGTGGCGATGTTCTTTTCACCAGCGATGGCGATCGCTGTAGCTTTAGGAACGACCTTTGGCTTTTTCTTAACACTACCACCAATCATTGCATTACGGGCATTGTCCCATGTTGTTTTTGCAGTCATCGGTGCCTTTTATTTACAGAAGCACCCAGATATTTTACTGAAAAATGGCAAACCCTCTTTATTGAATATCAAATTTCAGAGCTTTAACTTGATTATCGGACTGATTCATTCTGCCGTTGAAATGGCAGTCGTTGCCGCCTTTTACTTCACAGGAAATGTACCAGGGACAGCATTCGATGGCAATTTCTACTATTTCTTGTTCGTTTTGATGGGGATCGGTGGCTTGATCCATAGCTTGATCGATTTCAATTTGGCTTATTTTGTTGCAGGTGCCTTAAGCAAACAATTTGATATTCGTTCGTTTTCAAAAGCAAAAGGACGCTTTATTCAGAAACAGAAGAAAGCGGCATAAGCGCCAGTTTGAATAGACCCGCTGCGTAAACGGGTCTATTTTTTTGTGTTTAGATTAAGAAAATACTCCCTCTTAAAACGTTTATTATAGTGAAATAATAAACAGAAATAAGTTATAATATAAAAGAGGAGGAAGTAGATGAAGAAGAAAAAGTTAAAACGGTTACTTTTAGGTATGTTCGTCTTGATGCTCTTCTTTCTGCTGATTTTTTATGACAGTAAGAATGGGCAGTCCCCCTTTGAAAAGATAGAGGATGAATTGACACTAGCACTTTCGGATGAAGAACAAACACCAGAGCCTGAATACAGTGACGTTATTCAATTGGACGTTCCGTTAGAAAATCAATTCGATGAAGTTACGTTAGGAAATGGTTGTGAAGTAACGGCTTTATCGATGCTCTTGAATTTTTACGGATTTGATACCAATAAAAATCAATTGGCAGAAGAATTAGTGTATGTCCCACTTTATGAGGATTATAATCACCATGGAGATCCGCGAGAAGGCTTTGTTGGAAACATCTATGGCGGCGATAGCGCGATGGGTGTTGACGTAGAACCGATCACTGATGTCGCCGAAAGTATTGTAAAAGAGCAATATGAAGTCGTTAGTGGACGAGACAAAAGTTTTGATGAGATCGTCAAAGTCCTGCAATCTGGGAAACCAGTTTGGATGATCGCGACGTTAGAATTACAAGTACCTACCGATGCTGATTTCTTTCAATGGAATACCCAAAATGGCGAAATCCTTGTGACTGCATTGATCCATTCGGTAGTGATCACTGGCATCGATGGTGATACGATGTATGTCAACGACCCTTATGGGCATAAGGATCGCGAAGTCAGCAAAGAAGACTTAGCAGCGATCTATGAAAAAATGGGTCAGCAATACTTATATTTAGAAGAAATCTAAGAAAAAGTCTCAACTTGCCGTTGACAGTAAATGGAAAAACAATTATAATTTTTTAAAATTAAACAAAGAATTCGATAACGTTGAAGAGAAGAGTAGCAGATCAACAAAGGTACAGAGACTCCGGTTGGTGAAAAAGGAGACATGCGGTGATCAGTGAAGATGAGCTCTGAGTTTTTTTGTTGGTTCACGCCAGCAAAACGGCATGCGCCCGTTACAGCGCCAAGTATCATAGTGTACTGTTGAGGTGTTATTTGTGAGAATAGCACGAATTAGGGTGGTAACGCGCATCAAGTCGTCCCTTTTATCCATAAGGATAAAAGGGCGGCTTTTTTTGTTTTTCACAGCCGAAACTGTTCGCTTTCTCTTCAACAAGAAATTTATCTGTAAGGGGTTGAAGCAATGCCAATCATTATTCCCAAAGAATTACCCGCTGCAGCGGTCCTGCAAAAAGAAAATGTCTTTGCCTTACTGCAGCATAAAGCGGCGAAGCAAGAGATCCGTCCCTTGAAAATCGCGATCGTCAATTTGATGCCGAAAAAGATCGCTACAGAAAATCAGTTGTTGCGTTTACTTTCCCAAAGTCCACTGCAAATTGAGGCGACTTTACTAAAAATGAAATACCACGAAAGCAAAAACACCTCTGTCGATCACATGGAAAAGTTTTATCAAGAATTTTCAGTGATCCAGCCGCAACGATTCGATGGCTTGATCATCACCGGAGCCCCAGTTGAAAAAATGGCATTCGAAGCCATTGACTATTGGCAAGAACTACAAGAAATCATGGATTGGAGTCAGACGAATTGCACTTCAGTCCTACATATTTGCTGGGGGGCACAAGCGGGGCTTTATTACCATTACGGTATCGACAAAGTGTTGTACCAAAGCAAATTGTTCGGTGTCTTCGAACAAACAGTCACGCATTTTCATCCACTGGTTCGGGGCTTTGACGACGTCTTTTATACACCGCATTCGCGCTATACCGGCATCGATGAAGTCCAGCTCGTCCAAGCACCTTTAGAAATATTGGCAGCAGGTGTTGAAACAGGGCCTTCCATCTTCGTATCAGAAGATCATAAAAATGTTTTCTTGCTAGGACATTTTGAATACCATTCAACGACCTTGAATGAAGAGTACTTGCGAGACATGGAACGGGGCTTAGATACCGCATTGCCCAAAAATTACTTTGCCTATGACCGCTTAGGCGGAAAAATCACCAACCGTTGGCGAGGACATGCCTCTTTGTTTTTCAGCAATTGGATCAATGAAACCTATTTGCGAACGCCGTATGACCTGTCCGTCACGCCCACGAAAGAAGGCTATCGGATCGGTAGCGAGCCAGAAGGTCGGGTGAGTATCAATGACGATTGAGCATTTTCTCTCCCACTATGCCAGGCAGCGAAAAGGCACCAATTCTTTAAAATGGGATCTTGTCGATCAACGGTTCCAAGGAGAAAAGCTTTTGCCTTTATGGGTAGCTGATATGGATTTTGCGGTGCCAAAGGCAGTGGAAGAAGCCTTGCAGCAACTGGTTGCTCAAGGAACCTTTGGCTATGCGATTCCCCCCTCAGGCTATTTTTTAGCCTATCAAGCTTGGCAAGATCGCCACTGGGGGACGAAATTCGAAGAAAAATGGCTCTCGTTTTCCACAGGGGTCGTCCAATCTTTGGTTGATTTGCTTCATTGTTTCACAGAACGAGACGATGGCATCTTGATCCAGCCGCCCGTCTATTATCCCTTTTTTGACAGCATCAAAGAGACGAAAAGGCGCTTGATAGAAGCACCCTTGCAAAAGGTGAAGAATTCCTATCAAATCGATTTTGCTGCTTTTGAAGCCAAAATCATTGAAGAAAAAGTGAAACTATTTATTCTCTGCTCCCCCCACAATCCAGTAGGGCGGGTCTGGCAAGAGAAAGAACTGCATCAGTTATTGGCCATTTGCCAAAAACGTGAGGTTGTCGTGATCGCCGACGAGATCCATCGTGAACTGATACTCGGTGAGCAGCAATTTGTTTCAGCCGTGACAGTGGCACAGGGGTTCGGCTTTGAGAAGCTGATCGTTCTGGATTCGCCCTCAAAAACCTTCAACTTAGCAGGATTATTACTCTCTCATGTTTGGATTCCTGATTTAGAGATGCGCAGAGCCTATCAGGCTTGGTGCCGACAATACAAGCAGACGGAAGTCAATCGTTTGGGATTGGTGGCTGCGAAAGCCGCGTATGAATCGGGGGATCAATGGCTAGATGACCTGCTTTTGGTGGTTGCTGCCAATGAACAAATGGTCCGCCAGCAACTGCAAGAAGCATTTCCCAAAATTGAGCTCCTGCCATTAGAAGGAACCTATCTTCTCTGGGTCGATCTGCGGCAAGTCATCGCCAAAGAACGAACCAAGCACGTGATCCAAGATACTGCCGGTCTGGCAGTCGACTATGGGGAATGGTTTTCACAAGACGGTCAGGGCTTGATTCGTCTGAATCTTGCGACAACACCAACGATCATTCAAAAAGCCCTTGATCGTTTGATTGAGGCAATCAAAAAGGAGGAACGACATGACCATTGATACAGCAACTTTTCTCGCCCAATTAGGCAATCATTCGGATCAGCAAACCGGGGCGATCAGTCCGCCAATTTATCTTTCCACGACCTTTGCACATCCTGAATTGGGGCAAAGTACCGGCTATGATTATACTAGGACCAAAAATCCGACCCGGGATATTTTAGAAGCAGGCCTTGCCGAATTAGAAAAAGGGGCTCGGGCAGTAGTGACCAGTTCTGGCATGAGTGCGATCGCTTTGATTTTTGATTTATTTGCCAGCGGCAGCCGCTTTTTGGTTTCTCGTGACTTGTACGGCGGTAGCTTTCGCTATTTTGCGGAACTGGAAAAAAGCCAGCGGGCCTTTTTCCATACCTTCAGTACTTTAGCCGAATTAAGTGAAAAATTAACTGACGAGGTAACGGCTGTCTTCTTAGAGACCCCGACGAATCCTTTGATGACCGTGACGGATATTGCTGAAACCGCCAAGCTTGCTCACGAACAGGGGGCGCTATTGATCGTAGATAATACCTTTTTGACGCCCTTACGGCAGTTGCCCTTAGAAGATGGCGCGGATCTAGTGATCCATTCAGGTACCAAGTTCTTATCTGGTCACAATGATATTTTGGCAGGCGTCGTCATCGCAAAAGATGCGCAGCTGGGGGAGCGTTTGAACTATTTAGCCAATACTTCTGGCCCTACCTTGAGCAGCTTTGATACGTGGTTATTTATTCGTAGTTTAAAGACGCTGCCATTGCGCTTTGAACGGCAGGAAGCCAACGCCAAGGAAGTCGGCCGCTTTTTACGAGCCCATCCGGCGATCAAAGAGGTGCTTTATCCGAACGCCGGCGCGATGATCAGTATTCGGGTGCTTGATGAAACCAAAATCAGCGGCTTTTTAGCAGCATTACAGGTCTTTACCTTTGCGGAAAGCCTAGGTGGTGTGGAAAGTCTCATCACGTATCCAACGACACAGACCCACGCGGATATTCCTCAAGAGGTACGAGAATCTTATGGGTTGACGCCGGATCTTTTACGGATCTCCATTGGGATCGAAAGTAGTAAAGATTTGATCGATGACTTAGAAAATGCACTGAAGATATTCAAATAACCCGACCACAGATCAGTTAGTTAAAAACTTACTTTTGTAGAGTAATTTTATTGACAGTTTTAGTTGTATAGGATAAAGTTACACTACATATGAATAGTGAGTCCGATGTTTTCGGTTGACGGCAACAGGCATTTGCCATTTCTCCTTTGAAAAAACAATTTGTTTTGAGAAACAGAGGTGAAATTGGTCTAGTTGAGCAATACGTCAAGAAAATGGGACGATTGATCTGAGGAGGGAACAAAAGGGGAAAAAGGGATGAAAAGAAACGTAGTAAAGGGATTGGCAACAGGGGCTCTTGGATTGCTGGCATTGTTCAGCTTCGCCGCTTGCGGCAGCAGTCAAGCAGATGAGGAAGCCACCGTTGTCAAATTGGGTGTCGTGGGTGAGCAAAACGAAGCCTGGGAACATGTGCAGGAAGAATTGAAGGAAAACGAAAATATCGACTTGCAATTGGTGAAATTCACCGATTATCGTCAGCCAATCGTGGCGCTTGAGGATGGCTCAATTGACCTTCACGCAGCATTGACGGAGATTTTTATGGACAATGTCAACGAAGAAAGTGGTTATTCCAACACGACGATTGCCTATACGACATTAAACCCACTTGGTATTTATTCCGATAAAATCACCGATGTCAACGAATTGGCAGATGGTGCTACGGTGGCTTTACCCAATGATGTCTCAAATGAGAGCCGTGCACTATTACTCTTACAGACCGCCGGTTTGATCACTTTGGATGAATCAAAAGGTTTACTGCCAACAACCAGTGATGTCATTGACAATCCCAAAGCCCTGAAATTTGAGCTACTTGACTCCAATCAAACTGCTCGGGCAATGACCGATGTCGACATTTCTTTGATCAATAATGGCATGGCCGTCGATGCTGGTTTGGTTCCTACAGAAGATGCGATTTTCTTAGAACCTGTGGCTGATTCCTCCAAGCCTTATTATAATGTGATCGCTGCGCGAGCAGACGAAGCAGACAATGACGTTTACCAAACGGTCGTTCGATATTATCAGACCGATGAAGTAAAAGCAATCATCGAGGAAGTAACAAAGAAATCTAGTATACCTGTGTGGGAATAGAAAGTTAAAAACGACTATTACTATATAGGAACAGGAAGTAGGATGGAAAAATGATAAATTGGAAAAAAGGTTTAGCAAGTGTTGCCGTCGTTGGACTAGGATTTGTTCTAGCAGCCTGCGGTGGATCAAATACAGAAGAAACGTCAACCAGTAGTGCAGCTGGAGCTGGGGATGATTCAACATTCACTTATGCGATCAGCGGGGACCCATCGTCCACTAACCCGATCAACACCAGTGATCGTTGGGGATTGACAGTGACAAACATGATCTATTCTCCACTAGTTACAGTGGAAGCAGACGGAACAACAAAAAATGCGTTGGCAGAATCAGTGGAACCAGCTGAAGACGGCCTTTCATTGACAGTACATTTGAAACAAGATGTGAAATGGTCAGATGGCGAAGACTTTACCGCCGATGACGTTGTTTTCACATATGAACAAAAAGTCAAAAAAGAAAATGGCAATGCCGATTCCCTTTGGGTCGACGACCAACCAATCGCGATCGAAAAAGTGGATGAATACACCGTCAAATTCGTGTTGCCGACACCGAGTGCGGCAGCGATCAGCAATATTGCAACCGAAACATACATCATTCCCGAGCATATCTTTAAAGATGTTACCGACTTCTCTGTCAGTGAACTGCCTGAAAAACCAGTCGGCACTGGTCCGTATCAACTGAAAGAATACAAACGTGGTGAGTACTTTACTTTTGAAGCCAATGAAAACTATTATGGCGGCAAGCCTTCGATTCAAAATGTGACGTTGCGCATCATCGAAAGTACCGATACTGCGAAAGTCGCTTTGCAAAAAGGGGAAGTGGATGCAGCCGTTGTCTTGCCTTCAGATATTGAAGACTTAGATGATGAGCAGATCTCTGTTTATCCTTATACTGAAAACCGTGTTGGTTATCTAGGCTTGAACACTCACTCAGATGCTTTGCAAGATGTGAAAGTTCGACAAGCAGTTCTCTATGCGTTGAACAAAGATGAATTAAATCAAGCAGCATATTTAGATGAAGAGTATTATGCAACACCATATTCATTCTTGCCACCGAACAACCCATACGTCACTGATGATGTTGAAAAATATGAGACGAATGCTGAAAAAGCAAAAGAACTTTTACAAGAAGCTGGTGTGACTGATTTGTCATTGAATTTGGCTTTCAACTCAACCGATCCAGCCCAAACGATCCAAGCTACGTTGATCCAACAACAATTGCAACAAGCAGGCATAACGGTTACACTTGAAGGTGGCGATGGTACAGCGATCTTTACCGAGTTGAAGAAACCTGATTCAACGAAGTACAACTTATTCCTTGGCGGGTATATCATGGGAAATGACCCTGACTTATATGGCAGTCTATTTGAAACTGGCGGTAGTGCCAACTACTTCCAAAGCAATAGCGAAACCATTGACAATTTGTTTGCCCAAGCAGCAGTTGAATTAGACACGGACAAACGTGAAGCATTGTATGATGATTTGCAAAAGGCCATTGCTGACGAAGCGATCATTTACCCAATCGTTGACAACAAGAAAATCCTAGCGGTCAATAACCGAATTGGTAATGTAGAAGATGCAGGTTTGATCCCAATCTATACATTCGAAGATATGTCTAAATTGACAATCAAGTAAATCCATTGGCTGTGATAAAGAGGAATCTTTTTTATCACAGCTTTTTTCTATGAAAAAGAAAGTAGGTCAGTTATGTTTCGATACATTGCAAAACGAGTATTGCAAGCAATCCCTTTGCTGTTTGTGATCTCTTTTATCGTTTTTTCACTTATACATATCGCACCGTATGATGTGATCGACTCCATCACGACACCCAATATGTCGCAAGAGCAAATCGATCTTTTGCGGCAGCGCTATGGCTTGGATCAACCCTTTTTGGTTCAATATTTTCTTTGGATCAGAAATATTCTTACCGGTAATCTTGGATTTTCTTTGGTGTCTCAAAGTAGTATTTCACAAGAACTTGCGACTCGGATTCCCAATACCATGCGCCTAGTGATCCCCGCTTATTTGACTGCCTTGTTGTTGGCCATCATTTTGGGCCTGTTGGCTGCTGCCAACAAAGGAAAGATTTGGGATCGGATCATTGACGCTGTGGCATCTCTAGGAATCGCTGTGCCGACCTTCTGGTTTGCGATGATCTTGATTTATGTGTTTGGTTACTTATTAAATATGTTTCCAATCATTGGCATGTATACGGTCGGTAAAGAAGGGGATTTCGGCGATTTTCTGCAGCATTTTATTTTGCCTTATACCACATTGACAGTCGCCTTCTTTCCAGATTTGACGCGGTATATCCGCGCATCAGCGACACAACAAGTTTCAGAAGACTACGTGATGGTGCAACGGGCATTTCATGCCAGCAAATGGCAGATTTTCAGCCGTCATATTAGTCGAAATATTTTGATTCCCGTTGTCACCCAAATCGGCTTGGCGTTGCCAATGTTAGTTACCGGTGCGATCATTACAGAAACGATCTACGGCTGGCCGGGCGTCGGCCCTTACTTGATGAGTGCGACGAAAAGCCTCGATTATCCTGTGATCATGGCCATCATGCTGTTGTCAGCAACACTGGTCATCTTAGGGAATTTGTTAGCGGATGTATTATACTCCGTGGTTGATCCACGTATCCGTAAAGGAGGGAGTAAGTAATGAAACGTTTCAAAAAAATCAGTGAAGTCATGCTTGCTTCGCCCATCTATACCTTTTCTGTCGTTTTCCTGACGTTATTGATTATTTTGTCGCTTGTTGCACCTTTGATCCCCATCGATCCTAATGCAACGGATGTCAGCAACATGTCACAGCCGCCGAGTTGGTCTCATTTATTTGGAACCGATGAAGTGGGGCGAGATTACTTTATTCGGGTCGTCTACGGCGGTCGGGTATCATTGTTTGTAGGTGTTTTGGCAATGATCACAGCGACGTTTATTGGGACTCTTGTCGGTCTTGTTTCTGGCTACTTTGGCGGTTGGATCGACAACCTGCTGATGCGGCTCGTCGATGTATTGTCATCGATTCCTTGGTTGGTGTTAGTGATCGTTTTGAGCGTCTTTTTACGTCCCGGACTAACCACGATTATTATTGTGATCGGTGGCTTCTCCTGGATGAACATCGCTCGTTTGATTCGTGGTGAAACGTTAGCGGTGAAAGAACGGGAATATGTCGCTTACGGGAAATTTATCGGACGTTCTTCATTTAGTATTATCGTGAAGCATGTTTTCCCAGCAGTGCTTCCTACCTTGATCGTTGCGGCATCTGCAAGTATTTCAGGAGCGATCATGACCGAATCGGCTTTGAGTTTTCTAGGCTTAGGAATACAGCAACCGATGGCTTCGTGGGGCAGTCTGTTGCAAAACGCGCAAAACAGCTTGCAGCGGGCACCATACATGGCGATTCTTCCAGGGCTCTTTGTTATTTTCACCATCTATTCCTTTAACAATATCGGCGACATGATCAAACATGTCTTGCAGAGAGAGGTGTGACCGATGAAGACAGAGTTATTAGCGATCGAAGCGTTGAATGTGACATTTCAAAGCAAAACCGGTCCGAAACCGTTAGTAAAAAATCTTGATCTGGTAATTCCTAAGGGCAAAGTCGTTGGGATCGTTGGCGAATCTGGCAGCGGCAAAAGTATGACCATGAAAAGCGTCATGGATCTTTTGCCTGATAAAGTGACCGATCACTATACCAGTTATACATTTGAAGGAACAGCAGTGACCGATCGTCGAACATTACCGATCGCCATGATTTTTCAAGACCCGATGACTTCGTTAAATCCTTTGCGCACGATTGGCTATCATTTGATCGAAGTGATTCGCCGCTCACAAAAAGTATCGAAAAAAGCAGCACAAGAAATCGCCGTCAAAGAGTTAGAAAAAGTCGGCATACCTTTTCCAGCACAACGCATGAAACAATATCCTCATGAGCTATCTGGGGGGATGCGTCAGCGGGTGATGATTGCCATGGCTTTGTTGGCGCAACCGAAATTGCTGATCGCAGATGAACCGACAACGGCTTTAGATGTGACGATCCAAGCACAGATTTTGGCATTGATCAAAAACCTGCAAAGAGAGAACCAGCTTTCCGTCGTCCTTGTGACCCATGACTTTGGGGTCGTTGCAGGAATGTGCGACTTTATTAAAGTGATGTATCAAGGCCGAGTCGTGGAAGAAGGAACTACGGAAGAAATTTTTTATCAGCCGGAACATCCTTATACGAAACAATTATTGCAGGCGGCCCATTTAGGCGACAAGCATGCCGAATTAAAAGTCTTTGACTATCATGAGACATTGGCAGATGAACTGCAAGAAACGCAACTATCTAAGACACATCGCGTCTGGCGCAATCAGGAGGTGACAGAATAATGGAAGAACTGATTCGCGTAGAACATGCGACGAAAATCTTTCGCAGTAAAAACTGGCGCGGCACTGTCAGTGAAGTCCGAGCGGTCGAAGATGTCAGCCTTACGATCCATCGGGGCGAGACATTGGGGCTAGTGGGGGAATCTGGGAGTGGGAAAACCACTTTAGGACGCAGTATTTTAAATTTAGAGACCTTAACAAGCGGGGAGATTTTCTTTGAAGGCAAAGAGATAACAGCATTGACGGCAGAAGATCGCAAAGCAGCGTATCAGCAAATGCAGATCATTTTCCAAGATCCGTATTCATCATTGAATCCCCGTATGACAGCACTTGAACTGGTGATGGAGCCGTTGTATCATGAAACGAAAGATGCTGCTCGAGCGAAAGCCAAAGAAATCTTAGCGATCGTCGGGATCACCGGTGATGATGTTCATAAACTGCCTCGCAGTTTCAGCGGCGGACAACGGCAACGGATCGGTATCGCTCGTGCGGTGGTCAATCGCCCGGCGTTCGTCTTGTGTGACGAACCGACTTCGGCATTAGATGTCTCCATTCAGGCTCAGATCATCCAATTGCTGCTGCGTCTACAAAAAGAGTTTTCATTGTCTTATTTATTCATTTCCCATGACTTGTCCGTGATTCGTCATATCAGTGATCGAACAGCCGTCATGTATCAAGGGAAATTAGTTGAATTGGCACCTACCGATCGTTTGTTTGAAAATCCGCTGCATCCTTACACGAAGAAATTATTAGCAGCAGCTCCGATCGCTGATCCTGTGTTAGCAAGAGGTGCGATGGAACAAACGGAAATTCAAAGCACGATTACTTTGACACCATTGTATGAATGGGTCGAAGTTGAACCAGATCATTTTGTGAGGAGAGAAAAACGATGACAGTAGAAACATTGACGATCCATCAAGGAAGCGACAAATTTGAAATGACGACCCCAACTGGCAATTGGGTGTTAGCACGGGAAAAAGGCTATTCGCCAGTCCAAATGCTTGTGAGTGCGGTAGCTGCTTGCGGCGGCTATGTATACGCATCCGTCTTAGAGAATTCAAAGGTTGAAGCAGAAATCGAAAAGATCGAAGTCAGCTATGACCGAGACGACAATAAAAAAGCCCAACCAGTCAGTGCTATCCAAATTCAGTTTTATGCGAAAATCGCCGAAGCTGATCATGACAAAGCGACCCGTTGCCTAAAACTCGTTTCACCAAATTGCCCCGTGATCCAATCGTTAGATCCAACGATCGAAGTGACGGAAACGGTGACGTTTATTTAATCGAAAAAAGACTTTGTGTGCCTGAAACCAAAAGGCGTACAAAGTCTTTTTTGATCAATAAATAATATTCTCCCGAATAAAGTCGATATCTGTCACTAATAGTTTGCGATCGACACTTTTTAGGGCGCCAGATTCTCGTAATTTTTGCATCATTCGATTGACACTGCTGGCAGAGGTAATGCCGCAAAAGCGAGCGATCTCCTCATTGGTGACTTCAAAGTCAATCAAGACACCATCTGTTGTCTGGATTCCGAACGTTTCATACAGCTCATTGATTTGGGTACAGACAGCACCAAATTTGCCGTTCATCAGCATTTGCTGCATCTTTTTCATCGTATCCATCAAGTTTCTCCGATAATACTCTTTGACATAATCCTGTAGCAGACGGTCACGATTGACATCTGCCCAAAATTGATCCCGCACGATTTTGTATAATTCGGCTTCTTCTGATTCAACCCGCACATTAAAAGGGGCTTCGACTTCTTGAGAGGATTCGTCTTTAAACAAAGAGACGATCTCGAAATCCGTCAAATAGCGCAAGTTGAATTCGCGCCCTTCATGGGTCACTACGCTAGTTTTGATGATGCCTTTTTTTAAAATATAGACGTACCGATCCGGGATCCCCTCATACGTCAAGTAACTCTTTTTCTTACGGATAACGATCGGTATTGCTTGTTTTTCTAAATAATCACGTAATATCTGTTTTTCCACCCGCGTTACTCCTTCACTTGATGCCAACCCAACATTTTCTGAAAAAAAGATGAAATATCCTCTATTCAAGCTTCATTAAAAGACATTTCTAGTGAAAAAGCAATAACAAATGTTAATGTTTCTTGTTAATGCTCTTTTTTAACAGCAAAAGCGCATTTCAAGTAGAGGAAGTTTCGGTATAGTAAAACGCATCACAGCACAAACAGGAGGAATGGAAGAAACATGTCAGACAGGGAAACCAATCAAGAAGGAATCGTCAGCTCGACGCCGTCAACCAAAAATGAAAAACTATGGAACAAAGGGTTTATCACGATTACCTTGATCAATTTTATCGTCTTTCTCGTGTATTATTGTTTTGTCGTCATCACTGCGAAATTTGCCACTCAGGAGCTAGGGGCATCCACCGCACAAGCTGGCTTGGCAGCGGGGATCTACATTATCGGGACCTTGATCGCTCGCTTGTATGTTGGAAAAATTTTAGAATTAGTTGGTCGTAAAGCTGTTTTGCGCTGGGGGATATTGTTTTATGTCATTACCACCGCTGCTTATTTGGTCTCAGTCAACATTTATATTTTAGATACTGTGCGCTTTTTCAATGGCTTTGCTTATGGTGCTGTCTCAACTGCGGCTAATGCGATCGTCACAGCATATATCCCAGCTTCCAAACATGGCGAAGGGATCAATTACTATGGATTAAGTACCAGTTTAGCAGCGGCAGTCGGGCCTTTTATTGGCATGCTATTATTACCGACCGTCGGCTTTGATTTCATTATTTGGTTAGCAACCATCTTATCAATCGCAACAGCCATCGCGTGTTTCTGGTTCCCAGTCAAAAACATCCCATTAACAGAAGAACACAGAGCACAACTAAAAAAATGGTCCATCAAAAGTTTTGTCGAACCAAAAGTCTTTTTCATTTCCGGGATTGCCTTTTTGATCGGGTTGGCTTATTCCAGTGTTCTCGGCTTCTTGTCGATCTACGCCAGTGACCTTGGGTTAGAAACGGCCGGTGCCTTTTTCTTCATCGTCTATGCACTTTCCGTGACCTTCACACGGCCAATGACTGGCAAACTATTTGACCGCCATGGCGCAGATGCGGTCATGTATCCCAGCTTTCTTTTCTTGACCCTTGGTCTTTTCCTATTGAGTATTACCGGCAACAGCTGGATGTTGTTGCTTGCGGGTTGCTTTGTCGGCTTGGGCTATGGCACCTTCATGTCGAATGGCCAAGCCGTTTGTCTAAAAGAGGTCGATCCTCACCGTGTCGGCGTAGCGCTCTCCACCTATTTCATCGGGCTGGACCTCGGCTTAGGCGTAGGTCCCTATGCATTAGGAAGCTTGCACGGTCTGTTTGATTATTCGCAAATCTACATCTTATGCGGACTGATCCCAGTCGTCGTCCTTGTTTTATACAAATTGTTTTATAAAACGAAACGCGCAGTTGCCGCCGTTGGTACGATGAAGCAGCCAATCAACGAAGAAGACTAACCTCAACCATTACAAAAAGGAGTGTTTCACCATGGATAACAATCAACTGATTATTGAAGCATTGAACAAATTAGTAACGAATATCAACGAATTGAATGAAGAAATGCATGCCATGAAAGAGGTCACCGCAACGATGACCCATGAACAGCTTGCTATCGATCATCAATTACGCGACATCAAATCGGTATTGATCAATGACAATCTGATTGGATAATTTGTCATAAAGCATGAAAGGAAACAAGAAACAGGAATGAACGCTTTTTTTGAGAATGTTTCCTGCTCACTTACTGGTGGTAGAAAGATTCACATGAGAAAAGCGTTTTTTTGATGCACAAAAAAAGAAAAGCGAACATTGGCAGAGTTTGTACAAGAAAATAAGCAAGAAAAATTGTAGCAGTCCGCGCTTGTATGCTATAGTGTGTCTGGGTAGCAATACCTAAAAAAAATCAGAGTAGGAAATAAAGCGTTAAGTGCTGAAAGGATGGGATGTTGCCTTTCGGACGAAGAACGATCATTCGTTCGCGGTTTTATTTTCGCATTCGCTGCATGAATTTGTAGCAACTCTAAAAGGAGATGCTCGCTATGAAAAGAAAAGTCGATGCACACATGATTGCGGTCATGGGACTTTTGATTGCCTTAATGGTGGTCTTGTCGCAAATCTTGGGGTTTGAAACCTCCTATATCAAAATCACATTTTCCTTTGTACCACAGCTGATCATGGGTATGCTGTTTGGTCCGTTTTGGACAGCAGTTGGCTCCTCATTAGCCGATATCGCAGGAATGGTGATTTTTCCAAAATCAGCCTACTTTTTCGGCTTTACCATCAATGCCTTTGTTGGTGGACTGATTTATGGCTACTTCTTCTATCGGAAAGAAGTCACATTAAAACGAGCGGCGATGGTCGTCTTGTTAAATACACTTTTAATAACCTTGATCTTAACACCGATCTGGTTAGCTATGATGCTGAATATTCCTTTGACAAGCTGGGCCATCTGGTCGGTCCGCTTGCTAAAAGCAGTCATCATGTTCCCGATACAAACTGCGTTGATTTACATCGTAGGGCGTGCGGTACCATACAAACGGCTGATCCGACGGTTCGTTTAACGAGTAAAAAAGAACGATAACATCCATTGAAGTGAATCATCTGCGAATATTTCGTCAGTGGTTCACTTTTTTCTTTCTAAGGATGGGCTTAGTCATTCTCAATAACTTGTTTAGAGGGGAAGGGTAACCTATGAATAAAAAAGGACTCGCTATGGGACTGTTTCTTTTCTTGGTCTTAGCAGCAATGGGAGGGATGAAGTGGGTGATAGAACAGCAAAAACAGCAAACGGAGGAGTCATCCGTGATCCAGCAAAGCAGCTCGAGAGACGAAACAAAGGAAGAAAGCAGTGCAAGCCAAGAAACCACCTCAGTTTCCACGTCACCTTCTGTTTCAACTTCCACGCAAGAACAGTCAGAAGAGGCAATAGCAGAAAAAATCGCCACGATGAGTTTGGAGGAGAAGGTCGGGCAATTGTTTTTTGTCCGTGTACCTGAAAGCAATCAAATCGAAGAACTTCAAAACTATCACTTTGGCGGCTATCTGTTATTCGGCCGTGATACCGAAAATGAGACGGCGGAGAGCTTGAAACAGAAAATTTCAGATTACCAAGCAGCCAGCGCCATTCCGCTGTTGATCGGTATGGATGAAGAAGGGGGCACGGTGACTCGCATCAGCCGCAATCCGAACCTTACGGATCAGCGTTTTCTCTCACCACAACAGCTATATGCCCAAGGTGGATGGTCGGCGATCGAAGAAGATACAGCAAAGAAAGCGGAAATTTTAAAAGCGTATGGCATCAATGCCGGGCTGTTTCCCGTTGCCGATGTTTCCACTGATCCGCAGTCCTTTATCTACGACCGAACCATTGGCATGGATGCGCAGGGCACGAGTGCGTTTGTAGAACGTGTGGTTCATGTTTTGCAGAAACACCACGTGGGGTCAACCTTGAAGCATTTTCCCGGCTATGGCAACAATCGTGACTCGCATGTCGCCATCGTCACCGATGACCGCCCGCTATCTGCACTGCGGGAAACGGATTTTCTGCCTTTTGCCGCAGGGATCAAGGCTGGTGCCGATAGTATTTTGGTGGCCCATACGATTGTCAATAGTATCGATAACACTGTACCCGCCTCTATTTCAAAACCCGTGCATGAGTTGCTCCGAAATGAATTGCATTTTGAAGGGGTCATCATGACGGATGACTTGGATATGGCAGGACTTTCTGAGTTCATTCCGCAAAATGAAGCCGCATTACAGGCGTTGCAGGCGGGAAATGATCTAGTGATCTCATCTACCTACCAAGAACAGATCCCCTTTGTCGTACAAGCGGTTGAAGATGGCCGCTATTTGGAAGCTGATTTGAATGCTTCCGTCAAACGAGTTTTGCTCTGGAAAGAAGCATTGCATTTACTTTAAGAAAAAATAAACCTGCTGTTTCCTCCGTGTAAGAGAGTCGTTCTCTTACTGAGAGGAAGCAGCAGGTTTTTTTAGATACTATGAGCCAGTACCTCTAATTCTTTGGCAAAGGCTTCTTGTCCAATAAATCGCAGATAGTCCAAGGCTTTTTCAATCGTGGCCATTCCCAGCGTACGATCTCCTTGGAACAAGGCGTAAATGCCTTCGAAATAACGAATCATCAGGCGGATACGATCATTGTCCGGCGGCAGGTGATCGGCTAGATACGTCAGCACATGCGCCAACTCGGCAGGTTTTTTGCGATCGATAAACAAGAAAGCCGCATTCGTCAGCAATTTTGTGTAGATTTGATAATTGATACTTAGCGTATTGCTGTAAAAAATTTTTTTATTCAGGTGTTTCATTTGATACAAGATGTACTCGTCAGAAAAAAGGAAAAGCAGATTGGTAAATAAGGAGATTTCAAATTTTCCCCACGTGTCGATTCGTTCCAAGTATTTCTTGATGGTCGCTTCGATGATGCAACGTTCTTCCTCGTCGGTAACTACGCCTTTTTTCTCTAAAATCAAAAAGAATTGACTATACAATACATAATAGAAAAAATCCTTCGTGGTTTTATACAGTGCTTGGGCTTTGTTGATCAAAGAGAGTACTTCAGAATAATTGCTTTCATAGTAAGCGGTGGTCAACTGTTTGGATAGCTGTTTTTTCTCGCTGACTTGATTGTCATCCAAGCGATACTCAAATTCCTCTAAGGTAACATTTAAGCGGTCCAAATATTGGTGCAAAATATCAAAGGCGATGCGATGCCCTTTTTGTTCAAAGGTTGCCAGTGTACTGCGTTCTGAAATGTTCTCAACCAATTTTCGCTGTGAGATATTTCGTTCCGTTCGTAACTCTTTTAACAAGTCATTGGCCTTCAAAAAATCCCTCCTAAAAAAAGTGGACGGAAAAATAGTCCAAATATGTTACAGCTTTATTTTGCGGGTAAACTTGAAGAAAGTCAATTAAAGGAGGAGAAATGGATGTTTGATTTTTTTAGTTTTCCCTGGGAAGTTGTAGAACTAATGGCTAACGTTTTTTCTTTCTTCAAATAATCGATCCTTTGTGATTGGTTAGCAATTGATTTTTTAACAGGAAAAAAGTATAAGTGGTTTCACGTAATAAGTTACTGTTCATTCGCGCATTCAAACGCCCTCTCCCCAAACAGCTTACCCTGTCAAGGTGCGTAGGTTTGCCGAATCCCTTTTAAAAAAGGAGCAAACACAACAGCGAGTGATTGCTCTTTTTTTGTTGGTCAAAAAAACTGCATACGGCATCGCAACAGTCAGTTTTGCTTTTTCTTAAACATTGGTTCATTCGGATCAGAATAGTAATCAGGATTGAATTCATCATCGATCGATACCCCGAAAAGAGAAACGAGACTGGGAAGAAACCCAATCACGCCGAGGACGACGGCAACTGGAAGGTAGAATTTTTTACGCTTGTACCACGGAAGCTGCGATTTCTTTTCCATAGGAAATCCCCCTTTTCGCTTAGTGTAACATGTTCTGAGTTAGGTGTGTTAATAATTACCTTCAATACTTAAAAATATACTAAAGCGGTGTATTGGTACATCTGATGGGGCAAAAAGTTTCGCTAGGTAAATCTAGGAAAGGGTCGTTTTTTTGTCATTGCTGCCAGAATCAAGTTTTTATATAAAAAAGGAACCGAGTAAGAAAGCAATTCTTCTTACTCGGTTCCTTTTATTGAAAATAATCCTTGGCTTGGTCCATCAAGGTTTGAAAGTCTGATTCGTTTTTTCTTATTGCCTCTGTTAGGGTAAACAAATAACCGTTGGGGTCTTTGATGGTCATTTCAAGGGCATTCCAAGGCTTTTCCATCAAAGGTTCCACGATCCACTTTGAGGGAATTTTCTGAGCGATATTCTGAAGATTATTCATCGCTACATTCAAAATTGCCCCATCGCCAACAGTGAACGCTTCTGCTGCAATCAGCATCAAATCTTGGTAGTCAGCAAGACGCAGGTGGTCCATCATCACTTGATTTTCTTGATTGCGAAACTGATACAATGACTGGAAACCCAAGATTTCTGTGAACCATTTCGATGATTGCACAATATCTTTTGTCTTCATTTGGTAAAACATTGGCATAACATAAACTTTCATTTTGACACCTCCTCTTGATTAGAGGATACCGCTTGACGCAGCGTCAAAGTCAATAGACATTTTCGTATTGAAGCAAAGCTTGATAATGGCGTTTCTTTGGCACTTAAGTCAAGGAAAAATGGGCAATAATTTTTTGACTCACTTCATCAGGTGACAAGTGGGTATTGTTGATTTTCAGCAAAGGAATCGTTGGGAAAAGGGTAGTTAATTCCTGTGGCAGGCTTTCTAAGCGATAGTTTTCAAACGAAGACAAAAGCTCATTTCTAGAAAAAGCCAGCGCTCTTTTTGACGGCTTTACGGCTAAACGGTCCTCATGGCAATTGCGTTTTAAGCGTTCTTCAATATCAGCCACTAATTCGATAAAATAGACCTCTTGTCGGGCATCGGTAAATAGTTGGGCGATCTCTTGTAAAAAAGCTAAGTCTCCCGCTTGATCGAAATCAATCAAGACCGTAAAGATGATTGATTTTGTCGTATTATTGGCTTCATTATGAACAAAGGCTTTGAAGAGTTCGATCCGCGTTTGATTAGACAAAGCAAATGCTGCTGGGCTATAGCCAAGAAAATTCGCAAAAAGATCAATGGTCTGGTGATTGAATAATAGTTTTGCATCCAATCGTTTTTCCAGTTCTTTCCCCACAGTCATTTTTCCTACCGCTTGCGCGCCAATCAAGACGATCAATGACATCACAACACATCCTTTTTATCAATCGTAACAAAGGTGGGCTATCGCGTAAATCCGTTCTTAGAAAGAAACGATTGAGAAGCTTGATTTTTTATGTGGAAACCAAGGATGCTCTTTTTTTAGGTAAAAAGGAATGAGCGAAATTTCTCCGAGACAGGAAAAAAGATCATACAGCATAGTAGCACGGTTTGGAACAACAAAATGACTAGTAGATTGATCGTTTCAAATCGTGAATAAAGATAGAAGTGGATCAGCCATTCGAAGACATTGACAAAGACTAAATAAAGGTAGTGCGCTTTTTTGACCTTGCAGTTTTTCAACCAATAATAGCTTAAGTAATAATCCAGCAAGATCATCAATAATAGAAAAAGTTTGCTAAAAGCCGTCAGATTGTCATGCTGGGAGGCAAGTTTTTGAAAAAATAGCAAAAGTGTGGGTGTCGGAATATAAATAATCAATAAGGATAGAAAAAAATAGACAATAAAGGGCATAGTCATTCCTCCAAAATATTGATAAAAAAAGCATAGATAAATTAGCAAATTTGACCGTGCACGTCAATTGGTTTTGTTATCGAAATTTTCGATAATGGATGTTTGGTATTGATTGAAGGAAAAAGGACTATAGGAAAGTCGATGGCTATTGATTCAGCAAAGCGCTGATAGCGAAGGAGTAATTAAGGGACAGGAAAAAAGAAATACTCCCTTTCTTTAATCGAGAAGGGAGTGCTTGATTGATCCGACGGAAACATCTAACCCCATGTCTCATTGAGTTTATCCGCATAAAACAAAAGTGCCTGTCGGTAAGACTGGATGTCTGGATCGCTAGAGGTTTCGGCAAGCAGGGTCAATAATCGTTCAGCGGCTTGCTCATACTCGGCTAGATTAAACAGTGTCATGGCATAGAAGGTTTGCAAAGCATGATTTTTTGGAAACAGCTGTATCGCGTGTAAAAACACTTCTTCGGCTTTTTGATACTTGCCGAGGGCACGATAGGTGCTGCCTAGACCTAGGTAGGCATCTGGCAAGTCGTTTTCTGATAAACCTAACGCGATTGCTTGTTCATAATAAGGAATTGCCTGTTGTTCTTCCCCTAAAAGATCATAACTCCAAGCCGTTTGGTAGTGGACAAAGGCATCTTGGGGATTTTCGGCAGCTAATTGAATCAATTGTTCATTTGATTGTTGCAGCTTTTTTTCAGCCCGCAGTTGGATCGCAGCAGCTAGTCGTTCATTCATTGGTTCGAAGCTCCTTTTCAAATAGTAGAAAATGACACGGATAACTTGCGAGCCTAGCTAAGGGGAAAGATCAGCCCAGCTTTCACCTGCAAAGGAAAAACCGCATGCTTCATACAGCTTGTAGGCTGGCTGATTTTCAACCGTCACTACCAGATAAAGGTGAGTGAGTCCCATGGCTTTTGCTCGTTGGATCACTTCATTCATCATTAGCTTGGATAAGCCTTTGCCTTTATAGGCTGCGCTCATAACAACAAATAATAGCAGGGGAAGCTCTTGAAACGTGCTGGTTACTACGGCACCGATAGGATAATTATCCATTTGCAACCGAAAAGAAAGCTCTGGACTCAAGGGACCGTATTTTCCGTCAGCAGTCTCTCTCAGCTCTCTTTGCTAGTCAGCAATCGATTCCCCTTCGTCATCCGTCGTTTCATGATAGGCCGAATAAAAAAGTTCTGCGACACTTCGAGAATCCGGGATAAAGGGGTCAAAAGAAAGGGCGGATTCTTGTAAAGCTTTGGGGGTATGTTGTAAGTCACAAGCCATAATGATTCGTTTCATAGAAGCACTCCTCTCTGCTCGTTTCATTTATTATAGCAGAGCAAAGCTTTCTCAAGATCGTTTTTTTCTAATGAAAGCCCAGATACAACGAATTCCTTCGTAGATTGCAGTAAAGACAGCAACCAGAAACAAAAACGACATGTAATGAATCAAAAAAGCCAGTTGAAACCATAAGCCATAGACCATCGGCAGGACGACGAGCAAACAAATTCCCAATTCGATGTTTCGCTTTCTTCTTATTTGAAACCAACGTTCATCTGACATCCTTTTTTCCTCCTGTTCATTCTTTACACACGCTCTCGGATAAATCTCCATCTTTTTATAAAATATTCAATATAGTTGCGATATTTTGATTAAAAACTAGAAAATTAGTTTATTTTTTGGTAATCTTGAAGATAAGATTAGAAATAGCTGTTGTTTTTTATTTTGACTTATTATCCCACGAAAGACAAGGTGAGCTCAATGGAAAGAAAACCGATGTATTTAAAAAATGGGCTTCCCCTAACAATGGAGCCCGGTAAGATTTATACATGCCTTTACCGAGGCGGTTATTTCATTTGTGAAGAAAAGGGCCAACCGCTGCCATCGATAAAAAGAGAAGCGAAATAAGCGAACTTCTCACTTAAGATTTGTCAGGGATCGAACGGGTTGTTGGAATTGTTATCTCCTTTTTGGTACCAATCAAATGATGTCTAGCATTTTCAAAAAATCTCAACGTTCTTCATTCAGACCATTCTAAGGCTTAAATTGATTTTGACCGATTTCAATTTAGTAAGAACAATCCGATCACTGACAAATGTTAGGTGAAAAGTCCCCAAGAGACTGAACGAATAGTAATGGTTATTCGGACAGCCAAGAGCTGTGGAATTACGAGCGAACATACAATAGTAGAAATCGTCTTTTTCTCATAAAAAACGATTCTACTTGAAGGAAACATTTTTTTTTGCTATAATAGTTCAGGAATTGAAAAATAAAATAGACAAAGGTTGAGCATTTTTTATGCTTCAAGGATCAGGTTTGCCAAGGGGTGAGGCAAACATTCTTGGAGGAATGCTGGCCTTTTTTTTGTTATCAGCATACTTCTTCGTGAGGTATGCTTTTTTTGTTTATTTTTCAGTTGAGAATATAAATCACTATGGGAGGGAAATCGATGAGAGAAGCTTTGACTCGTTTACGAGAAGCAGAAGAAGCCAATGAACAGCAATTGCTCGCTTTGAAAAAAGAACTGCAGTCGGAAGAAGCGCAGCAGCAACAAGCATTGCAAGAGCGGGCTTCCGCTTTGGAAGAAGCCCTTGCTCAGGAACAAGCAACAGTCGAAGACCAGTTGCAACAGTCACTAGAAGCACAAAAGCAGCAGCTGGCAAAAGAGACCCAGCAAGTGTTAGATCGTTACCAAAAAAATATGCAAAGCTTCCAAGAGCAAGCGGTTCAACAGATCGTTGAAGGAGTGATCGGAACTTATGGCAGTAACCAAACTAAATAAACTAACGTTGATCACCCCGAAGCACTACCAAGAAAGGGTATTGACGAAGCTGCAAACGATGCAGTTTGTTGAAATCGAGAACGTATTTGAGCAGGAAGCGAACGAAACTTGGCTACGGGAATTTTTTGCAGGAGCCACCCCAGAAGGTGCTTCTCACCAACCAATGATTCGTCGACTGCAAGAAGCAATCCGCTTTATTCGCCAAAATGGTGATGCGAAAAAAGGCATAGAATGGCAACGAGATGCCTTGCGGCTGTCGGACTTTGAAACAAGCTTCGATGAAGCAGCAGCATTGACGGAGCTGGTTGAAGTCGAGAAGTTGCAAGAGCGCTGGGTAGAGACGATCGAAGCGATCGAAGCAGCGACGCAGACGGAAGAATGGGCGACACAATGGCAAAATCTTGACGTACCCTTGGAGATCGAAGCGCCTGCACATACAAGTTTTTTTGCTGGGAGTGTCGAAGGTCCACGCTGGGAAGATCTAGCTGAAGCCTTGCGTCAATTGGAAGAGATTCATATCGAAGTGATCTATTCTGAACCCAAAAAAGTCAATTTCAGCTGCCTGTTTTTAACAGCGATCGAAGAGCGAGTGTTCCAATTGTTTCACCGATATGGGGTGAAGAAAGAAACTGGACTGACATCCGAATCACCAAAAGTGGTTTTGCAAAATGCGAAACAAGCCTTGACTTCCTTGACGCAACAGCGCAAAGAACTGATTACAGAAATCAGTCAGCACAAACAACGGCTGATCCTGCTGCAGCAAGCGGAAGAACTGTTTTTGACTCGTGAGAATCGGGCAATGATGCAACAGCGCTTAGCAGCTGGTCAGACCTTTGCCCTCTTGCGCGGCTGGATCGAAGAAAAGGATCAGCCGTTAGTGGCGGAAATGGTCCAAGAATCCTTTGCCAACGAGATTTACTATTCATTTGAAGAACCCACTGCAGAGGAGATCGCTGCCAATCAAGTGCCAACGAAGCTAAAAAACGCCTCGTTTATTCAACCCTTTGAAATGTTGACGGAAATGTACAGCTTGCCAAAATACGATGAGATCGATCCAACCCCATGGATGACGCCTTTTTACTATGTTTTCTTTGGTATGATGGTGGCTGACTTAGGTTATGGTGCATTAATGGCTGTCGCGACCACGATTGGGCTACACGCCTTGCGTTTGCCCAAAGGGACCAAACGGTTTCTGAAATTGTTCCAGATTTTGTCTGTGCCAACTATGATTTGGGGCGCAATCTACGGCTCCTTCTTTGGTGCTACATTGCCCTTCCAACTTTTATCGCCCTCCGAAGATTTTATGGCGATCTTTGGTCTATCCATGATTTTTGGTGGGATCCAACTGTTTACAGGCCTTTATTTAGCAGCCAAAGAAAATATCCGCAAAAAGGATCTTTTAGGTGCAGTCAACGAAGGCTTTGCGTGGCTAGGATTTTTGAGTGGTCTTTTAGTGGCAGCCGCTGGCAATCTTTTGATCGATGTCCCAGCACTAACAACCGTCGGCTTGATTTTAGCAGGCTTTAGTGCTTTATTGATCATCGTGGTACCGATTCTGAAAGGGAAAACCAAAGTGGGCGGCTTCTTTTTAGGCTTGTATGACTTATACGGTGTGACCAGTTACATCGGCGACTTTGTCAGCTATAGCCGCTTGATGGCATTAGGGATCTCTGGTGGGAGTATCGCAGCAGCCTTCAACTTATTGGTGGGCTATTTGCCGCCAGCCGCTCGTTTTTCTGTGGGCATTCTTTTATTGGTTGTCCTACAAGCTTTAAACATCTTTTTATCGTTACTGAGTGCGTATGTGCATGCCGCTCGTTTACAATATGTAGAGTTTTTCGGAAAATTTTTCACTGGTGGGGGGCGCCAATTTGAAACCTTTAAGCCAAGTGAGAAATACGTTGATTTTGATAAAGAAAATGGAGGAGACAATAAATGATTGATTACTTAATTAATAATAATGGTGGTATGGTGTTTGCAATTATCGGAATGGGGATCGCTACGATCTTTTCTGGGATCGGTTCAGCCAAAGGGGTGGGCCAAACTGGTGAAGCAGCGGCAGCCTTAACGACGAATCAGCCGGAGAAGTTTGGACAAGCCTTGATTTTACAATTGCTTCCCGGAACGCAAGGACTATACGGATTCGTTATTGCGTTTATGATCTATGGTAGCTTAAGTGGTGAAATGTCGACAGTGACTGGTATGGCGTACTTGATGGCATCACTGCCAGTTGCCTTTACTGGCTTATTCTCAGGAATGGCCCAAGGGAAGGTCGCTGCAGCTGGGATTCAAATTTTAGCGAAGAAACCAGAGCATTTCTTTAAAGGGGTCATGTTCTCGGTAATGGTTGAGATGTATGCCATCTTAGGCTTTGTTATTTCTTTCTTACTTTTAGGAACGATTTAAAGGGGGCGAAGGTATGGATGCAATCGACAAAATGATTGCTGAACTAGACCAAGAAGCGCAGACAAAACGGGAACGTTTGGCTGCCGCTGAACGTGCTAGGATCAGTGAAACGATGGCACGTGACTGGGCGAAAAAAGAGTCGGACTTGCAGCTTCGTGCCCAGCAAGCAAAAAAGCAAGCCGAAAAACATTATCAGCAAGCCCTGAATCGCCAAGCAAGTGCCGCTAAGCAGCAGCAAATGGTGAAACAAAACGAATACTTGACACAACTTTTTGAGCAAGCGTATCAAAAAATGGTTGCCTGGACGCCAGAAGAGCTGCAGTCATTTGCTGAAAATGTGCTGCAGCAGTTGCCGATCAGTGGGACGGTGACCTTCCAAGCTGGTCCTGAGCAAGCAGCCCATCTAGATGCCGCTTGGCTTACGTCTTGTCAATCAAAACTACCGTATCAAATCAAAGCAGGCGCACCATTGACAGAAGCGGGCTTTTTGGTAGATGACAACGGCATTCAATACAATTTTACCTATCAGGTACTGCTTGATGAATACAAGAAAGAAACCCGAGAACGGTGGTTGCAGATCATACAACAAGGAGGTTGATCCATGAGGAACTATCATCAATTGAATCCAATCATTCGGCTGAAAGAGATGACGTTGTTAAAGTCGCAAGAAGTCGAGCAAATGATTGCGGCAAAAGGGTTTGCTGAAGTCGAAGCTGTCTTGCAGCAGACCCATTATCAACGCTATTTGAAGCCAGATTTTCATGAACGATTCGAAACCTATCTCGATGAAGAATTGTTAAAGACGATCAAAGAATTGGCCGAGCTGGTTCCTGATCAAGAGATCCTCCGACTGTATATGATGCCTTTTACTTTCCATAATCTAAAAGTCTTGACCAAAGAGTCAGTCACTAAAAAAGATTATAATCATCTACTGATCGAAGATGGTTTTTACACGATCGATGAGTGTCGGACCGCCATCAAAACGGGAACCTCAGAGGTATTGCCTGAGAAAATCGTGACTACGATCCAAGAGGTGCGGGAGTACTTAGAAGGCGGCGCCGTGCTGCAAGGCATCGATATCATTTACGATCGCCGGTATTTACATGAACAACGGCGACTGGCAGATGAAATCAAGATCCCTGAGCTACAAGAAGCTGTCATCAAGATGATCGATCTGACCAATATGACGATCGCCGCTCGTTGTGTACTTCAAAAACGATCGCGCAGTTTTATGGAGGCAGTCCTAGTGAGTGTCGGCAGTATCCCGAAAGAAGAATTTTTAGCGTTTGCGGATGCGTCCTATAGCGACTTTTTAGCCTTCTTATTAGAAAGTGATTATCAGGAAGTGTTGCGGCCTTTGATTCATGAACAGGTGATCGACTTTGCTGGCTTGGCACTTTTACAAGACAATTTGATCACAGAAAGCTATGGTCAAGCTCAAACGGATGCTTTAGGACCACTGCCTTTACTCGCATTTTTGAATGCTAAGGTTTTGGAACTGCAAAATCTGCGTATCTTGCTGGTAGGCAAACGCAGCGGCTTTACGGAAGAACAAATCAGAGAAAGGATGCGGCACTATGACTCATAAAATCGGCGTGATCGGCGAGAAAGAATCCGTCATTCCTTTTCAACTATTTGGCTTTCAGGTCTGCTATGCCTCGGAAGAAAAAGAAGTGAAGCAGGCGCTGGCAAAATTAATGAAGAACAGTACGATCATCTACCTGACTGAAAAATGTGCAGAGCTGATTCCCGATGAATTAGCAAAAGTCCAACAAAAAATGACACCTGCAGTCATCTTGATCCCTGATTACGATGGTTCCCGAGGAATCGGCAAACGAATGATTCAAGAAAATGTCGAAAAAGCAGTTGGGCAAAACATACTATAGAGAGGAGCCGATGTTGTGGAAAAAGGAACAATTATTAAAGTATCCGGTCCATTGGTGTTAGCCAAAAATATGGGCCATGCAAGTTTAGAAGATATCTGTTATGTAGGAGATTTAGGCGTGGTCGGTGAGATCATCGAAATGCGCGGCGACGTCGCTTCGATCCAAGTCTATGAAGAAACGTCCGGGATCGGACCTGGTGAAACAGTCGAAACCACCGGTGAACCGCTATCCGTAGAATTGGCGCCTGGGATCATGTCACAAATGTTTGATGGCATCCAACGTCCCTTAGAAACCTTCATGTCTGTCACCCAAAGTAACTTCTTGACGCGTGGGGTGCAATTGCCTGCGTTGGATCATGAGAAAAAGTGGCCTTTTGTACCGACTGTGGAAGTCGGCGCGGCAGTCAGTACCGGGATGGTCATCGGCACCGTGCAAGAAACACCATTGATCAATCACAAGATCATGGTTCCTCATGGCGTTTCAGGAACAGTCAAGGCTGTTTATGCGGGGGAATTTACGATCGATGAAACGATTTATGTTTTAGATACACCCAAAGGAGAACGGTCTTTCACGATGCTGCAAAAATGGCCCGTTCGTCATAGTCGTCCTGTAAAGCAAAAACTGAATCCAGTCGAACCAATGATTACTGGCCAGCGAGTGATCGACACCTTCTTTCCAATCGCTAAAGGCGGGGCGTCAGCCGTTCCAGGACCTTTTGGTGCAGGGAAGACTGTCGTTCAGCACCAAATCGCCAAATGGGCGGATGTCGACCTAGTCGTCTATGTCGGCTGCGGCGAACGCGGCAATGAAATGACCGATGTAATGAACGAGTTCCCAGAGTTGATCGACCCTCGCAGTGGTGAATCTTTAATGGCGAGAACCGTGTTGATCGCTAACACCTCCAATATGCCGGTAGCCGCTCGGGAAGCGTCGATTTATACTGGGATCACGATTGCGGAATACTTCCGAGACATGGGGTATTCCGTGGCGATCATGGCGGATTCCACCTCACGTTGGGCAGAAGCACTGCGGGAAATGTCTGGTCGTCTGGAAGAAATGCCCGGGGATGAAGGGTATCCGGCTTACTTAGGCAGCCGCTTGGCAGAGTATTATGAGCGTTCTGGAAAAGCGATTTGCTTAGGTTCTGATCAAGAAGGCAGCATCACTGCCATCAGCGCTGTTTCACCATCAGGCGGTGATATTTCAGAACCAGTTACCCAAAATACGTTGCGGGTCGTTAAAGTCTTTTGGGGCTTAGATGCCACCTTAGCGCAAAAGCGTCATTTTCCATCGATCGATTGGTTGAAGAGCTATTCTTTATACGAAAACGAATTGGGTGCCTTTTTGGACCAACAAATGCAAGTAGATTGGTCCAAACAAGTAACAGAAGCCATGCGGATGCTGCAAAAAGAATCTGAGTTGTCAGAGATCGTTCGACTTGTCGGCATCGACGCTTTATCCGAAAAAGATCAGTTATTGCTAGAAACCACCAAGTCTTTGCGAGAAGATTTCTTGCAGCAAAACGCTTTTGACGACGTTGATACGTTTACCTCTCGTGAAAAGCAGTTCAAAATGCTGGAAACGATCTTGCTGCTCCACAAAGAAGCGGAAGATGCGTTGACACTTGGTGCGTATCTTTCAGAAATCTATGCAGGGACCGAAGAATTGCGAGACAAAGTGGCACGTATGAAGTACCTGCCTGAAGCAGAATTAGCAAAAATTCCTGCTTTGCATCAAGAGATCAAAGCAACGATGAAAGAAATTTTACAGAAAGGAGACCGCACTGATGATCAAGGAATATAAAACGATTGGAGAAGTCGTCGGACCATTGATGGCCGTCGATCGCGTCTCCGGTGTCAAATACGAAGAGTTGATCGAAGTCCGCATGCAAAACGGCGAAACGCGGCAAGGACAAGTACTTGAGATCCAAGAAGACAAAGCGTTGGTCCAAATTTTTGAAGGAACCGGCGGGATCAATTTGCGGGAATCTGCGGTCCGCTTTTTAGGACATCCTTTGGAATTAGGCGTTTCCGAGCAAATGATCGGGCGAGTCTTTGACGGCTTAGGTCGGGTCAAGGATGGCGGAGTAGAGATCGTCCCAGAAAAATTTATGGACATCAACGGCGAAGTGATTAATCCAGCAGCGCGGGATTATCCTGATGAGTTTATTCAAACGGGGATCTCATCGATCGACCACTTGAATACGCTCGTTCGGGGACAAAAGCTACCGATTTTTTCTGGATCTGGTCTGCCTCATAAAGAATTGGCTTCGCAAATTGCGCGTCAAGCACAAGTGTTGAATTCAGAAGATGATTTCGCTGTTGTGTTTGCTGGCATCGGGATCACCTTTGAAGAAGCTGAATATTTCATGGAAGATTTTCGTCAAACGGGCGCCATCGACCATTCTGTCGTCTTTATGAATCTAGCCAATGACCCAGCGATCGAGCGGATCGCTACTCCCCGAATGGCACTGACGGCGGCCGAATACTTGGCTTATGAAAAGGGCATGCATGTCTTGGTGATCATGACGGATATGACCAACTACTGTGAAGCTTTGCGGGAGATCTCCTCTGCTCGTCGTGAAGTGCCAGGACGTCGCGGCTATCCTGGGTATCTATATACCAATCTATCCACGTTATATGAACGTGCTGGACGGATTCGCGGCTTGAAAGGTTCAGTGACCCAGCTGCCGATTTTGACCATGCCAGAAGATGACAAAACCCATCCGATTCCCGATTTGACCGGCTATATCACCGAAGGACAAATCATCTTGTCTCGTGATTTGTATAAAAACGGCATCCAGCCGCCCATCGATGTCTTGCCGTCATTGTCACGGTTAAAAGATAAAGGGACCGGCGAAGGCAAGACACGCAAAGACCATGCCGCAACGATGAACCAGTTGTTTTCTGCGTATGCTCAAGGAAAGCAAGCCAAGGAATTGGCAGTCGTTTTAGGAGAATCGGCATTGTCGGAAGTAGATAAAACCTATGCCAAATTTGCAGAACGCTTCGAAAATGAATACTTGAACCAAGGGTACCGCACCAACCGTTCGATTATCGAAACCTTGGAATTAGGGTGGGACTTGTTGGCGATGCTGCCAAAAGTCGAACTGAAGCGGATCAGCGATGCCTTACTGGCGGAATACTTACCGGGAGAGGAGAACAATGGCGCAAAAAACCGTTAATCCAACCCGCATGGAGCTGTCGCGCCTCAGCAAACAATTGGCGACGGCCAAACGCGGACATAAATTATTAAAAGACAAACAAGACGAACTCATGCGTCAATTTATTGAATTGATCAAAAAGAATGACCACTTGCGTAAAGAAGTAGAAGAACAATTGCAGCGTGCCATGAAGGCATTTCGCTTAGCCAATGCCACGATCAATGAAAAATACATTGAAGAAATGTTTATTTTACCAGCAACTGAGGTCTCCCTTGAGTTATCCACGAAAAATATCATGAGTGTGGAAGTGCCAGTGATGCATTTTGATTATGACGATACGGTGATGCAAGCGCCGATCGAATATGGCTTTTTGAATTCCAATGTTCCGTTAGATAATGCGGTCGCCCGTTTTACCGACGCCATGCCGAAGCTGTTGGAGCTAACGGAAATCGAAAAGACCTGTCAATTGATGGCAGGGGAAATCGAACGTACTCGCCGACGCGTCAATGCCCTAGAATATTTGACGATTCCCGAGCTGGAAGAAGCCATTTATGGAATCAAAATGCGGCTGGAAGAAAATGAACGAGCAAACGTAACAAGAATGATCAAAGTGAAGAATAAATCAAAATAAAATGGTATGATAAGTGAAAAACAACTGCAATAAACTAGGATTACCAAGCCATTGGTTTTTGCAAAAGGTCAAAGGAAATGAAAATGAAAAAAAGAAATCGTTTGAAAAAAAAGCTGGCATCGCAACGCTTTTTGATTCCGCAGATCGTCACACTGGTCTTCGTTTTGTTGATATTGGCAGGAACTGGCTTACTGATGCTGCCGGCTGTCACCCAAAGTGGTGAAGGTACCAACTTTTTAGATGCACTGTTTACTGCCACATCGGCTGTTTGCGTGACGGGTCTTTCGACCTTGACAGTAGCCGACCATTACAATCTCTGGGGCCAAGGGGTCTTGCTGATGTTGATTGAGATCGGTGGGATCGGCTTCATGTCGATTCCCGTCTTCTTTTACATCTTGGCGAGAAAAAGAGTCCATCTTAGTACCAGGATGATTTTGCGGGAATCATTGAATCTGGATCGGATGTCTGGAGAGATCCATTTGGCATGGTACCTGATTCGGATCGCCTTTTTGATCCAAGTCAGCGGGATTATCTTGCTGGCTTTTGCATTCGTGCCCCGTTTTGGTTGGGAGCAAGGCCTTTGGTACAGTGTTTTTCATGCGATCTCGGCCTTTTGTAATGCTGGGTTTGATTTGTTCGGAAACAGCATGGTAGGGTTTCAAAATGACCCGTTTGTGCTGGGGATTATCAGTTTCTTGATCATTGCCGGCGGTCTTGGGTTTCTCGTTTGGTTCGATCTCCTGCATACGGCGTCCAAAAAACGGTCCCTGCATAGCCGCTTGGCATGGATCGCTATGATCGTTTTGGTGGTTTTTGGAACGGCAGGGTTCTTTTTGACCGAAGCCAATTCACAGTTGATCACGGGTGACTCGGTCATCGAACGTTTTTTCCAATACCTCTTCTTAGCGGTCACCCCAAGAACCGCGGGATTTTTCAGTATTGATTACGGACAAATGAGTCAAGCAGGCTTGATGCTGACGATGATTTTAATGTATATCGGCGGGACCTCGGGATCAACGGCTGGGGGATTGAAGACAACGACGTTTGCAGTCTTGATCATCAAGATCCGCAGTTTATTGAAAGGGCGCAGTCGAGCGGAAGTGTTCGGTCGCACGATCAAAGAATCTGCTGTATCGCGTGCCTTTACGTTGTTCTTCCTTACCTTGACGTTATGCTTCGTAGCGATTTTCTTATTGTCGATCACTGAGCGTATGCCGCAAACCCCAAACTTTGGGTTGCCAACCATTGCCTTTGAAGTTTTTTCCGCTTTTGGAACCGTGGGGTTGACCATGGGGTTGACGCCTTACTTGTCGGTTTTTGGCAAACTACTGATCATTTTTTTGATGTTCATTGGTCGAGTCGGCATCATGACCGTTGCTTTTTCATTGATGAAAAACGCCAACAAACAAGAAGCTGGCTACAAATATCCTGATGAAACCGTGATGATCGGGTAACGAAACAGGGAAACGAAGCACGCTTCGTTTCCCTGTTTTTCGTTTATTGAAGTACTTCTAACATCACATCTCGTTGGTCATCGCTGACATTCCCCGCATAATTTGGTGTGATTAAAGATAGACCACCCTCTTTATTTGTAAATAGGTACAGGTTTTGGTTAAAATCAGGATTTCCATTGGAAGTGATCCCTTTCGAAAAGGTCAACTGAGTGTTCACTTTTACTGTGCGAATCTCATTGTTTTTCGCAGAAAACACGCGAATCTCTTTTGTTGCGATCGTATCGACTTGTGCTTCATAGCTTGCGCTGTCGCCGATCGAAATGATCAAAGGACTCGTGTTTTGAATCGTGACAGCATCTGGTACATTGACGCCATGGAAATAAAAAGTCAGTGAAGGGCCATATTGGGAAAGATCAACGGCATATGGAAACTCATTGGCGGATACTGAGCTTGCTGTTGTTTGCGTTGCGTCAGAGTGATCCGTCGATTGCTGGCTTGTGGTTGAAGTTTTTGAAGTGGAGCTTGACGCTAAGGAGCTGCTTTCAGTCGTTTGCGTCGTCGTGCTTTGTTTGCTTTCAGTAGACACACGACTCTGACTTAGCTCGCTTGTTGATTGCGCGGTATCTTTTTCGTTGTTACAGCCTGTCAAAAGCCCCAAACTGACGAGCGTCAGTGTCCCAATCAAAGAAAATGTTTTTTTCATTGTTTACTTCATCCTTTCCTTAGAATACTAAAGCATCTAAAATAAGCAAACTATTGTGTCGAAATGCACAATTTTGCTGACATAGCGTTTAAATATTCTTTAATGTTAAAGATATTGTAAACCAGAACACTGAAAAAGAATAGGAAGTTTTTGCTGAATTTTTCGTCAATTCTATCATAAAATATTCATTAACGTCCGCAGCAGCTGGCTAGTTTTGTATAATAAAGTATCAGTCATACTGGCGAAGCTTTCTGGCGGCTTGCGTAACGCAGGGATCTAGATTAAAATACCTTGGTATAGGAGAATGGGGTGGTGAAGAGGATGGAAAAAGAACGGATGGGCCAATGGTTAGCCTTCACGAATCAGCATCAAGCGATCGAAGCTCGCTTGGAACAAGCCCTCAAAGCAGAAAGCAATCTGTCTTTGAATGAGTATTACGTGCTTTATTACTTAGAAAAGACCCCCAATCATAGCATGCGCCTCAACGATTTGATCGCCCATTTTGATTTGAGTCAAAGTGCGATGTCACGCATGATCATGCGCATGGAAGACAATTTGTGTGGTGTGATCGAACGGCATTCTTGTCAAGAGGATAAGCGGGGGATCTATATTGATTTGACCCAATCAGGGGAAAAGAAACTGCAGCGTTCTAAAGTCGTTTTTGAAAAAGTCTTAGAGGAAATGCTAGACTAAAGATGTTTTCACTTGTTTTCTCCTAGATTCTTTTGTAATATAGATGCATGTGCATGTATATTTTGGTAAAAGAGAAAAAAATGCACCGATTTGCTTTAAGGATCTCCTTAGGTAACCAAGCCAGTCAGATTTACAAAGCGAAATGAATCCAATGGAAAAGGTGGGAAACCCATGCGAAATGTAACAGACAAAGCAACATTTAAGCGCGGATTACAGTTGAAAAATCGAATCATTATGGCACCAATGACGACCAAGATGTCCTTCTTTGATGGGGTGATTACGAAAGATGAGTTGGCTTACTATGGCTTACGCTCTGGGGAAGTCGGAGCAGTCATCACAGCGGCAGCCAATGTCCAAGAAGATGGCAAGGGCTGGGAAGGGGAATTAGGCGCTTATGACGATGCCTTTTTACCTGGATTAAGCAAATTAGCCAGCACCATCAAAACAAATGGGACCAAAGCCATTTTACAGATTTTTCATGCCGGTCGGATGACGGATGACTCAGTTTTACGAGGCACACAACCCATATCCGCCAGCGCGGTTGCAGCTGAACGACCAAATGCCCAAGTTCCCCGGGAAGTTACGGTGGATGAGATATTAGCGATTATTGAAAACTTTAAAAAAGCTACCGAACGGGCGATCAAGGCGGGGTTTGATGGCGTAGAACTCCACGGAGCCAATACGTATTTGATCCAACAATTCTTTTCTCCTCACTCAAATCGTCGATCCGATGAATGGGGTGGCTCACTAGAGAACCGTTATCGTTTTATCGAGAAGCTCGTCGATGAAGTATTGGAAACAGTAGACCAATCAGGTGTGAAGGAGTTTATCGTCGGTTATCGGTTTTCACCGGAAGAATTCGAAGAACCAGGGATTCGCTTTGAAGATACGTTGTTCTTAGTGGACCAACTGGCAGAAAAAGGATTAGACTATCTGCACATTTCTCTTGCGGATTATACCCGTAAATCGATTTCAAAAGCGTATCAAGAAAAATCAATGTTGGCGTATGTCTATGAAAAAATCGCTCAGCGGGTTCCTTTGATTGGTGTAGGGGATGTCCGAACGTCGAAAGATGCCGCGGGCTTGCTAGAACATGCAGATTTTGTTGCAGTGGGGCGGGCATTGTTGATCGATCCTCATTGGGGACAAAAAGTCTTAGACGGTCAAGATGAGTTGATCCGCACCACGGTTTCTACTTACGAACGTGAGGAACTCGTATTACAAAATGGCGTTTGGGGTTTTATGGAAAACATGATGCCAGATCGACTAAATGAAGAATAATAAGCAGACAACCACCTTTGCCTTGGGCAAAGGTGGTTTTTCGCGATTGCCACTCATTTGGGTCACGTTGAGAAAAGCTGTTTTTTTCTCTAATGAAACCTTGTTAGCTTCAAAATAGCGAATCAAGAGAAGAATTTGAGAAACAAGCCTGTAATCGGAAGAAAGAGCGTGGAAAGATTTTTTTAGTTAAAATACACGAATGAATTTTTGTTTTATTTTAATAAATAGTCAAACAATTCAGAATCATTCATTTTTCTTACAAAAAGATAGCGCAAGTCGAGTTGATTGATAAAAAAACAATCAGTTGTTAGACTGAATACAGGTTAAAAAAACAAAAAGGGGATGTAATGATGAAAAAAGGATTCAGAAATTATTTAGGTTCAGATGAGCGGGAGGCAGGCTATAATTTGTCTTGGGGTTCTATCTTTGCAGGGGTCGTAACATTTATCGCATTGTTCATGACACTGTCAATGATCGGCTCAGCAATCGGTTTTGGTTTGGTGGAACCAACATCAAATAATCCATTAGATGGTGTGGGTACAGGATTATTGATTTGGACAGTCATTACCTTTGTCTTGGCATTATTCGGTGCTGGTTTTGTTTCAGGTGTGGCGGCTCGACGTGTTGGATTGGTTCATGGTTTCTTAACATGGGCAACTAGTATGATCGTGATGATGGTTATGCTCTCTTACTTAACGATCGGTGCATTTTCTGTAGTCGGTTCACTTTTAGGAAACGTTGCTTCTGCTGTTGGCAGTGGCGTTGAAACAGTTGCCTCAGGTGCTGGCGATGTCGCTTCAAAAGCCTTCGATGAAATAACAGGAAACATGGAAGACGTCAATACAGATGAATTACAAGCGAATGTCAATGATGTTTTACAAGATACCGATGTTCCTGAATTGCAACCAGACTACTTGCAAAATCAATTGTCTGATGCGACGAACGACATCAAAGATGCCGGCAAAGACATTGCAACCAATCCAAATGATGCGGATAAAATCATTGATGATTTAGCAAGCAAATTACAAGATCGTGCTACAACGATCGGTGATTCAGTCGATAAAGAAGCAATCACAAATGCAGTGGCTCAAAACACAGATCTAAGCCAACAAGAAGCGGAAGAAGCAACGAACAATATCGTGAACGGCTTACAAGATGCTTCTGATGAAGCACAAAAACAAATCGAAAATGCACAACAAAATCTTGAACAAGCCAAACAAGACATTGACCAAGCAGTGGAAGACGCTCGTCAAAAAGCGGAAGAAGCAAGTGATGCAACAGCCAAAGCGTCTATTTGGGGCTTTGTGGCAATGGTCTTAGGACTCGCTCTTACGTCAATCGGTGGTATGGTGGGAGCAAACTTAGTTAAAACTGCTGACCACGAAAACCGTATCTAATTTTACCTCTCATCAAGAGAGCTAGTGATTTATAAACCAGTGAACAGCGTTCTGCCAAAGAGTCAAATGGCAGCAGCGCTGTTTTCTGCTTTTAAACAAGCGGTTGAAAATCCCCATTGACGAGTGATTTTTCTCATGCTACACTGGCTCTGAGGATTGTTACCGCTTTAGGCGGGCTATACCTATTTTTTTGTGTGAAGAAATCTAAAGAAGAATAGGGTCGTTAAAATGAACGTAACAAAAGTGATCAATAACAACATTGTGATTTCTGAGAATGAGGAAAAACAAGAATTGGTCGTCATGGGCAAAGGCTTAGGCTTTAAGAAAAAGCCGGGCGATGCGATCGACGATACCAAGATTGAAAAAGTCTATCTCAGTACACAAGAGTGGAATGTCACAAAACTAACCCAATTACTTTCTTCTATCCCTATCGAACATATTCAAGCAGCGAATGAGATCATCAGTTTTGCAAAAGTTTCCCTTGGGAAAAAGTTGAGCGAAAAATTGTTTCTGACGCTGACCGATCATATCAATTATGCTATCGAGCGCTATCAAAACGGCATGGAAATTAAAAATGCCTTGCTATGGGAGATCAAGCGGTTTTATAACCATGAATACCTCATTGGCAAAGAAGCGTTATCGATCATTAAAAATCGCTTGGCGATCGAGCTGCCGGAAGATGAAGCCGGCTTCATTGCTCTGCACATTGTCAATGCTGAGTTGGATATGGCGCAGGTCAGTCAAGTATCGGAAATGGCGAAGATCATTCAGCATATCCTAAACATCGTCAAATATCATTTTTCAATGGAGCTTGATGAGTATTCATTGAACTACGAACGCTTTGTGACCCATTTGAAATTTTTTGTCCAGCGCTTATTCAGCGGTACAAAGCTCGATGATGCAGGAACCGGCAGTTTTATTTTTATGTTGAAAGACCGCTACATGAAGGAATATGCGTGTGCGTTGAAAATCAGTGACTACATCAACAAAGAATTCGGTAGACCGTTAGAAGAAGACGAATTGATCTATTTAACTATACACATCAAACGAATAACAAGTGCTTAGGATTGTTACTGGATTGGCAGGCTATACCTAAATGAACTCCCAAGGGGTTTGTTTAGGTATTTTTTTATGGTTTGACACACAAAAAACAAGCGAAAGACCAAAATAGGAGGAACGACATGAATTACAAAGAGTTAGCAAAAACGATCATCACCAATGTTGGTGGGGAAGAAAATATCCAAAGCTTGACCCATTGTGCGACACGCTTGCGCTTCAACTTGAAAGATGATAGCAAACCCCAAGAAAGTACTTTAAAACATACACCAGGGATCATGGGTGTGGTCAATAAAGGTGGGCAATACCAAGTAATCATCGGCAGTGATGTTGGCAATGTCTACAACGAAATCACTGCCCAAACCAATTTAAACAGTGACCAAGAAACAGCAGAAGACGATCGCGGACGTGTTGCGAAAGTCATCGATACGATCACCGGGATCTTCACTCCAATATTACCAGCCATCACGGCAGCTGGGATGCTAAAAGCGGTTCTTTCATTGCTAGTGGTCTTCAATGTCTTGACGGCAGAGAGTCAAAGTTACCAAATATTAAACTTTATGGCGGATGCGGCGTTCTACTTCTTGCCGATTTTGCTGGCTGCTTCTTCTGCACAAAAATTCAAAGCCAATATGTATTTAGCTATGATGGTAGGGGGGATTTTACTCCATCCGAACTTTATCGCGATGGTGACAGCAGTCAATGAGGCAGGCGGCGGCATCCATTTATTCGGCTTGCCGATTTCACCAGTGAGTTATTCATCATCGGTTATCCCAATCATCTTGAGTGTTTGGTTTATGTCTTACGTTGAACCGATCGCCGATAAAGTCTCGCCAAAAGCAATCAAATTCTTCAGCAAACCGTTGCTAACGATCTTCGTCGTAGGGACAGTAGCATTAGTTGCTTTAGGCCCTCTAGGCTACATGATCAGTGAAGCGATCTCTACAGGGATCCAAGCCTTAGAAACGGTTAGCCCATGGATCGTTCCATTACTGATTGGCGCCTTCACACCATTGTTCGTGGCAACTGGTACCCACTATGGATTGGTTCCTATCGGTATCAACAACCGGATGACCACAGGTTATGACACAGTGATCTACCCTGGCATGCTGGCTTCAAACGTCAGTCAGGGAGCTGCAGCTATCGGCGTTGGTTTTAAATCAAAAGATTCTACGATCAAACAACTGGCATTTTCTGCTGGTCTGACTGGGCTATTCGGCATTACTGAACCGGCGTTGTATGGGGTCAATTTGCGGTTTAAAACACCCTTGTATGCAGCAATGATCGGTGGCGGATTTGGTGGTCTATTTATGGGGATCATGCGTGTCCGCAATTTCTCAGGCGGATCACCAGGCCTGTTGACTTTGCCAAGCTATATCGGCGATGACACCTTACGTCATTTGACCAATGCTTGTATCGGTGCGGCAATCAGTATCGTGATCACATTTATTGCGACATTATTCTTATACAAAGACCCTGTCACAGAAGAAGCACCTGAAGCAACACCGGCAGACAAAGAGCAAGAACCCGCACATCAAATCAGCGGCGCAGAGATCAAAGCACCTTTAAAAGGGGAACTAAAAAGCTTGCAAGCAGTCAATGACGGCATGTTTTCGGAAGAGATTCTTGGCCAAGGGGTAGCGATTGAGCCAACCGTCGGAGAAGTGCTAGCTCCAGTAAACGGGACTGTCACAGCAGTCTTTGATTCAAAACATGCCATTGGCTTGACTAGTGAGGAAGGCATTGAGCTGTTGATCCACGTGGGGATCGATACGGTGCAATTGAATGGCGAAGGCTATGCCTATCAAGCAGAAAAAGGGCAAAAAGTATCAGTCGGGGATCCATTGATTACGTTTGATATTGAATTTATCAAAGAAAAAGGCTATCCAGTAATCACGCCGATCGTTATCACCAACAGTACTGAAGTGGGGGACATTTTGACGGCTAACAGTGGCCCGATTACGTTTGGCGATCAAATCATCAAAGTGATCGGCTAAAAAAGGAGAATAAGACATGGGATTTCCAAAAAACTTTTTATGGGGCGGTGCAACAGCCGCCAATCAATGTGAAGGCGGGTTTGATCAAGGCGGGCGTGGGCTTGCCAATGTCGATGTAATTCCGACTGGCAAGGACCGCCGAGCAGTTATTACCGGAAAGCGTGAGATGCTTGCCTTTGAAGAAGGGTATTTCTATCCAGCCAAAGAAGCGATCGATATGTACCATCATTTCAGAGAAGATATCGCCTTGTTTGCGGAGATGGGCTTTAAAACCTATCGTTTATCGATTGCTTGGTCAAGAATTTTTCCGAAGGGGGATGAAGAAACCCCTAATGAAGAAGGCTTGCGCTTTTATGAAGAACTTTTTTTAGAGTGCCGTAAATACCAAATCGAACCCTTGGTGACGATCACGCATTTTGACTGTCCGATCCATTTGATCAAAGAATATGGCGGTTGGCGCAACCGTAAGATGATCACCTTTTATGAAAACCTTTGTCGAGCGATCTTCACTCGATACAAAGGATTGGTGAAGTACTGGCTGACCTTTAACGAAATCAATATGATCTTGCATGCCCCGTTTCTCGGTGCAGGGCTGACCTTTGCTGAAGGCGAAAATGAAGAACAAGTCAAATACCAGGCTGCTCATCATGAGTTAGTCGCAAGTGCGTTGGCAACAAAAATCGCCCACGAGATCGATCCAGAAAATAAAGTTGGCTGTATGCTGGCTGCGGCTAGTTATTATCCTTACAGCTGCAATCCGAAAGATGTCTGGGAAAGCAAAAAAAGCGATCGCGGCAACTATTTCTTTATCGATGTGCAATCGCGAGGAGAATATCCAAATTATGGTTTGAAGATGCTAGCTGATAAAGGAATCACTTTGGAACGAACCGCCGAAGATGCGGCTTTATTAAAAGCCCATACCGTCGATTTTATTTCCTTTTCATACTATGCCTCTCGGGTTGCTGCTTCAGAAGATTCCGGTGTTGAGAAAACGGAAGGCAACTTGTTCCCGACCATTAAAAACCCGTATTTAGAAGCGTCAGAATGGGGCTGGCAGATTGATCCGCTTGGTTTGCGAATCACGATGAATGATCTCTATGATCGTTACCAAAAGCCGCTTTTCATCGTCGAAAACGGTCTAGGAGCGGTGGATACGCCAAACGAAGATGGAAAAATCAATGATGTGTATCGCATCGACTATCTACGTGCGCATATCGCTGCGATGAAAGAAGCGATTGACCAAGACGGTGTGGAACTGTTGGGCTATACTTCATGGGGCTGTATCGATTTGGTTTCTGCAGGAACCGGAGAAATGAAGAAACGCTATGGCTATATCTATGTCGATCGCGACAATGAAGGCAATGGCACATTAGCCCGCAGCAAAAAGCAATCCTTTTATTGGTACAAAAAAGTGATTGCCTCAAATGGGGAAGACTTGGCTTAAGCCAGTTAACTAACGATTATCATTAAGGAAAGAAACGCCAGCGGAACAGAACTGCTCATGGAAGCAGCCTGGTTCTGTTGGCGTTTTTCTTATTTAACGAAAGAAATTATTCTGCTTCCTCCCGCTGGATCGGCAGCAGCAAGCGAACGGTGGTTCCTTCGTTGATGCGTGATTCTACAGTCAATCCGTATTTTTCCCCATAGAGCAGCTTGATACGCTGATCAATATTGTCCAAGCCAATACCCGAATAGTGTTCAAAATGGTTGGCGGAGCTGGTTGGGTGCTCTTCATTGAACCCGATGCCCGTATCGATGATCTCAATTTTCAGGCCTTCCTTACTGACACGAGAAAAAATCTGGATCAATCCTGAATCCTCTTCGGGAAAGGCATGCAAGTAGGCATTTTCAATAATCGGTTGCAAAATCATTTTCGGTACGAGAATATCTTCACAGCCATCTTCAGAAAAAATCGTCGATTGGATGCGATTGCCATAACGCACGTTCATTAAAACGAGGTATTCTTCCACGATCGCTAGCTCATCCTTTAAAGGGACGATCTCTTTGCGGTTAAAGGTATGCCGCAACAATTGGACAAAACTTTCAATCGCTTGGGTGGCGGCCTCTTGCTCGTTTTGCCAGATCAAAAACTTGATAGCAGTCAAGGTGTTGTAGACAAAATGCGGTTGGATCTGCATTTGCAGTGAACGAATCTCGAACTTGCGTTTTTCAGCTTCTGTAACCATTAAATGATCGACATAAGATTCCAAGTCCTCCAGCATCAAGTTATAGGCACGCCCCAATTCTCGCGTTTCATACGTCCCGTTGATGGTGACTTTATCGCTGAAATCGCCTTGCGTGACCGCCGGCAGCTTGGCGATCAGCTGATAAATCGGTTGGGTGATGTTGCGGATGATCCAAAATGCCAGCAGACTAAAGAGTAAAATACTGACGACAGAAATCAAAAGAGCTGGCTTGATCAGATTCATATTGCGTACCAGATGCGATTCATCCAAAACATCATAAAAAGTAAAGTGATACGAATAAAGGGGCAGCTGATTGATGCTAGTATCTCTTTTGACCGTGACGAGACGATCCTCAAACGGCATGCCTAAAAGGCTCGGATCAGAAGTGGAGAGAATTTGATTCTGCTCATTGACGATATAGATCGAGTGAAGACTGGTATCTAAGAGTTGACGATAGATCGAAGAAAAATCAGATTCCTTTAAGAAAATCAGGGCATAGCCGAAAATCGTTTCTTCTTTCATCAATTTGCGCACGTACATCAAGCCGGGGGAGTCGCTGGTGGAGGTACTTAAGCCTTGGTCCAAGAAATAATACTGACTGATGGCGTCATTGTCATTGATTTGCTGGATAAAGGTACTGGCGAGAAAATCATCCACCGATTGATTGCGAACCGCATCGTTTTGGAAAAAAGTACCCCCGTTGACCCCAATCAACACTAAATTTGAGGGGATGTCTTGAAACAAAGAGCGGGTGTCTTTTAATTGCTCGTTTAATTCTAAAATCGTACGGCCTTGATTCATGTCGCCTTCTAAGTATGTTTCAACGGCTTTGCTTTCATCGACGATGTCAAAAATCCGATGGATATTCTCGTTCAGACGCTCATAATCTTCTTGGATTTTTTCCAGAAGTAGCTGATTGGAGCTTTGGTACGAAGCAACATAGGCATCTTTCGAGCGACCATAGATCACGACGACGGTTAGCAGACAAACACTAATGACCCCGACGACAACAAAGAGGAAGATCCGACTGAATAATTCATTTTTCTGAATCCATTGGTTGATTTTCATAATTGATTCAACCGCCGATACTTCGATGGAGTGACCTGACATTCTTTCTTAAAGATACGAGAAAAATAGCTGATATCCGAATACCCGACCGCTTCACTGATTTCAGATAGATTCAGATCAGATTGTGTCAGCAGTTCTTTGGCTTTATCCAAGCGGGTTTTCTTTACATACTCAGAAAAGCTCATTTTCAGTTTCGCAGAAAGAAAAGCCGAAAGATAGGTGTAACTAAAATGAAAGGTTTCAGCCAGTTCAGACAAAGACAGACTTTTGGTGTAGTTGTCTTGAATAAAGCGCTGGATCGCAACGAGTAGATCATCTTCATCCAGCGGTGATAAGGTCGTCAGCTGTTGACGAATATCATCGATGGTCGCCAACAATAAATCAGAAAAATCTTCCAAATACTGCACGTGACCGATAGCATGCAAAAATTCAGCTTTTAAGCGGCTAAAGCGGGGAGCAGTGGGAAATTCTTCTTCCAAGCGGGAGAGTAACGTGTAAAAAATACTGCTGGCCTGCTGTTTTAAAAATGTCGGATCGACATTGGATAAAATCATGTCATTAAAATATTCCTCGATTCTGGTGATTCCTAGCAAAAAGTTGTTGTCTAACAAAGCCCGTAAGAACTTCTTAGTATCAAAGCGATCACTTTCGATGTACAAAAAGAGTTCGTGTTCTTGCACCAACCGTTGGCGTTTATAAAAAAACGATTGTCCTTGGCTTTTGGCTTTAAGGGTCACAAAATGATCCCGTAACTGCTCAATCTTTCGAAAGGGCACACTGAAAGTAAAGAAGGCATCTGGCTCGGTAAAACGCAATTGCTCCAGCGTTTCTTTCAAGGAGGAATAAACATCCGTTCCTTCTGGATAACTGATCACTAAGCCGGCATCTTTATTACTGGTTTGAAAAAAGAGCGTCTTTACCTGCGGTTGTGATTGAGTAAATTCTGTCAACGCATGTAGCAGCTGATTATTGGCACGAAAGCCGCTAAAATTGGTGGTCAAAATTTGGGCTTGCTGTTGCGGCTGACCCAATGCAAGAGAGTCCGCTAAAGGAGCCAACGGTTCTTCATACCCTGCTAAATAGCGATTCAACGATTCTTGCAGCTGCGTTTCCTCAGTCACGGAGCCTTTTGTATGTGACAGCTTTTGTGAGATGTTGTGCAGCGTCTTCAACAAGAGTGTCGGTGTCAGTGTCGGTTTTAAAAGATAATCTATGGCACCATTTCTAAAAGACTGACTGACGTATTGGAAATCATCGTAGCTGCTCAAGACCAAAAAATGGACTTCTGGATATTGTTGTTGAATGATCGTTGTGAGTTGAAGACCATCCATTTGTGGCATTTTCAAATCCGTGATCACGATGTCGGGATTTAACTCATGGATCAGCGCCAATGCTTCTTGCCCGTTCGCTGCATCGCCTAAGAGACGGAACCCTTCTTGCTCCCAACGTATCATATGTTTCAATCCATCTCGGATCGTTGCCTCATCATCAACGACTAAGACCGTGCGTAAAATAGTCATGGTATCCCCCCTATATCTCTTCTTTATTATAAACGCTTTCAAAAAAGAAAGGTATTGTAACTTTTTTCTATTTTTGGACAAATTTAGTAAGCTCTTTCATAATCATTGAATACGGTTACAAAATCAGTGTATAGTTAGCCTTGTAAATAAAAGGAAAGAGGGATAAAAATGAAAAAACTACTTGCATCGATGGTAACGGCGGCTGCAGTGCTGACTTTGGCGGCTTGCGGAAACAGCAACACAAGCTCTGGGGATTCCGGCGAGTCCTCAAACAAAGTCACGGTCTGGGCATGGGATGAGACCTTCAACATCAAGGCAGTCAATGAAGCCAAAAAAGTGTATGAAAATCAAGATGTCGATGTGGAAGTTGTGACGATGTCGCAAGATGATATCGTCCAAAAATTAAATACTAGTCTGGCATCAGGAAATACGGACGGACTGCCAAATATCGTCTTGATCGAAGACTACCGCATCCAAGGGTACCTTTCTTCTTATCCAGATGCGTTTAGTGATCTAACGGATATCGTGAATGAGGAGGATTTCTCCAGCTATAAATTTGCGGTCAATAAAGTCGACGATGTCATTTATGGGGTGCCATTTGACAGTGGCGTCGCAGGACTATTTTACCGCACAGATTATTTGACCGATGCAGGCTATGAGCAAGCGGATCTCCAAGATATTACCTGGGATGATTTTATCAGCATTGCCAAAGATGTCAAAGAAAAAACGGGTCACGCTATGATGTCGTTAGACCCAAGCGATCTTGGCTTGGCACGAATCATTATGCAATCGGCAGGCGAATGGTATACCGGTGAAGATGGCTCCACCGTGACCATCAAAGACAATGAATCCTTCAAAGCCGGTCTAAATGTCTTGGCAACATTGTTGAATGAAGGCTTAGTTGAACAAGTTTCCGATTGGGATGGCGGGGTCAATGCTGTTCAATCGGGGAATGTTGCGTCTGCGCCAACCGGTGCGTGGTATTCTAGCACAATTCAAGGCGCTGAAGATCAAAGCGGAAAATGGGCGATCGCTCCGATCCCATCCATCGCTGGCGATAGCAATTCAGTCAATGCTTCCAGCATCGGCGGAGCAGGCTGGTACGTGATCAAAGGGGTTGACGGCGAAGAAAATGCCAAAGACTTTTTAGCCAATACCTTTGCTTCAAACAAAGAATTGATGGGTACATTAGCTACCGAGATCGGTCTAGTTTCAACCATGAATGCTGCAGAAGAAACGGAAGAATATACGTCGGGTCTTGATTTCTATGGCGGTCAAAAAGTCTTCCAAGATTTCTCACAATGGTCACAAGAAATTCCAGCCGTGAACTACGGCAATCACACCTATGCCATTGAATCCGTCTTGACTGAAAGCTTGCAACGAGTGATCAACGGTGAAGACATCGATAAAGTATTAGAAGAAGCACAATCACAAGTGGAAGCACAAATTGCAAACTAATCGAACAACTTTACAGAAACTCGTGAGCGATCGCGAGTTTCTGTGTTAAGGGGGAATTACAATGAAAAACAAAACAAAAAATTGGTTTGCAAACGGCAATGCCTTTATTACCTTACCCGTCATTTTGATCACGATGCTGGTCTTTATCCCGATGGTCTCGGCATTGTTCACGTCATTCCAATCAGGACCACCGACAGCGATGACCTTTAACGGTCTTGGCAACTATCAGCGGATGTTGAGCGACTCAACCTTTAAAAAAGCCTTTGGCAATACGTTTTTATACTTATTAGTCCAAGTTCCGATCATGCTCTTTTTGGCGCTGATCGTATCGAACATATTGAATGACAAAAAATTGAAATTTAAAGGGCTGTTCCGCACCGCCTTGTTTTTACCATGTATCACATCCTTGGTTTCTTATTCCTTGATCATGAAAAGTCTCTTTTCGGCAAACGGGTTAGTCAATAACTTTTTGACGCAGCTACACCTGATCGATGCGCCGATCCAATGGTTGACAGATCCTTTTTGGGCAAAAGTACTGATTATTTTTGCCATCACGTGGCGTTGGACCGGCTACAATATGATCTTTTTCATCTCAGGCATGCAGAACATCGATCCAAGTATTTATGAAGCGGCAGAGATCGATGGCGCTTCAAAATGGGATCAATTCTTCAAAATCACGATTCCCAACTTGCGTCCAATCATCCTATTTACCACGATCACTTCAACGATCGGTACGCTGCAATTATTCGATGAAGTTCAAAATATTACTGGCGGTGGACCAGCCAATGCTACGACGACCTTGTCACAATACATCTACAATTTAAGTTACAAATTCACGCCAAACTTTGGGTATGCCGCTGCGGTCTCCTTTGTTATCGTGATTGCAATCGTGATTTTATCGATCATCCAAACGAAAATAGGAGGAAAAGAAAATTGAAAACAATCTCACTCACTTTAAAATACGTCTTTCTTGCGATTTTGGCTTTCATCTCTATTTTTCCATTTGTTTGGATGATCCTAGGGATGACCAATCAAACCTTTGATATCGTTGCCGGGAAAATCATGATTGGGGATCAGTTGGTCATCAACTTCCAAAATCTTTTTTCTTCCGATTTGAATTTTACTCGGGCATTAGGAAACTCAGCGGTGATTGCCGTGATTACTACCTTCTTTGCACTGTTGTTCTCCTCCATGGCAGGGTATGGCTTTGAGATCTATCGGACGAAAACCAAAGACCGTATCTTTAATATTCTATTGCTGTCGATGATGGTACCTTTTGCCGCTCTAATGATCCCGTTATATCGGATGTTCAGCAAGCTTAGCGGCACACCAATCGGGATCAATACCTTCGCTGTCGTGATTTTGCCCTCGGTCTGTACCGCCTTTTTGATTTTCTTTTTCCGCCAAAACATCAAGGCATTCCCTAGAGAATTAGTCGAAGCTGCTCGGATCGATGGCTTGAATGAACTGAGTATTTTCTTTAGAGTCTACATGCCGACGGCTAAAAATACTTATGCAGCTGCCGCGATCATTACGTTTATGGGCAGCTGGAACAATTATTTGTGGCCATTAGTTGCCTTGCAATCACCAGACAAACGGACCGTTCCACTGGTTCTTTCGGCTATGGGTGCTTCTTATACACCTGATTATGGCATGATGATGTGCGGCATTGTGATCGCCACACTGCCAACGGCCATCATTTTCTTCGTTTTACAAAAACAATTCGTCCAAGGGATGCTGGGATCCGTGAAATAAGCGGGGCATCAGCGAACAATTATAAAGTAGAGGGTACGATATGATTCTTTTTGACAAACAATTAAACGTCTTTCATTTAAGCAACGATCAAATCAGCTATCTCATACAAATAGAAGAAGGGGGCAATGTGGCACACCTTTATTTTGGAAAAAAAATCGCTCATTATTCTGGCGGCTATCGTTATCCACGTCTTGATCGGTCCTTTTCGCCCAATCCCCCAGACAGCAGCGACCGACTTTTCTCATTAGACACCTTGATGATGGAATTTCCTGGCAACGGCTTCGGAGATTTTCGAGAAGCAGCTTATAGGATTCGCCAGTCTAACGGTAGCCGAGTCATCCATTTTGTCTTTAGTGATTACCAGATTCAACAAGGCAAACCCGCCCTAGCAGGATTGCCTCAGACCCATGGTGCCGACGACGGGATCGAAACACTGATTCTGTCCTTAAAAGATGATGTGGCGGGACTCGAACTGCAGCTGTTTTACACGATTTTTGAGGATGCGGCAGTGATCGTTCGCTCAAGTAAAATAATCAACCACGGAATCCAGCCTGTTACGATCGAGCAGCTGGCGAGTCAAGCGCTCGATTTTCCTAACCGTCCCTTTGATTTGATCCACTTGCCGGGGGCGTGGGCGAAGGAACGCCAAGTCACCCGAGAACCAATCAATCGCGGCATCAAGCGTTTGGACAGCAAGCGTGGTTCCAGTAGCCATCAGCAAAATCCCTTTGCCGTCTTGCTGGAACCTAATGCTACGGAGTTTGCTGGGGAGTGTTTTGGTTTTAGTTTGCTGTATAGTGGCAACCATGAAATCATCATCGAAAAAGATCCTTACCATCAGACTCGTGTGATCATGGGGATCAACAGCCATCAATTTGCCTGGCAATTGCCGCCAACTGAAAGCTTTCAAGCCCCAGAAGCCGTGATTGCTTATAGTGAGGCTGGCTTGAACCAGCTGTCAGCCACCTATCATGACTTTTATGATGAGCATTTGATTCGGGGCAAATACAAAAAGCAAGAACGGCCGATCCTGATCAATAACTGGGAAGCAACGTACTTTGATTTCAATGAAGAAAAACTGGATGCCCTCGTTGATGAAGCGAAGGAGCTGGGAATCGAACTGTTTGTTTTGGATGACGGCTGGTTTGGTCAGCGAGAAGATGACCAAACCTCATTAGGCGATTGGTTTGAAAACGAAGGCAAGCTAGCTTCTGGCTTGGCAGGATTTGCCCAAAAAGTCCATGACAAAGGGCTGCAATTCGGGCTTTGGCTGGAACCAGAAATGGTTTCGGGCGACAGTGAACTGAACCGACAACACCCCGATTGGCTGTTACAAGTACCAAATCGCAAGCCAGCGCTTAGCCGCAGTCAGTATGTGTTGGACTTTTCTCGACAAGATGTCAGAGACCATCTCTATCAGCAATTATCCCAACTGTTTGATACGGTTGCCATCGACTATATCAAATGGGACATGAACCGCAGTCTGTCGGATGTCTATTCCTTGCTCCTCGATCCTGCCCAGCAAGGGGAGGTCGCGCATCGCTATCTGCTGGGCTTGTATGAGTTCCTAGAGAAACTGACCACTGCCTATCCGACGATCCTGTTTGAAGGCTGTTCTGGCGGTGGCGGGCGCTTTGATGCCGGTTTCTTGTATTATATGCCGCAGATTTGGACCAGCGACAACACCGACGCCATCGCCCGCTTGAAGATCCAGTATGGTACCAGTCTGGTCTATCCGCCATCCACCATGGGGGCACATGTCTCGGCGATCCCGAACCATCAGACCCAACGGGCAACGGATCTAGCGATTCGCGGCAATGCTGCGATGTCTGGCTTGCTGGGCTATGAGCTTGACTTAACACAGCTGACAGAAGAAGAAAAAGCGCAAATCAAAGAACAAATCACTTTTTATAAAAAACATCGGCGCCTGCTGCAGTTGGGCCGCTTTGTTCGACTGCTCAGCCCTTATGAAGGCAATGACGCCGCCTGGCTGTATGTTTCTCAGGATAAAAAAGAAGCGATCGTCTTTTACTTCCGAGTTTTAGCTGAAGCCTCTGCACCATTGGTTACTTTAAAGCTGGCTGGTCTTGATCCTGACCTCACCTATCAAAGTGGGGGAGAGAACTTCGGTGGCGATGAATTGATGCAACTCGGGTTATATATCGATCCTCATTTAGCAGGGGATTACGCCACGCAGCGGTTTCATTTTGTTGCAAAAGTGCCCCACGAATGAAAAAAGCGTTCCGTCAAAACATGCTGTTTTGACGGAACGCTTTTTTGTGCTGCCGTAAGCTTTTGGCTAATGATCGGCAACTGAGAGGCTATTTTAGAACAAATGATTTATTTTTTTCTCGAGAAGTCGTATGATGAAGGAGGAGGCAGGCAGTTTGCTTCTGACAATCAGTAAGAGGAGGGTGTTCAACATGGACGAACAGCCACTAGCGAATGAAACAGAAGAAGGGTTGATTGCTGCAGGATATCGGAAGTATCGTGGTGAAGCGATCGATATTTATTACAACAAAGAGATCTGCACCCACAGCGGTAATTGTGTGCGGGGCAATCCCGCCATTTTTGAAGTTGGACGGCGTCCCTGGGTGATTCCTGATAATGGGGAAGCAGCCCAAGCGGCACAAGTGATCCATACCTGTCCAAGCGGTGCATTAAAGTATGTGTTAAAGGAGGAACAATCATGGAAATCTTAGAAGAAAATGCTCGATTTGTGTTAAAAGACGGTGACAAAGAAATTGGTGAAATGACGTGGTCAAAAGCCGGTGAAACGCGTATGATCATTGATCATACCTTTGTCGATCCTGCTTATCGGGGACAAGGACTCGCCGAAAAATTAGTGGCAAAAGGGGTGGAAAAAGCCCGCAAAGAACAAAAGAAAATCATTCCTTTGTGTCCCTTTGCCAAAAAAGAATTTGAACGCAAACCAGAATATGCCGATGTTTGGAACCAATAAATCAACCAAAACAACCCCCGCCAACTCAAGAGTCTCTCTTTGAGGTGGTGGGGGTTGTTGTATGACTGATCAATGTTGGAATTGAGCATGGTACAGGCGATAGTAATAGCCTTGTTCTGCCAGTAATTCTTCATGGGTTCCTTGCTCCACGATTTGACCGGCATCCATTACAAGGATCTTGTCTGCTGCTCGAATCGTTGATAACCGATGGGCGATCACAAAGCTGGTTTTGCCTTCCATCATTTTCAAAAAGGCATCTTGGATTTTTTTCTCAGTCAGAGTATCAACCGAACTGGTTGCTTCATCCAAAATCAGCATTGGTGGGTTACTGATCATCGTGCGGGCAATCGTCAATAGCTGTCGTTGTCCGTCAGAGATCTTGATGCCTTGATGACCGATCGGTGTATCTAGTGTTTCTGGTAAGCGCATCACATATTCATACATATAGGCATGCTTTAGGGCATCATAGATTTCTTCATCTGTGGCAGTGTCATTTCCGTATTGCAAGTTTTCTCGTAAAGAGGCATCAAAGAGCCATGTATCTTGCAAGACCATTCCGAAGCTTTGCCGTAATTCTTCTCGTTTCAACTGACGAATATCGGTGCCATCGATCTTGATCGCGCCTTTATCGACATCATAGAAACGCATCAACAAATTGACCAACGTCGATTTACCGGCACCGGTTTTTCCGACGATTGCGACGGTTTCTCCAGGTTTTGCAGTAAAAGTGAAATCTTCGATCAATTTTTGACCAGGATCATAAGCAAAAGACACCTCCTCAAAGGCAATCTCGCCTTTGATCTCTCCCAGTGATTGAGATTCTTGATCATCGGCTGTTTCTGGCTCTTGATCCAACAGCTCAAAGGTTCTTGAAAGTCCAGCCAATGCCGTTTGGATCTGGGTCGTAATTCCTGACAATTCAATGAATGGTTTCGAAAACTGACTGGAGTAGATCGTAAAGCTGGAAATCATCCCAACCGTGACAGCACCTGAACCAGAAAAGTAAAGCAGACCGCCGACAAAGCCGACTGACAGATACGCCAAATGATCGACGAATCGTGAAAGGGGATTGGTCAAAGAAGAAGAAAACTGTGCCTTTTGCCCCCGGACATTCAATTCTTGGTTGATCGTTTCAAAACGGTTTTGGTTGATGGTTTCTCGATCAAAGGCTTTGACGATTTTTTGATTGCCGATCATTTCCGTAACAAAGCCAGAAATTTCGCCGACGATTTCTTGTTGCCGAGCAAAATGCGATTGTGACGTTCGTGCCACGATCCAGTTGACCAAAAAGATGATCGGGGTCGAAACCAATACGACCAACGTTAAGGGCACACTCATTTGCAGCATGACGACTAAGGCGATCAAGACGACCGAAATACCAGAAAACAGCTGGTTGAAGACTGCAGCGACGGCAATGGAAATATTATCCATGTCATTGGTAAAACGACTGACGATGTTGCCGTGGGAGTTTTGGTCATAATAGCGCAAAGGCAATGTATTGAGATGCGCAAAACCTTTTTTGCGCAAATCGGCGACAGATAAATACGCCACGCGGTTACCCAGTCGCTGGATCAACCATTGACTGACCACAGTCACTAAAACCACTCCGGCAAACAGAAGCAAAATACGATAGAGAGTGCTAAATTGCACTTGATCAGCACCTATCAGCTGATCGACGGCTTGACCAATCTGATACGTCATATAAACCGAGGAGACGCCAGCAGCAATCCCGAGGACAACTGCTGCCCAAGTTTCCTTCGCATAGGCAGTCAAATAAGGGAGGTAGCGACGAAAGGCCGACCAATCGAATGATTTCTTTTTCATGCTTCTTCCTCCTCTGCCTGTGATGCGACGATTTCTTGGTATTCTTTTGAAGATGCCAACAGCTCTTCATGGGTCCCTTTGCCTACCAAATTCCCTTGGTCTAAGACTAAGATCTGCTGCGCATCTTGAATGGAGCGAACCCGTTGAGAGATAATGATGACCGTGCCACGAATGCTTTCTTTTAAAGCCATCCGCAAATCAAGATCGGTTTGATAGTCAAGGGCACTTAGAGAATCATCCAAAATCAAGATATCTGGTTTAGCGATCAATGCTCTGGCAATCGTTAACCGTTGTTTTTGTCCCCCAGAAAAGTTCTTGCCCCCTTCAAAAATCGGGGTATCCAGTTGCTGCGGCAAGGCTTCAACGAAGTCGCGGCTTTGAGCGATTTCGAGTGCTCGCCAACACTCTTCATCGGTGGCATCTTTTTTGCCCCATTGCAAGTTTTCTCGAATCGTTCCCGTAAACAGCACGGCGGTTTGAGTCACCATGGCGATTTTTTGGCGTAATTGCTGTAAAGGCCATTTCCGCACATCGTGTCCGTCAACGATCACTTTGCCATCTGCCACATCGTAGAAGCGGGGGATCAATTGGGTCAAGGCAGATTTCCCACTCCCGGTTGGTCCAGTGATACCTAAAATAGACCCCGGCGCGACTTGGAAATCAATGTTTTTCAAGGCTAATCCGTATTCTTTTGAAAAGCGGAAATCAACATGTTCAAAGCGAATCGCTCCGACGTTGTTTTTCGGCTGATCCATAAAGACTTCTGAAAGTTCATCGCCGATCGATGGCTCAGTGGTTAAAACTTCGTTGATCCGTGAACCTGATGCTGCCGCACGGGTAAAGATGATCACTAAGTTGGAAACCACGATCAATGCTAAGAGCATTTGATTCATGTAATTGACCAGTGCCAGCACTTGTCCTTGCTGCAAATTGCCTATATTGACTTTGAATCCACCGATATAAAACAACGCGATAATGCCGACATTCATGATTAAGGTGGTGGCAGGCGTCAATAAAGCAGACAGGTTTGTCACCCGTAAATAGACATCACTTAAATCATCAGTTGCCTTATCAAAGCGTTTCGTTTCCGTTTTTGTGCGGGCAAAGGCACGAATCACCCGAATCCCGCTTAAATTTTGACTAACTAGCTCATTCAACTCATCTAAATGGACTTGAACTTTCTTATACAATGGCACGGTTTTGGCGATGATCCAGAATAAGACGATACAAAAGAGCGGTAAAACGAGTAGGAAAATCAAGCCAGCTTGCCAATCAATGACAAAGGCCATAATCACAGAACCGATGCTTAAGAAGGGCGCCCGGACAACCAGCCGAATCAGCATCGCCAAAGCAATCTGCATCTGATTGATGTCGTTTGTCATTCGAGTAATCAACGTATCAGTACCGAATAAGTTCAGTTCGCTATGGGAAAGGGTGTTGATTTTTTTCATCAAGCGATTGCGTAATTCTGTCCCGAATCCTTGAGAAGCGACGGAAGCATAATACTGACAGATGACGGCACAGATCATCCCCACCACGGACATCACGATCATCCAGATCGTCATTTCAACGACCTTCGACCAATTGTTTTGCCGTAGGCCCTCATCGACTAAAGCGGCCATCTGCAAAGGCAGAACCAATTCAAACACCGCTTCTAAAAATTTGAAAAACGGACCAAGAATAATCTGTTTGCGATAATCCTTGGCGTAGCGTAACAAGCTTATCATAAAAAACCTCCTAAATTATTTCGGATGAGCAGGATATTCACTAGCTAAACAGGCAAAAACCAAACTATCGGTCCATTTCCCCTTGTTCCACCAGTCTTGGATAAAATGTGCTTCTTGGCGCAATCCAATCCGTTGGCAAAGCTTGGCTGAGGCCTGATTGCGGGCATCTAGCGTCGCTTGGACCCGATGGATCTTCTGACTGGCAAACAACCAGTCCAACAACTCTTTCAAGGCTTCTTGAGCAAACCCTTGTCCGCCAAATGACGGATGGAAGGCATAGCCGATTTCAACGGAAGACGGCTGACCAGTAGACCACACCGACAAATCGCCGATGACCGTTTGATCGTGTAGTACCGCCAAAGAAAGACCTGCTTGGTCCGTCAAGGTGTGCTGTTGACATTTTTTGGCAAAAGACGCCGCTGCCGTTTCTGTCTGCCAAGGCTCATGAAGTAAGAAACGGCAAACTTCCGCTTGCTGATAAATAGCAAAGGTATCGGCAAAATCACTTTCTTGAAACGGACGGATCGTTAACCGTTCACTTTCCATACATACCATAGACAGCCTCCATTTCTTTAGGGACATCTTACCATAGAACGAAATAGCCGAAAACATTATCAGAAAAATACAACAACTTTCTTGTAAAAGAGTGTAAATTTCATGAAAATTCTTTCTTTTACAATTAGAACTTGCCAGTTGCTGCCTATTTACCACGCCTGCCAGCGGGCAAGAAAGGTTTTTTGCCAATCCCCCAAGGGCAAAATCACTCGCTGCATTTGAAAACGGTAGGTTTCCCCTTTATAAGTAAAGCGAATCGGGACGAGCATCCCTACAACAGGATCTTTGTGCTGTTTTTTTAGCTCAGCAAGCGGCACGATTTTGTGCTGCAGGACTTTTGTCGAGAAAAGATTCAATGCCAAAATCGTCAATTGCTGATCATCTAAGACGAGCAGGGTACGGCTGGTGATGGCATTGAAGGACTGCCATTTTGCATAGCCGATCACAGCTCCTTCCGTCAAATAGGGGGCTGCCAACGCTAGGAAGGTTTTTTTATTTAAAAGAAACATGGGTAGAAAACTCCTTATAAGTAAGAATCGTTTTAGGCAGAGTGTCAACCATCATCGAACAGCGTGAAGACGCTTAGTCAGTTGTAAATGGCTGCAGCATCCGCCAAACTTTTTCAGTATACGCCTGTTTGAGGGCTAACGGTTCGATTTCTTTGATGGTTGGCCCAAATTGCAAGAGAAAGTCAGCTAGAAAATCAAGCTCATTGTCGGCAATGTGTCCTTCTAAGCAAAGCTCACTAGGACGTTCCACCACTGCCATATCAGGATATTTTTCTTGCCACAAGCGTTCCTTTGCCGATAGATCAAAGCGGATGTGATAGCCCAGTGTTTGTGTCAACACTTGTTGCTGCAGCTGTTTTTCATCTAACTGCTGCAAGGTATAGCCTGTTTTTTCAGTCGGAGCAAGTCCCTGCATTGCATCACAGCGATAGCGGCGAAAGACCTGCTTTTGACAATCAAAGGCCAAACAATACCAGTAACCAGCACGAAAATCCAGCTGATAGGGTTGTACGGTCTTGTTCGTTTTTTGATAACGCTGATAGGTAAATTGGATGACCTGTTCTTGTACGATCGCTGAAAAAAGCGCTGAGAGGATCGGTGCACTCGTCAATTGAGGCACCCCTTGAAACGAAACCGCCGTCTCCATTTTTTCTAACCAGTCGGTATCTCCTTGATAAAAAGACTGCAAAAGTTTTCGCCGCAGCCCTTGATAGCTCCGATCAAAAGGAGAATCGGACAGTTTTTGTAAGAGCTGTAAAGCAAAGAAAAGGGTATAACGTTCATTTTTGTCAAAGTACAAGGGGGTCAGTTGATTTTTTAAGATCTGATAGCCGCCATAACGACCGGTTTCTACCACGAGAGGCAAGCCCAGCTCTTCCAACGATTGGACATCGCGGACGGCTGTGCGTTTTGAAATCGCAAAGGTTTTCATCAAATCAGCTAGATGAAAAGTGGTTTTTCCTTGTAAATACAATAGCTCCTGAGTTAAACGTTCTGATTTTTTCATTTCTTTCTCCAATGGTGCCAAGTTTTGGCAATATTCACAGTTACACTTATGGTAACAAGAAAAGGAGGAACCAACAAATGATCGAACCAAAAATCGCTTTATTTTTAACCTTAGACGGCAAAGCCCAAGAAGCCATCCACTTTTATCAGGAAACATTAGACGCGACCCTCTTATTCGCCATCACCAACCAAGAATATCAAGAAAAACTTGATCCAACGCTGGAAATTCTTGCAGGTCAAGAACAGTATCTTTCTCATTCCATCCTACAAATCGGAGATTTCCAGTTGCAGCTGGCTGACAATCCATTGATCGAAGGGGAGCCCATTCAAGCAGGGAATCACTTATCCTTGAGTTTGACGATAGACGACACCAAAACAGCTCAAAAGCTTTATCAACGACTAGTGGAAAAGGGCAGTCAGGTGATCCAGGCACCTAGTGAAAATCCGTTTGCGTTTTTTTATGCAAGTGTTCGCGATCCATTTGGTGTAATTATTCAGCTTACTGTCGAAAAAGAAGTTGATCCATCAAAAAAGGGTGAATGAAAAAAATCGTTTTTTAATAAAATATCCATAGAAGTTGACTAATTATCCAGCTTTCTTTCATCATCAGAATTATTTTTAAGGAATGTTTAAAGGACTTCACAGAAAAAGAATAAAACTTCTTAAAAAAATAGGCGGATCGCAAAAATTCTGGTACAATCGGGGAGAGCAATTCAGGAGAAATGAAGGAGGCACTATGGATAGAAAGACGAGATATAAACAGCAAAGAGCCCACAAAGCGCGCAACAAACGCGTGATTATTGGAGGAATCTTTCTTTTCGCCATTGCAGGCATCGTTTTATTTGCCGGCTATACGTATTATGCAGCAAAAAATTCAGTGGATAAAATGTTTAAAGAATCCGCTGTAATCAGTTCCAATAAAAGTAAAGAAGACAACTCATTGAAAGCTTCTGACGTGAATTCAAAGTTTGGGATCTTGCTGATGGGTGTCGATAATGACGCGGAACGTGAAAAGACAGAACATTTGGACAGTGCCCGTACCGACAGTTTGATTTACATGGTATATGATGGCGAAAACAAGAAAATCGATATGGTTAGTCTCCCTAGAGATATTTGGACCAATATTTATGATGGAACAGGAACTGGGACAATTGCTACTACAGCCAAGATCAATAGTGCATTCACGATTGGTGAGGAAGACGCAACGATTGAAACAGTCCAAAACTACCTGCAATTGCCAATTGACTATTACGTAAACATCAATTTTACAAGTTTTGAAAAAATAATCGATGCGATTGGCGGAATCACTGTTGATGTGCCTTACGACATCAACAAGAAATATACTTCAGACAACACGGGAGAAACGTTGATTCCAGAAGGACGTCAATTGTTGAACGGTGAACAAGCCTTGATTTTTGCCCGTATCCGGAAAATGGATACTGATGTGGATCGAGGAAACCGTCAGCAAGAAGTTATTGAAGCAGCGATCCACCAAGCTTTGAAAATCAATAATGTCACCAAGTACCAAGAAATTTTAGATTCTGTCAGCGAAGATGTGAATACAAACTTTAAGTTTGAAGACTTAGTATCTTTAGCGGGCAATATGTTGTCTGGGTTCGATATTCAAAAACATACCTTTGAATGGTACGATGGGGAATCTTATGATGGACAATCGATCGTATATATTCAAGACTATTCTTACAATGAAATCCGTAATGATATGTTGAAAGCATTAGGTCAAGCACCAGCAGATTCGCAAGCAGATGCCAATACAGAAACACAAACCGGTGTTGGAAACGAGACAGGTGCAGGAACTGGTGACGGATACGGCTCGGATGTCGTTGATGACGGAACCGGCTACTAATCAAGAGAAAAAAGTCAGGAACATTCCTGACTTTTTTTGTACCCTCAGACCTTTAAAAATCGATTGAAAACAAGTTCAGTCTCTCAAGCCGCTTTCGTTTGCATCTAAGAAGTGCAGTGCTATTCTTAAGAAAAGAGACAGCTTGTTGCAGCAAGTCATACACTGGGGGAGGAACCATGATGGAAAAACAGCAAGAACAAAAAGCCCGAAGAATCGTCTTGTTGACCCATGTCTTAGGGTTGCTCATGAAAGCCATCGGGTACTTCCTTAGCGGCAGTGCTGTCTTGATGAACGAAAGTATCCATAGTCTGATCGATTGCATCAATCAAGGACTTCTAGCCATCGGTGAAAACCGAGCACAGCGAGGACGCAGTGAACTGCATCAGTTTGGTGAAGGACGAGCGACCTATTTTTTTAGTACCGTAGTTGCCATGACAGTTTTTTTAGGCGGCGGCATTTTAGCGGTTGTTGAAGCCAGCCGTGATCTACTAGACCCAACCCACGAAGTGGAACAGCTCCAGCTGGTGGCAGCGATCTTATTTGTCAGTTTGTTTATTGAAGTGACTGCAGTTCAAGATGGTTGGCAAGAAGTCAAAGAACAAAATAAACAAAAACAACCCCTCGTCCGTTTTTTGAAAGAAAGCCGGGATTCTGATTTACTATTAGGTTTTACGGAAAATTTGTTTGCCTTAGGCAGTGTGACGATCGCCATCGTAGGAATCTCATTGACTGCTTTGACAGGCAATCCGGTATTTGATTCCCTCGGGGGCATTTTAGGTGGATTGTTGTTGATTGCTGCGGCTGTCTTTTTAGCCAAAGAATTTTATAGCCTTTTGATTGGCGAAGGGGCATCCGCATCGGATTTAATGGCGATCAAACAAATTTTAGCTGACCCTGCAATCATTCAAATCAAAGATTTACGAACCCTCCATCTAAGCCCAGAGGAACTTTTGATCGTCGCCGACCTTAGCTTGAGACTAGCGCCGGATGAAGAACCAAGCACGTTTATTGATACCATTGAGCAGCAAATAAAGCAGGCTTTGCCTGAACTGAGGGTTTATTGCTATATCGAGAGTGAGGAAATTACCTCTTAAAGTAGAATAAATACGAAGCATTCATCGGCTGGTGATTCATCAATCAACCGATGAATGCTTGTTTTGGGTAGTGGTGAGCTCGTGTTGAATGAACACAAAGGATCAATGGCTTGTTTTAACTTTAGGCTTTTCTGACGATCAGGAATTAGATTGTAAGCGGAAAGATCCAGTGATTTATCTATTTTTTTAGCAGTAAACAGTTTTTTTGTTCAAAAGTTTGTGTTTTTTTGTTAAAATAAAGTAAGGACAGCGAGTGTTCTCTTTTTAAAGTTATTTTTTTGCTAGAGTTGTAACATTGTAAATCACAACATAGCAAAAGCTCAGGTTATTAAGAAAACGCCGAAACGAGTGCCTGTTTGCCATTACTGGCATGCTGCCCAATCGTCACCAAAAGCGGTGGTGCTAATTTTGTTACGACTGTTTTTTTACACCACTTGTGAAGCAAAATCCTTTGCGAACATCTTCATCCATGATAGGTTAGAAATAGGCCGAATGGTTTTTTCACAAAGTACGTACATAGAAAGATCACTTGCGACTACCAAAAAAAGTTACTTCACTACTCGCAAAATGATCGATGCTCATCACACATACCTTTTCCCTCAGCCAGTCAATCTGCGCTTGCTTTTCTTATTGGTTATATTCCCTTCAATCAGCAATTGCCTGAACCGATTCAAAATCAAAAAATGACTGTGCAAGGTATCTGTACCGCTTTATCCCTTCAGAAACGTGGAAACCCTCGGCAAGAAGTTTACAATTAAAAGGAGGAATTTGATGGAAAAATTTTACCAGCAAAAGACTGAAGAGACCTTGAAACATTTTGAAAGTGACCGCAAGCAAGGCCTAAGCGGGAAAGAAACCGACAAACGCTTAGATAAATACGGAGAAAACACGATCCAGCAACAAGAATCCCTTTCTGTATGGGAATTGCTGTGGCATAACTTGAACAACTTGATTGTTTATCTCTTGCTAGCAGCTGCGTTACTCTCTTTTGCGATGGGGGAAACGGTTGAAGGAATTGCAGTATTGATTGCCGTGGTGATTGCTGTAATGACCGGTTTCATTACAGAATTACGAGCACAAAAATCAATTGATTCACTTCAAAGCATGATTTACACTACCGCAAAAGTGATTCGTGATGGAGAAGTAATGGAGATCGAGTCGGCAAAAATCGTTCCAGGCGATATTCTCGTTCTGGAAGAAGGGGATGCTATTGCCGCAGATGCCCGCTTACTTGAAACGAGCAACTTTGCCTGCATCGAATCAGCGCTGACCGGTGAGTCAGAAGCTGTTGAAAAAGATGCACGAGAAACTTATGAAGAAGATGTTCCATTAGGCGATCGCCGCAATGTCGTTTTCGCAGGAACTGCGGCAACTCGGGGAAATGCCTATGCAGTAGTGACAGAAACCGGCATGAAGACCGAGGTTGGAAAAATCAGTGACATGCTGACGGGGGATAAAAAGCGTCAAACGCCATTAGATATCGAATTGGACAAGCTTGGAAAAGCAATCATTATTGCAGCACTCTTTGCTGCGGTGGCAGTTTTGATCGCTGGGGTCTTGACGAATCAACCATTTGTCGAAATGATCCATATCTCGATTATTTTAGCGGTCGCAGCGATACCTGAAGCAATGCCAGCCGTTTCGACAATCACATTGTCTCGAGGCATGCGGACGATGGCCGAGCACAAAGCACTCGTCAAATCGTTATCAGCCGTAGAGACTCTTGGCGCCACCAGTATCATTGCCAGTGATAAAACGGGGACGCTGACAGAAAACCAAATGACGGTTGCCGAGATCATTTTAGGTTCTGGGGAAATGTTCAAAGTGACAGGAAATGGGTATGAACCCAACGGAAAATTCTATAAGGCAGACTCGGATGATAATTCCGAGATCGACGCAACCAATCATGATGCACTGCAAGGGATGGTTGCAAATGGCGCTTTATGTACCACCGCCACTTTACGTGAAAACGAAGGGCAATACGAGATCCTCGGTGATCCAACGGATGGGGCGTTTGTTGTTTTAGGTCAAAAGATCGGCATCGATCGGCAAAAAGAGCAGGACAGCGGGCTGAAGAAAATCGCAGAAATGCCCTTTGATTCCGACAACAAATACATGGTGACCGTGTATGAAGGAGAGCAACGGACATTGATCATCAAAGGGGCACCAGATGTCTTAATTGATTTAGCTGATGCTGATGCCACTGAAAAAGAACAACTTCATGAATACAATGACACGTTAGCCAGTCATGGGCAGCGGGTGATCGCTGTCGGTTGCATCAAGGATTATCAAGGTGGGACGGACGAAGCAGAGCTGAAAGCAGCATTACAGGAAATCAAGATCCAAGGCTTTGCGGGCATCGTCGATCCGCCACGAACAGATGTCAAAGAGGCAGTGAAGGTCGCCCAAGAAGCGGGGATCCGAGTGAAGATGATCACGGGGGACCATCCGAAGACCGCATCAATGATCGCCAAAGAAATTGGCTTAAAAGATCATGAAAAAACCATGACAGGTCGCGAGATCGATGAATTGGCAGGGCAGGAAGGCTTTAACGAAAAAATCGAAGAAGTCGCTGTCTTTGCTCGAGTCTCTCCAAAAAACAAATTACAACTTGTGGAAGCCTTGCGTGAAGAAGGCGATATCGTTTCTATGACTGGCGATGGCGTTAACGATGCGCCGGCACTCAACGGCGCCGATATCGGGATCGCCATGGGGATTCGTGGGACAGAAGTAGCCAAAGAATCTTCCGATATGATTTTAACGGATGACCGTTTTGGAACAATCGTCGATGCCATCAAAGAAGGACGCATCATTTTTGACAACATCAAAAAATATGTTTCTTTCTTATTCTCATGTAATATGGTTGAGATCGTGACGATCTTTTTAAGTGTCATCTTCTTGATGCCAATGCCGATCCAACCGCTGCATATCCTTTTCTTAAATCTAGTCATCGATATTGCGCCAGCAATGGCGTTAGCCTTTGAACCAGCAGAAGACGATATCATGAAACGTCAGCCACGGTCGAAAGCTGATGGCCTCGTCAACAAACGCTTCTTAGGACGCATCATTTTAAGTGGTGTTGTGATTGGTTTGGTGGCGTTTGGCTTCTTCAATTTCTTGATGTTGACGGATCACGAGTTGCTTTATGCACAAACAGCGACCTTTACCTTTATGGCAGTAGCACAATTGATGCATATTTTCAACGTTCGTAAGAGCAGCGGTTTTGGCTTAGACAAAACTCTCTTGAAAAACAAACCGTTGATGGGGGCATTGCTCCTTTCCGTAGGTTTGCAGCTTTCAGCAGTCTATGTACCGTTTATGAATGAGCTATTAGACACGATGCCAATTCAAGCCGGCACGTGGGGGATCATCTTCGCTGCTGCAGCGATCTCTACACTGATTGTGATGGGCTTGAAGAAACTCTTCCAATTAAAATAAAATAAATTCTCCAGTATTTTCTCAATACCGGAGTAACGAAGACCCGCAGCCTAATGGCGCAACTTCGCCAAAGGATTCTTGATTCGATCCTTGATGAAGTTCGCCTAGCTGCGGGTCTTTTTTGCTTACTCTTTACAAGCAAAAGAAAATGATTTATACTTGACTAGTCAACAGTTGACAAGTCAATGATGAAAGGAGCGATTTCTGCAATGAATTTACGTGAGCTAAGCGGATTGCTGTATCGGATGAAAATCGTGAATCAAGAATTAACGGCGATCTTTGAAAAAGAGACTGGCTTTAGTCTGACCCGTTATCAGTTGCTGCAGTTTTTGAATGAGCAAGGACGCTGTACCCAAAATCAAGTACAGAATGAATTGAAGATCGATAGTGCAGCGGTCACTCGGCATTTGAAGATTCTCGAAGAAAAACAATTTGTGACACGGGAACGAAACAAAGACAATAACCGCGAGATTTTTGTTTCTTTGACACCGAAAGCACAAGCCGATTTGGCTAGTTGTGCTTCAAAGCATGCCAGCTCTGAGGAGTCGTTAGGCATCAATTTGACCGAAGAAGAAGAAGCACAGCTTCTAACATTACTTATGAAATTAGTTCCATGAAAGAAGGCAAACCCATGACAGAATACAGCAATAACAATTTTTCAGAGATTACCTTTGGCCGAAAATCGGTCCGTGTCTATGATGAAACCTACAAAATCCCTCATGAAGAAATGTTGACCATGATCCAAGAGTCAACGACAGCACCTTCCTCAGTCAATATGCAGCCTTGGCGCTTTGTCGTTGTGGAAAGCGATGAGCAAAAAGCAAAATTGAAACCGTTGATTCGTTTCAACGTCCGACAAAATGATACATCTTCTGCAATGGTCTTGATTTTTGGCGATATGCTTTGTCATGAACTAGGAGAAGAAATTTATAACAAAGCAGTAGCAGAAGGCAAAATGCCAGCGGAAGTACGTGACCAACAATTAGCAGCGATCATTCCTCATTACGAAAATCTTACAAAAGAACAAATGAATGATGTGGTGAAGATCGACGCTAGTTTAGCAGCGATGCAATTTATGTTAGTTGCGCGGGCGCATGGCTATGAAACCAACCCAATCGGCGGTTTTGAAGCAGATCAATTAGCAGAAGCTTTTGGCTTAGACAAAGAACGTTATGTTCCTGTCATGATCCTTTCAGTCGGAAAAGCCAAAGAATTAGGCTATGAATCCGTTCGGTTAGACGCAGAACAAATTACGACATTTCTATAAGAGGAGGGAAAACGATGGAAATCATCAATGCAACGTTTTACATCAAAGAAGAAAAGCGGGCAGATTTTTTAGCCGCTGTTACCCCATTAATAGCATCGGCAAGAACTGAGGATGGCTGCCACGGCTATCATCTCTATGAATCATTGGAAGAGAACAATCGGTTTGTCATGGTCGAAAAATGGGCGAATCAAGAAGCGATCACCGCTCACAATCAAAACCCGCTGCTGCAACAATTATTCCAACAAATGCCTGACTTTGCAACCAAACCGAGCGAGATCGTTGTCGCTCATCAAGGAGAATAAAGATGACGATTTTATCGACGATTTTGATTGTACTGGTTGCCTTAGAGTTTTTCTATATTCTCTATTTAGAAACATTTGCCACTACGTCCAAAGCAACGGCGCGGGTCTTCAACGTGACGAAAGCAGAACTTGAACGACCGATCGTTGTGACCTTGTTCAAAAACCAAGGGGTTTACAATGGACTCATTGGTTTGGGGTTACTGTATAGTATTACCTTTGCTTCAGCACCATTGGAAATCAGTCGCTTGTTGCTGATCTACATTATCTTAGTAGCTGCATATGGCAGTGTGACTAGCGACAAGAAAATTATTTTGACCCAAGGCGGTCTAGCGATCCTTGCCTTGCTGTCCACCTTTTTTTAACCAATAAAAGAAGAAGCCCCCTAATCTAAGAAAGCCTTTCTATACAATAGAAGCTTTCTTAAATCGGGGGCTTTTAATGTTTGGGCAAAGAGTACTCAGAACGTGAAAAAAATGATAGGATAAGAGAAGGGACTAACGATTTTCTGGACGTAAACTGGTTGCCGCAAATAAGGCTTTTACTAGAATGGGTGTTAAGATCGCAGCTGTGATCACCTCAGAGATTCCATTCGTTATAGCAATTCCACCGAGGGTCACGAATAAAGCCGAAGCATCGACACCATAGGTATTGGCAACTAACCCAGTATATAAGGTTCCCATTAGGGTTAAGACCAAAACTGTATTTGTGATGGTCCCAAAGATCGCTGCAACAATCGAAGCAGCGACGACTTTTTTGGTCTTTTTGTAAATGATCGTAAATAAGAGACCAGCCACTAAGCCAACCAACACACGGGGGACCACCGAGATGATTGGGTTGGTGAAAACGGCAATGTCCAAGGGCGTTGTCGGGGAGGTAAACGCACGGATCATGGTAAAAATGCCCCAGACTAAGCCAATGAACATCCCGTCTTTTGTCCCTAAAACGATGGCAGCGACGATTACCGTGATATGGATGATCGTCAAACTAGTGATACCGATCGGAATAAATCCAAGGAAAGGCACCATCGTCTGTAAAATAATAATAGCAGTCAAAATGGCACGAATGACAAGGCGATAGGTTTTGCTTTTTGTATTCATTGTAAAAACTCCTTTTTTATAATGACACTCGTGTCATTTTTAAGTTAGGTTGATTATACAACAAAATGACACGAGTGTCATTAATAATGTGATGAAAGGAGCCAAAAAAATGGCGAAGAAGCAGCAGAGCGAATTGACTACAGCTGAAAAGAAAAAACAACAAAAGCGTGATTTGATTCTTGAAAGTGCCAAAGTCGTCTTTAGTAAGAAAGGTTTGATTGATGCGACAATGAAGGACATTATCGAAGAGTGCGGCATTAGTCGCGGCGGCATTTATTTGTACTTTCGTTCGGTGGATGAGATTTTTTTGGCAGTGTTAGAGCAGCGTTCCAAACGAAAATTTGATGATGTACGAGAGATGATCATGGAGCAAGTACCCTTTGAAACGATTTTAAACAAATATTTTTCCGACCATCGCAAGCGTCTACTCCACAGCATTTCTGACGGTATGCTGCGAGCCGTCTATGAGTATTACTATACGCATAAAACCGAAGCCTCCAGTTCACTGCAGCAAGCTCAACTCGCTGAGACGAAACGGACGATCCATGAGATTTTTCAAGTGGGCGTTCAGCAAGGTGTATTAAAAGATGAAAACTTGGCAGTGATTGCAGAAAACTATATGTTCGTGATTGAAGGATTAGGGATTTTGGCTCTGACCGGTCACATCACAGAACAGACCATTGATGACCAAATCGCCGTAATGAGACAACTACTCCCTTATCGTGAATAACACAGACAAAAAAACTCGCTCTTTTCTAGAAAACACTAGGAAGGAGCTTTTTTCGTCTGTTTATAACTTTGTGAATCAAGCATATTTTGCAGAAAATTAATGTAATAAAAGTGAAATCTACAACATTATTTATTTTTTCTTAAGAAAAAGGACTTTTTCTATGAAGTTTTCTTGAACAGTTGATACATAGGGATTCACTCGGCGTGTCGGCGGGATAGGAGTGGGGAACATGTAATAAAAAAACAGAGCTTATTTATGTAACTAAAATGTAAATCGCTTACGGATTGGGTTTGTTGCTGAACTATGGTAAAATGAAAATGGTCAAATAAATGAAAAAAAAGTTTTAAAATTGAATTTGGAGGATCAGATGAAGAAGAAAATCTTTGCAACAGTGTGTATGTGCGGCATTGTATTGTCATCATTCGGCGGACCTGTGACCGTTTTTGCTACGAATCACGATCAATTGATCGAACAAAAAAATAACGAAATTGATCAGTTGAGACAGCAACGTCAAAGCGTACAAGGGGAAATTGACGGATTGTCTGCAGAAATTGATTCGTTAAATCAAGAAGCAGCAATCATTTTAGCGCAGCAAAGTGATTTGTTGCAAGCGATCGAAGGATTGGATCAGGAAATCAGTCAGTTAGAAGAGCGCATTGCCAAACGCTCAGAAAACATTGAAAAGCAAGCCAGAGAAACACAAGTTAATGGAAAAGGCGACCATTTTCTAACAGCGGTACTAGAGGCGGACTCTGTCAGTGATCTAGTCGGTCGTTTGCATGCGATGACGACGATCATTCGAGCGAATAATGAAGTGATCGAACAGCAAAAAGCCGACCAACAAGCTGTTGAACAAAAGCGTGCGGAATCACAAGAAAAAGTGGCAGAATTGCAAGCAGCACAGAGCCATCTGGAAGCACAAAAAGGTGTTTTGGAAGCAAGCCAAGCAGAATTAAATGTCTTAGTTAGTAATTTAGCCTACGAAGAAGCAACGAAAGAAGAAGAAAAAGAACAGCTGCGTGCGGAAAAAGAAGCCTATGAAGCGGAGCAAGCGAGAATTCGTGAAGAAGCTGCCCGAGTAGCTGCTTTACAAGCCCAAGCGGAACAAGCGGCGCAACAGCAGGCAGAACAAGCTGCAGCGGAAGAAGCAGCCTTGAATGAAGCAGCTGTTCATGTAGAGAGCACAGAACCTGACGCAGAAACAGAGAGCCCAGCGCCAGTGGAAGAGCCAGAAGCACCAGCAGAAACGCAACCAGAGGAAACGCAAGAATCTGAACCGGTTGAAACACCAGAGGTTCCAGAGGAAACACCAGTAGATACACCAGAAATTCATGAGCCAGAAACACCAGTGACACCTGCAGCACCGGAGACGCCAGCGGACAGTGCACCTGCAGTTCCTGCACCAACGCCAGCACCGACGCCAGTTACACCAACACCGGCGCCAACGCCTGCTCCGTCACCTGCACCGATCGTGACGCCGCCAGCACCTTCTGCACCAGCATCAACAAATGGTGCTGCAATCGTGGCAGAAGCCTATAAGCATATCGGAAAACCCTATGTGTGGGGTGCCAAAGGACCGGACAGCTTTGACTGTTCTGGGTTTACTCGCTATGTCTTTTTACAAGTAACAGGGAGAGATATTGGTGGATGGACGGTGCCACAAGAAACAGCCGGTACAGTGATTTCCGTTAGCCAAGCACAACCAGGAGATCTTTTATTCTGGGGTTCATCAGGTAGCACCTATCATGTAGCCATTGCTTTAGGTGGCGGACAATACATTCATGCACCACGCCCAGGACAAAATGTTTCTGTTGGCAGCACCGCTCATTTTACACCTAGCTTTGCAGTAAGAATGTAAGAAGTAGCTAGCTGTAGTTTTAAGGAGAGACAAATGGAAGAAAGAAAACAACTTCGTTATCGTGCGAAGAAACAAAAAAGAGGGCTTCTTTACCGTAAAAGTGCGGCGGCAACCGCTGCACTTGTTAGTACGGTGAATATTTTGCCGATGAATGTTTTAGCAGATACACTCGAGTCAGCAGAAGCCCAAAATGGTGTTCAAGTAGTTGAAACAGCAGAGTCAACCCAAGACACATCGACGCATGATTCAGTGAGCATTGTAGAAGATCAAGAAGTGAACGAGGGATCACCAGCAACTCAAGATAGTACCGATCCATCAGAAGCTGAAAGTGCGGATGGAGTAGACATCCAAGAGGTACCCGAAAATGCACCAGCAGATGATGCTTCTGAACAGAATGAAGCAGAAACCGATAGTGATATTCCTGTTCTGTCAGAAGAAGAGCGGATCGCCATTGAAACGAAGGTCATGCCCAACTATAACAATCCAATGGCACGTTCCAACAATCAGCAAGCATTTATTCAGCAAGTAGGACCAATGGCACAAGAAGTTGCCGGGGCAAATGACCTCTACGCTTCGGTCATGATTGCCCAAGCGATCTTAGAATCGGGTTGGGGGCAATCCACGCTGACCACTCTTGCAAATAATATGTTTGGTATCAAGGGATCTTACAATGGACAATTTGTAGAGATGCAAACCATGGAAGATGACGGGAATGGCAATCTCTATCCGATTATTGCTAGGTTTCGTAAATACCCCTCATTAAAAGAATCTTTTCAAGACAATGCGCATGTTTTGAGAACTACCTCATTTTCGCCGGGTGTTTTCTTCTACCATGGGGCATGGAAGTCTAATACAAATTCTTATCGTGACGCGACTCAATGGCTGCAAGGACGTTATGCCACCGATACTTCTTATGCAAGTAAGCTAAACAACTTGATTGAAACGCACAATTTGACCCAGTACGATACATCAAGTGGTGGCGGTTCAAATGATAACAACAATAACAATTCTGAGCAGGCGATCAATAAGCAATTCAGAACAAATGCAGCACTCAATATCCGTTCGGATGCTTCCACTAGCGCCTCGATCGTTGGTTCATTGGCTGCCAATGCAACATTTGAAGCAGTAGCGCAAAAAACTGGTACCAGTGTGAACGGCAATACGACGTGGTATCGAATTCAAGGACGTGGCTGGGTAAGTGCTGCTCACGTGACGGAGATCTCATCGAATACGGGTGGGAATGATAACAACAATAATAATGGTAACAACAACAATAACAACAATGCCGAACAAAGCATCAACAAAGAGTTCCGCACAACTGCTGCCTTGAACATCCGTTCAGATGCATCGACTAGCGCTTCTGTTGTTGGCTCCTTGGCAAGTAATGCGACATTTCGAGCAGTCGCTCAAAAGACGGGATCGAGTGTCAACGGAAACAATGTGTGGTATCGAATTCAAGGACGCGGCTGGGTGAGTGCTACGTACGTGACAGAAGTGAACGCTGGAAGTAATAGCTCTGAGCAAAGCATCAACAAAGAGTTTCGTACAACCGCAACATTGAATATTCGCTCTGATGCGTCTACCAGTGCCAGAATTGTTGGTTCTTTGTTAAACAACTCCTCTTTTCGCGCGGTTGCGCAAAAGACCGGAACCAGTGTGAATGGCAACAACGTCTGGTATCGAATTGAAGGGCGTGGCTGGGTAAGTGCAGCATATGTTCAAGAAACGAACACTTCCTCATCAAACAGCACCACCTATACCGTACGTTCGGGAGACACTCTATGGGGCATTTCGCAACGCTACAGTGTGACTGTGAATCAGTTGATGCAGTGGAATAATCTTTCTGGCTCATTGATTCTTGTAGGACAGCGTCTTGTAGTCCGTAGATAAAATGAAAAAACATCTGGAACCATTTTTGCGGCTATTTGCCAAAATGGTTCCAGATGTTTTGTTTATTCTTCTTTGAAGCTGTTCATGATCGCTGTTAACTCGTCTTTTGAAGAGTCGTATAAGCTTTCTAACGTCCAACCATACAACTGAACATAATTATTGTCGGTTTCAAGTACATAATAAATATAGTGGATATTTAGCCCTTCAACTGTCGCTGGGAAATCAACGAAATAGGCCTTCGTGTCAGGAATTGGTAAAAAGGTGGCGGTCGTATCGAAGCTTGTTGCCAAATTTTCTTGAACCAATCCGAGATAAGTTTCTAAATCGGCAAAATCTTGTTTCGATTCAACGACTGCAGCTAAGTATTTCGTTTCTAACGCATCTGACAACATGAAATCATTGTCAGGATTCAATGAAGTGAAATCGGGTACCTCTTGCCAATTACTAGGCAAATCGATGGTATAGTTTGTTCCACTCTCGCCTGTGATGGTTTGTTCCGAACTCGGTAAAGCCGCTTCGCTGGAAGAGCCCGTCGATTCTTGCGCGACTTCTGTTGACGAAGTCATAGATAAGCTTGTAGCGCTTGCATTTTCCGTGCTTTCTGAAGCTGGTTTCTCCTCTTTTGGCGTACAGCCAGCAAAAAGAAGTGTGAACCCCAATAAACTAAAAACAACACTTTTTCTCATTATTCTCACGTTCCCCTTTGTTTTCTATTTTCAAATAACCAACATTATTTAGTTAATCGTATAATAGGAAAGGAAATAACGCAATAAAATATTCTCAGTTACTGCATGAAAAGAAAAAAATAAAGGATTGTTAAATAATAAATTTAAAAAAATGAAGCCGAAATAACTGACTGTTACCGCTTATTTTCACTTTTTTCTTAGATTGATGCAAAAGTTGATTATAAATACGGGGCGACTTTTGCTATGCTTTAGAAAAGAAAGGAAGCATTAAAAGAATAGTGAAGTTAAAAATTGTGTCGGTTATATCTATAAAATAATAGTGTGTTTTTTATTTATCTATTTGTTTTGAATAATTGTCAGAATTTTGTTGCGAAATACTATGGCTTCTTTCGATACAAAAAGTAGGGCGACATCAGCGACAGCCGGATAGAGAAAGATAGCTCAAAGCGGCGAGGAATAGAAGAAACATAAGATCTACGTTTAAAAATAATGGAACTAGGGGGAAGGAAATTGTTTTATCAATCAGTAAATGAGTATCTAGTAAAAATGAGAGAAGGATTATCTGCTGAAACCATTAAAGGTGAAATGCCATCAGTCTATGCGTACTGGTTAGCACAGGAAGCAGAATTGAAAAAAATATTGAAAAACAAAGACATGGCATTTTGGATGGATATCCAAAGAGTTCTCTTGATCGATGCAAAATTAGTATTACTTCGCAGTTATATCAATGACTACGATTTTCACGGATTTTCCGAAGATGAGATCATTGCAAATGTGGAACAAGATCATTTTACCTTTAACAAAGAACTGTGTGGCTATAGTTTGAAAGAACAAGTGCACCCATCAATTATTTTTGGTGATCAATAAGCAACGAAAAAAGAACGTTCAAACAGGGAATAAGCTACTGCACTGATTCAAAATAAGACTGATTGATTTGTGGTATGATTGTGATGACAAGTACGATTGCACAGATCATTGTGACAGTTTGAAAAGGAGCGGATAGGTATGGTTCAATTTGAACGGATCATTTTATTATTTTTCTTGTACTCATTTATCGGTTGGCTTTGGGAAACCATTTATTGCTCACTAAAAGCCAAGCACTTTGTTTATCGGGGCTTCCTTGTTGGTCCCATCACACCCATCTACGGCTTTGGGATTCTTGGCGTTGTCTATTTATTGCGGCCATTGCATGAGCAAGTGATTCCACTGTTCTTTGCGGCAGCGTTGTTGGTTACCGTGCTTGAATATGTGACAAGTTATTTACTTGAGCGTTTTTTTCATGCCTCATGGTGGGATTATAAAGAAGTCCCATTAAATATCAATGGACGGGTGGCATTGCCGATTTCTCTTTTTTGGGGCGTGTGCTGTGTGCTCATTGTTCGATTTGTTCATCCGCAAATGCTGGAGATTGTTCAAACATTGAGTGCTCGCGTAGGATTCTTATTGCCAGTTTTCTTATTGATGGTTCTCTCTTTTGATATGGGCTATACCCTAGCTAACTTGGTTGCCTTTCAGAAAGCGGTGCAACAGGTCAATCAAGCCTTTGAACAGCACAAAAAAGAATTGGCTGAAAATATTGAGCAATATAAAAACGATTGGCAAGGGCGCTTCGCAGCGTTTCCAGAAGAATGGCGCGTATTAAAACAGAATCTACCGAGATTGAATTTCCATCAAAGAAGACTCTTAAAAAACTTTCAAAAGTTAGAAATCAATCAGATAAAAAGCAGTCAGGAATTGTCTCGATTTATTGAAGCGATCCGTAAGAAAAAATAGGTTTGTTACGGTAAGGTTACAAAAAATAAACCCTTATCAATGCTGATTCTTCCCACTTCTGACTGATTTCAGTTGAAAAAGACGATTAAAACACCCACTTTTACGATAATTTGTAACAAATTGTAAAGGTCCTGCAATAAAATTCTTCTTAAGAATTTGTATAATAGGATATGTTGGAAAACATAGTGAGAAGTGAGGGAATTTTTTGAAGGCAAAGAAACTACGAACAATCGTTGTCGCTGTCTTTGCGGCAGGAATCGTTTCTCCAATCTTTGCGCAGGCTGAGTCACTTGAATCATTGCAAGAGCAAGAAAGTGCCGTCATGCAGCAAAGTCAGGAAATCAGTACGGAAGTACAGATTGCATTGACTGATGTGAATGCGAAATACAGTGAGGTAGAAGAGCTAAAAGCTCAAATCGCTGAAAATGAAGAATCATTAGCAACAACCAAAGCAGAAATCAAAACTGCACAAGAAACAATTGAAAAGCGTGAAGCAGTCGTTGCGGAACGTATGAAAGACATCCAAGTCAATGGCGGGGCTACCAGAGACTGGACGGTACTGTTAGAATCATCAAACATCCAAGATTTTATCAATCGTGCCTATGCGATGACGATGTTACAAAACTTGGAAAAAGAAAAGATCGATTCATTAACAGCTGAAAAAGAAAAGCTAGAAGCTTTAGAAGAAAAAGCACAGTCAACACAGCAATCATTGAAAGAAAATCAAACCGCATTAGAATCAGAAGCCAAAACACTGGATTCAAAAATTGCGAATCTACAAGCCCAATTGAAAGAAAACGAATCAACCTTGGCACAAATCGCTTCAAGCAAAGAAGCTGAAACAGCTCGCTTAGCTGCTGAAAAAGCAGCAGAAGAACGAGCAGCCAAAGAAGCGGCAGAACAAGCAGCGAAAGAAAAAGCAGAAAAAGAAGCAGCCCAAGCTGCCGAACGTTCAAGCGCTTCTGAATCACAAGCGGCTGCTTCATCGAGCAGCAATACGACTGAAAGCAGCACCTCATCATCGAGCAGCTCTTCAAGCAGTAACAATAGCTCAAATAGCAGCTCAAGCAATAACAACAACAATAACAATAGCAACAATAGCAACAACAGCAATACAAGTAGTGGTCGGACATTGATGATGGAATCAACTGCCTACTCTTATAAAGAAGCTGGCTCCAGTTTCTTTACAGCAAGCGGTACAGACTTACGTAAAAATCCAATGGCAGTTGCCGTGGATCCAAGCGTGATTCCGTTAGGCACCTTAGTCAATGTTGAAGGCTATGGCGTAGCACTAGCGCTTGATACTGGTGGCGCGATCAAAGGAAATATCATTGATGTTCACTTTGATAACGTAGCACAATGTATCCAATGGGGACGTCGTCAAGTAAAAGTAACGATTCTTGATTAATCAATCAACTAGCAAGAAGCAGCTCACTGAATGAAGTGGCTGCTTCTTTTTTTGCTTTTAATAGAATAAGGCATAAGTAGAGAGCGTATCGCTGTGTCAGTGCCGACCCTAACGGATACGCTCTGTTTTGATTTAAATTGCCCATAAGTCCTTACAATCGTTCTCTCAGTTATTTATTTTGTGGTGATCTAATCATACTAGAGAACGATATATTTTTAATACCTAAAATGAAAATGGGGCTGAAGAATCAGTTATGATTCCTCAGTCCCATAAATTAAAGAGCCAAGATTTTCATTTATCAAGGATTGAAGTTGGCATTCAGTTTTTCTTCTAAAGCTTCCCAGTCGTGCTCATCGGGAAAAGTTTTGAATAGCAAATAATCAATGTCTTGGGCATATTCGGTGATGTATTCCGTATAGTTGGTGACGATCAAGTCAATTTGATTTTTTTCCAAATAGCCTGCCGACAATTCATTGGAGTCTGGAAAATAAAATGTCCGAGAGCTGCGCAAATAACGAACAGATTTGCATTTTAATAATTGGCATAAATAAAAGGGGCCTTCAAACAAAAAAGCGATATTCTTCTTTGCTTGCCAGTACAAAGATTTAATAGAGGTAACGTACATCGTAAGACTCGTTCCTAAGTGTTCCAGTGTGATACTGTCCCAAATTTCTCTGGCTAATGGTTGCGTCAACAGATAGTTTTTAAATAGATGGTAATCATCCATATACGCCTCTTCGACAAAATGAACGGTATCCGAAATCATATGGTTTAATAAGGGGGATAATAATTGCTTGATTTTTGCTACCGTAAAAAAGGATTCTACTAAGAGCCGGTCACGAGCGCTATCTTGAGTATCTGGCAAACAATCCTTGACAAAGGCTGCAGCAAGCTGCTTAATTTCAGGCCAATGATTATACTCTTTACAAAAGGTTTGTTCGATCGCCAAGTTGCTGATCGAACGACGGGTTTTCACCAATAAGAACAAATAAAGAACTTCCTCATAGGGAAGTTCTTTTTGGTATTGTTCACTCATTGCCTCGTTGATTTCAGAAAATAGCCGAAAATCATTATATTGCTCAAATATTTTTTTTATTTGCTTAGGCAACTCGATACCTTGACCCGCACAATGGCGCTCAAAGGTGATATACAAGTAATAATTGAATTCACCAAACGAACAAGCATGCTGGTCAAGTTGATAACATCTAGAAAAAGCGCTAGCAGTGATATTTTGGATGGCGATCGGCGGAAAAATCGTATGGGCAGTAATTTCCGATTCGTAATAGAAATCATGGAAAAACTTGCGAATATTGATCTCCTCACCAATAAAGCAAATAGGATTGGTTTGGATCTCCAAACGATAGAAAGAAAAAATCGGTTGCACTTTCCGCAAATAGCGAAGAACAGTGCTTTCTGATATATGGTATTTCTCAGCCCATTCAGATGAGCTATAAAGATCATTGTGGAAAATACTTTCGATGATATGGAACAGAATCTCATTGGCAATCAGTGCACGTTTTTTCGTTAAATAAACAGCTGAATGTTTGATCGAAAAAATATACCCCTTGTGAGAAGAGTCGATCGATAAACAATCGCCAAAGTACTCTTTTAGATCCGTCACATCCGTAACGATCGTTCGCGTGGTACTTCCTGAAATTTTTGCCAAACCTTGAGTCGAACATTGATAATTTTTCTCGAATGCCCTCAAAATTTTCAGCCATCGAATCGTTGCAGTGTTAGTAATAAAATTTATTTGAAAATTTCTCAAGACGTGGCTCCTTTCATGAACAAAATCGCAAATCTTACTTATTCATCTTAAAGAAGATAGGGAAGAAAAAACAAATCACGTATTTCATCGATTGGTGAAATCTATACCTGAGTCTATGCGAGATTTTTTGCATTTTCTATAAATCAACTGACGATCGGTATATATATAGGTAGAAACACGTTTTTTCCAGCATGTCGAAGAAGATTGATTGAAATTGAATAGCCAGAGAGGAGGCGAGACGATAAGTTTTTAGTGGTGGAATAAAAATTAAATGATTATTGTTTTTCGGGGGGCGATTGAATATTAAGGGGAACAGAATTGAAGAAAAAAGTCACTTTGCGAAAGACAACTTATAATTTTAACAGGAACGATTGACGTAAATAAATAGCAGCCGCAAAGGAAACCCTAAGTGCGCCAAGAAAAGAATTCAGCTTTGCCAAATTAATTTATAATAACAAGAAAAGTGTATAAAAATACTTTCTGAATTTCTTATCTTTTCTATTTATAATGAAAAGATGTTGAGAAAGTGAACGAATATAATCTCTTAAGGTTATTTTTCTATGATGTGACAACCTTCAAAGGTGATGAGAACAACGATTATAACTGAATTATTCATTATTTAAAATGAGGGTTTAAAAAAACTGTCAAGTAAAGTAGACGTTATTTATGATTTTTTAAAATAACTGATGTTTGGCATTATATAAGTCTTTTATTGACGAAAAATATACCTTAATAAATAAAAAACGGGAATTTCCTTTATTTAATGATACATTTCTCTTATAATAAACTAGAATTGCCTTTATTATGTGAGAAGAAGGCAGAATGCTTAAACAAGCACAATTGAAGTAGGGAGTGTGTTCATGGGAAAGCCGTTAATAAAGACTTTGACTGTTTTAGCCGTTGGTATTGGCGCCGTTGCAATTTGTTTTATTGGTTACCGACAAAATAACCAAAGGCAATATCAGCAGCGAGTCGAATATGCACAGACAGCGATTGCCAGCGAAAAAGATCGCATCAATGAGTTGTCAAATGAAATTGCTGAATTTTACAGCAACGAAGATCAAACGTTTTTGCGAAAAGATCTTAAAGAAGAAGACGTTCTTAAAACAGTCGCAAAACTTTCTGCAGTGAAAGTATCTGCAGACGATTATGGGATCGATGATGATGCACTGCCAAGTGAGTCAGTGGAGATCCAACAAGAAAAAACCGCCCTTGATGATCAGCTAAAAGACATCGAGGCAAAATTAAAAGTACAAGCGGATACGGAAGCCTTATTTACTGAAGGTGTTTCAAATTGGCAAAGTGCTGAAAATGATGTCACCATTAGAGCTGATCTAAAAGAAAAGGATGTCGGGAATGTCCGTGAAAATCTGAGCTTTTTTGAGGATAGTAAATGGAAAGAGTTAGTTGTTTCCTATTTAGAATATGCGGATACTCAATTGGACCGCATTGCAAAATTACAAGAAACTTTTGATGAAATGCTTGATGGGGATGAGGTGACAAGTGAAGTCACCTTAGAAAAATATCTGAGTGCAGTCGACAGTATCAGCAAAGTTCGCAACGAAGAATTGAAAGAGAAATTCACCGAATTAGCAGATAAAGTCGCTACCCAAATGGGGTACACAGGATACAGCACGTATACACCCCCCGCTTCAACGGAAAGTTATTCAGAGGATACATCCGCAGGAGATGGCACCTGGACAGACCAAAGTTCAGACACTGTTTACTAATTTAAAGATGTATCGAAGAAAATAGAGATAACTGGAGGAAAGCAAATGTCAAAAGGAAAAAAAATCTTTTTAATCATCTTTTCAATCGTTGCAGTGTTAGTCATCGGAATGATCGGTGTCGCTGCAAAATTATATTTTGATGTATCAAACTCAATTCAAGAAACCTATCAATCAGTCGAACGTGATCGAGAAGATCGTCTACGTGAAAATGATGTCGACCTATCCCAAAAAGATTCCTTCTCGGTTTTACTGATGGGGATCGATACCGGTGATTTAGGAAGAGTCGAACAAGGACGTTCTGATACCATGATGGTGGCGACCATCAGCCCACAAGACAATCAGACGACGGTGGTGAGTATTGGAAGAGATTCCTATGTTGATATCGTTGGACATGGGACGACAGATAAAATTAATCATGCCTATGCTTTTGGTGGACCAGCGATGGCAATGAATACCGTAGAAAAATTCTTGGATATTCCGATCGATCATTATGTATCAATCAATATGGCTGGTTTGAAAGAATTAGTCGATGCGGTTGGCGGCATTGAAGTTGATAATGAAATCACCTTTTCGCAAGATGGCTTTGATTTTGCTATCGGACGTACATCACTAAATGGCGAACAAGCCCTTGCCTATTCAAGAATGCGTTATGAAGATCCAAACGGCGATTATGGACGTCAAGAACGCCAACGTAAAATCGTTGAAGGAATCGTTAAGAAAGTCTTGAGTCTTGATGGAATCACCCAATATCAAACGATCTTAAATGCCGTTGAGCAAAACATGAAGACAGATATGAGTTTCGATGACATGCGAACCTTAGCATTTAATTATCACAGTGCCTTTCAAACGATCAAACAAGATCAGTTGCAAGGGGAAGGATTCATGCAAGACGGCATCTCATATCAGCGTGTGAGCGACGAAGAACTAGCAAGAGTTCAAAAAGAGTTGAAAGCTCAACTAAATCTAGAGAATGAATAGGAAAGTGGAGAAAAGATGGAAGAAACAATTAGCTTAAAAGAAATATTCGCAATTCTACGGAAACACTTAGCTGCTATTTTTATTTCAATGTTTGCTGGTTTAGCTTTAGCAGGGATATTCACCTTCTTTGTCATTACACCGAAATACAGTTCACAAGCTCAGTTGATTGTGACATTGCCTCAATCCGAAACTACCAATGCCAACGATGTGAATACAAACTTGCAAATGATCAATACGTATAAAGATATGATTGTCAGTGACTTGGTTATGACACAAGTAAAGGATCGTTTGGAGTCTGAAAATAACCTTGACTTGACTGTCGGACAATTGAAAGAATCCATTTCGATCAACCAGTCACAGAACTCACAAATGTTTTCCATTCAGGCAACTAGTACAAATGCAGTGTCAGCGCAAAATATTGCCAACACAACAGCATTGGTCTTTCAAGAAAATGCTCAAGATGTTATGAATGTTGATAAAATCTCAATCATTTCAAGTGCGGTAGCTAGTACTACACCCGTTTCACCTAACAACAAACTAAATCTAGCTATTGGTCTGGTATTAGGGATCATGGTCGGTGTCGGTTTAGCCTTCTTATTGGAGCTACTAGATCGAACTGTCAAAGATGATAAATTTGTAACCGAAACATTAGGCTTTACCGTATTGGGTACTGTACCCCAAATGTCACCAAAAGAATTGGCTGCGACCATTCAGAAAAAGCCAAGCGCACCATTTGTTAAGAAACCGCAAGGCGACAAAACGGCAGAATCACGCCGTAGTCGTAGCCGGGTCTAGGAGGGAACAATGATGGCAAAAAAACAAGAACGTACTGGGACACAGACACATGCAGTAAGTTTGATCACGCTAATTGATCCTTCTTCACCAATCTCAGAGCAATATCGTACGATCCGTACAAATATTCAATTTGCGTCTTCAGCAGATAAACAAATCAAGACCATTGTTGTTACTTCTTCTGGTCCAGGTGAAGGGAAATCGACAACTTCAGCTAATTTAGCGGTTGTTTTTGCAAAATCAGGACAACGAGTATTGTTAGTTGATGCCGATATGCGAAAGCCTACTGTATACAAAACATTCAGCTTAAACAATGCGAGTGGATTGAGTACCGTATTAAGTACCTCAACGAGCGTCCTTGAAGCAGCTCAAAAAACGGTGATTGATAATTTATCTGTCTTAACTAGCGGACCAAAACCACCAAATCCATCTGAGCTACTTGGGTCAGCACGAATGAACCAAGTGATGGAAGAAGCGAAAAACCTTTACGATGTGGTTATCTTTGATATGCCACCAGTTGTAGCAGTCACCGATGCACAAATCATGGCATCTAAAGCAGATGGGACGATCTTAGTGGTTCGAGAAAATGTTGCACGTAAAGAATCCTTAACAAAAGCGAGAGATCTTTTGAATATGGTTCAAGCAAGAATCATTGGGGTGGTCTATAACGGTGCCGAACACTCGAAAGATTCAGGTTACTACTATTATTATGGAAATTAATTAATTTGAAGGAGACGAGAGAAATGATTGATTTACATTGCCACATTTTACCAGGAATTGATGATGGTGCAGAAGACATCAATGCGAGCATTGATATGGCTGAAAAAGCGATTAGCCAAGGAATTACGCATATCCTTTGTACCCCACATCATAACAATGGAAAATACCGCAATCCGAAGTCAGAGGTCATTTCTCTCGTTACCTCTTTACAAGAAGAATTAGACGCACGGAACCTGCCCTTGACAGTTCTTGAGGGGCAAGAGGTTAGGATAACAGGAGATTTAATTGAGGATATACAGAAAAATGACATCCTTTTTACAGATCTTGATGATACGTATATCTTGATAGAATTTCCTACGATTGAAGTGCCTACGTATACAGAACAAATATTCTTCGATTTACTACAGCTGGGAAAGATTCCAGTCATTGTCCACCCCGAGCGGAATGCTCATTTTAGAAAAGACCCTAACAATCTCATCCCTTTTTTGGATATGGGCTGTTTGGCACAGTTAACTGCGCCAAGTTATGTCGGCGTATTTGGAAAAGAAATCCAAAAAACAGCAAAAACAATGGTTGAACATAATCTTGTTCAGATGGTCGCTTCGGATGCTCATGGCGTTACAAAACGCACCTTTAATTTAAAAGAAGCTTATGAGCAAATTGAGCAAGATTTTGGCATGCTCAAAGTAACCTTGATGAAACAAGTAGCAAAAGATTTGATAAACGGGGATCAAATCAGTTTTCCAGCTTTTACAGAAGTGAAAAAAAAGAAATTCGGGTTATTTTAGGGGGCAACTGGGTTGTTTGAATTAACGAGAAGAAGAAAAATTGTAACTTTGATAGTTGTAGATAGTTTATTGATCATAGCAGCGAATATAGCAGCAGTTTATTTTATGAAACCCTTTGTGGCGATTCCAAAAGAATTTACATTGATGTCGGTGAGCCTTTCTGTCGGTTTCTATCTTTTTTATGGTTCCGTATTTCGTGTTTTTTCTCGGATCAATCGTTACACGAACTTGAAAGAAATGATCGCTATCTTCTTGGCTGTATCATGCAGCGCTTTTACCTGTAACGTGATCTTGTTTTTCGGTGATGAAACCTATAGCATGCGCTTAGTGATCTTTACGTACTTTCTTTCACTCTTTTTGATCATTGCTAGTCGATTGATATGGCGGATCTATGTTGAAAGAAAAAACATGAGAGTGTCATCCAATGAGGTTGTTAAGAATACCTTAATCGTCGGCGCAGGTGAGGGCGGCAGAATTCTTTATAATAGCTTTGTAGGTTCGAAAACGGCAAGTGACATTAATATTCTCGGATTTGTCGATGATGATCCGAATAAACGAAACACTTATCTTTCTGGAAAAAAAGTCTTGGGTTGTATCAGTGATTTACCTGATTTGATTCAAAAGTATGAGATCAATATGGTCACTATCGCCATTCCTTCTTTGTCACGAAAAAAATTGCGGAGTATTTTTGGCATAATTGAACCTTTGCATGTCAAAGTCAACACGATGCCATCAATGGAAGAAATCGCCTCTGGAAAAATCAGTACCTCACGTTTGAAGAAAATCGATGTCATTGATTTGTTAGGGAGAGATGAAGTCAAATTGGATATCGACTCCATCAAAGATCAAATTACTGGAAAGACGATATTAGTGACTGGTGCTGGTGGATCGATCGGTTCCGAAATCTGTCGCCAAGTGATTCAATTCAATCCTAAAAAACTAGTTTTGTTAGGACATGGCGAAAACTCGATTTACTTAATTGACCGTGAGTTGAAAATCAATTTTAAAGATAATATTACCGAAATCGTTCCTGTTATAGCCGATATACAAGATCGAGAAAAGATGTTTGAAATCATGAAGGAAGTCAAACCGGATATCGTTTATCATGCGGCAGCACATAAACACGTACCGTTGATGGAATACAATCCTAAAGAAGCAGTTAAAAACAATATTTACGGAACGAAAAATACCGCTGAAGCTGCCAAAGCTGCGAAAGTGAAAAACTTTGTAATGGTGTCTACGGATAAAGCCAATAATCCACCAAACGTTATGGGGGCAACAAAGCGCATCTCCGAGATGATTGTTACTGGCTTAAATGAAAAAGGTTGCACGAAATTTTCTGCTGTACGCTTTGGTAATGTCTTAGGATCAAGAGGCAGTGTGATTCCAGTATTCCGTGAGCAAATAGCAAAAGGCGGACCAATCACAGTGACTGATTTTCGTATGACTCGCTACTTCATGACGATTCCAGAAGCAAGCCGCTTGGTTATTCAGTCAGGTGCACTTGCTAAAGGTGGAGAAATCTTCATTTTAGATATGGGCGAACCGGTGAAAATCGTTGATCTTGCGAAGAATATGATTCGTCTAAGTGGTTATAGCGAAGAAGAGATTGAGATTATTGAAACCGGGATTCGACCTGGGGAAAAATTATACGAAGAACTATTATTGGATAAAGAACGAAATGATGAAGCAGTTTTTGAGAAAATTTTTGTTGGGAATATCAAAGGATATCCATTGGAAGAGGTACTTTGTTTTGTAGATGCACTTCCTAAAGATAGTGCTACATTGGCTAAGGAAATCGTGAAATTTGCAAATGCTTCAAACAAATAGGAGTGGGTTTTGTTGTATAAGGATGGATTGAAACGAATCATTGATTTTATTTTATCGCTAATGGGGATCGTTGTTTTATCACCAGTTTTATTACTTTTATGTTTAGCTATAAAACTAGATTCTAAGGGACCAATTATTTTCAAGCAAAAACGGGTTGGTAAAAATAAAACCCATTTTAATATTTATAAATTTCGGACAATGAAGATTGATACACCGAAAGAAATGCCGACACATCTATTAGCAGACCCAGAATTTTACATCACCAAGGTCGGAAAATTTTTAAGAAAAACTAGTTTGGATGAGCTGCCTCAATTGTTCAACATTATCAAAGGAGATATGGCTGTCATTGGTCCTCGTCCAGCGCTATGGAATCAATATGATTTGATCGAAGAACGAGATAAGTATGGGGCAAATGATATTCGACCAGGATTGACTGGGTTGGCTCAGATTAGTGGTAGAGATGAGTTGGAAATTAAACAAAAAGCTCTTTTAGATGGGAATTATACTGAAAGCATTTCACCCTCTATGGATCTGAAGTGTTTTCTTGGAACGATTGTTTCTGTTTTTAAAAGTGAGGGTGTTATAGAAGGCGGAACAAGTAGTATTAAGAAGGAGGATGGGCAATGAAGCGTATCCTCATCACAGGAGAAAATAGCTATATTGGTACATCATTTAAAACATGGATAGAGCAATATAAAGAATATTATCAAGTTGAAACGATTAGTGTTAGGGAGAGTATTTGGAAAGATGTTGATTTTTCTGTATATGATGTTTTGATTCATCTTGCAGCTATTGTTCACGTCAAAGAAACGAATGAAGAATTGTATTACAAAGTAAATCGTGATTTAGCTATTAAAGTAGCAGAAAAAGCAAAGAAAGAACATGTACAGCATTTTATTTTTTTTAGCACGATGTCTGTTTTCGGAGTAGAGAGCGGAGCTATTTCTGCAGAGACTAAAATAAATCCTACAACACCGTATGGTAAATCTAAGAGAGAAGCTGAGATACAGATTGAAAGGTTAGCAACTGATTCTTTCAATGTAGCGATAATCAGACCTCCTATGATTTACGGTCCGCAATGTGTTGGAAATTACCAAAGATTATCAAATGTGGCAAAAAAAATTATTGTATTTCCCAAAGTAGACAATAAAAGAAGTATGCTGTTTATAAATAATATGAATCTTTTTTTAAAAACCATTATAGATTACAAGCTAGTAGGAATACTACATCCTCAAAATTCAAAATATGTTAATACAACAGAAATGGTATCATTAATAGCTGCAATAAATAAGTCTAATATTTTTTTTGTTAAAGGATTTTCGCCGCTTATAAAATTATGTGCGAAAAATAGTACATTATTCTCCAAAGTTTTTGGTGATTTATTTTATGATCATTCGCTTTTAGGTTCGCCAGGTTCGTATGTTGATGGAATCAAAATGGATTATTCCTATATAAATTTTGATACTAGCATAAAACTTACAGAAAAATCAGGAGAATTATTATGACCAAAGTGTTGCTTATTGCAAATCACCCAAAATATGTATATAACCTTAGAAGAGAATTGATAGAAGAACTAATTAAAAAAGGTTATTCTGTAGGAATCTGTTGTCCCTACGGAAAAGAAGTAGATTATTTTATTAGTTTAGGATGTGTATTTTTTAACAGTAAATTAGACAGACATGGAAAAAATATTTTCACTGAACTTAAATTAAAAAAAGAATACGGTAAAGTAATGGACTCCTTTACGCCTGATATTGTTTTGTTGTATACAATAAAACCTAATGTTTACGCTGGTCTTGAAGCAAGTAAAAGGAATATTCCAAGCATTGCAAATGTTACTGGGTTAGGTTCCCCGTTTCAAAATGATGGTTTACTAAAAAAAATTCTAATAAGAATGTATCGTTTAACTTTCAAAAAAATCAATACAGTTGTATTTCAAAATGAAGAAAATAAAAAATTTTTCTATCTTAATAAGATAAAAATAAATAACAGTATTTTATTACCAGGATCAGGAATCAATCTTGAGCATTTTAAGTACTTGGAATACAAATATGACAATTTAATCAAGTTTGTTTTTATTTCGAGAGTGATGAAAGAAAAAGGTATTGATGAGTTTATTCTTGTAGCAGAAAAAATTTTGCAAAGCTACCAAAATGTAGAATTCCATATTGCTGGTTTTATTGATGGTGATTACCAAAAGATAATTAGTGAAAAAGAATCACAGGGCATTATAACTTATCATGGTATGGTTGATAATATTCAAGAATTGTTAAAAGAGATAGATTGTGTAATTTTACCTAGTTATCATGAAGGGATGTCAAACGTACTTTTAGAAGCTAGCGCGTCTGGGAGAGTTTCAATTGCTTCCAATATTCCGGGCTGTAAAGAAATAATTGAGGATGGCGTTACCGGTTTTCTTTGTAAACCAAAAGATGAAGATAGTTTATTTAAATCAGTTGAAAAGTATTTAACATTAAATTATGAAATTCGTAAAAAAATGGGTCTTGCATCAAGAGAAAAAGTTTCACAATATTTTGATCGTCAAATTGTTGTCAATAAATATGTTGAAAGAATTGAGGAGATTTGTAATGGATAATTTATATGATGCAATAGTAAGCAAAAAAGAAAAAATTTCTGTGATAGGTTTAGGATATGTTGGAATGCCTATCGCTGTAGCTTTTGCAAAAAAAGCTCGAGTAATAGGATTTGATTTAAGTAAAGAGAAAATAAAACTATACAAAAATGGCATTGATCCAACTAAAGAAGTTGGAGACGATGTTATTAAAAATACTGCAGTAGAATTCACTTCTGAAGCTATTGACTTAAAAAATGCGAAATTTCATATTGTAGCTGTTCCTACACCAGTTAATGAAGACCATACACCTGATTTAACACCAGTAGAATCAGCAAGTAAAATTGTTGGTCAAAATTTGACTAAAGGTTCTATTGTGGTTTTTGAATCTACTGTTTATCCAGGAGTTACAGAAGAAATTTGTATACCTATTTTAGAAAAAGAGTCAGGTTTGATTTGTGGGAAAGACTTTAAAGTAGGTTATTCTCCAGAAAGAATTAATCCAGGAGATAAAGTCCATCGACTTGAGACAATCGTAAAAGTTGTTTCAGGAATGGATCAAGAGTCTTTGGAGATTATCGCAAAAACATATGAACTTGTTGTTGAAGTTGGGGTGTATAGAGCTGCCAGTATTAAAGTTGCTGAAGCAGCAAAAGTTATTGAAAATTCGCAAAGAGACATAAATATCGCTTTTATGAACGAACTTTCTCTAATTTTTCATAAGATGGGAATAGATACTAAAGAAGTACTTGAAGCAGCTGGTACAAAATGGAATTTTCTTAAATTTTCTCCTGGACTTGTTGGTGGCCATTGCATCGGAGTAGATCCATATTACCTGACTCATAAAGCAGAGCAATTAGGATATCATTCACAGATTATCCTAGCAGGAAGACAAATTAATGATGATATGGGAAGAGTCGTTGCTGAAAGTGCTATAAAACTAATGATCAAAAATAAAAAAGATGTTTCCCATGCCAAAGTCGGGATCTTCGGTTTTACATTTAAAGAGAACTGTCCGGATACTAGAAATACAAAAGTTATTGATATCATAAATGAATTAAAAGAATTTAATATTGAACCTCTAGTTTTTGATTCAGAGGCAGATGCTGAAGAAGCTGATCAAATATATGGACTGAAATTTGTAAAAGAAGAAGAGATGAATGAATTAGATTTAATGATTATTGCTGTTAATCACGATAGCTTTGTTAATCAAACTATAAATTATTGGTTAGACCGAATTAAAAGTAAAAAAGTTATTATGGATTTAAAAGGTATGTTGGATAAAGACGAAGTAGAAGCATTAGATGTCGCTTACTGGAGGTTATAAAATTGAGTTATAGCGAAGTTGTTTTCCCGAAAAATAGTCAATTTTTAGTTACAGGCGGTGCCGGTTTTATCGGAAGTAATTTATGTGAAGTATTATTAAACATGGGATATAAAGTAAGATGTTTAGATAACTTATCAAATGGTTTTTACGAGAATATCAAACCATTTATCAATAATATGAATTTTGAATTTATTAATGGCACTATTACCGATTATGATGTATGTAATCATGCGTGTAAAGATGTTGACTATGTTTTGCACCAGGCTGCATGGGGAAGTGTGCCTAGAAGTATTGAAATGCCTGTATTTTATGAAGAAGTAAATATCAAAGGTACTGTAAATATGATGGATGCGGCACTAAAAAATAAAGTCAAGAAATTTGTCTATGCATCTAGCTCATCTGTATATGGTGATAGCCCTATCCTGCCTAAGGTGGAAGGGATTGAAGGGAACGTTCTCTCACCCTATGCACTAACAAAAAAAGTTGCAGAAGAATACGGTAAAATATATTCTGATATATATGGATTAGAAACTATAGGATTAAGGTATTTCAATGTTTTTGGATATAAGCAAAACCCGAATGGAGCATATGCTGCTGTGATTCCAAGATTTATTCTCTCTTTACTAAATGACAAGGCACCAATTATTAATGGAGATGGAAATCAATCTAGGGATTTCACTTTTATTGAGAATGTTATTGAAGCTAATTTGAAAGCAGCATCTTCTGATTCGTCCGTTAGTGGAGAAGCTTTTAACATTGCTTATGGTGGAAGAGTCTCATTAAATAATTTGTATGAAGAAATTTCAAATATTCTTTCAAAGAAACACATTAAACCTGTATTTGAGAATGATAGAAAAGGCGATATTAAGCATTCTAATGCAGATATTTCAAAAGCGGCTAAAATGTTAAATTATAGTCCTTCATATGACTTCAGTGCAGGTCTAAAGAAAACGATTGAATGGTATAAAAATAATGAAGAAGGTATGTAATTATTTATGAAAAAAATTCTTTATGTTGGAGGTTTTGAACTTCCAGAAGGAAATGCTGCAGCCCAAAGAGTACTTCAAATAAGTAAAATTTTACGTGATTTAAACAATGAAGTTATTTTTTATAATAGAAAAAATTTATATGAATCTGAAGATAATAGTCTTATTGAAACTGAATATTTTGGATTTAAATGTTATGAAGAAAAGAAAATAACTTCTTCACGTGAGTTACTGAACCAATATACCAATATTAAAATAATAAAAGAAATAATTGTAAAAGAGAAGATTGATTTGATTATTGCCTACAATTTTCCGTCGATAGCCACTCTTAAATTAATTAAGTATTGTAGAAAAAGAAATATAAAAGTTGTGGGGGACATTACTGAGTGGTATGGAACTAAGGGATTACCCTTACGAAGAAAAATTATAAAAGGTTTTGATTCCAATTTGCGAATGTTATTTACGAATAAAAAATTGGATGGTTTAATCGTTATAAGTGATTTTTTAGAGAATTATTATTATAAATCTCTAAAAGTAAAGCTTCCTCCAATGGTTGATTTAAATGATAGTAAGTGGGAGGCAGTCTCTAAATTAAAAAATGGCAAGAATAAAGTGAGTTTTATCTATGCAGGATCACCCAGCTCAGAAAAAGAAAATCTAGATTTAATAGTTGAAGTAATGGATAAAGTAAGTCTCGACTATAATATTCATCTTAAGATAATTGGAATAACTAAGAACGAATATTTTAAAATGTATAAAAGAAAAATATACGCGAATAATTTGGCTCATGTTGAGTTTAAAGGGAGAATTGAACATTCTAAAGTAATAGAAAACATAACTAAAGCCGATTATTCAATTATTATCAGACCAATTAACAGGGTTACCCAAGCAGGATTTCCAACAAAACTTGCCGAAAGTATAACAGCTAGAACGCCTGTGCTAATCAATCAAGAAATGGAAGTAACTGAGTTTGTTGAAAATAATTATAATGGTTTTTATGTGAATCAGAATGACTTAGAAAAGGAAATAGAAAGTATAATTTTAAAAAGAAAATCTATGATTTTTGATAATACAATTTTTAGTTATACAAATTTTTATCATAAAACAGAAAAATTTATAGACGAGGTTTTTAATGAAAAAAGTAATGCTACATCAAATTATGCCGGATCAAGTAAGCGGTCCTAATATAGCTGCTGAAAGAATCTCTAAATCCTATTTGAGAGATAAGTATAAGTTTGAATTTTTGACTCAGAGCACATTGGCTGGTGGTAAAATAAACTTAAAGCTAATAATGGATTTAAAAAAACAAATCAAACAATTTGATCCGGATGTAATTCATATATCTGGAATGCAATCTTCTGGATTTCACGCCGTGATAGCGTCCAGACTAGCAGGTTATCGAAATATATTACTAACTGTCAGAGGGTTCGCCTTTGATGATAGCCAAGTTTCTTTCATAAAAAAAATTGTTTTTAAATATATTATTGAACCTTTAACTTTGAAACTTTCAAGAAAGGTTTACGTTGTTTCTAAAGAATCTGAGAATAAAGAAATGATAAAAAAACTAAATAAGAAGAAATATTTAGGTGTTATTCATAATGCAGCTCCAGAAATAAAATACTCTAGTACAGAATACGCGAATTATAGGCAAGATTTCAGGGGGAAATTAGGCTATAATGAAGATGATTTTGTTGTTATTGTGGTAGGTAGAATAGTTATAGATAAAGGAATATTGGACATATGTGAGGCAGCTAGAAAGAGTGACGTTGAAAATATAAAATTTCTTATAGTTGGAGATGGTCCCTTAAAAGAAGAATTGCAAGAAGAATATTCTACAGAAATTAGTAATCATAAATTATTATTTTTTGGAAAAACAAGTAATGTTCTATCCTTACTTTGTGCTTCAGATGTGTTTCTTTTTGGAACTTATCATGAGAATCTGTCTAATGCGCTTTTAGAAGCTATGACAGTCGGTCTTCCAGTAGTAGTGACAAATGTAGGTGGGAATATGGAGGTTGTCGAAGAAAATTATAATGGATATTTTATTAGTCCGAATGATCCGGATGATATCAATGCCAAAATCAATTCTTTAAATGAAAACAAAAAATTATGCAAATATTTTTCTGAAAATTCCAGAAACGTTATTGAAAATAAATTTTCTCAGAAGGTAATTTATGAAAAAATTGATAGAATATATAAATCTCTTATGTAAGAATAAAACTTCAAGGCAGTACTCATTATTATTATTTTCAAATTTTTGCAGTATTGCTATTTCTTTTATATTAAACTTAGTTATAACAAGACTTTTAAATGTTTCACAATTTGGAGAATATAAATATATTGTGAGTATTATTTCCATGTTTACAGCCTTTTTTAATTTTGGAATTTACTATTCCAGCGCAAGATTGTTGATTTCTAAAAAAAATAATAGTCAAATTTATGGTGCGACTTTATTACTGAATTTTTTTATCTATGTCACTGTTGTTATCTTAGTTTTCCTAATGAAATTACTTTTAGGGGATGCTATGAATGATTCATTTATGTATGGAGCCGTTCTTTTATTTACTCTATTCTTTCAAAGAACTTTTACATATATGCTTAGAGGCACTAATAAAATAAAAGATATTGCTTTTCAAACTTTGGCACCTAATGCTATAGCCGTAATAATCTATTTCTTCTTGTTAATTTTTTATAGCAATACTGCATCACTTTTTATTGTCTTGTTAATTTACGGAGCATCATACTTACTAGCAGATTTGCTAACAATCAAAAGGATTAAAGCTGTACTTAATAAAGACTCATTAGACTATGTTAAGTTAATTTTAAAGGAACAAAGAGATAATGGTTTTCAGATTTATAAAGGCTCTCTGTTTTCTGTATTTACAGGTGATTTAATGAATGTAATTGTTGGATCATTAGTGGGAAGTATGGAATATGCTTTTTATTCATTGGCAGTAAGTCTAAGTACAATGATAACTCAGATTCCAAGCATCATGGGTGTGATTAGTTTTAAAAAAAATGCTGAACTTTCATATATAGAAAAAAAAGATATCAAAGTAACTTTTTTGTTAACAGGATTTTTTCTTATTTGCATTTTTATTACAATACACGTTCTTTTTCCATTTGTATATGATAAAGAATACTTACCTGCATTGTCGTATTTGTTTTGGCTATTATTAACATATTCTTTTTATGGATTAGGTGACTATTTTAATAGCTTCCTAAGTGCACATGGAGAGGGTGTTAGAATAAAACGTTGTGCATATTATTCTGGGATTGTTCTTATAGTTTTAGCAGTATGTCTAGTACCTACTTTTAAAATTTGGGGCTTAACAATGACTCGATTAATTTCTAGCATAGTATATTGTGGTTTATTAATTATTGAATATAGGAAGTATATTAGGAGAGAGCTAAATAATGACGAAATTAAATAATTGGCCCATAAAAATCATTATAATTTATCTAGTAACCACTCTTATGATGTTTGGTTTTTCTTATCCTATAACTAGTGATCGATTTTTTACTTTATTATATGTATTAATAAATTTTTTAGCCCTTCTTTTAGGCTATGTCACAACTTATCAGAAGAGTGTAAACTTGAAAAGTAAATTCAATTGGAATCAAAATCAAAAATATATAATTTGGATTTGTTTAATTCTGACTTTAATGACTAGCATACAAGCTATTTTAACTTATTTTCCAAATATTAATACAATAATGGAATATATTACTCGACCTGGAGAGAGTTATGATTATGTAAAGCATATGCGGAACAATAATTTAGTCCCAAATCCTATAGTTTTTGGAAGGACAATAAGTTTATTACTTAACATTTTAAGTTTTTCTCGAACTCTCTTTTTTATTATGTCAATCCTTTATTGGAAACATATGTCTAAATTGCTCAAAATAATTTCCATCGTGACCTATTTTGTTTATCTTATACAGTCATTTTTAATTGGTGCGATGATAAATATTGGAGTAGTAATTTTTTTGCTATTACCTTTGCTTTATTTTATATGGAATAATAATAATAATAAGAAAGTTAAGCTTATGTTGTTAATATTCATTACACTTGGATTTTTAGGGATATTATTTTTTATGGGGAGCAGAGAGTCACAGTTTGGAACAAGTGAGACAAGCTGGATAATAAAAGGGTTCATTGGAATTAGTTTTTATATTTCTCATGGATATGAGGGATTAAGTCAAATGATTACCATGCCCTTTCAGTTTACCTATTTTCAAACCACTTTTAGAGGATTAGTAGAAACAATTGGACCATATTTTAACTACACAGATTACTTTAATAATAGTTATTTAATGAGGAATCAACTTACAAACGGGCGACCTGCTTTACAGTTATGGAGTACAATTTTTCCATGGATTGCATCCGATTTTACGTTTTATTTTATCCCAGTAATTATGTATTTAGTTGGAAAAATGTTAAAGAAAGTTTGGATAAACGCTATTTTCAGAGAAAACCCCTATTCTTTTGCTCTAGTAGGCCAATTATTTATATTTTGCTTTATGATACCAGCAAATAATCAACTCTTTCATACATTTGGTAATAGTATGTCGTTTTTATTTATCTTGATTTTTTATTTCATTTCGAATAACTTTACTTTAAGGGAGAATAATAATGGAAAATAATAAGACACTTTTAATTACAGGTGGAACTGGCTCATTTGGTAATGCCGTTATGAAAAAATTTTTTAATAGCAGTATAAAAGAAATTCGTATATTTTCTCGCGATGAAAAAAAGCAAGATGATATGCGGAAAAAATATAATAGCGACAAACTAAAATTTTATATTGGAGATGTTCGTGATATAAATAGTGTGAAAAATGCAATGCATGGTGTAGATTACGTGTTTCACGCCGCTGCATTAAAACAAGTTCCTTCATGCGAATTCTTTCCAATGGAAGCTGTTAAAACAAATGTAATGGGCACGGATAACGTTGTTACAGCTGCTGTTGAGATGGGGGTAAAAAAAGTTATTTGTCTTTCAACTGATAAAGCAGCTTATCCAATCAACGCAATGGGGATTTCAAAGGCAATGATGGAGAAGGTATTTGTAGCAAAAGCAAAAACTGTGGCAGATGAAAACACAATGATTTGCGGAACTCGTTATGGTAATGTCATGGCATCCAGAGGTTCTGTGATTCCATTATTTATTGAGCAAATAAAAGCCGGAAAACCTTTAACTGTAACGGACCCGGGCATGACTAGATTCTTGATGAGTTTAGAAGAAGCAGTTGAATTAGTTGTTTTTGCATTTCAAAATGCAAAAGCAGGAGACATCATGGTTCAAAAATCTCCTGCGTCAACGGTCGGTGATCTAGCACAAGCAGTGAAAGAACTTTTTAAAGTCGAAAATGAGATTCAAATTATAGGTACACGTCATGGTGAAAAAAGATATGAAACGCTTCTTACGAAAGAAGAATATCTCGTTGCGAAAGATATGGGCGGCTTCTATCGTGTTCCAGCCGATACTAGAGATCTTAACTACGAGAAATATTTTAGTGAAGGCAGTACCGAGTTGACACACGAAGGTGAATACAATTCTGATAACACGGAACGACTATCTGTAGAACAAATCAAGGAAAAATTATTAGCATTAGATTATGTTCAAGAAGAGTTGAAAGAGTGGAAAAGTCGATGAATATTTTAGTTACAGGAGCCAATGGATTTGTAGGTAAAAATTTAATTGCAGAGCTTCGAAATGAAGGTTATGGAAATATTTTTGAATATGATATAGATACTCCTCCACATTTATTAGATGAATATTGCTTAAAAGCAGATTTTGTTTTCCATTTAGCGGGCGTGAATCGTCCTAAGGAAGAAGAAGCGTTTATGGAAGGAAATTTCGGTTTCACCTCAGTTCTTCTAGATAAACTAAAGGAATACAACAATACCTGTCCAGTAATGATATCATCCTCTATTCAAGCTACTCTTAACAATGCTTATGGTCGTAGTAAGAAAGCTGGAGAAGATCTTTTACGAAAATATCAAAGTGAAACTGGAGCGAAAGTCTACATTTACCGATTCTCTAATTTGTATGGAAAATGGTCGAAACCAAATTATAATACGGTAGTAGCGACTTTTTGTTATAAAGTAGCTCGAGGTGAAGAAATAACCGTTAATGATAAAAATGCAGTAATTGAACTTTGCTATATTGATGATGTTGTTAAGGAATTGCTGCATTGCCTTCAAGCAAAACCATTTATTGTCGATGACTTTTGTTCAGTAAGAGAAACTGATACAGTGACTGTGGGCGCTTTGAGAGACATGATTCTTTCTTTTAAAGAAAGTAGAATAAATCTATCTGTACCTCAATTGAATCGTAGAATAGAAAAAAATCTGTATAGTACATTTCTTAGCTTTTTACCAGAGGATGAGTTTTCATATCCTTTAAAGATGAATATCGATGATCGCGGATCATTCACCGAATTTTTGAGGACTGAAGATCGCGGACAAGTCTCAATTAATATTTCAAAGCCGGGGATTGTTAAAGGAAATCACTGGCATCATACCAAAAATGAGAAATTTCTGGTAGTAAGTGGAAAAGGCGTTATCCGCTTTAGAAAGATTGGTTCTGAAGAAATTATCGAGTATTTTGTTTCTGGTGAGAAATTAGAAGTAGTCGATATACCTGTTGGTTATACTCATAATATTGAGAACCTAGGTAATACTGACATGGTCACTGTTATGTGGGTAAACGAAACGTTTGACCCTGAAAATCCTGATACTTATTACGTGGAGGTCTAGCATTGAAAAAATTAAAAGTTATGACAGTCGTTGGGACTCGTCCAGAAATCATTCGCTTATCTGCAGTTATTAATCGTTTAGAGAGTTCTGAAGCGATTGACCATGTACTTGTACATACTGGTCAAAACTATGATTATGAACTAAATGAAGTTTTCTTTGAAGACTTTAAATTAAAGAAGCCAGATTATTTTTTGAATGCAGCAACAGGTACAGCCATTGAAACCGTTGGGAATATACTGATCAAAATAGATCCAATTCTTGAAGAAGTAAAACCAGATGCATTTTTGGTCTTGGGAGATACCAACAGTTGTTTATGTGCCATTGCCGCGAAGCGAAGACACATTCCTATTTTTCATATGGAAGCTGGAAATCGCTGTTTTGATCAAAGAGTACCAGAAGAAACAAATCGAAAAATTGTTGACCATACAGCTGATATTAATTTAACGTATAGTGATATCGCCAGAGAATATTTATTGAGAGAAGGGCTTCCAGCGGATCGAATCATTAAAACCGGTAGTCCCATGTTTGAAGTGTTGAATTCTAGAAAAAAAGATATTGAGCACTCACCTATTTTGGAAAAACTAAGCCTTAAGCAAAATGAGTACTTTTTAGTATCGGCACATAGGGAAGAAAATATCAGTTCAAAAGAAAATTTTCATGATCTAGTGGATTCACTAAACTCAATTGCTGAAGAGTATCAATATCCAATCATTATTAGTACCCATCCACGGACAATGAAAATGATAGAAGCAGAGGGAGTTCAATTCCATAAATTGATTCAAACTATGAAACCTATGGGTTTTAATGATTATAATAAACTTCAAATGAACGCTAAAGCTGTTTTAAGTGATAGTGGTACGATTAGTGAAGAAGCATCGATCCTCGGGTTTAAAGCTTTAAATATCCGTCAGGCCCATGAAAGACCAGAAGCTATGGAAGAAGCTAGTGTAATGATGGTAGGCTTGAAGAAAAATAGAATTCTCGAAGGATTAGAAGTTTTAGAAACACAAGAAAATGATACTCTCCGACAAGTATCAGATTATTCAATGCCAAATGTATCTGAGAAGGTGTTAAGGATTATTGTTTCTTATACAGATTATGTGAAACGTAAGGTATGGTATGAATAAATAAGACTGCTTATGGGTTTAATATTTGTAGAAGAATCAATTTTATTAAAATATCATTTTTAGTGATCCGAACAATGTTATGAAGATTATTAAAAAATTGTTGTTACTAATTAAGAATTGTATTCTAAAAATACAAATAAGCAATTACTCTATTAATTATATAGTAAAATTTAAGATAAAAGAAGATGGGGAAAAATCTTTTTGATTAAGTATATTTAGAAATTTTACTTGAGTGATCTTTAAATTGGTCAACTATCAATTTAATATGCTACATCTCAAACTTCCGCCAATCAAACAAATAAATCACCCCAATTGCTTTGAACATCAAATAGACAAAATGACCATAATTATGGCCGATCAGATGTAATGCATCAGCGGAAGCTCATTTATTCGACCAAAGAGTAAAACCTAATATAATGGCTAAGATCAGCAGGCCTTTTCCTAATGCAAAGACAATTGTTTTTGCAGGGAGGGGTCTTTTTTTTGTGAGGAAAAAGCCGAATAAAAGGACAAAGTTAACTAGCAACAAAAAATGTGCAGCAGCTGTCCATAGGGTCGTTGTTCCTGTAGGTGTTAAGAAGTCGGTGAAAACGCAAGCGACGACTGCAGTCAAATTGAGCAAGTATAGAGGAAGGCGGAAGGTTGGTTTCTTCTCCTCACTCATTCTTTCTGGTTCGTCTGCTAATTGTTCTGGTTTTAGCAGTGACTCTAAATCAATTTGATAGAGATCACTTAATTTGATCAATGTATCGATGTCTGGGATGCTTCGATTGTTTTCCCAATTGGAGATCGTTTGTCTGGTAACAAATAATTTCTCGGAAACTTCTTGTTGGGTGAGTCCTAATTTCAAGCGACTCTCTTTTATTTTTTCAGCTATAGTCATTTCAATGCTCCTTCTGACATATCCTATCATAAAGCGGTTCAAAGAAACAATTGTAAAGCTCGATTTAACGAAGAAATGCACAAGTGTATTTCTTCGTTTTCAAAAAATGAAAATAAAATGAGTTTAGCTTAGAATTTCGCATTGGATATTCACGGCAACTCGATTATTTTTAGTGTTTTTTTCTTTTAAATAATACCTAATTCTATTGTTCTGAGCTGGAAACTTGAAAAAATATCTCTTTTGAAAATTAGGAGGTATTTTTATATGAGTCATTCAAAAAAGAAAGGAAATCTTAGGTGAAAATAGTGTCCTGTTTTAGGAAAACGGAAATCGTTGATAAAACAAGGATGCAAAGAAGCTTTGCGCTGATTTGCACTGGATTTGCTTGAAGGGAAGGGTACTTGAATTATAAAATTCTGAAGAGGTGATGTAGTGCAATGATAAATGAATCAGGTATACACAAGATAAAGGGCATTTCATGAGTCCGCATAAAAATTTCAGCTAGGAGTGGAGCATACAATAAATAAAAAAATGTTTGTAAATTAAAATTTAATAAATTATAATGATTTTCAGGCGTGAAAAAAGCTTGAATAAAAAAGTCTAAATTTTGAAAAAGAAGGTTAAGGTGAAAGTTTGTGAAAAAGAAATTTAAACATATTATGTCTTTAATAATCCTATTAAGTGCTGCGGTGGTAACACCAGCATTTCAGGTAATGGCGGAAAGCGAAGGTTTTTCAGATTCCCAACAGTTGGAGCAAGACGAAAAGATAGCTACACCATCTAATGATACAAATGATTCAACGGAAGCAGATAATGCTGCGATGACATCAATGACCTCATCGAGTGTGGATGCTAAAAACGAGCAAACGCAAGTCAACAGTGATAATGAAAAAAATATTTCTGAATCAGATATTAAAGAAGATTCTGCTGTAAGCACTGTAGATAAGGTCCCCTCATCTGTTAATGCTTCAGCTGCAAGAGTTGTCAATGGGCAACTGACGGTTCAAGTGTTAGATGGTAATTCAAACCAACCGATCCAAGGAGCTTATTTCACATTGACCTCCTCGACATCTGGTGAAGTGACATTGTTAGTCACGGACAGTTCAGGAAAGGTTACAATTCAACTTCCTTCAGGTGGCTATTTTATTAAGCAAGTTGGTACCACGAATCAAAGACAAAACTATGCATTCACGTCGGTTGGAAATTCCATCACCTTGCAGCCTGGGGAAACGAAAACACTTGAACTCTACGAGCGTTTAATTACGGGTGAGTATGCTTTTGGAAACAGTCCCGATACGATTCATATTCCTGTAAACAGTACGTTTGATTTCTCAACCAAAGCATTAGGCATTGAGGCGTTTAAACTAAATTTTAGCGGCAATATAGAAAAAAGCATTTCTGACTCGCAAATCTATCCTTACTACACCAATGTTGACCCAAGCAACCCAGGTTCCTATGTAGCAATTTTTATGGCTCGACAAGCCTCCTATAGCGTGAATACCACACATATGGTCAATGTCATTGTCGATCCGGAGCAAATTGGAGAGGTAAATGTCCGATACCTTGATGGTCAAGGGCAAGAAATCCATGAGATGCAGACCTTGACCGGTACCATTGGTGAACCATATGATGTCAGCAACGAAGAATATAAGTTAACAATTGATGGCTACACGTTAGATGAAACTAAGTTACCAGAAAACAGTAAAGGTATCTTGGGAGAAACAGCACAGACGGTCACCTATGTGTATACAAAAAATCCCGTACCAGCAGCAGATGTAACAGTCGAGTACGTAGATACAGAAGGCAAAGAAGTTCATCCTTCTCAAACGATCAGTGGAAATGTAGGGGACCCATACGATGCTAGCACAGAACAATATCAATTAAAAATCGAAGGCTACACTTTAGACGAAACTAAACTACCAGAAAATAGTATCGGTGTATTTGGCGAAACGGTGCAAACAGTCACTTATGTCTACACAAAAAATGCCGTACCAGCTGCGGATATCACGGTCGAATATATAGATACCGAAGGCAACGAAATCCACGCTTCTCAGACGATTAGCGGTATTGTGGGCAATCCATACGATGCCAGTACAGAGAACTATCAATTAACGATCGACGGCTATACACTGGATGAAAGCCAACTGCCAGAAAATACCACAGGAGTATTTAGTGAAACCGTACAAACAGTCACTTATGTGTATACAAAAAATCCCGTGCCAGCAGCGGATGTAACGATTGAGTATGTGGATACAGAAGGCAATGAAATACACGCTAGCCAAACGATTAGCGGTAATGTAGGTGAATCATACGATGCCAACGTAGAAAAATATCAATTAAAAATCGAAGGCTACACTTTAGACGAAACTAAGCTACCAGAAAATGGTATCGGTGTATTCAGCGAAACGGCCCAAACTGTTACCTACATTTACATAAAAAATCCGATACTAGCAGCGGATATAACAGTAAAATACCTTGATACAGAGGGCAATGAAATTCATGACTCCCAAACGATTAGCGGAAGTATAGGTGATTCATACGATGCCAGCACACATCGATATAAATTAACGATCGAAGGCTATACTCTAGATGAAACCCAGTTGCCAGAAAATAGTAAAGGTATTTTTAGCGAAACAGCGGAAACAGTTGCGTATATCTATATAAAAAATCCGGTACCAGCAGCTGATGTAACAGTGGAGTACGTGGATACAGAAGGAAAAGAGATTCACTCCTCTCAAACGATCAGTGGAAATGTAGGGGACCCATACGATGCTAGCACAGAACAATATCAATTAAAAATCGAAGGCTACACCTTAATTCAAAGTCAATTACCAGAAAATAGTAAAGGTTTGTTTAGCGAAACAGCACAAACAGTCACATACATCTACACAAAAAATTCTTTACCAGCAGCGGATATAACGGTCGAGTATGTGGATACAGAAGGCAAAGAAATTCACCCTTCTCAAATCATAACTGGAAACGTAGGCGAGTCTTATGATGCCAGCACAGAAAAATACCAAGTAACAATCGACGGATACACCTTAGATCAAAGTCAATTACCAGAAAATAGTAAAGGTTTGTTTAGCGAAACAGCACAAACAGTCACATACATCTACACAAAAAATTCTGTACCAGCAGCGGATATAACGGTCGAGTATGTGGACACAGAAGGCAAAGAAATTCACCCTCCACAAAGGATCAGTGGAAACGTAGGCGAGTCTTACGATGCCAGCACAGAAAAATATCAACTAGCAATCGAAGGCTACACGTTAGACGGAAGTCAGCTGCCGCAAAATGCCAAAGGCACATTCGGTAAGCAGGAGGCAACTGTGACGTATGTTTATACAAAAGAAAACGTAGCAACAGTGGATAGTTCTGATAAAAAAGAAAAAGACCCAACAGCGACTGTTACTTCGAAAAAAAGCACTTCTGCGCAAAGATTGCCGCAAACCGATGAGCAGGGGAGGTTGTTCCCATTTGTAGTTGGTTTGTGCTTCGTCGCCACAGCAAGCTGGCTTTATTTCAGAAAGCAAAAATAGCGATCAAGTAAGTCATTGGGGAAAGGCGTTACTGACTATCAAAAAAGGACAGCTACGATTCAGCTGTCCTTTTTTTGATTATTTAACGAAAGAATGAAATAAAACCGAGTCCATCATAAAGAAAATGGCAGATCCAGCTGACCCAAACACTATTGGATTTTTTCCAGACGTAGTTGAGTGCCAATCTTGCGGGCATCAAGGTGATCAATAATTGTGCTGGATGAAAACCGTACGCTGGGATATGCCACAAAGCGAACAGCACACTGCAAATGATGGAAGACCAGAGGAAAGAGAATCCTTTTTTCTGTAAAGCTAACAAGAGATTGGTACTAAGCAACTCTTCTCCCATCAACATGAAGGGTACTTGTAAAAAGACCATTTGGACAGTGATGGTTTCGCCGATCGAGTTAGTTGTTGGTTGTCCAAAAATAGCGGCATAAATAAAGGAAAAGAACACGCCAGTCAAAATGACGAAAGGCACACCCCATAATAAAACGATGAAACGAAAATGTTTGAATTGTTCCAAAAAGGTCCTTCGTAAGAGAAAGTACCCTGCGCCAAATGCCAAAATCACATTCCATACAGTACCAATGATGGATAAAACGGAATCGCTTAGGGGTGTATAGGGAAGCATTTGATAGGTTAAACCGATGACTAATGTAAGAATAAATAAATACGTTGCTGACTTGTGTTTCATTTTGAACACATCCTTTAAAGTAATTGCCACACGCTGAATTATAAACAGAAAAAACATCAAAGTACAAAAAGATCTCTCTCATTATTTTTAAACGAAAATAAAACGGAGTGAATACGATATCATGGCTGATAGGCTTGCTTTTATTAGTATCAGAATAAAAGATTTCTTAGAACAATTCTCAAAAATTGTGAACAAAAAGAGAAGTTTATAAGAATCTCTGTAACACTGTTGAAATATTATTACTCTTATGTTACATTTTGTTTACGTTATTATGTTTTAGGGAGAATGTTTATGAAGAAATCAAGTAATTATTCAAATAATTCACAACATAAAGAAGCGACGTCTGAAAAACAAGCACCTTTTTCAAGGGTCGAATCACATCAAAAGCAAACAACGGGAACGGCAAGACGCACGCAAATCAACGATCGTCAAGTTTCTAAAAAGAAGCCAACCCATCGTAAGTATCTCTTTTCATTGATGACGCTTCTGACAATTGTCATTATCGCCACTGGCGGCTATATCGCCTTTACGTTGAAGCAGCAAGAAGCCTTGGCACGGGAAAAATATGAGGCTGCTGCTGAAAAGTTATTGGCATCGATCCAAGAAGAACAAGTTAAAGAGGGAATCCCAGCAAAACTCGAAACATTGTCTAATGGGGACAAGAAAGAATTAATTTTCCGACCAAAAGAAGAAAGTACGATTCCTGTCAAAGATGCAAGCAAGAAATTGTCGACCATGGCAAACAAATTATGCAAAAAACACACCGACAAAGAGACAGTCACCGTTGCTCGGATTGAAGCACAAGCGGTCGCATCGAAAGTGTCAACCTATTCTTTAAAAGCGGACAGCTATGTTTGGAATCGGGAAACTGGTCGCTTTGAAGATGCGGATAGCGTGGTTGCCGATCCAATTTTTATTTCCGAGAAAACCGGCAATGAATTATCCTTGAAAGACTTGGTTCCAGACGAGGGCAGCTTGCTAGGAATACAACAAGTCATTCAGCAAAAGATTTTAGACCAAGCCAAGGAACCTGATAAAGTCATTGATGCGGTCTTGGCGATGGATCGAATCACCTATGAGTCGAAATTTACGTATGATCCTGAAAAATTAACGATCCAGTTGCCCCAAAATCAAACTGGCGTATCTGAGATCACGTTGGCGTACAAAGAGATTGCACCGTTTATTGATCCGGAACTTGTTAATGCGGATCAATTGAAAGAGCAACAATCGACATTGGACGAAAACAAAAAATATGTTGCACTGACTTTCGATGATGGCCCTAACGACACAACCACATTAGATCTTTTGAAGATTTTAAAGGACAACGATGTCAAAGCAACGTTTTTTGAATTAGGACAAATGGTGGATCGGTATCCTGAAGTATCGAGAAAAGTCCATGAGGAAGGGCATGAAATTGCCAGTCACTCCTATTCACATCCGCAATTAAATACGTTGTCGCCGGAGGATGTCAAAGCTGAAATAACTAAGACCGACAAAGCAATCTATCAGGCAACAGGAGTCTTACCTAAGAATTTGCGCCCGCCGTATGGGGCGATTGATCAACAGAGCGCCCAAGCGGCAGGAAAATCGATCATTCAATGGAGTGTTGATACCGAGGATTGGAAGCTAAAAGATCCGAACAAAATTTTGAAGGTCGTACAAAATAATGTCTACGATGGTTCAATAATTCTGCTCCATGATATTCATCCGAAATCCGTTCAAGCCGTACCTGGTATTATTCAAACGCTGAAAGCGCAAGGCTATGAATTTGTGACGGTGGATCAGTTGCTCAATGGCAAACAAAAACCAATGTATCAATACTTTGGTGCCACAGATGAACGCAGTGTTAGCTAATAGCTCAAAAAGGAAGTGATGGCAATCATCGCTTCCTTTTTTCAAAAACGAACGCTGCAGTTGCCGCTTTATCACTCGGAGGAGGCAAATGCTCGGAGATAATCTTCATCCAATAGTAAAGCAAAATCATCGGCAAGGGCTTCTTGATCCAGTTCTCGCATAATAGCCAACATCTTTTGTGTGATCGTTTCACCAGCTTTTTGATCGCCGGTTCTTATGAGCAACACGCCTTGGAAAAACTTGCAGACGGTTTGGTGGAAAAATTCTTTGTAGTCTGTCGCTAAAAGTTTCAATTGGACAACGAGAACTTCCGTCGCATCGTATTGCTGGTGTTTTAGCGTATATTCAATCAAATTGATCAGCAAGGCGCAGTAGATTTCTCGACCTTTTTCCAGATCGATGTAGTACTCGAGCATCTTGGATACTTTTTTGAAAAAGAAGAAATTATGGTCGTTGTCCAAAAGATCGATGGTGTTGCCAAATAGTTGGATTTCTTGTAACGTCCAGCTCTCAACATCAATGAGGTAAGAAGTGATCGTTTGGCGATCGCATTCTAAAACAGCACTTTGTCGATAGACCCCATGCTCTGCCAAGCATTGTAGCATGCGAATTCGCGAGCGAACCTCTGCAATACGGATATTGTTCAGTCTACTAGTGGTTTGTTGTAGTTCCTGTAACAGCTTTTGTAAATTTGGCAGATCGTGTTTGTTTGAATATTGATTATACCGATGATTATAGCTGTTTTGCTCATCCAGGCGATAGCCATTCGCGATATAGAGAAATTCATCGATATCCATTGAGAGATTTTCTAAAATTTGCAACAGCAGGTTGGCAGCAATTTGATGCTTGCCTTTTTCGAACTCGATGGCATAAGACTTTGAAATAATCGTGCCATAGACTTCTTTTTGGGTGAAGCCTTTTTTCAATCGGATTTGTCTGATCGTTTCGCCATACATAAGAAAGCCTCCGCTCTCGTTGAATTAATGAGATCTTGTATCCCCATTATAGTAAAGTAAAGCCAATAGAGGAATCTAAAAGGTCTTTTATTTCAGACTTTCCTTGATTTGGTGGAAGAAATCGTTCAGTAATCTTTGTGATAGAGGATCCTCAGAGGGGGATCGTAGAAAAGCGTGAGAACATTCGGTTCTCACGCTTTTTTTAGACAAAACTAAGGCAGATCAATAGAAAAATCATTACTAGCCAATGCATCGTTTGTTGCTCCTTAAGTCGTATTAGAAGAAGCCAATTTGGCAGCGGTGTTTCCTTCTTACCAACAAGTATAACCGCTTCGAGTAGAATGAACGTTTACGTCCGAAATGTAGGACCAAATAACTAGGTGAGGATGAAAAGCAGCGAAGAGCAACTGAAGAAATAATCGTTCATAATAGTGCAACGTTGATTTTGATAGAATAGTTTCATTCTTTTTTCACAGAACTTTCTGCGAGCGTTTCGATTCCTTTTTTTTGTTAGCAAGAGTTATTTTAGGTGATATCGTGAAAAAACGTCTAAATTATTTTTGTTTTTTTATTTGCGGAGGTAAAAAACGAGGTTAAAATCATAAAAAAACACAATCATCATTTTTCTCTATCCAGATGTATAAACATGCAATTGAAATCGTATTCATTATATTGATTAAACATAAAAAAAAGAAAGGTTAACTGACGAAAAAAGGCAATATTTTATCATTATACATTTGTTTATAAGATAAATATAAATAATTTCTGCTTGTTTATAAAATAAACCTTTTGTGTTTTGAAAGGTGAAATTCAGTGTTTTTTTAATTATTTATCGTGTTTATAATTTGTTGGAAAGAAATAAATTTGCTAGAATTTTGGTACACAGTGTGTTCGTTTAGTTATTTTATTTTTTAGTTTCACAAGAGTGAGCTAATGTGCTTCTAAACTATTTGAACAAAAATCACTGGGTTTTTCAGAAAGCATGCGAAAAAATCTTCGCTTTGCGATCGGTTACTTTTTGTTTTCTCTCTATGCCTTTAGGTGTTGGGTTGAAATAGATTTTCATCTGGTTTTAAAGGGGGAAAGAAGGATTCCAGAGATCATCAGTTTTATCTTTTGTCGGTTAAATTTTTTTCGAACAGGAGGAGAATGAATGAAAGGCATTAATTATAAAAAGCTCATGGATTCAAAGAAAAACACACGCGTTCGAACAAAGAAAAATATTATTGCGAATTTAACTGTCAGTGGAATGTTGTTGACAAGTACGGTGGTCGTGCCAGCAAGTTTGTTATGGGCACCAACGACGGTTGAAGCTGCTTTGGTTTCAGCTGAACTTTTCTCAGATATCACAGCGTCTAATAACTCAGGCACGAGTGCGTCTGCACCTTATGCAACTCCTGGTGCAACGAACCAAGTCAATTTCTCGATTTCTGGATCGAATGCAGTAACGGTTGATGTCTTGAATGGGGATAAAGTCGCGGTTGTTGGGGTTCCTCAAGGCCTTACTGGTTTGGTTCAACCGGCAGGGAATGCATCGATTTCCACCAATGTGATACTCCAACTGGGGAATTTCCCAGCCTTGCAAACACTGATCGGTACAGTCACACCAGCAGTCAATACCTTGATCAGCACGGTGGATGGAATCGTCAATCAAAATTTAGCTGATGCACTTGATATTCCGCCAACAATCGTTGGCGGCTTGCCAAATCCGTTGTATACGGCGGCTTCAATCGTGGATGTTAGCCAAGTGATATCCGTCAACTTAGATGAAATCACTACCCAGTTAGACTTATTAAATCAACTTGGACAATTTGGCCAAGCGAATTTTGAAGTTCCAGCTGGACTAACCGATAACGAACGTGCCCTGATTGCCAATGTGGATGATGGTTTATTTATCGTTATCAATCAACGCATCAATCAAATTCTCGATAATTTACAAGCAGCCCAGATTCAAGTCAGTATTTTGGATGGTGCAAGTGGGATTCCAGGCATCGGTACCTTGATCGGTCAAATCAATACGTTGGTACAAAGTACCGTTAATACAGCTAAAGCCACTTTAAACGCAACGGTTGAAACAGCACAAACAGTCTTCAATGCAACGACAGATTTAGCAGATCAAATCGCTTCTGCATCTGTTTTAGGTCAAACCAATGTGGTCATTCCAACGAATGTCACCAGTCCGACCTATGCACAATTGGTTGAAAACGGCGTGGCGAATCCATCTAATCCTTACGAAGCCCGCTTCGAAGGAACGATGTCTCAACTTGATTTGATCACCATTGATTTATTTACGGATGCTGACGGCAATAACTCGATTTGGTTTGCGCCAGATACACCAGAAGATCAAACCGATACACCAACAATCAATCCATTGACAGCAGGGGAAACGACGATCAGCGGAACAGCTGAGCCAGGCGCAGCCATCACATTGGCGATCAACGGCGGTGCACCTATTACAACAACCGCAGATGGTGACGGCAATTGGACGGCGGATGTCCCTGAATTGGTGGAAGGCGATACAGTCACAGCAGTAGCGGAAGCTGAGGGGGAATCGGCGAGTGAGCCTGCAACGGCAACGGTAGCAGCACCAGTGGTTAATGCACCAACGGCTTCGATTACAGGAAATAGTACCGATGGGTACCCTGTGACGGGGACAGCCGCAGCAAATGCAGCCATTGAAATCACCAATGCCGAAGGTGAAGTCGTTGGCTCTGGTACGGCAAATGAGAACGGCAACTACAGTATCACGTTGAACCCAGCAGATGTAGCAGAAAATGAAAACTTGAATGTTGCCGCAATCGTCACTGCCGGTGGGCAAACTTACCGTAGTGGTAATACGCCAATCGTCGTTCCAGCAGACGATGCGGAGCAACAAACGGGAACACCAACGATTCAACCGGTGACTGCCGGGGATACAAGCGTCAGCGGAACTGCTGAGCCTGGTGCCTCGATTACTGTGACCGTCAACGGTGCAGATCCGATCGTGACGGAAGCCGATGAAGAGGGCAATTGGCGTGTTGATGTGGACGAAGTGTCAGAGGGCGATACGGTTTCAGCTATCGCCGAACTAGCAGGACAAACGCCAAGCCAACCGGCTAGCACCACCGTGTCCGCCTTAACAGTCAACGCACCAACGGCTTCGATCACAGGAAATAGTCAAGAGGGCTATCCAGTGACTGGAACCGCAGCACCAAATGCGGCCATTGAGATCACCAATGCGGATGGCGAAATTGTCGGAACAGGTACCGCCAATGAGAATGGTATTTATACAGTCACGTTAGATCCAGCGGATGTTGACGCGGAAGAAACCCTGAATGTGACAGCGGTTGTGACCGCTGGCGGCGAAACCTATCGAAGCAACCCAACACCTGTTGTGGTGCCTGCAGATATCCTGCAGACGGAAACACCAACGATCGATCCAGTCAGTGCTGGAGATACGACCGTTAGTGGGACAGCGGAACCGGGGGCAACGGTAACGATCACGCTTCCTGAAGGCGATCCAATCACGGCTGAAGCCGATGATGAAGGCAACTGGGAAGCAACGGTTCCTGAATTATCAGAAGGCGATTCCGTGACCGTCGTAGCTGAGTCTGAAGGCAAAGATCCGAGTGCACCAATCACCGTGAGTGTAAACGGTTTAACCGTGGCGGCGCCAACGGCTACGATCACCGGAAATAGCACAGATGGGTATCCAGTAACGGGAACAGCGACTGCCAATGCAGCAATTGAAATTTTGAATGAAGTAGGAGATGTCGTTGGTAGCGGAACAGCTGATGAGGATGGCAACTTCACGATCACCCTTGATCCTCAAGAGGTGACAGCTGGCGACAACTTACGAGTGGAAGCGATCGTGACGGCTGGTGGTGAAGACTATCGCAGTACAGGCACACCGCTTGTAGTTCCTGCAGATGATGTCGAAAATTTAACTGAAACACCAACGATCGACCCAGTAACAGCTGGGGATACGACCGTCAGCGGAACGGCTGAACCAGGGGCAACTGTGACGATCACGTTGCCTGAAGGCGATCCGATCACGGCAGAAGCCGATGACGAAGGCAATTGGGAAGCGACGGTACCAGAATTAACGGAAGGTGATACGGTAACAGTCGTTGCCGAAGTAGAAGGCAAAGAGCCAAGTGCACCGATTACCGTGACCGTTGATGGTGTGACTGTCAGTGCACCGAGCGCTTCCATCACAGGCAATAGTACGGATGGCTATCCGGTCAGTGGAACAACCACGCCGAATGCGGCAATTGAGATTTTGAATGAAGCAGGAGATGTCGTTGGTAGCACGACGGCGGATGACACGGGTGTTTATACCGTCATCTTAGATCCAGCTGATGTGACGCCAGAAGAAGCCTTGCAGGTGGTGGCAGTTGTGACAGCGGGCGGTCAAGACTACCGCAGTAATGCCACGCCAATCACGGTACCAGCAGACATTGAACAAACAGGGACACCAACGATCGATCCGGTCACAGCAGGTGATACCACGATTAGCGGAACGGCAGAACCAGGTTCGACGGTTACTGTTACGATTACCGGTCAAGAACCAGTAACGGCTGAAACGGATGACGAAGGAAACTGGCTTGCGGAAGTGCCAGCAGTCTCTGGTGATGATACAGTCACAGTCGTTGCGGAAGCCGAAGGCAAAGAGCCAAGCGCGCCAGTCAGCGTTGGAGTCAATGGAGTCACCGTTGCAGCACCAACAGCGATCATCAGCGGCAATAGTACCGATGGCTATCCAATCACGGGGACTGCTCCAGCGAACGCAGCGATCGAAGTGTTGAATGAGTCAGGCGATGTGATCGGTACTGGGACAGCCGATGGGGATGGAAACTATACGGTAACCATCGCACCATCCGATGCAGCACCAGAAGAAACCTTGTCTGTCGTTGCGATCGTTACAGCAGGCGGAGATCAGTACCGCAGTCCTGCCACACCGGTGACGGTCCCAGCAGATGAGCTTGAACAAACAGCATCACCAACCATCGATCCAATCAATGCCGGGGATACGACGATCAGTGGGACCGCAGAACCAGGCGCTACGGTGACGGTAACGATCCCAGGTGAAGAACCTGTTACTGGTGAAGCCGATGACGAGGGGAACTGGACAGTTGAAGTTCCTGAAGTTTCTGAAGGAGAAACCGTCACAGTGGTCGCACAAGCACCAGACAAAGACCCAAGTGCACCGATCAGTGTTGGAGTCAATGGGTTGACGATCGCTACACCAACCGCGACGATCAGCGGCAATAGTACCGCAGGTTACCCAGTAACGGGGACGGCACCAGCCAATGCAGCCATCGAAATCTTGAATGCCGATGACGAGGTCATAGGTACTGGCACCGCCAATGACGAAGGCCAATATACGATCACGTTAACGAGTAATGACGCGTCTCCAGCTGAAGCCTTACGGGTGGTGGCGGTAGTCACAGCCGGTGGTCAAGAGTACCGCAGTGCGGCTGCACCAATCACAGTACCTTTGGATCAAACTGCAGTCCCAACGATTGAATCGGTGACAGCCGGCGACACGACCATCAGTGGTACGGCTGAACCTGGCGCGACAGTCTCAGTCACGATTGGTGACGCAGAGCCAGTCACTGCCGAAGCGGATGACGAAGGCAATTGGACGGCAACTGTGCCCGAGGTTTCTCAAGGAGAAATTGTTTCTGTGGTAGCGACCCTTGATGGGGAAACACCAAGTGATGCAGCTACGGTCGTCGTAAATCCACTCAGTGTGGCGACACCGACAGCAGCGATCAGCGGCAATAGTTCGGAGGGGTATCCAGTAACCGGAACGGCCACGCCAAATGCAGCGATTGAGATCTTAAATGCAGCCGGTGAGGTTGTTGGTAGCGGTGAAGCAAATGAGGAAGGTGCTTACAGCATCACATTGAGCAGCGACGATGTTGATCCTTCAGAAGCACTTCAGGTGGTGGCAGTGGTAACAGCTGGCGGCGATGAGTACCGCAGTACGCCGCTCTCCATCGTGGTACCAGCAGACCAAACGACCACCCCAACGATCGATCCAGTGCAAGCAGGTGATACATCCGTCGGAGGAACTGCCGAACCTGGTTCAACGGTGACGGTAACGATTCCTGGAGAAGATCCAGTGACTGCCGAAACGGATGAGGAAGGCAATTGGACAGTCACCGTACCAGAACTTTCAGAAGGCGACACGGTCACAGTGGTTGCTGAAGCTGAAGGCAAAGACCCAAGTGCACCAATCAATGTTGGTGTCGGTGCCTTGAACGTGGCTGCACCAACCGCAACGATCACGGGCAACAGTACTGACGGCTATCCAGTCACAGGAACAGCACCAGCCAACGCAACCATTGAAATCTTAAATGCTGCCAATGAAGTGGTAGGCAGTGGTACTGCCAATGGAGACGGTGAGTATACGATCACTTTGACAGAAGGTGTTTCACCAGCAGAAACCTTGCGAGTGGTGGCTATCGTATCAGCCGGCGGTCAAGACTATCGCAGTCCGGCAACTACTATCGTGGTGCCAGAAGATAACGCAGAAGACCAAACAGCGGCACCGACTGTCGCACCAGTGATTGCTGGGGCTACAACCGTTAGCGGAACGGCTGAACCTGGGGCAGATGTAACGGTTGAACTACCAAACGGCGATACTGTTACAGTAGCAGCGAATGACGAAGGTGAGTGGACGGCAACTGTGCCGACGGTTTCTCTGGATGATGTCTTGACAGTTACTGCCTTGGCAGACGGCAAAACAGAAAGTTTACCAGTAACAGTGACGGTGCAAGGGCTGATCGTGGCAGCACCAACGGCAACGATTTCTGGCAATAGTGCAGATGGCTATCCAGTAACTGGTACAGCACCAGCTAATGCGTCAATCGAAATCTTAAATGCTGATGATCAAGTGATTGGCACAGGGATGGCCAATGAGAATGGTGTTTACACCGTTACCTTGACCAGTGAAGAGGCATCAGCAGGAGAAACGGTCCGTGTCATTGCCATCGTTTCAGCAGGTGGGGATGACTTCCGTAGTCAACCAACGGCTGTCGTGGTACCTGCGGATCAAACGGCGACACCAACGATCAATCCAGCAGTTGCCGGCGCAACAGAAATCAGCGGGACAGCCGAACCAGGAGCAATAGTCAACGTGACGGTCGGTGAGCAAGACCCAATCTCAGCCGAAGTTGACGAAGAGGGCAATTGGCAAGTTGATGTGCCAGAGCTTTCCGAAGGGACGACTGTTACGGCAGTAGCAGAAGTAGAAAATGAAACACCAAGTACACCAGCAACGATCACAGTCGGTGCATTAACGGTGGCGGCTCCTAGTGCGTCCATCAGTGGCAATGCAGCCGATGGTTATCCAGTGACCGGAACAGGACCAGCGAATGCGACCATCGAAATCTTGAACGAAGCTGGCGAGACAGTTGGAACGGGTACGACCAATGATGCAGGGCTTTACACGATCGATTTGACCAGTGAAAATGTCTCTCCTGAAGAAAACTTGACGGTAGTTGCGGTGGTCACAGCTGGTGGTACAGATTATCGTAGTCCAGCGACACCAATCATGGTGCCAGCTGAACCGGGTGAAAATCAAACAACGGCACCAACGGTTGATCCAATCAAAGCAGGCGATGAAACAGTTAGCGGAACGGCAGAACCAGGCTCAACTGTGACTGTGACACTACCTGACGGCACAGAAGAAACCGCCGAAACAGATGATGAGGGCAACTGGAGTGTCGATGTGCCTGAATTGTCTGAAGGGGATACCATCACAGTCGTCGCAGACAGTGACGGCAAAGACCCAAGTGATCCAATCACTGTCATCGTTGAAGGAGTGACTGTCGCAGCACCAACAGCTTCCATCAGCGGCAACAGCACGGATGGCTACCCAGTGACTGGTACAGCACCAGCCAATGCAGCGATCGAGATCTTGAACGCAGACAATGAAGTCGTTGGAACAGGCACTGCCGATGGAGACGGCAACTATACAGTGGACTTAACTGCTGAAACTGTCGATCCAGAAGAAAACTTAAATGTCGTTGCCATCGTAACAGCTAGTGGGAAAGAGTATCGCAGTAATCCAACAGCGGTCATCGTACCAGCAGATACGGTAGTGGATCAGACAGCTGCACCAACGATCGATCCAATCACGGCAGGAGATACCAGCATCAGTGGGACCGCAGAACCAGGTTCAACCGTGACGATCATTGTACCAGATGCGGAACCAATCACGGCTGAAACGGATGACGAAGGCAATTGGACAGCAGAAGTACCAGAAGTTTCTGAAGGCGATGCAGTCACTGTTGTGGCTCAATCACCTGACAAAGAGCCAAGCGCTCCAGTAACAGTTGGTGTGGGGGCGTTGACGGTCACTGCTCCTAGTGCAACCATCACAGGCAATAGCACGGATGGCTATCCAGTAACTGGAACGGCACCAGCCAATGCCACCATACAAATCTTGAATAGCGATGGACAAATCGTCGGTTCAGGAACCGCAGACGCGGAAGGAAACTACAGTATCACTCTTGAACCAACAGCTGTTGCACCAGCGGAAAGCCTAACAGTCGTCGCAGTTCTGACAGCTGGCGGCAAAGAATACCGCAGTAATGCGACACCAATCGTGGTACCTTTGGATCAAGAAGAGCAACAAACTGCAACACCAACGATCGATCCAGTCAAAGCTGGCGATACGACGATCAGCGGGACTGCCGAACCAGGTTCGACGGTGACGGTAACGATTGGTGAAAATGAACCGATCACAACTGAAACGGACGAAGAGGGCAATTGGACAGTCGAGGTACCTGAAGTTGCGGAGGGTGATACCGTCACTGTTGTGGCACAATCCCCTGAAAAAGACCCTAGTGCACCAATCACAGTGAGTGTGGATGGCATCACGGTTTCAGCACCGACCGCTTCCATCACTGGCAATCCAGAGGATGGTTACCCAGTAACGGGGATGGCAGCACCAAATGCGGCGATTGAAATCGTGAATGAAGCGGGGGATGTCGTTGGATCAGGCAATACTGATGAAAATGGCAACTACACCATCACGCTCTCTGGTGAAGATGTTTCTCCTGAAGAATCATTGAACGTCGTTGCGATCATTACAGCCGGCGGCAAAGACTACCGTAGTAATGCGACACCAATTGTAGTGCCCGTTGAGAATACGATTGATCAAACCGCTACACCAATCATCGAACCAGTCACAGCTGGTGACACGACCATCACTGGTACTGCTGTACCGGGATCAATGGTCACCGTGACGGTAACGGGCGAAGAAGCGGTTGAAACCGAAGCAGATGAAGCAGGAAATTGGTCAGTGGACGTTGCCGAAGTTTCTCGAGATGAAATCGTAACAGCAGTGGCGCAAAGCGAAGGAGAAACCGCCAGTGAACCAGCAACGACCGTTGTTAATGGCATCACGGTCAACGCCCCTTCAGCATCCATTACTGGTAATTCCCAAGAAGGCTATCCAGTAACTGGGAACGGTCCTGCCAATGCCGCGATTGAAATTTTGAATGAAGCGGGGGATGTCGTAGGAACAGGCACGACCGATGAAAATGGTGACTATACGATCACATTGACTAGTGAGGATGTCGCACCAGAAGAAAACTTAACGGTTGTGGCGATCGTCACTGCTGGTGGGGATGACTACCGCAGTAATCCGACACCAATCGTCGTACCTGTCGATGATGAAAGCATCAAGACAGATACACCAACCATTGACCCAGTTACGGCTGGTGATACAACGATCAGCGGAACGAGTGAGCCAGGTGCTACGATCACCGTTACCATCAGCGATCCGTTAACAAGTAGATTCCTGACCATCTTCGCGGCTGAAGGTCCAATCACAACGATCGCCGATCAAAATGGTGACTGGGATGTTGAGTTATCCGCGGAAGCGACGGAAGGCGAAACTGTTACGGTTCTTGCTTTAGCCGAAGGCGAAACCTTAAGTGATCCGACGACGACCGTAGTCAGTGCCTTGACGGTTGACGCACCGGTTGCCACGATCACTGGCAATCCTACCGATGGCTATCCAGTCTTCGGGAATGGTCCAGCCAATGCGACGATCGAAATCTTGAATGAAGCGGGTGACGTTGTCGGAACTGGAACGACCAATGGGAATGGTGCCTTCAGCATCACATTAGACCCAGAGGATGTTTCACCAGAAGAAACCCTTAACGTTGTGGCTATCGTTACAGCAGGTGGCAGAGAATACCGCAGTGCAGCAACACCAATCGTGGTACCAACGGGTGACAATGGTACGGATGGTACCGAAGGCACGGACGGAAGCAATGGCACGGACGGTACCAATGGAACGAATGGTACCGACGGAAGCAACGGCGCTTGGGGCAACTGGGGCAGTTGGGGGAACAACAACGGCAACGGTAGCAATAACAACCAAAGCTGGTGGGGAAGTAAGTACCTACCGAAAACGGGATCTGAAGGAACTTGGTATGCTTCACTGATTGGGGCAGCAGTCTTCGTTGTAGGAGGAATTGGTTTGTTCTTCAAAGCAAGAAAGAAAAAAGACCAACAAAAATAGCATGACTTTACCAGCGGAGTGGACATCCTCCGCTGGTATCTCTAGTGAACAATAGTTTTGAAGCAATGATCATCGTTTCGTAAAGAAAGGGTTAGAAATGGTATGAAAAGCAGAAGGAGGGAAAAACGTCTTTACAAATGGACGATCGGCCAATTAATTCTCTTTTTGACCAGCATCAGTTTCGTCAATTTGTATCTTTTAACAACGACAATAAAAGCCGAAGCAGCAGTGAATGTTTTAGATGTGGAGATTTTAAGCAATTTAACGAGTGCCAATACAAGTGGCACCTCAGTAAGCGTTCCATGGCCAGGCAGCGTGACAAATCGACCAGTGACTTTTTCTATTAAAGGCAACGGCGGGTTGAACGCTTCTGTCAATGTCAGTGGGGAAGATAAATTTGCTTTATTAGCGATCCCAGCAGAATTGAGAACTAGCATTAGTGCCAATGGATCAGCATCGATCAAGACGTCGACCACAGTCAATATTGCCAATGTCCCACTTTTGAATGCGATCTTAACAGCGCTTGATTCCTTGACCAGTTCACTAAATCTCAACCTTGGGATTGTTCAAATCGATTTGACAGCGATCAATCAGCAGATTTCTTTACTAAAGACTGTCGGAAATATTGGGAATGTTGAATTTACCAGTCCGTTGCAGTTTACGACCCAGAAAGAAGCTTTATATGCCAATATGAGTTCGAACCTTGGTGTCGTCTTAGGAACCAATGTCCCGCAAATTCTACGGAATTTAAGTACCGCGATTCAAAATACCCAGATCCGAGTGATCGGCATCGATATTGGCGGCGTCGTGCGCGCATTGCTGCAAGGGTTGCTCAATACTCTGCTTAGCACCGTGAACTCAGCGTTGAATGATTTGACAACTGTCCAAGAACAGCTGGCGGATGCAGCTGTTTTAGGAGCAACGGATGTTCAAATTCCGACGTTACTTTCAGGTCCGGGTCAGTTGACTGCAAATTGGACCGCTAATTTTTCCGCTTCTGTTTTGAAAGCAAAGCCGACGGACATCAATCTCTTGAACTTTAGTGCGCTAAATATCAGCAGTCGCCAAACCATGATTTATTTCATGGTCGAAGCATTGACGATGGATCGGGCGAATCTACCGACTCAGCTGAATTTTGGCCGACATGCCATTCAAACGAAAAAGAGTGAGACGTGGCGGGCAACCGCCAACGGCGATCAAAGCGCAGCTGCTACAACTGGGATTTTACGGATCAATGATACCCGCAATCGGCAGAAAAAATGGCAAGTAAAGGTCAGACAATCCACCAATTGGGTCAATGGTACACGCACATTGCCAGCCGCCGAATTAAGGGTTCAGCTTGGCACTGTCAATTCAACCTTTACGGATGGTCGAGTGGTTTTACCTGATAATGCAACGATTGCCCTGCAGCAAAATGTCGAAAAAAATGTGGTGGCGTTGGAAAATGCGGCATCGACTGGTGGACTGACCGTTAATTTTTCCCAGTTCAATTTATTTGTACCTGAGAAAACACCTAAATTTCAAGGTCAGTATCGCGCCACCGTCGTGTGGACCGTTTCCGATACACCTTGAAAAGGAAGAGCAGAATGAAAAAGAATTCCCTTGTGCTGCTTCTGATTTTGATGATCGGCAGTTTCTGCAGTTTCGTTCCATCAGCAGTAGCCAATACGACGACCGGCAACATTGAGTTTTATGAAGGACCAACGGAAACATCTAGCAGTGATTCAATTGATGAAGAAATTGAACCACCGCCCAGTCAAGAAACGGTCACTAACGTAGAAGAACCACTGCCGCAGCTTGCTGAAACCAATCACTTTTGGCTGCCCTTAATAGGTGGATTCTTCATTAGTCTGACATTGATCATTTGCATCAAAAAAAGGAGGATGGCAAAATGATTTCAAAGAAATCGGTAATAGGCGCATTGGGGGTATTGACCGCCCTTAGTATTGTGACCACGGTGCAAGCGGACGATACGACCGGTGTCGTAGAATATACCTCTGGTGGCATCGTGTTTGACCCGGATAAAGGCGGGAGTGATCCCAATACGCAGCTACCAACGAATTTAGATTTTGGGGCCCATGAGATCCAAACAGAAAATGCCGAAACGTGGGTGGCTACTACGGATGGGACTGGACTACCTGGCGATGGGTCCACGCTGCAAAGAGGGGCAGTTGCAGTCAGTGATAACCGGGGACAGGCGAACTCTTCTTGGGCAATTAAAGTACGGCAAGCAACCCAATTTACGGCAGGAGACAGTACGTTGGACGGTGCGGTATTAACGGTAGATACGGGTACATTGACCAACAACTTAAGTTCGCCGCCAACCGGAACCAGTGATATTGCCAATGGCGAGCTTGATTTTGCGGCGATCAACAATGAATATGCTTTCTTGACCGCCAATGCTGGTGAAGGGATCGGTGAAACGTCGATGCCTCTAGAACAATTTACCCTTTCGATCCCAGCCAATACGGAAAAACAATCGGCAACCTATCAAACGACCCTCGTTTGGACGATCAGCAGTGCTCCGACGACCCCATAGGTTAGTAGTCATTGCTTAACAGTTAGCAGAAAAAAAGCAGCTTGCCTAAGCGGCTGCTTTTTATGCTAGCTGATTTTTCTTTCCTATTTTGTGTAGAAAGGATCTGACAGGATGCATCAGAACAAACTTCGAGGCAAAGGATTTCAGTATTGGGTAGTAAGTATTCTAACGGTCTTATTTTTCATTGGTACTAGTAGTACGGGGGCAGCAGATTCACTTGATACCTTCGATGTTCAAATCAAATTGCCGGAGTCACAGCGGGACAAAGAGTTAATGTACTATGATTTGTTGCTGGAGCCCAAGGCAGAAGAAAAGCTAGCAGTCATGGTTTCCAATAAAAGCGAGCAACCAATCAATCTACAGCTATCGTTTAATCGAGCGGTCACGAACATGACTGGCGTCGTTGAGTACTCTGGGGCAAATGAGGAAGCAACGCCTTCTGCTCCGTACGCGATCGAAGAACTCGTTACTTTGAGTGATGAAACACTTTCATTAGCCCCTAATGAACAAAAAGAAATCACCTTGACAGTCCGGATGCCATCTAAATCATTTGATGGGATTTTGGCAGGGGGACTATACGTACAGCAAACCGGCAGTGAAGAATTTCAAGGGAATGTTCAAAACCTATTAGCAAGAGAAGTGGCGGTATTGCTCCGAAATAAAGAGTCAGACATCCCGCCAGCGGTCCGAATTGAAGAAGCCCATTTGGAAGAGATCAACCGCCGCAATGTCATCATCGTAGCGGTGGAAAATGCAGCAGCCGATTATCTCAGTAAAGCCACGCTTGCTTATGAAGTGTTCCATGAAGGAAAAGCAACAGCCATCAAAGGGGAAAAAGAAATCCAATTAGCGCCCAATGCATTAATGAATTACGCACTTCCGCTGGATGGAAAGGAACTGCTATCAGGAGAGTATGAAATAAAAGCGACCCTTAAAGCAGCCGATCAAGAATGGCAGGGAGAGCCGACCTTCCAAGTTGCAAGGCAAGAAGCGCAAGAAAGAAACGAGCAAGATGTCAGTATTGAAGAAACCGCTTCGCCGATCCTTCTCTATCTATCGATTGGTGGTGTTTTATGTTTGATCATCGCTTATCTGATTTGGCATAATCGAAAACTAAAACGAGCATTAAAAAAAACAGATGATAAAACCCCATGAGCACTTGTAAGAAATTCCTTATTAATATAGAAGGAAAAAAAGAAAACAATTAAAATTCACGGGATGCATGTAAATCAGAAGCATAATAAAAGCAGCAAACAGGCCATTTATTGTTCGAAATAAATGGTTTTTTGTCGTGTCCATGAAGATTCGATATGGTAAATTAAGTAGAAAATTTTTTTTGATTGCATCTTGCAGCAGCGAACGATCTCTTTTATTTTGATGGAAAATCTTCAGAGGAAACAGTTGATTACCCTTAACCGGACTGCCCAAAGAGAAGGGTAGCTTTTTTTTGCGAAAAAACGAAGAATAAATAACGATTAATATTTTATTTGAACGAAGGTTATTTTTTTGGAAATCATTAGAAAGGTTGGGCAGTAGTCGGTAAGTTTTGGAATTGTTAATTAGTTAAACTACTTAAAAAAACATAAGTTTTTATTGTTGTTTGCGCTTTCTGTCTTATAAATGTGTTAAGAAAGCAGTACGACGGGAACTCCTTTACTATAATAGGTTTAGACCAATTATAAAGTCTTTTCTTACTTTGTTTTTAATTTAAACTACCTTTTTTGCATAAACGTTTCGCTAATTCGTTTGAAAGTGCAAGCAGGCATTTTTAATTAAGAATACAATTAGAAATGATGTGAAAAGGAGAATTAAGATGTCTGCAAATTTGAGCAATTTCGCTGTTTATATAGTAGATGACAACTTTTTTAATGGAAATTTGATGAAAAAAATGATCACTGAAAGTCATGTTCCTTATTCTATGGTGGAGATCATTTCACCGGAAGAACTAGATTCTTTTCTTGAAGGGTACTTAACAGATGTTAACGATTTATTTTTATTTTCCATTGAAATGATGGGCTTTGATCGAAGTTTTCAATTAGCAGGGCGATTGAGGGAGCAGTGCAAAAAGTGTCAAATTGCTTTTTATGGTGCCTATGCGTCCAAAATCGAAATCAAGAAACTGAATCTTATCTGTCCTTTAGGAATCATCGATACAGAAGAAAAGGATGTGGCAATGCAGTTAAGAAATTTGTTAACAGAAGCAATTGAAGTGAAACGATCATTGCTGGGAAAAAAACACTTATTAAAAATTGTTAGTAAACGAGAGTTGATGATCGTTGATGCAGAAGCAATCAACTACATAACAACGATCAAAGGTGAGCGAAACCGAATCGTATTCCATCAAAAGAAATCAGTTGAGTGCATTGAAACTTCGTTAAAGGTCATCAAACAGCTAGATTTGCCTGAGTATTATAAAGTATTCAAATCGTACATTATTAATGCGCGACAAATCAAAATGATTGATCGAACAAACAATGTTCTTTGCTTTTTTAATGGGGAAGAATTAGAAGTTGGAAAAAAAATCCGTAAAGCAATCAGTTAAAACTACATATATTTAATGGAGGAAAAAAATGAAAAAGAGAAATAAACGAATTCGTCATGGCATTGTTGTTACCGCTTTAGGTCTGTCCCAAGTGATCACTCCGGTCATGGCGCTTGCGGAAACCACGGAACAGGAACAGACCATTCGTACTTTAGATAACTCAAATCATCTGCTGGAATCAACCAGCGGCGTTGCCAATGAAACAAACACAAGCGACGCGCAAACAACTGAGACTACTCAAACGGATCGTTCTTCAGAAGAAAGCGGCGAAGCAACCTCCAAGACGGATGCAGCAACAACGAGTCAAAGTGAAACGCCTGCTACAACTTCATCAACGCATACAGCAGATACTACAGATTCGACGCAAACAAGTTCTTCAGAAACTGAATCGAAAGAGGCAAAAGGAGCCGAAAAGAGTTCCCGTGTCAGCACCCGCATCAATGGACAAGAGCTTTTAGAAAAAGGCACATTACTGACGATTGCTGGTGAGGAGTTCAGTCAAACGGAAGAAACGCGGATTTTAAACAATAGTCCGGTGAAACTGAAATTAGACTTTGAAGTCAATGACGAAGACTATTTAGCCGGCACCACTGCTGTTTTTGACCTGCCGGAAGGCCTTGGTTTTAGTGATATGCAAGGAACAAATGAAGCAATCAATGCTTCGTGGGCAGTAGATAGTGCCGCCCATCAATTAACGATCACCTTTAACCAATCCATTCATGATGCATCGTTTTCGATCGAGTTGACCAGTTATCTTTATTCAGAAGACAAGCCTCAGCTAACCATTGAGATGGGCGATCAAAACCAGACAAGCTACGCCATTGATTTGTATGAAGAAGTTGACCCGATTCAATATGTGTCAGAAAAAAATGTCTTTGGGATGCAAGGAATGGTTTACTACAATACCGATCGGACATTATCTGGAACGGAAACTCTTTCACTGCATTTGGTTGATACGCCGGGTGCGTCCTTCAAAAAGATTGAGACCCAACCGTTAAAAGTCTTCAGCTATGAAGTGGATATCAAAGGAAAGATCAAGCCAGAAACACAAACAGCATTGACTGAAGGGACGGACTACACAATCACCTCAAATAGTCTCTACAATACTGCTGTTGAAGTCAAACAAATGGACAAGCAAAAGGCCTATGGTGTTTCTTATCAATTCACGATGAGTTTGACCGCGTTGACGGATTATACTTCTTCTTTTTCAAAAGGGTATCCGACGACCGGATTTGGTTCGGTACAGCTAAAACAAACAGCTGCCCAAAACAGAGGGTTTTCCTTCACGGCAGCAACCAGTAAAGATGAAAAAGAAGTCGATTCTAGGTATTATATGGGGGTTGCTTCTGCCAGTTTTATGAATGGCCTTTCTAAAGGAAACTACTATGTATCAATTCATCAAATGCCGACGGAGATGAAAGCAGGTCAACAAATCATTCTTTCGAGTCAAAACGGACAGCCGATCACGGCGAAACAGTTAACAGCAAGAGACGCCTTCTATCAAAATGTGACTTTTACGGATTATTTTTCTGTCGAAAATAATGGGGACAAACTGATTGTGACGGCCACAAAAGACAGCAATCTCACTCTTGGTTCCACGAACATAACCGTACCCTTTGATCAGAAAGATATCATCCTCAATGTCTCGACACCGTTAATTGCTAATAAAGAATTCAAAATCGTTGAAGACAACTACGTCGAACCAATCAGTGTTCTTAATCCCAATAACGCTGAAACTGCTTGGGGAAATTATGATCAAAATGGTGCCTATGCCAGTGACACTTCAGTCAATATCGAAGGCAGCACCTCACAACCGATCGAAAATTTACAAATGTTTATTGAACATCCCGAGTATCTTTCTTTAAGAAAGGTACCAAAAGTCGGCTTCTATTATACTTTAGGAACTGATTATACGATTGAAGAAGTAGCAGGCGGAACGATGGTCACCTTTACGTCGCCCATTACCTATTCTGTTCAATTTGATATTGGCTTCAATTATGTGCCAGATAGTTTAGCACCGACAAAATCAATTCCTAACGATACAATTCCAATCACGATTTCCGCGACAGGACTTGACACGGTTCATACCTCCGTCTATACCGGAAGAAAACTGTATTCTGAACGCACGCTCCAAAGCAGTAAGAATCAGTTTTTAGTCAACGCTCGTCAAGATACCATCAGTGATTTGACTGTTGAGACCCATGTTCCGAAAAATACGGATGTTGTGTTTTCGATCATCGATGTTTCCAATGAACAAGTCAGTGGCATTTATCCACAGTACTGGGATCGTGGTTATTATGATAATCAAGCCATGAAAGAAAGCGATCCGAATTATCCAACGATCACCCATGATGAGGCAACCAACTATTATACCTTTGATTTTGGGACGACTAACCATCGCTACATCATTTCCTATCAGTACGCCAATGGTTGGCAGGAAATGAGTACGATTTATGTACCTGGTTTTGCAAAAGAGCCGCTATCAAATAATCAGCAAGGCTCAACTACCGTTTCGGTTTCCAATACAGCGACGGATATTATTGGGATTACTCAAAATACCGTGAATAATACAAAAAACATGACTCAGGTCAAGGTCACAACAAAAAATATCGATGATGGCTCGAAAAAAGTAGCAAATCCAACGATCCTTCTAAAATCATTGGGAAATACCAATGGTGAAATCGATCTTAGGTCAATCAATGTTTCAAATGTGCTAGACGATAGCTACGAAATCAAAGAAGTTGACGGAGACGTACAGCTTGTCTTTTCAAACTATGTTTTAACGAAAAATATCGAAATCAGTTACAACGTACTTTCACAAAACGCCGGCCAAATCTCAGCTTCAGCAACGATCGTTTCTGATACGATTGATACCTTGTCGGAAGCCAAACGGACGGCTACTTCGACGGTGACTAACCTGCAATTTTCGGCAGGTGATTCAAACGGGATCATTTACAAAACTAGTGCGTCACTTGATGTTTATAATACTGAAGAACCAACTCAGAAAATTGCAGGCGTTACATTGATGCTTTGGAATCAGTTGACTGGAGATGTTATTTCTGTTGTAACGGATGAGAAGGGAGAGTATCAATTAGCTGATATTTATACAGGGACCTATATGCTTTATGTTTCCTACGTCCCAGAAGGTTACGTCATACCACAGGAACTTCAGCTTGGTAAAGAGGTGCAAGTGAACCGGACGGGCAATCATCTTTCTGTCGGCATCACACCAGAAGAAGACTTGTCGACGATCGACGCCAAAGATAGCACGATCTACGTGGGAGATGAATGGCATGCTGAAGACAACTTTGTTTCAGCGACAGACAAGCATGGCAATGCGTTGACCTTCTCGGAAATTACCGTCAACGGTGAGGTCGACACATCTAAAGTCGGCACTTATGAAGTCAAATACATGAATGGCAACGTGAGCGAGACAGCGACGATCACTGTGGTGGCCAACCAAGAAACGGTGGCAGCCAAAGACAGCACGTTATATGTGGGCGATGCATGGACACCAGCTGATAATTTTCTAGCGGCAACGGATAAAGACGGTAACACAGTGGCAATCACAGAAGTGACCATCACCGGTGAAGTTGACACGGATACACCTGGAGAATACCAAGTAATCTATCGTAACGGCAAAGCCGAAGCAACAGCGACGATCACGGTCTTAGCAGACCAAACTTCGGTTAAAGCCAAAGACAGCACCTTATACATCGGGGACGACTGGCATGCGGTTGATAACTTTGTTTCGGCAACGGACAAAACAGGAGCGAACGTTCCATTTTCAAATGTGACAGTTAGTGGAGCCGTGGATACTTCCAAAGAAGGCCAATATTTAGTGGTTTATCAAAATGGCAATCAAAAAGCAGTCGCCACGATCACCGTGGTTGCCAATCAAGAAACAGTCGTTGCCAAGGATAGTACACTTTATGTTGGAGATGCGTGGGAGCTTGCGGATAATTTTGTTTCAGCAACGGATAAGAAGGGACAACCGTTAAGCTTGGCAGAAGTCACCACCAGTGGTGACGTGGATACGAAAGTACCAGGAGAATACCAAGTAATCTATCGTAACGGCAAAGCTGAGGCGAAAGCGACGATCACCGTGATAGCTGATCAAACATCAATTAAAGCTAAAGATAGCACCTTATATGTTGGTGACGACTGGCAAGCAATCGACAACTTTGTTTCGGCAACGGATAAAGCAGGAGCAAACCTACCATTTTCAGCAGTGACCGTTAGTGGATTAGTTGATACGAGCAAAGAAGGTCAGTACAAAGTTACTTATAGCAATGGTAAAACAGAAGCTATTGCTACGATCACGGTTGTTGCGAACCAAGAAACGGTGGCAGCTAAAGATAGTACGTTGTATGTAGGTGACTCATGGGAAGCCGCGGATAATTTTCTTTCCGCAACAGACAAAGACGGCAAGGCATTGCCGCTAACAGAAGTAACCGTTGATGGCACAGTTGACACCTCTAAAGCAGGCAGATATGAAGTGGTTTATCGCAATGGCAAAGCCGAAGCGACTGCCACGATCACCGTGTTAGCTGATCAAACGAGTGTCAAAGCCAAAGACAGTACCCTATACGTCGGCGATGACTGGCAAGCTGCCGACAACTTTGTCTCAGCCACAGACAAAACGGGAGCAAACCTACCATTTTCAGGAGTAACCGTTAGTGGCTCAGTCGATACCTCCAAAGCAGGCGAGTACCCAGTGGTTTACCAAAATGGTCATGTCAAAGCAACGGCGACGATTACAGTCGTTGCGAACCAAGAAACCGTAGTCGCTAAGGACAGTACGATTTATGTGGATGATAACTGGCAAGCTGCCGACAACTTCGTGTCAGCCAAAGACAAGGACGGTAATGAGCTAAAACTTGCAGATATCACAACAGTAGGTACAGTCGATAGCGCCACACCAGGGAAATATGAAGTGATTTATCGCAACGGCAAAGCCGAAGCGACTGCCACGATTACCGTGTTGGCAGATCAAACGAGTGTCAAAGCCAAAGACAGTACCCTGTATGTCGGCGATGACTGGCAAGCTGCCGACAACTTTGTCTCAGCCACAGACAAAACGGGAGTAACGGTTGAATTATCAGGAGTAATGGTTACTGGTACCGTCGATACCAATCAAGAAGGCACATACGAAGTCACTTATACGAATGGAAAAGTCAGCGACATAGCGACAATCACTGTGGTTGCTCACCAAGAAACGGTCGTAGCAAAAGATAGTACAATCTATGAAGGAGAGAAGTGGCAAGCCGTCGATAATTTTGTCTCGGCAACAGATAAAAGCGGACAAGCAGTCGATTATGATCAAGTATTGATTAGCGGTACAGTCAATACTGATGTGCCTGGAAAATACCAAGTCATCTATCGCAATGGCAAAGCCGAAGCCACTGCCACAATTACCGTGTTGGCAGACCAGACCTCTGTGACTGTGAAAGATAGCGTGATTTATGTTGGTGACAACTGGACAGCTGCCGACAATTTTGTCTCCGCTACAGATCGTGATGGTAAGACACTTACGTTGGAGCAACTGTTGGTGGACGGTTCGGTTGATACCAAAAAAACCGGAACCTATCAAGTCACCTATTCAATCGTAACCGATGAAGCAGCAACTCCTAACTTTTTCGCACGCTTATTTGGTACTCGCTCACAAGAAGCAGTCACCGCCACAGCGAAGATCAAAGTCGTTGAAAAAGCAGAAGAACCAGAGGAAAATGATAAGCAGCCAGAGAAAGATGATTCTAATAAAGGGCAAGAAAAACCAACGGATGCAGGGCAGCCTGGTAAACAAAGCAAAGCGACCGCAAAGGACAAGCGGGTGTTACCAAAGACCGGTACAGCCATCACTCAAGGCTATTCGATTGCAGGAGTGAGCCTTATTGCACTAGCGGGGATCGTCTTCTTTCGTAAGAAACACACGAACAAAAGCAGAAAAACAAAATAAGTCTCAATGACTCTAACAGCGGATATCCTTCACGATATCCGCTGTTTTTGTTTTTTTTCTAAAAAAAACCTGCTGTATTGCGGTTTTCTTGTCCGATAAGCAGCCGTATAAAGAAGATATAAAGATGCTAGCAGAAGATTTACACTATTTTTATTTCTTTTTGCGTATGCTTACGTCATGAAGGAGTGAAGAATATGAATCTTGTTTTAGGAATAATCGGAGTGATCGTAATGATCTATCTCTTTTGGTACTTGTTTGAGGGGGGAGAACGATGAGTAGCTATTTTGTGCAAGGCTTTTTATTTTTACTGATCTTACTAGCAGTAGCGGTTCCTTTGGGCTGGTATATCAAAGAAATCATGCAAGGAAAAACACCGCGGTTTGTCCGCTTTATTCAACCCATTGAACGGTTGACCTATCGAGTGATTGGTTCGGTCAGCAAAAAAGAAATGACCGCCAAAACTTATCTATTTTCAGTCTTGGCCGTCAGCGTCTTTTCCATCATCGGATTGACCGGATTATTGATGGTCCAGCACTGGTTACCGCAAGGGGCGGCCGTTGAGAATTTGTCCTTTGACTTAGCATTGAACACAGCCGTCAGTTTTGTGACGAACACGAACTGGCAAGCTTACGCTGGGGAAGAAGCACTGACCAATCTTTCCCAAGCATTAGGATTAACGGTGCAAAATTTCTTATCTGCGGCAGTAGGACTAGCTGTACTGTGTGCCTTGATTCGTGGGCTGCAGCAAAAACAAAAACGAACGGTAGGGAATTTTTGGCAAGACATCACCCGTTCCTTACTGTATATCCTTTTACCACTCTCATTGATTTTAGCGATCTTGCTCCTGTCTCAAGGCGTCGTTCAAACGTTGAGCAGCGGCGTGGAAGTCAATGGATTTGAAGGGAAATCCTTTTGGATGGCGCTCGGGCCGGTAGCGAGTCAAATCGCCATCAAGCAATTAGGGACCAACGGCGGCGGTTTTTTTGGCGCCAACGCCGCCCATCCATTTGAAAACCCAACGATGTTCAGTAATTTTTTAGAAAACTTAGCGATCTTGTTGCTGCCAGCTGCTGTGATTTTTGCCTTTGGCTTTTGGATCAAAGAGTGGAAACAAGGACGTACGATCTTGATCACCGCAACCGTCTTTTTGATCCTGGCCTTTATTGGCGTAGTGATCAGTGAAGCTTATGGGCCGCAATTCAGTCAAGTGCTTGGGAATGCCAACCTAGAAGGCAAAGAAGTACGTTTCGGTATCGGTTGGTCGAGTCTCTGGGCAGTGAGTACCACCGCCGCTTCCAGTGGATCAGTCAATGCCATGCTGGATAGTTTCACACCACTCGGGGGTGCGATCCCAATGTTCTTGATGCAGCTGGGGGAAATCATCTTTGGCGGTGTCGGTAGCGGACTTTATGGCATGATCGCTTTTCTATTATTGACGGTCTTTATCGCTGGTTTACTCGTGGGACGAACACCAGAATATATCGGCAAAAAAATCGAAGCCTTTGACATTAAAATGACGAGTATCGTTATTTTGACGCCATTGCTACTGACGCTTTTCGGGGCTATGTTGATGACCTTGCATCCTGACATCATGAGCTGGCTAACCAACCAAGGCGCCCATGGCTTTAGCGAACTGTTGTATGCAGCAACTTCGTTCAGCAACAACAACGGGAGTGCCTTTGGCGGCTTGACCGCAGATACTGTTTTCCTGAATAGTTTGGGTAGTATCTTGATGTTCGTTTCACGTTTCGTTCCCATCGCAGCCATCTTGTATCTGGCAGAAAACATGGGTGCCAAAAAGAAAACCGTTCGTAATGAAGGAACCTTATCAACCATGAGTCCAGTCTTTGTCACGATGCTAATCATTGTGATCATCGTGATCGGTGCACTGAGCTTTTTACCAGCGATGGCTTTAGGACCAATCGCAGACTTTTTTACAACGAAATAGGAGAGAGAAAAAATGAAAAAAATCTATCAATGGGCGATCGGCGAATCCTTTAAGAAATTGGACCCTCGCCAACAAATCAAAAACCCCGTGATGTTTGTGGTTTACCTAGGGGCGATCTTGACAACGATTTTATGTTTTCAAGAACAAACGGTCCCGTTGTGGTTTAGCATCAGTGTGACCGTCTTCTTATGGTTGACTATATTGTTTGCCAATTTTGCCGAAGCAGTAGCAGAAGGGCGCGGCAAAGCACAAGCGGATAGTTTGAAGCAAGCCAAAAAAGACATCATGACCTACAAAGTCATGTCCTTGGAAGATGTCGCCAAAGAGGCTTTTATCGAAGTCCGTTCCTCCGATTTGAAAAAAGGCGACTTGGTTTATGTTCCTTCTGGCGAACAAATTCCTGCCGATGGGGATGTCGTGGAAGGTGCTGCTTCGGTGGACGAAAGTGCCATCACAGGAGAATCAGCACCTGTCATTCGTGAATCTGGTGGCGACCGTAGTGCAGTCACGGGAGGAACCTTAGTCGTTTCCGATTACTTGGTCATTAAAGTGACCGCTGAAAATGGTCATTCTTTTTTGGATAAGATGATTGCGATGGTGGAGGGGACACAGCGGAAAAAAACACCCAATGAGATTGGCTTGCAGCTGTTCTTAGTGACACTGACCATCATCTTCTTGGCTGTTTCCATCACATTGATTCCCTTTACTGATTTTAGCAGTCAGTTATCTGGTCGGGGAATGGCGATTTCCAGTGTGATCGTGATCGCTTTACTGATTTGTCTCGCACCAACCACGATCGGCGCCTTGATTTCCTCGATTGGGATCGCTGGAATGAGCCGTTTGACCAAAGAAAACGTCATCGCCATGAGTGGACGCGCGATTGAAGCTGCAGGAGATGTGGATGTTTTGCTGCTGGATAAAACAGGAACCATTACTCTGGGAAACCGCCGTGCCAGCGAGTTCTTACCGGTACCGGGGGTCACCGCCAAAGAGTTAGCAGATGCAGCGCAGTTGGCATCTTTTGCCGATGAAACGGCAGAAGGACGCAGTATCGTAATTTTAGCCAAAGAAGCCTTCAATATTCGTGAACGGGTATTTCAGCAAGCTGATGTCCATTGGATCGATTTTAGTGCCAAAACCCGGATGTCTGGGATCGACTATCGTGGTGATGAGATCCGTAAAGGAGCTGCTGATACGATCAAGCAATATGTGACGGCAAAAGGGCAGACCTATCCCACTGCATGTGACGAGATCGTGGAAAAAGTCGCTAAAGCTGGTGGAACCCCATTGGTCGTAGTGAAAAATGGCCAGGTACTCGGGGTCGTTTATTTAAAAGACATCGTGAAAAACGGCGTCAAAGAAAAATTTGCCGACATGCGAAAGATGGGCATCAAGACGATCATGATCACCGGGGACAACCCCTTGACGGCAGCTGCTATTGCCGCCGAAGCGGGCGTCGATGATTTCTTAGCCGAAGCAACACCAGAAAACAAAATGAACCTGATTCGCGAATATCAGGAAAAAGGGCATTTGGTGGCGATGACGGGGGATGGAACCAACGATGCACCCGCACTCGCCCAAGCCGATGTGGCAATGGCGATGAACACTGGTACACAAGCAGCCAAAGAAGCGGGCAATATGATCGACCTTGATTCCAGCCCAACCAAATTACTGCAAGTGGTGCAGATCGGTAAACAGCTGCTGATGACCCGTGGGGCATTGACGACCTTTAGTATCGCGAATGATATCGCCAAATATTTCGCAGTGATCCCTGTCCTGTTTTATGCGATTTATCCAGAACTTGCAGCGCTGAATATCATGAATCTTGGTAGTCCCTTGACGGCGATTTTGTCCGCAGTCATTTACAATGCAGTCGTGATCATCGCCTTGATCCCTCTGGCGTTAAAAGGGGTCAAATACCAAGAAAAACCAGCCAGCCAAATGCTGCGGCACAATCTTGTCGTCTACGGCCTAGGCGGCATCATCGCACCATTCATTTGTATCAAGCTAGTAGATTTGCTTTTGTCAGCTGTTCTACTATAAGAGAAGTCCATCAGAGTCAAAGAGTCATTTAGGAGGAAAACATGATGAAGAACACCCTCTTTGCCAGTATCAAATTTTTACTATTTAGTACCGTGCTATTTGGCGGTCTCTATACATTGTTGGTCACCGGTGTCGGACAAGTCTTTTTTGCCCATCAAGCCAATGGCAGTCAAATCGTGGAAGGTGGAGAGGTCAAAGGGTCTGAGCTGCTTGCGCAACCCTTTGACCAAGCAGGTTACTTCCAAGGCCGTGATCAAACTGTTTCACAATTGTCGCCCTATGATCCGACCCAAAAAAAGACTGTAGCTGAGCGGACAGCGGCGTTACTGGCAGAAAACCCAACCCAAACCAGTGTGCCGATCGATCTCGTGACCGCTTCGGGTAGTGGCGTTGATCCTGATATCAGTGTCGAAGCGGCACTTTTTCAACTGCCGCGGATCGCTGACACAAGAGGCATCGATGAACAAACAATTCATGATATAATAAACAGAAATAAAGTAGCTGATCTGTTCTCCACGAGAGAATATGTCAATATCATGACCTTGAATCAGCAGCTCGATCAATTACCCGAAGAATAGGGGGAAGCATCTATGAGTGAAAACAACCAGCAGACAATCCCAGAAGAGATGCTGCTGCAAGCCGGCTTTGGACCTAAACGTGGCAAACTACGGGTGTTTTTCGGTTTTGCTGCCGGTGTCGGAAAAACCTATACGATGTTAACCGAAGCCCATGAGTGTTTGCTCATGGGCAAAAATGTGGTGATCGGCTATATCGAACCCCACAAACGTCCTGATACCAATCGATTGCTTGAAGGGTTACCACAAGTACCATTAAAGCAATACCAGCACAAGCAATTGACCCTATATGAGCCGGATATCGATCGACTGATCCAACTAAAACCAGATATCGTCTTGATCGATGAGTTAGCACATACCAATCCCATTGGTGCGCGAAACAAAAAACGTTACCAAGATGTTGATGAACTTTTGCATGCAGGAATCACTGTCTATACGACCATCAATGTCCAGCATATCGAAAGTCTGAATGACATCGTGGAAAAGGTCACGGAAGTGGAAGTCAGAGAAACGGTGCCTGACACCTTTTTCCAACACGCCAGTTTGCGGGTAGTGGATGTTGAACCAGACGAACTGATCGATCGATTGGAACAAGGAAAAATCTATGCTGATGAAAATGCCAAACGAGCGCTAAAAAATTTTTTTACGCCAGAAAAACTTGATCATCTGCGGGGATTAGCGATCCAAAAAGCTTCCAATCATATCAATCAAATGAACGGCGGTCGAAAACGAGTTCAAAGCAAGCTTTTGACCATCATTGATGATCGCTTGCCGAAAATGGCAGAAAAATGCATTCGTTGGACCGCTCGCTTAGCCCAAGGAGTCGGTGCCGAATGGACGGTCATCCAAGTTCGATCGTTAGATGATACACCTACCGAAGTGCCGTTGGCAGAGCGTTTGGGTGCAGAAGTCATCAACATTGAAGCGGATGACAGTTTTGAAACCATCGTAGAGTATGCCAAAATGACGGGTGCCAGTGACATTATCATGGGGAAACAGGTTTCTCAAAAGTGGTTTCAAAAATTGTTTGTCGAGGATTTAGAAGACCGCTTGATTCGGCGCCTTGATGACATTGAGATCCATTTGATTCCTTTTAAAGAAAAAATGCAGCGACCACGGCTGACGTTTTCGCAATTATTTGAAGGCGGCGGTCGAGATTTCACCTTGACCTTTGGGCTGATCATGCTCGCCACCTTAGTGACAGAAGGCATGCAGTATCTGCATTTCGGCGAGCAGAACTTGATGCTGGTCTACATCTTTTTTGTTCTCTTAGTGGCCCGTTACACGAGTGGCTATCTATGGAGTGCCATGGCATCAATTATTAGTGTCCTTTCTTACAACTGGTTCTTTGTCGAACCCTTGTATTCCTTGACGGTCTATAAAGCAGGTTATCCAATCACATTAGTGATTATGCTGATCGTTGCCTTGATGATCAGTAACTTGATGGTTCGATTGAAGACCCAAGCAGAAAATGCCAAGGAAAAAGAGCATCAAATGGAGATATTGTATGAACTGAACAAACAATACATGGAAACGCGGAATGAGCAAGAAATCTATGAAAGTACGACCACCTATTTGGCACGCTTACTCCAGCGAGAAGTGGCGTTATATGACAGAGAAGGCCACTTGAGAAGTCTGCATTCTTCAAGAGAAACACTGTCTCAACTGACTGGCAAGGATGAGAAAGCCGTCGCTTTTTGGGTCGTGAAAAATCAAAAAGAAGCCGGTCGCGGCACAGATACTCTGATTGGTGCCAATGGATTTTACTTGCCGATCGTTTTAAACGGCAAACCACTAGGCGCCCTTGGGGTAGAACGCAACGAGGAGCATCAGTTGGCCAATAGTCAATTGAATTACTTGCGCCTTGTGATCACCCAAATTGCTACCGTGTTGGAGCAAGTCTCTCTGGCGAGTGAGAAAGAACAGATCCAATTAGAAAACGAACGGGAAAAAGTCCGCAGCAATCTACTGCGTGCGGTTTCTCATGACTTGCGGACGCCACTGACGACGATTTCTGGCATTGCCGAAACATTGAGCGAAACCGAAGGCGCGATCAAAAAGGAAACGAAACAAAAGCTGCTAGGAGATATCCAAAGTGAATCCCAGTGGTTGATCCGCATGGTCGAAAACTTACTGTCGGTGACCCGCATCAATTTGACTAACATGGCGGTCAAGCGCAGTGAAGAACCAATCGAAGAAATTATCGAAGCGGTTTTAACGCACCTAAAAAAAGTCTATCCGCAACAAAAAATCATCGTGAAGATGCCCGATCAGCTGATTTTTGTCCAAGTCGATCCCATCTTGATCGAACAAGCCTTGTTTAATTTGATTGAAAATGGCGTACGCCATGGAACCGCCGATACACCGATTTTCTTGCGAGTTTTTCAGGAGCAAGAAGTGGTCATTGAAATCGAGAATCAAGGGGAGATCCCCCTAGGGCAATACCAAAAAATCCAAGCGAATTTGACTAATGACACCGAAGTGCCGGTGGATTCCAAAAATGGACTAGGCATCGGACTGAGTATCGTTAAAACCATCATCCATGCCCATGAAGGCAAATTGGCGATCGAAACGAAAGCCGGCAGTACCATCTTTCGTATTTATTTAAAGCAGTAAGGAGGAAGAACATGCAGCGACATTTTTTATTGATTGAAGATGATTCGAATATCGTTGATTTTATGGAGGTCGTCTTGCAAAGAGAACACTACAACTTTACGTCAGTTGGTACAGGCATGGAGGCATTGATGCTCTTGCAGGAAGAAACTATCGACTTCATCTTACTGGATCTGGGCTTACCGGACATTGATGGCATGGAGCTGTTAAAAATCATTCGTAAGCGCATGAACACACCGATCATCGTGATCTCTGCCCGCAAAGATGAACAAGACAAAGTGCAAGCGTTAGACCTCGGTGCCGATGATTATGTAACAAAGCCCTTCAGTACCAATGAATTATTTGCCCGTATCCGCACGGCATTGCGGCACAAGGAGTCAGCTGCCTTTAGCAGCAGCCCGATTCTCGTAAACAAGGAGTTAACGATCGATTTTGAGAAGAAAATCCTGTACAAGAATCAAAATGAGATCCATTTGACCAAAAACGAATACCGTATCATGGCAGTAATGTTCAAGAATTTAGGCAAAGTCGTCACTTACGATACGCTGACCAGTGAAGTCTGGGGACCTTTTGCAGCGGATGCACAAACCTTACGAGTCAATATCTCAAACATTCGCAAAAAAATCGAAACCAATACGCTGCAGCCAGAATATTTGATCACTGAAATCGGCGTCGGGTATCGCTTGCGGGAGTATCCAGCAGAATCTTCTGTATAAGTTCGATTCAATCCTAAACAGCCTCCTCCTAAAATTTAGGAGGAGGCTGTTTACTTTCATTGCATCAATGACCATAGTATCCACTGCTTTATACCATTTGACAGTGCCAATCCAAGGGAAGATGGGACTGCACGAAGGGGAAAATGTCGCTCATTCAAATTTTGTATATTTGTCCTATATGTATTGCTGGGAAATATGATGTTTGATCAGTCAATTTTTTTTTATTAAACAGTTTCCAAAGGGTTCGTTAACTAACAGGTAGAAAAAAATAGGAAAAAGAGCAGCATCAACGATGCCACTCCATGGTGTTTTCGATTTCATTGGTATCAGAATCCAGTTGTTCAGAAACGATGGTAAAGCCGTTTTTGAGATAAAACGCAATAGCAGCTGTATTTTTTTGGTAGACATTCAGAGTCAGCTTCTCGTGTTCTGCTTGTGCTTTTTGTAAAAGCTGCTTGCCAATGCCGTGGGCACGATAGTCTTTCAAAACGAAAATACCAGCGATATAATCACCCAACATCCCGATGAAGCCGACGGGCTGATCATCCACCGAATAGGTGTAAATAAGGGCATCAGAGAAGGCTTTTTTCACAAAATCATAGTTATCTTGCCAATGGGCAGCCGAAATAAAGTCATGGGCATCCAAATTACTTTGCAGCCAAATCTGGGCGATGGTTTCTAATTCAGAATCAGTAAATTGGGTCACTTGTTGTATCATGAGAACCTCCGTTTTTATTCAGTATAGCATAGGTATATTGCTGATTGCTGCGAATCGCGGCACTTTTGTAGGCAATTGGTCAGGAGACGAACCGCTTGATAAGTAACGAAGGTTAAATGACGAAGAAAAGCAATCTTTTTCGTTGAAATATTCTAACAATTTTGTTTCAGCTAGATGTCAATTTCTTGCAGCCAGATGTTATTTGTGTGAAAACAGCCCCAAGAATGAAATCTTTCGGTATGCTAGAGAAAGCGATAAGACACATCTAGTTAAGGAGAAAAAATGAAAAAGACACTTTTGGTTGCAAGTTCACTTGTTTTGCTGACGCTGCCTGTCGTGACGGTATCCGCAGACAGCTTTGATCAGAAGATCCAGCAGCAAAATGAAAAAATCAATGACATAAAAAATGAATCTACCTCATTAGAATCACTGAAACGATCCACAGAGGCAGAGATTCAATCGATTGAAGGAGAAATCCAAGCAATCCTACAAAAGAAAACGACGACGGAAGAAGAAGTCAATGCCTTGGCACAAGAGATCCAAGTCCTTGAAGAAAAAATCATCAAGCGCACAGAGGTACTGGCGAATCAAGCGCGTGACATTCAAACGTCGGAACCTTCCAATCGGTTGTTCCAAAAAATCGTTGATGCTGAATCCATCGGAGAAGCCATTCAACGGGCGATTGCTTCAGTAACGATCATGAATGCCAGCAATAGCATCGTCGAACAACAGCAAGAAGATATCGCAATGAGCCAGCAATTGGAAAAAGAGTTGCAGGAACAATTGGTTGCGATCGAAGAGCAGTCAAGCGCATTGCAAGGAAAACAAGCGGAATTAGCTGATGTCAAATTGAATCAAGAAGTTGAACTAGCGGACCTTGCCTTGGCATTGAACACCGAAGAAGAGAAAAAAGACCGATTGGAAGCGGACCAAGCAGAAGCAAAACGGCAACGAGAAGCAGCGTTGAAGCAACTGGCTGAGCAAGAAGCACAAGAAGCAAAAGCGCGCAAAGAAGCAGAAGAAGCAGCAAAACGCCAGCAAGCAGCAGAAGCCGAGTCAGCTAAAACTGCTGAAAATCCTGCCGTTCAACAAGCAGCAGTGACAGCAGCACAGCCGAAGACGGAAGCCGCAGTGTCGTCAGAAACATCGGTGTCGTCAGAAAAACCTGCAGCTACGCCTGCACCTGTGCAGCAAGCAACTGAGCCAAAAGAACAAGCAAGCACAGGTGGATGGCAAATGCCAGTCGATTCGGTTCATATTTCGAGTCGTTTTGGGTATCGAACAGATCCAACAGGGGCATCAGGAAATCAACATAATGGCATCGACTTTACCGGGGGGACAGGAACACCGATCTATGCGATTCAAGCAGGCGAAGTTGTCGAAGCGGGCTATGGTCCGTCAACTGGTAACTATGTGATCATCAAACATGCCAATGGCATTTACAGCTACTACATGCACTTTAGTACACTGCCAGCTGTCTCGGTCGGACAAAGCGTCTCAGCTAGACAATATGTAGGCGGTATGGGAACGACTGGAAATTCAACTGGCGTCCATCTACATTTAGGGATGTCAACAAGCTTATGGTCAGGATTCTTTGATCCGGCACCAGAATTGGGCTTATAATAGTCAGAAAATCCGCAGAAGCGAACAGGCTTCTGCGGATTTTTTGGTTGCTATTCTTTTACGAAGTCTCAATTGGCTCAGCGCCAAAAGCGGGTCATCTCCGCTTTGTCTTTCAGGTTGAAAGCGATCATGTCTTCAATCAATGCTTGATCGATCGGCTCAGTCCACTTGATGCGAAAAATGTTATCCGTATGGCTGTAGCCAGCTTTTTCAATGGCATCGGTAAACTGTTCAAGACACTTGGTTTCTGGAGAGACAGAAAAGTGCGGTTTTGAAACGCTGAAACCGATAATAAAGGTTTCATGGGCGGTGAACATCGGCTGTTTCCATTTAATGACTGGAACGAGGTCAGGAAATTTCTTGGTAATAGCGGCAAATAAGGCACGCAGTTTTTCTTGTTTTACTGGATCTTCAATGCTGGTTAAGTAAGTTTCTAATACATCCATTGGGAGATCTCCTTTCGTTTTAAGGAACGAGTACAGGCAATGTCGATTAATAAAAATAACGCATGTTTGAAATCAACTATTTTGTTACTTAGAGTGTACTGTAAAGTTAGTAAGTTGACAAACCTGTTGCCTTGCATGGGGGATAAAGCCTTCAGAAACAAACATTTTTTGCAAAAAGTAACGCTAAAAACAACTTTTTTTCTGCTCGAACAAAAGCCAAACATCAGGAACATTCCAGTATTATCTGCACGGTTCCTTGAGATCAGCTTAACTTTTCAGAAATAACAAATGAAAAAGCAGATTATTTTCAGAGGAAACTTTCAAAAAGAAATCGGTTGCATTCAACAAGAATTCTGCTAGAATATAACTTGTTCGAACAAGTTGTTGAGCGAAAGCAAAAAGAAAGGAGGAGGACTTGTGACCAAAAGGAAACCGGTAACCCAAGCAGCCAAGAAAGAATATGCAAACAAAAGTATGCGGTTTAATCGTTTTTTACTTTTTCGTTATATGACTGCGATCTTTTTCTTTGTCAATCTTTATTGGACCCTATTGAGTCTGTCTCAATGGACATGGGCTGGTTTGATTCCCATTGCCTTATTGATCGTTGATGGACTTATACTTATTGAACAAACTCAAAAATATTGGCAGCAATCGAATCGTTTACTGGTGACAAAAATCGGATATTGGCTCCAATTCGGTGTCAATCTGATTGCAATTCTATTTATTTTGATCGGACAGCAAGCAACATTGATTTCTTTTTTGAATCAATCGGGTAGAGGCATCTTACTTGCCTTGTTTACTGTCGGCATGATCGCGTGCCTGTTCATCCAGCGTAAAGCGTGGTTGATCGAGCATGACCGCGACAAATATTTCACGTATTTGACTACATTTGAAACTCAAGGAGGAACAGTCAATGGATTCAGAAAATAACAAAATGTTTGCCTTCTTGGACCGCTACTTAATGGGTCCAATGGGGAAAATCTCACAATTACGGATCGTTCGTGGGGTCATGGCAGCCGGGATGGCGTCGATTCCTTTCACTATTGTAGGATCTATGTTCTTGATCATCAGTGTTTTGCCACAAAGCTTCCCTGCATTAGAGGGCATTTGGAGTGCTTCATTCGATAAGATCCAAAATCTTTACATGTTAGGTAATACCGCAACGATGGGGATTTTAGCACTTTACTTCTGTGTCGTGTTTGGTTACGAGTACACCAAAATCCAAGCACAAGAAGAAAAAATCGTTCTTAGCCCAGTCAATGGCGCGTTGCTTTCAATGATGGCGTTCTTTATGTGCTTGCCACAATTAGTTTTTGAAGGCGGTATGGCAACATTAGTCAATGTCATTTCTGATGACCAAAAAATCATCGATGGTTGGGAAATGGCTGGCGGGGTGACTCGTTTAGGAACAACTGGGATCTTTACAGCGATCATCATGGCGATTATTGCCGTAAAAATCTACGCATTCTGTGTGAAACGCAATATTGTCATCAAAATGCCTGACACAGTGCCAACAGGAGTATCTTCCTCTTTTACAGCATTGATCCCAACGGCACTGACTTCATTAGCTGTAATCGTCATCAATGGTGCATTAGTCGCAATGGGCACAGATATTTTCAAAGTCATTGCGATTCCTTTTAGTTTCGTGACGCAATTGACCAGTACCTGGGTCGGACTACTTGTTATCTACTTCTTCATGCATGCGCTCTGGATCGTGGGTATTCATGGGGCAACGATCGTGACCTCATTCTTGACGCCAATCGTATTGTCGAATATGGTGGAAAACCAAAATGGTGCCAACATTGCCTTCGCGGGTGAGTTTAACAATAGTTTCGTAACGATCGGTGGTTCAGGAGCGACGTTAGGAATGGTGATTTTCATCGCCTTTTTTGCAAAATCAGCGCAGTTAAGTGCTTTAGGAAAAGCAGCGATCGTGCCATCCTTCTTCAATATCAATGAACCGATTTTGTTCGGGATGCCAGTGGTATACAACCCGTACACAGCGATCCCATTCTTCTTAGCACCGATGGTTTCAATGTCCGTTGCTTATTTTGGCATCAACTTAGGCTTTGTTAACCCACCGATTGCCCAAGTAGCGTGGCCGACCCCAATTGGCTTATCCGGCTTTATTGGTTCAGGTGGTGACTGGCGTGCCTTTGTCTTAGCAATCATCTGTGCAGTCGTTGCTTTCTTGATTTGGTTCCCATTCATCAAAATGTATGATGGCAAATTATACAAGGACGAACAAGCAAACGCAACGAAGGCATAATCTTTCCGTTTTTTTGATAAGCCGGCTATGAAAAATAGCTGGCTTTTTTTACGCCAAAGACGATAATAGTAGTAGAGAATCGCAAGGAAAGGAGTAGGCAGATGACGAAACTCAGTATTGAAGACTTAGCAGCAGAATTGATCAGAAAGATCGAAGCTGGTGACATTGGAAATGAGCAGGGGAAGATGCCTAGTGAACGAGAGCTTTTGGCAATTTATCCAGTTTCTCGTTATACGTTACGCCAAGCCCTCAATAAGTTGAGCAAGATGGGCTGGATCTACCAGATGCAAGGCCGCGGCTCGTATATTCGTTTTCATAACAACCAAAAACCGACCATTGAACAAGGAGATCTTGGCTTCAATGAAGACTTGACCCGGGGCGAGAAAAACATTCGAACGGTCAAAGCCTCAAAGCGACTGGTCAAAGTATCAGAGGCGTTGTTTCTCCCAAGTCAAAAACAATTTGCGAAAGAACAGCACTTTATCGAAGTCCAACGGTTTCGCACGCTAGATGACAAACCGTATTTGATTGAACGTTCCTATTATATACCTGAAATCGTAGGGGAGATCTCCGAAACAATGATGGAGGGGTCAATGTTCCAAGCTTTGGCAGAAGAAAAACAACTGACAGTCGCCTTCATCGACAAGTTCATTCAAAGCAAACCGTTATCACAGGAACAAGCTGCGTTCTTTCATCTAGAAGAAGGCATGCCCGCATTGATCGTACGAGATGACAGCTATCTGAGAAATGGGGAGCTATTAGCCTTTTCGATGATCCATTATGATTATCGGATGGCGACATTATACATGCATAAAAAGTTATTCGTTTAAAGCAAACTGATTTTCAAGAAACGGTTCTTTCTTTTTTTGAAGGCAAGAGAAAAGCAGCCCATCAGGGAGAAAAAAGACTTACAGTTGCAGATCGGTAGACAGGAACCGGCTTTCAAACTGAGAGAAAAGGGATCGCTTCCAATGGATGAAAGATGACTGAGCAGTAAAACTATATAATAGGTAAAGAATCGATCAGCGACCTTGGCTTATAAGGTCGCTGTTTTTTTTGAGGGGATTGATCGGCGGTTAGGAAGGCGTGATTGTTGATTTAAGATAAAGATCGTTTAAAGAAGACCATTCGTTTCCTTAATACGAGGATATTTTGCTCAATTTTTAACAATATCATGTGGATAACCGACTTGCTCTGACAGATATTTCATCAAGTGAAGAAATATCTGATTTTTCAATCTGTTTTTGCTTTGATACTATCAAATAGACAACAGATGTTCTGCGAACGGAAGCCGTCTTTTCGTTTAATGGCTATTTTATTGAGAAACAGGCCGATTCACTGACTTGATTTCTATCCTCCAAAATAAATGGAGGTCGTGGAAATCAAGGGGTGTGGTGGTTTTTGCTTTCTTTTTTTGAACGAATGATGGCAAGAAGGAAACGGACATCACTGCTCAAAAGGTCACAGCAGAAACGTCAGCTCGTTTGAAAGAACGACCGCGGATAGAACAGCGAAAGTGCAACTTTTCACGAAAGCAGACGAACAAGCAGACCAATTTGTAGACACACTAAATTGTTAACGAATCAAATCATCGATGAGTGAGGAATCAGGAGGGGTAACATGGCATTATTTCGCAAAAAGAAAGATGAAGAAACTTACGAAGGCGTTCATGTCTACGACGAGGAATATGATGAAGAAGAGTACGACGAAGACGAGTACGATGATGAAGAATATGATGACGATGAGTATGACGATGAAGAATATGAGGACGACGAGTACGAGGACGATGAGTACGAGGATGAAGAATACGAGGAAGACGAGTATGACGATGATGCCCAAGAAGAGCTGCTGGCATTAGAAAATACCGTTTCACAACTGACCAAGACCGTCGAACATTTGACCAAGCAATTGGAAAACAAACAAGAATCCATCAATCGGATGGCTTCGCAAGCGACGCAACAAGAAAGTATCATTTATGAAAACAAGCAGCTGCAAATGCGTTACAACGAGTTACAGCAGCAGTTAAAAGAAGCAGAACGTCAACAAGAAGCCCTCAAAACCAATTATGAGCAGGAAATTGAGCAGTTGACGAGTCAAGAAGACGAATTGATCGAAGTAGAAGAAGAGCTCGAACAATTGCGTCAAAGAGAAGATGAACTGCTAAAAGAATTAGAAGAAAAAAGCAAGCAAGTCCAGGCTTTTGAAGAAAAAGCGATTCATTTAGAAGAAAAAGCGGCGATAATCGAAAACTACAAATTAAAAGAAGTCGAAAGCATGCGCCGGATCACTTCGCTTGAAAATGAAAATCAACAGTTGAACTTGCGCTTGCAAGAAGCGGAAGCGAAATATCGGGATCTCGAACGTTCAAGAGTCGAACAATTGGCAGATAAGAATGTCTTACAGCGTGACTTGGAACGTGAGCTGGCAAAAGTCGAACAAATGAAGGACGAGCTGGCGACGATTTTGATCGAAGCAAAAGAAAAAGCACGGGAAACCGCTGCTGAAGCAGAACTGGAAGCCGACAGAAGACGTCAGATGGCGGAAAATGAAGCCCACAAGATCATTTCAGAAGCATCGATGGAAGTGATGAAAATCCGTCAAGAGATCAAGCAATACCAAGAACGACTTACGACGTTTCATCATGAATCGAAAGGGTTGTTTGAGCAGTTGATCCAGCATAGCAAAGTGTTGAATCTGCCAGACTAAAAAGAAGGTTATGAGTCGGAATAGACGAAAAGGTCTGCTAAATAATTTCCGAGAGCGACACGACAAAGGAGGGAAACCCACTAGGACCATATATGCTGTATAAGAAATCACAGGCAACAACTACGACTTGATTTCTTATGAGAATGTTGGTCATTGGGACGAATGTGACGAATGATATTTTAAAAATTGCCATCTATCCAACCTTGAGTCCAAATCTTGAGGAATTATTTTACAAACAAGAGGCACTTCCATCAGTAATCACTGCCTGTGACAACCTCTATCAAAAAAAGTGGCCGCTCAAATCGTCGATTCGCAAACAAGTGACGCATTACTTTGAGCAATTTTATTCCATCGAAGCCTTCACCCATCATATCGAGATGGAGATCTTACGGAAAAAAATCGATTACTCAAAATTACGCATTCCCTTGGAACAGCAATTTCCTCAGTTTGTGTGGACGCAAATTGGCATCAATCATGTGTCCGATGAGAAAAGCAATTTGTTTTTGGAGTTTGTACCAATCGCATACACAGAAGAAGAGTTTCCCTTTACGATGCAGTTGCATGCTAGCTTGCAGCAGCAAGCCCCCGCTGGTGTAAGTGATGCGAACGACTTTAAAGAGCAACTGGTAAAAATCGTACAAAGCGTGATCGACGAACAAAATGTCACGTTTGTGAGTCGCCCGAAAGCGCAAGTCCATGAAGAAAAACGTCAGGGCAAAACCAATGCAATGAAAAAAGAACTGGAAGACACGCTCGAGTTCCAAAAGGTCAGTGCGGATGAGCCACCAAAGTTCAAAAAGAAAGTTCGAAAAAAAAGCAGCAAAAAAAAACAGTCAAAAAAAGCCAAGCAATTGTCCAAAGTCAACGCCAATGAATTAGCGTTGGAGGAAGAGGCGAAACGAGAACGAGCAAGCAAAGAGCGCTTGCGCTTGGCCAATCAAAAGCTTGAGATCTACATCGAAAACTTAGAAGCCTCTTTGATCAAAAATAGTATCCACTATTTAAACAGCTTGACCGATGAAGAAGACGAGAACTGGCATACGCAATTGAAAATCAGCTTACGAGAATATACCTATCTTTTTCAAAAAGCCAAATACCTCGAACAGGTTTGGCGCATCAATGACAATCTCGTACAAAAGATCGAAAAAATGACGTTGAACGAAAAAGAATTGACCTATGAGAGAGGGCAAGTGCAGCAAGTGGTCGACAACAACCTATCTGCTAAAGATATCAGTTTAGTTTTTTATGAATGCAGCGTGATTGAATCACGAGTCAAATTGTATGAGCGACCATGGTTTAGAAAACCTTACGCACGCATTATGAAGATGGACTATGACAATCTTTTACGAAAAGCCGCTTACTTTGATCTTCTCCAAAGCGAAAGCTATCTATTAGAAAAAAAAGCATTGATCGAAGGCAATACAGACGTTAGGAGCAGTCTATGAGAACCCAAAAGCAAAAACAACGATTCTTATTCTTATACCGCATCTACTTTATTGCTTCTTTGATCCCATTAGCGGTATTTTTGCAGCTGACCGCCTATTTTTATCTCTCTGCCTTTCGAGAATATGTCACTATCAGTCACTTGTTTTTACTCGCTCTTTTGCTAGGTTTTACGATGTATTTGCGGAACAATGCCTTTCATTATCAATTGCTGCTTGTGCAGCTTGAGAAAAATGAAAGCAAAGACCATGAACGACCAAAAAAAGGCACCAGCAAGAACAGCCCCAAGGAGGAGGATCAAGAAGATGAAAAAGCCCAGAAGAAACGTAAAAAGTCTGTTAGCGATCGGAGCATTTATCGGAATCATCAATAATCAAACGATTTCTGAAGCCATGGTTCGATCGATCTTAGGTGTAGAACCATCTACTTATATGGAAACCATCGATGCACAACGAGAAAGTCGTGGGCAATCGATAACGGATGCCCTCCGACCGGTCTCTTACGAAGGAGCTGACAGGATAACGGAGCAACTTGATACTCCTCCAGAACAAACAAAAGAAACCCTTCCAGAAGAAGCGGAGCAGGCCGAAAAAGGAACGGAAGTCCAAGTCGTAAATGATGTGGAACGACCGGCAGACGAGGGACAGACAGACGAGGAAGAGATGGAGAGCGGCTCGGATGAAACAGAAGACCAAGAGGCCGAAAACGTTCCGTCGACGCCAGATCCTTCAGAAGGCGATCAACAGCCGAATCAGCCTGCTGGACCTGAAACGAATGAGCAAGAAACCAACGATACTAACAGCAGCAACAATAGCGGAAACAACCAATCAAATGGGAATCAAACCAATCAGGACAAAGAAAAAGAGCCCGATCCAATCACTGAAGAACCCGAATCGCCGATCGATGAAGAAGAGCGGGAAAGCAACTTTCAATTTTCGGTTTCTCGTAATCTAACGACACAACAATTCATCAATGAGATTGGTTCTGACGCGCAGGATGTTGCCTATAACAATGATCTCTATGCCTCAGTGATGATCGCACAAGCCATCTTGGAGACTGGCTCAGGAAATAGTGCCTTATCCAGTCCGCCAAACCACAATCTCTTTGGCATCAAGGGCAGCTTTCGTGGGCAAAAAGTGACTTTCAATACGCAAGAAGATGATGGAAGTGGTGCGTGGTATACGATCTCTTCCAATTTCCGTAAATACCCAAGTTACCGTGAATCCATCGAAGATTACGCTCGCTTACTAAGAGGAGGCATCACAGGCAACCCGCGCTTTTATGCCCCCGTTTGGAAAGAAAATGCCCCAACCTATCGGGAAGCAACTGCGTGGTTGACCGGTCGCTATGCCACGGATATTCATTATGACCAAAAGCTGAATGCGTTGATCGAGGCCTATGATCTAACCATTTATGATAATGAGCCGACCGAAGAGATTTTGGAAGAGATTGAACGCACACGTGCACAAGCAATCGAAGCAGCCCGCAAGGAAGAAGCGGAGACGACCCGTTCCTTGTTTGAAGACTTGCAAAGAAGCGCGGCAAATCGTCGAGGCTCAGGGAATTTGCCAGCATCCATTCGGACCGTCAAGGATCGCTTGCAGGAAAATGCCAATGCCAATACTTATGCAAACCAATTAAGAGGGATGGAACGAGCGGGCAGCGAGGTAGATGCCAATGAGTAATCAGTCGCAAGCACCTAGAAGAAAAAAACGTCCGCCACAGCCTGCCAAACGTGAAAAAAAACGAGACCAATCAGAGGATACACCGAGAAATCCCCGAATCGAAAAGTTTCAAGCGCAAGGCAAGCAAGCCAGTCCTTCAAGTGGCAAGAAACGACCAAAAAAGCCACCTCAAAAAGAACCGACAGGACAGGCGCCTGCGAAAAAGAAACGAAAAAAAGCGGCTGGTACAGCGAATCGCCCCAAATTACCGACCGAAAAGCAGCGTCCTAGCAAGCAAAAAGAAAGAGCAGCTGCCAGTACGACCAGTGAAGCACCACGCAAAAAGAAAAAGCGTCCACCGCAGCAAGCACGTCCAAGTCAGCACAACGAGCAGGGGAAAATCAAAAAATCAAGTCATCCTAATGCCAAATCAAAAGGGACCCACAAGCACGGCAAAAAACCAGCGGAAGTTTCCCAGAAACGACGTCCCCCGCAAAAAGGCAAAGCCGCGACGAAGAAACCAACAGCCAAAAAGAAATCTGGCAATCTCGTACTGAAAATCATCTATCTGATTTTCTTGGTTTGTAGCATGACTGTCCTATTTACGTTTATCGGCTTATATGTGACTGATCAAAACGAAATGACAGTTTTTAATCATCGGGTGGTGCGTTTATCAGATAATGGGATGGCGAATCTTGACAGCTCCGCATTACGCACACAAGATTTGATCATTTTAAGAGAACAAGCCTTCACTCAAGTACAGCCAAACGGGCTCGCGGTCTTTACAAATGGCTCAGGAACCGGCTATATTGCTCGCCGAGTACTATCGATCGAGGCTGACGAAGAGCAGGGCTATCATTTATCCGTCATTGGTGATGGACAGGCATTTGGGGAAGAAGCCATCGAAGCAGACCGTTTCGTTGGAGAAGTCTCAATGAGTATCAACCATGTAGCAGATGTGTTTCGTTTTATTGATCAAAACTTGATATTATCCATCATCTTCTGTGTATCATTGATCGCCTTATTCATTCTATTAGGCATTTATCTCTTTACTTGAGAGCCGTCATTACTTGAGAAAAGAGGAAACAAGGGTGCAAAAAAAAATAGTGTTAAGAAATAGTATCGCGGGTCTGCTTTTCTTTCTTTTGTTGCTTAGCATCTTGATTTGGCAGAATAATCAGTCTATTCATATTCGTCGATTAGCGGATGAAAATGAAGTGTTCGAAAAAATCGAGATTTTGGAAGAATGGCAGGAACGAATGACCCTTACAGGGACGACGATCCAACGATCCGTTCGGGTAATGAACGCTAGTGAAGTGCCAGTCTTTGTCCGAGCAAGTTTTGAAGAAGTGCTGCGCTATATCGCGCCAGACAGTGAGGAAGCAGCTTTTGAGCAGGCGGCAGATGCGAGTGATGCGCCAGACTTATTACCAGTACTGTCTCGCTTTGATGAAAACGAAATTTTAGCAAGAGGGTATCAGAACGTGACCCAGCAGATCCCAGAACTCATTGGAAATGCTCTTGATGGTCAAGTGATGGTTTGGATCAGCGATGAGACGATCGAAGAGTTGGCACCCACGCCTCCCTTGGATGCCTTCGATAGTGAAGAGATGCAGGAGTTATTGGGGGAATTAGACGCTGAAGAACAGGAAAATCCTGAGAACTTCTACGATCGCACCGAAGGCAATGAAGAAATGGAGGAGCCACCGTCATCAGACTTGATCGATGGTCCACCAGATCTCTGGCAAGAACCGGTCCTTGTCGAAGCTCACTTCAGCTATTCCTTTCGACGAAACCAACAACCGGTCATGCAGAAAATGAGTGGGGAACTGCTGCTGCTCAATCCTGCTGATCCGGTTGCTGAGTGGACCTTTGAAGCAGCCAACTTGACCTATAGTTATTATCTTGAAGGGTATCGTTATTTTGTTCGAAACTGGGCGGAGTCACAGCTAGCCAGCCCCTTTTCCACCGGTGAGGAACCTACGGGATTCACGTATCTCGGAGAACAGGGAACGATTGACCAGTCGTCATTTGATTACACGACGACAGAATCTGGGTTAGGCAGTGCCTTTCAATTGCCAGAGATGATCAGTGCGTTTCCCGATGCTGCTGGCTTGTATCCGACCCAATCGGTGAAAACGCTAAGCAGCTTTGTCTCTGAAAGTCCCGCCCAGATCGACTCAGAAGCCATCATGATCGAATTCGGGTCTTTGAGCGATTACCGTCAGATCGATCGAAATACTTGGATCTATAATCCCGATGATGGCTGGTTTTATTATAGTTTTCCTTTGGACCGATCCTATCAAAGTGAAGACGGTTATGGCGTCACCCGTTCACTGATCGAACAAGTGATGATCGATACAAGTATCGCAGACGATAGCCATCTTGCCTACGAACTTTTACCAAAAGTCGAAGTCATTCAGGCTTCTGATCGACAATCACTAAAGGAGGTCTTTCAGTTAGACAATGATCGGCCAGAGAGTGCCACAGCGATCATCTATCGGCATTTGCACTCACTTCAATAAGTTGCTAGAAAATAAGTCAAGGAGAGATTCACGTGAAAATGGTCATTGAAGAAATTGAATACCGTTATTTTCTTCAATACGGGAAGTATTTGGATTATTTCTACCAACAATACATGCAAGCGAATGTCGAAGATCCTGATGTTGAAAAAGGGATCGCCGAGATTCAGCGACTGGTTGAAGAAGAAAGGTATCATTACATCAGGGAACGAATCCGCATTACACGCAAAGCCAAAAAAAGTATCCCATTAGCTGACTACCCTGATTTCAATAAACTGATTCATTGGGGGTTTACCCTTAGCAAATTATCTTTTCTTGACCCAGATACAAGTATCAACCACCTAGAAGAAAAGGATTCTCTTTGATCGGGACTAGGCAAAAAGCAGGTGATAAAACTGAAAAATGGCAGACATGCACATAGTGTACTTGATGAATCAGGGTTCAGCCTGGTTGAGATCCTTGGAGCGATCGTCATTCTCGGGATCGCAATGGTCATGATCGCCATGCTGATCATCCAAAACAACCTGATCCTTAGCTACAATACCCGAATGGAAGAGGCCATCGCAGCACGAGATGATGTCAAGGAATGGCTAATCTACCGGGCACAGACTCAAGACTTGGCGGATTTGAATATCGGGATCTTTACGGCTAGACCTTCTTGGATGATGGTCGATCCAGATGATCCCTCAGAAGTTCGCCGACACCATTTGGTCCTCGATAATTCAGGAATTCAATACAATGCGCAAGGGCAACCGATGTATGAAGAAATCCCGATTGCTGTAGATGATCTCAATCGGGGCCGATTTATTCGCAAGGTGGTATACGATCATTCTGGCGCTCATTTGCCGCAGCCCTTGGTAAATTCGGAAGAAAATCGCCTCTATATGGGAACGTACTTGTCGGAGAATGAAGAAACCACCAACTATTTGGTCAAGGTCTCCATTCGCGAAGACCCCAGACATGGACTGCGAGAAGACAGTTACGACCGTCGTCAGCTCGGGCTCGGACTTATTATTCAGGTCTTCGATAAACAAACGGGCGCATTTTTGACAGAAACGTATCTGCATTGGGTAGTAGACTATTGAAAGGGCTGGCTGTTCTTGCGGAAGTTGCAAAGGAGGGGCGCAGATGAAGCATCGATTACAGGATGAGCAAGGAATCACGCTTGTCGAATTGTTAGGGGCGATGGTCATATTCGGCATCATCATTGCACTCTTTTCTGGGACACTCTTTTTGATCGTCCAAGCCTCTGTTCGTCAAGGTCGAATTGCTGCCTTTCAAGGGATAGCGAATGAAATCTTGGCGCAAGCAGACCAAATCGCCAAAATTGATGGTATCTATGAACATGCGGGGTATTTAGGAAAATATGATAGTCTTCTTTTCCACGAGGAACATATTGTCAAAACAATGCCCGAAGGAACCTTAGGGGCAACGATTACGGAAGAGGGCAGTCCGCGAATGGTTGTGACGGATATCACAGATACCAACAATATTCGTGCCAGAGTCTATGATACGAAAGATCCTACGATTAAGTTAAAGATCATTCAACAAAAAAATGAGAATGAAGCGACGTTGACCCATCACTATACGCCAAATTATCGCGATACGTTCAGTATCCAGACCAAGTTTTTCGTTTTATTTTACACGGAAACGATCAACTTTGCGGATTATTATGATGATTTGACTGGCTGGTGGCAGATGGAGGAGCTGGTCACTGATTACCACAAGCAGATTATCTATAAACGAGAATTTACGATCAATTATCGTGACAATGAGAAAGCAAGAGGGGGGGTACCCGGGAATGGACGATGGTAGACAAAATGAAGCTGGTTTTGCGCTGATTTATGCCCTCGCGGCGATCATTCTTTCCTCTTTGATGATTGGCTTGGTCTTCCTTGTTGCTCGAAATGTCAATTCACAAATTCGAACGATAGATAGCTTCCGTCGAGTGGAAGATGTACACGAATATTCCTTTCAACTCGCTTCTCAGGAGCTAAAACTGAGAATAGATGATTTCATCACTCGAACCATGCAGAATGGCGGCTTCTATTCTAATAATAATGACTGGCAAGACCATCTAGATAACGAATTGAGATTTGTGCTGGACGAAGTCGATGTGAATGAGACCATCGATGATAAATTTTCTTTTACCTCCTCTGTCGTTGACTATGAATATAATGAGATCGCCCCTTATGTAATGACCAAATCTGGTGGGGAGCAAGGATGGATCCAATCCGCCTCCATGCTGCCAGATAAAACCAATCTTCAAATCATTATTCAAATTCAATCGCAAGTCACGGATCAGACGCAATTGGCTGAAGGGCAACCGCGAGTACATACAGCTTCTGCCGAATATATCTATGAAATGCAGCTTGAAGAAGAAGACCTCGAACAAAGACAAACACAGCTGGATATTTGGCGAAACATTTTTTATCCCTATTACTTACCCTCTACAGCAGGGCAAGCTGTATCCGCCGATACTTGGGTTCGAAAATTGTTTGAAGTCGCCGATTTTCAACGCGTACGTCCATCGTTTGATTATCTCGCTTTTGAATCGGATGACTTCTTGCAATTCGGGTTTGCCAACAATGTCCTGCAAGATTTTCAAGACGGCAGATTTTTAGATTTTCGAACAAAGCCGATTCTTAATTGGCTGCATTTCGATGGTTCCTTTTTCTTTAATCATGGGGTCCAGATGGAAGGACAGGGAAGCGGGCAATTTTCGTCAAAAAGTCTGCTTGCGATCCAGAATGATGGCGGACAGCCTAGTAACGGGTTGAACGTGATCAAAGACATCTTCTTGCAAGCCGGTTTAGGAATGTATATCGATTTGGGCAGTCGAGCTGGCAGTCGCTTGGTCCTCTCACAAGCATATACGGATATCCTTGCTGGAAACGTATGGATCAACAACACCAATAGTTCGGCTTCGAGAGTTGAGCAAGAAGGGGTTCTCTTTGCTGAAGGCCATCTAAATGTTTCCGTAAATTCACCGGATGCGGGCACTGGGTTAGGCGAATTAAATACCAATTATTTTAATTTTTATCATCGAGAAGCCACGAAACAGAACCCTGCGGCAGATGGTAGTTTGACGTTTATGAAGCCGTCGATGGTTCTGACGAGCAGCAATTTTTATGCGGGACCAGTCACGGAAGGCTCGATCGTGCATAGTACCGAAGATACGGAACGACGGATTACTGTTTATGGTGATTTTATGCTGACGAATACGATGATGCCTAGTGGTGGAACGATCGATGATTTCTCGTATTTTCAGAATCAAAATCAATTCACAGTGCCCCATGACCCGTCAAGAATCACATTGGATGGCAGCAATACCACAATGGAGGTTCACGGGCTTTCATTTATCGATGCGCCGAAAACTGCTCGTAGATTGGCATTAGCAGAAGCCGGCAGTTCCGCGGTTTTTGATTCTTATTATGAAGATCCAGCGTATTGGAATCAAATCACCTTAAAAAATGGTGCCCAGCTGATCTTGGGTCATACAGGCGTTGAACCCTTTCATTTAGCTGTGGATAGAGAGTCGACCTTTGTCATGGAAATACTGCCAGATTTGGCATTATTTGACCCGACTTTTTTAGCAACAGGGGCTCATAACCGTCGTCTTGAAGGGACGGTCGTTCTCGTACCTTACTATATGGATGACCAGGTGGAACTAGAAAATCAACTGCAACAATTAGGCGTCAATTATCGCGTCCGCGACTTTGAAAGTCAGGCGCAATCGGGGGAGGTAACGATCCTCAGAAGTTTTTTGGATCGAAACATGTGGTCTGATGATGAAGCATATTTAACCGTTACACGAATGTTTGACTATATCAACAAACTCGATTATTGAAAGGAGGGCGCCAGTTGCCGCAATCAAGTGAAAGAACGCCACGTAGAAAACCTAGAAGGCCTCTCAAAAAGTCAGAGAACACCACAAGTTCAACCACTGCTGAGAAAACACAAACAGGCAACCTGTTTGACTTAGAGATCAGCTCAGAGGTTTTGTCCTTGATCCCCCGCTCGTTTGCCAAACAGCACAGCGTCTTTCCATTAGAAAAAAAAGGCAACCGCTTGACCGTTGCGATGGCAAACCCTGGGGATTATGCGGCGATCAATGAAATGCGTTTGATCACTGGGTTATTGATTCGTCCGCAAAAAGCCCACAATGCCGATATCCAACAACTGATCGTTCGCGATTACCCTTCTGAGATCAGTTTGGATGGCTTGAGCGACTCTCTCGTTGAAACCATCGACCCAGAAGGCGACTCAAAATTAGATGATTCGCCGATTGTCAAATTGGTCAATACCCTGCTGCAAGATGCGGTGGATCGGGGCGCCAGTGATATCCATTTCGATCCCCAAGAAAAAGGATTAGTCGTCCGCTTACGGGTCGATGGGGAGCTTCGTACCCATGAAAACTTGCCTAAGAGTATTCAGACTGGTGTTACTTCACGACTGAAAATCATTTCCTCCTTGGATATCACCGAAACACGTGTGCCACAAGATGGTCGGGCAATGATTCGTAACGGGGGCAACGTGGTTGATTTGCGGGTCTCGGTTTTGCCTGTCATTCATGGGGAGAAAGTCGTGATTCGGGTGTTGGATCGCTCCAGTGGCATTCGGCGCCTAGATGAGTTTCGCTTTGAACCGAAGGTATTGGCGACCTTTAAAGCGATTTTGCATAAACCCCATGGAATCATTCTTGTCACAGGACCGACAGGATCAGGGAAATCATCTTCCTTGTATGCGGCGCTGCAAGAGTTGAACACGCCGGAGATCAATATTATCACCGTCGAAGACCCAGTAGAGTTTCAGCTGCAAGGTATCAACCAAGTGGCAGTCAACAGCAATGTCGGTTTGACCTTTTCCGCTGGGTTACGGTCGATCTTGCGACAAGACCCCAATGTCGTGATGGTGGGAGAGATTCGAGATGGCGAAACGGCGGAGATTGCGATTCGGGCTTCCATGACCGGGCACTTGGTATTATCCACCCTGCATACCAATGATTCCGTCAGCACCATCAATCGCTTAGTCGACATGGGGGTAGAACCGTTTCTGGTCGCTAATGCGTTAGAAGGCATCTTAGCTCAACGGCTCGTCCGAACCCTTTGTTCTTCTTGTAAGACACTAGGACCAGCCAGCGACAAGGACAAGCAGTTATTTGAATCCTATGGCATCACGGTTACGGAACTGGCACAGCCTGTGGGCTGTCCAAAGTGTGGCAATACGGGATTCAAAGGGCGAATGGCCGTCCAAGAGCTGTTGACGATCGATGCCAAGCTGCGTCGTATGATCACGAACAAAGCGACTAACGACCAGCTGATGGATTATGTTCAGGAACGAAAGATGCGCTTTTTGTTGGATGATGGGTTAGACAAAGTGCAACAAGGCTTTTCCACCATCGAAGAAGTCTTGAAGGTGGTCGCCGCAGAAGAGTGAGGCGCGGATTGATTTATCGGTGATCTAGGGATCACCGAAGAACTACATACATTGTTTTAAAAGGAAATGCACATAGAAAGGGGCTGGTTTAATGGATCAAACGAGAGTGGCAACACAAGAGCGAGCAACCAAAAGGGCGACGAGAGAAAAAACAGCTCCGACCCGTACCCGCATTCGGGAAAATCGTGAACTGAGAGAAAAAAAACGTGCCCACAGTCGCCAGAGCGATCAAGACCGATCTGTCTCGACGCGGGAGATCATTCAAAAAGCAGAACGGCAAGCAGTGACAAAAACGACGACTGCCAGCAGTACACAGGGCGTCAATCGCAACGAAGCGGCGCAATTTGCTGCCATGTCACCTAAAGAGCGGATCGATCATTGGTTGATGATCGCCGTCGAACAAAAAGCATCGGATATCCATTTAGTCGAAGGCGTACCGCCGATTTTTCGTCGCCACGGCGACTTGCTACCGATCGAAGGGGTTCCGACCATCGACACTAAGGACATCGAAGCCATTGCCGAAATCCTTTGCAACCAACGGCAATGGGAGGAATTCAAGGGAAAAGGCGAGACCGACTTGGCCTACGAACTAGGCGACATCTGCCGCTTTCGGGTCAATATTTTCCGTCAAAAAGATACCGTTTCGATCGCCTTGCGGCAGATCCCCATCGAGATCCCGAAGTTAAGCAAACTCGGTATGCCGACCGTCTTGCGGACCCTGATCCATAAAAGCCAAGGCTTGTTCTTAGTTACAGGGCCGACCGGTTCAGGGAAATCAACGACACTGGCTGCGATGCTGGACTATTTGAATGATACCAAAAAGACGCATATTTTGACGTTGGAAGACCCGATCGAGTACATCCATAACCACAAAAAAAGCATCGTTGCCCAGCGGGAAGTCGGCAGCGACACCATGTCCTTTGGCAATGGCTTACGAGCAGCCCTGCGGCAAGATCCAGACGTCATCTTAGTAGGGGAGCTGCGGGATTTTGAAACGATCTCGATTGCCTTGACGGCAGCGGAAACGGGACACTTGGTATTAGGAACCTTGCATACGTCAAGTGCCCCAGCGACTATTGAACGGATCGTCGATGTCTTTCCTGCCGATCAGCAGACTCAGATTCGTACACAGCTTGCTGGCGCATTACTGGGGATCTTGTCCCAGCGCTTGCTGCCAACGATCGATGGCAACGGACGTGTAGCAGCAACCGAAATGATGCTCAATACCCGAGGGATCGCCAGCTTGATCCGTCAAGGGAAAACCCACCAGATCCATAATATGTTGCAGATGGGGAAAAACGAAGGCATGCATACCATGAGCGCCTCTTTAGAAGAACTCGTTGTTGCGGAACGGGTCGATGCCGATGTGGCAGATAACTTGATGGAGGAAGGGGGCGAATAGCCGATGGCACTCTTTGCCTATCAAGGCACCAATGTCCGAGGCGAAACGTTTTCTGGCAGCTTGCGTGCCAATTCCTCCGTCGAAGCCCGTCAAAAACTGCGCCAAAAGCACATCAAAGTCAGCAGCTTGATCGAACAGCCAGAAACCTTGGCGAATAAAGAGATTCAATTGTTCAACAAAGTATCTCTAAAATTATTAGTTGCATACTTACGCCAGTTTTCGACATTGATCGCTTCGGGGATTACGATTGTTGATGCTTCACGAATGCTGGAAGAGCAGCAAAAAAATCCGAATTTCAAGAAAATTCTTGGTGAAGTTCGGGATGAGATTGATGGCGGACGACCACTTTCAGAAGCCTATAAAGCCCATCCTAATGCTTTTCCAGTTTTGTTGACAAGTGTTATTGCCGTATCGGAAATGTCAGGGTCTTTGGAAAAAAACTTAAAGGATATGGCGGATTATTATGAAAAAAGTGCTGAGAATCGAAGTGGTCTTATCACAGCGATGGTCTACCCAATCATTTTGATCTTGATGACGTTTGTCGTAGGTATCATTTTACTAGTCATGATCGTCCCGATGTTTGTCGAAGTATTTGAAAGTTTTGATACAGATTTGCCAGCTATTACCGTGGCTACCATGGCAATCAGCGACTTTCTTCAAACTAAAGGATGGGTTTTAGCAGTCTTTATTGTAGGCATTATGATCGGCTTTTGGCTCATTCGTCGAAATGAAAAAATCGATTTTGCTGTTCATCGTTTCATTTTAAAAATACCGTTGTTCGGTGAATTAGCGATAAAAAATAATTATTCACTGTTTATGACAACTTTGTCGACTTTACTGGGTAGTTCGGTTGGTATGGTCACGGCATTGAATATGAGTCGGGATGTTGTGTCCAATAAATCAATCAAGCGAGTCATTGACGATTGTGCCTTTCAAATAGAAGAAGGGGGCAAAATGAGTGATGTTTTTCGTGGGAACCTAACCGTTCCTTTATTAGTCACTCAGATGGTAGAAATCGGTGAAAGTACTGGATCCCTTGAAGATATGCTAAAAAGACTAAGCATTATCTTTCAAAAAGAAGTGGACGAATCCAGTAAACGAATCAAAACAGTCCTTGAACCGACAGTGATATTAGTTATTTGTGTCATTGTTGGATTGATCGTCGCTGCGATCATGGTACCAATGTTTGATCTTTTTGGTGCCGTACAGGGGTAATCATTTGTGATATTAACAGAATTCCTAGACGTTCTGTTTGATATATATTTTTTAGGAAAAGTAGGAGGAGTAAATAACATATGCTTGATGCAATTTTAGTAGAAGAAAAAACAGAAAATCGTTTTAACAAATTAATGAAAGATGAGACAGGTTTGTCGCTGGTTGAGTTACTTGCTGTTGTTGTTATCATTGCAATCATTGCAGGTATCGGGGTAATTGCTATTGGAAATATCATCCAAAATGCACGTGAAGATGCGGCTATTTCAGATGTTCAAACAGCATACTCTGCAGCGGTACTGTATCAGTCGACGGAAGTAACACCTAACAGCGGTTCTGGAGCTAACCCGAATCCGAATGAATTCACACTGGAGGATGTTATAAATGCTAATCTTTATAGTGGTGGAGGATTTGCTGATGTAGACGAAGTTGAGTTTGAAATTCAGGATGACGGAACTCTGCTCATTACATTAGAAGACGGTGCTTTGACTGCCGGAACAAAACGCTCCGTAGGAATGACGTTAACACAGACACAAGTTAGTGATCTAGGTCGTAAAACATTATTCCCAGATCCGCCAGCTGGCGGTGGCGGCGGCAACTAAAAACACCTCAAGTCACTAACCTGACCTAAGGTGTACGGCAACTCAACCCCCAGGAAAAAAGGAGTTTTTTATGAACGAAATTTTGCAACAGATCCCAATGGGCCTAATCATTGGTTATCTTTTCATCATAGGAATGTGTCTAGGTTCTTTTTTCCTAGTGGTTGGTTGGCGGGTTCCCAAAAAGGAATCCCTGCTGACTCGCTCGCACTGTGATGACTGCCAACAGACATTAGGTGCAAGGGACCTCATTCCAGTTTTATCATACCTTATTTTAAAAGGCAAGTGCCGTAAGTGTCAAAAAAAGATCCCGCTGATTGCTTTTCTTTATGAAGTGTTGATCGGCATGCTATTTACGGGTACGACCTTGCTGTTTTGGGGCACTGCTGAAGTGATTGCCGCTTGGTGTTTATTAGCCTTATTAGCCATTATTTCTGCCAGCGACATCTTCTATCAGCTGATCCCCAATAAAGTGTTAGCCCCTTTTTTCGCCGGAGGGATCGGTTTACGGTTGATCCAACCGCAAAATGAATTTTGGTGGTATTGGCTCGTTGGCTTCTTTGCTGGCTTCTTGCCATTGTATCTCTTAGCGGAGCTCAGTAAAAAAGGCATGGGTGGCGGCGATATCAAATTATTTGCCGTCTTAGGCGTGTATATCGGCCCAGTGCAAGTCTTGACGGTTTTATTTGTCGCTTCTTGCTTGGCAGTGATCTTTTACGTGATCCAAATGCTACGGGGCAAAGTCAAAAGCCGCTACATTGCTTTTGGTCCCTTTATAGCCATTGCTACCGGCATGGTTTATCTTGGCAGCGGCTGGTTCCTTTGAATTGGGTTGCTGACCTTGGCGTTTGCTTGATTTGCTAAGCAAGCGTTGTACATAGAAATAACGTTGGTTCCTTCATATAAAACCAACAAGAAGAAAGCAGGTCCTCGTATGTTTGGCAAAAAAACAATTCCCCGCTTAGTAGGGATCGACATCCAAAAAAACTGCATCCGTTACTGTACCAAAAAAGGTGACCGTCTCAAATACGGCGAGCTGGTTGTGAATGGTACGATTTTTAAAGATGATAAGCTGCGCAATCCTGATAGTCTTGAAGCCGCCTTCAATGAGATTGCCAAACGCTTGGGATTACGCACGATGAGTGTGGTGATCACGGCACTAAATTCTCGTCTGCTGATCAAACAGATCCCAATCGGTAAGATGAACTCGGAAAAAGAGATTCGCGAGTACTTGTATTTAGAATTGGGGGAGTCCATCTCTTTGCCTTTTGAAAACCCGATTTTTGATCTACTGATCCTAGGTAAAGGTAACAAGGAAAAAGTACCAAAAGCACAAAAGAAAAAAGCCAGCAAGAAGGAAGAAAAAGCAGAGCCGCAAGCTGTGGTCATCCAGCGGAATCGGTTTACCATCAATGGCAATGTGCCAGTCGTGGTCACATCAGAGCCGATTTTGATTCAACTAGGCGATACATTGAAAAAAGGCGGCCATCAGTTGATGGGCGTCGATTGCAGTTTTCTGGCGTATAGTCGCATGTTTCAGCGACAGATCAACTGGAGTGAAAATTTCGTGCTGGTTGAGTTAGATGCTGGCATCGCCAATATCACCTTTTTTGAAGAATTGGTGCCGACTTACCTGCAGTATGAAGATTATAATCAAGCCAACTGGAAATATATTGAAAAAGCCCAATCTGTGCAAGTGAAATTTAGGGAAAGTGCGGAGATCCAAGCACTGGAAGGGTTAGCAGAAACCTTGAATTCGGTGATTGCTTACTATTATCAGGAAATCTCGCCTGATTGTGAATTGAAAAAAATCTACTTAGTCGGCGGTCATCCAATGCTGCGGAAAGAAGTCCAAGAAATATTTCATGAGGTGTCTTCTTTGCCGGTCAAAACGATTTCCGCAAAAGTAAGTGAAACCAGCAAGAAAAAAATTCCCGACCGCTATATCTTGGCTGCGGGATTAGCGACGAAAGAGGTGTAACCATGAACATCAATCTATTGCCTAATAAATTTATCCGTAATCGGGCGTTTGAAGTCATTCTTTCGGTTTCGCTTCTCCTTTCGTTAGTAGTCGTTGGGGTTTGTGGGTTAGGCTTTTGGTATTATCAAAGGCTGGTGACCAATAATCAAAGCAATATCATGTCTAGTCAAGCAGAGCGCATCGTTTTCCAGCGCCAGTTAGAAGAGATGCTAGCGTCAAAATCTCAAGACCTGCAAGAATTCATTGCCTTGCAAAAGCAAGAGAAATATTTCACAGCGCCTATTATGGAAACCTTTGAGGAGGCGGCATCAGGAATCGATGTGACCATCAATTCGTATAATTTGCTGCTAAATGGCGATGGGGGAATGTCCGAAACAGCCCAAGACGGCACACCATTGTTTCCTTTGGTGAACATGGCAGTCCAGGGGGATGTTTATGAAAGTCTGATTCGCCTTAAATCAGCTTTTGAAGCAATCGATTGGGTACATTATGTGACCTATCAATCCTTCTCTCATAGTTCAACGCCGCAAGATGGGCGCATCACTGTTTACCTTTCACGAATCGCTGCACCGCAAGTGATCAGTGAAGACAGCGAAGAAGAAAGCGAGGTGGAAGTTGATGACTAGAGTCTTTTTCTCAAAAAAACACATCATCATCTCCGCGGTGATTGCATTAGTTCTCGCTACCTCCGTACTTATTTTCTGGCTATTTTTACTGAATCCCAAACGTGCCGAAGGGATCGAATTGGCTCAGGAATTAGCTGGGATCGAAGCAGAGATCCGCGACATTCAGGAACAGCTGGTTTACCTACAAGGGGAACCAGACCTTCTTTCCTCAGAGACGGTCAATGAGGTGCCGATCATTCCCAATGGCATGGCGATCGAGTCTTATTTTACCGATCTCGCTGCCCTTGAAACGGAATTGCCGATCACGATTTTGCAATCGACCTTTAATGAAGAGATGCTTTACCCTACACCAGAACAACTGGCGGATCAGACCGGTGACAATCCTTTGGCTACGCAATTTCGGGTCACAAGGATCGGCTTTGACCTCCTGAGTGAGACGAATGAAGGAATCGTGCGTTTTATTGATCGGATGGAAAACCTGAATCGCTTTTTAAAAGTGGAATCAGTCGAATATCGGCAAGGAAGTAATACGTCAGGAGCAGATGCGTTTTCGGCAAGTGTCGTTATCAAGCTGTATTATCTATCGAGCTTTGAAACGGGACAAGAACTGTTGGAGTAATCAAAGGAAAGGGGTGCCTAGATGAAATCATTTACTGTTCTGGCGACTGTCTCGAAAATCAAACTGGCTGCCGCTGCATTAGGGGGCTTTATCGTAATTTCTATCTTGTATGCGGTCTTTGCTATCCATGGTGGCAATTCCTATGAAGTGTCCGGTCACTTTGACCCAGAAACAGGACAATATGTAGTGACGATCGAATCGGAACAAGCCGCAGGCGAGACGCTTTTCTTGATGGCGAATCATGAAGCGCTGGTGTCATTAGAAATGTTTGAAATGCTTGAGCTTGAGGAAGCGACCTTGCATCCAGCTGAACAAGAGGGTGTTTATGGTGTGGCAATCGAAGTGGCGCCTACGGAAGAAACGTTGTCCTTGGCATTACCGGTCTCTTTAGGAGAAGAAGACGCCATCGAATTTGTTCTTAAACGGGGAAACCGAACGCTGCAAAAAATCGCTCCGCCTTCACTCGAGGAACGACATGCCTTGCGATTGGAAGCCGACAAGGCTGTAGAAGAAGCAGCCTTTCTTGACATTCAGCAGCAGGAAACCAATGAGTCAGCGGCAGTCGAACTACTTTCAGAACGGGCGATGCAAGGAGAGCGTGCCGAAGTTTCGGACTATCAAGAGCTGCGGGCTGCTTTTAGTGATTCCTCGATCTCTGAAATCGTGTTTCTCGCTGACATTACCGCTGATTATACGAATGAGGCCAACAATCGCTTAACTGCGTTGAATCGTTCGGTGTCCATCGATGGGAATGGCTTTACCTTAACCACACCGAAGCGTTTCAACACGAACGGGACACCAAACTATAGCACGAATCCTACTGGACGTTTCTTTGAACTGACGACTACCCATGATCGTCAACCAGCGGTCTTTGAGTTAAAAAATATGACGATCGATTTTCAGGGGAACAATCTAGGATTAAACGCGTTGATCTATCAACAATCGCTGGCAGCTTCGGCTTTTTGGACGGTCAAAATAGAAAATATCGAGGCAAAAAGTGGTGTGCTAGAGGGAAGTACGGGCAATGATTTCCTTTATTTGCAGCAAGGAAATCTCGAGATTCGAGGAACGTTCCATTGGGTGGCTCACAAGAATCCAACCGCAGGTACTAATAATGATAATGGCAGCTTTAATGTCAAAAGTGTCTTGATCACGGATGAGGCGGATGTCAAGATCTCAAATACTCGGCCAATTTTTCGACTTCATCCAAATAACAACAACATTTCAACCTCGTTTCGAGTCAATAAGGGTTCCAAAGTAGATCTCTATAGTGTCCAGTGGCAAGCAATTTGGGCAAATCTCGAAGGACGTACTAACGAGGTGATTTTTGAAGTGGATGGAGAAGGTACCGTCTTAAATGCCTCCTCACAAATGGACTTAGCGGGAGCAAACGGTGCAATCATTTCCTTGATTGGACGTCGGGATGAGACGCAAAATAAGTTTTCTCGTACGATTATTTCTGGTGGGGCGGTCGTAAACTCGTATTCTAGAGCCCCCAGTCCCACGAATGGTGTACCGAAAGGAACCACTGCTTTTGTCAATCAAATCTCTAAAGCGGGATCGACCACCAAACTCGGCGGCAATGTGACGGTAACTGGGGAAGGGTCGCAATTTAATTTGTTTGGCGAAGGTCAACATCATGAGTATGGTTCAGTTATGCGGTTTCGCTTAGTAGGGGAACAGACTTTTCTGCTTGCCGACCAAGGGAAAATGAATATCGTCAAATACCATGGCAATGCGGCTGCAGTGCGGATGTACGGGCGGAACAACGAGTTCTATGTGGAGTCAGCCGGTCAGTTGAATATCTTTAACCATGCCGGCACCAGGACTGCGGCAGATGATGGCATCTATATTGATGAAGCAGGCTTTGCCGTATTCGATCAATACAATGATGAAGAACGAGAATTTGACCCATCTGCTGATTCCACCATTACTGCCAGTAATGGCTCAGATACGGCTGGTCGACAAGGCATTCAATTTCCTCTTGATGGCAGTGGAACTTCGGTTTTTCATGCACAAGGTGAAAACAGTCGAATCCATATCTATGCACATCGTGGACCTGCTGTTTGGATGCAAGGCGGAGAAGCCGAGTTCTTAGCTGGAAAAGACGCGACCTTTCGAATGGAAGGTCGGACCCTAGGTGCAAATAATGGAATAATCAGTTCGGTTGCCAGAAGCAATTTTGTGATTGATGAACCACTGTTTTATGACTTCCGAAATAATCGTCCGAATGGCGGACAAGCTTTTTCTAATTCGAACCGTAACAGTACCTTTATGTCTAATCGTGTTGGACTAGCGGTTTGGGAAAAGCGCAACGACGTGAATCTAGATGGTGATCCGGACAATTTCTGGAATCCACTGAGCTATCAACTAGGCAATGTCAATTTTGCACAAATCGTTAGTCCGCAGCCGGGAGAGCCTTTTTCAAATGAATTCAACAGTACGACTTTTAGGGGCGGGAATGCCTATACGCGATTTTCTGCCAATAATTATCCGCCAATGATCCAGCACTTAGTGACCCCGACCAATGCCGACAAAACCTTTTATGCCAAAGCGGTCGTTCCGTATGAATACACGGGGGCGATTCGCGATGCCTGGGATGATGAGGTCTGGGTGGAAGTTGCTTTGAAGGACGAAGCAGGCAACCAGCTTGAAACGCAATGGCTTTCCTCCAAATCAACTGTCGATGTTTTTGGTGAGGTGCATAATGGTGTGATCGCATGGACGCGGGACGACTTTTTCAAGACAGGTCAACGTTTTGAAGTGCTGCGTGCCCACCGAGGATTAGACCCCACGATGGAGGGTGTTGACGATTCGATTTTCATTCATGCAACAGAAGAGAGTATTGCCGCTTTGCCTGATGCGGTCGTCGTGGATGTACGACCACCGACTGGTCTGCAAGTGGCAGAGGATCAGGTCTTTAATGAACGGACGACAACAGTTTCGGGGATCATGGATTTTCATTCTCCGCAAGACGACCAGCCAAAAGAGCGCGTCGCCATTTATGCGAGTACCGCGCAAGGATTGATCCGTGATGCTTCAGGTGACCCATATGTCATTACGCTTGATGCCGAACAAGGCAACTCCGTGCCATGGCAGTATCAATTACCACGTCGCCTTGATCCTGAAGAGGATGTGTATATCGAATTTTACGCGAAAGATTTTGCAAATGATCGTTACGACGATTTCGTAGGAACCTTACCAGATACGACCACGACGGAACCCAATGGTCAGTTGGGGAGCACGAATCCGTCCGCCAGCGATTATGAGGACTATTTAGGGTATCGTGATGCCATTGGCGATGAACGTTTCCCACCAGCGCTCTCCTTTGAAGTCACCAGTATTCGACCTTCTGACCCATCGATTACGTTGCGAGTACCGCAAAGCTTTGATCGTGATGAAGAAGGCAATCCGATTATCACCGTCGGCAATCAATTGATCTTGCGGACGATCGTAGAAAGCAACGATGCGCGAAATTCTGGGAAAGACGATATTGAGAATGCTGTCGTGACACTAGATATCTCGCCGAATTTATTGACGTTCTTAAATGTCGATGCGCTCGTGTACCAAGACAATATAGCCTCGTCTAGTCTTTCTGGCGATCGTATCACGATCCACTTAGAACGACCAATCGCACCGGGGGATCGCATGGAATGGAACTTGACTGCTCGAGTGGATGAACAGGCAGCTGCTGGTAATGTTCTGACCCCGGTAACGATCAACGGTAGAGTTTCGGGGAATCAGCCAGAGACGGAAAACATTTTGATAGGGGAAGACAGTCTCACGCTTCAGACCGGCACACGCGCTGTCACTGGTGAGTTGATCAATCTTGCTGTTCATAACAATCAGCTGCAAATTTTTTATTCCAATCTTAGTACCTTTGACGTCTATATGGATGGCACCTTTTATCGAACATACAACGTGCAACAAAGACCCGTAACGGATTCTGTCACCCTTGACATTCCTGTTCATGACATCCGTAATTTGATTTCTGTGCGCTACAAAGATGAAAATGGCGCAGACCGTGTTTCTTATTGGAACAATATCTGGGACTTCATCGATTAAACGTGAACAACCTTTTTTAAAACAAACAGAAGAAGAACAGTCTTTCACTGCTGGATCCGCTTGTTGCTGACCGAATTGCCTTGGTCAACAAGCGGGGAGCTATGTAGGAAAGACTGTTTTTTTGTGGGGAAATGACTGGAGGAAAAGCCGAAAGCAGGGTTTTTGTTCCGCAGGTTTTTTCGTGCTAGACTAAAAAGCAGAAGCACGTGAAGCAACAGCAAAACGAAGGGAACAAAGAAAGGACGTGCCGCAATGGCAACAACAGCCAAAGAAACCAAAGTACATGATGTATTTGAATCGATCGCTTCCCGTTATGATCGAATGAACGGTATTATCTCCTTTCAGCTGCACAAACGGTGGCGCAAGGATACCATGAAACGAATGGCAGTACCAATGGGTGCGGAGATATTAGATTTATGCTGCGGGACCGGGGATTGGGCGTTTGCTTTAAATGAAGCGGTCGGTCCGACGGGGCAAGTGACCGGCGTTGATTTTAGCGAAGAAATGTTAACGGTTGCCAAAGCAAAGGCACAGAAAAAGCAACAAACGCAGATCCAGTGGCAGACCGGCAATGCGATGGCATTAAGTTTTCCAGACGCGCACTTTGATTATGTGACGATCGGGTTCGGGTTGAGAAATGTCGCGGATCGCCAACAAGTCTTGGCGGAAATCCATCGGGTGCTGCGCCCAGGCGGGAAAATCGTTTGTCTCGAAACATCACAGCCCGCACTGATCGGCTGGCGGCAACTGTTTACTTTTTATTTTCACCATGTCATGCCGTTATTTGGCAAATTGTTCGCCAAAAGCTATCAAGAATATTCCTGGCTCCAGGAGTCTGCGCGGGATTTTCCTGACAAGGAGGCATTGAAACGGGAGTTTCAGGCAGCTGGCTTTGATGTGTTGCAAGTCAAAAGCTATGCAGGAGGTGCGGCCGCGATGCATATGGGCGTTAAACCTCAAAGCTAACGGCGTTTTTTTTCGATAGAAGAGCGACGAAATGAAAGAGACCATCAAGCGGATTGATGGTCTCTTTGCGTTGAGCAATTCAGAAAGTCTGTACGAGTTATTTTTTGTTTGGTCGTAAAACGATGTTGGTGTATAACCAGATGGTCACCACGTAATAAATGGCATAGAGAGCAATAAAGATGCCAAAGGGCAGCCATAGATCGTGGTACGGATCGATCATCAATGTTGTGAACATTTGTAATCCGAACAAGACATGGATCATCCCTAAGATACCAGGAACTAGGAAGAGCACACCAATCTCTTTGCGGATCGATCCTTTCAATAAGCTAGTCCGGGTTCCGATTTTTTTCAACATCGTATAGCGTTGAATGTCGCTGTTGGCCCCAGAAAGAATTTTAAACATCAAGCAGCTTGCTAACATCGTCAAGAAGGCGATCCCCAAGAAAAAGCCCATAAATTCAAAACCGGAGAAGAGACCATTATACGTGTCATAGACGAAGACCCGTTGCGAAAAATTCGTATCGGCAGTTTCAGTAGTATTGGTTTCTTGGTTTGTTTGCGCCAATTCATGTAATGCATCGTAACTTGCTTGAAAGTCTTTGACTTGCACCATTCGCAAGCTGGATTCAGGGGCATTGATTGTGTCAAAAGCGGTTTGATCGACAACTTGGATCTCTTTGCCTCGTTGTTCTGGCAAGAGGTAGCTACGCAATTGGTCCTGCGCGGTGATATCTTTGGCTAATTGGTCTCCCGACAGCTTGTTGTAGGTAACGTCGATACTCATCTGATTCGTACTGGTGCTGAGCAAGTTGTTCTTGTTGAATTGATCTTTATTGTAATAAAGGGTGTCGTCTGTTTCCTTCAGACTATATGTGACATCAAGAGTCGGCTTTAAGGCTGCAACTTTTTCGTCAGAAGCATTTTGGGCATTATTCAAATACAAGTCATAAGGGGCAACGGATTTTGCCATAATTGGGATCTCGTTTTTGAAGCCCAGACCAACAGTCAAAGCACCTAATGCTAGAGCAAAGAGCATGGCTACCATCGATAGCATCTGCGTATAATCACGAATCCGAAAGCTTAGCTGAGACAAGGTGAAATTGTTTAACCTTTTCAAAGCAATGGCATCGGTCCTCTTCAGCAAAGATAAAATCGTGATGATCACGGAACGAAAGACGAGGTAGGTCCCTAAAATAATAGTAACTAGGGCAACACCGATCCCCACCAATTGGAATTTCATCAAGTCGCTCATCATATAATAACCGACTGCTAAAGAACAAATCCCTAAGACAGTTTGCAAAAAGAGCATGAAAGGACGTTGCTTGACTTGCGCCGGTGTGCTGGTTTCTCGTAACAAGGCTAAAATTGATTTTTTGGCAATTGCCCGTGCATTAAAGATAGCAGCGATCAAAAAGAGAATCGAGAAGAATGCAAGTGTCACGACTAATGCTTGTAGATTAAAGGCCGCATAATGGCTGATCTGTAAATTTAATTGGTTCACTAGTAAGGTATTGACACCACTGGCTAATCCAATACCTAGTAATGAACCAACAGCAGTGGCGGCGATCCCGACCAAGAATGTTTCAATGAAAATCATTTGGGCGATCTTACGTCCTTTGGCTCCTAGCATCATAAACATGGCATAGTCTTTTTGCCGCATCGCCATTAAGAAAGAATTGGCGTATAAAATGTAGGCAAAGGTGATGATCCCCAATAAGACAGAACCAAAGCGAAAGATAAAGACCACCATACTGATGATCGAGTTGCTTTTTAAAAAGGCTTCATTGCTGGCCATTGATTCGAACATATAGAAGATGGCTGAGGCCATGACTAAACCAGAAAAGAGGACGATATAATCCTTCAACCGGCCTTTGATTCCGGTAAGTGATAATTTCCAAAGCATGTGTTCTTCCTCCTTATTGTTCCAAGTTTCCTAGAATGACAAGGATCTTGCGGTAAAATTCTTCCCGGCTTTGATCCTCACGTTTCACTTCTTGATGGATCTTCCCGTCCTTGATAAATAAAATACGTTGGCAATAGCTGGCAGAAAGGGGATCATGAGTGACTAATAAAATCGATACTTGGTCATTGGTATTCAAGTCGTCCATCATATTTAATAAGTCTTTGGCACTTTTTGAATCCAAGGCACCTGTCGGTTCATCTGCAAAAAGAATCGTTGGTTCCGTGATCAAGGCTCGAGCGGCTGCCACCCGTTGTTTTTGTCCACCTGAGATTGCTGCCGGATAGTTGTCGAGGATATGCGTGATAGACAAACGTTCTGCGACTCGTTTGATCCGTTGTTGGATGATCTTTGGTTTGACCCCTTGTAAAGAAAGGGGCACCGCAATGTTTTCAGAAGCTGTTAAGTTTTCTAGGAGATTGAAATCTTGGAAGATGAAGCCAATTTCACGGCTGCGAAAATCTGCCAAGGCATCGCCTTTTAGTTTGGTGATGTCGCTGTTGTTGATGCGGATCGTACCTTTGGTTGGATGATCCAAGGTTGAAAGAATGTTCAACAAGGTAGACTTACCGGAGCCTGAAGCTCCCATGATTCCGATAAATTCACCTTTTTCAATATCAAAGCTGATGCCTTTCAAGGCTTCGGTTTGTTTTTCGTTAGCTTTTCCGTAAACTTTAGTAAGTTCACTTGCTTGAATAATTTTTTCCATGATTAAGTTACGCTCCTTTTAATTGAGTTAGTGCTTTTGCGGGAATGTCTTTTTCTTTGACCTCTTCATAGCTGGTCACGCCTTTTTTCTCATTCCAAGTAAGTTTCAAATAGGCTTCTTTACGCAAAGGCCGCTCTTGGAAACCATTGAAATCCAGGGTTTTGCTTTTGCCATTTTCGTCATAAGCCGGTAGTTCATAGTGGTATTGAGTATAGACATTGCCACTGTCATCTTTAGAAGTCGTCTTTTCGCCATCTGTCGTGATTTGGACATAATAGCTGTCGCCCCCCATGATGACTGATTCAGCAATTTGCAATGCACCAAATCCCACAAGCACGACAACTGCTAGTCCAATCAAAAATTTTTTCATAAATAGGTCACCTCGTTTTTTATTATGATGAAAGTATAACGCTAGTTTTCTGAAAAGGAGTGTGAAAAATCTATCAATAAACTTTCAATTTTGTCACGAGGAACGAACAAAAAAACGTTTCTGAATTGTGTGATCCACAAATCAGAAACGTCGTTTGCTTGTTACTCTTCAGTCATATTTTTTGCGAAACAGTTCAACGACTAGTTGTCCCTCATCATACATAATGGCGGCTTCATCGATCATTAATCCCAATAAATAGTAATCTTTTTCTTCATGGATCGTTTGATGACCGCCCAACAGTTCAACGTAATAGTTTTCCAAGGTACTGTCTCTTGGTGTATTGAGCATGTTGATAAAATGTTCTAGATCAGAGGGCTGTTCAGGGAAAGGGCCCTGCACGACTGCTTTGAAACCTTCTGCTTCAAAGGCCATCTCGCTCGTTATCTTTTGACAGTCATGGGACAAAAAGTAGGTGACTACTTCATCGACGATTCGTCGTGCCCGTTCTTTTTCAATCATTTTTTTCGCCGCCTTCTGATTTGTTGGTATTCATCTAACAATGGTACCATTGCCGCCGCGACAAATCCACTGGAAAAACCGTTATTGTATAAGTTCAATCCTCCATGTAAATAAGTGATATTTGTGACCAGTGCTGCATGGACGATGCCTGCTAAGATACCAGCTACAGGACCATAATACCCACTGATCGGAGCTAAACTTGTTCCAAAGATCGCTGTGAGTAATAAGCTGAAGGTGGATACATCAGAAGTCAAACCGACTTTGGTGGCTAAGACCACCCCAATCATCACGGGCAAACTATTTTTCCAATGGTTTCCAAAGGCACTGAAACCAATCACGGTCAATACAGCCCCTAAAAGTGGACCGGAAAGCTCGCCTTGCAGCAGGAAAATAAAGACTAACATCAAGAGCCCCATCATTGCCATGTTCATCATGGTGATTCCTAGTGAAAAAATTGTGACATAATCGGTCATCAGTTTCCCAGAAGTTTTAAAAAGATCCGTTAAACCTTTTATCGATCGTTTATTTAAAAAATAACCAATAAAAAACAAGAAAAAACAAAGGATGAGCAAGAAAGCCGTCAGATAATAGTGATAGTCAGTCGTCAATTGCTTGTTCGAATAGACTTCCATGTCGAATAATCGTAAAAAGCTAGTGAAAAACATGGTGATAATACCGGTGGCAAAGCCAATATTGTACAAAGAAAATCCTTGATGGAATTGTAAAAATTGTGCTGCCAGTGGGGGGAGTGTTAAGCCAATCAAAATGCCGATTCCATAACCTAACGCGATTCCTAGGGGCAAAGGTAAGCCTAAGCCAAATGCTAAGTAACTAATGACGGGTGAGGCAGCACTGCCAAATAAAGCGACAAGTGAGTACTGGGTTGAGGGCCGTTGCTGTATGTAAGAGTATAGATAGACACCCAAGGGAATGGGGATTGAGTTAAAGATGTTTTTTCCAAAAAAAGAAAAGCCGGATATGGTAAAGAAAGCGGCGATCATCGGACCACTAATAATGGTTCCTTGCTTTTTAGCAAGCAGGATACTAATCAAAGTCAATAAGCCGCTATTCAAAAAGGCGCTTCCGAGATTGCCGATTGCAAAATAATCAGAAATCAAATTGCTAGGGGCATTCAAAATAGCCAACGATCCTTGCCACAATGCCTGAGGCGGCGAGGTGAACAAGCCGAGTAGAATCAACACACAGCTGTAAGCCAGAAGCAACCGCTGAGTTAAGAGCTGTGAGATCGGTGCAAAAGGTTTCGATTTCGTTTGTAAGAAAATTCGTTTGTCTGACATAGTTTCACTGAACGCTCCTTTTTTTCATAGTATCACATCTTTTCTCGTCTAAGAAGGTTTTTTTGACAGTTTCCACAAGGCGTTTTTCGAAAAATATGAGAGAAAAGGAACGTCATAAAAGAAAAACTTAAGAATATTTGAAAAAAAGCAATAGCGATTTATCAATGATTTTCGTCTTATTTTCAATAATTTCATAGATTGATGAAATTATTGACGGAAAGAGTTTTGAGAAAATTGTTATAATTTAGTTAATCTCGTTCAGATTTTCTAATAAAAAAGCCATTTTAAGATAAAAAAACTGTTTGCTTGGTTTTTTTATCAGTGAATCATAAATGAGGGGATTTAATAAGGAGGAAGAGTATGAAGAAAACGAAGTTTGGCATGATTACTTTATTGGCAGCGCTTGTTTTAGGGGCTTGCGGACAAAGTAACGGAGGTGGAACAGGTTCGACAGATACAGGAGAGTCGTCATCAGACGCTGCAGCATCCGATATCAGCACATTACCGTTAGCGGTAGTCAATGATGATGAAGTGATTGAAGGTGGAGTTTTAGACGTTGCTGTAGTAATGGACACCCAGTTCCAAGGATTATTCCAGTGGGAGTTCTATCAGGATGCCTATGACCGTGACTTTATGTTACCAAGTCATGAATATCTATTCTTACAAGATGAGGATTTTAAGATTATTGATGGTGGACCTGCAGACTTAGACTTGGATGTCGAAAACAATAAAGCGACGATCACATTACGTGATGAACTAAAATGGTCGGACGGGGTAGATGTTACAGCCGAAGATGTCATTTTTTCTTATGAAGTCATTGGTCATCAAGACTATGATGGCGTTCGCTACAATAATGACTTTACTAATATTGTTGGAATGGAAGAATACCATAGCGGTGAAGCAGATACGATTTCTGGGATCACAGCAGTTAGCGATAAAGTAGTTGAGATCGAATTTAAGGAAATGCATCCTGGAATGCAGCAATCCGGTGGAGCAATTTGGAACGCGGCATTACCAAAACATACCTTTGAAGGTATTGAAGTAGCAGATATGCCATCCAGTGATCCTGTACGGACGAACCCAATTGGTTTTGGTCCTTACAAGATGACGAATATCGTACCTGGGGAAACCGTAGAGTATGTTCCGAATGAACATTATTATAGGGGAACACCAACATTAGAAAAAATTGTGATGCGTAATGTTCCATCTGCATCGATCAATGAAGCACTAAATGCAAAACAATATGATTTAGTATTGAAAATGCCAACAGATACGTTCGATACGTATCAAGATATGGATGGCTACCAAATGTTAGGACGACCAGAACAATCTTACACCTATCTTGGTTTTAATTTAGGAACATGGAATGACGAAACAAATAGTGTTGATTTTGATCCAAACGCAAAAATGGCCAACAAAGCATTGCGTCAAGCAATGGGCTATGCTATCGATAATGATGCGATTGGTGAGCGTTTCTACCATGGCTTGCGTTCAAATGGTACAACATTGATCCCACCGGTTTATGGTAGTTTGCACAGCACTGATGTGGAAGGCTACCACTTAGATATGGATAAAGCAAATCAACTCCTAGATGATGCTGGCTTTATCGATGTTGATGGTGATGGCTTCCGGGAAGATCCAGATGGCAATAAATTAACCATCAATTTTGCTTCAATGTCAGGTGGAGAAGTGGCACAACCACTGGCAGATTACTATGTCCAACAATGGCAAGAAATCGGTTTGGATGTCCAATACTCTACAGGACGTTTGATCGACTTCCAAGCATTCTATGACAAGTTGAAAAATGATGATCCAGATATCGATGTTTTCCAAGCTGCTTGGTCTACTGGATCAGATCCATCACCAACTAGCTTATGGGGACCAAATTCAGCCTTTAACTACACTCGTTACGAGTCTGAACGCAATACAGAATTGTTAGCAGCCATCGATTCAAATGATTCCTTCGATGAAGAAAAACGTAAAGAAGCATTTGATGCATGGCAAGAATATGCATTTGAAGAAGCGTTTGCTATTCCGACATTGTACCGTAACCAAGTTTTGCCGGTCTCTGATCGTGTCGCAAACTTTACGTGGGCATATGATCCAGATCATAATCCATGGGCGACTATCGGAGTGACTTCAGAATCTCGCTAATCGATTTGTTGAATCACTGAAATCAAAAGAGAACAACGCTTTTGTCGTTTTCTGAAAAGCCAGCTCAGTTTACTTCTATAGTTAACCGGAGGGATGAGTTGTGTAAAATCAAATCTGGGTCAGGATAAACCAGATACGTTTTAAGATTTTAGCCCGAAAACCAGTTAGGTCTACGTACCTAACTGGTTTTTTGCGTACAAGTTAGGCTAGCATTTGGCTGAAAAACGCCTGTCCTTCAATAAGCAGACAGGCGTTTACGAAAAAGATAAATCATGTTTGTAAGGATATAGGATGATTCAAAGGGAAGAATGTTAAATGGAGATATTCGTCACGGTATGAATCAAGTTTTGCAGGTCATTTTTATGGTTCTGGTAACCGGCTTGTTCGATAACGATTAAGCTGTTTCTTAACACTTCTTTGTTTAATTGAGAAGATTGCAAATAGGAGTAAATTTCTTGATACAAGACTTGATGGATTTTCAAATAAAAATACAGAGGTGTATTAGGCAAGGGATGAGACAAAAGCAGAAACTTGTTAAGCAGATAGGAATCCTTACTTTCACTGGCAAAGGCGCAGCCATTTAAGATCACAACACTTAACAAATTTGCATAAAAGGGATCATTGGCGTAGTGAAGGATTTTTTTGATCCCATGATCTAAGTAATAACTGATGGTTTCTTGGTCAAAAATAAATAACAAATTTGAGAATAAGTTCAACTCAAAGCGCCCCCATGTTTCGATATCAAACAAGTATTGCTTTACCAGTTCAACTTCTTGGGTGTAAGCTCCTCGATTCATCAGAAATGATTCACGGTTGAGCAGCAGCAGGCCTTGGACATACAAAGAATGATAAAAAAAATTTTGTGTCTCAAAGTAGCGTTCCTCAAGGCTAGTCAAGTAGTCGATAGTCAGTGTTCGATCATAGTATCGGGTATAGAAATCTTGCACCAGCTGACGTTTTTGACCTGTGGCTTCGCTGTCGATCAACAGACTGAACTCATGAACCGTGATATTCATTTTGTCTAAGTAGTCAAACAAGGTTTGTGAAGAGAGATTTGTTTTGCGATTTTCGAAAGAAGAAAGGGTGGTGCGAGAGGAAATACCTTCGGCAAGCTTGGCTTGCGAGATTTTGCGATCTGTGCGCAGTTTTTTGATTAAAGAGCCTTGCTGTTTCATGGGGGACCTCCTTAATTGTGACGCATTTCTGAACAATGTGATTTTAATAACATGTTATCAAATATAATAGGGTATAGCAAATAATAAAGGAGGTCGTTTTTTCATGGAATTTGAACCATTTGGTCCTTGGGAAATCAACCCATTTAAAAACTAGTACAGGCTTTCATTTAGATACTTGTCATTGAAGGATCAGTGACAGATTGATAAATGAAATTTAGTTTACGTCCTGCTTTTTTCGCGGCGAACTGCGAACATTCTAAGCAGGAAAGAGAAGATCTTGAAGAATCGAAAGGTTATTTGGTTGATTCCCCCACTCAAAGAGACCTTTTCGTTTGTGGAAGTCATGAAACGCATGAATCGCGCAAGGTGGTCAGTCCCGTTGAATGTCTGTCATGCACCAGACCTTCCCCAATTTTCTGATTCTTTGTGATTGATCGTCTTTCAAGCATCATACTTCCAGCTATGACCGTAATGCACGAAGATTACGGTTTTTTGTGGTCTTATTGTGCTACACAGTAAACCTTGTATTTCAAGTGAACTAAAAGACCAAAGCTAGAAAAGAAATTCAGTGAGAACGATAGTGAAAAAAAGTCAAAAACAAAAAAGAAAAACGTTTGCAAAAAAAGTGTTGACATTTTTTCTCAGAATGAGTACTATTATCTCAACGGAACACGAGAGTGTTCTCATTACTGGATTCGTTACTGTTCGGCAGGCAAGACCAGAGGAAAAAAGTGCATTGATTACCCAAAGTTTCTTGGGTTGTACACTTTTTTGCTTTGGTCTTCTTTTTTTGCTCCATTATTTCTATTCGCTAAAAAAGAACCGGTTCCAAGGTAAGGTCCAGTCATTGATCATCAAAGGAGGGGAGAAGTAAAACGCAATGAAGTGCCAGCTAGGTTTGACGATATCCTGCAGTACTGCCTGGAGCAGACATTCACCTCGTCACTTAATGGCAAGTCAGAGAAAGAAAAAAATACAAGACCTTCTGCATAGACGTCAAACGATGCAAAGCTGTGTATGCGCTATGCTGATCAAGGAGGATCGTTCGTGAAGATTATCAAGAGGATCAACAACAATGTTGTACTTTCAAAAGAAGATGAAGTTGAAGTGATCCTAATGGGAAAAGGGATCGGCTTTCAAACGAAACCGGGTGACCTGATTCCGGCTGAGCGAATCGAAAAAAAATACTACCCAGAAGATGACTTGACAGTGGAACATATGTCGAAAGTCATGACGAAGGCTGACGAGAAACAAATGGCCGTCATTTATGAAATCGTGCGTCTTTTTCGGGAAAGTGTTGGAACCGATTTCAATCCAAACGTTTATTTCACACTGATGGATCATATCTTGTTTGCCATCAGTCGTCAAAAGCAAGAAATTGTTTTGACCAATCCCATGCATTGGGAAATCAAGAAAATCTATGCCAAGGAATATGCGGTCAGTGTCCAAGCGGTCGAGTTGATCCGCAAAGAGCTGTATCCCGATTTTTCGCAAGAAGAAGCTGCGTTTATCACTTTGCATTTCGTCAATGCGCAAATTGAAAAAAGCGCCAATCAAAGTGCCTATGAGCACACCGAGTTGACCAACAATATTTTACGGATCGTTAAGTATAGCATGAACATCGAGTACGATGAGAATTCTTCCTACTTCCAACGGTTTGTGACCCACATTCGCTATTATTTAATTCGACAAAGTCAAGAAAAAGAAGAGCCAGTATTGGCTAATCCGATGATTGCCTTGGCTTTCAGCAGCTATCCGAAAGAAAAAGAAACCGCAGATTCGATCAAAGAATACTTATTTGAACAAAAGGGCTGGCATGTCAACGATATGGAATTGATGTATTTGATTCTGCATATCGGTAACTTAGCCGCTCACTCAAAATTAACCTAAGAATGGAAATGGATTCGTTACAGTTCGGCTGGCAAGACCTGCACTTTCTTACAATACTCGTTGAGGAGACCCGTCTCGTTTTTTATGGGTGATACTCCTGCTTGTTTATTGTAGAAATGGCCGGTCTTTTTATTTTTATTAAATGATCTATTAAAAAGGAGAAATCAAAATGGCAAAATATACTGAATTAGCACAAGACATTTTGGCCCACGTTGGCGGCAAAGAAAATGTCTCTTCTGTAAAACACTGTGTGACTCGCTTACGTTTCCACTTAAAAGACGAAAGCAAAGCAGACACAGATTATTTGCAAAAACGTGACGGTGTCGTGACCGTTGTCAAAGCAGGCGGACAATACCAAGTGGTTATCGGTAATCATGTGCCAGATGTTTACGATGAAGTGCTGAAAGTCGGCGGATTAGCCGATGGCGGCAGTCTTGATATCGACGAAGGCGACGAAAAGAAAGGCAGTTTGTTTGACCGCTTTATCGATGTCATCTCAAGCTTGTTTCAACCGTTCTTAGGTCCATTAGCGGCAGCCGGTATTTTAAAAGGGATCACGGCGCTACTTGCAGCAACTGGGATGGAAGCGACCAATGGAATCTATGTAGTAATGAATACCCTAGGCGATGGTTTGTTCCAATACTTACCTATGATCTTAGCCGTAACTGCTGCAAAGAAATTCAAGATGAATACCTATACAGCATTAGCGATTGCAGGTGCGATGGTCTATCCTGGTTTAGCAGAAAGCGTTGCTGAAGCGAGCAAAGTCTTTGGTCTAACCTTGACCTTACCAGCAGGTGGCTACTTTAATAGCGTACTGCCGATTATTTTAGCGATTTTTGTCGCTTCGAAAATTGAACAGTTTATGCGCAAAGTTACACCTGATGTAGTCAAAATGTTTGTGGTTCCTTTTGTAACGATTTTGATCACTGTGCCGTTGACCTTCTTTGTGGTAGGTCCAGTCGCAAATACAGCATCTAGCTGGATCGGTATTGCTTTCCAAGCGGTTTATGATTTCAGCCCAATCATTTATGGATTTGCTTTAGGGGCATTATGGCAAGTATTGGTAATGTTTGGTCTTCACTGGGGTCTTGTGCCATTGGCGATCATGGATATGGCGCAAAACGGCTCTTCGATTATTTTGACCGCCGCAGTGCTACCATGTTTCACACAAACGGGTGTGCTAGCAGCGATTTGGTTGAAAACGAAAGAACCAAAAGTCAAACAAGGCGCAATGCCAGCATTGATCTCATCGATCTTCGGTGTGACTGAACCTGCGATCTACGGTTATACTTTGCCAATGAAAACACCATTTATCGTTTCTTGTTTAGTTTCAGGTTTCGTTGGTATCTACTTGTCAATCTTTAACGTTACTGGTTACGCAATGGGCGGTATGGGTATCTTCTTGTACCCTGCATATATCGATCCAGCAACAGGCAGCTTCCATAGCGTGATCCACTTAGCCATCGGTACAGTTATTGCAATCGTAGCGTCATTTATCATCATGATGTTATTGAAAGTACCAACTTTGTATACAACTGTTGATTCACCAGTCGACGGTCAAGCAACACCAGCAGCACCAGCACCAGAAGCGAAAACCGTTTCTGCCAGCGTCAAAGATGAAACAGTCAAAAGCCCAGTAACCGGTCAAGTGGTTGCTTTAGCAGATGTGGAAGACAAAGTCTTTTCTTCAGGTGCTATGGGAAAAGGGATCGCCGTTGAACCAGCGATCGGTGAAATCACTGCTCCAGCAGATGCAGAAGTCAAAATCTTGTTTCCAACAAAACATGCCATCGGCTTAGTCACTGAGGATGGGACAGAATTATTGATCCACATCGGCATGAATACGGTGGAACTTGAAGGCAATCACTTTACTGCCTACATCAACCAAGGAGACAAAGTCAAAGCCGGTCAAAAATTGATCTCTTTTGATACTGAAGCGATTCGTGCGGAAGGCTATTCCTTACTGACACCAGTCATCGTCACAAACTCTAACGACTACAGTGACATCCAAACGACACAGTCAAAAGAAGTAACAGCGAACGACAATTTGATCGAAGTCGTAAAATAAATGCGTTTATCGGCACGTCGTAGGATCAGTAAGAATGCTTTCTTACTGATCCGCTGTGTCGATCAATAAAGAAAAAGAAAGTAGGCTAATCATGACAGAAAAACAATTTCCAAAAGGCTTTTTATGGGGCGGCGCCACTGCAGCCAACCAATTTGAAGGAGCATGGAACGAAGGCGGACGTGGCCCAGCGACATCCGATACGGCGATCGCTGTCAAACCAGAAGACCGTAAAAACATGGCAGAATTTGCTGCACCAATGACTCGGGAAAAAGTCTTGTTTGCCTTAAATGACAAAGAAGGCTTGTATCCAAAACGTTGGGGATCAGATTTCTACCATCGTTACAAAGAAGATATCGCCTTGTACGCAGAGATGGGCTTTAAAACGTTCCGTCTGTCCATCGCTTGGTCAAGAATTTTTCCAAATGGTGACGATGTTCAGCCAAATGAAGAAGGCTTGCAATTTTATGACAACGTGTTTGATGAGTGTGCAAAATACGGGATCGAACCCTTAGTGACCCTCTCTCACTACGAAACACCTATCGGGATCGCGTTAAACTATGGCGGCTGGAAAAATCGCCAAGTGATCGATTTGTTCGTCAAATACGCAGAAACTGTGTTGACCCGCTACAAAGACAAAGTCAAATATTGGTTGACCTTCAATGAAATCAATATCATGGGGATCTCTGGCTATGTTGGCGGTGCCTTGTTATCCGAAGATGGCACGCAAAACCTTTCTGACATGTATCAAGCTGTGCATCATCAATTTGTGGCTTCTAGTTTAGCAACAAAATTTGCCCACGAAATCAATCCTGATATCAAAGTAGGGATGATGTTGGCACGGATGCAAGCCTACCCAGCTACACCAAATCCAGCAGATGTGATGGAAGAAATCAAGCGTGACCACGAGAATCTCTTCTTCTCTGATGTCCAAGTTCGTGGGAAGTATCCAGCGTATACGAAGCGCTTCTTTAAAGAAAACGGCATCGAAGTGACCTTCGAAGATGGCGATTTAGACATTCTTGCGCAATACCCTGTCGACTTCATGTCCTTTTCTTACTACATGAGTTCTATTGCCCGCCACAATCCTGAAGAAGGCGGCGAAGCAACGGCCGGCAACTTTTCTTTAGGCGAATCAAACCCATACTTGGAAGCCTCTGACTGGGGGTGGCAAATCGATCCAATCGGCTTGCGTGTGACTTTGAATAACTTGTACGACCGCTACCAAGTACCATTGTTTATCGTTGAAAACGGCTTAGGTGCCTTGGATACGGTGGAAGAGGATGGTTCGATCCATGACAGCTATCGAATCGATTATTTGAAGGCGCATATCGAACAAATGTATGAAGCGATCGAAGATGGTGTGGAATTGATGGGCTATACGCCTTGGGGTTGTACCGACTTAGTTTCGGCTTCAACGTCAGAAATGTCGAAACGCTACGGCTTTGTCTATGTAGACGCGGATGATGAAGGAAACGGTAGCTTTGACCGTTCCCGTAAAGATAGTTTTTACTGGTACAAAGAAGTCATTGCTACCAATGGCGGTAGTTTGTTACAGGATTAAAAATAAACCAAAGCGGCTCTCAAAAAAGAGAGCCGCTTTTTTGTTGTGCTCAGTAAAAAAAGAAGAGAAAGGGGGTTAGCAGCTGCCATGCTAGAAAGATCAATGAAACAGTCAACGCCCATTTTTTCATTTTGGGCTTAGGCACAAGGGATTCGGGCATCAAATAGACGAGAGAGAATACTGTAAGAAAAAACAGCAGGGTCAGTGGTTGGACGACAAAGGTCAGCCAGTTCATAGGGTAAGCTCCTTTTATGAGGATAGATGATTTGTTCTTTTGTGTTATTATTTTGCAAATTCATTATATATTTAGTTCGTTAAAAAGGCAAGGAGCTCATGGAATAACGATCGTGTGCAGGAAGGGGGGAGAAAAACGAGTGGCACATCCTTGTATTTTGATTCGAATCTTTCTAGAGTAACACAGTAAGCTTGAGGTTAGAATCAGAACTAGCAATAAAAAAGCCCCTTTTCAGGGGAGGGGAGTTCTTTAAAAAGATAGGAAGAAACCCGTGTATTTGATGGAGCTATTGGTCCCTAGTTGCTGGGGACCTGACTAATTTACGTGGAAAACCCGCCACTGTCATTCACCGTTTTCTGATCCTCAAGTAGAAAATAAAACAAAGAAGACTAGCCGAAATCAAGAAACCCATAAAATAGAAAGTTAGCTGCATGTCAGGCATCGTATAGGAATACTCTAAAATCTTACAAACAAAGATCACTAAAGAAACCGTGATGGATAAGGAAACCCATGTGAAACGCGGCAATCGTTTCGTTACGATGATCAATCCTAACGAAAAAAAGATGACTGGTACCCAAAAGATCAAGCGAGCAAGTTGGATCATTTTATCTCTCCTCATTCAAATTGATTTGAGTAAAAGGATAGCTTACAACGTTTGTTATTAAAAATAATAACCATTGTTTCTGAGCATTTTTTCGGAAATTGTGTCTTTAACTTAAAGCATGAGCGTAATGTTTCTCTTTAAATTCTTTTGGTGTTTGCCCGGTAACGGCTTTGAAATTGCGGATAAAATGGCTTTGATTGGCGAATGCCAACTGGGTGCTGATTTTTTCGGAGGAAAAATCTGTGAACAGCAATAGATGCTTGGCTTCGCTGATCTTTCGTTCCTGAATGTAGCTGTGGATCGTTTTGTTCATTTCTTTTTTGAACTGATTACATAGATGGGTCTTATGTTTTTGAGTGATGGCTGCGAGGTCATCAATGGTCACTTTTTCATAGAGATGGCTGTCGACATAATTAACAATCGTCTTGACCAACAGTGATTTTTGCGCCAGCGGATAGCTATGCAGAAGCTCCATAAAGCGGTAGGTGGCTTCTTTGATATAGCGGAGGCACTCCTCGGCAGAATGAATATAAACCAGACCTTGGATCAATGAATCAGATAAGCCGAATGCTTGGTTGACTGGTACTCCTTCATCAATGCTCATGCGGGTCACGACAGCGACAAAGGCCGAAAACTTTAGTTTTAAGCCTTCCAGTTCATGAGGGGAAAGGGAAACACTGTAGGTCTCTCTCATTTTGTTAAATACCCAGACTACTTTTTCCGGCTCGTTTCGTTTGATGTAGTCAAGATAGCGCAATTCAAAATGATAGGAATCAAAGGTAGCTTCATGCACACGGCGTTCATAAAGATTGGTTTCCAAGCTAAGATCTGTTTGCATGGATCGGTCGTGGGATTCAGTTTGGTAATGCCAATGGATTTGGTCTTTTGCCAACGGCTGCTCCGCAAACAGCGTATAAAGCAGCTGGATGTATTCTTCAATGGAGTATTTGTCTTCTTTGGAATAGTGCACATTGTAGTGGTATTCATGTTCAAGAAATAGGTAAGACGTATCTGGTGTACCAATCACTCCACAGGGTCCGATGACCATATAACAGGTTTTTTCAGCTAACTGAAACGCAAAACAACCAAGCATATATTTGCCGAAATGATAGAGATTTGCAACTGGGCCGTTCGTTTCTTCCAAATAGTGTTTCAGAGGATTCTTGGCTGTTAAGGTGAGTGGGGGATACAGTGGAGTCCCTTCTTGATCCAAGAGAATCATCGGGATCAAATATTTGCGATAAAGCAGATCCATGGCGGTCGTAAGTGTTGTTTTGTTCATGAGACACCTCAAAGTCCAAACATTGTTTTTTCTTTTAGTATAACGTAAATTTTTTAGCATTCAATAAACAATTTATTATAAACACTAGATTTTTAGTATATCTAAGGAAGGATTCTTTCTATAATTCAGATAAATAAAACGGTTACAGGAAGGAGCAAACATGGATAGTAAAAAATTGAAAGAATTGTTTCAGCAATTGACGCCAGAAGAAAAAATCGCTCAGACGATTCAATTGAATGGCAGTTTAGTCATTGAAAATGAGGTGATGACTACTGGCCCGATGCACGATTTAGGGCTTCCGCCAAATTTGAAAATTCACGAGATTGGTTCGATTTATAATGTGAACGATTACCAAAAATTAATTCAGTTACAGAGGGAAACGTTAGCACACAGCCGACTCAAGATTCCTATGCTGTTTATGTCGGACGTCATCTACGGGTTTCGGACCATTTTTCCGATTCCCCTTGCCCAAGCAGGTTCCTACGATTTTAATTTGATCGAGCAAGCCGCTGAGATGACCGCCAAAGAATGTTACCAAAATGGCCTTCATGTGATCTTTTCACCCATGCTGGATCTTGTTCGCGATCCTCGCTGGGGCAGAGTGATGGAGTCGCCAGGAGAGGATGTGTATACGGCAAAACGTTTTGCTAAAAGCGTCGTGACCGGCTACCAAGGCAATCTTGATCAAGGAGTGGCAGAAAATCACGTTGCTGCTTGCATCAAACATTTTGCTGGTTATGGTGCACCCGAAGCGGGCAGAGAATACAATACGGTCGATATGTCCAATCAGCGCTTATTCAATGAATATTTGCAACCCTATCAAGCGGCGATCGAAGCCCAAGCACTGCTAGTGATGACGGCCTTCAACCTATTGAATGGTGAACCTGCAACGGGTAGCCGCTGGCTGAACCGAGAGATTTTGCGAGAACGTTTCGGTTTTGATGGGGTACTGGTCTCCGATCATGCCGCCATCAAAGAATTGGTCCCCCACGGTTTTGTCAAAGATGAACGGGAGGCCGCTCAGAAAGGTTTGGAAGCGGGCGTTGATTTTGATATGATGACATCGGTCTATGCGACGCATTTGCCAGAACTGATTAAACAACCCGAATTAGCCGCGTTGCTGGATGAAGCAGTCTGGCGAATTCTCGTACTAAAAAATCAATTAGGTTTGTTTGAGGAACCCTATCGAGGGTTGAAAACGCAACAAACTGGAGAGGTTTTGTCGGATAAAGCCAAAGAGCTAGCCGTTAAGCTAGTAGAAAAAAGCTGTGTGCTTTTAAAAAATGAGGGCAGCTTACCTTTGAAAAAGGACCAAACCGTCGCTGTGATCGGTCCTTATGGAGAAAGCCGGTTGACCTTAGGTTTTTGGGCGTCAGTCAGCGGCAAGCCACAAGACACGATTCCTTTAAAAACCGGTTTGCTGCAGCATTTCGCACCCGAAAACTTGATCTTTGCTCGTGGATACAATCTATTCGACTCGTATGAGCAATTTGGTCCTTTAAAAGCCGGGATCGAACAGCTGAATGGACCGATCGAACCAGAAGATCAGTTGCTTTTGGAAGCCATGGAAGCCGCCGAAGCCGCCGAAGTTATCGTCTTGACTTTTGGAGAGCAGTTTTTGGAGAGCGGCGAAGGGGCATCAAAAGCTCATTTGCAGCTGCCACTGAAACAAATTCGTTTGATCCAAGCGTTGAAAAAGACTGGTAAGCCTTTGATCGGCGTGCTTTACACTGGCAGACCGTTAGTCTTAACGCAAGTGGAAGCATTATTTGATAGCCTGTTGCTGGTTTGGTATCCGGGAACGATGGGCGGGATCGGAATCGCCAATCTGCTGAGTGGACAGGCTTCTCCGACAGCAAAACTGTCCATGACCTTTCCTCGCAGTGAAGGACAGATCCCACTATACAGTGCCCAGCTGCCAACGGGCAGACCTTTGACAGATAGTGAGCATTCTGATCGCTTTTTGTCAAAATACCGAGATGAATCCAATGAACCCTTATTCGCATTTGGGACAGGTCTCAGTTATGGTACGTTTACTGGTGAATGGCTTGGTAGTGAAGTATCTAGTGAGACGATCCAATTGGCTTATCGAGTGAAAAACCAATCAGCAACAGCTGCAGAAACCGTCATTCAACTTTATCTCATGCAGCGTCCAGCGGCAGTGGTTCGTCCAAGTCGCCAATTAATCGCAAGTGACCTCATCTCATTCGCGCCCCAGGAAGAAAAAGAGCGCAGATTGTCATTGCCGTTGTCAGAACTTGTTTTCTATGACAATCAAGGGAAGAAACACATAACCAAAGGTACTTATCGATTTCTAATGCGGATCGATCAAAAAGAAACGATGCTTAGTGTAACGATTTAAACTAAAGGAGTGAGAGAAAATGGAAAAATTAGAAGCATTTTTAAGTAGCAAACTATTACCAATGTCACAAAAATTACAACAAAACAAAGTATTGGCCGCTTTGATGGAAGGTTTTATTCGAACGAGTCCCATCACTTTAGGGATTGCGTTTATCACGATCGTGGGAAATTTTCCGATTCCCGGTTGGACGGACTATTTGACGAAAATTGGCATCTTCCAGCATGTTGAAGCAATCACTAATGGAGCAACTGGTGTCTTTGCATTGTATGTCGTTTACAGTTTGGCGTATTCTTACGCAAAACAGTTAGGAAGCAACGAACGCAATTCGGCGATTATTTCTTTAGCTAGTTTCATTATGTTGATGCCACAAACCGTCGCAACGACTGTTATGCAAGATGGTCAAGCAGTGGAACAAACGATTGGAGCTTTGAAGCTTGATTTCTTAGGCGGACAAGGACTGTTTATCGGCATGCTGACCGCTTTGTTGGTCACTCGCTTTTATGCTTTCTTATCGAGAAAAAACATTATGATCAAGCTACCGGATAGTGTTCCCCCAATGGTAACCCAATCTTTAGCACCAGTGTTTGTTGTCACGATCATTTTTGCAGTCGTCTTTGTCTTACGTGTCTTATTTGGGTTTACTTCATCCGGTTCGATTTTCCAATTCTTTATCGATGTGATCAATGCGCCGTTGAACTCCTTAGTTGCTAGCCCGCTATCGATCATCATCATTATGGAAGTATTAGCTGTTTTATGGTTTTTCGGAATTCATAATGCAGTTTTACAAGGACCGCTCGGGGCGATTAGTATGACCATGGTCGTTTCAAATATTGCTGCTTACCAACAAGGACAAGCGCTGCCTTATCTGATTCCTTCAGTGATTTATATGGGCATGTATGCTGCTGGCTTCATGGGCTTTGTGACCTTCTTTATGATCCGCAGCAAATCGGCAAAAATGAAACAATTAGGAAAATTGTCGTTTATCCCGTCGATCTTTAACATCACAGAGCCAATCATGTTCGGGATGCCGATTATTTTGAATCCGTTGTTCTTTATTCCGCAAGTCTTTACACAATTGATCGCTGGCTTTGTGACCTGGGGATTGGCAACAACGATCCTCCCAATCAGCTTGAATCCAACCATGAGTCTATTGCCATGGACCACACCGACTTTTATCAAAATGCCTTTTTCAGGAGGACTTAACTACACGATCTTAATGATCATCTGTATGCTGATCGGTATTGTTATGTGGTATCCGTTTCTAAAAATTGCGGATAAAAAAGAGTACGAATTAGAAATGGCTGCTGAAAAAAAGCAAGCAAGTGAAGCAACAAAAATGACAGAAAAAGTCGTGGAAGAAATTCAAGCGTAAACAAAGGAAGTGGCACATTTGGTTTATTTAGGAATTGATATCGGTGGGACGCACATCAAAACGGGATGGGTCGAACACGACGAGGTCAGTAAACGACGCACCATTTTAACCCCTGTAGCTTTGGAACCCTTTAAAGAAGCTATCAAAGGGCTATTGCAAAGCTATGCCCGTCAAGTTTCTTTCACGAAAGTGGCTATCGCAGTCCCTGGTTCAGTTAATGAAACAGGGACGGTCTTCTTTGGTGGTGCCTTGCCATACCTTGATGGGGTAAATTTGCCAGAATTGATCTGCCAGTTAAGCGATGACATGGTGACAGAGGTTACGGTCGAAAACGACGCAAAGGCCGCTGCGCTAGGGGAAATGAAAGCCGGTAATCTGCAAGGGATCCAAAATGGTGCGGCAATCATTTTAGGAACAGGTGTTGGTGTTGGTCTTTGTCTCAATGGAAAACTCTATCGTGGGCATCATGGACAAGCTGGTGAAGTCAGTTTTATGATTCGTGACCGACAAATGAGAGGCGCGGACTCTTTTGTGGGAATCGGTCTTTCGGCTGTCGGATTAATTGAGCGTTTGGCTGCTAGTATGGCTATCGTGCCTGATGGTCCTTTGGTCTTTGATACCCTTACGAAAACTGCTGATCCTGAGGCAGAGGCTTTATTTTTAGCTTATACCAAAGAAATCGCTGTCTTGTGTTTCGATCTTCAGTGTCTTTTAGCTCTGGAGAAAATCGTTATCGGTGGCGGGATAAGTCGTCAGCCATGCTTGATCGAAGCCATAGCTAGCAGCTATCAAGCTATTTTTAAAACCGCACCAATCATTGAGAAAACGCTGCAGCCAGTTGCGATCCAAGCCGCTTATTTTCAAGCGGACGCCAACTTGATCGGCGCAGCCAAGGAGGAACCGTGGGATGAGTAAATTTCCGGAAGCATTTTTGTGGGGAGCATCCACTAGTGCTTATCAAGTAGAGGGCGCATGGGCAGAAGACGGCAAAGGTCCCTCAGTGCAAGATATCAAAGAGATTCCGCAAGGGACCACTAATTTTAAAGTAGCATCAGATCACTATCATCGATATGAAGAAGATGTGAAATTGTTTAAAGAATTAGGGTTAAAAGCCTATCGTTTTTCCATATCATGGAGTCGAGTCATGCCCGATGGTCAGGTCAACCCAGCAGGATTGGCGTTTTATCAAAACCTGATCGATCTGCTACTAGAAAACGAGATTCAACCAATCGTCACCGTTTTCCATTTTGACCTGCCCGTTGCGATCGCGAAGCAAGGTGGGTGGGAAAACCGAGAGACGATCCAAGCATTTGCTGATTACTGCCAAGTACTGTTCGAAAACTTTGGTCATCAAGTCCCGCTATGGCAAACCATCAACGAGCAAAATGTGATGGCACTTGCTGGTTCGGTCATTGGGACGAGTCAAAAATCCATGAAAGAAAAATTTCAAGAAAATCACCATATGCTAGTGGCCCAAGCATTGGTGACCCAACAGTTTCATGCCGGTAATTTTAGCGGCAAGATTGGCCCAGCACCGAATATCGCCAGTGTCTATCCAGCTTCTGAAAAACCAGCCGATCAGCTGGCAGCTCTTTCTATGAGTGCGCTGAGAAATTGGTTATTCCTAGATGCGGCTGTTTTCGGCACATACAACCATAACGCATGGCATTTGTTAGAGACGATTGGTGCAGCACCGACAGTCACTGAAGCAGATCGAAAGATTTTGGCGGCTGGAACATGTGATTACATCGCATTGAATTATTATAATACGATGACCGTCAGCAGCTATTTTCAAAAAGAGACAAAACTCGATCAACAGTCTGGTTTCGGGATTCCCGGCTTTTTCCAAGCAGTAGAAAACACCCATTTGCCCATGACTGAATTCGGCTGGCCGATTGATCCAGAGGGCTTTCGTTTTACGTTGAACGAAATCTATTCCCGTTATCGTCTGCCTCTTTTGATCACGGAAAACGGCATCGGTGCCAAGGATGTTTTGACAACTGATGGTAAAATCCACGATGATTATCGGATCGACTACTTGCAACAGCACATCGAACAAATGGCGCTCGCAATCGAAGACGGCGTCGATGTGATCGGCTATTGTCCATGGAGTGCGATTGACCTAGTCAGTACTCATGAAGGCATCGCTAAACGCTACGGGTTTATCTATGTCAATCGTACGGACGAGCAGCTGTTGGACTTGGCGCGATACAAGAAAGATAGTTTTTATTGGTATCAAAACGTCATCGATAAAAACGGGTTAGGAGAGTAAGCGATGTTTTTTCAGGAATATCTATTTGATCCAGAAGCGCAAGCCGGTTTGACAGTGTACCTGCATGAGGAAAAAGCCGAGTATGAACGGGTGGGCGATCGTCCGTTTGTCTTGGTGATTCCCGGTGGCGGCTACTCCTTTTGTAGTGAGCGGGAAGCTGAGCCGATTGCTTTAAATTTTGCTGCCCAAGGTTTTCACGCCGGGGTCTTACGCTATCATGTAGGGACACATCGCAGTTTCAGCCATTCCTTAGCAGATGCCGAAAAAGCGATTGTCAAAATCCAAGAACTTGCAAGTGAATGGGGAATCGATGCCGAAAAAATCGCTGTGATCGGCTTTTCTGCCGGCGGCCATTTGGCAGCGGCGTTATCAACACTCTCCTCAATGAAACCGAGCTTATGTATTTTAGGCTACCCAGCGATATTGTCTTCATTTGCTACTGTGATGAAGATCGATGCCCCTTCATTAGAGGAATGTGTCACAAAAGATACGCCGCCCACCTTTTTGTTTTCAACCTTTGAAGACAATGTCGTTCCTATCGAAAATTCATTGGCGTATCTGCAGGCCCTAGAAGATCACGAGGTTCCCTTTGAAAGTCATATTTTCCAAAAAGGACGTCACGGTCTTTCTTTGGCGACCGAACGCTTCGGTAATCGTAAAGAAATGGTTGATCCACGTTTTGCCCGTTGGTTTGATGAATGCGTCGAATGGCTAGAGTTGAACTGGGCAGATAAAGTTGCCCAGCCAGCTTTGTTTCCTGATTTAGGGCAGTGGCCAATTCGGGCATTACTCGAGTCAGGTGAAAACAAACGCTTGCTGTTGCAGGCTTTTCCATCATGGGCAGACAATAGCCGCTTAAAAATCGTAAAAAACATCAGCTTGCAGCAACTACTAACGATCATGCCAGAAGCTTTTGAGAATGTTTCTTATCAAGCGCTTGTTTTGCAGCTGATTGATCCTAGAAAGGAAGAGTAAAAATGAAAGCAATCCTGGTCCATGAAAGCTATAAGGCTTCAACAGAATTGATCACCCAAGAGCCACAAGCGATTGAACAGTTATCAGCTGTTCGTAACAGTACTGCTGCTTGTCAGTTGCTGCTGCACGATGGCAACCGCAATCATTATATTATTGGCGACGAGTTTTCGATCCCCGATGAAATCGAGATTCCCATGATACGCGTTGAGATTTTTAGCGAATTGCCGGTCAAAGCGCAATTCGTCGACTATTATGTCGGTCAGCAGGAATTGGCGTACGCCGATAAATTACTTGAACGAACTGCCAAAACCTATCCTGGCGATCGCTTTGCGCCTCTTTATTTGGAGTGGCAGATCGATGAGACAATCAAACCGAAAGTTTATCCCGTGAAAATCAAGGTCTATCGGGCACACTTGACTAGCCAAGAGGAGTGCTTGTTAGAAAAGAACCTAACGATTGAAGTGGGCACTTTTACTTTTCCAAAAGAATATTTAGAAACGTTCCACTTAAATATGTGGCAGCAGCCCAGCAATTTGGCTCGCACCTTTGACGTTCCGTTATGGAGCGATGCCCACTTTGACTTGATCAAGGAAATGGCTGAGAGTCTCGCTGCGATCGGACAAAAAGCGATCACAGTGATCGCCGGAGAGATCCCTTGGAAGGGCTGGTTCAATTACATCGTCAAAGATTATCCCGCCAATTTATATGAGTATTCGATGGTCAAAGTTAAAAAGGCTCAAGACGGACAGTTGCATTGTGATTTTTCTGTCCTAACTCGTTACCTCGAATGTTTTTTTGAAGCGGGTATCTCTGAAGAAATCGATGTATTTGGCTTACTCGGTGTCTGGGAACCGCCGTTTTTCCCACTGGTCGACTTGGACCATCCAGAAAAATTGGTGATTCGCTTTTACGATGAGGGAAAAGGCACCTTCGGTTTTATTCATCAAAAGGCCGAGTTGCAGGAATATCTACGTCAAGTATTTGTTTATTTTAAAGAGAAGAATCTGTGGGAGAAGGTTCGGATCGTTTCTGACGAACCGAAGAAACATCAAATCGACAGTTTCCGAGCCTCGTTAGCTGTTTTAAAAGAAATTGATCCGTCGATCCAGATCAAAGCTGCTTTTGATAAAGAAGACGTGTTATTTGAGCTGCTGCCAGTGATCGATCATCCTGTGACTTCCTATTACTGTACTTGCAACCATTACGAAACACTAGCACAAAGCCATCCGGGCAAGATGCAGTACTATGTCTGCAATTATCCCGACAAACCAAATACCTTTTTGCATAGTCCCCTGTTAGAGACGCGAATGCAAGGAATCTTATCGTATCAGTTCAAAACAGACGGCTTTCTGCGTTGGGCCTACAATTGCTGGCCAGAACATGCTCGGTCCGATATTCGGTACAATACGAGCTCACTACCGATCGGTGATCTTTGTTTCGTCTATCCTGGCAATCACGGACATTTATTGTTGTCCCTAAGGTATAAACAACTACAGCGGGGGATTGAAGATTTCTATCTCTTGAAGACCGCTCAAGCTGCACAACCGCAGCAAACCGACGCCGTAGTAGCAGATTTTCTTAAAGTTACAGACACGAAACACTGGATGATCGACAGCCATCACAGTCATCCCGATGTTTTTCTACAGACCGCGGAGGAGATGGAGGCCTTTCATCGGGCCCTCCTCGAACTGCTAGAAAAGTAGCAAAATCAAACACTGCACCCAGAAATTTCACTACGATTTTCCAGAAGAATAGTGAGATACCTGTGGGCGTTTTCACTACTGATTCACGCAGCTTTTTCGTTTTACTAGGCATCTGTTTTCTTACAGATGCTTTTTTTCTGGTGAGCGTTTCGTTTTTCATTCCCTCCATCTTCCTTTACACTTTTAAGTAAGGTCATAACAAACTATGACAAATAGAAGTAGAAATAATCAAGGAGGAAACGAGCATGTCAGAAAAAATCAACAATCCGTTAACGAAGTATTATGATGGCAAATTTGAAAAACAGGTGCAAGAAGCACCGGCAATTCAAGGAAAGATGCAGCCAGTACCTGATTGCGGGGAAGAAAGCTACGCAGGTTCAGGCAAATTAGCTGGACGCAAAGCATTAGTGACCGGTGGTGATTCTGGTATTGGTCGAGCAGCAGCGATTGCTTTTGCCAAAGAAGGCGCCGATGTTGCAATCAACTATCTTCCTTTTGAAGAAGAAGACGCGCAAGAAGTCAAAGCAGTCATTGAAAAAGCTGGACGCAAAGCAGTTTTGATCCCAGGAGACTTGAAAGATGAAACTTTCGCTCGTCAATTGGTTCATGAAGCAGCCAAAGAATTAGGCGGGTTAGATACGTTGGTTCTAAATGCTGGGATGCAACAAGCGGTGAAGGACATCAAAGAGTTGACTACACAACAAATTCAATATACCTTTACAACGAATATCATCTCGATGTATTGGACAGTCCAAGAAGCGTTGGATTATCTGCCAGCTGGTGGGAGCATCATCACGACCACTTCGATCCAAAGTGCGGAGCCTAGTGCCCATCTTTTAGACTATGCAGCCACGAAAGGTGCTATTACTTCCTTTAGTAAAGGGCTAGCTGCTCAATTAAGTGAAAAAGGCATTCGGGTCAATACGGTGGCTCCTGGTCCAATCTGGACACCACTTCAAATTTCGGGTGGACAGCCACAATCTGCGATCCCAGAATTTGGTCAAAAAGAACTGATGAAACGTGCTGGACAACCAGTCGAATTAGCACCAGTCTATGTTTTCTTAGCCTCTGATGAAGCAAGTTATGTAACTGGTCAAGTTTACAGTGTAACTGGCGGTAGCTTCTTCGCTTAAAATTCCTAGGACTAAAATAGTAGAAAAAAGCTCGAGCAAAGAGGCTCGGGCTTTTTTGCGGATGAAAATGGAATCGGCAACTTATTTTCCTTGTTCGGCAAACATCTTGGTCATCATCAGTTGATTGATCTTTGCAAAAACGGCTGCCCACTCTTGCTCGGCTTGCAGGTTAGACAGTAAGACTAATTTTTCGGAAAACATCACTTCTTCATAATTATCCGTGATCAATAAATCTGCGGCTTCCATTTGTTTGACGAAAGTCACAGAAGCTTTAGAATAAATCGAACGAATCCTCGTCTCAATCATTTGCTTTGTGCGGTATTGAATCGTCGTTTGAATATAGATCGACACGGTCGGGGGCGTATTCATCTGTGTTTCCAAATACAAGAGATGAGCCAGATAAGGCAACTGTGTCTGTTCAAAATACTCTTTATCCAAGTCAGCAAATGGATACTTTTCAACATGGGTCAGTAAAAGTGTGCAGATTGCTTCATAGGTTCTGTCTTTAGAAGGAGCATTTTCAGTCAACAGTTGGTGTTCTAGCTGCCACACTTCCAGAAGATCGATGCCGATAATGATCGATAGATTGAAGACCAGTAGACAGCTGCTTAATAATTTTTCGAATTCGGCGGCTTCCTGACTTGGAGCAAAGGTATCGTGCCAATCTTTGATCATTGCAGTGAAAAAGCGCACAAGATCAGTATCAGAATGTTTGATCTCTTGGATGATCGTTTGATTCTTTTCTTGGGGAACAACCCCTGGCAAAAAGACATGCAAAAAGAAATTCAAGTAAAGATACTCTGACTGAAGCATCTTTTCTGAGGCATAATCGGCACTCAAAAAAAGTGATTCGAGAATTTCTTCTGGTAAAAAACAATAGAAATTCATCAATCCCATGTATTTTTCAGGAATCGGCGGCAAATATTTTTTCTGGATCGTTCGGCTGACCACTGCTTGCCAAAATGCAGCGAGTTTATTTTTCGTCAACGGATCAAAGTGAGAAACAGCAAAGAATGCCGTAAATTCTTCGACATTTTTATGGGAAACACTCGGCAAAAGCCACAAATCAGCAGGCGCACTTTGGGTCAAGAAACTGTAGGTGAAAATACGGATATCAAGCTCTTTTCCAGCAAGAACGATGCGATTATTCAGGTCTGTTCGAATTCGGATTTGAAATTTTTCCAATAGTTGGTTGATTTTCTTGATCAACCGATACATATGCGATTGGCTGACATGCAAATCCAAACATACTTGAGTCAAGGTCATTTGCGGGCGCCCAATCAAGTAATGAATCAGGTTGTATTGTGTGGAGTTGAGCAAGTAATGATACATCAATTGTGCATAAAAAGGTTCATCATCCTCTGTTCGATCAAGAAAATACTGATTGTAATGATTTTTTGATAGAAGCAGGTGAGGTGAGAGCAGCTGCAAATCTTCATTTAAAAAATAGATATATTTTTGCAGGCTTTTTTGCGGGATATTCAAAACTTCTGACAGTTGGACCAATGTCACTCCGTTGGAATTGCAGACAACTTTGAAAATCTCTAATTTCTTTTCTTCTGCGGGAGAAATGAATTCTCGATACATAAGGGATTCTCCTTTTTGGCGTTTTTTTTACGCTAAATCTGTGAACCGTATGATAACCATGATGGATTATACTTATGATAGATGAGAATAGAATGAAAAAACACCAATTAAATTATTATTTTTTAAGGCTGTTTTTTCGATGACCCTCGGTTTCTCATTAAAAAAAGTGAAGGAAGAGATGAAAATGAACAAAAAGGTACGAATGTTAGGTTTGGTCGGAATGGGTTTAGGAATGGCGCCCACTGCGGCAGCTGCAGCAGAAGCGAATCCAACGGCTTCAATGACGAGTCAAGCAACACTAACGATCGAACAAGGAATCTTGTCACTGGATCAGGTGACCAATTTTAACTTCGGTACAAGCAGTATCCAAGATATCGCTACCGATGAACAAGTGATTCAAACAACGTCGGATGAAGTGACATCGATCACGGATTACCGTGGACCAAATCAAGCTGGCTGGCAGTTGACTGCGCAATTATCGAAAATGACGAATGCCAGCGATAACGAGCTAGCAAATGCCAAAGTCACTTTAAATGGTTCAACGGCTTCGGGCGATGCAACGCTAGTATCGGGCACCGAATTGATGGTAGGAGCAACAGAACCTACATTGATCGCTTCTGCTAATGGGACGACCGGCTTAGCAACCAATGACTTTAACTTTTCCAATGCTTCATTAACCGTACCAAAACAAAATGTGAACAGCGGCACTTATAGTGGAACGATCACTTGGACATTATCAAACACCTATCAAGCAGAATAGCAAGGAAAGGGCGACAATGAAAAAACAAATCAAGTGCTTCGTACTCATTAGTTTCTTTATCAGTTTGTGTTGCTTTACGAAAGTCACCGGTCATGCACAGACCACACGGTTCACTGTAACCCCTGAACTTCCCCAAAATCAAGTCAGTGACGTCACTTATTTCGACTTACTGGTAAATCATGAGACCGAACAGAACTTGACCGTTGCCCTTCATAATACAAGTTCAGAGCCGTTGACCATTAAAGCAGCAGCACTAAATAGTTATACGGCCTCTACTGGGATCATCGCGTACCAAGCAGAACAGACCGCCGAAGAGAACCAAGGAATCTCGTTTAGTCAATTGATTGAAAATCCGAGACAGACGATCCAGCTTGACCCTGGAGAAAGTCGTCAGGTCCATTTTACCCTTTCAATGAAGGCAAAAGAATTTGCAGGAGAAATACTTGGTGTGTTTGACTTTGAAGAAGAACCGGCGGAAACAACTGAAAGTCAGCAAACAAATCTGCAAGCCAACTATAAAATTCAACAAGGGATCCGCTTGCGTCAGAATGTAGCAACCATGCCTGACCCCCAGTTGTCTTTGGTCAATTCTGAGGCGGTGGAAAGATATGGTTCTACAGCTCTCAAAAGTAGGATCCGCAATGATCAGCCCACAGCCTTTGGCAACATCACTGTCAAAACAGTGATACGTGAGCAAGATAGCGGCAACAAGGTCGGTGGGTTTTCTGCAGAGAATTTTCAAATAGCTCCGAATTCGGTTTTGGAGCTGTTTAGTGCCTTTGATCAGAACATTCTCGAACCGGGGACCTATCTATTACGGATTGAGTTGAATGCGCCTAAAGGAACATGGGTGTTTGAGGATTCGGTGGTGGTTGATCGCAAGCAAGCCAACCTTATCAACCGTCAGACAACGTTAGGTGCAGCGTATCTTCAAAAACAGTACTGGCTCTATGCAGGAGGGCTACTTCTCTTCCTGTTTGTCCTACTTCTCTTGTTCATTTTATATAGGAGACGTAAAAAAGCAGAAGCAGATGTTAGGCTGTCAGTGCAAGAAGAATCAGAATGAAGAAAGCGGAGGACAGTGATGAAAAAGTTTGGCATTATCCGATGGGGCTATGTGTTCTTTTTTAGCATTTTGCTGCTATGTGGGAAACAAGAAATCGTCCATGCTGCGGTATCTGCGCCAGATTTTCCTACGTTAGCGATTGACGATTCTCTGATCACTCCTGTGGGACAAGCGGGGTCGCCACAAGGAGAACCGGGCGTCAATTATGTTCAGATTAATGATGGAGCTACCACCAACTCCAGTGGTGGTGTCTGGTTCAATAAGCCGGTTTCTTTTACTCGCTCTTTTCGGTTAGAAATGGCATTTTGTATCGATAATACAGCAACGGACAGCGATGGGCTCGCTTTTGTGATGCAAAGCAGTGGCTTAAATGCGCTGGCAGAACAAGCAGGACCGACGATTGGCGTCTGGTCAAATACAGGAGGAACGACTCCTTTAAATACGGGGGCAATCCCGCAAAGTTTTGCGATTGAATTCGATACGTTCTATAATAATGCCGGTTTGACTGGGGACGGTATGATGGATCGCGATGTTCCTTCCGGCCATCATATCGCATGGAATTTTCCCGGCTCAAATGACGCATATACCACCGATGGCTGGCTGATTATCGACAAAGTCTTAAATCATCGTGATACGGTATCAGTGAGTGATATTTCCGATGGGGTGTGGCATAGTTTTACAGTAGTTTTTGATCAGCCAACGCAAACGTTGCGTTACACCGTACCAGATTTCGGTGTTGATGTGACGGTACCTGTTGATGACACCTTCAAATCAAATTTGAACCTGACTAATAGTGCACCGGTCTATTTTGGTTTTACTGGTGCAAACGGGGGCTATGTTCAAGAAAAAGCAGTGGCGTTTGTCGATGTTGAAGGATTAGTAGAACTTGAGATGCGAACCGGTGTTTTTGAAAAAGACCCAGTCAAACTATTGTTGGATACTGGTACGACACTTTCCCAGCCAGCCACTGTCGACAATAGCAAAACCATTACTTATGCGACCTATCTCTCCTATAAAAGCACCAGTGATCTAGCTGACTTGGAATCGGGAATCTTGCTCTCATCGCTTTTTCCAGAAGGACTATCATTAGTTCCTGAGGCGGTTTATTTTGGGAAAGCCAGTGAAATCATGATTAATGGCATGCCTGAAGGCGGAACTGCCTTGCCCTTTGCCATTGAAAATGGACAATTGGTTGTGACACTGCCCGACATGGTCAAAGGGAATGAATACATCGTTCACTTTTCCGTCAATTACACAGAAGCGCCGCTCAATCAGAATTTAGATATAGCCATCCCTGTCCAAACTGTTTTTAATGGAAATGCTTTTGTTTCCAGTATGACGTCAGGTGATCCAGAAATTCATTATTATCAAATGACTGGAATCTTTCCACCAACGCTTACAACAGGTTCGGCGTCATTGGCAGAATCAAAAGCAGACCTGCAGATCGTGCGGCAAAAGCGCAATTCCTATATACCGATCACGATTGATGACCAAAACTCGACCCAAGCCAAAATATATGTCACGGAGTTCTTTACGGAGGATGTGACAATCACCGAAACGGATTTCTCTGAAGCAGCGTTGGTTGAACGGGGAACATTGTCGGAGCCATTGTCGGATACATTGGCACTAGACACCTCAGATCTTGAACCGGGCACAACCTATTATCTTGCGTCTTATGTGATCGATACAGAAGGCAATCGATCGGCGACACGTTATTATGGCATTGACTTTCGAGGGATCGTGGTATTTGAGCGTGCGCCTGCTTCAATCAACGCAGCGGCAGTGACCTTGAATGAACTCGCACGATCCATCAGAGACGATGGCTTTGCTTATTTAACGATTTCTTTTGATCAAGAAGCTCTTTTGTCTGTCAGCAATACCAGCGAAGGGACCTGGCAGTTAAGTGGACAGATAAAGGATTTTATGCAAGAGCAGCAACTATTGGCAGAGGAAATTCAGTTGGTACTCTATGATCCGGTGACCAATCAGCTGGTGGCTTCTGTCACTTCTGAAGAACAAGTGATTTTCCAGCAGGAGCCAACAGGAGCAACGGACTTAACCTTGGATCTTCAGGAATATGATTGCTACTTTCGCTTTGTCCCCAAGTTAGATTTGATTTTACCAGGTACCTATACAGGCACAGTCAACTGGCTGTTGGAGAGTACAATCATTAATGAATAGCAAAAAAAAACGCCTAGTAGGCGTTTTTTTCGTCTAAAAGTTTATGTCGGTCCCTTTAACTTTGGCGGCTTTTCGCAATTTTTAAAACTAATGATAGGCCTGCTAAAGCAAAACTGCCGTATTTAACGAATTTTTCCAAGGATTCTAAGGTTTGCTGTTTTTTGTGTTTGCAGTCTGGACAGCTTTTTTCATGGGCATTCATTTTTTTTCCACATTTACAATGACTCTTCATCTGTGATCCACTCCTCGTTTCGTTTTATTTTGATGACTTTCTATAATTTAATTATACATGTTGTATAAGGTTCTGTCTGAAATTATGCTGTGTAAGACGTTTGTTAAAATGAGAAAAAACCTACGTTTATTGGGGGGCATGGAAGTGTGTAATTGCGAGGCTATTGGCAGTTACAGAGCCCGATGGGTAGGAATCGCTATAGATAAAAAAGGAAGGAAATCTGACAATTTTCTCATTTTCGATAGGTGCTGAATCGCTTTGCTTATCAGTTTAGCAAAATTTTGCTATTGTGGAGTAAGATTAGGGGACAAGAAAAGACGCTTCTCTTTTTTTTCTATATTCTATCCTTAATCTGAGAACGAAAATCACCGATAGTATGCTATATATAAGAACAAGGAGCCATCCTTGACAATGTCGAATATGGCATTTGAATGAAAGGATTGATGAAATAAGTGATTTCTTCAATAATTTATACCGATACAAAGGCTTATTTAGATAAAGTGCTAGACCAAGCACTGTTGGATCTACTAAAATCTGATTATCCTAAAGTCTATGAACACGTGCAAAACTTGATTGTTGCTATGGAACAAACGATCCAAAAAATTGACAGCACAAATTTTTGGCGGTTGATGCCGGAAATTTTAGGCTATGATTCTCGCTTTGTTTTGTTGAACTCGCTGCAATTGTCAGAAGACAAACTGTTGACGGAAATCGAGATTATTCAGATGATCGAACGTGATTTTCCGAATTTGAATAAAGAATTTTGTGGCTATTCCTTAAAAGAACAAGAGCATGAGAGTTTGATCTTCAGTGTTCAATAAACACTTCTCGTAGGAATATCAAGTAGAGTAAGAAAACGACTAGCTGATCTAGTCGTTTTTTTTTATCAAGAAAAAGAATAATTAAACATGTTATTTATCATTAAAATAAAAATTATTTTGAAATTATGAATAAAATAGATTATTATTGGTATATAATCCTTTTAGTGAAAGAAAAAACAATCGAAAAAAGGAAGAGGAAAGCCAGCTGACTGAAATAGCTGCGATTGTTTTAATTTAGAAAATAAGAACCAGCCTCATCGGCATGGAAAGGAGCAATTATGGATTACTTGAGTTTTTCAAAAAAAGAGTGGGAAGTCTTAGTTTGTTTTTGGGCTGTGGATGAACCTCTGTGCTGTACAGAATTTAGTGAACGTTTCGGCTTAAACCGTAACACATCACTGTCCGTGATTCGCAAGTTAGTAAACAAAGGAGTTCTGGAGATTGCAAGTATCAAAATGAGCGGATCAGTCTTGGCTCGTCGCTTTCAGCCAGCTGTAAGTGAATTGGAGATATTACAGACAGGCCTAACCGATGACCAGATTTTTGAATTAGTGAAAATCGCCATCAGAAAAATCGAAGATCCTGAACAATTAACCCAGTTGCTAAATGTGATTGGTGAATTGAAAACTAAAGCTTCTTAAAGAATACTCGTTTGCATGATAAAAAAATGATCCGCTATGAAAACAGCGGATCATTTTTCTTGTTCTTGAAATCTTTGTACCATTTTTGTCGTCAATTGATGGAGCACGGACAGTTCTTCCGGTTCAAGAGGCAAGAATTCGGTCACTTTGTAGGGGATCTCTAACGCTTGTTCATGAAGCGCTTTGCCTGAGTCAGTCAATGTGACCCGCAAAGAACGTTCATCGTCTTGATTTCGATTTCTTGCTAGGTAGCCTTTTGCTTCAAGCTTTTTTAAAACCGGTGTCAGTGTGCCAGAGTCGAGACATAATTGCTTCCCCAATGCTTTGACACTGATCGCTTCATCTTCCCATAACACCAACATCACTAAATATTGGGTATAGGTCAAATTCAACGGGTCCAGTAAGTCTTTGTACTGTTTGATAATTTCTTTTGAAGCGGCGTATAGAGGAAAACACAATTGGTTTTCTAACGCTAAGACATTCATGTTTTCACCCCTTTTTCTAATATCCGCCTCTTATCATAGCTGTTTTTTCAACGAAAGTCTACTCGCTAACGGCTTTGACAGTCACTTCAATGTTGCCAGCTGTGGCTTTTGAATAAGGACATACGGTATGAGCGATCTCAAGCAATTCTTGTGTTTCTTCTGTTGACAATCCTTCGATTTGACCTTCGATCTCAACACCCAAGACAAAACTGGATTCGCTTTCTGCGTATAAGGTCACTTGTGCGCTCACCGTAGAAGCACCATCGATTCCTTTGCTGCTTTTCACCAATTCAAGGGCACTGTTGAAGCAAGCACTAAAACCAGCTGCAAAAAGTTGTTCTGGATTGGTAGCATTTTCGACACGTTTGCCAGGTGCAGTGATGTTTAGCTCAAATGAATGATCGGGACTGTGTACTTCTCCTGAACGGCCACCAGTGTTGATCATTTTAGTCGAATACATTTTTTTCATCATTTCTTCACTCCTGATTTTTATATTTTGTACAATTAAATTGTATGCAATTTAATTGAAAAATGCAAGGAATTGGTTTTCGTTCTATGTTTTTTTTCTAAAAAAAACCGGAATCAGCATAAGTTTACTGTTCTCTTGGGTGAAACGTGCTATCATAGTTAGTAACACTTGTAATAGATTAACAAATGAGTTTGAAGCTTCAAATTTACTGCATGAAGGCAAAGAGGGTGAAAATCATCGTAGATTATATGGAAAAACGAGCGGTAGGGCGCTATTTTCGATCGTTGACGGATCATTATTCAGGCTATATACGGCTTTATGGCACCTATACAGAATATCGGGTGATTGCAGGGATTCCTGCTGAAAATGTCATGTTAGAGATTATCGGGGTTGAAAACGGTGTCTTATTGACCCGTGTAAACAATACATTATTTGAAAATGGAAGAGGGTTTTTACAATGATCATTATCCAAATTATTTTAGTTATTTTAGTATTAGTGATTCTGATTTGGCTGATTGCAAGCACTGCTGTGATCGTTCGTCAAGGGGAAGTCAAAGTTGTCGAAAGTTTTGGGAAGTACGTTCGAACGTTGGAACCAGGGCTTCATTTTCTTGTTCCGATTTTGTATACAGTTAGAGAAAGAGTGTCCTTGAAACAGATTCCTTTGGAGATCGAACCCCAAAGTGCAATCACAAAAGATAATGTAATCGTTCAAATTGATGAAGCAATCAAATACCATGTCACAGATGTGCGTGCCTTTGTCTACGAAAATGAAAACTCCGTTGTTTCAATGATCCAAGATGCCCAGTCGAACTTGCGGGGAATCATCGGGAAAATGGATTTAAATGAAGTTTTAAATGGGACTGAAGAAATCAACGTAGCATTGTTTACTTCAATCAAAGATATCACGGCAGGCTATGGGTTAGCGATCGACCGAATCAACATTGGGGAAATCAAAGTTTCGCAAGAAATCATTGAATCAATGAACAAATTGATCACTGCCTCTAGAGACAAAGAATCGATGATCACAAGAGCCCAAGGTGAGAAATCTTCTTCAGTCTTGAGTGCAGAAGCCAAAGCTTCTCAAATGACGATCGACGCCGAAGCCCGAGCGGAACAAACTCAAATCGATGCCGAGGCGCGGGCAAAGCGTGTACGGATTGATGCCGAGGCGGAAGCAGAACGAATCGCGAAAATCACTGAAGCTGAACGCAAACGGATTTTAGCCATCAATGAAGCAATCAAAGAAAGCCAGCTCGACGAGCGCTCACTATCATATCTAGGGATCGAAGCCTTCAGAGATGTGGTGAATAGCAATACCAATACGGTCATTCTGCCATCAAATATGACGGAACTGGGAAATATTCCAGTCGTCAAACAACTTTGGGAAAATGCACCATCTAAATCGGCTGAATAAGTTAAGCACAACAATTGAAAAAGGTTCCCATACTCCGAAAAGAAAGAGGAGTATGGGAACCTTTTTTACTTCGTTTTTTCCGCCGATTGATTATCGACGATCAAGAGGGCCATCATGACATACCCGATCCAACTATCCCGAGAGTATAAAATGTAGCGAGGGGACCAAGAAGCGGCATATTTCTGTTTGTATTCGCGTAACCCTTCAAAAGAATAGAAACGAGAACCAAAGGTGTAAACGAGATAGGCGATCCGCTCTTGCAAGAAACTGCTGCGGAAAGTACCAACGTTGGCTAATGGTGCCATGCCTAAATCAAATTGTTGGTAGCCTTGTTCTTTAAAATAGTCGAATAGCTGAATAAACAAGAAATCCATCGTTCCATTCGGCGCTTTTTCAGGATCGTGGCGCATCAAATCAATGGATGCTAGGCCTGTTTGATAGGTGGGCATAAAGGAAGCGAATGCGACGATCTCCTGTTGCTGATTTCGGACGACAGCAATTGGTGCGGTGCTTAGATAGGATTCTGAAAAGAACCCAAGGGAGAACCCTTTTTCTTTCCGTCCATCTAGCCAGTTGTCAGAAATTTCCTTAAGCGTTGCAAATGTTTCGGCTGAAAAGGGTGGGGTGAGCACATCAAAAGTAAAGCCTTCTTTAGTAATCTTATTGTTCAATGCTCGCTGTCCCTTCATTTTCTTTCCTGAGAGGGTGAAGCTAGGTAGATCCACATAAGCTTTCTCACCGAATTTGATAAAGTCATACCCAAATTCATGCAGCAGCATCACCATTTCTTCACTACTTTCATAAAAGACCGGCAGATAATTCCATTGATCCATTTCTGTTAAGAAAGTTTCCAGTGCCTGTGGAAAGTCTGCTTGCTTCCCAGAAGGATCCCCCATGACTAAACATTTGTTATTAAAGGTCGTAAATTGAAAAAAGACCGTCGGCTCGCCAATTTCTGGATACACGTATACTTTCTTGTCTTTTAGATACACCAGATGGCTGTCGCTGTTGCCACCGTAAGTATTTAAAACATGTTTCACTTTATCAGTGGCAGCACTGACGCCTAATTGGTGTTTTGGTCCCATCAAGTACCGGGCAAACAGCAGCATCGCAATGGCGACGAATAAAATCGCAACGAACCCTTGCAGCCATAATTTTTCAGAAGGGAAAAGCAAAAAATCCATCGAATGGTGATGCGTTGGATGTCGATTGATATGAGGCATATTGTAGACCCCGATAATGACATAGAGGATCGTCAACGAACCAATTAACAAACCATCGATCGTCAGCCATTCCCACGAGAAGACGAGTTGTTTACGGAACAACTCGCTTTTTGAAAAAATCATGATTGCTAATAATAATAGAAGAAACAGCATGGTCGAAAAACGGAAGCCAGCAAAAATAGCATAACCGATTGTTGCTGCAATCAACAAAAGCGTCGGCACGTACGCGCGACTGACACGGGCAGATATCCCTCGACCGGCAATTAAAAAGAGGTAACCGAGAAAAATACTCGGGTACTGCATCACAAAATTCAAGCGAATCGGATTGAGGTGGGCTAACCATTTGATTTGATCAAAGGCTTCTGGAATCGTGGCGGAGAGCACCAACATCGTTCCCGTCAAATAAAGCAGCAACACTTCGATCTTGTGGAACACTTCCAACAACAAGCTTTTTGGAATACCAGAAAAGCGCTGGTTGAGGGAGACGCCGACATTTTTTGAGAAAAAAAGCAAACCGATCAAAAAGGGAATGATGTAATAAAACAGGCGGAAAAGCAACAGCCAAGCAATGACACTTTCACGGGGAATCTGCAGTGAGCCCATTCCCATGATCATCATTACATCAAAGGTTCCAAGTTCTCCGGGAATCATCGAAACGATCCCAATCACGGAGGCAGCGATGAAAAGTGGCAACAATTGAAACACATCCACCGAGATGCCCATCAAGAGACCAGTTGTAAAGAAGGCTGCAAAAACACCTAGCCATTCTAATAAGGAAGCGGCGATCAACTGCAGACGATCACGCCGTTGCAGTCCACCTAAGTAAGCATTTTTTTTGGAAAAACTAAGGGCATAGACAACTGGAAAATAAAGACTACCGCCTAAAAGCCAGATCCAATACTGTTGCAGATAATCTGTCGTTGGACCAAATAAGACGAAGGCTAGTGCAGCAAGGGATAAAATCGAAAGACCAGACATCAGGTAAATAAAAATCTTCGAAATTGCTTGGGCAACTTCTTTGCCTTTTTTTCCTTTGCCGTAAAATTCCGAGCGTAATCCGATGCTGATGAAGCCGCCGAAGCCGATTAAGTTGTTCATAGTGTTGATGATCCAGCTGGTTTCCAGCAAATAACGGCGATCAGGTTTGTCCCCTAATAGGCGGTTCAAGACAATGTCATATAAGACCATTGGCAAGACACATAATAACCCAATGACAGCCATTAATGCCACTCGCCAAAGTGCCAGTTGCGCAAACAACTCTTTTAATTGATCAATGGAGATCGTCTTGCTTAATGAAAGCAGTTCGCCCAACACGATCACGGCTACTGCAATCAAGAAGAGTGTTTTAAACAGTGAGCGGTGGTCGCGGAGCCAAGTAAAGATTCTCATAGTTATTCACCGACCTTTTCTAAAAAAGATAATACTTTCGTGTTAAATACCTCTGGATTCTTTCGTGCAAAACTATGTCCTTGTCCTTTGACGACGATAAAATTGGACTGAGGGATACTGTTTGCAATATAAAATGAATGGGAAAGCTTGATCGAATCACGTTTGCCGACCAAAATCAATGTCGGCACACTGAGGTGATTCAAATCGGCTGTAGATAAACCGATTGGACGAAACAACAATCCCAAAATAGGGAGAAAGCCCCGCATTCCTTTTGAGAATGGGGAACAAAGCCAAACGATCAGATATTGCAAGACACTCCCCATTCGAGAAAAGAGTCTAACTCCCCGTGGCTCAGTATTGCCCGAGTTTAAAATCATACAACTAACATACTCAGGGTAAAGATGACAAAAGACCATTGCTAGATTAGCCCCATCACTAAATCCTAATAGGGCGATTTTAGACAAATTTTCTTGCTGAATGATTGCTAAAAGATCCGTTGCCATTTTAAAAAAATCGATCTTTTTCTGTGTGTTAGTGGACTTGCCATGCCCACGGCTATCGATTAAGTACAATTGATGTTTTTGTCGCAATGCGTCGACCTGCTTTGAGAAATAGGCACTGCTACCGCCGTTTCCGTGCAATAAAAAAAGAGGGCATCCTGAACCGGTTTTTTCATAATAGAGGACAGACCCATCCGGTAAGGGTGCGTAACATTTTTCAACTTCCATTTTTTCACCTACTTTCTAAGAGTATACCTTGAAGTCAGTAGCTATCACAAACATATCACTAGATAAAATGAGAAAAAATAACATTCTACTCATTTTTTCTTTAGCAGATATTTAGGAAAAGGCTTTTTTCTTTACAATGTAAATAAAAATAATCGACTAAGTGAATTAATTTGTTTTCAGAAAATTCTTTACAAGCACGGTTTCGTTGACTATAATCGAACTAACTAATTGAGAATGATTTTCATTTATGAGAGGGAGGCTAGCCAATGACCACTATAGCAGATGTTCTGATTATCGGAGGAGGGCCCACGGGGCTCTATGCGAGTTTTTATGCTGGATTACGTGATCTATCGGTCGTATTGTTTGAAGCACAAGCCGAATTAGGCGGGAAGATCAATTTTTATCCTGAAAAAATGGTCTGGGATGTGGGTGCATTGCCGCCAACCAAGGGGAAGAAAGTCAAAGAACACTTGATTGAACAGGCTAAGTTGTTTGATCCAACGATCTATCTGAAAACGAAAATCATCGAATTGACCAAGGAAGACGATCTTTTTTATGCAGTGGATGACCAAGGGAGGACCCATGTTGGACGCACCGTTTTAGTTTGTATTGGCGGCGGTGTCGTTTCTCCGCAAAAATTGCCTTGTTTCATCCATAATAATGTCGACAACTATATCCACTATCAGTTTCCTGACCAGCAAGCGATCCAAGGCAAACATCTTGTGATCTCTGGCGGCGGGGATGCAGCAGTTGATTATGCGATTGAAGCGGCGTCTTATGGGGCAAAAGTTTCGCTTTGTTATCGGGGCGAGAAATTGAAGGCCCATGAAGCACAAGTAAAGAAGATGAAAGCAGAAGGGATTCAAGTGCTGATGAATCACACGATTGACGGGGTGAATCAAGCCGAAACCTTCAATATGGTTCTAAGATTAAAAAACAGTGCTAACCAAGAAACGATCGATTTTTTATGCGATCATTTGTTGATCCAACATGGCTATGACCGGGACAGTGCCTTGTTAGATAAAGTTTCCTTTGATCTCGCACGTCATGAAGATTTTTATTTGAACTGTGAGATTCCAACAAAAACCAGCCATCCCGGTGTGTTTGCAGCTGGTGACATCCATTACTTCAAAGGCAAAGTGAATCTTTTGGCAGGCGCCTTTCAAGATGCTGCGCAAGCAGTTAACCAGATCAAACAGTATTTAGAGCCCGCTAGTGTCCCACAAGCGATGGTTTCTTCCCATAACGAGAAATTTAGTGAAAGAAATCGACAGTTGCTGGTGAACGAGTAGCAGCGATTCTTTGTGAAAGAAAAAAAGCAAAAAACAGGATTCCCTTGGGAGTCCTGTTTTTTTGGTAGCCTCAGAACAGAAATTCGTTTCACTAGAAGTGAATGTTTGCCACTCCTAAAAAATAAAATCTCTCAAATAAATGATGCAATTGATGAAAATTTCAGCTATTATTTTCAAGTTGACTAATTGGAGGGGATGACATGAATCAAACAAGATATGCAGAATTAAAACAAGCAGAAAGAGGCGCTATCTTAAGTATCGTTGCCTACATTTTTGTTTCCATCGCCAAACTAGTTATTGGTCGTTTGGCAAACTCTGAAGGATTATGGGCGGATGGATTAAACAATGCGACGGATATCGTAGCTTCTATCGCTGTTTTGATCGGTTTGCGTTTGGCTCAAAAGCCAGCAGATGAAGACCATAAATATGGTCATTGGAAAGCAGAAAATGTGGCGAGTCTCGTAACATCCTTGATTATGCTGGCGGTCGGTCTGCAGGTTTTATGGTCCTCCATTCAAACGATTCTACTCGGTGAAACGCAAAGTCCCGATATGATTGCGGCAGTCGTCGGTATCATTTCAGCTATTTTGATGTATAGTATGTATTACTACAATAAGCGATTATCCGCTCGCGTAAAAAGCTCCGCTTTGCTAGCAGCTGCTAAAGACAACCGCAGCGATGCGTGGACGAGTATTGGAACGGCGATCGCTATTTTTGCCGCCTCATTTGGTATCGGTTGGTTAGACAGTTTGACTGCGATCGTGGTAGCTCTTTTGATTATCAAAACCGCCGTTGACATTTTTCGCGAGAGTGCCTTTTCACTTTCTGATGGGTTTGATGAATCGTTAGTCGTGGAGTATGAAGCGGCAATCGCTGGTTTTTCTGAAGTGAAATCTGTTAAATCGATTCGAGGAAGAATGTATGGTGCCAATGTTTTTCTCGATGTCGTCGTGACGATGGACAAATCTTTGACGGTTGAAAAGAGTCATAACGTGGCAGATGCTATTGAAGATCTCTTAGCTGATCGTTTTCAGGTGTTTGATACTGACATCCACATTGAGCCAGCTACCGAATAAATTTTCTGGCAAAACCTTGGTAGGACAAGGATGTAAACCACCCGTTTCCTGTTTGTAAACTGAAAAGTTCTTACGGAACCTGCTCATTCATGGCAAACTAGAGGTAACAAAGGAAGAAAGTAGGGAGCCCTATGAATAATAAGCAGGTAGTAGAAAATGAATTAGTTATTTCTTTAGATAAAATGGATGAAACAGAAATGTTGGCAATTTGCCAACAATATATTGCGGCTATCGATGATAGCCAAGTCCTCTTCGCTTTACTGAAAAAAGTTCAAGCCTCTAAAGCAGCAGTAAGCAAATAAAAAAAACCGGCATCTTATGCATTGATGTTCCCCGCAGCGAAAGCGAAGGAGCATTGATCAACAGGAAAAGATGCCGGTTATTTTTCGATTTGTTCAAGTCTTTTTAAAAACTTTTAAAGGACGTTTAATAGTGCGGTTAATCCATAGACGAGCAAAGAGGCTATACCTAAAGGAATAATGCGTCGAAATATAATCTCTTTCAAGCGCTTGCCTGCTTGTCGTTCTTTTTCATAGTTAGAATCATGAGCGTGTGCTTTAAATTGCTGAGGAGAACGAGAAAAGATCAAGCCATTGGTCATCGATAAAACCCATCCAATCAACACCATGAAGAAAGAAACAAAAATGATTGCCAGTAAAAGTAGTTGTAAGAGTTGCATCGTGTTGCTACCTCCTTTTCGTCACCTTTTTTTCACTTCTAGTTTACCATCTTTTGAAACTTTTAGGGACCTTTATTCAACGTGCCCTTTCTTTTTTTGGTTCTTCCCTTATAATAGAGATATTTATAAGCGAGTTTCTGTTTCGCACAGCAACAGAGAGAAGGGATTCTTATGGCAATTACACAAAAAATCATTCAATCACCAGAAGACTTCCAAACGTTGGATCGTTTGATCAAAGAAATCTGGCCAGAAGTGTTTACACCAATCATTGGTTCGGATCAAGTCGCGTATATGCTGGCTCATTATCAATCACCAGCAGCGATTCAAAACGAAGTCCAGCAAGGAGCCGTCTATCTTTTACTAATGGCAGGTGACCAAGCAGTGGGGTATACAGCGTATGAAGAAACGCCGCAGCAGATTTATTTAAGTAAATTGTATCTCGACCTATCCACAAGAGGCAAAGGCTATGCCAGCCAAGTCTTTGATTGGTATGAGGAAATCGCCTCAGGCAAAACGTTGCATTTAAACGTCAACAAACAAAATCAGCAAGCGATCGCTGTTTATGAACATCGTGGCTTTGAACGCGTTTCTGAACGCACCGTTACGATTGGTTCGGGATTTGTTATGGATGATTTTATTTATGAGAAGAAGATTGCTGGAGACGAAGGGGCGTAACAAGGAGAAAACGAATGGAACTCACTGCCAAGAATAAGTCGTTCAGTAAGAAAGAATGGCAACTATTTCAATACGTTTTAAATCAGCAAGCAGAAGTCTGTTCGATGTCTATTCGTGAACTGGCTGATACAACAAAAACTAGCTCAACGACTGTTCTGCGGTTTTGTCGAAAATTTGATTGCGAAGGTTTTTCAGAATTTAAAATCAAATTGAAAAAGACGTTACAGAAACAAGGAAAGACTAATCGATTATTCAAACAAGATAAAAAAGCCCTGCACTATTTTTTTGAACGTATGGATGAATCCTTCTATCGAGAAACATTATTAACGATCGCCAAACGAATAAGTAAAGCAAAACTTTTGATCTTAGCCAGTGATAGGGAATCGACACTTGCTTTGAGCTATGCCCAACAAAAGTTTGCACGTTTAGATAAGATCGTGAGCGTAGAGGAAGAAGCAACATCGATTAAATCCGTTTGGCGAACCTTAAGTAGCGAAACCACGTTGCTAGTCTTTTCTAATAAAGGCGCCGATCCATTCCTTGAATCTTTGATCACTGAATGTAGCCTCGCTGGAATTTCAACCATTTCACTGACAAATCGTTCAACAACGTCAATTGCTAAACTATCTGAGCGAAATTTTGCTTATTATTATTCCGATAATCAAGAAGCTGATTCATTGTCCTCACAAATTCCAGCCATTTATTTGGTGGAACTTTTATTTGATTTAGTTACTGATTGTGAAGGCCGCTGAATAATTAAAACTACCTACGCCTATCAGAGAAGTTCTTCTGATAGGCGTATTCTTTTGGCAATTTTTTCAATTAAATAGATTGCTGGTAGCTGAGAAGTCAGTTCAATGGTTTTCTCTTTTTTTTGACTAGCTTTAAAAATGGTCTCTCTTTCAATGTAATAGGGCACCGTTAAGTCGGATAACTGGCTGATGGTTGAATCTTCCGTATTCGTGATGGCAATTATCTGACAATCTTTTTGATTTAACTTTTGTAAGTATCGAATCATTTCTTGTGTTTCCCCAGAAATCGACAAAACAATGATACCGGTTTTGCACAATATGTCTTCTGGAAACCAGTCGATAGGATAATTTGAGGGATCGTCAACTTTTAATGCCGTTTTTCCCAAGTCAGTAAAATAGAGTGCGCCATATTCCGCAATCGTTTCAGATAAGCCTGATCCAATAAATAGCACGAAGCTTTTGTTCTTAAGAATCTCTGTTGCTCGATTGATTCTCTCAGATAAAAAGGGCTGGTTTACTCGCTTTAAGAAATCAATTGTTTGAGATTCATCACTATCGGATATTTTGGATTTTACGAGAGAATCTAAGTAAAAGCGCAAATTGATCTTAAATTCGGTAAACGTATCACATTCAAATTTCTTGCAAAAGCGACTAATACTAGCAGTACTGGTATGGGTCTCTTTGGCAAGTTCTTTCATCTTCATTTTAGACACTGAAGCCAAGTTTTTTGATACAAATCGGTAAACCTCGTATTCTAGTGCAGTAAGTTCAGGATTGTAGTCAAGAAAAAGCATGATGCACCTCCGTAGCAAAGTGTTTTTTTTGTGGAACAAATGACAAGGGATGAAAACGTTCTCTATTTTGGATTATAACATTATATTGATTTTACTTCATGCTATACTTTCGTTGTTCAATAATGTAAGCGGATGCTTCGCTTAGTAAAAAAGGAATTGTAGGAGGGCGACATGGCGTATAATTTTTCGAAGGACTTTTTCTGGGGTGCAGCAACAAGTGCGACACAATCAGAAGGAACGATTGCTGGAGACAATAAAGGAGAAAACATTTGGGATTATGCATCAAAAAACTATAACCATCGGTTTTTTGAAGGAGTTACAACAGAACATACATCAAAGTTTTATCAGGAAATGGAAGCGGATTTGGATCGAATGGCGGCACTTTCTTTTAATTCTTTTCGGACTTCGATCTCTTGGTCACGTCTTATTCCCGAAGGTACAGGGGAAGTTAATCCAGAAGCTGTTGACTTTTATACCAGAATGCTTGATGGGTTAAATCAAAGAGGCATCAAACCGTTTATCAATCTTTATCACTTTGACATGCCAATGAAATTACAAGAAATCGGCGGATTTGAAAATCGTGAGGTCATCGAAGCGTATCGGGCGTATGCAAAAATTTGTTTTGATCTATTTCATGAGAAAGTTGCGTACTGGTTTACCTTTAATGAGCCGATGATTCCAGCAGAAGCCGGCTATTTGCATGACCGACACTATCCTTATGTAGTTGATTTTAAACGAGCGGCGCAAGTACTTCACCATATCATCCTTGCTCACTGTGAGGCAGTTAAGGTCTTTCGACAAGGAACATATCAAGGAAAAATCGGTATCATTATGGATGTGATTCCAGTTTACCCAAGAAGCCAGCATCCTGCCGACTTAAAAGCAGCGGAAATGGCAGACCTCTTCTATACTCGCTCGCTTAATGAAGCGATTTTAAAGGGTCGTTACCCCCAGGAGTTAAAGGCTATTTTAACGCGCTACGACCAAATGCCACGAGTGGAGGAACAAGATCTTGCTTTGATTGCTGAAACAACGATTGATCTGTTAGGAATCAATTATTACCGTCCACGGCGAGTGAAAGCCAAAGAATCTTTGCCTAATCCCGAGGGAGTTTTCTCGCCAGAATGGTTTTACGATGATTACGAGATGCCCGGCAGAAGGATGAATACTTCAAGGGGGATTGAGATTTATCCTCATGGCTTGTATGATATCGCCAAAAAAATCCAGTTAGAATACGGGAATATTGATTGGTTTGTTTCAGAAAATGGCATCGGGATTCAGGGAGAAGAAACATTTATCGAAGGGGGGCAAGTACAAGACAACTATCGGATTGCTTTTTTAAAAGAGCATTTAATTGAGCTTCACCAAGCAATGACGGAGGGTAGTAACTGTCTGGGGTATCACATGTGGACATTTGTGGACTGTTGGAGTTGGCAAAATGCGTTCAAAAATCGCTATGGCTTTTATCGCTTAGATTTAGAAACAGGAGAAAAAACGGTGAAAAAGTCTGGTCTATGGTTTAAAGAAGTGATTCAAAGAAATGGTTTTTCAAACGAATTTTAGGAGGTTTTTATAATGAAAGTTTTAGACTCGGTTGCAATGAAGTTATTACCGATTGCCAATGCTATTGGACAGCAGCGGCACTTGCAGGCAATTCGAAATGGGTTGATTTCTATTTTGCCGCTCACGATCGTTGGCTCTTTTTTCACCATTATTTTAAATTTGCCGATTCCTGGTTATACCGAATGGGTCGCTCCTTATTTACCGGCACTTGACATTCCTTTTCGATTTACGGTGGGGCTAATGTCTCTCTATGCCTCATTTACGATCGGCTCCAACTTAGGTGCAAGTTACAAACTCGATCGGATAACAAGTGGGTTTTTATCCATGTTAGCGACGATTTTAATGGTCGTTCCAATCAATTTGGCGGAAGGCATCAGCACGACAGGAGATGCCGTACTTGCAGGAAGGTATTTACCCATCGCTTCACTTGGATCACAAGGATTATTCGGTGCGATCATTGCGGCGCTAGTTTCAGTAGAGATTTATCATTTTACAAAAGCAAAAAACTTGGAAATCAAGATGCCAGAAGGCGTACCGCCTGTTGTAGGCGAATCCTTTGCGGCACTCCTACCAACCTTGCTGGTTATCTTAGTCTTTTGGATTCCGCGCCACTTTTTCGGCTTCGATTTAAATGGATTACTGACGATCGCCATCTCTCCTTTAAAAGGGTTCTTAACGGGAAATAATTTGATTGGTGGGATCATCACACAATTTGTTATCTGCGTTTTCTGGGTATTGGGTATTCATGGCCATGCCGTTTTAGGACCCATCATTCGTCCATTTTGGGATCAAGCAATTTTAGAAAATGCGGAATTATTCCAAAATGGGATGTCTGCCTTTGATCTACCAAATCTTTTTACCGAACAATTTTATCAATGGTATGCGCAAATGGGTGGTACTGGATCAACGCTTGCATTGGTTGTTTTGTTTATGTTCTCTCGTTCAAACTATTTAAAACAATTGGGTCGTCTTTCCATTTTACCAGGGATTTTTAATATTAATGAACCGATGATCTTTGGGACGCCAATTGTGATGAATCCACTGTTGGCAATTCCGTTTATTCTTGTGCCAATCGCTAATACTATCTTAGTCTATATCGTTACCGCTTTAGATTGGATGCCTAAGATGATGGTCAAACCACCATTTTCGATTCCCGCACCTCTTGGCGCATTGATTACCTCAAATTGGAATTGGGTTGCTTGTTTGATGGTCTTCGTCTGTTTCTTCGTTTCGTTAGCGATTTATTATCCATTCTTCAAAGCATTTGAGAAACTTCAAGTGGCGCAAGAGCTAGAAACAGTTAAAGAAGGTGAGTAGAATGGTTCTAGTAGTGAGTTGTTTGCTCTTGATTTTTCTGACCCATCTTCTTTTAGAAAAAAATAATGCTAGAATCACGCTGTCTTTTTGGAAACTATTACTTGTTTCCTTACTTTTTTTACTCAGTTTGTTTTTCCTGTTGATCCGCACTCCTTTGGCGCCAGTTTTCATTTTGTTACTTATCATCAATTGTACCGTCATCCAAAATCGATTTATGTATCAGTATCGACCGAAAGGACAACGATAGGACGCTTGATGGTTACTGTAAGAAATGTTATTGCGAAAAGATTATTCTATCTACTGTTTAAAAAACTATTTACGAACCTTGATCCTCTGTGCTATTATCCTTGTATAAACATTATAATGTTATAAACTAAGGAGGCAATTATGAAAGGGTTTGTAGAATTTATTGAACAGAAATTGATGCCGATTGCAAATAAAGTGGGGATGCAACGGCACATGGTAGCGATTCGAAAGGGGATCATCGCTACTTTACCATTAACGATCGTTGGGTCGTTCTTTACGATTTTGCTGAATTTCCCCATTGAATCGGTCGCTGCGGTGATCGAACCGTATCGGGAAGTTTTGGATATTCCATTTCGTTATACAGTAGGATTATTGGCATTATATGCAACGTATGGGATTGCTTCATCGCTAGCCAAAAGCTACAAGCTGGATTCATTGACTGCGGGTATCTTAGCAACGATGTCCTTTCTTGTAACCGCTGCACCACCGTTGCGAGTCTTTGATTCTGTGGAAGGTATCATTGATGCCGGGCGTTATATCAATGTGGCCAACCTAGGTTCCGGCTCTTTGTTTGGTGCGATCGTCACGGCAATCTTGTCCGTTGAAATCTATCGTTTCTTTATCGTAAAAAACATTACCATCAAAATGCCAGATGGCGTGCCACCAGAAGTGACGAATTCATTCATGGCGTTGATTCCCGGTGGAGCGATCCTGATTTTATTCTGGGTGATCCGTCATATGCTTGGTTTTGATATCAATGGCTTTTTAAGTAATTTGTTGATGCCGTTAAAAGACGTGCTAGCGGGTAACAGCTTGTTTGGTGGTTTATTGACTGTCTTCTTGATCTGTTTCTTCTGGGTACTGGGGATTCATGGACCAGCCATCATGGGTCCTGTCATTCGTCCATTTTGGGATATTTCCATTGCTGAAAATATGGAAGCCTTCCAAGCATCTGGCAATGCGCATGAATTGCCTAATATTTTTACAGAACAATTTTTACAATGGTTCGTATGGATCGGTGGAGCCGGTACGACCTTAGCGTTGGTCGTTTTGTTCTTCTTCTCCAAATCAAAATACTTGAAACAATTGGGCCGTTTGTCCATCTTGCCAGGCCTATTCAATATCAATGAACCAGTGATTTTCGGTGCACCGATCGTAATGAACCCAATCTTAGGTATTCCTTTCTTGGTGGCACCGTTGATTACGACAACGATTTCTTACTTCGCTACCATTACCGGTGTTGTACCGATGATGGCTGCCAGACTTGGGTTTGCCATTCCAGCACCAATCGCCGCCTGGATGAGTACGGACTGGAGTATCGCAGCAGCGATTTTAGTGATCGTCAACTTCTTTATCACACTCGCAATCTATTACCCATTCTTTAAAGTCTTTGAGAAACAGCAGATTGCTCGAGAGCAAGAAGAAGAAACAGCCGCTTAAGCAAAACAAAAAAGAGTGAGGTGCAAACATGGGGATTTATGCCATTTGTTTATTTTTTGGTTGTCAAATTTGGTTAACAAAATCAGCACAAGGGAAAAAAATTCAAGAAGTGCCGTTTTGGCGGATGCTTTTGTTCGGGATTCTTGGCGTTGCTGCAGCGATCCTACTGAGCCGTCAGTTTCCGTGGGGACCATTTTTGACGATGACGGCGACGATTGTTTGCAGTTCGCTTTTACTGACACGTTTTACTGCTTTTTATGAAGAAATGAGGATGAGATAAGTTGAAAAGAAAACTAGGAGTATCGGTGTATCCCGATCACAGTGATTTTGAAACAGATAAAGCCTATCTGCAATTAGCCCATGATTATGGCTTTAGCCGCATTTTTATGAGTATGTTGGAAGTGAGTGACGGCAAAGAAAACGTGCAGAAAAAATTTAAAGCGTTGATTGATTTTGCCAAAGGATTAGGCTATGAATCGATTTTAGACGTGGCACCAGCCATCTTTTCTGAACTAGGCATCTCCTATGATGATTTGACCTTTTTCCATGAACTAGGTGCCGATGGAATTCGTTTAGATTTAGGTTTTGACGGCAACAAAGAAGCGATGTTGACCTATAATCCCTTTGGTTTAGCTGTTGAATTGAATATAAGCAATGATGTGGCGTATTTAGACAATATTTTGACCTATCAAGCCAACATTCCTTACTTATACGGCTGCCACAATTTCTATCCGCAAGAAGGGACTGCCTTACCCTATGATTTCTTTGAAAAATGCAGTCGTCGTTTCAAGGAAAAAGGCATTCGAACCGCCGCATTTATCTCTTCTCAAACGGGAACGATCGGACCTTGGGATATCAATGATGGCTTACCGACCTTAGAAATGCACCGAAGAATGCCTGTAGAAACTGCCGCAAAGCATTTGTTTGCCACAGGCTTGATTGATGATGTCATTATCGGCAATGCTTATGCTTCGGAAGCAGAATTGGCGGCACTAGGAGCGATTGATCGCTACCAGACCGCATTTGCTATTGAATTTGTGCCTGAAATCAATGAAGTTGAACGCCAAATCGCCCTGGACGAGCAGCATTACCGTCGAGGCGACATCACCGATCGGATGATCCGTTCCACAGAAGTTCGTAAAAAGTATAAGAACCATGACAATCCTGCTCATGACCACGAAGGAGTCTTTCAACGAGGGGATGTTGTGATCGGCAATGATCGTTTTGGCAAGTACAAAAACGAGCTGCAAGTAGTGCTAGAGCCTCACTCAGACCCACGAAAAAATAAAATCGGTTCGATCGTCGAACAAGAGTTAGTTCTGCTGCCCTTTATCCATCCTTGGTCGAAATTCACTTTCACAGAGAGGAAGGTGTAACGAAATGTTTGATTTGATTATTCGTCAAGCCCGCACGATCGATGAAGAAGTATTTGATATTGGGGTTCAAGACGGCAAAATCACTGCTTTGGCACCCACGTTGAAGGAGCAGGCGAAACAAGAGCTGACCTTAGCAGAAGGGGAGTTCTTGTCAGCTGGTTGGATCGATGACCATGTCCATTGTTTCGAGGAAATGACGCTCTATTATGATTATCCAGACGAGATCGGTGTCAAACAAGGCGTCACGACCGTTATCGATGCGGGGACGACTGGCGCCGAAAATATCCATCGGTTTTATGATTTAGCCAAAGAAGCCAAAACCAATGTCTTTGCTTTAGTCAATATTTCCAAATGGGGGATCGTAGAGCAGGATGAACTTGCGGATCTGTCAAAAGTCAAAAAAGAATTGGTCAAAGAAGCGTTGCAGAAGTTTCCTGACTTTATCGTCGGGATCAAAGCCCGAATGAGTAAAACGGTGATCGGCGAAAATGGCATCACGCCGTTGAAATTAGCCAAAGCGATCCAAGCTGAAAATCAACCGTTGCCTCTGATGGTCCATATTGGTTCAGCACCACCGAATTTAGCAGAGATTCTCGCTGAATTGGAAGCAGGTGATGTGGTGACCCATTGCTTTAACGGCAAAGCCAATGGGATTTTGGATCAGACGAACCAAACCATCAAGCCTTTCGTCTTTGCTGCCTATAAAAAAGGCTTGGTCTTCGATATTGGTCATGGGACAGACAGTTTCAATTTTGATGTGGCGGAGACGGCCTTTGCCAATCAGCTAAAGGCTTCTTCCATTAGTACGGATATCTACATCCGCAATCGTACCAATGGACCTGTTTTTGATTTAGCGACGACTATGGAAAAATTAGCGGTCGTAGGGTATGATTGGCGTGAGATCATCGAGAAGGTGACCAGTGCCCCTGCGAAGCAATTTCATTTACAGAACAAAGGCGAGATCGCATTGGGATATGATGCTGATTTTACGATTTTCCGCTTTGAAGAGGGCGAAAAGGAATTGACGGATTCTAACGGCAATCGCCGAATCACGACACAACAGATCGTGCCGCAAAAAGCGGTGATAGGAGGGGAACTTTTTGACACTGAATATTGAAGAACTAGGCTTGAAAGAAGTCATCAATGCTTCTGGCAAAATGACGATTCTAGGTGTCTCGAAAGTCAGCGAAGGCGTGCTTGCAGCCCAGCGCTATGGCGGGGAGCATTTCTTTGAAATGGCAGATCTAGCAGAAAAAACCGGTGCCTATTTAGCAAAATTGTTGAAAACGGAAGATGCGCAAATCGTTTCTTCCGCTTCGGCGGGAATCGCCCAATCAGTGGCGGCACTCATCGGTCAAGGAGACAGCTATCATTTGTACCACCCATATAGTGAGAAAATCAGCAAGCGGGAGATCATTTTGCCCAAAGGCCACAACGTAGATTATGGCACACCGGTGGAAGTGATGGTGGCGCAAGGGGGCGGAAAAGTCGTGGAAGCAGGCTATGCCAATATGTGCACACCCGAGCACATTGAACAGATGATCACGCCCGAAACAGCGGCAATCCTCTACATAAAGAGTCATCACACCGTTCAAAAAAGTATGCTGACGGTAGCAGAAACTGCCCAAGTTGCCAAGGCACACGATCTTCCATTGATCGTTGATGCGGCTGCTGAGGAAGATTTGTTTGCCTATGCCCAAGCAGGTGCTGATTTAGTGATCTATTCAGGTGCGAAAGCACTGTCAGGACCAAGTGCTGGCTTAGTGATCGGCAAGCAGCCCTATGTCTCTTGGGTGCGCCTGCAATCCAAAGGTATTGGTCGAGCAATGAAAATCGGTAAAGACAATATTCTCGGATTTACCCAAGCCGTGACGGATTATCTAGCGGAGGGAACAGAATCTGGCGCTTCGATGCAAGAGCGCCTACAACCATTTATTGCGGCAATCAATGAAATCACTGGTTTCGAAGCAAAAATCGTTCAAGATAGCGCTGGCAGAGACATTTATCGAGCGAGTGTCAAAGTGAAAGAACCAAGTGCCAAAGCAGTGATCGACGCGCTAAAAGCGGGAGAACCAGCGATTTATACCCGTGAATACCAAGCCAATAACGGCATTATTGAATTTGATATCCGAGCAGTCAATGAACAAGAAATGGCAGTGATCACCGATCGCTTACAAGAAATTATGTTAGGAGCAACCCAAAAATGAAAACTTCACCCAATTATTTCGCTGACCGTATCTGTCTGAATGTGTTAGCAAACTCTATTGAAAATGCGAAAGCTTGTTATGAAGCAGCAGAGGGCAACATCGTCCTAGGTGTTTTATCAAAAAATTATGCTAGCGATGAGGCAGCTATCGCTGACATGAAGAACTATCAAGCGGCAACAAATAATGCCCTTTCTGTAGGGCTTGGTGCTGGCGACCCCAACCAAAGTGAAATGGTCTCCCGAATTTCCGCTGTTCTACAGCCACAGCATGTCAACCAAGTATTCACGGGGGCAGGGACCTCACGAGCTTTGTTAGGACAATCTGAAACGATCGTCAATGCCCTTGTTTCACCAACCGGAAAAGTCGGCTATGTCAATATTGCTACTGGACCATTGAGTTCACAAACTCCAGCTGCAGAAGTCCCCGTCGAAACAGCGATCGCTTTATTAAAAGACATGGGGGCTAGTTCTATCAAGTATTTTCCAATGAAAGGGTTGGCTCATAAAGCAGAGTATCAAGCAGTAGCAGAGGCTTGTGCTGCGAATGATTTTTATTTGGAACCGACCGGCGGCATCGATTTAGAAAACTTTGAAGAAATCTTGCAGATCGCTGTTGATGCAGGAGTAAAAAAAATCATTCCACATATTTACAGCTCGATCATCGATGGCGAAACAGGGGACACACGCCCTGAAGATGTACAGACATTAGCAGAAATGACGAAAAAGGTGTTGGCAGCAGCCAAATAGGGAGGGATCAATGATGCGGATCGGTGCTTACGGTGAGGTAATGATGCGATTGACGCCACCAGAATATCGAACACTGGAACAGACCCACTCTTTGCGGATGGATTTTACAGGAACAGGGGTCAATCTGTTAGGCAATTTGGCGCATTTCGGCTTAACGACGTCGATGCTGACACAAGTGCCAGCCAACCGTTTAGGGGATACGGCGAAAGCCAGCTTGCGTTCCTATGGGATTCAAACAGCATTTGTTGGCAAAAAATACAGCCATATCGGCAGTTATTTCGCCGAGATCGGCTACGGCGCTCGTCCGACTTACGTGACTTATCAAAATCGCCATCATAGTTCCTTTGGTGTTTCAGGTCCAGAAGAATATGCCATCGATGGATTTCTAGAAACAGTCGATCTCATTCATATTTGCGGGATCTCTCTTAGTTTGACTGAGAAAACCTGGCAAACTGCATTGGCTTTGGCGAAACAGGCCCATGTAAAGCAGATTCGCGTCTGCTTTGATTTTAACTTCCGCCCAAGCTTGAATGAAGAATTAAATCGGGAGGTACTAAAACAACGGTATGAAACGATTCTACCTTATTGTGATCTAGTTTTCGGCTCTGTCCGTGACTTGGAGGAGCTGCTGGCATATCCCTTAGAGGAAACAGAAGGCGCCGAGCTTGCGTTGATCCAATCCTTTATTGACCAGTATCAACTAGAATGGTTCTGCGGGACACGCCGTCTATCCGTGGAAGACAAGCAGTTTATCAGTGGAAGAATCATTACGGCGCAGGATGCCTATGAAACGGCACCGCAGCTGCTGCAAGTCTTGGATCGGATCGGGGCAGGGGATGCCTATGCCGCTGGTGTATTATTAGGCTATGCCGAAAAATGGTCGCTCCAACGCACCGCTGATTTTGCAATCACGAATGCTGTATTGGCTCATACGATGCTGGGAGATGTCCCCTTAACCACCAAAGAACAAGTGGAACAAGTCTTACAGGCACCAGGGAAAGACTTGATTCGCTAGAAAAAACACTTGCATCCTTCTCCTAAAAGCGATGGATGATTGCGCAAAAGCAGCCGATTGTTCTGCTTTTGCGCAGTTATCCATCAGGAGAAGGACGCAAGTGTTTTTATTGTTTTAAAAAGGTTTCTACTTTTTTCTCAGGGATCACCCACAACAATAGCACGAGACTATCCAGCGTGATGATAAGTAGTGGATGGACCAGCCAGCCGAGGAGCAATGCCAGCACGTTGATAAACAACGTAAAGTAGAGTTTCTTGTATCCGCGAAACAGTTCTACGATGGCTTGATTGTCAGGGTTGGCACGCACCAAGGACTTTCCTACAAGGAAATAGCTGAAATCCGTCAATAAAATGACAGCTCCGTAAAGCAGTTGAGGGGCAAGAGCGACTGGATAACGACTGACCCATGACGTTACAAAAGGAAAGAGGGTTAGTGCCAGGATCAATAAATGATTCGCCCACAAGGTCCAACCGTCGATTTTAGATACTACTTGAAATAGATGATGGTGATTGTTCCAGTAGATCGCTAACATCACAAAGCTGATCAAATAAATAATAAATTGCTGTTCCACTCCTAAAAAAGAAGCAAAGGTATCGCCTTCGGGCTGGTGCAATTCCAATACTAATAAGGTCATTACGATCGCAATGACCGCATCCGTAAAGGCTTCGATTCGATTTTTTGACATGTACATCCATCCTTTTAAGTTTCTGTTTACTGGATCAGTGTACGCGATTGTCAGAAATTCGTCGAATGATTATTCTCGGGACAAAAGCCAACGTTCCAGCTATTTCGCAATTGGCCCATTGCCTAGTGCACCGAATAAAAACAAATCGATCGCTTCTGGCATCTTGTCTTCTTTTTCTGGTGAGTCCAAATGAGCCGCCATCAGTACTAACAACTGACTGGTGACAAATTCTGGGTCGACATCCGAACGGAGATTGGAATCACTGCGACGAAACAAGTCAAGAAACGGTTCTTTGTAATTTTTCCGCCAAAGCAAGTACAGTTTTTTTGAAGTGTCCTCAGAAACGGTATGCTGAATGTCGTGCATCATCATATAAAAATTGATGCGATGCCGACTTCTTAAAAAAAGAAACATGTTTAAGATTTTTTCAGAGATCGTCAAGGAAGTATCTTCAACAGTCTGATTTAGTTTTCCAGAAACCTCTTGTGCCAAAGAGACCATCACTTCATAGTAGATGGCTTCTTTGCCTTCGAAGTGATAATAAAGATTGGGCTGGGTGATGCCGACGGCTTCTGCGATCTGTCTAGTAGAAGTTGCTTGATACCCCTGCTGCATAAACAGGTTTTCTGCGACTCGTAATATTTTTTCTCGCAAGTTCAAAGTCAGCCCTCCCAACGTTCCTGACGAAGCATTTTTTTCGCGGTAAACAAAAGTTGGATTTTCCGTTGTTTCGGTACCGCTGTTTTTTCAGCAAATACTTGATAGTTGTTTTTGCGGATCACAGTCAAGATTTCCCGATAGATCAAAGCAGCTGCTAATAGAGCTTCACGGCAATCTTCATCGATTTGCGGCATCATTACAAAAGATTCCTGATAAAGCGTCTCAGCAAGTTGCGCTTCGTGTTCCCACATCTCGATAAACTGCTGGTTTTGATTGCCAGCTGCTAATGCCTCTCGCGAAAGGTTGAATTGCGCCAAGACCGTTTGTGGCAAATAGATGCGGCCCATTCGCAGATCCTCGCCAATATCACGTAAAATATTGGTGCGTTGCATCGCTTCACCCAATTTTATGGCGGGCTCTTGAATCGCAGCGGCTGTTTGTGAGAGAATCGGCAAGAGCATCAGACCCACACTGCCGGCTACGTAGTAACTATAGTCGGAAAGCTCTTTTTCAGAGGTGGGCTGCTGGAAGTCAAGGTCTTGTTTTTGTCCCACCAATAGATCGAAAAAGGGTTGAAACTGTAGGTCAAACTGTTGGAAAGAAAGGGTCAATGCCCGCCAAATGGCTTCATCAGGATCTTCTTCCTTGATGGCTTGCGGCAAGTCGATCGCATCGCCGGTTAATAGTTCTTGTATTTCTTCCAAGCGTTTTTTCATGGCTTCGATCAACAATGGGTCTTGCTTTTCATCGACGGCATCATCGGCACGTCGGCAAAAGGCGTAGACGGCATAGACGGCGCGTGCTTTGTCTTTTGGCAATTGAGAAAAGGCGGTATGAAAGTTTTTCGAATGCTTTTTTATGATGGCCTCACAGTATAAAAAATCGTTGTCGTATTCATCAAAGACGCTTAATGATTTAACGGTCATCTTTTAACAACTCCTCCACAGCTAACTTGGCACTTTGCATCACGATTGGCACACCCGCTCCCGGATGCGTACTGCTGCCGCAGAAGTATAGGCCTTCTGCATAATCAAATTTATTATGGGGACGATAGTAATTGCTTTGCGACAAGGTTGGTTTCAAGCCAAATGTCGCACCGTTGTAGGCATTGAACCGATCATTGAACGTATCTGGCGTATACATTTTTTCATACACGATGTGTTCATCGATATCCGTAAAGATCGTTTTTTCTTTTAATAATCCAATGATCTGCTGGCGGTAGCTTTGGATCGTTTCATCCGTCCATTGATCAAATTTAGATAATTCAGGTACTGGGACTAATACATAAAGACCTTCTTGACCATCAGGTGCTAAGGAAGCATCTTTCAGGGTTGGACGATACAAGTAGAAGGAAGGATCTTCTGGCAGCTTGCCAGCCTCGAAAAGATCGTCTACATTGCGTTTGAAATCATTGGCAAAATAAATGCTATGGAGTGCGCTATCTTCATATTTTTTGTCCAGTCCTAAATAAAGCAAGAAACAAGAACAAGAGTAATCCATCGAAGCGATTTTTTGATTGGTGTATTTGCCGCGTTTTGATTCATCAGGAATCAAGCTTTCCATAGCATAAGGAAAATCAGCCGCACAAATCACGGCATCTGCGGTGATCGTTTCTCCATTGACACGAACGCCTTTGGTTTGCTTGTTTTCGATCAATAATTCATCGATTGGGGTATTGTAATTGATCGTTCCGCCTAATTCTTGGAACAAACGTGCCATACCAGTGGCTAATGTATACATGCCGCCTTTGATGAAATAGACCCCATACATCAACTCGATCATAGGGATGATGGTATAAAGGGACGGCCCTTGGTAAGGGGAGACACCGATATACAAGGTTTGAAACGCCAATGATTTTCGCAGGCGATCATCTTTGACAAATTTAGAAATGGAAGAGTAGGCGTCACTAAACGTTCGCAGCTTTAACCCTGCCCATAATGATTTGGGATTGTAAAAGTCTCGCCATGTCCGAAACGACTTGGTGATGAAGGACTCTTTGGCGATCACATAGCGTTTGTAAATATCTGCTAAAAAGGCAAAATAGCCTTGAGCATCTTCTTCCGAGATCGCTTCTAGCGTTTTGGTCAATTCTACTAAGTCGTTTGAGAAGGTCAGCGGTTCGTCTTGAGCAAAATACAGCTGCAGCATCGGATCGACTTTCTCCATAGGAATATAGTCATTCGGATCAACGCCAGCAAATTCAAACACTTCACGATAAATTTCAGGCATCATCACGATGGTGGGGCCCACATCAAAGGTAAAGCCGTTTTCCTTGATCTGATTCATTTTGCCCCCAGGTTGACCTTCTTTTTCGTAGAGGGTGACGTCATAGCCAAGTTTTTGCAAACGGACAGCAGCAGCTAATCCTGACACGCCCGCACCGACAACAATAATTTTTTTCATGCTTGCTCCTTCTGCGAATCACTTGATTCGGCTTCTTTTTTCGTGTGTTCTTTTTCTTCTAAAACGCCATCCTTCATGACGAGGACCCGATCACAATAATCTGTCAAACGGGTATCATGGGTCACCATAATGGTGGCTTTTTGTTTTTCTTTGGTTTCTTTTGCTAAGATTTTGACGACTTCGACGGCTTTTTTTGAATCAAGACTCGCCGTTGGTTCATCTGCCAAAATGATGGTGGGATCATGATAGAGCGCTCGGGCAATAGCCACACGCTGCCTTTCACCACCAGATAGTTCATCGGGGTATTTGTTCTGCAGCTTTTCAATCCCTAGTTGTTCAAACAATTCAGTAGCTGATTGCTCTTGGGGTTCTTTGCTGACCTTATCCACCAATTGAAGTTGCTTTTTGACCGTCAAAAAAGGGACAAGGTTGGAAGCTTGTAAAATAAAGCCGATCTTTTTGAATCGAGTTTTTGCCCGTTGCTTTTCTTTTTGTTTACTAAAGGGTTCGTCATTGATAAATACTTCGCCTTCAGAGGGAGCTTGTAGACCACCGGCAATCGTCAGAAAGGTACTTTTCCCAGAGCCGGAAGGACCGATGATGGCGACAAATTCGCCTTTTTCTACCGAAAAGTTGGTTTCTTTCAAGGCTTCAATCGTCGCGTCCCCATCTTTAAATGATTTTTTGACTTGTTTGAATTCAATGGCACTCATGTTTTTTCCTCCTATCCGATTGCTTTCAATGGGTCGATTTTTACAATCGTTCGCACCGAGAAGAAAGCACCTAGCATCGCGATCAGAATCATCATTACACTGATACTAGCAAAGAATAATAGATTGATTTGGAATGGCACTGCCGCAGGTAACACGAGGGCGGTACCGATCGTTGCCAACCCACCGATCAAAACACCCGAGGTTGCCAATAAGAACGTTTGGGCAATCACCGAAAAAGCAATGTAGTGGCTAGAGATCCCTTGGGCTTTCATGACACCGAAAATTTCTGATTTTTGCATCGTTAACACATAGATAAAAATACCGATAACGATGGCAGCGATCACGATCAAGAACCCGATCATAAAGCCAAAGGTCAGCACTTGTGCGTTGTAACCAGGCAATTCATTAATAAATTTGCTGATATCCGTAGCGACTAGATCATCTGGCACTTCTTTGATTTTGCCACGAGTTACGATCGCGTTGATACGGGCATTTTCTGAATCATCTTCTTTTTCAAAACGAATTTCTTGATAGGCACCGATCGAGGTGTAGAGGACCGGAGCAACACTGAAGCGGGCGTTATCTGTAAAACCGACGATTTTCAATTTTTTGTCACTGCCGGCTAATTTGATGGTGTCACCAATGGAAATCCCGTATTCTTCCTCAATGCTGCTGTCTGCGACCGCTTCATCATCTGACGCAAACATCTCGCCATCGATAATATTTGGTGCTAGAAATTGATCTGGATCAATGCCGAAAAAGGTGACATCGACTTTTTCACCGTTATCTTCTTTAGTCACTACCCCAGCGGTTTGCGCCAAAACAGCTTTTTCTGGTGCATCGACTTCGTCATAAAGACTGCGAGGAAGCATCGACATGTTTAAATTATCATTTGCTTCTTCAGTCAACAAAATTTGATCTGCCTCCCATTTGTCGACCGCCATCCGATTATCTTGAGCCAACCCATACGCTAAGCCAGTTAAAAAAAAGACCAGATAGGCGATTAAAAACATGACCCCTGTGACTAGGGCGTAACGCAATTTGGAATGGCGTATTTCATTGATTGCCAAAAACATAACGATTCCTCCTATTATTTTATCACTTGATAAAATAAAAATACCATTTTTTTTATTTTCAGCAAACTATCTTGCTTACAAAGAGTAAATTCGGTGAAAAAAGGAAGGTTATTTAGAAGGGCGTCTGTCGATTGAAGAAAACCAATTACTGCTCTTTTATTTCGATAGAATCGTTTGAGCAATGAAGGAGAGGGGCGACTTCCGTGAAAAAAGAACTAGAATAACAATAAAAGCCCTCTGATTCAGCGCACGCAAACACTTGGCGTATTTTGAAATCAGAGGGTTTCTATTTAAAGTCTGGTGCTGGATCAAAGTGTCAATCGTCAGTTTCTTTGCTTGTAGCGATAACTAACGGCACGATTTTTTCAAAGGAGTGACGAAAGCTTTCAGGTTGTGCTAACTTTTGATAAATGATCGCCAAACCGTCTTGGTTTTTGCGATAATCCAAACAAACCTTCAGCTCACTTTGAGGACCATATTTCTTTGAAATGTACTGATACGCTTCTTGGTGCAATTGTTCTAGATCTGTGAGTTGCTTTTTCTCATAAGCAAAAAGCAAGGTTCGCTTGAGGATTCGCTCAAAATCTAAGTCACGATCGGCTTCGGAAATAATTTTGCCATAAAGCGAGCGAGGCTCATAGGGCAGCGAGGCGCGATGGTCTTCTACTGCTTCGCCGATCATTGAAATGACTGGAGGAGAGAAAAAGCGTGGCAACACAGCATCTTGTTCAACGATCTTGCGGGAATTGCTTTCGTGGTTTTTGCGGCCATAGAGCAAGCCGATATCATGGTAGGCAGCTACCGTATAGACGATATTCAGGTCAACAGGCAATGTTTCAGCAATCTCAAAACTATTTTGGATCACTTGGTGGACGTGCGCTGGGGAGTGACTGCTATCCAATTGGTTGTATTGTGGGATGATGGAGCTTTCAATATAGTGCTTTAGTTGTGGATCAATCTTCATTTATCTGGTTCTCCTGCCTTTCTTATGCTAGATGAGGAGGAATTGAGCCAGTGCTAAACCGATCACTCGTTTCTAGACCTAGCGGCTGACGACAAAAGCCAAAGGGCTGTCCATCAATGGTGATTTGCTGCTTGAGCCACGGAAGATAGCTGATGGTATCTGTTGGATCGCCGGCAGCTGCTTGTTCCATTTTCTGCCATTCATTCGACGTAGAAATCGTTGCAGCACCTTTGAGTAACCCTTGCCAAATCACCTGGATCTCCTCGGGACAAAGGTTTCCTGCCATTGATGACAGCCCGTTAAACCCTAGTGCGACCTTTTCCGCCAAGTCCGCTTCACCACCAGCATAAAAACGAAAATCGGCAGCCGTCTTTGTTTTTAGTTGAGGCACTCGCTCCTTACTGCCAGCTTCTTTTGAGCCGATCACCCGAGGGTCAGCGATCAAGGTCAAGAGACTTTCTGCAGATAAATCAAAGCCCGTGCGGCGGGGATTGTTGTATAAAATAACTGGTTTTTCGCAAGTATGGATCAATCCCTGAGCATAGAGGACGGCTTCCTTTTGGGTCAGGCAAAGATAAGGGGGAAAGCCTAAAACCACACCATCGATTCGGGGATTTTTGCTGATTGTTTCTGCCAACGCGAGCGTTTCATGAAATACAATGCCAGCTAAACCGAAGAGGACTTCGAAATCGGCTGCCCAGCTGGTTTCTTGCGCTAAGGCATGTAGAAGCTGTTTTTTTTCTGTTAAAGTCAATGAATGCTGTTCACCGGTGGAGCCACACACCAAAACCGATTTGATCCCTTGCTTTTGCAGTTGCAAGATATGAGCGATCGTCCTTTTCGTGTCAAGTCTTTCTGCATGATCAAATGCTGTTGGGACGGCAACATGCAGTGAGTGATTCAATGAAGTCATCCGATTCATCCTTTCTTGTGATACGTTTAGCCAGCGATGTTCTTCTTGCTTCTGGTGCAAGCCAAGGAAGACGAAATAACTGATTATCCACTAAGTGTAGCAAACTTCTCGTTTCAGCAAAAGGCTTAGCAAAATATTTTTAAAACGGTGGTTGCGTTTTCAAATAAAGCATGGTATTATGCAAGTAATAAAACAGGCATGTGACTGGTAATGCAGGCAGGACCTATAAAAAACATGGAAGGGATCGTTGGATTCCGTTCAATGTTTTTGTAGGTGCTGCCTGCTTTTTTCTTTGTTTGGCCAACAAAGGAAAACTAATTAAAGGAGAAGAAAATTATGAATGTAAAAGAAACGGCAACTGCCATCGTTGAGTTGATTGGCGGAAAAGAAAATATCGCACATTTGGAACATTGCTCCACACGCTTGCGCTTTACCTTAAAAGACAATAGCCTCGTACAAAAAGATGCCTTGGAAAAAGTCGATGGCGTGATTGGGGTGCGACAAAATGTCCAATGCCAAGTCATCATCGGCAATGATGTCGTCGAAGTGTATGATGAGGTTATGAACGTGTTAGGTCATGAGCTAACAGCGGATGGAGGAAGTGAAGGCAAACAAAAACAATCGTGGGGTGCGGTCCTGCTTGATTTTATTATCTCGATTTTTCAACCGTTGATTCCAGCGGTCGCTGGTGGGGGCGTCTTGAAATCCTTACTGCTACTTGCTTCTGTCACTGGATTGATGGACAATACCAGCCAAACGTATCAAATTTTGAATCTGATCGGTGGCGCACCATTGTATTTCTTACCGATTTTAGTGGCGATCACCACGGCAAATAAATTAAAGGTCAACCATTTGGTGGCGGTTTCCGCTGTCGGTGCCTTGATTTTGCCTGAACTAACAACACTATTGACAGATGGCGCAGCTTTCATGGGCTTCGGTTTACAAAATATCGCTTATGCGTCACAAGTATTTCCAGCCATTTTAACGGTTTTATTTTACGCTCAAATTGAAAAACTGTTTACCCGAATCTCACCAAAACCGATCCGTATCTTCTTTGTTCCAATGATGAGCTTAGTTATTACGGTTCCAGTTGCTTTATTGATTTTAGGCCCATTAGGCTTTGAAGTCGGAACGATTTTCTCAGCAGCGATTATTTGGCTGTATGCCCATTTAGGTTGGGTGGCAACGGGGATCTTAGCCGCTGTTTTACCATTGATGGTGGTTACCGGTATGCACAAAGCTATGATTCCTTATGCTGTTTCGTCTATGAGTGAGATGGGGGCAGAGCTGTTATACTTACCTGCCTCATTGGCACATAACATCGCAGAAGCCGGTGCTTGTTTTGCGGTGAGTGTTCGGACCAAAGACCAAAAACTTCGTTCAACCGCTGTTTCTGCAGGCATCTCCGCCCTTTTTGGCATAACCGAGCCTGCTTTGTATGGGGTGACGATCCTGCACAAACGAGTGCTTTACGGCGTGATGGCTTCCAGCCTAGTTGGTGGTGCAGTGGCTGGGTTATTTGCCATCAAGGCCTTCGCATTAGTTGGTCCCGGTCTAGCAAGTATCACTATGTTCGTCGATGAAGCCAACCCGATGAATCTTGTGTGGGCATTAGTCACGTTAGGGGTATCCTTTGCTGTTTCCTTCGTCCTTGTCCTTTTCTTATTCAAAGACAAAACAGTGGAAAATAAGACGACAGTTGCCGATCTGAAAGCCGAAGTATTGAGTAAACCAGTAGAAGGCCAAGTGGTAGCCCTATCTGAAGTCAACGATGAAGTCTTTTCAAGCGGTATGATTGGAGAAGGTTTCGGGATCATCCCGACGTCTGGCGAATTGATCGCACCGGAAGATGGCGAAATCACGATGTTGTTTGAAACCAACCATGCGATCGGGTTAAAAACTCGTAATGGCGCAGAATTGCTCTTTCATATCGGCTTGGATACCGTTCAATTAGAAGGCAAACACTTTACCCCTTACGTGAAAGCGGGGGATCAAGTGAAACAAGGGCAACCCCTGATTCAATTTGATCTAGATGCCATCAAAGCAGCTGGGTTTGATCCAATCGTGATCTGTGTGGTCACCAATCAAGAAAACTTTACTGTCAAACCGATCGAATCAACCGATGAGCGCAACGAACAAGGTGTTTTATCGATTGCACCGATCGTCTAAACCAATGAGCAATGCAACAAAAACAATGTAAAAGGGGATTGAAAAAATGACTGAAACAATTTTTCCAAAGGACTTCTTATGGGGTGGCGCTATCGCCGCAAATCAAGTAGAAGGGGGATGGAATCTTGGCGGCAAAGGCTTGTCGGTAGCGGATGTGGCTACTTACAAACCTCATGTCGACGTGAAAAACTTTGCAGCACATATGAGCGTGACTGTTGAAGCCGTCAAAGAAGCAATGGCGGATTCAACGGATACCATCTATCCAAAACGCCGAGGGATCGACTTCTATCATCGCTATCCAGAAGATTTGGCTTTATTTGCGGAGATAGGTTTTAAAGTATTGCGTTTATCGATTGCATGGACCCGATTGTTCCCAACTGGGGAAGAAACGACACCCAATCCAGAAGGGATCGCTTTTTACCGCAATGTCTTCCAAGAAATGCAGCGTTTGGGAATCAAACCGATCGTAACGTTGTCTCACTATGAGATGCCGTTAGCGCTTAGCTTGAAGTACAATGGCTGGGTGGAACGTAAAGTGATCGATGACTTTGTCCGTTTTGCGACCGTTTGCTTTGAAGAATTTGGGGAGTATGTGGAGTATTGGCTGACCTTTAACGAAATCGACAGTATCCATCGTCATCCCTTTACAACAGCAGGTCTCATTCCTGAGCAATCAGAAGCTGGTAAGGAAGAGCAAGACGTGTATCAAGCCCTCCATCACCAATTTGTGGCCAGCTCATTAGTGACAAAAATCGCCCATGAAATAAATCCCGACAACAAAGTCGGCTGTATGATCACGAAGTTGATGACGTATCCATTGACTTGTGACCCATTGGATGTTGAATTAACTTTAAAGAAAAACTTGGAAAATGATTTTTATGCGGACGTTCAAGTCAAAGGTGCTTATCCGCGAATGATTGAAAAAGATCTGGAAAAACGGGGCATCAAGATTGAAATGGCACCAGAAGACCGCCAAATCTTAAAAGATCACACCGTTGATTTTCTTTCTTTCAGTTATTATATGTCTATGGCTGAATCAGGCGACCCACATGCGGAACGGACACCGGGCAATACGGTTTTAGGGGTAAAAAATCCCAAGCTGCCGTCAACTGAATGGGGCTGGCAGATCGATCCTAAAGGCTTGAAAATCTCCTTGCTTTCATTGTATGATCGGTATCAAATGCCATTGATGATCGTTGAAAATGGTATGGGTGCCGTGGATGTCCTTGAAGACGGTCAAGTGCATGATCCGTATCGGGTCGATTATTTCAAGGCACACTTCAAACAAATGAAGGAAGCCATCGATGAAGGAGTCGATTTGATTGGTTATACTTCATGGGCACCGATCGATCTGGTCAGTGCTGGGACGTCACAAGTGACGAAACGCTACGGCTTCATTTATGTGGATGCCGATGATGAAGGAAACGGCAGTTATGACCGTTTGAAAAAAGATTCCTTCGATTGGTACAAAGAAGTGATCGCTACCAATGGCGCAAGTTTGGCAGAATAAACAGTGAGGAGCGAGAGTGCATGATTTACATCAAGAAAGTCTTAAATTCAAGTGTCGTACTTGTTGATAAGGAAGGCCAGGAAATGATTGCACTTGGGAAGGGGATCGGCTATGGAAAGAAAGTCGGCGACAGCATAGCCGATACCCAGATCGATCAAGTTTTTCTGCCAATCGATGAAAAAAAATCGGGTCAGTTTGCCGATTTGGTGGATGAGATTCCGTTGTACTATTTTGAAATGACCAAAGAAATCGTTCAGCTGGCGCAAAAAATGCTGCCCTATCCGCTAAATTCAACGATTTACCTTACCTTATCGGATCACTTGCACTTTGCTGTGGAACGTCAGCAAAAAGGCTTGAGTGTGACGAATCGACTCTATTGGGAAATCAAGAATTACTATACGGAGGAATTTCGAGCCGCCGAACAGGCACTACGCTTGTTGAAAGAGAAGTATCAAATTGATCTGCCGGAAGAAGAAGCCTCCAATATCGCGTTTCATTTGATCAATGCCCAGTCGAACACCGAGGAAAATCAAGATGGGTTGAAAAAAGCCAAATTGATCGGGTTGATCGTCAATATGGTACGCTACTCGATCCAGCAAGACGTCAACACCAATTCGATCCATTATAATCGCTTTATCACCCACGTGCGTTTCTTCGTTGACCGGTTCTTTTTGGATGGTCTGCTGCAAGAAGAAGACGAAGGACTATACCGTCAAATGTGGGCTCTTTATCCAAATGCTATGGAGATCGCGACAAAAGTCAAAGCCTATATCGATAAAGAATATCAAACGAAGATCCCTGTCAATGAAATCGTCTATCTAGGCGTTCATATCAATCGGTTGATGAACCATTCAGCGATCAATTCCTAAGCGTCCTCATTTTTAACAAACACAAACAAGCCGTTTCCCTTTGCTGGAAGAAACGGCTTGTTTGTATTTAGTAGGCTTGCTTGTCAGGAATCACGCCTCGAACGCCGCCTTTTGGTTCCTCCACGTCGCCTTGGTAGCGTGGGATCAAATGACAATGGCAATGAAAGACCGTCTGTCCGGCAGCCTCCCCGCAATTGAAGCCGATGTTGAAGCCGTCTGGTCGATAGGTTTCCAACAAATAGGCTTTGCCTTCCTGCAACAAAGCCTGCAAGTCTTGTAATTCCTTTTGGGTGAGGGCAAAATAATCCCTTCGATGTTCTTTGGGGATCAATAGCAGGTGTCCAGGGGTGACGGGAAACTTATCAAAGATCGCATAAAAGCGTTCGTTTTCAAAGATCGCATGTTTTGAGGCAGTACAAAAAATACAAGTCAAAATCTTCCGCTCCTTTTTCTCAGCTAGATAGCGTATCGATACTTATCTTTAGTGTACCAAAAGCTGATTCGAAATGAAACGCACGACAAAAAGCATGTCATTATGAGTCATTTGCGAGTAAAATGAAAAAAAGTTTGCTGATTCGCTTGACTTAGAGTGCACTTCAACCTGTATGCTTAGTGTAACTTAAAAAACAGGAGGACGAGCAAATGAACTATGTAAAATTTGGCAATACGGGACTTGATGTGTCACCATTATGTTTAGGGACAATGGGATTTGGCGATCCCAATAGTGGCTTTCATGAGTGGGTGTTAGAAGAAGCAGATAGTCGCGAAGTCATCAAAAAAGCCTTGGATCTAGGCATCAACTTTTTTGATACGGCAAATGTCTATTCTTATGGAGCGAGCGAAGAAATCGTCGGTCGAGCATTGAATGATTTTGCTCCGCGGGATGAGATCGTGGTTGCCACAAAACTGTATTCAAAAATGAAGCAACGGCCAAACAGTGGAGGGCTGTCTCGAAAAGCGATCTTTTATCAAGTCGAACAAAGCTTAAAACGCCTACAAATGGACTACATTGATTTGTATATCATCCATCGTTGGGATTACCACACGCCAATTGAAGAAACCATGAAGGCCTTACATGATTTGGTGGTTTCTGGAAAAGTGCGCTATATTGGTGCATCCGCGATGTACGCTTGGCAATTTGCCAAAGCACAAGCAGTTGCAGAGAAAAATGGCTGGACCAAATTTGTTTCGATGCAAAATCACTTAAACTTGCTTTATCGAGAAGAAGAGCGAGAAATGATGCCCTTGTGTGCCGATCAAAAAATTGCCGTGACGCCATATAGTCCTTTGGCTGCTGGACGTTTAACAAGAGATTGGGGTGCAGAGACCAAACGGTACTTAACGGATAAAACCGCCAATCAAAAGTACGACAAAACGATGGAACAAGACCGGGAGATCGTGGCACGAGTCGCAAAGATCGCTGACAATCACCAAAGCAAACGGTCGCAAATCGCCTTGGCTTGGTTATTGCAAAAAGAACAAGTGGTCGCACCAATTATTGGCGCAACAAAAGAAAGCCACTTATTGGATGCTTTACCTGCCCTTGATCTAAAGCTGACTGCCGAAGAGATTGCTTATTTGGAAGAGCCTTACTTGCCTCATGCAGTGGTAGGAGCGGAATAACGAGTAACAAAAGGGCTTCTGGCTCGTAGCATACAAAACGATCTAGGAAAAAATGCAAAACAAGGAAGTGAAGTCATGAATATCAAAAAAGTCAGTGAACTGAGCGGTGTCTCAGCTGATACCATCCGTTACTATGAAAAAATTGGGCTGATTCCGCCGGTCAAACGCAATAAAAACGGTGTTCGTGAATTTGATGATGACGACTTAAAATGGATCACCTTTACTAGGCAAATGCGTAATGCTGGACTATCGATTGATGGGTTGAGTCATTACCTGGCTTTATTTGAAGAAGGGCGAGGGACGGTTCCTGAGCGCAAGCAGCTCTTAGCAGAACAAATTGCGGTACTCAGGGAGAAAATCTCAGATATGACGGAAGCTGTTGAACGTTTAGAATACAAACTAGAACATTACGACGAGCATGTTCTGCCGACAGAAGAACGATTGCGTCAACGAAAAGCCAATTTGGTCACTAAGTCTTAATGACTGAATTCGCTACTATGGAAATTGAAACGTTCTGCTCAATGGAATCCAATAGAAAGGAAGCTTATGAAACGACTTGCGATTTTAGGTGCTGCTGGAACGATTGGGCAGCTGACACGCCAAACACTTTTAGAAAGCACCAATTTCTCCCTAGTACTCTATGCCCGCCAGGCAACGGAGCGTTTACAACAGATTGATGCTGCGCGTGAGACGATCATTGATGGTGACTTTCTCGATTTAGGACGACTCGTTCGGGCATTGCAAGGTTGCCAGTCGGTTTTTTTGACGGATATCCATGATTCGCGGGCAACGCTGCGGGTGATCGAGGCGATGAAATTAGCAGAGGTCAGCCAATTGATCAGTGTCGCACCAGAAAGAAACCTTTGTCATCCAGAGGCATTAAAGCAATTGGTGTCCGCAACTGATCTTTCCCTTTCCCCGAAAAAGCATCAGCTGTTATTGCAGCAAAAAAATCGCTTGATGTCCTATCAATTGATTAAAGGATCAGAATTGTCGGTTTACTTTGTTCATTTGCCGTCAGAGAAGAAACGTATGGCGAATAGAAGAGCATGGCGGGAATCTGTTGTAGAAGAAATCCTTTCCGCTTGTGATTGCTGTGCAGCTTAACAGCAATCTTAAAGGAATGAAAAAATAGCAGAATACTTTCTTGAAGGTCAGAATCAATTTTTTCATGTTTTCATGAAAAAATTGGTTCTTTCTTTTACGATTTTTTTGATAGAATAGACAGAAGCTTTTATACATAAAAATAGTTGCCAGATCGAAAGGAGAACGTTGATGGAAACACTTATCAAAAAAAATCTTGCTTTATTGCTTGGGGTGCTATGGATCTGCATCGCATTAAACTTCTTCCTTTTACCTCACAGCATTGCTTCTGCCGGCGTCGGGTCGATTGGCTACCTCATCGAAACTGGCTGGTCGATCAATCGCCATATCGTTGTCTGGGGTATAAATTTATTGATGCTGGCCCTTGCGTTTTTACTTTTGAAACGAGAGGTCTTTGTCAATACGGTTATCGGTAGTTTGGCATTTCCCGTTCTTCTAGCACTTTTACCAGAAATTATGCTGCTGCGCTTTTATTCCATCTCATTGATTTTAGGTAGTTTCTTCTTTAGCTTCGGCATCTTTTCGCTCTACAAAATTGGTGCGTCTAATGGCGGCGTGACGATTCCGCCACTAATTTTGGAAAAATACTATGGCATTCGCAGATCTAGTGGGGTTTTCTTAACCAATTTGATCATCATCTTATTGAACCTTCTGATCTTTTCTTGGCAAGAAGCACTTATTTCTGCCTTTTCAATCTACTTGATTGCCTTCTTCATGCGCCTCTTCATGAGAATCGAACAAAAAATGCAGGCCAAGAAATCTGTGAAAGTCCAAGGAACAGCAAAATAGAGTAACATTTCAGAAGCAAAACATCGGTGCAAAAAATCTGCACCGATGTTTTTTAATATTTTCTTTTTCTTAGAACAGCTATGGAACCAGTCAAACAAGCGATGATCAAAAAGCAAGTTAACAACAGTGCTGGCAGCAGTTCCCCTAGTTTGATTTGGTCGGTTAAGTAGTTAGGAAATTGGCTGGAAAGGGAATATGGATTCCAGTTTGTTACTTGACTCCATAGGTTGCCTAACATGCCCATCAGATAACAGACGCCAATAAACAACAAACCTTGATAGATACTTTTAGCAAAGCTGGAACCTAGCAGCAGGATGCTGATTGCTAGTAAACCGAAAAGCCAATAGCTGACCAAAGCGCTAGGGACTTGAGCAGCGCTGGAATCATCGAAATAAATCATCGTATAAAAAGCACTGACACTGGCACTTATGAGGTAACTCAAAGACCAAAGAATCATTAAATAGCAAGCTTTTGCTATGACGATCGTGGTTTTTGGTAAGCCTCTGGTGATCAGCTGAATAAAGGTACCCTGATTTATTTCGGCTGAGAGCGTATCGGTAAAAAGAATCACAAATACTAGCAGGCCAATCGTGCCGATGTTGCTGTAAAACTGAAGCCACGCATCGATCGATGTCGGATCAGCAATCGTGATTTCAATCGATTCCGGCATCATACTGGCCATCAGTTCTGGCATGATTTTGGCAGTAAAGGGAGAAAGCATACCAATCAGGGCAAACAGGATCAAGCAAATCAGTAGTTTTTTGCTGCGAAGACCGCCGAGAAACTCTTTCTTTAAGAAAACAAGAAACGCATTCATTTGATCACCTCCAAATAAATCGACTCTAACGATGGTTCGATTCTTTGAAAGGATTCTGGGACAATGTGTTGTTCGTTCAGCAATTGTAGCAGCTGTGAACCGATATTGGTTCCAGTTTGTTCATCGATCAGTAATTGATTGTTCTTTCTTTTCGCCGAAATACCGTGGATTGCTAACACTTTGGCAAATTTTAAATGGTCACCTTCGTCGGTAAAGACAATCCCAAAGACGGTTTTTCGATAACGGTTTTTCAAGGAATCCATCGTTTCGAACGCACGGATCTGACCTTTGTGCAAAATCGCAATATAATCTGACAGCTGTTCGACATCTGCGAGAATATGAGAGGAAAAAAGCACTGTCGTTTCTTCTTTGATTTTTTCCAATACATCAAGAAATGCTTTGCGTCCTAGAGGGTCTAGTGCGGATGTTGGTTCATCACAAATCAAGATGGCGGGGCGGTTGATCAGAGCTTGGGCTAACCCTAGACGTTGCTTCATGCCGCGAGAAAAGCCAGCGATTTTTTGTTTCGAAGCTTCCAGGCCTACCAACTCTAAGACTTCCATCACTCGCTGAGGCTGAAAAGATTCTTTATTTGGCTGAATTTTTCCGCAGAAAGTCAAATATTCTACAGCTGTCATAAAAGAGTAAAACTGCGGCACATCTGGCAAATAGCCGATCCAGCGATTGGTCTTGGTTGAGCCAAATTGTACTGGTTCGCCACAGACAGTGATTTCGCCTTCATCAATAGGGAGTAACCCTAAAATCGCTTTCATGGTGGTTGTTTTGCCGGCGCCGTTTTCCCCTACAAATCCCACGACACTCCCTTTGGGGACCGAAAAGGATAGGTCTTGTAGCACTTGTTTGTGCCCAAAACGTTTGGATAAGTGATTGATCTCGATCATCTTCATTGTTGATCCCCTTTTCCAAAAGCAAAATAAAGGATAGGACCGATCAGGCTAACAAAACAGGCGATGAAGAGCCAAAGAATACGAGAGCCAAACTTAAATTGTTCTTGTTTTAAAATATCTCGAACTGCCAAAACGATCAAGATCAATTGCAAAAGAATCAGAGGGATCAGTATGGGCAAATAATCAGATATATTTTCTGGTACGTTTAGTGAAAAACTATTCATGTGAGTCACTCCTTTGCGAATTAGATACTTGTTCAGCCAGATTGCTCAAGCGCTGAAACAACTCTTTAAATGGGGGTTTTTCTTGATACGGTTCAAACAAGGGTGTCAGCTGTGCTATTGCAAGAAATTGTTTTTTGACACTACCTGAGTTACGCGGGATCTGACTCCCTAATTCTAATTCACTGATCCACTCATCGATGCTGTTGAAATAATCATCTCCTTTCAAAACGATTTCCTCTGGAGTAGCTTCTAATGTTTTGACATACAGCGTTAATGCTTGTAACAATAAGCTTTCTTTTCCTAAAGCAGCAAACGAAACCATCCCAGCGGCTAGAAAATTCAGTAAAGAGAGGGGATGCAATTCGGCCAGTTGGAAGCTCTCGCTGAGTGCCAGTCCACGTGCATAGGTTTTTTCCAGTTGCTCCTCGTCTTGTGTGAGCATTGCTAAATAATTCGTTAGCAAACTCATAAAAATAATTAAGTACTGGTAAATCGCACTTTGCGTAACGATCTCAGCTTGTTGCAACTGATTTTTTTGCTGAAATGCTGCGGCAATCAACGGTTCGCTAGGTAAAAAAGAGAGAGTTTTCGTGCCAAGGATCGCCAAGACTTCTTCTGGCTTGTTTCTCATCAGAAGACAATAAGCATCGATCTGTTTCGCTTGTTGTGCCAGCTCACTGTCTCCTTGGTCCATGATCCGTTGGTACAGGGTTTCTGCTTCCTTCAAATAGGTATTTTTCTTTGCTTCCATCAAAGCGTCTTCGTAAGTTTGCCCTTTCGGGACGCCTTCTACGGGGACATCCGGCAACAGATCCCAATGATTCAAGTAAAAGGACCCCATTTGTAATAAGAATGGATAACAAGAGTAATACCGTTTGGTAAAACTTTGAGCAAGAGCGAGAACTTCCGTTGGTGTTTTTGTTTGGAAGGCGTCTTTTAATAATTGGTAGATTCGCTGGATCTCTTTAGGTGATAGCTGCGAATCTAAAATCAACAATTCATCGACGCTGCAATCAAAATACGCCGCTAATAAGGGCAGTGAAGTGATATCTGGATACGTCTGTCCCGTTTCCCATTTTGAAACGGATGCTTTTGACACGTTCATAAATGCTGCTAATTCTTGCTGCGTAACGCCTCTGTGTTTTCTTCTCCGGGCGATTTCCTCGCCAATTGGTAAGTCCATAGTACACCTCCGATAGGTTTGTTTGATATACTTCTATCATAAGAGGAGAAGGGATAACTTACAATGGATTACTAGTTAACTTTTGGTTGATTTGATTAACCATAGGTTGATTATTAACGTAGGTGCCCCCATCTCTGGCAAAGAGATGATCTAGAAGGAGAGGCAGAATGATGAAAATTGTAGCAGCGATTGATTCCTTCAAAGGAAGCGCCACTTCCGCAGAATTAAATCAAGCGGTCTTAAGCGGGTTTTCAGACCAGTGGGAAAAATGTAGTATTCCCATCGCTGATGGGGGAGAAGGCTCAATGGCAGCAGTCTTTGCTGCGTTTGGAGGCAATTACGAAACGGTTCCAGTGACCGACCCATTAGGTGGTAAGTTGCAAGCCCGTCTGTTGGTCACAAAAATCAATGAAGAAAAAATCGCTTTGATTGAATCTGCGGAAGTGATCGGATTGCAACTCGTGGAACCTAGTGACGAGACCACCCGCAATAGCTCTTCTTTTGGTTTAGGCCAAATGGTCTTAGCAGCTTGCAGACAAGGAGTGAAAAAGATTTACCTGACCCTTGGCGGTAGCGGCACTTCTGATGGGGGCGTAGGCTTTTTACTTGCGTTAGGAGCAACCATTCAAAGAAACGAGCGAATGGAAAACAATCCTTTGCTGCAGGCAGAATCTCTGGAGCTCAGCCAGTTGAACCCTCTGCTTGCACAAATTGACCTGTTTGCTTTAGCCGATGTAACAAATCCTTATTCAGGTGAACAAGGATTTGCGTCAGTTTTTGGTTCACAGAAAGGGGCAACCAAAGAAACGATCCAGCAGTTGGATCAACAAGCAAAGCGTTTGGCTGAACACATCAAGCGGACCACGGGGATCGATTTGGAAGTCCCTGGTTCTGGTGCAGCTGGGGGCCTTGGTGGTGCGGTTTATTTGGCAGGTGGTCAGTTGGTTCCGGGATTTTCGACGATTGCTTCCTTGATTGGATTTGAGGAAAAAATCAAAGGAGCAGACTTATTGATCACCGGTGAAGGTCGTATCGATGGCCAAACAGCTAGGGGGAAAGTACCCTATGGTGTCGCTTTGCTCGCTCAAAAACGCCAACTCCCAATTGTTGCAATCTGTGGCTCCCGAACCGAACGTCTCGGCGAACTGTCGCAATTGCTTCCAACAGTCTTCAGTATCCAACAAGGACCAGTTTCCTTGGCAGAAGCGATGGAAAAAAAGCGAACCTTGATTAATGCTCAACAGACTGCTCAAGCCATCGCCGGCTTTGTGGAGCAGTGGCAAAAAAAGACCGGATCAGTTCCTTCAGAAGGCACTGATTTTCCAACCAAATAAGAAGCAAACACCAAAAAACTTCGTAGGGAAGGCAATCGCCACTACGAAGTTTTTTGGTGTTGCGCCTTTTTTAAGCCAAGGTGGCTTGTGCTTCAATTTCCACTTTAAATTCAGGGGCAACCAAGCCGGCAACGATGACGAGACTCATGGCTGGTTTGTTTTCTGCTAAAATAGTTGTAAACGCCGTACGGACAGCAGCTAAGTATGCAGCATCCGTTAAAAAGACGGTCATTTTAACCACTGATGACCAAGACAGTTGATTGGCTGATAAATGCTCTTCGATTTTCTTCAAAACGATGGTTGTTTGCTCTTGCGGGTCCTCAGGTGTGGCTCCGTCTTGTGACGGCGATTGACCAGAAATGAAAAGAAAAGGTCCTTGAGCGATTTTTGTATCGGTATAGATTGCCATTTATTTGGCTCCTTTCTTCTATCTTACCTTTGGATGATGGGGACAGATAGCAATTGATTGGGTGTGTCTTAGTTTACTTGATTACACCTGCAAAAACAATCAACAAATGTTTTCTGTTGGTTTTGTGAAACCACGGGACGAAGCCGCCCTTCCCCTTTAATAAAAACACTCATTTTTTTCAGGCTCCACTGAAATTATCGCCAGAATTTTATGGTTTTAATGTCTTATACTATGTTCAGATCAAATAAATAAACAAGGAGGAAAAAAATATGAATTGGTACAAAAACACAACAGAAGAACTATTACATACGTTGCAAACAACACGGCAGGGCCTTTCCTCCGAAGAACGCAACCAGCGTTTAGCAAAGCAAGGTGAAAATAAAATTACTGAGGCTGCGCAGATCCCTACATGGAAGAAAGTCGGCAAGCATTTTACAGACTTACTGATGTTGGTCTTAATCGTCGCAGCCGTCTTAAAAGGGGTTTCGGGTGATTATATCGAAAGCGGCATTATTATGGCGGTCGTCGTCATCAATGGATTAGTCGGCTACTGGCAAGAGCGTAAAGCCCAAGAGTCACTGGATGGGTTGAAGCAATTCATGGGGCAAGAAGCAACAATTTATGTTCATGGCCGCAAGAAGAAAATTGCTGTTTCTTCCTTAGTAAACGGAGATTTAGTCGTTTTAGGACCAGGAGATGTCGTACCAGCAGATATGCGCTTGATCGAAACCCATGATCTTGTGATTGAAGAGTCTATCTTAACCGGCGAATCTGAGCCAGTTCAAAAAAAGACCGAACCCATTACTCAAGAAAGTACGATTGGTGACCAGCGGAACATGGCGTTTTCTGGTACCCATGTAGAAAGCGGAACTGCCAGCGGGATCGTCGTTGAAACAGGAGACGATACACAAATCGGCCAGATCAATCAAGCAATTCAGTCTGTGAAAGCGCAAGAAACCCCGTTGATCAAAAAAATGAAGCAATTGAATCACCAAATCTTTAAAGGCATTATCGGATTAGTGATTTTCTTGATCTTCTTTACTACCTTCCGCTACGGCTTTGATCTTGATCTCTTGTTCTCATCAGGTATCGCATTAGTTGTAGCAATGATTCCTGAGGGCTTGCCAGCCGTGCTGACCATGATTTTATCGATGGGTGTCAAGGAAATGTCTGAGGAGCAAGCAATCATCAAAACGATGCCATCAGTGGAGACACTAGGTGCCATGACGGTGATTTGTTCAGACAAAACAGGAACCTTGACCAAAAATGAAATGACGGTCGTCGATGTCTTAGTTGAGTCAAACGTGGATAAAGCAACGGTGCTTGATATCATGGCAAATTGTCAAGATTTGAAGCAAGACGAAGGACAAAAGGCGGCTGAACTCGTTGGAAACCCAACCGAAAAAGCCTTGTTACAATACGCAGAATTAGCGCAGCAACCATTGCGTAAAACAGTCGATAAAATTCCTTTTAGTTCCTCTTACAAGTACATGGCAACACGCCATCAAAATCAAGAAGAGCCGAATGACTCGGTAGTGTTTGTCAAAGGTGCGCCCGAAGTGTTGCTTGAGAAAAGCCAACTGACTTCAGATCAAAAGCAATGGTGGTTTGATGAAAGTGCAAAATTAGCAGCGAAAGGGCAGCGACTGATCGGCTTTGCGCATCTGACGCTGTCGGCACAGGAGTCCTTGTCCCACGAAGCACTCATCAATTTAACCTTTGTTGGGATCGCTGGCATCATTGATCCTCCGAAAGACAGTGCCATCAAAGCAGTAAAAGAGTGCTTGCAAGCGGGCATCCAAGTCAAAATGATCACAGGAGATCATGGCAAGACCGCTCAAGCTATCGGCAAGCAAATTGGATTGAAGCACACGAATCACGTGTTGGAAGGGCTGGAAATCGATCTGCTGTCTGAGGAGGAGTTGCAGCAAGCAGTCCAAAAGACAGATATCTTTGCTCGAACGACCCCAGAGCATAAATTACGGATCGTTAGTGCTTTGCAGGCGAATGAAGAGATTGTCGGAATGACCGGCGATGGTGTAAACGATGCACCAGCTCTGAAAAAAGCCGACATTGGGATCGCTATGGGGATCAAAGGCAGTGAAGTAACGAAGCAAGCAGCCGATATGGTTTTGGCAGACGATAATTTTCATACGATCGCCAATGCCGTCCGAGTGGGTCGACGGATCTACGATAATTTGAAGAAAACCATCAACTTCTTCTTACCAACGGCTGTTGCACAAGGATTGATCGTTATTGCGGCACTCTTGTTGAACCGACCACTGCCACTGACACCTGTACAAATTTTATGGGTAAATATGGTGACAACCATCACGCTTTCTTACGCACTCGGTTTTGAAAAGGCAAGTGCGGATGTCATGAATCGACCACCACGGCCAATCAAAGAAGGTATCTTATCTTGGTACAGTCTGTTCCGCATCTTCTATGTCTCGCTGTTAATCATGATTCCTTCCTACGTCTTAGCGATTCAGTTTGAAGGAACGGTCCTTCAACAAAGCATGCTACTGCAAAGTATCGTCTTTGCTCAAGCAGTCTACTTACTGAACTGTCGTGAGCTGGTAAAGCCGGCGTTGAATCGCCAACTCTTTGCCAATAAAGCACTCTTAGTCTCCCTGGCACTACTGATTGTATTGCAGGCAGCGATTTTCCTAACACCTATCGGACACCAGCTTTTAGGGATCGGTTCTTTGACGCTGATGCAGCAGTTGAGTATTGCAGCCAACGGGGCACTTCTTTTCACAGTCGTCGAAGGTGAGAAATTTATTACAAACAAGCTGCAAGGACGTCAAAAAGCTGCCCCAGTGAAACAATAAAGGCAGCTTGATGATTCTAGTGATAACTTAAATAATAGGTTTGAATGAGCTCAGTCACTTGATTGAGCTCATTTTTGGTCGGTACCATCGATAAATAAAAGACTGGGACAGGGGCATCATCTAATGGGAAGTTTGACAAAACAAAATCAACGTCGGTTGCCGATAGCCCTTCTAGTTGACCTGGTTCGATCGCCGATAGCAGAATACGTGCTCCGAGAAAGTCATTCAATTCTTGCATAAGGTAAGCTTTCCATGCTGGCTCCCCTTGAAAGATAAAGTATCCCTTTGCCCGGATAGGGTTGATTTGTAAAATAGCCTGTTGGATCAACAAGGTGGTGGTTGACCATAAAGGAAAACTCGTTTCCCTTTGACTGTTTGTCTGTTCTTCTAAAAAGTCATGGATCGTTGCTTCTATCGGTAGCGAATAGGGCTGATTCAAGCGCTGGATCTCGTGAAATTCTAACCCAAACCATTCTGAGAGTTTGGCAGACTCTTGCGTTTTGATCAAGAGCAGCAACAGATTCTCAATCAGCTGCGTCCCGCTAGCGAGAGGTAGCTGCAACGAGCGGGCTAATTGTTCGACAAAATGGGTCGTTTTATCGTGAATGGTTTGATACGTTTCAAGAGTCGCTTGAATCGTTTGGGACCAATCGTTATTGTAGTTCCAGCTTTCTAAAAAACAGTAGAAGCTAAAGAAGTGTTCGCTGCATTCTAAATATACGCCTTCTTTTTGGTAGAGATAACTTAATGGCTGTTGGAAAAGACCGTAGAGGGGATCATCCCCATTAAATTCGAAGGAATCCATGCGGCAATTGGCCTTGATACGGATTGTATTGATAAAAAACCAGCAAGTACCGAAGATTTGTTCTACGTCGATTTGGAGTTTATCTTTGCCCAGACGCTGTAAAAAATGTTGATAGTGGGTCTCATGAATTGTATATTCCTCAAAAAAGTAATTGTTATGGGTATAAGGCAGTAAAAGTCGATGGAAAAAGACCCGAATATTGATCTCACTTCCTTCAAAGCGGATCACGCGATTTGTGATGCGAATCCGTAAGGAAAAATCCGTCAAACTTTTATTTAATTTTGTAATATGCCGCCGCAAAGTTTCATAGGAAGTTCCCGCTTGGCCAAGAATTTCTTGCGTGCTAAGTTCGCTGGAAAAAAGCAATGCTTTCATTAAAGAAACACCGATCGATTGAGGGAAAAACGTTTCCCATAGCTGACTCATCAACAATGGCCCATCATGGGTCAAAGCAAAGCCATTACTGGCGGCTTCAATCTGCCAACCTTCGGGTAATTGTTGACGAATATAGGTTATATCAGAAAAAACCGTTCGTTCCGTCGTATCGATCAATTTTGCTAGTTGCTTGGCAGTGATCATTTTGTGATTCGCCAGTTGTTCCAAGAGAAGGATCTGACGTAATAAATCCTTCTCGGTAATGATTTTTTTCATCATCCCATCCATGACAAAAACTTCCTTTCTGAGTCTTTCGTGTTCTTTTTGATTTTATACGAAAAAGGCAAGTTTTGCTATTTCCAATTCACCGAATGATGTTTTTCTATTAAAAAAGATGGAATGGGTATCCTTCTGAGTAACTGTCTAAAGGAATGAGGTTTTTTATGTGTTTTAACGGTTAGAGGTCTATCATATGTTCGTATTTCTTCATTCGCAAATACAAAGAATAACTTTCTTTCGATAATTTTATTTTTGAGGAAAAAAGACTCTTTTTGCGAGAGGCGTAGAGTTTTCGATGGAGAGCAGAGTCGATGATCCATTCAATTTCTGCTTGTTCTTCCTCTGATAAATCGGCATTTTTCTCATTGGATTGAATGAGAGAGTAAGTAAATTCTAAGCAGCTCATTTTATAAATAAAGGTGGAGAAATATAATTTGTCTATGTGCATTTAATCACCCTTTCTTATATCCGGTTCAATCATATAGAATAATATTTTGAATAACAATTCTGTTTTTTCATGATGTCATGAAAATTTTGGGTAAATGTCGATTTATTGGTAAAAGATAGCGAATATTTCGTAGCTTGATCTTCACGTAAGGTTTATAAAAAAACAAATATTATTTAAATGGATCAGCAACTATAATTAAGTAATCTGAAAGAAGTGAAGGGCATTTTTGGCCTAAAGAATGTGTCGTTATTTTGGTTAAGACAAACCGTTGCAGGATGTTTTCTTGTTTTGTCAAAAGGAGTCAAAAAAATAAAATTCGCTTTTTCCTGTTGACAGATCAACAAAAGCCGCGTAATATAGCTACCAATAACTCATTAAGACTAAACAAAAGAGAAGTATGAGGACGTTCGTCTTGCAGAGAGCTGATGGTGGTGCAAATCAGCAGATTGACGCTTCAGAAATGGACTTTTGTGTCGAAAGGCTGAAATCAGTAGGCTTTTTCCGGGAACTCCCGTTACAGAGAACGATCGTTGATAGACGATCTAGAGAACCAATTGAGGTGGCACCGTGAGTAATCGCCCTCAGGCAGACAAGTTTGTTTGCCTGAGGGCTTTTTTGTTTTTCTTGCCTTTCAACCAATAAAAAAATAAACGTAAAATCAAACTAAGAGAAGTACTTGAGTCTTTTTTGGTTACAGAAAGTCGGCGGTGATGAGAGTCCGGCACCAAGAAATCAAGGAAATGGCCTTAGCCGATCATTTTTTGAACCCTTTTTTGGCAGTAGGAAAATGCGGGAACTCCCGTTATAGAGGAAGACCGTTGTTAGACGGTTGATAGAGAAGAAGTTGTTTATTTGGGCAACTTCAATTGAGGTGGTACCGCGATCATTCGCCCTCAAGCAGACGTTTTTATGGCGTTTGCTTGAGGGCTTTTTGTTTACAAAGAAAGGAGCAGCTTATGTATCGAATGGAACGAATCAACAGCGATTGTTTGACACCTGTCTCAGTTTTTTTACGGATTCAAGGGGCGCATAAATGTTTATTGGAAAGTATTCCCAGAGAAGAAGATACCGGACGCTATTCGATCCTTACCTTTGATCCCGTTCAGAAAATGACCTTTAAGGATGGTGTTTTTCAAGTGGAGGATCTTTTGAAAAAAACGGTCAACAAGTACCCGTGTCAGGATCCTTTAAAAGAAATGGAAGGGTATGTAGTCAAAAAGGAAATTAGCGCTTTACCGAATCTACCGCTGCAAAGTGGGGCTATCGGGTATGCGGGCTATGATATCGCCGCTTGCTATGAAGACATCGGACAACTGCCCGCAGATGAATTGCAAGTGCCTGATATGGCCTTTTGGCTTTTCGAAACTTTTCTCGTTTTTGACCATCAGACGGAAACTTTAACGATCATTCTTGAAAATTGCTATAGCCAAAGAGGAACCGTCGAGATGGAGCAGGTAATGCAAGCAGTGAAGCAGCAGTTAAGGACACCAGTCGCCGCTGAGACCCGTGTATTGTCAAATGAAAAACTGCATTTTACCAGCAATGTTACTCAACATGCCTATGAAGCGATCGTTCAAGAGGCGAAAGCCCGAATTACGGCGGGAGACATGTTCCAAGTCGTTCCTTCGCAACGTCTGAAAGCGTCATTTAAACAAGAGCCCTTTGACTATTACCGCAAACTACGAGTGACAAATCCTTCCGCGTATCTCTATTATCTTGATTTCGATCACGGATTTAAAGTGATTGGTAGCTCACCTGAAAGCCTGATTCGCGTTCAAGGCGACGAAATCACCACGAATCCGATCGCTGGTACCCGCAAACGAGGTGCAACCAAAGCAGAAGACGAAGCTTTGGCAAATGAACTATTGGCAGATGAAAAAGAACGTGCAGAGCATCAGATGCTGATCGATCTTGGGCGCAATGATTTAGGGCGGATCGCTGAACATGGGACGGTTCATGTTCCTTTATACATGGTGATCGAGAAATACCGCTATGTCATGCACATCGTTTCGGTAGTGGCTGCCAAGCGCAGAGCAGGTGTGACGGCAATGGATGCCTTGAAAGCAACCCTGCCAGCAGGCACGGTCAGCGGGGCACCAAAGATTCGTGCCATGACTCGCATCTATCAGTGGGAAGCTGTTCGAAGAGGGGTCTATGCTGGTGCAGTTGGTTATTTTTCACGAAATGATCAAGCGGATTTTGCCATCGGGATTCGGACATTGGTATTGAAAGACGAGATCGCATATGTCCAAGCAGGGGCGGGGATCGTTTATGATTCTGATCCTTCATCTGAATACCAAGAAACATTACACAAAGCCAAAGCACTATTGGAGGTGTCAGCCAATGATTTTACTCGTCGATAATTATGATTCCTTTACGTATAACTTAGTCCAGCAATGTCCAGCGGATACGATCGTCTTGCGAAATGACGATCCAGAGCTTTTTATTGTTGCAAAAGAAGCAGATGGCATCATTTTTTCCCCGGGACCAGGCCGTCCCGAAGAGGCAGGATTCATGATTTCTTTGATCAAAACATACCATGATAGCAAGCCGCTTTTAGGCATCTGCTTAGGTCATCAAGCCATTGGTGAAGCGTTTGGTGCCAAAGTGGTCCAAGCACCAGCTATTATGCATGGCAAGCAATCGACCCTTACGTATCAGAAAAAAGGCGTATTCGAAACCTACCTAGGAGATATGACTGTCATGCGCTATCACTCGCTTGTCATTGAGCCAGCGACACTTTCAGCGGAATTTGAGGTGTTGGCTGAAACAGAAGGGATCATCATGGCGATTCAGCATCGCGAAAAACCAATCGTAGGACTCCAATTCCATCCAGAATCAATGGGAACAAACGAGGGGGCATTTTTCATAGAACAGTTTCTTAAACTCGTCTCGGATAATACAGAAAAAACACAAGATGAAAAAAGGAGGAATCTTTAATGCAAGCACTAAAAAAGCAGCCGCCGCAACAAATCACTCAGCAATTATTTAATGGCCGTCATTTAAGTTATCAGGAGATGCGTCACTTTGCTCAAGGAATTTTAAGCGGGGTGTTTTCAGAAAGTCAATTGGGCGCAGCATTAGTTGCGATGAAGATCAACGGCATCACAGCTGCCGAATTGACTGCTTTAGCAGAAATTATGTTAGAGCATGCCGTGACCATTCCTTATGAAGGAGGAGACACCATGGACAATTGCGGCACTGGTGGTGACCACGCCAATAGTTTTAATGTCTCCACTACGGCGGCTTTCGTGTTAGCAGCCGGGGGAATCACGATGGCAAAACACGGCAATCGCAGTATCTCTAGTCGTTCAGGCAGTGCCGATGTCTTAGCCTGCTTGGGGGTATCGATCCAAGCATCACCAGAAAAAATCGCCGATCTATTAGCGACAGTCGGCATCGCTTTTCTCTTCGCCCCGTCGTTGCATCCGGGCATGAAAGCAGTGATGAAAATACGGCAAGAATTAGCGACACCAACGATTTTTAATCTATTAGGCCCTTTGATCAATCCTGTGCCATTGACTACGCAACTGATCGGTACCTACGCAGGCGAGAGCTTGGCCGACACCGCTCAGGCGTTAGGCAGTCTTGGTCGACAACGAGCAATGGTGATCCATGGATGCAATGGAATGGATGAAGCCAATTTGGCAGGTGAAACGGCGATCAGTTTTTATCACGAAGGAAAGGTGACGAATTTTTCTTTGGATCCGCAAGCGTATGGCTTTACGCCAGCACCGATCGAGGCGATCGTCGGCGGAGATGCGGCTCAAAACGCCGCGATCTTAACTGCGGTGTTGAAAAATCAACCCTCCGTTTATCTAGAAACGGTGGTCTTAAATGCAGGGTTAGGTTTTTACGCTAACGGCAAAGCCGCCACGATAGCGGAAGGGTTTGCGATGGCACGGGCGTGTATCGCTTCGGGCGCCGCCTATGACAAACTGCAGGAGTTGATCCGCCAGTCAAATAGTCAATAATTACGAAAGCTGTAAGGAGGAGAATCATGGATTTTTTAGAAACGATCATCCAGAAAAAAGTTGAAGAAGTTGCCGCGATGTCACAAGAAACCGAAAAGGTCGTAGCGAAACGCCCATCATTTTATCAGCAAGTCAAGGACCGACCACAAAAGATGCACCTCATTGCTGAAATCAAGCGTGCTTCACCCTCAAAAGGAGACATTAACCAAGCGATCGACCCAGTCACACAAGCGGAAGCTTATGAAGCCGCGGGTGTCAGCGGAATTTCCGTTTTGACCGACCAGCAGTTTTTCAAAGGCTCGCTGGCAGATCTTGAAGCAGTCAGTAAGGCTGTTTCGGTGCCTATACTATGCAAAGACTTCATTATCGACAAAAAACAATTGATTCGCGCCAAGAATGCAGGTGCCAGTATCGTTTTATTGATCGTGGCTGCGTTAGAGCCAGCCCGTTTCGTCGCGCTGTATCAAGAAGCCGAAGCACTAGGGTTGGAAGTACTCGTTGAGACTCATAATGCGGCTGAATTTCTACAAGCCCAAGCATTAGGTGCCAAAATCATCGGCGTCAACAATCGTGACCTAAAAACTTTTGACGTTTCCTTGGATGTCAGTGTTGCTTTAGCACCTCAGCCATCAGAGGCGGTTTATATCAGTGAATCTGGTATTCGAACTGCCGCAGATGTGCTGCAGCTTGCACCGTTTTATCATGGAGTCCTCGTTGGAGAAACGTTGATGAGAAGCAATCGAATTGCTGAAACAGCTGCAGATTTGCAGGTGAGCCGCCGATGACCAAAGTGAAAATTTGTGGACTCACCGAACGGCTGCATGTCGAAACTGCCATCAGTGCAGGAGCAGATTACCTTGGCTTTGTTTTTGCCGAAAGCCGTCGGAGAATCGATCCGACACAAGTCCGCAAGATAACGGAGCAAGTACCCCAAAATGTAGGGAAAGTCGGGGTTTTCGTTTCTCCAAGTTTTGAAGAAGTGCAAGCGGCAATTCAAGCCGCCCAGCTGACAGCGATTCAGCTCCATGGAAAGGTTCTGCCATCTTTGCAAACAGCCATCCAGACAGGCATTTTTGCGCATCAAAAGATCGCAGTGATCCAAGCCTTTGATGGAGAAGCAGAGACTTTAGAACAAGATTTCCTAAGCTGCGATGCAGATTTTGGGTTATTGGACGCTCCAGTAAGAGATCACCCTTATGCTGGCGGCAACGGCCAATCCTTTGATTGGCAAAAAGCGGCGAGAAAACCGTTGCCGTTGTCTGAGCGATTTTTTATTGCTGGCGGTTTGCACGCGGAAAATGTAGAAGAGGCGATCCAACTTTTTAGGCCTTATGCTGTCGATGTTTCTTCAGGCGTTGAAACCCAGGGGAAGAAATACAGTCGGAAAATCGAACAATTTATTTACTTAGTAAAGGAGAAGATAAAATGACCCAATACCCCACAGAAGCAGGTTTTTATGGTTCTTTTGGCGGGCTGTTTGTGCCAGAGACATTGATGTATGCAGTCAAGCAATTGGAAACTGTCTATCGTGAAGCACAAGCGGACGCAAGTTTTCAAGCAGAATTACAGGAATATTTGCAAGAGTATGTAGGAAGAGAGACCCCCCTTTATCATGCACAGCGCTTGTCACAACACTTAGGCGGTGCCAAAATTTATCTGAAGCGAGAAGATTTGAATCATACGGGCGCCCATAAAATCAATAATGCGCTAGGGCAAGTGTTATTAGCAAAGCGGATGGGGAAAAAGAAAGTGGTAGCGGAGACCGGTGCTGGACAGCATGGCGTCGCCACAGCGACTGCGGCCGCGTTGTTCGGTATGGAATGCACGATTTTTATGGGTGCGGTAGATGTTCAGCGGCAAGCACTAAACGTCTTTCGAATGGAATTGTTGGGAGCAAAAGTGGTTTCAGTCACTTCAGGCAATCAGACATTGAAAGATGCTGTCAATGAAGCGCTGCGTTACTGGGTCGCAACCGTCGAGGACACCCATTACGTGATGGGTTCCGTACTCGGTCCGCATCCTTTTCCAGAGATCGTTCGAGATTTTCAAAGTGTGATTGGCAGTGAGACACGACGGCAACTATTAGAAAAAGAAGGACGACTACCGACGACAGTCGTTGCTTGTGTTGGCGGCGGCAGCAATGCGATGGGAATGTTTTACCCTTTTATCGATGATCAGACCGTTCGTTTGATTGGCGTTGAAGCAGCTGGGAAAGGTGTGGATACTACTGAGCATGCGGCGACCTTGACGAAAGGCAGTATCGGTATTTTACATGGTACCAAAATGTATCTGCTGCAAGACGATGATGGGCAAGTGATCGAACCTTATTCGATTTCAGCTGGTTTGGATTATCCAGGGGTCGGTCCCGAGCATTCTTACTTGAAGGAGATTGAGCGAGCGGAGTATTTCGCTGTCACTGATGAAGAAGCCGTTGACGCCTTTTATCTCTTGTCTCAAATCGAAGGCATTATTCCTGCTTTGGAAAGTGCTCATGCCGTTGCCTATGCCCTAAAGCTAGCCCCAATCATGACACCCGAAGAACGCTTAGTGATCTGCTTGTCTGGGCGAGGGGACAAAGATGTTCAACAAATCAAAGACCGGAAAGGAGCAGCGAAATGACCAGCAAAACATTGACGATGAAACTAAAGGAGCGCCAAAAACAAGGCAAGCCACTATTTGTTCCTTATATTATGGCGGGTGCCAACGGACTGGAACGCCTGCCAGCAGAAATCGAGCTGTTGACGACACATGGCGCAGCGGCCATTGAAATCGGCGTGCCCTTTTCAGACCCAGTCGCAGATGGACCCGTCATCCAAGCAGCTGGAATGCAGGCATTAGCCAATGGGACCACTTTAAAAAAGATCATTGCTTTGCTGCAAACCATCCATTCCGAGGTTCCACTGGTATTGATGGGGTATGCCAATTCATTCTTTCATTATGGGATTGAACAGTTAGCAAATGAGTTAAAAGCGACAAATGTGAAAGGGTTGATTATTCCAGATTTACCTTTTGAACATCGATCACTAGTAACGCCTACTTTTGATGCGGCGGATCTCGCGCTGATCACACTGGTCTCTTTGACCAGTCCTCCAGACAGAATTCAGACGCTGATCGAAGACGCAGAAGGATTCGTTTATGCTGTGACAGTGAACGGTGTCACTGGAGAAGATCGCCAATACAACGAACAGCTGGATCAGCATTTGCAAGCCATTTCGGAAAAAAGTCCGATTCCAGTATTAGCTGGTTTCGGGGTCTCGACCCACGCAGATGTGCAGCGCTTTGCCAGTGTGTGTGAGGGGGTAGTGATCGGTTCAAAAATCGTAGCAGCGCTACAAAACGAGCCACTGCCTAAAGTCAGTGAGCTGTTAGCAGAACTCGTTGGTAAGCCATAGAAAACAATGTGAAGGAAAGAACCCGAATTGGGTTCTTTTTTTATGAGAAAACTAGTATTCGAGGTACTGATGGGCTGCTATGGAAAAAAGAAAGTGATGTGTGAAGAGGAAAAGAAAAAAGGCTGATTGAAGATCAGCCCCAAATTGTCGTGATTATGCCAGTGTATCGGTGTCGATGGTTACTGTCTCGCAAAAATGCCCTCTGCCCCCAACGTAAACATGTTGGATTTCCTTTCGCGAAGTCGTAACGAGTTTGACAAAGATTTCAGAAGGTTCACCTAAATTGCTGCCTTGTTCAAAGCGATACACTTCTTTTTCGAGGGCACACTTTTGATACAAGAAGCAAGCCAAGGCGGCATTGGAAGTGCCTGTGGCAGATTCTTCATTGATGTCAAACAATGGAGCAAAGTTACGACAAACGATTCGTTCTTTTTCCATTGCATATAAGTGCATGCCAACTACTTGTTGAAGCGCACTTACTTTTTTTATTTCCTCAAAATTAGGTGCAACTGGGCCGTTGTTTTGATTGGAATAAGGATATCCTTTAATCCAGTAGAAACGATTTGAATAGGAATTTGATCATTGATAGCATTGGTATCAAAACAGTCAGTTAATTGTTCTAGTGAAAGCACATCTGAAAACAGTGGTTTGTTCTGTTCCATGAAAATGACACCGTCTTTGATGGTGATCGACAAACGTCCGGCGTTGGTGTCGATGCGATACTGTTGCCTGGAAAGTTTGTTTAGATACGATAATAGTGCAAAGGAGGCAATTGTTGCATGTCCGCATAAGTCAACTTCTTCTTTTGGCGTAAAATAGTCAAATCGGAAATCGGCCTGCGGGGATTTCGATAAAAAAGCTGTTTCTGAAAAGCCTAACTCTTTTGCGACGGCTAACTTTTGTTGTGGCGTAAGAGGCTGTTCCAACAAGACGACTCCAGCCTTGTTGCCACCCGTTTGATTTTTACTAAACCCACTTGCGATATGTACCGTTATCTCCATAGGACACCTGCTTTCTTTGTTCTTGTTAAGCATAGCATAATTTTTGCAGGAGGAGGATATGAAAACGGATTGGGTAAGCGTGTTATACTGAAGGTACGACAGAGGAGGGACTTTATGAAGAGAGGGAAAGTAGTTGTAGTGAGTGGCGTTACAGCGTCGGGCAAAACGACATTGGTTCGTGAATTGAGTAGATTGGCAGATGGAATAGTGATCTCCTTTGATGATTATAGTATCGATGCATTGCCCTCAGCACCATCTTTTGATTATTTTTTACAAGATCCCCGCGCAGCGATCAATCAATATGACATCAGTCTGCTACTGAAAGATTTGAAGAGAGCGATGAGCATTCAACCAATCATTTTTGTGGACTTTCCCTTCGGATATGAGCACCAAGATTTGCGTCAGTTGATCGATACGGTGATTTATTTGAAAACACCACTAGATATTGCTTTTGCTCGTCAGATTAAACGGGATTATACGAACGAATCAAAAGAAGCGATTTTGACTTGGGCAGATACTTATCTTTCCTATGCAAGGGAGCTATTTGTTTTACACGAACAGATCATTGCTGAAACAGCCGACTATGTACTGGATGGTGCTCTACCAGCTGATCAGCTAGCAGAACAAGTCAAGTATTATCAAGTATTTTAAGAAGCGCTTTTAAGCAAGATTTAGTCTACTGAGTTTTGTTTAATCTCCCTTACTATCTGTTTCAGAGGTCAAAAATGCCGCTGCTTCCTCTAAAGAGAGCGCTGCTCCATTGAATGTGGGCCACGCATTGATACCGTCACATTTTTTTCTCGGAATCAAGTGAAGATGAAAGTGAGGGACTGATTGACCCGCTGCTTGATTTGCTGCGCTTAGCAAATTAATCCCATCAAATCCTAAGCGAGTGACACAATGATCTGCTATTTTTTGAACCGTTTGAATGAGGTGAGCAAGAAGAACGGGGTCGCAATCTAAAATACTGGTGTAATGTTTTTTAGGAATAACCAGCATATGATAATCCACGTCTTTGGCATGATCAAGGAAGGCGCAAACACTGTCATCTTCATAGATTACATGGCTTTTTATTTTTCCAGAGACGATGCGGCAAAAAGGACATTCTTCCATCAAAATTCCTCCTATGGAATAAATTTTGTTAGTTGTGTTCGAGAAGTATAATATCTAAAAATGTGAAGCTACGGGATTATGGGAAACCATAAACGATCTTTGTAATTAAGCCGCTCTTTGAGAGGATAATATCATATTTATTTAGCAGTTAAAACTATATGTGATAATTAATGATGTTTTAGATAATTAGTTAATAGGTTGTTTGCAAAAGAAAAGCACCGTGCTGCTGATTTGTGGTAAAAGTGACGTTTGAAAAAAGTGGTTTTTAAAAATTTATCAAAAAAAATCGCTAGGAATCAAGATTCCTAACGATCTGCTAGTGCAATGCACGATAATATAACGTTCCAGGAGGGATTCGAACCCCCGACCGTTCGCTTAGAAGGCGAATGCTCTATCCGGCTGAGCTACTGGAACAAATAATTTTCAGCGAATGCTCACTTCGCCTAAGCTGTTGAAATCAATCAGCAACAAATAACATTATAGAAAAAGGGCGCAGCAATGTCAATCGCTTTTCGCCCTTTTCTTATTTTTTCTTTGAAAAAAGGAAGCGCAGCTGCCCTCAACCTTTCTCAGGTTCCTCAAGAATTACGCTATCTGCTTCTTTCGTAATGAGAATCACACCATCTCCTAAAGGGACAAGCGTGGAGGTCAGCTGAGGATGGTTCATCACGGTATCCAAGAAAAGATTCAATTTGCGATGGATCGCTCGCTGGTTACGAGGGATTTCTTCGATGGGGTGTAGAATCGTTCCAGCTTGAAATACGTCATCCACCATCAGCACACCGCCTTTGCGTAATAGACGCAGACATTCTGGTAAAAATTCAATGTATTTTGATTTGGCGCTGTCCATGAAGATAAAATCATAAGGGCCACTCAATGTAGGTAGAACGTCTGCCGCTTGTCCTTCTAATAGCGTGATTTTTTCTTCATTTCCTAAGCGAGCGTAAGTTTCTTTGGCTTTGCGGATCATGACGTCAAAGCGATCGATCGTTGTGACATGACCATCTTTCACACATTGCGCCATCAAGCTTGAAGAAAAACCGATCGCTGTGCCGATCTCAAGGATTTCTTTTGGCTGGAGTTGTCCTAATAAAAACTGCAAAAAGACCACTGTTTCATGTGGGATGATTGGCACTTCTTTTTCATGAGCGGCTTGCTCGATTTCACCAAGTTCGCCGGGTAATTGCTTTTGTTTTTCACGCATAAACGCCACTAGTTCTGGTTTGACTACTGGACGATGCATCATTTCGTTGCGCATCTTCATCCTCCTAATTTATCGCTGCCCCTTATTATACGAATAACTCACCTTAAGTTCAATCTTTTCGAGTCTTTGGAACAACAAAAAAAACCAGTCATAAGACTGGCAGGATAAAGGGGTGAAAAATATTTTTGGGATATTTCTATCATAACGGTGTTATGTGGAGGTTTGGTTAAAATCCTGTGAAGATCTCGTCAGGTTCTGCTTAAATTTTCATCAAGAAGAAAAGCAACCCATCAACAGGGCAAAAACGAACTTTTTATCGAAATATTCAGAAAATTCAGGGAAAAGTGTTGACAGAGGAACCTGCTGTTTGGTATCTTCATAACAAGATAAAAAAAGTGATAGGTGACGACGATGGATAAACGATTGAAACAAACAGCTGCATTTTTATTATTATTATCGTAAGGACTCTTTTTCTATGACCCGCCTTTTTTAAGGCATCATTTGAAGAGTCCTATTCGCATTGCATGAAGGAAACCCTTTATGGAGTGCTTTTTTTATACCATTTTTTCAATTGTGTTTGAATGAGGTCGCGCCAAGCGTGCTCCTACCACTGCTAAGGAGGAAATAGTGATGAGAAAAATCCAGTTTTTTGATACGACATTGCGAGACGGTGAACAGACCCCGGGAGTCAACTTTAATACGAAAGAGAAGGTTCAACTGGCGCTGCAATTAGAAAAATGGGGCATCGATACGATCGAAGCAGGTTTTCCGATTGCATCAGAAGGAGATTTTCAAGCAGTCAAAGCGATTGCTGGGGCGGTGACGAAAATGACCGTTGCAGGACTTGCCCGTTGTCAGAAAAAAGACATTGATCGTGCCTATGAAGCTCTTTATCAAGCCGTCGATCCACAGATCCATGTCTTTCTAGCAACGAGTAAGGTGCATCGCCAGTACAAGCTGAATATGACGAAAGCAGAAGTACTCGCTTCCATCAAAGAACATGTGGCTTATGCGCGTGAACGCTTTGAAAAAGTTCAATTCTCGCCAGAAGATGCCACCCGCACCGATAAAGCCTTCTTGCTTGAGGCGGTTCAAACAGCGATTGATGCCGGCGCGACGATCATCAATGTGCCCGATACAGTAGGGTTTACCAATCCTACGGAATATGGAGCGCTTTTTGCCTATTTGATCGCCAATATCAAAAGCGAGCAGCAGATCACTTTTTCTTCCCATTGTCATGATGACTTGGGAATGGCGACAGCCAATGCGCTGGCGGCTATTGAAAATGGTGCTGATCGGGTGGAAGGAACGATCAACGGGATCGGCGAACGAGCTGGCAATACTGCATTAGAAGAAGTGGCCTTGGCGTTGCATATTCGCAATGATTTCTATCAGGCTACCTCCAACATCAAATTAAACGAAACAAAACGAACCAGCGATCTGGTGGCACGTTTGTCAGGAATCACGGTACCGAAAAACAAAGCGATCGTCGGAGGCAATGCTTATGCCCATGAATCAGGGATTCATCAAGATGGCGTCTTGAAAAATCCTGAGACCTACGAAATTATTACCCCACAGTTGGTGGGGGTAGAAACCAACTCGTTGCCTTTAGGCAAACTTTCTGGCCGCCATGCGTTTGTCGATAAAATGCAGCAACTGGGCTACCAGTTTGACCAAGAAGAAACCAACGAATTGTTTAAACGCTTCAAAGAATTGGCAGATAAAAAGAAGCAAGTGACCGAACAAGATTTGCTGGCTTTGGTGGCCGATCAAGGCCGCAGCCAAGAAGGCGGCTGCGAGTTGGACGCCGTTCAGCTACAATACGTGTCCAATGGCCATCAAGGAGCAGTGGTTTCTATCATCAAAGACGAGGAAAAACAAGTGGCATCAGCCATCGGTGCCGGCAGTATCCAAGCTATCTACAACTCGATCGATCAGATTTTCCAGCAGCAGCCGAAGTTGTTGAATTATGAGATCACTGCCTTGACCAGTGGGGAAGATGCGCAAGCGGAAGTGCACGTGGTCATTGAATGCCAGGAAACCAATGAAAAAATCAGCGGGATCGGCTTAGACTTTGATGTCTTGCAGGCGTCAGCCAAAGCATATGTACAGGCTAGCGCAGCTCTAAAGAATCGAGGTGTCCTTGTTTGAAAAAGATCGTGGTTTTAGCAGGAGATGGCATCGGACCAGAAATTATGGACAGTGCCCTTGCGGTATTGAAAGCGGCTTGTCCTGACCATCTCCAGCACTTTCATTTTGACCAGCGGCCATTTGGTGGAGCGGCGCTGGCACTTACTGGAGAGCCATTGCCGCAAGAAACACTACAAGCTTGCCAGCAGGCGGATGCGGTCCTTTTAGGAGCCATTGGTGATCCAGCTTGGGAAAACGCACCGACAACACCCGAGAAAGGACTTTTGAATCTGCGTCAAGCGTTAGGTCTATACGCCAATATTCGACCCATCAAAGTAGTTGATGCGGTGATTGCTTTGTCTCCCATCAAAGAAACGATCCTTCGAGGGACAGATTTTGTCATCGTTCGTGAGTTGACTGGCGGTATCTATTTTGGCGAAAAAGCAGAAAAACCTGAAGAAGCCTACGACATCAATCATTATCACCAAGCAGAGATTCGACGGATTTTGCGTAAAGCCTTTGAGATCGCCCGTACGCGGAAGAAGCGGGTTCTCTCTGTCGATAAAGCAAATGTGTTGGCGACTAGCCGGCTTTGGCGCCGATTAGCGGAAGAAACGGCACAGGAATTCCCGGATTGTCAGTTGACTCATCAATATGTTGATTCCGCCGCTATGAAAATCATCCAAAATCCCAAAGACTTTGATGTAATCGTGACCGAAAATCTCTTTGGCGACATTTTAAGTGATGAAGCCTCGGTTTTGCCGGGGTCATTAGGGGTGCTACCAAGCGCAAGCCATGGCGCAGAAGGGGTTTCTTTATATGAACCGATCCATGGCTCGGCACCGGATATTGCTAGGCAAAATTGTGCCAATCCGGTTTCCATGATTTTGTCTGTCGTGATGATGCTAAGAGAGTCCTTTCAAGAGGAACAGCTGGCAGATACCATCGAAAGTGCGTGTTATGAGGTAATGAATGCGGGGATCTTGACGCGTGATTTAGGTGGGACGGCAACGACAACTGCCTTTACAGAAGCGGTTATTGCACAGTTAGGAGTGAGCAATTATGGGGAAAACGCTGTTTGATAAACTATGGGATCGGCATGTGATCACAGGAGAAGAAGGGCAGGCGCAGCTGCTTTATGTCGATCTGCATATGATCCATGAAGTGACGACGCCGCAAGCCTTCGAAGGCTTGCGGCAAGCGGGACGGACAGTTCGCTGTCCCGAAAAAACCTTCGCAACAATGGATCATAATGTGCCTACCAAAGATATTTTTACCATCACCGATCTGGTTGCAAAAAAGCAAATGGATACGTTACGTAAAAACTGTCATGATTTTGGGATCGAATTGTGTGACAATGGCTCTGCCAACCAAGGAATTGTCCATATGGTTGGCCCAGAAGTAGGCTTGACCCAACCAGGAAAAACGATCGTTTGCGGTGATTCCCATACTGCCACCCATGGTGCTTTCGGCGCGATCGCATTTGGGATCGGTACGAGTGAAGTGGAGCATGTCTTTGCGACACAGACGATTTGGCAGACAAAACCGAAACGCATGGGAGTTGAGATCACCGGTCATCTGCAGCCGGGGGTGTACGCCAAAGATATTATTTTGGCATTGATCGCGACGCATGGCACAGATTTTGGTGGTGGCTATGCCGTAGAATTCTTTGGCGAAACGATCCGCAACCTGACGATGGAAGAGCGCATGACCATTTGCAATATGTCGATCGAAGGTGGGGCGAAAATGGGCTTGATCGCACCTGATGAAACGACCTTTGCTTATGTGAAGGATCGACGCTTTGCGCCACAAGCGTTTGCCAGTGCGGTGACGGATTGGGAAACCCTGTATACCGATGAAGGTGCTAACTATGATGCCCTGATCACCTTAGACGCAGCAACCTTAGAACCTTACATCACTTGGGGCACCAATCCAGAAATGGGAGTACCGGTCAGCGAAACGTTTCCTGAAGTGCGAGATCACAATGATCAGCAAGCCTATGAATATATGGCACTGCACCCCGGACAGACGGCTGCCGATATCCCCATCGAATACATCTTTATCGGATCGTGTACCAATGGTCGTTTGTCTGATCTGCAAGAAGCAGCGGCGATTTTGAAAGGTCAGACCATCAAAGAAGGGGTCACTGGCATTATCGTTCCTGGTTCACGCCCTGTTCGTAAAGCAGCGGAAGCTATCGGTTTAGACAAAGTCTTTATTGAGGCTGGTTTTGAATGGCGGGAGCCTGGCTGTTCCATGTGCCTAGGAATGAATCCTGATAAAGTACCAGAAGGCGTCCACTGTGCCTCCACGTCAAACCGCAATTTTGTTGGACGGCAAGGGAAAAACGCTCGGACGCACCTTTGTAGTCCAGCAATGGCGGCAGCAGCTGCGATCCATGGGCGTTTTGTCGATGTACGAGAAGTGGTTGGAGGTGTTGGTTAATGGAAGCTTTTACGCAATTTGAAGGTACGACGCTGCCTTTGATGAATGACAATATCGATACCGATCAAATCCTACCGAAAAATTATTTGAAGCGCGTTGAAAAAACGGGGTTTGGCGAATTTTTATTTGACGATTGGCGCTATTTGCCGCAACGCAAGCCTAATCCAGCATTTATCTTGAATGATCCAGCATATCAGACCGCTCAAGTCCTCGTCACTGGTGATAATTTTGGTTCTGGCTCTTCTCGAGAGCATGCGGCATGGGCGCTGTTGGATTACGGCTTTAAAGCCGTGATTGCTGGCAGCTTCGGTGATATTTTCTATATGAATGCCACCAAAAACGGGCTGCTACCCATCGAGCTGCCTTTGACTGTTCGCCAAAGGATCGCCTCGCTGCCTGCTTCTGAAAAAATCAGCATCGACTTGCCGAGGCAATGTGTGATCGTTGCCGGGGAGGAGCATTTCTTTGCAATCGATGCTACCTGGAAACACAAATTGATCCACGGTCTCGATGAGATCAGTATCACCTTGCAGGAAGAGGCGAAAATCACCGCCTATGAGCAGACGATTCCAGCGTATTGGCAGTAGGGCTAGGGGACTGGTCGTTATTCGTCGGCTGGTATTTGTGAAAGAATGTTTCTTAACCCTCGCCAATCAGCTTCGATTTGCGGAGTCAACGTCCGATTATAAAAGATCGCAGCGGGATGATACATCGGCACGATCAGATATTCTTTTTCCGACCATTGATAGCCATCCTTTGTCGGATTGCTTTCTTGAATTTTGGAACGGATCACTTCGCCATGGTGGTCTTTGATATAATAGGCGTTGCCTAATAATCGCTGTAGTCCGATATTGCCAACAGTTGCAATGACGGGCGGATCCACGATGGACAACTCGTAGTCAAGCAGTGGTGCGTGTAGCAAGACTTCCTTTTTGGTAGGTGTCCGATTGGGATGGACGATCTCATGGGCACCGCTGCGCTTGTTGATTCGTTCTTTGACGGAATATGGACGGCTGCGGACAGCGCTGGTGATGTAGACATCCTCACGGGTCAAACCGGCTAAAGCCAACGATTTCATCAATTCTTTTCCTGCTTGTCCGCTAAAAGGAATAAAATTCTCGATTTCGGTTCGACCAGGGGCTTCACCAACGATCATCAATTTGGGCTGCAGCGGTCCTTGACCTGGAACAAATCCTTCCAACGGATAACTGCGGGATGCCTGTTGAACGGCAGTGGCTAATTCTTTGGGGTATTGCATGAAAACTCCTCCCATTCTGTTTCGCTTGTGCTCTTTCTTCTATAGTAATAGAAAATAAAAAATGCACAAAAGGAAATGACTAGTAGCAAAAGAATTCTGTCTTTTCCTTAATTAGTGATTGACTTTAGGAAAACATTTTGATAAAGTTAATCTGTTGTAATTGTGGACTCCACAGCTACAACCGCACAGAACAAGTAGTAAGTACGAAAGTCACTTGGGATGGCGAGTCTAAGTATATTATAAGGAGGTGCTGTAGAGCATGTACGCAATTATCAAAACTGGTGGGAAACAAGTAAAAGTTGAAGTGGGTCAAGCAATCTACGTTGAAAAATTAGACGTTGAAGCTGGGCAAAAGGTTACTTTTGATGAAGTTATCTTAGTAGGTGGCGAATCAACAAAAGTGGGTGCCCCAATCGTTGCAGGAGCAACTGTTGAAGGAACTGTTGAAAAACACGGCAAACAAAAGAAAGTCGTAACTTTCAAATACAAACCTAAAAAACATTCACACCGTAAACAAGGTCACCGTCAACCTTACACAAAAGTTGTTATTGACGCGATCAACGCTTAATTCTTACGAAAAGCAGGGTAACGAATATGATCAAAGGGACATTCAAACGAAATGACTCTGGTCGGATTGTTTCTTTTGAACTAGCTGGACACGCACAAGCAGGAGAATACGGCAAAGACATCGTCTGTGCTGCAGCATCCGCTTTAGCGATCAGTGCAGTCAATGGGATCGATGCTTTGGCTGGCGTTGCGCCAAAAGTTGAAGCAGATAACGAAAATGGTGGGTACTTATTAGTCACGCTGCCTTCTCGTTTGACCCAAGAGCAGTCGAATATCGCACAAATTCTTTTAGAAAATTTGTTGATCGGCTTGCAATCAGTTCAAGAAGAGTACAACGATTATATCCAAATCAAAACTACTAAAGAAAACTAGGAGGTGCATCTCATGTTGATGAAAATGAATTTGCAATTCTTCGCTCACAAAAAAGGTGGGGGTTCTACTTCTAACGGACGTGACTCTCAATCAAAACGTTTAGGTGCGAAACGTGCTGACGGTCAAACCGTTTCAGGCGGATCAATCCTTTATCGCCAACGCGGTACTAAAATTTACCCAGGGGTAAACGTAGGTATCGGTGGAGATGATACATTGTTTGCAAAAGTTGACGGCGTTGTTCGTTTCGAACGTAAAGGCCGCGACAAAAAACAAGTATCTGTTTATCCAGTAGCGCAAGAAGCATAAGAAAATGACATCCAGATTACGTAAAAGTAACCTGGGTGTTTTTTTATACACCGATGAAACCGTTTTAACGAAATAGTTATTTATAATAGCTTAGATAAGGAGTGAAGCAATGATTCAATTAAAAGAAATCACGAAGGAAAACTATCGTGCGTGCATGAATTTGAAGACAACGAAGGAGCAAGAAGATTTTGTTGCGCCCAATTGGTACTCAATGTTAGAGGCGATCTATGAGGAACCACGTCAGGCATTTGCCCTCTACAATGGTGAGGATATGGTCGGCTTTCTCTTATTTAGTTTTTACGAAGCGGATGAGGATTATCCAAAAGCTTCGTGGTGGATCGAGCGGTTTATGATCGCAGAAAAATTCCAAAATCAAGGGTTAGGCAGTCAGGCGTTTCTTGCTGGGTTAGATTGGTTCAAAACCCATATCCAAGCGCAAGAATTAAGGATCTCCGCTGTAGATGGCAACGAGATCGCAACAAAGCTTTACGAACGAAACGGCTTTGTCTTGACAGGTGAAATGATTGATAACGAGCATGTACTCTTGTTGCAGCTGCCAACGGATCAAGGGTAAATGACTCTTTCTACAGTAAAAAATGAGGTCAAAAGCAGAAGTTCTTAAGGGGATTCTCTGCTTTTTTTATTGGTGTTTTTCCGGTCAAAAAAGTGTGCCGTCATTTTCTGGCTAGATTTTTCAAGAAATTTTGTGCACTTAGGGTAAGAATTACGAGTATATCCATGCTTTGTTGTTCACAAAGTTCCTTTTGCTATTAACGAAATCTTTACACGTTGACAACACAAACCTTATATTCATTTGATACTCTGAGGAAGTAGAACAAATGGAAAGAAACTTTCGAAAAACGTTGATTATTGAGAATGTGCTCACGAATGATTTTGGTCGAAACACGAACATTATCAAAAAAGAAAACGTTCGTAATTCGAAAAAGATTGTTTTTGATTCGTTGGTTTTTTATAATCAAAAAGGAAAGTTCGGAATTCCGTGAGTTCGATTTTTTTAATGAAAAGGAGAAAAAGTGATGAAAGTTTGGAAGAAAACGGCAATGTTTGGTTTAGGTTTGGTGGCAGCAGTTACGCTGGCGGCATGTGGCTCAGGTGGAGCAAGTACTGACTCGGCGGCTGAAGAAGCAGGATATGTACCAGAAAAGTTGACCGTTCAATTTGTTCCATCACAAGCAGCAGAAACATTAGAAGCAAAAGCAAAACCACTTGAGCAATTATTAAGTGATGAATTGGGGATTCCAGTCACTGTGAGTGTTTCCACTGACTACAATACAATCGTCGAAGCAATGGCTTCGAAACAAGTAGATGTAGGCTTTTTACCGCCGAATGCCTATGTTTTAGCAAATGAACAAAGCAATGTTAAGGTGCTATTACAAGCACAGCGTTATGGCATCAAGCAGCCTGGTGGGGAATCAACGGATGAATTGGTTGATAGCTATCGCTCAATGATCGTCGTAAAAAGCGGCAGCGATATCAAAGAGTTGGAAGATTTAAAAGGCAAAACGATTGCCACGCAAGATGTTACTTCTTCTGCCGGTTATGTTTGGCCAGTAGCAGAAATGAAAAAAGCAGGCATCGATATCAATACGGATGTGACGACTGTTCAAGTCAAAGGCCATGACCAAGCGGTCTTATCTGTCTTGAATGGCGACGTTGACGCAGCGTTCGTTTTTGAAGATGCCCGCAACACGGTCAAAAATGATTACCCAGAAATCATGGATGAGGTAGAACCAATGTACTTTACCGAACCGATCCCGAACGATACGATAAGTGTCCGCAGCGACATGAGTGAAGAGTGGGACAAAAAAATCCAAGATGCCTTTATCGCGATCGGTAAAGATGAAGAAGGAAAACAAATCATCTCTGATATTTACTCTCATGAAGGATACGTTGTTTCACAAGACAGCAATTTCGACATCGTAAGAGAGTATGCGGAACAAGTCGGACAATAACTAATAGATGAATAGATCGGGAGGGTACCGGTAGTTGAGGTACCCTTTTCGAATGGAAAGCAATTTTTACCTAATGGAAAGAAAGTAGGAGAATCATGGCTCTAGAGAACGAAACGATTATTTCATTTCAGAATGTGACCAAGCAATACCCAAATGGGGTATTAGGTTTGAAGGACTTAAACATCGATATCAAAAAAGGGGAATTTGTCATCGTAGTGGGTTTATCAGGAGCAGGAAAATCAACGATGCTGCGCTCCATCAATCGGCTGCACGAGATCACGAGTGGCGAGATTTTAATCGATAGCAAGTCGATCACAAAAGCAAAAGGAAGAGAGCTACGCTTGATTCGTCGAGACATTGGCATGATTTTCCAAAGCTTTAATTTGGTGAAACGTTCGAGTGTCTTGCGAAATGTCTTAACTGGGCGAGTAGCTTATCACCCAACGATCAAAATGTTGCTTGGTTTGTTCCCGCAAGCGGATAAAGAGCTGGCTTATCAATCGCTGCAGCGGGTCAATTTAGCAGAAAAAGTCTATACTCGAGCCGATGAATTGTCTGGCGGTCAGCAGCAGCGGGTTTCGATTGCCCGTGCTTTGACGCAAGAGCCGAAGATTATTTTAGCGGATGAACCGGTTGCTTCCTTAGATCCTTTAACCACTGAAAAAGTCATGAATGACTTAAAACGGATCAATCAAGATCTGGGGATTACCATCGTAGTCAATTTGCATTCTGTCCAATTGGCAAGAGAGTACGGCACGCGGATCATCGGGTTGCGAGACGGAGGCTTGGTTTTTGATGGCCCTGTCAGTGAAGCGACCGATCAGCGATTGAAACAGATTTATGGCAGCGAGATCATAGAAGAGCAGGAAGGGGCAGGACAATGACGACAAATACGTTGCCGAAACGCAGCGGACTATGGAAAAATGTTCTTTGGCTCGTCATTTTTTTAGTGGTATTGTTCGTTAGCGGCTCTATTTCAGGCGTTGATTTGGCACGGTTCTTTAGCAATAGCAGTCAAATGAATGTCATTTTACAAAAGATGGCTCATCCTGATTGGGCATATGCCAAAATCATTGTAGAGCCGATTTTACAAACGATCCAAATGGCGATCATCGGCACGACCTTTGGTGCACTGGCGGCTTTTCCGTTTTCACTTTTAGCAGCACGAAATATCATGACGAATCATTGGATCAGCGGTTGTTTCCGTTTTGTTTTAAATATCATTCGGACAGTACCTGATTTGATGCTGGCGGCTTTATTTGTTGCCATTGTCGGAATCGGTCCCGTTGCCGGGGTGATCTCCATCTCTGTGTTTTCTTTTGGGATGATCACCAAATTGTTTTATGAATCGATTGAAACGATTGATGAAGGTCCGATCGAAGCAATCACGGCTTCTGGAGGATCGAAGTTTGACATCATCCGCTATGCAGTCGTACCGCAAGTCATGAGCCATTTTCTTAGTTACTTGCTTTATGCCTTTGAGATCAATGTGCGGGCATCGACGATTCTTGGGTATATCGGCGCAGGCGGAATCGGTGTTTTCTTACAACGATCTTTAAGCCAATTTCGATATGACCAGACGTCGATTATCGTCTTAGTGATTTTTGCAGTTGTTTTGGTGATTGATACCATCAGTAATAGATTAAGGGAGCGATTGTTATGATGTTGCCAGCAGAACCGAAAAAGAAAAAAATACGGAATTGGCTGATCGCAGTAGTCGTTATCCTCCTTTATATTTGGGCTTTTGCTGGCGTGCCTTTTGCGGGTGTTAAAGAAAATGTCGGTCAAATTGTCGGCTCAATCTTTTATGGCTTGATCCATCCTGATTGGGGCTATGTTTATACCGGTGATGGCGAAGATTTGATCAGCTTGATGATCGAAACCGTTGCGATCGCCTTTGTGGGTACGTTTTTATCCTCAATATTAAGTATTCCTTTTGCCTTTTGGGCGGCGCGCAGCAAAAACAGCCCTCGCTGGCTATCAGGTTTCGGTAAAATCGTGCTGACGGCGATTCGAACGTTTCCAGAAATCGTCTTAGCGATCATGTTCATCAAAACAGTGGGTCCCGGATCCTTTGCTGGTGTTTTGGCAGTTAGTGTCCATTCCATTGGGATGTTGGCGAAACTCTATAGCGAAGCGATCGAGAACATGGATCACGGTCCTTCAGAATCGGTCGTTAGTGCGGGAGGAAATCGTTGGGATGTGTTAGGCTTTGCGACATTGCCACAACTGATTCCAGAATTTCTTTCTTTTACCTTGTATCGTTTTGAACTGGCTGTCCGTTCAGCTTCGATCTTAGGGATCGTAGGGGCAGGTGGGATCGGTACGCCGATGATCTTTGCCATCAATGCGCGATCATGGAGCCGTGTAGGAATCATTTTATTAGGGATCGTTGTGACGGTCACGATCATTGATTTTATTTCTGGGCGCTTGCGTAAACGATTGGTTTAATAAAAGGAAGTGCGTACTCGAAAAAACACAGTCTGCATAGGCTGTGTTTTTTTGCAGCGGATAGGCGGATGTCGTTTAAGACAGGTTTCGTGAAACTTGTTATACTGGATTCATAGAAAATGAATCCAAACAAGGAGGCTGTTTTATGAAAGCATTATTGATCGTCAATCCAAGTTCTGGTGGTGAACAAGCGAAAGAATTTGAGGAGATGGCAGAAGAAAAGCTGCGGGAAGCTTTTTCAGAAGTCGTTGTCAAACATACCGAAAAAGAAGGAGATGCTACACGTTTTGCCTCTGAGGCAGCAGCAGAATTTGACAGTGTCTTCGCAATGGGCGGTGATGGTACCGTCAATGAAGCGGTCAATGGCTTAGCCCCTCATGACAAACGACCAAATTTCGGTTTCTTCCCGCTGGGCACAGTAAATGATTTAGCCAGAGCATTAGCGATTCCACTAGATCCCAAGGAAGCCATCGAATCATTTGCAGTGGATCACACCCGCAAAATCGATATTGGGCAGGTTAATCAAGACTATTTTACCAATGTAGTGGCGATTGGTATGATTCCAGCGGCGATCAACAATGTGGAAGTTGAAGAAAAAACCAAGCTGGGAAAAATGGCCTATTTTGTTTCTGGTCTACGGGAAGTGCGGAAAAATGAAAGTCATCCGTTTGAAGTGACCGCCGAAAATAATGGCGAAAAAACGACGATCGCTGTGGAAAGCAGTACGATGATCGTCGGTTCATCCAATACGATCGGCGGTTTCGAATCTCTTTTGCCTAAAGCGAGTACCGATGACGGCAAATTACATCTGATCTACTTAAAGGATACGAATCTTTGGGAAACTGTCAAAAGCGTGCCTGAGCTTCTCAAAGGAGTTACGGAATCAAATGATGTTCTTGGTTATCAAACTTTTGATAAAGCAACGATTCGTTTGGCGGATGGGGCAACGATCGAAACGAATGTCGATGGTGATCCAGGGCCGGAATTGCCAATCACAGTAACAGTGCTGCCCCAGCATCTCACCGTGTATTGCGGAGTTGAAAAAGCCCGCTAAATCATTCATAACTAGGAAACGATCCGTCAAAAGCGGATTGTTTTTTTTATTCAGAAAGAGTATACTGGGAAAAAATTTACTGAAAGAAGGGGTTCTATGACGATACGTTCTGCCACGATTGCAGATGCCCAAGCCTTGACAGCAATCTATGCTTATTATGTAGAAAATACACCGATTACCTTTGAAACGGAGGTGCCATCGGTTCAAGAATTCGCGGAACGCATCGCCAAGACCTTGAAACGCTACCCGTATCTCGTTGCAGAAGAGGCTGGTGAAATTGTCGGTTATGCCTATGCGTCAGCCTATAAAGAACGGGCGGCGTATGATTGGACCGTTGAAGTAACCGTTTATTTAGCGCCGGATGCCAAAGCAAAAGGGCTCGGCACCGCTCTTTATCAAGCGCTTGAAGAAAAATTAAAAGCGCAAAACGTGGTCAATCTGACTGCGTGTATTACAGGAGGCAATCAACAAAGCGAGGCTTTTCATGAGAAGCTTGGGTATCGGAAAGTTGCTGATTTTGCGCAGGTCGGCTATAAGTTCAATCAATGGCACGATGTGATTTGGATGCAAAAAGAACTGCAATGGTTTCCTGATCAGGTGCCAACGTTCATTCCCAATGAAAAAGCCTAACACATCCTGACTTTTGAATATCTTTTTTTGGCAAAATGCTTTATGCTGAGAGTAGCATGTGAAAGGACGTTCTATTGTTCTTTCGAACAAAGTATTTTGCTTTTTCTGTGTGGAAAAAAAGTTGCTTTTTTATAGAAAAATGAGTAAAGTATTCAAGTGGAAAAAACAAGGAGGCGAAGCTGTTGGGCAAGCGAATCGAACGGATTTATCAATATATCGTCGAAAATACGATGAGCGGCTTAGGGGAAAAGAAGGGGTTGTCTACTTCAGAAGTTGCCGATCATTTAGCCATTCAGCGCAGTAATGCCAGTAAGGATTTAAATAAGCTTGTTAAAGAAGGGCGCGTCGAAAAAAGCGACTCGCGGCCTGTTCGTTATTGGGCGGCAGGGGTCGATCCCAGCAGTAAGGAAAAGTATGTCCCAAGCTACAAAGAAAGTCGCCCGCAAAGAGAAAAAGCCTTCCCTCAACGAGTACAAGGAAAACCCTCTGACCGAGATATTTTTGCGACGATCATCGGTGCCAACGGAAGTATGAAAAACGCTGTTGAGCAGGCGAAAGCAGCGATCTTGTATCCGCCGAAAGGGCTAAACTGCTTGATCACAGGGCCTACTGGTTCTGGGAAAACGTACTTTGCCCATGCGATGTTCCAGTTTGCCAAAAGCAATCAAGTAATTGCCGATGACAAAGAATTGATCGTCTTTAACTGTGCGGACTATGCAAATAACCCAGAGCTTTTGATGAGCCATTTGTTTGGTTATGTACGGGGGGCATTTACGGGTGCCGATCAAGAGAAGATTGGTATTATTGATCAAGCGGATGAGAGTATGTTGTTTCTCGATGAGATCCATCGATTGCCGCCAGAAGGGCAAGAAATGATTTTTTACTTTATGGATCATGGTACCTTTAGCCGTCTAGGAGAGACGGGCAAAAATCATCAAGCGAATGTCCGAATCGTTGGTGCTACTACCGAAGACCCCAACTCAACGCTATTAGATACCTTTACCCGACGCATTCCCATCAATATTCAACTGCCCTTTTTTGAGAAACGACCCGCATCAGAAAAAGTCGATCTCGTTCGGGTATTAGTCGGGCAAGAGGCGACCCGTATTCAGCGGACGATCTCCTTGACAGAAGATGTGGTCAAAGCGTTGATCGGCAGTGTCAGTTTTGGGAATATCGGTCAATTGAAATCCAATGTCCAGCTAGTCTGTGCACGGGGCTTTTTGAATCATATGCAACAAGATGAGATTGAAATCGATTTGATCGATTTGCCAGAAGGGATTCGTTCAGGATTGATCGTTTTGGGGAATCGCCGCAATGAGCTGGCAGAGCTCTCTAAGATCCTTGAACCGAAGATCAGCATTCAACCGAATCAAAACTTAAACAATATTCAATCAGATTCCTATGAATTGCCTTATAATCTTTACGATATTATCGGCGACAAGGCTGCTCTGCTAAAAGCAGATGGGTTAGATCAAGAAGCGATCAATCATTTTATCTCAACAGATATCAATGTTCACTTAAAGTCTTTTTATAAAGATCACGGGTTTTCCTTTAACTCGGTCAATAAACTAAGTGAATTTGTCGATCAGAAAGTGATCAGTGTAACAAATCAAATCTATGAGCTGGTTCGACAACGCTTAAATTATGATTTTCAGCAAAATTTCATCTATGCCATGAGCTTACACATCAGCTCGTTTTTGAAAAAAATCCATTTGGGAGAAGAACGACAAACCAATGACAATATTCGTCAGATGGTAGCTGATTATCCTCAAGAGTTTGAAGTCGCCAAAGAAGTCCGCGATTTTATTGGTGATAGTTTCCAAGTGGCGATTCCTGAGAGCGAATCTTATTATTTAGCGGTTCTTCTGGTTTCTCTTAGAACCTCTCATTCCTCTGGGAAAATCGGCGTCGTCGTTGCAGCCCACGGCAACAGCACAGCCAGTAGCATGGTACAAGTGGTCAAACAATTGCTGGAAGTCGATCAAGTGACAGCGGTGGACATGCCGTTAGATATGCCCCCGGCTGTGGCGTTGAAAAAAATCGTGGATAGTGTACGGGCAGTCAATGATGGCAGTGGGGTGATCCTCTTAGTCGATATGGGGTCCTTAGCGACCTTTAATAATGAAATCCAACGAGAAACGGGTGTGGCTGTTCGAACAGTCGATATGGTGACCACCTCCATCGTCCTAGAGACGGTCCGTAAAGCGTCAGTGATCGGCACGGACCTCGATCAGCTCTATGATTCATTACGGAAGTTCCGCGGGTATGGAGCGGTCACTGTGGAAGAACCAGTGACACAAAACCACCATCCTAAAGCGATTCTAGCGGTCTGCGCTTCGGGAAAGGGAACGGCGCAGCGCATCAAAGAATTGATCCAAAGCTCATTGTCAAAACGTCAAAGCCAAAATGTCGAAGTGGTGACGTTATCGGTGGCGGATCTGAGGACGGACTTGGATCAGATTCAACAGCGCTACCGTCTGATTGCCGCAACAGGGATCATCGATCCCCATATCGACGCACCGTTTATTTCATTAGAACGTTTTATTGATCAAGATGTTGATCTACTGTTGGATGATATCCTATTAGAGAATGATTTGAGTTTTGAAGATGAAGTACAGCTAGATGATCGGCAGGCGAAAGAAATCTGTGTCCGGTATTTAGAGGAAAACTTTACCTATGTCAATGCGAAAAAAGTAGTAGAGCCGTTGTGGAAATTTGGCGAAGAGATCATTCACGATTTGGATTTGGTAGGGGCGCAGCAAGGCTTTCAGATCAATTTTGTGATGCATGGCGCAGGTATGCTGGAGCGGATCTTACTGCGGCAGCCATTGACTGTTTCTGAAATTGATTTAGCAGCGATGGAGGAGAATCCGCTTTATGGCCAATTGCATGTGCATGTCCAATCGTTTTCACGCTTGATGAATATCGAAGTGCCCAAGACTGAAGAGTACTATCTGCTAGAGCTGATCAAAAACCATCACGAAAAAGAAATGTATTTTTAATTCTTACAAATAATACAGATACACTAAAAAAGATACAGTATTTTTTAGTGTATCTTTTTTAGTGTATTATCTGAATGCTGATTTTTAAGGTTTTTTCAAGAATAGTGTATCGGAAAAACTTGGCACGCTTCTTGCTTCTATATAAGTGGATACAGGAGGTGATTGAAAAAAGAACAGATCCTCAATATGAAAAGCGGATCGATGGATGTAGGAGGCTTGCACAATGGGAATGGATATACGTCTTGCCCGAATCGACGATCGGTTGATTCATGGTCAGGTCGCCACAGCTTGGTCGAAAATGACTGGTATCAATCGAATCATCGTGGTCAGTGATGAAGTCGCAAATGACCAATTACGAAAGTTTCTCTTGAAAGAAGCTGCTCCACCAGGGATCAAATCCAATGTGGTGACAGTAGCGAAAATGCTTGAGGTGGCGCATAACACATTATTTAATACGCAAAAAGTCATGTTATTATTTACCAACCCTCAAGATGTCGTGACTCTGGTTAAAGGAGGCATTGACATTCGTTCCGTCAATATCGGCGGTATGAGTTTTTCAATGGGAAAACGAATGATCACTAATTTCGTGTCAGTCAATGATCAAGATCTTGCTTCATTGCTTTACTTGCAAAACCAAGGCATTGAAGTGGAGATACGCAAAGTTCCAGCTGATCGTAAAATCTTTTTGAAGGATATTTTGGAAAAAGAAGGTAGTCACCCTTAGTTTTTCGATGTTGTTTTTTCTTTCGTATTCGTGTCACATTTTTCAATTTTGATATAGGAGGTAAAAAGATGGTAGGAATTATCCTAGCAAGTCATGGAGAATTTGCTAACGGCATTTTGCAATCTGGTTCAATGATCTTCGGCGAACAAGAAAATGTTAAAGCTGTTACATTGATGCCAAGTGAAGGTCCAGATGACATCAAGGCAAAAATGCAAGAAGCAATTGCTACATTTGACGATCAAGAAGAAGTATTATTCTTAGTTGATCTTTGGGGTGGTACTCCTTTCAACCAAGCGAACAGCTTGTTTGAAGATCACAAAGACAAATGGGCAATCGTTGCTGGTATGAATTTACCAATGGTGATCGAAGCCTATGCTTCACGTTTTTCAATGAATACAGCGCATGAAATTGCTGCGCATATCGTTGAAACAGCTAAAGAAGGGGTCAAGGTCAAACCAGAAGAACTTGAACCAGAAGAAGCTTCAGCACCAAAAGCAGTGCAAGACGATCAACCTAAAGGATCACTTCCTCCGGGAACTGTTCTAGGCGATGGCAAAATCAAAATCGTACTTGCTCGTGTCGATTCACGTTTGTTGCATGGTCAAGTTGCTACAGCTTGGACAAAATCAGTGAATCCATCTCGGATCATCGTTGTTTCTGACGCGGTGGCAAAAGATGACTTGCGTAAAAAACTGATCGAACAAGCAGCTCCTCCAGGAGTAAAAGCGAACGTCATTCCAGTGGACAAAATGATTGAAGTTTCTAAAGACCCTCGTTTCGGGAATACGAAAGCTTTACTATTATTTGAAAACCCACAAGATGTATTACGTGCTGTTGAAGGTGGCGTTGATATTACTGAAGTGAACGTTGGTTCAATGGCTCACTCTGTTGGGAAAGTTGTTGTAAGTAAAGTATTGTCGATGGGTACAGATGATGTGAATACATTTGAAGATCTGAAAGAACGCGGCATCAAATTCGATGTGCGTAAAGTACCAAATGACTCTCGAGACAACATGGACGAAATCTTACGCAAAGCCAAAAATGAATTGGCAAATAAATAGAAACGTATTCAACTAAATAGGAGGTCTATCATGACTATTATATCTATGGTATTAGTAGTACTCGTTGCCTTTTTAGCTGGTATGGAAGGGATCTTGGATGAATTCCAATTCCATCAACCGCTAATCGCGTGTACTTTGATCGGTTTAGTGACCGGTAATTTGGAAGCATGTATCATTTTGGGCGGATCATTACAAATGATCGCACTTGGATGGGCAAATATCGGTGCCGCTGTTGCACCTGATGCTGCATTGGCGTCTGTCGCATCTGCAATTATTTTAGTTTTAGGTGGACAAGGAACTGCTGGTGTTGATACAGCGATTGCCGTTGCGATCCCTCTAGCTGTTGCTGGGTTGTTCTTGACAATGATCGTTCGTACATTGGCTGTGCCAATCGTTCACTTTATGGATGCTGCTGCTGAAGAAGGCAACATTCGTAAAATCGAAATGTGGCACGTGATCGCTGTATGTATGCAAGGGGTTCGTATTGCGATTCCTGCAGCTGCATTGTTGGCTATCCCTGCTGCAACTGTTCAAAACTTCTTAGAATCAATGCCTGCATGGTTAACTGATGGTATGGCTATCGGTGGTGGTATGGTTGTTGCCGTTGGTTACGCAATGGTTATCAACATGATGGCAACTCGCGAAGTATGGCCATTCTTTATTATCGGTTTCGTAATCGCAGCTATCTCTCAATTGACATTGATCGCTATCGGTGCCTTGGCAGTAGCAATCGCATTGATCTACTTGAACCTAACTAAAATGGGCGGATCATCAAATGGAGGCGGCGGCAGCAACACTGGCGACCCTCTAGGCGATATCTTGAATGACTATTAGAATCGAAGGAGGAGAAAAAAATGGCAGAAAAAATTCAATTAAATAAAAAAGATCGTTTAGCCGTAGCATGGCGCTCTACCTTCATTCAAGGTTCATGGAACTATGAACGTATGCAAAATGGTGGTTGGGCATTCTCAATGATTCCAGCAATCAAAAAATTATACAAAACAAAAGAAGACCGTGCCGCTGCTTTGAAGCGTCACTTAGAATTCTTTAATACTCACCCATATATCGCATCACCAATCTTAGGTGTAACTTTAGCGTTAGAAGAAGAACGTGCCAATGGCGCGCCTGTCGATGACGTAGCGATCCAAGGGGTAAAAGTTGGGATGATGGGTCCTTTAGCCGGTGTCGGTGACCCTGTGTTCTGGTTTACTGTACGTCCGATGTTAGGTGCATTAGGTGCTTCTCTTGCTTTAGGCGGAAACATCTTAGGCCCAATCATCTTCTTCGTTGCTTGGAACATCATCCGTTGGGCATTTATGTGGTACACACAAGAATTCGGCTACCGTGCTGGTTCTAAAATCACAGATGACCTTTCAGGTGGTTTGCTACAAGATGTAACAAAAGGTGCTTCTATTTTAGGGATGTTCGTATTAGGGTCACTTGTTCAACGTTGGGTATCGATTTCCTTTGCACCAGTTGTCTCAAGCGTACCGCTTGATGAAGGTGCTTATGTCGACTGGGCGAACTTGCCTTCTGGTTCAGCTGGTTTGCAACAAGCCTTCCAACAAGTAGCTGAAGGCCGTGCATTGACTGATACAAAAGTAACAACATTGCAAAACAACTTGGATCAATTGATTCCTGGTTTAGCTGCACTATTGCTTACTTTGTTATGTATGTGGTTATTGAAGAAAAAAGTTTCTCCAATCGTCATTATTATCGGTCTATTCTTAGTCGGTATCGGTGGACACTTGATCGGATTGTTATAATCTTTTCAATGATAGGTGCTTGGGGAGACCCAAGCATCTTTTTATTTATTCGCCAAACATGCCGCAAACACGTATAATAGGTAACGATAAGACGATATAGAATGGAGTAAGCGCAAATGGTACAATCCCTTAATACAAAAGTTGATTTGACGATCGATGCTACGTCTTTTTTAGGTATCAATGAATACGGCAAAATAATGATCGGCGATAATGCCTTTGAGTTTTATAATGATCGTGACAAACGCAAGTTTATTCAAATTCCTTGGGAAGATGTCGACTATGTGATCGCTTCGGTCTTGTTCAAAGGACGCTGGATCCCGCGGTATGCGATTCGGACCAAAAAGAATGGGACATATACCTTCTCATCAAAAGAACCAAAAAAAGTTCTGCGGGCAATTCGCGAATACGTTGACCCAGATCATATGGTCCATTCTCTTGGCTTTTTCGATATCTTGAAACGGGCAATTACCCGTAGAAAATAACAAGAGAGCATATGTTTTTCCAATTGATTCTCAATATGTTACCCTTTTTATAAGAAAGTTTAGGAGGGGTTATTATGCACTTTTTATGGACATTGATCGTGGGAGCGGTCATCGGTTCAATCGGTGGCGCCATCGCAGGAGAAAAACGCGGTTGCATTTTTGATATCGTGGCAGGACTTGTGGGCGCATCAATCGGACAAGGTTTATTCGGCACTTGGGGACCGCAAGTGGCAGGAATGGCAATCGTGCCAGCAATCATTGGGGCAGTCATTTTCGTGGCTGTCGTATCATTCTTTTTGGGACGTAAAAGATAATTATCAAAGAAGCAATCCGTTGATTGGGTTGCTTTTTTTGTGGATTAAAGTTATCTAGAAAAGAACAACGAGAGAGCCAACTAGAGTCTTTTTAAAACACCATTCTTTAGGTTCGTATTGTTTGATTTTTTAGAAAACTTTTCGCTTACTTTCCGCTTTTTCTGGAAGTTTGTTATAATACTATCGTATAGAACAAGAAGGTAGGGAACGATACATGTTAAGAGTTGAAAAATTACGTGAAGCAATGAGAAAAGATTCGATTGATGGGTTCTTGATCACCAGCCCATACAATTTGCGTTACTTGACAAACTTTACTGGTACAACTGGTTTAGCAGTCATTACGTTGGACAAAGCTTTTTTTGTAACAGATTTCCGATATACAGAGCAAGCAGCTGCCCAAGCCCAAGGATTTGAGATCGTAAAAAATAGTGGACCGATTTTTGAAGAAGTTGCAACTATCTGCCAAAAGGAAGAAATCAATGTCTTAGCATTTGAAGAAAGTTTCGTCAGCTTTGCTGAATACTCCGTCTTAGAAGACTTGATTGAGGAATCCTCATTAGCTCCTGTATCTGGTATGATCGAGGCATTGCGGGAAGTCAAAGATGAGGAAGAGATCGCATTGATCCAACAAGCCTGCCATATCGCCGATCAAGGGTTCGAACATATTTTGAAAATGATCCGCCCAGGGATGACCGAAATCGAAGTGGCGAATCAGTTAGATTTCTTTATGCGTTCATTAGGTGCCACAAGCGTATCTTTTGAAACGATCGTGGCCAGTGGTCTTCGTTCAGCAATGCCCCATGGGGTTGCCAGTGAAAAAGTGATTGAACAAGGCGATCTGATCACGTTAGACTTTGGCTGTTACTATCAAGGCTATGTGTCTGATATGACCAGAACTTTTGCTGTGGGGGATCCTGGCGATAAATTGAAAGAAATCTATCAAATCGTGCTAGAAGCACAAGAAAAAGTCTTGGCAGCAGCAAAACCTGGAATGACCGGAATTGAGCTAGATGCGATCGCCCGGGATCACATAGCTTCCTTTGGCTACGGGGATGCTTTTGGTCATTCAACAGGCCATGGGATTGGTTTAGAAATCCACGAAGGACCAAATGTCTCCTTCCGTGCTGATAAAGCATTTGTTGTCGGAAACGTCATTACAGATGAACCAGGCATCTATCTTCCAGGAATTGGCGGCGTTCGTATCGAGGATGATCTTTTGATCACTGAAACTGGTAATAAAGTGTTGACACATTCACCGAAAGAATTGATCATTCTCTGATTCATCGACCTTGTTTTTCAGAAAATTCATTGAGAATAGTGGGTTATTATAGATTCTCAGTGCAGAAAATGATAAACTTAGAGCGAGAAGAAACACTGTGCCATGGATGTTATTGATTGAATCAAGCGCTGGCTTGCTTCAAACGGAAAAAACGAGCGATTTTTTTACAAACAATACGGTACAGCTGTTTAGAATGGAGGCAAAAACGTATGAATGAAGATAAAAACCTTGTATTAAATGCAAGTCCTGAATTAGGCGAAATCGTCATCGCGCCAGAAGTGATCGAGATCATTATTGGGATCGCTGCTTCTAAAGTGGAAGGTGTCTATGGGATGCGAGGAACACTGGCAAACAGTGTCACTGAATTACTAGGCCGCGCAGCTCATGGCAAAGGAGTCTACTTAACGATCGATGAAACAGGGATCAAAGTGGATATCTACTGCTATATCACTTATGGGATGTCAGTGCCTAAAGTGGCAATGGAGATCCAAGAACGGGTCAAACAGCAAGTCTTATTTATGACAGATGTGCAACTGGCTGAAGTAAATGTTCATGTTGTGGCAGTCGTGCCAGAAAAAGTAGATTTACCAGACATCGAAGAATTATTTGGAAACGACGAGGAAGAAAATGAGTAAAGAATTATCACGGCATGAAATACGGAAAATGGCGTTACAAGCTTTATTTCCACTAGACTTTAACAAAGATTTAACGAAACAAGATGCCATCATGCATGCCATCGAGTTGGAACACCATGAATTGATTGATGAAGAACAAGAGCATTTTGTCCCTGTTTATTTAGATCAATTAGTGGCAGGTGTCTGTCATTACAAAGAAGCCTTGGATGAAGTCATTCAAAGTCATCTAAAAGCCGGTTGGAAAATCCAGCGTTTATCAAAAATGGACGTGACGATTTTACGAATCGCTTTGTATGAAATGATCTATGTGGATAATGTGCCGAATCGTGTGGCTTTGAATGAAGCGATCGAATTAGCGAAAACCTTTAGTGACGATCAGTCAAGAAAGTTTGTCAACGGTATTTTATCGACTGTCAATCAAGAGCTAGAAACAAAAAACAACCAAGTAAGTGAGTAATTTTTAGCCTTAACACTATCGATCAAAAGAAAACAGCCTTTTTTCGATCGAGGCAGAAACCGAACGATTTGTGAGCAACCGCCTTGTTTTGACGGTCCTGCTTGATCGTTCGGTTTTTTTGCATACACTTTGTCGGTTTGCCCTCGTTTTTTCCGAAAAAAGGGAGCGTTAGACGGTGTTTTTCTTTTCAGAAAATGCTATGATAGAAAACATGAAGAAGCAGATCGACAAACGATTGGTGCGTTTCTTTTTACGAAATAAGTCAGTATAATCAGGTTGGAGGAGTTGTCAGAATGGGTACATTGATCAATGGAAAAGAATTGGCTGAAAAAATGCAAGCAGCGTTTCTTTCAGAGACAGAAACACTAAAAGAGCAGGGTGTGACACCGGGATTAGTTGTTTTACTTGTTGGAGAAGACAAAGCAAGCCAGACTTATGTGAAAAATAAAGAACTAGCTGCGGCGAAAATCGGCATCAATTCCCGTGTTGCCCGCTATCCTGAATCCATTACTGAGGCAGAATTATTAGCAGAAATCGAACAGTTCAATAACGATGATGCCTTTCACGGCATTTTGGTTCAACTTCCTTTGCCAAAACATATCAATGAAGAAAAAGTGCTGTTAGCCATCAAACCGGAAAAAGATGTCGACGGTTTTCATCCAATCAATTTAGGAAAATTATTTGCCGGTGTACCTGACCGAATTCCTTGTACCCCTTATGGCATCATGAAAATGTTTGCTGCGTATGGGATCGAATTGGAAGGGAAAAATGCTTTAGTTATCGGCCGCAGCAACATTGTCGGAAAACCGATGGCGCACTTGCTCTTAGGGGCAAATGCCACCGTGACTATTGCTCATTCAAAAACCAAAAATCTGCCTGAGTTAGCGAAGCAAGCGGACATTTTAGTCGTGGCGATCGGCCGCGGTCATTTTGTCACAAAAGACTTCGTAAAAGAAGGGGCCGTGGTGATCGATGTAGGAATGAATCGGGATGCCAATGGCAAGTTGATCGGCGATGTGAAATTTGATGAAGTCGAACCGATCGCTAGCTATATCACCCCGGTACCTAGAGGTGTAGGACCAATGACGATCACGATGTTGATGGCCCAAACGATCGAGGCAGCAAAGGAGACAATGAAAAACTAAATGGCGCAAGAATATTTAACGGTGACCGCATTAACAAAATATATCAAGCGTAAGTTTGACGTCGATCCGTATCTAGAGCGGGTTTATTTGACGGGGGAGATCTCCAATTTTCGTCGTCGCCCCAATCACCAATACTTTAGTTTGAAGGATGATGGTGCAAAAATTTCGACCGTCATGTTCAAAGGCGCTTTTGACAAGTTGCGCTTTCAACCAGAAGAGGGCATGAAAGTCATGGCGGTTGGACGTATCACCTTGTATGAGGCAAGCGGAAATTACCAAATGGTGATCGATCACATGGAACCAGATGGTGTCGGTGCCCTTTATCAAGCCTATGAACAATTAAAGCAGAAATTGGCAGCGGAAGGATTATTTTCTGCACCGAAGCAGTCGTTGCCGAAATACCCGAAACGCATCGCAGTCTTGACCAGTCCTAGTGGGGCGGTGATCAGAGATATCATCACGACGACCCAGCGGCGTTATCCCATTGCTCAGATCGTTTTGTATCCAACCGTGGTACAAGGCAACAAAGCCGCGGATGATGTGGTGAAAAATATCCAACGAGTCGAAGCCGATGGTACCTTTGATACTATGATCATCGGACGTGGGGGTGGGTCGATTGAGGACCTCTGGCCTTTCAATGAAGAACGAGTGGCAAGAGCCATTTTTGACGCAAAAACCCCCGTTATTTCTTCAGTGGGGCATGAAACCGATACGACGATTGCCGATTTAGTGGCGGATGTGCGGGCGGCAACTCCGACCGCAGCTGCCGAATTAGCAGTGCCCGTCCTATCAGAAGAGATTTTGCGGATCGAAGAAAGACAAGCCCGATTAGAGCAAGCTTTTATGCACCAGATCCAGTACAAACAAGAACGCTATCAGCGAGTGATTGGATCATATGTTTTTCGACAACCAGAGCGCTTGTATGAGGCACAGTCCATCAAACTCGATCAGTTGCAGCAGCGGATGCAGCAAGGTCTGCAAACCTTGCTTTATGACAAGGATCGCCATGCACAGCAATTGATTTCACGGTTAGCACAACAACAACCAAAAGCGCGATTGCAAGCTAGTAACCAAGAGGTCAGTTATCTTTCCCAACGCTTAATGAAAGCCATGAAAGATATTTATGCAGCAAAAGAAAATCAATTTGCAAATGCAGTCCAATCTCTTGATTTGCTAAGCCCACTGAAAATCATGGGTCGGGGCTACAGCTATACCACGAAAAATGAGCAGGTGATCAAATCGATTGATACGATCGAGCCAGAAGACCAGCTGACGATCCATTACCAAGATGGCCAAGCACTTGTCGAAGTTATTAGTACAGAAGGAGTTAATCATGGCAAATCCAACATTTGAAGAATCATTACAAGAATTAGAACAAATTGTAACCCGTTTGGAACAAGGGGATGTTCCCTTAGAAGAGGCACTAGATGCTTTTCAAAAAGGGATGGTTTTGAGTAAGCAATGCAAGGACACTTTGAGTAAAGCAGAAAAGTCCTTAACAAAAATGATGACAGAATCTAACGAAGAAGTGCCTTTTGAAGAGGAAAACCAATGAGTGCTTTAACAGAATTCACAAAAGAACACGCCCCATTGATTGAAGAAGTCATGGAGCGCTTTGTCAAAGAACACACCTCTGATCAACGATTGTTTAAAAGCATGCAGTATTCGATCCAAGCTGGCGGCAAACGTATTCGCCCGCTTTTATTGGCAGCAACAGTCGCCGCTTTTCACAAACCCGTCAATACCTCGGTGTACCAGTGTGCGGCAGCCCTAGAAATGGTGCATACGTATTCGCTGATCCATGATGATCTGCCAGCAATGGACAACGATGATCTGCGTCGAGGCAAACCTACCAACCATAAGGTTTTTGGTGAAGCTTTAGCGATTTTAGCTGGAGATGGTCTTTTGACGGCTGCATTTCAATTAGTCGCTATGGCGGAGATCGAAGCCAATCAAAAAGTCTTGCTGCTGCAGCAATTGAGTAAAGCGGCGGGAACACAAGGCATGGTCGCCGGCCAAGCAGCTGATATTCAAGGAGAAAACCAAGCCCTTAGTCTTGAGGAACTGATGTCCATTCATGAACGGAAAACTGGAGAATTGATCCGCTTTGCGGTGATTGCTGGAGGTGTCTTAGCCGACCAGACGGAAGAAGTTCTGCATGAATTGGATCGCTTTGCCCAGCATATTGGGTTAGCCTTTCAAATTCGCGACGATCTGCTGGATGCCACTAGTACGACCGAAGAGCTAGGCAAAGTTGTCCGTCGAGATGACGAATTGGCGAAAAGTACCTATCCTGCTTTACTTGGCTTAGCAGGCGCGCAGCAAGCCTTGACAGAAGAATTAGGCAAGGCCAAAGAAATTCTGGCGCAATTAAGTCAATACGGTCAATTTACGCCGGATGTTTTATTGGCATTTGTGGAACGATTTGAGATTCGAGGGAACGCATGAAGAAAGAACGAGTAGATGTTTTAGCTGTCCAGCAAGGCCTGTTTGAGACCCGAGAGCAAGCCAAACGGGGAGTGATGGCTGGATTGGTGTACAAAGAAAAAAATAATGAGCGCCTAGATAAGCCGGGAGAAAAAATTGCCGCAGATACGCTGCTGCAGATCAAAGGCAAAAAGCTGCCTTATGTTTCTCGTGGTGGTCTCAAGTTAGAAAAAGCACTCAAAGTCTTTGATTTTGACGTAACCGATAAAATCATGTTAGACATCGGCGCATCCACCGGTGGTTTTACTGATGCGGCATTGCAAAATGGTGCCAAAAAAAGCTATGCATTGGATGTCGGTTACAATCAGTTAGCCTGGAAGCTGCGGCAAGATGAGCGAGTGATCGTAATGGAGCGGGTCAACTTCCGTTATGCAAAACCAACTGATTTTTTAGACGGTCTTCCAGATGCCGCTACGATCGATGTTTCTTTTATTTCACTTAAACTGATTTTACCCCCGCTATATGATATTTTGGTAGCGGATGGCGAAGTGATGGCGCTGATTAAACCGCAATTTGAAGCGGGCAAAGAAGCAGTCGGGAAAAATGGGATCGTTCGTGATCCCAAAACCCATGAACGAGTTTTGGAGGAAGTACTAGCATTTGCTAAGAAAACAAACTTCGATGTCTTAAACCTAAGTTTTTCACCAATCACTGGTGGCGAAGGGAATATCGAGTTTATCGTACATTTAAAGAAAAGCCTGCAAGAAGGTACCGCAGCAGGGATCGATATCCCGAAAGTTGTTGCATCAGCACATGAGACCTTTCATCAACCAAAATAAAGAATGGAAGAGAGTGGACATTTTACTTGTCGGCTCTCTTTCTTTCTTGCGCAAAATAGGATAAAATTAGTAGGAATTCATTCAGGAGGAACAAGAGATGAGAAAAAAAGAACGGCATCGCTTGATTACACGATTGTTAAGTGAACAAGATATTCAGAAACAAGAAGATTTTGTCGAGTTGTTAAAAGATCGCGGCGTCTCAGTCACACAAGCAACCATATCAAGAGATATCAAGGAATTGAAGTTAGTGAAAGTTCCTTCCCAAAAAGGTGGCTATCGCTACAGTATCCCGCAAGAGACAACGGAAGACGTGAGTGGTAAACTAGATAAAATCCTAAAAACGGCTTTTGTTTCTGTCGATCGAATGGACAAATTTGTGATCCTGCGCACACTGCCCGGCAATGCCTCGGCTTTGGCGAATTTAATCGATAAACGTTATGCCAAGGAATTATTTGGCACGTTAAACGATGATGACAACGTCTTGATGATCACTAGAACAGAAGCAGATACCGAGAACCTATTCAGGGATTTCCAACGTTACGTTTAGAAGAGGAGGCAAGGGATGCTTTTAGAATTGTCGATCCAAAATTTTGCGATTATTTCCAACTTGCACTTATCTTTCCATGAGGGAATGACGGCACTGACAGGTGAGACAGGTGCCGGGAAATCAATTATTATCGATGCGATGGGTTTGCTAGCAGGCGGTAGAGGTTCCAGCGACTATTTGCGTCAAGGAGCAGAGAAATGCCGTTTAGAAGGGATCTTCGAATGGCCGAATCAGCAGGAGTTCAAAGACTTGACCGCAGATTTAGGTATTGATGAAGAAGAAGTTTTGATCGTACAACGAGATATCTCTCAATCGGGGAAAAATATTTGTCGTGTCAATGGTCGAACCGTTACCTTGTCGGTTTTGCGTCAAATCGGTTTATTCTTGGTCGATATCCAAGGACAAAATGAGCATCAAGAGCTGCTGCAGCCAGAAAAACATTTGACCTTGATGGATGGGTTTGGGGATGATAGCTTTAAAGCGGAGCTTGCGGATTACCGTCAAGCCTATCAAAGCTATCGCTCTTTAGAAAAACACGTCAGGACCATTCAAGAAAATGAACAGCTATATGTCCAGCGAATGGACATGTTGCGTTTTCAACAAGAAGAAATCGCCCAAGCAGAATTGATGGAAAATGAAGAAGAACTGCTGATCGATGAACGAGAAAAACTGACCAATTATCAAAAAATCGTGGATGCTCTAGGGCAAAGCTATGGTGCCTTATCTGCCGAAGAAGTCAATAGCCTAGATGGGGTCAGTGTAGCTTTATCCGAGATCCAGTCAATCGCCCATCTTGATCCGGCTTACGAAAAAATCAGTGAAGTGATCCAAAGTGCGTATTACTTGTTGCAAGATGCAGCTACTGATATTTCGCGGCAAGTCGACAATCTTGAATTAGATGAAGGCCGACTGGAAGAAGTCATTTCGCGGCTGGAAACGATTCGTCAATTGAAGCGCAAATACGGGGAGTCGATTCCTGTGATTCTTGCTTACTATGATGAGATCAGTAAAGAAATCAGCGAGTCTGCCTATACAGAAGGTCAGTTGGAGCAATTAGAAGAAGAGCTTGCCCAAAAAGCTGAAGCAGTTTGGCAGCTGGCGGAAGCCTTGCACGTCAAACGACGTGAACTGGCTCATCGTTTAGAAAAAGAAATCGTTCAAGAGTTAAAAGAGCTGTATATGGAGCACGCACAATTTGAAGTACGGTTTGCACCTGGCTCAAAACAATTGAGTAGCAGCGGATTTGACACCGTAGAATTTTATTTGACCACAAATCCTGGTGAAGGCATGAAGCCGTTGGTGCGGGTTGCTTCTGGGGGAGAACTTTCACGGATCTTACTGGCCCTCAAATCAATTTTCTCTCGGAAACAAGGAATCACCAGTATTGTTTTTGACGAAGTTGATACTGGGGTCAGTGGCCGAGTAGCCCAAGCAATTGCTGAAAAAATCGCCAAGATCGCAGCCAATTCGCAAGTTTTGTGTATCACTCACTTGCCGCAAGTAGCTGCTGTAGCGGATAATCAATATTTTATTGAAAAAGCAATTCAAGAAGGACGGACAGAAACCCACGTCCGTAAACTATCTAAAGAAGAACGGGTGGCAGAGATCGCCCGTATGCTCTCAGGTGCAGAAATCACCGATTTAACGGTCGAACATGCACGAGAACTATTGGCCCTTGCACACCGATAAAAATTGGGAAACATTCGTAGAAAGATTCAGGAGATGATGGACCAGCAAGTTTCGTCTGCCATCCTTTCCTGATCTTCTTTTTTGCAGGAGGATATGATGAGAAAAAGAACAAAATTTTTGATTGGTGTATTGGTCACCGTTGTTATTTTAACTATTGCCGGTTGGATCGGTTGGCAACAACTACACTACCCAGCAGTTGATGCTGCAGTCACAGCTGCGAAAGAGGCAGAAGATGAGGGGAATGTCCTTTATTTTGCTGGAGATGAAGAAAAGCCATTGGTCATTTTCTATCCCGGCGCCCTTGTCGATGCGGAAAGCTATAGTGTATGGGCAGCAGGTTTAGCGGAAAAAGGCTATCCTGTCGCGATCGTTAAAATGCCCTTTAACATGGCTGTTTTATCAGGCAATCGTGCAGAAGAGGTCTTGAAAGAAATTCCCCATAACTCCTATGTCATTGGTGGTCATTCATTAGGTGGGGTAATGGCGAGCCGTTTTGCAGCGAATCAATTGGCTGCAAACGACAAGGATTTAAAAGGGGTCTTTTTCTTCGCAAGCTATCCCGATGAAAAAGGGTCTTTGGCTGATCAGTCGATTTCTGTGCTATCGTTGACAGGGAGTCAAGATCAGGTGGTCAATCAAGAAAATTGGCAAGCTGCCCGCAGCTTCCTTCCAGAATCTACCACGTTCCAAACGATCGAAGGCGGCAATCATGCTGGCTTTGGTACCTATGGGTTACAAAAAGGAGAAGCCGCCGCTGATTTATCAAATGAAGCACAGCAAAAAGCCATCGTTGAGCAGATGGCTGCGTGGCTAAGTGAATTAGAGTAAAAAAAGACGGCAGAAGATGCATAGAAATGCTTCTTTCTGCCGTTTCGATTCAACAGACATTTTGGGGAAATGTTGATGAAATCGTGAAAACGCTGAACATAACAACATATTGTACTTGATTGGGGAAGCAAGATTAATAATTATGTTCTTTTAAAATACGTTTCCTCTCACAGTATAGCATAGCATACCTTCTGGATGCACGTAATTTAATTAAGAAATTCTGTCATTTTTTTTACGAAACAGTTATTTTGAAAAAGAAAAAAAGCGTTTTAAATAAACGAACGGACGCTGTTCCAGAAAAAAAAGCAAATAATAATTTTCATTAAATTCAACTAATGGTAAAATGAAAATAATTGATTTTTAAGATCAATGACTTACGAAAGTACAAGGAGCGTTATGATGAAAAAATTTAAACTTCTAAGTCCTATTATCGGATTGGTTATTTTACTCTCAGGATGTGCAAGCTGGGCAGATAGAGGAGAATCGATCACCGCAGTCGGTTCCTCTGCTTTGCAGCCGCTAGTAGAAACAGTTGCAGAAGAATTTCAAAACTCAAATCCAGGACGGTTCATCAATGTCCAAGGAGGCGGAAGCGGAACCGGACTAAGTCAAGTCCAAGCCGGTGCAGTCGATATCGGAAATTCTGATTTGTTTGCGGAAGAAAAGCCAGGAATCGATGCTGATGCCCTTGTTGATCATCGGGTGGCAACGGTGGGAATCACACCAATCGTTAACAAAGGAGTTGGTATCACAGACATTTCCGCAGAAGATCTAAAAAATATCTTCTTAGGAAAGATCACCAATTGGAGCGAAGTCGGTGGAAATGATCTGCCGATCGTTTTATTGAACCGGGCGACAGGTAGTGGTACGAGAAGCACGTTTGAAAAATGGATCATGGATGGCGAAACCGCTATTCCTTCTCAAGAGCAAGATTCTAGTGGGATGGTACGCTCGATCGTTTCTGATACACCAGGGGCTATTAGCTACGTTGCATTTTCTTATGTGACTGATGAAGTCAATGTCCTTTCAATTGATGGCGTTGAACCTACGATTGAAAATGTGACGACGAATGATTGGAAAGTTTGGGCGTATGAGCATATGTATACAAAAGGAGAACCAACCGGATTAACTGCTGAGTTTTTAGAATATATGCTTTCTGACGAAGTCCAAGAGCATATCGTTGGGGATCTAGGCTATATTCCAATTTCCATCATGCAGGTGGAAAGAGACTGGGAAGGCAACATTGTTGAATAATCTTTACACAAAATTTACACAAGCTTTAACAGAAATTGATGTTGAACCGATAAACTAATGGTTATGAGTTTAGTTTGATTTTTGAGGAGGAACCCTCGTGGAAAATGTAAAAGAAGTGTTAACAAAAAAATCTAAGCGCGCAAGAATGGAACAAAGAGGAAAACTAATCAGTTTTCTTTGTATCGCGTTGATTGTTTTGGTTGTGATCTCCATTTTTTATTTCGTTGCTAGCCGAGGATTAGCGACATTCTTTGTAGACAAAGTCAATGTGTTTGACTTTTTGTTTGGTACCCAATGGAATCCGAGTGCTGTGGGACCTGATGGACAACCGTTAGTTGGTGCCTTGCCGATGATTCTAGGATCGTTCTTCGTAACGTTCTTATCAGCGATCGTGGCAACACCTTTTGCCATCGGTGCAGCCGTCTTTATGGTAGAAATCTCACCTCGTAATGGAGAGAAGATCTTGCAGCCGGTCATCGAACTTTTAGTCGGTATCCCTTCAGTTGTTTATGGATTCATCGGTTTGTCTGTCGTTGTACCAGCAGTCCGCTCCGTTTTTGGCGGTACTGGTTTTGGGATCTTGGCAGGGACGTTTGTCCTGTTTATCATGATCTTACCGACAGTGACTACGATGACTGTCGACGCTTTGCGGGCAGTTCCACGGCATTATCGTGAAGCTTCGTTAGCTTTAGGTGCGACTCGCTGGCAAACGATTTACAAAGTTGTTTTACGAGCAGCTGTTCCTGGTATTTTAACAGCGGTTGTTTTTGGAATGGCGCGGGCGTTTGGTGAAGCATTGGCGATTCAAATGGTTATTGGTAATGCGGCATTGATGCCAACTAGCTTAGTGACACCAGCTTCAACATTGACTTCTATCCTAACGATGGGTATCGGAAATACGATCATGGGGACAGTCCAAAATAATGTTTTATGGTCATTAGCCTTGATCTTGTTATTGATGTCCTTACTATTTAACATTGTTATTCGCTTTATTGGGAAGAAAGGAGCCTTGAAATAATGAATGCAAAACGTTCAGATAAAATTGCTACCGGCGTCTTGTATGCCGTTGCTGGAATCATTGTTTTGATTTTGGCTTCCTTATTACTGTACATTTTGGTTCGGGGGGTTCCTCACATTAGCTGGGAATTTCTGACCTCTTCTTCAAAAGCGTATCAAGAAGGCGGCGGGATCGGCATCCAATTGTTCAATTCCCTTTATTTGCTTTTAGTAACAATGATCATTAGCTTCCCGATTTCTTTAGGAGCGGGGATCTACTTATCAGAGTATGCAAAGAAAAACTGGTTGACGGATATCATTCGGACATCGATCGAGATCTTGAGCTCACTGCCTTCAGTGGTTGTCGGTCTCTTTGGTTTCTTAGTCTTTGTTATTCAGTTTGGTTATGGCTTTTCAATTATTTCTGGTGCCTTGGCATTGACCTTCTTCAATTTGCCACTATTGACGAGAAATGTAGAAGAATCACTTCAAGCGATTCATTACACGCAACGTGAAGCAGGCTTGTCTCTTGGTTTGTCACGTTGGGAAACGGTCACACGCATCATTGTTCCAGAAGCAACACCAGGGATTTTGACTGGGGTCATTCTAAGTTCTGGTCGGATTTTTGGTGAAGCAGCAGCGCTGATCTATACTGCAGGACAAAGTGCACCGGCCCTTGATTTTACAAACTGGAATCCATTGAGTGTTTCCAGCCCGATCGGTCTTTTCCGACAAGCGGAGACGCTGGCAGTCCATATTTGGAAAATCAATACAGAGGGCACGATGCCTGATGGCGCACAAGTTTCAGCTGGAGCTTCGGCAGTATTGATCATTGCCGTCTTGCTATTTAACTTTGGCGCCCGTGCAGCTGGCAAACGGTTGTACAAGAAAATGACGTCAGCATAAGGAGAATGACAGTATGAACGATTACAATTGGGATGATCGAAATATCATTACCTTCGATAAACCAGAAGATGTGGCGCTTTATACCACTGACTTGCATGTATGGTATGGATCAAATGAAGCCATCAAAGGCATTGATCTACAATTTGAAAAGAATAAAATCACCGCATTGATCGGTCCCTCTGGTTGCGGAAAATCAACGTATCTGCGTTCCTTGAATCGAATGAATGACGGAATCGCAAATACGAGAGTCACAGGAAACATCATGTACAAAGGGGTCGACGTGAACACGAAAGAAGTCGATGTCTTCGAAATGCGTAAGCGGATCGGCATGGTTTTCCAACGACCAAACCCTTTCAGTAAATCGATCTATGACAACATCGCCTTTGCTTTGCGACGTCATGGAGAAAGAAACAAAAAGAAATTGGATGAAGCAGTCGAAACCAGCTTGAAACAAGCCGCACTTTGGGATCAAGTAAAGGACAGCTTAGACAAAAGTGCTTTGGCATTGTCCGGTGGACAGCAGCAACGTCTGTGTATCGCTCGAGCAATTGCGATGAAACCAGATATTTTGCTTCTAGATGAACCAGCTAGTGCCCTTGACCCCATCTCAACCGGGACAGTGGAAGAAACTCTTATCAACTTGAAAAACGACTATTCAATCATCATCGTGACCCACAACATGCAGCAAGCTGCTCGGATCAGCGATTATACCGCCTTTTTCTACTTAGGAAATGCGATCGAGTACGATGAGACCCGTAAGATATTTACTCGTCCAAAAATTAAAGCAACAGAAGATTACGTATCCGGTCATTTTGGCTGAGCCGATTCGATCAGTAAACGGAGGCAAAACAATGGCAGAAGAAATTATTACATCGAAAGATCTGCATTTATACTACGGAAAAAAAGAAGCATTAAAAGGAATCGACCTTTCCATCAAAAAAGGCGAGATCACTGCGATGATCGGTCCTTCAGGTTGTGGGAAATCGACCTACTTGCGTTCTCTTAATCGAATGAATGATTTGATCCCTGGTGTGACAATTACAGGAAGTGTTGTCTATAAAGGGAAAGACATTTATAGTCCGAAGCAAGACATCGTTGATTTGCGTAAAGAAATCGGGATGGTTTTTCAACAACCGAATCCATTTCCCTTTTCAATTTACGAAAATGTGATTTATGGGTTAAAATTAAAAGGAGTCACGGACAAGGCGATTCTTGATAAGACGGTAGAGGAAAGCTTGAAAGCAGCGTCTGTCTGGGAAGATGTCAAAGACAAACTTCACCAAAGTGCGCTATCTTTATCCGGTGGACAACAGCAGCGGGTATGCATCGCTCGGGTATTGGCTGTCGATCCAGAAATCATTTTGCTGGATGAACCAACCAGTGCGTTAGACCCAATTTCATCTGGGAAAATCGAGAATACCCTTTTGGCACTGAAAGAACGCTATACCATGATCATCGTGACTCACAACATGTCACAAGCTTCAAGAATCTCAGATAAAACCGCGTTCTTTTTGGACGGCAACTTGATCGAGTTCAATGACACGAAAAAAGTGTTCCTAAGTCCAAGCAAAAAAGAAACAGAAGATTATATCTCAGGAAGATTTGGTTAGGAGGAAAAGGGATGTTGCGTACACAGTTTGAAGAAGAATTATTAAATCTACACAATCAATTTTATGAGATGGGGATGCTAGTCAGCAGCGCGATCCACAAATCCGTACGAGCATATGTCAGACATGATAAAGCAATTGCTCAAGAAGTGATTGAAAATGATTTGGCGATCAACAATATGGAAGTTCGTTTGGAGAAAAAGAGCTTTGAAATGATTGCTTTGCAACAACCAGTAACCACCGATCTGCGAATGATCATTACTGTAATGAAAGCCAGCTCTGACTTGGAACGAATGGGAGACCATGCAGTATCGATCGCGAAGTCAACGATTCGGGTCAAAGGTGAAACACGGATCGCCGAAATCGAAAAAGAAATTTCTGATATGTCGGATTATGTGAAGAAAATGGTCGATAATGTTTTAGTTGCCTATGTAAAAACTGACCAAGAAGATGCCCGTATGATTGCCCAAATGGATGATCGGGTCAATGAGTATTACAAAGACATCTATTACAAAACGATCGAGAGTATGAAAGAAAATCCGGAAACCGTTGTTAGTGGAACCGATTATTTATCTGTTGCACAGTACTTAGAACGTATCGGTGACTACGTAACGAATATTTGTGAATGGATCGTGTATCTTGCTACTGGGAAAATCAGTGAATTGAATACAAACCGTACGGAAATGATTTAAGAAACCAGCTTAGGTTCTTGATCACTTATCTCTTTTAAAAGAGATGGGACAGACCGCCGAAAGAAGTTGACCTTTAAGGAGTAACTTCTCTCGGCGGTCTTTTTGATTTGGAAGAATCACCGAAATAGATGACGTGAACAAGATAGACAAATTATAAAATGGCTTCCCTAAAGATGGACAATGGAAATCGATTCTATCGTACCCGAATTTTTCAAGTTGAACCTTCTGCTCTTTTCATCCCCGACCCGCAGTGAAATGAACAATAGATCATTTACTCTAGCAGGCCTATTCCTCAAGGTTGCTATTAGCTGAAACTTTTGTTTCCAATGGTTTTTCGTGGTACTGTTAAGATAAGGAAGATCGTTTTGTGCCTAAAGTAATGAAGAAAAGTGCCGGTTCTGCTTGCCAATCTGCAGATTGAGAAAAACTTGGTACTTAAGACCTATGACACTTTTGCAAAAACAAGGCATAATAGGTTCGTAAGCTAAACTTGCAATCACACATTTGCTGAAGGAGGCAATTTCCATGAACGAAAGAGAACGTATATTGGATCTAGTAAAAAAAGGTGTGCTTTCTACAGAAGAAGCCTTAGATTTACTAGAAGGTATGGCAAAAGCCAAAGACGAAAAACAAATTAACAAAGCTGCTGCTGAGGTAACCGCGGATAAGAATGCGACAAGCCCATTTGATGATACTGAAAATGACGATGAGATGTTCACGTTTGACGGCGAAGAAAAACTTCGTCAAAACGAAGCGCAAGACAAAGAAAATCTTGAAAAGATTCTTGATGGCTTAGCAACGGAAGCCAACCAAGCATCTGCTGAGTTGGACGAAATCAATGCTGAAATTCTTGGCGTCAAAGAAGAATTAAAAGAAGCGCAAGAAACTCTGATGCAATTGAATACCAAAGAAGAATTGGATCAATTGTCAGAAGAGGAATTGGCAACACGTCATGAAACAGAAGCGACCATTACTGGCTTAGAAGAAACGTTAGATGGCTTAACCGAAGAAAAAGCAGAATTGGAAGCAAAACTAAAAAATATTCGCAAAGACCAATGGTCTCAAACGAAAGAGAAAATCTCTCAAAAATTAGATATTCCAGAAGATTGGAAAGAGCAAGCGACCGATACTATCAATCAAGTAAGTGAAAAAATGGTCGATGCCAGCACCCACTTCGGACACTTCTTGAAGAAAACGGTTCGAGCAGTAACGGATTCTGTTAACGACAACATGGAATGGAAAGATATCAACTTGAAAGTTCCCGGTGTTGCAGCGACGAAATTTGAACACACATTCAGCTATGACGAAACGGCAGCGACATTGATCGATGTGAAGTTAGCCAACGGCAATGTTTCCTTCCAATTATGGGATGAACCAGGTGTCAAAGTAGATGCCAAAATCAAACTATATGGTAAAATGGATGCGGCGGAGCCTTTCGATGCTTTTGAAGCAAGAAGCCAAATCAATGTCGATGATGAACGCATCTCCTTCCAAATTCCAAACAAACGCATTCGTGCCGATCTGGTTTTCTATTTACCAAAACGTACCTATGATCATGTAGCAGTAAAACTATTGAACGGAAATGTTACATTCAATGAATTGGATGCAAAAGATGTTTATACAAAATCAACAAATGGCAATATCGATTTCCGCAAAGTAAACGCATCGATGTTAGAGATTGAAGGCGTGAATGGAACGATCACTGTTCAAGAGGGTGAGATTTTAGATGCCATCATCGAAACAGTGAATGGCGACGTGACGTTGACAGCCACACCACAAAACACCGGTATTTCTTTAGTAAACGGCAATATCCGTGTGACCTACAAAGAAGAAACGGTCCAAAAATTAAACGCCAGCTCTGTAAATGGCAATGTTAAAGTAGCATTACCTGCAGGGATCGGTTTTGAAGGGATCGCCAAAACAAGTTTAGGTAGCATTAACAATCGCTTAAGTGAGATGGAAGTTGTACGGGAGAAAAAAGAACGCCTAAACCAACTATTGCAATTCCGTCGGGTTGCCGATAAAGTCGCACAAATCGATCTATCCACAACAACAGGAAATGTCTTTATCAAAGATACAGATAAATAAGAATAGTTGAGTATACACTCATTAAAGAAAAGAAGGAAGGTGTAGATAAATGAACAAAAAATTAACAAAATCAGCCAATAACGTCGTCATTACAGGGACTCTAGGGGGTCTGGCAGAATACTTGCGAATCGATCCAACTATCGTTCGCGTGATCTATGTCTTTCTATCTTTAGTGACTGCTGGGTTCCCTGGAATCACTTTATATATCATCATGGCGGTCTTGATTCCTTCAGGACGCAAGAGCACCTCAGGATATGGTCATGACAATCGATATTACAAACAAAACAAATACAATGAAGCAAATCGTCCCCGTAAAGAAGCGGAAAAGGTAGAGGATGAGGACTGGAGTGACTTCTAGTGTCTTATTTTCAACGGCTTATCATGAATACACTGACGTTTGTCACATTGGCGGTTCTATTACCAAATATGATCCACGTTCAAAGCATTATGACTGCAGTGATCGCCAGTTTTGTACTGTCGATCCTGAATGCTTTGATTAAACCAATTCTGATCGTCATTTCATTTCCATTGACTTTACTGACGCTTGGGTTTTTCACCTTTGTGATCAATGCGCTCATGCTGAATTTGACTTCGTATTTTGTTGGGTCAGCCAACTTCGGCTTTTCCTCGTTTGGGGCTGCTTTATTAGTGGCACTGATCATGTCAGTGATCAATATGATCGTGACCGAACACCATATCGAAAAATATTCACGTTAAAAAGACGTTTCACGTTTTCTCCTACTAGCTACGAAGCTAGTGGAGAAACGGAAACGTCTTTTTTTAGTTTAACTGTTCTTCTTTGATGGCTGACAGATACGTATCTACTGCCTGTAACGTTTCATCAAGCGCTCCTTTTTCAAAAGGTGAACGTAGATGAGCCAGAGCCAGGATCTCAAGAAATGTTTTCGTGCCGCCGACTTCGCAAATGGCCAAATAATCTTGCCAAGCGGTTTCGTCTTTTGCCACGATGAATCGATACCAAAATTGGAACGCACACACTTGTGCCAATGTGTAATCGATATAGTAGAAAGGTGATTCAAAAATATGCCCCTGTCTGAACCAATACAAGCCACGATCAAGGTCAGGATATTCTGAATAATCCCGTTCTGGGCAATACTGGCGCTCTAATTCCCGCCAACGGGCTTTGCGCTGTGCTGGTGACCACTCAGGATGCTCATAAACCTCTTGTTGGAAGTGATCCACTAAAACGCCATAAGGCAGAAATTGCAGGCTGCTAGCAAGATGCGCAAATTTGTATTTTTCTGTTTCTTCTTCGAAAAAGGCATCCATCCATGGCCAGGCGATAAACTCCATCGACATTGAATGGATCTCGCAAGATTCATAATTGGGAAAGAGAATTTCCGGTTCTTTGATCCAACGAGAGCGAAAGGCTTGAAAGGCGTGGCCAGCTTCGTGGGTCAAAACATCGACATCGCCCGAAGTACCGTTAAAGTTGGCAAAGATAAATGGCGATTGATAGTCTTGGATAAACGTACAGTAGCCGCCAGATTGTTTGCCTTTTTTGCTTAGTAGATCAAGTAGGTCATGCTCGACCATAAAATCAAAAAATTCGCCAGTTTCAGGGGATAGTTCCTGATACATCACACGGGCTTTTTCTACTAGTTCTTCAGGAGTTCCTTTAGGCTCTGCGTTACCACTAGGATAAAAAAGTGGCAAGTCGGTAAAGGTTGCCTGAGTCAATTGATTACGCTGCGCCTGTCTTTGGTACAGCTTTTGGGTAATTGGGACGACTTTTTCTAAAATTTCCCGACGATAGGTCTCGATCATTGAACGATCATAGTCCCAACGATTCATTTGGGTATCCGCAAAGGCAACATAATTTTCAAAGCCGAGCTTGTGGGCGATCTCGGTACGAACCTTGACCATCTCGTCATAAATTTGATCAAAACGGTCTTCATTTTCCGTGAAGAAAGCCGTTTGTTTTTCAAACGCTTCTTTTCGAACACCGCGATCTTTGTTTTCGGTAAATGGTCGCAGTTGTGCGAGGGTATAGGTTTCTCCTTGGAAGTCGATTTGGGCAGAAGCGACCAATTTGCTGTAATCAGAAGCCAATTGGTTTTCTTTTTGAAACAATTCGATCAAGGCCTCATCAAAAAGCTTCACACGGCTTTCGGCATATAAAAAAAGTGTTTCTGGATATTCGGCTTTTAATTCATCTAAGACAGGTGAAGCCAGGAGTGCTTGATAGAATTGAAAATCCAGAGCTTCAAAATGAGGCTGGTATTCATTCCAAAAGGTGTCTTCTGCTTCATAAAAGGCATCGTTGGTATCGATCGAATAGCGGATCGAAGCCAAGTTCATTGCGGTATCGATCGTTCCTCTTAGTTCGTTCAAAGCATCAAGGGCTTGCTTCGCCTCCGAGAAGGTATCGGCTGACTGAAGGTTTGCTAATGCTTTTTTGAATGTTTCTTGATAAACTGGAAAATCAGGGCGTTGATACTTGTATGCTGAAAATTTCATTAAAAATCCCTCCTTAGTAAAATAATAACACAAACGAAAAAGAATGAGGACTTCTATTGGCGAAGGTAGTAACTTTACTGATAGAATGATAAAATAGAACCAGAGTGTCGTTTACAAGAAGCAGCGGCAAGAATCATTGAGAAAAGAGGGAAAACCTATGGCAGAAACCGTCAAAGTCAGCGAGCTGGCGGAGGCTTTAAATTTAGAGATAGTTGAAGGAACTGAAAACAGTTTAGAAAGAGAAATCATTACCGGTGATATTTCCCGACCTGGTTTGGAATTGACGGGTTATTTTAATTACTATTCCCATGATCGTCTGCAATTATTCGGCAGCAAAGAGATCACCTTTGCGGAACGAATGATGCCAGAAGAACGCTTGATGGTGATGCGCAAAATGTGTGCCGATGATACACCGGGATTTATTGTTTCTCGCGGCTTGGAAGTACCAGCAGAAATGATTCAAGCCTGCAAAGAACATGAGATTACGATTCTACGTTCGCCCATCTCAACGTCACGTCTGCAAGGAGAGCTTTCTAGTTTTCTCGATGGGCGTTTAGCAACAAGAACCAGTGTCCATGGGGTATTAGTGGATGTCTATGGCTTGGGCGTTTTGATCCAAGGCGATAGCGGAATTGGTAAAAGCGAAACAGCATTAGAGTTGATCAAACGTGGGCATCGGTTGATCGCTGATGACCGTGTGGATGTGTATAAGCAAGATGAGTTGACTTTGGTGGGGGAACCGCCGAAAATCTTGCAACACTTGATCGAGATCCGGGGAATCGGGATCATCGATGTCATGAATCTTTTTGGTGCCAGTGCCGTACGAGGGTATATGCAGGTTCAAGTAGCGGTGTATTTAGAAGCTTGGGCGAAAGACAAAAAGTATGATCGACTAGGAACCGATGATACGACGGTTGAAATTGGTGGCGTTGATGTACCACAAATCAAAATCCCCGTGAAAACTGGTCGAAATGTTGCGATCATTATCGAAGTTGCTGCCATGAATTTCCGGGCGAAAACGATGGGTTATGATGCAACGAAGACCTTTGAAAATCGATTGACGCAATTGATCGAAGAAAATTCTGGAAACTAGAGAGGATAAGATAGATGTTAGGTTTAGTAAATCGAGTCGCATTTGAACTATTTGGTTTGCCGATTTATTGGTATGCGATCATTATCGTATCAGGCGTGATCATTGCTATGTGGTTAAGCACGAGAGAGGCGGTTCGTGTCGGGCTCAAGCCAGATGATGTGACTGATTTTATGTTGATTGGATTGCCAGTATCGATCATAGGTGCACGGCTTTATTATATTCTATTTGACTTGCAATACTATATTGATGACCCAAGTCAAATTTTCAATATTCGGTCTGGTGGGATCGCTATCTATGGTGCATTGATCGCCGGGGGGATTTGGCTGTACTTTTTCTGCCAACGAAATTTTATTTCTCCCTGGACCTTTTTAGATATCGCCGCACCAAGTGTCCTATTGGCACAAGGCATCGGGCGTTGGGGCAACTTTATGAACCATGAAGCATTTGGAGCAGAAGTCAGCCGCTCCTTCTTAGAAAGTTTGTATATACCGAAATTTATTATCGATAATATGTATATCGACGAAGCGTATCGGCAGCCGACGTTTCTTTATGAATCGGTTTGGAATGTGATCGGATTTATCGTTTTGATTTTCTTGCGCAAGAAAACTGGGTTATTAAAAGAAGGCGAAGTTTTCTTGAGCTACTTAATTTGGTATGGGTTCGGACGCTTCTTTATTGAAGGAATGCGCACCGATAGTTTATACTTATTTGGGGATATCCGTGTGTCACAAGCACTTTCCGCTTTATTATTCTTTGGAGCGATTGGGCTATTGATCTGGCGTCGGAAAAACCAAACTTTAAAAGACTACAATCGCAGCTTTGGCAAAAACCAAACGATTATCTAAACAGTTATTTTATCGAAATTATGGTAAAATGATAAAGTGCATGAATTTGCGAAAAGGATAGAGGAGGTTTCCATAGTGAAACAGAAAATCGCCGTTTTAGGTCCCGGATCATGGGGGACTGCTTTGGCACAAGTCTTGTCTGAAAACGGACATGAAGTGACTATTTGGGGCAACAATCCCGCCCAAATCGATGAAATCAATACGTATCATACCAATCGGCATTATTTGCCTGATTTGAAATTACCTGAAAATATTTTAGGCTGCAAAAATCTAGAAGAGGCGATCCAAGGGGCAGATGCTGTCTTGTTTGTAGTACCAACCAAAGCGATTCGTGCCGTGGCACAAGAATTCACTAAGAAGACAACCGGTAAACCAGTCATCATCCATGCCTCAAAAGGATTAGAACAAGGCAGTCATAAACGAATCTCAGAAGTACTTGCCGAAGAGATCCCAGCCGATAAACGGCAAGAAATCGTTGTCCTGTCAGGACCATCACATGCCGAAGAAGTCGCTGTCCATGATATTACCACGATCACGGCAGCTTCAGAAAATGAATCGGCTGCTAAATATGTACAAGAGCTATTTATGAATGATTACTTTAGAATCTACACCAATAACGATGTGATCGGTGTCGAAACTGGCGCCGCGCTGAAAAACATCATCGCTATTGGTGCCGGAGCGATTGCTGGACTGGGCTTTGGGGATGATGCGAAGGCTGCGATCATGACCCGTGGGTTAGCAGAAATCAGTCGTCTCGGTGTGGCAATGGGTGCAAATCCATTAACCTTTATCGGATTGAGTGGTGTTGGCGATTTGATCGTCACGTGTACCAGTGTCCATTCGCGGAATTGGCGTGCCGGAAACCTATTAGGAAAAGGCCATAGCTTAGACGAAGTGTTAGACAATATGGGCATGATCGTTGAAGGAGTTTCAACCACCAAAGCTGCCCGCGAATTAGCAGAAGCTTTGTCAGTGGAAATGCCAATCACAGAAACGATTTATTCGGTCTTGTATGAAGGCAAAGACATCAAGCAAGCAGCTAAAGATATTATGCTGCGAGACGGCAAAGAAGAAAACGAATTTACGGTAGATCAATCATTATGATTAAAGGAGCGAGTCACATGAATGTCAAAAAAGCAGTTATCCCAGCAGCCGGTCTAGGTACCCGATTTTTACCAGCTACAAAGGCAATGGCAAAGGAAATGTTGCCGATCGTTGACAAACCAACGATCCAATTTATCGTGGAAGAAGCTTTACAATCAGGGATCGAAGATATTTTGATCGTAACAGGAAAAGCAAAGCGTCCGATCGAAGACCATTTCGATGCCAATTTAGAATTAGAGATGAATCTAAAAGAAAAAGGCAAGACAGAGCTTTTGAAATTAGTGGAAGAAACAACTGACGTAAATCTGCATTTCATTCGCCAATCTCATCCGAAAGGATTAGGCCATGCCGTATTACAGGCGCGGGCATTTGTCGGAAATGAACCGTTTGTAGTCATGCTAGGTGATGATTTGATGGAAGATCAAGTGCCATTGACGAAACAGCTGATCGATAATTATGAAAAAACGCATGCATCAACGATCGCTGTCATGGATGTTCCTCATGAAGATACATCAAAATACGGAATCATTGATCCTGGTATGGAAGTTGAAAAAGGTTTGTTCAATGTCAAAAACTTTGTTGAAAAACCAGCGCCAGAAAATGCGCCAAGTGATTTAGCAATTATTGGCCGCTACTTGCTGACCCCTGAAATTTTTGATATTTTAGCCAATCAGGAACCTGGTGCTGGCGGCGAGATCCAATTGACGGATGCCATCGATACATTAAACAAAACCCAACGCGTGTTTGCTCATCAATTTACCGGCAAGCGTTACGATGTAGGAGACAAATTTGGTTTCTTAAAAACAAGTATTGAGTATGGTTTAGTACACCCTGAAGTCAAAGACAACTTGAAAGAGTATTTGATCGAGTTAGGAAAAGAACTAGCTCCGGCTCAAAAAGAAGTCAAAGAAGCACCGAAAGAGTCAAAAAAATAACAAAAACTCCTAAACAAGGCAATTTCTGATGAAATTGCTTTGTTTTTTTATTATTTCCTGTTGAAAGCGGATAATTTTCTTAAAAATGCAGTCTTTTATTTGTAGAAAGTGCAGTGAAATGCTATTCTTAATATAAGTAAATGGGGAAAGGAGCCATTCTATGTCAGGAGGAGAACTAGCTGCATTGATTGCTGCGATCGCATTTGTCGTATTGGTCATTTTCGTCGTTCGTTTGTTGATGCAAGTCAGCAAGACAATGACCAAAGTAGACAAAACGGTCGAAGAAGCAAACACAACCATCCGTGTCATTACCAAAGACGTTGATATTCTTTCAAAAGAGGTTGAAGGTCTTTTGGTAAAAACGAATGAGCTTTTACAAGATGTGAACGGAAAAGTCGCAACCATCGATCCTTTGTTCACAGCAGTTGCAGATCTAAGTACCAGTGTTTCAGAACTAAATGTTTCTGGAAAAAATTTAATTACGCGCGTGGGTAGTCTTGGCCGGACCACTGCCAAAGCAACGGTAGCTGGAAAAGTCGGTCAAACAGCCATGAAATTTTTCAAAGACAAAAATAACCAAAAATAAAAGGAGGACTTTCAATGAGTAAAAAAGGCGGATTTTTATTAGGAGCAATCATCGGAGGAACAGCGGCAGCAGCAGCAGCACTTTTGTTGGCGCCAGAATCTGGTAAAACATTAAGAAATAAATTAGCAAAACAAGCAGACGATTTATTAGATAAAGCATCTGATTATGGTGATTTAGCCAAAGAAAGAAGTACGGATCTTGTCGATATCGCTAAAGATAAAGCAGCAAAATTAAGCGAGCAAGCATCTGACTTTACCGGTTCTTTAACAGCGAAAGTCGATGACTTAAAAGAAACAGCAGCTGGTTCATCAGAAGAAACCGTTGAAGAGTTAAAGAAACAAGCAGGTGATCTATCAGAACGCTTCAAAAAATCAGCAAGCGATGTGAAAGAAACAGCGAAAGATGCCAAAGAAGATGCAGATGATACAGTCCAAGATATCATCATTGATGCAAAATCTTCTGCAGCGGATATGAAACAAACCGTCAAAGAAGGGGCACAAGAAGCAAAACCTGTAGTTGAAGAAGCCAAAAAAGACGGTCAAGCAGCCGCAGCTGATTTGAAAAAAGAAGCTGGAAAAGCAGCGGATGATGCCAAAAAAACAGCGAAAGCAGAAACAAAAGAAGCTAAAGCTGACTTGGAAGATGCAAAAGAAGAATTAAAAGATACATTAGAAAAAAACAATCCTGAAGCATAAGCAAGGATACAAAATTTGATTACTTTAAAAGATAAAAACGTTCGCCAGTTAAATCGGCGAACGTTTTTTGTGACTTCAGTAGCTATTCGTTTGATGCTTGGGTGATTTCCCAATCGCAAAGTTGATAGATCCAATCCCGCAGTTGACTGAATGGAAACCCAATTCCCTCAGCGAGAGCAACATTGATCGAATAAACAGGTGTACCATTGTAAGGGCCTTGATCACCTGTTTCTGAAAAGAGAGGGGAAAGACCGGTTTTTTCCGTTACGTATTGCAGCACTTCTTCTAAAGAAATCGTGCCTTTTGACGCACCGTTGATGGGTCCTGTGAAAGAGCTGGTACCTAAAAACGCTAAAAATTGGCCAGCTTCTTCAGCATCGACAAAGCCCATTTGATGCGTTAGATTATCGACAGCCATTGGCTTTTGCTTTATCAGATGGTCGATGTAAAAGGCAAAACGTTTTGTATAATCATCTGCACCGATCACGTAAGGAAAGCGGACAAAAACGGACGGAATCTGACTGTAGTTTTGGGTAAGAATCTCTTCAACGGTTCGTTTGCCTTCAGCATAATTGACTTCCTCAGAGCAAACAATTTTGACCGCTTCTTTGGCAGGATCAAAATCCGCTTCTTTCAAATCGAAGTGCAGTTCATGATAGGCAGACATCGAACTAGTGACAATGTAGCGTTTGGGTGTGACATGACGCAACAGAATCTCAATATCATTTGAAGTATAAGCAATATTGTCGTAAATAACATCATAGGTTTCTTGTGTCAACGTCGTTTTGATACTTTGTTCATCCGTGCGATCAAAGACAAGTCGGTTGACTTGATCCCCAAAAGAATCAGTCGTCTTCCCTCTGGTAGCGATCGTGACATCACAGCCTTGATCCACTAAAGATTGAACCAAATATTTACCGAAAAAACGCGTGCCGCCTAAAACCAACACTTTTTTACTCATAAGAACACTCCTTTTCATGTAATTCCAACATGTTGTGCCGATTCATTAGAAAATCAAGATAAAACCAGCAATTCTTTTGCAGTTTTGGTAAAAGGTACACAGCCATCTGCAGTGACATAGATGCAATCTTCAATACGAACACCGACTTGATCTGGCAAATAAATCCCCGGTTCGATAGAGAAGCACATGCCTTCTTCAATCACTAAATCATTGCCAGTGATCAAAGAGGGGAACTCATGAACCGTGGTCCCGATGCCATGACCTAAACGATGGTTGAAGTAGTCGCCATAGCCATAACCCGTAATCACATCACGAGCGATCTTATCTAATTCTCCTGCAGTGATCCCAGGTTTAACTGCTGCTTGAGCGGCCAATTCCGCCTCTAAGACGATGTCATAAATTTTTCTTTGTAATGCAGTCGGTTCTTTATAGGCAACCGTTCTGGTTGCATCGCTGCAATACCCTTTCCAGATGACTCCTAAATCAAATAAGACGAGTTCATTAGCAGTCACTTTGCGATCCCCAGGTACGCCATGAGGACTTGCTGCATTGGCACCAGCTAATACGGTCGTATCGAAGGACATATGGGAAACCCCACGTTTTTTCAACTCGTACTCAATTTCTGCCACGATTGCCATTTCGCTGACGCCTTCTTTGATGGCAGCAAACCCAATCTCAAAAGCAACATCTGCCCAGTTGCCGGCTTCTAGCAAGGTGTCAATCTCAGACGCGGTTTTTGTTAATTGCATTTTTTGAATCACCGGGGTCACATCTAAAGAAAAATCGGTTTTTGGCAAGAACCGTTTCAATGCTTCATAGCGCTCGACGGAAAGGTCATTTTTTTCTAGTGCCAAGGATGAAACCTCGTAACGAGAGGTCAATTCCTGACAGATTTTCGCCCAAGGGTCTTCACTATCGAGATAGCCGATAATGTCAAAGGGCCAACCGCTATTTTTTGCTTCTTCTACTTCCAGAGCTGGTGTGAAAAGAAAGGGATCTTTTCCAGGTGCGACAAACAAAGCAAGAACCCGTTCATGAGGTTCACTTTTAAAACCGGAAAAATAAGCGATCGTTGCTGGATTAGAAATATAGGCAACATCGGCGCCAGTGGTTTTCAGCCAGCCATTTAACTCATTGATTTTTTTATCATTCATTTGAAAAAACCTTCTTTCAAGTATTCTTTTTCTATTTTATCATGCTTTCGAAGAGAATAGGGGTGGGGAAAGTAGGAAATTGCTAAGTTTTCATGAAAACAAAATTAAAACGGTTGCAAATACGGAAAAAATTTGCTATCCTAACAAAGAAATGTAAATAAGATTTTCTGAAAATAGAATAAGGGAGATATATCATGGAAAAACAAACAATTACGATTTATGATGTTGCACGGGAAGCGAATGTATCGATGGCAACTGTTTCACGGGTAGTCAACGGAAATCCAAATGTAAAACCAGCAACTCGTAAGAAAGTGCTGGAAGTGATCGACCGCTTGGATTATCGTCCAAACGCAGTTGCTCGAGGGTTGGCAAGTAAAAAGACCACAACTGTTGGTGTTATCATTCCTGATGTCAGCAATATGTTCTTCTCATCACTTGCTCGTGGGATCGATGATGTAGCGACCATGTATAAATACAATATCATCTTAGCCAACTCTGATGGCGATACGATGAAAGAAGTCAACGTATTGAACAACTTGTTAGCAAAACAAGTGGACGGCGTTATCTTCATGGGTCATCGCATCACGGATGAAATTCGCGGGGAATTCTCTCGCTCAAAAACACCAGTCGTTTTAGCTGGTTCGATCGATCCTGATGAACAAGTAGGAAGTGTCAATATCGATTACACAGCAGCTGCCAAAGATGCTGTTTCATTATTGGCGAAAAACAATCAAAAAATCGCTTTTGTCAGCGGTGCTTTGATCGATCCAATCAATGGCCAAAACCGCTTGAAAGGCTATAAAGAAGCCTTGAAAGAAAACAACCTTGACTATTCTGAAGGGTTGATCTTTGAATCACCATACAGCTTTAAAGAAGGCTTAGCATTAGTTGATCGCATCATCAACAGTGGTGCAACAGCAGCTTATGTTACAGACGATGAGTTAGCGATCGGCGTCTTAGATGGTTTGTTAGACAAAGGCGTTAAAGTTCCTGAGGATTTCGAGATCATCACCAGCAACAACTCATTATTGGCTGAAGCAGCTCGTCCACGCTTATCAAGTGTGACGCAACCATTGTATGATATGGGTGCCGTTGCGATGCGTCTATTAACTAAAATGATGAACAAAGAAGATGTAGAACAAAAAACGATCGTCTTGCCTTACGGTATTTCAGAAAAAAGCTCTACGAAATAAGCAGCGATTTAATAAAAAGACTAGTGGAGCAACGCTTTGTTGTTCCACTTTTTGCTTCAACGATCGTTCGTGTGGGTAGAAAATCTATGGATTTTCTACCCACACTTTTTTTGTATAAAAAAACTGATCAGCACAAGGCTGATCAGTCATCATCATCATTTGTATTAGGTTGGTTATTTTCTTGCTCGTCCTCGTCGTCATCATTTGCAGTAGGTGTAACATTGTTGGATGCGTTATTCGATGATGTATTCGACGAACGATTTGTTGAACGGCTAGAAGATGCTTTTTTCCAATAGTCAGCATAGTTTGCATCTGAACCACCGAGTCCAAATTTGAAATTGACCGTATCTGGTCCGCCAGTTGCCCAATAAGAAGTAACGGTACTACTTGGATTCGTATAGGTTCGATTATCGACTCGCACGGTTCCTCCTGGTTGGGTACCAGTAAACTTGGAAACTTGAGCTTTTTTGACATCACTAGAAAGTTCAAACTTCTGATTTACACCAAAGACTTCTTGGTTTGTTTGATAGATACGATTGATCAAGTAAGCCATGTAATTGGCTGTCCGAGTTCCTGCTGCACTATCGGTAGCTTTATTGTCATCCCGCCCTGACCAGCTGCTGATGGTGATCGATGGGGTGGAAACGACTAGCCAAGAGTCAGACCAATTATTGGTAGACCCAGTTTTACCGACCCAATCGGCATTCCCGAGGTTCCAATCTAATCCGCTGATAACCGATTTAAAGGAACTGGTTTTTTGCTCATCGATAACACTACGCATCATGTCGGTCATGATGGAAGCTGTCGCTTCAGAAAAGACTTGGACCGGTTTGGCTTCATGCTGATAAAGCACTTCGCCTTCATTATCCTTGATTGATTCGATGATGTAGCCTTGCTGATAGACACCGTTATTGGCAAATGTTTGGAAGCCATTTGTTTGATTCAACACTGTGACATCGGTAACCCCTAATGGCGCTGATTCATATGCCCAGCTGTTATCTTCAGGATAGCCCATTTTGCTCAAATAATTTGAATAGGCATAAAAATGATCGCCTTCTTTTTCCCACAGATCTTGGAAAATATTTGTCGCTGCGATATTACTGGAAACTTCCAATGATTCGCGAATCGACATAAAAGTATTGGTTCCACGGTTTGTGGCATTGACGATCGGCTCACCGGCGTTTTCTCCTGTCCGCCATTTTGCGGCATAATCAGAAACCATTGATTCAGAGCCCATCAAGCCACTTTCGATCGCCGGTCCGTAAACCAACATTGGTTTGATACTTGAACCTGCTTGGCGTTTTGCATCAAAGGCATGGTTGAATTGATTGTCAGCATAGTTACGACCACCAATAAAGCCTAATACTTTCCCGGTGGCATTGTCCATCATGACGTTGCCGACTTCGATGGTGGAGTCGCCCCAGTTGTCTAACATATAGCCGTATTTATCGACGGCATCTTGCATTGCATTATAAATATCTTTATCGATCGTTGATGTGACGGTATAGCCACCATTAACTAGTTTTTGCTGCGCCAATTCGAAGTATTTTTGGTAGGTTTCGTCTTTGGCATATTCTTCGTCACTAACATCATCTTCATCTGCCAGCTGTTTGGCAATAATGTCTTTTGCTTCATTTAACACAGTGTAATAAAGGAAGCTTTGATCCGTTTGTTCAATGGCTTCTTGTTTTTTGAAGTCTTGCTTCAAGTCATAATTAAGCGCCTCTTCGTATTCTTCTTTCGTAATATCGTGGTTACGATACATACTGAAGAGCACGAAGTCTTTCCGCTCTAAGCCAGCGGTCAAGTTTTCCTTGATCTCGCCCGTATTTGTATAAGGGCTGTAGACGATCGGGCTTTGTGGCAGACCCGCAATAAAGGCTGCTTGCGGTAAAGACAGGTCAGCTGCGTTAACGCCAAAAATTCCTTGCGCCGCTTCTTGCACACCTGCGATATTTTGCCCTTTATTGTTCCGGCCAAAAGGGGAGATGTTTAGATACATGGTGACGATCTCATCTTTATCGAAAAATTTCTCCACTTCCATGGCTAATAAAATCTCATTGGCTTTGCGTTTGAAGGTCGTTTCACTGGAAAGGATTTGTTGTTTCACCAGCTGCTGGGTCAAAGTGGAACCCCCGCTGCCGCCAAAGCCTGTCGCTTCGGATAATAACGCCCGCACGACTGCTTTTGGTACGACGCCATTATGAATATTAAAATATTCGTCCTCTGTTGCGATGATCGCTTTTTTCAAGTAGTCTGAAATTTGATCGGAATTAACCGACGTTCGCATCAGATCTGAGCGAATCGTTGCGATTTTACTGCCATCAGCGTATGCGAGTTGAGAAGTCTCTGTGATGTCGGTCAGTTCTTTCTGCAACTCATCTTTAGAAGGAGCTGCGGTATCTTCCACAAGAAAAGCAAAGTAGCCGGCACCGATCCCTAAAGCTAAAGAACCGCCTAGCACCAGTAAAGAAATAGCCACTAAGAACAAGGCATGTAAAACCCTAAGACTGATATTGAAATAGAACCAGCCTCTATTTTTGTTTTCTGTATTCTTTTGATTTTTCGTTTTCTGGGACAAAAAGAGTCACCTCAATAAATTAGAATAGATTCCGTGTAATTATAGCAAAAAACAAGGCGCTTGGGTAGCACCCTATCTGTTATCGAAAGAAGTGTGCTAGAAAATGCCAGTTGGTATTTGTATTGAACCAGCGATAATAAGGGAAAACGAACTGATTTGCCTAAAAGTTTCTTTTTTGGTAAAGGACTTTGAGAGAAAGACTTTTCATTGCCCTCTTTTTCAGTTAAGATGAACAATGAAGCAATTATTAGGAGGAGAAAGAATGAGTACAGACTTTTTTGAAGAACTAAAGCAACGCGGATTAGTTCATCAGACCACAGACGAAGCAGCCTTGACCAAACAATTAAATGAAGAGTCTGTGAAACTATATATCGGCTTTGATCCTACCGCAGATAGCCTGCATATTGGTCATTTATTGCCTATTTTGATGTTGCGCCGTTTCCAACAAAACGGACATGTGCCGATCGCATTAGTTGGTGGCGGTACAGGAATGATCGGTGACCCATCCTTTAAAGATCAAGAACGTCAATTAAACACATTGGATACCGTTTTGGAATGGTCACAAAGTATCAAAAGCCAATTATCTCGCTTTATTGATTTTGATGACCAAGAAAATCCTGCCATCATTGCCAATAACTATGAATGGTTAGGGGAATTGAAACTGATCGATTTCTTACGGGACACGGGGAAAAACTTTACCATCAACTACATGATGAGCAAAGAAAGTGTCAAACGTCGGATCGAAACAGGAATTTCCTACACCGAATTTGCATACCAGCTTTTACAAGCCTATGACTTTTTGAACCTTTACGACAACCACGGTTGCTTGTTGCAATTAGGTGGTAGCGATCAATGGGGGAATATCACCTCTGGAATCGAATTATTGCGTCGTGAGCGTGAAGTCCAAGGGTTCGGTTTGACTATGCCATTGATCACAAAAGCAGATGGAACGAAATTTGGGAAAACAGAAGGCAATGCGGTTTGGCTAGATGCCAAGAAAACAACGCCTTACGAGTTCTACCAATTCTGGATCAATACGGATGATCGTGATGCAGTCAAATTCTTGAAATATTTCACCTTCTTATCATTAGAAGAAATCGCTGCGATCGAAGCTGAATTTAACGCTGCACCAGAATCTCGAGCAGCACAAAAAGCTTTGGCAAAAGAAGTCACTACTTTGGTTCATGGGGCAGAGGCTTATGAACAAGCCGTACGCATCTCAGCAAGTTTATTCAGTGGCAATATCAAAGAATTGAACGCTGAAGAGATCGAACAAGGCTTTAAAGGGGTTCCTAGTCATCAGGTAACAGCGGATGATTCTTTGAACATCGTTGAAGTGTTGACGACTGCTAAAATCGAACCATCAAAACGTCAAGCAAGAGAAGACGTACAAAATGGGGCCATCTACATCAATGGGGAACGCGTCCAAGACCTAACGTACGAGATCCAAGCAAGTGATCGGATCGGTGGAAAATACGTCGTGATTCGTCGTGGCAAGAAAAAATATTTCTTATTAACATTTTAATCGCAAAAAGCGAACCGACCTGTTGGTTCGCTTTTTTTCAAATTTTTGTAGAGGAAGGGTCTTTGTTGGAATGGGAAATATAGTGTTGAATGCCGCCGGTTTATTTGCCATGATCTTCTTAGGGTATTTTCTTAAACGGCTAAATGTCCTTTCAAAAGCGGATGGCTCGATCTTATCCAAAATTATTTTGAATGTGACGTTACCGGCAGCAATCATTTTGAATTTAGCTTCAATGCAAGTACAAGTCAGTGCGCTTAGTTTGATTGTGATCGCTTTGATCATTACGATCGTCCAGATCCTCTTCGCATTTTTCTTGACCAAAAAAGAATCGAACACGCTGCAACAGTTTGCTATGTACTGCGGGTCAGGCTTTAATATCGGCAATTTTGCAATTCCTTTTGCCCAAAGTTTTTATCCTTTAGGGATTCCACTGATTTCGCTGTTTGATATGGGGAACAGTATCATGTTGGCAGGGGGAACGACGATTTTCATCGAGTTCTTGATTGGAAAGCGGACGACGTTTGAACCAGGAAAAATCTTTTTGAATCTCCTGCGCTCGCCAACATTTACCATTTATCTAGTGATGCTGATTATCCGCAGTGCGGATTGGAGGATTCCCGAGTCAGCCTTGGCGCTCGTTCAGCCAATCGGGATCGCAAATACGTTTCTGTCCATGTTTATGATTGGCTTATTTTTGGATTTCCGCTTACCGAAGCACACTACGCCAACGGTAATCAAAATTTTAAGCTTACGCTACGGACTGGCTTTCGTGCTGTTCGCGGCTTTCTATGTTTTACCGATCCCAGTTTTATTAAAACCAGTACTTTGTTTGTTAGTGTTTGCTCCGATCCCTTTATTTGGGGTCATTAATTCCGTGATTGCTGGGATGGAGGAAGAGGCGGTGGGATTTGTTTCTTCCATTAGCTTTTTGATAAGTATGCCGCTAATGACGGGTGTCCTGATGTTATTTGGACTCGCTTGATAAAAAAATACGGCAATGAGCAAAATAATCGCTTTACAAGGTGCTTTTATCGATAATAGAGAAGACTAGATTTAGGAGGAAAAGAAAAATGTTGATTGGTTCACACGTTTCAATGAGCGGCAAAAAAATGCTTTTAGGAGCAGCAGAAGAGGCGGCTAGCTATCAAGCTACTACGTTTATGATCTATACCGGAGCTCCGCAAAACACGCGGCGCAAACCGATCGAAGAGATGCAGATCGCAGCTGGACAAGATTTTATGACGGAAAAGGGAATTTCGAATATCGTTGTCCATGCCCCTTACATCATTAATTTAGGTAATACCATCAAACCAGAAAACTTTGGCTTTGCCGTTTCGTTCTTACAAGAAGAAATCCAACGAGCCCAAGCTTTAGGTGCAACTCAAATCACGTTGCACCCTGGTGCCCATGTCGGTGCAGGACCCGAAGCTGGGATCAAGCAGATCATTAAAGGCTTGAACGAGGTCCTTGAAAAAAATCAAACCGCCCAGATCGCATTAGAAACAATGGCAGGTAAAGGCACCGAGATTGGTCGCAGCTTTGAAGAATTGGCAGCAATTATCGATGGCGTTACCTTAAATGAAAAATTATCCGTTACACTAGATACTTGTCACACGAATGATGCCGGCTACAATGTCAAAGAAGACTTTGACGGCGTGTTAAACGAGTTTGACAAAATCATCGGGTTGGATCGCTTGAAGGTCATCCATGTCAATGATTCAAAAAATCCACAGGGCAGCCACAAAGACCGACATGCGAATATTGGTTTTGGCACGATCGGCTTTGAAGCCTTGAATAAGATCGTTCATCATGAGCAATTATCAGCGTTACCGAAAATTTTGGAAACACCCTATGTTGGCGAAGACAAAAAGAATAAAAAAGCCCCTTATGGCTATGAAATCGCGATGCTGCGGGAAAAGACCTTTGATCCTGAGCTATTGACGAAAATCATGGCGGGTGCTTAAACGGTTCATTTAACCATGAGCCAGCTTATTATTGGAGGAAGAAAAATGGACTTTCAGTTGCTGATCGATGCCGCGAAACAAAAACTGGGATTCAGACAGCTCTCTCAATTTGCAGAAGCAGGGAGTGTTGCGGCAGCTCTGACTACTGCAGATGGACAGATTTATACAGGGATCTGTATCGATACCAGCTGTTCCATGGGTTTTTGCGCCGAACAGGCTGCGGCTGCGCAAATGATCACCGATGGGCAGCAGCGGGTGTTACAGATGGTTGCAATCAATTCGGCAGGTGAGCCGATCCCACCTTGTGGTCGTTGCCGTGAATTCATCAGCCAGCTGGATCCTGCCAACCACAACACGCAGGTCATGATCGCAGCAGGAAAAATCATGACGATAGAAGAGCTGTTGCCTTTTGATTGGAAAGCATCAAAATAAAAAGAGATTTAGCCCCTTAGACCGCTCTGTTCTAAGGGGCATCTTTGTTTTATCGATCCAATGGACGATCAACATGTTTAGATAAAAAAACTCCTCAACCAGCAATAGTGCTTTGTTGAGGAGTTGATCGATAGCAATGATTAGAATTTTTTCGCAGCTGCTGCTACGCGTTCTAAACCTTCAGCAATGATTTCTGCTGTTTTAGAAGGATCTGCATTGTGACCTTCGATGATTACTTCTTCTGTGATGTTCATGCCGAACATACCACCGAAAACTTTTTCCATAAAGGTTACAGCGTTTTCCATTGCGCTCATTTCGCCTGAGTAAACACCACCACGGGCATTCAATAGAACGATTTCTTTGTCTTTCAACAATTGGTTCATTGAACCATCTTCGTTATAAGAGAAAGTAAAGCCAGCTTGGAAGATATAGTCGATGAATGTGTGCAAAGCTGCTGGGATCGTTAGGTTCCACATTGGGAAAGCGAAAACGATGGTATCTGCTGCTGCGAATTTGTTCATCACGTCTTGACGGACAGTCATCAATTCTTGTTCTTCTTGGTTTAATTCTTGTTCTTGTGAAAGTTTGCCAAATGCTTCAAATAACGTTTGACCGATATAAGGCATTGGTTGTGCGTACACATCAAAGGTTACAACGTCCACATTGTTCGTATCAAGATTTTCAACGAACGTATCAAACATTTTTGCAGATACTCCATCAGGACGGTTATTGGCTTTAACAACTAAAATATTTTTCATTTTTTTCCACCTTTACTTTAAGTAAGTTTTAATCACAAAACGTAGTATACTATAAAATAATTTTGCTTACAATAAATAAGTGTACTTTTTTTAAAAAAGCTGGAATTTTGCAGTATTTTTCACGTAGTTTTGGTAAACTTTAGAGAAAACAGGAGGGGTTCTATGAAAATATTCGTGGTCGAAGATGACAAATCGTTAGTCAAAATGATGGAAAATCAATTATCCCGCTATGCGTATCAAACCTTTGTTCCAGAAAATTTCGCTGCGGTTTTAGCTGAATTCTTGATGATCCAACCTGATTTGGTTTTGTTAGATGTCAATCTGCCTTATTATGATGGGTTTTATTGGTGCCAAAAAATCAGGGAACATTCATTGGTTCCAATTCTCTTCATCTCCGCACGTGACGGCAATATGGACCAAGTGATGGCATTAGAATACGGTGCTGATGATTATCTGGTCAAACCTTTTTCTTATGACTTGCTGCTGGCTAAAGTGAAGAGCCATATTCGCAGAGTCTATGGGGATTATGCACAGTCTGATCGGGCGAGAAGCTTGAAAGCTGGCGAATTGACCTATTATCCGGAAGCGTTGAAGATGGTCTATCGTGAAGCCAGTGAATGGTTGACTGTTCGAGAAGGAGAATTATTGACCCTTTTAATGTCAGCGCACCCAGAAATGGTCAAACGGGAACGGATTTTAAATCTATTATGGGATGATGAGCGTTTTGTTGATGACAATACGCTTTCTGTCAATGTTGGCCGTTTGCGAAAAAAATTGGCGGCAATGGGCATCAATGATCCGATCCAAACGATTCGCGGAAAGGGTTACGCCTTATCGGTAGTAGGTACAGAAGAATGAGAGCATATGTAAGTGTTCATTTACCTAAACTACTCGTTACCTTCCTAGCCATTTCATTGTTCGTTTTAGTGATTTGGTTGGATGGCTATCGAAATTACCTCGTGATTGGTTATGGTCTGCTTCTATTCGGGCTGTTCATTGTTCTTGTTTATTTGGCAGATTACCTTTCCAATACTACGTTTTATCATTATATCAAGCATGGAAGAGCGACACACCGAAGCAATGGCTACCTTTCCAGGCAATGGCGCAAGCAGTTCGATGGACAAGAGCAGCATGAGCAAGAGCGGCTGACAGAATTAGATCAGCACCATCAAAATCATATTCGTTTCATGAATATCTGGGTTCATCAAATGAAAACACCTGTCTCAGTTTTGGCGCTAATGGCTGAAAGTGAAGAAGTCGATAGCTATGATCTTTTGGCTGAAACAGATCGCTTAAAAAGTGGCTTGGCGACTGCGCTGAATTTTGTGCGCTTGGAAGATTTCACGGAGGACTTCGTTATCGAGTCAGCCTCACTGTTGGAATTGTTAAAACACAGTATCGGTGACCAGAAGCGGAATTTCATTCGCAGTGAAGTCTATCCGAAGCTGATGAGTGAAGCAGATATCACGGTGACAACAGATAAAAAATGGCTAGGTATTTTGCTCTTTCAGCTCATCAGCAACGCCGTCAAGTACTCAAAGCCAGACAGTAAGGTCTATTTTGAGATCGATCCTTTTTCTAGAAAATTGACGATCTCAGATGAAGGGTGCGGAATTGCAGAAGCGGATCTGCCAAGGGTTTTTCGCCCCTTTTATACAGGTCAGAATGGTCGGCAAACAGGCGAGGCAACTGGAATCGGACTTTACTTAGTCGAAACGATCAGCAAGCAATTGGATATCGATATCGCTTTGGTCTCTAAGGAGAATCTAGGCACGACGGTTACATTAACGTTTCGGACGTAAAGACTTTCTTACAATTTTGTAAGCTTTCTATCATGAAATCGATAACTGATTGCGGTGCCGCCTGCTAAACTGGTAGCAAAGGAGTGAAGATGATGGCTTTACTAGAATTGAAAAATGTATCGAAAACCTATACAGGGGAAGTGTCTGTTGAGGTTTTACAGCAAATCGATCTCAAAGTGCCAGAAGGAGAATTTATCAGCATTATGGGTCCATCTGGCAGTGGCAAGACCACCATGCTGAATTTGGTGGCAACATTGGATAAACCGACTTCAGGTTCGGTGATCATCAAGGGCGAGCAGCCCCTAGAATTATCTAAGCAAAAACTCGCGGAGTTTCGTCGTCGGCAACTAGGTTTTGTTTTTCAAAACTACAATTTACTTTCGCCATTGAGCGTGCTTGAGAATGTGATTTTACCACTGACATTGGATCGGGTGCCGGTTCTTGAGATGAAAGAACGTTCGGAACAGCTATTACGTGAGCTTGGGATCTATGAGAAAAAAGACAAACGCATCTATCAGCTTTCCGGTGGAGAGCAGCAGAGAGTTGCGATTGCTAGAGCTTTGATCCATCAACCGGAATTGCTTTTAGCAGATGAACCGACGGGCAATCTTGATTCAAAGGCAGCACGAGATGTCATGGAAATACTAAGTCAGATGAACAAGCAACTTAAGGTCACCACCATGATGGTCACCCATGATCCTTATTCTGCCAGCTTTTCTGATCGGGTCGTTTTCATCAAAGATGGAAAGCTGTATAACGAAGTCTATCGCGGGGCTGATCAACAGCAATTTTATCAAAAAATTCTTGAAGTCCTAGCACATTTAGGAGGTCGCCGTCATGAATTTCAGACAGTTGATCATTCGTAATCTGCGGGGGAATTTTCGAACCTATGCGGCCTACTTCGTCAGTAGCGCCTTTGCGGCGATGGTGTTTTATATCTTTAGTCTTTTGCTCTTTCATCCGCAATTGGAAGAAAATTTGTCCAATAGCGGTACACTTTCAGAATTGGCGAAGGTCGGTCTATCCGTCGCACTTGCAGTGATCGCTTTACTGTCGCTGTTGTTTTTATGGTATACATTTGTGGTCTTTTTAAAACGACGCAAACGTGATCTGGCAATCTACTTGATTTTGGGGATCGAAGAAAAAGATCTGCGAAAGATTTTGTTTGTCGAAAATGCCCTTTTAGGAACCTGTGCCACAGTGACCGGTATTGGGTTAGGGATTTTATTGACGAAATTATTGCTGCTGATTGCGCAAAATGTCATGTATCTAACAGAAGGACTGAAATTTATGGTTCCTATGGAAGGTTTAGGATTGACCTTTGGGATCTATGTCTTTATTTTTCTCTTGATCTCCTTTTTCAGTACCCGCGCCTTGCAAGGAGAACAGATCATCTCATTGATCAAGGAAAATGAAAAGCCACGTCCTGAACCAAAAAGCCATTGGGCATTGGCTTTTTCAGGAATTGTGCTGTTACTAATTGGCTATGGATCGGTCTTTTATTTTAGCTACCAAACGTACTCGATGCTGCCGCTTATGCTAGGAGTCTTGTTGACTGTTGCGGGCACGATTTTGTCATTCCATCAGTTCAGCGTATTTCTATTGAAACGATTAAAGAAACGCCCGACCTTCTTACGAGGGACTCGGATGCTGACTATCAGCGAATGGATTTTTCGCATGCGAGACAATGCGGCGATGTATAGTCTGATTGCTATTAGTACCTCCGTGGCATTCGTTGGGATTTCCGTGATGCTGGCGATTGGCAGTTCTTCTTTTTCTTCGATCCAAGGAATTAGTGTAGCCTATGTATTTCCGTGGTCTGGGCCAGAAGACCTCGATCATACCGAGGGAAAAGTAAACGAAATTAAAACTGCTATAGAAGAAAAAGGGTATGCGCCTGTAACGGATAGTGTTTCCTTACTATGGGCATATGCGAATCTTGATGAATCTGCAGTTACGAATGATTCATTCTATACGACGAATGGCTTTTCAATTATGCGAGAAAGCGACTATCAGAAAATGATGAAACAAATTGGTGAGGAAGCTGATTCTGTTGCAGATAATCAAATAATGACACTTAGTGCTAATTATTCACGTCGAAAACAGCTTCTAGAAGTCCCTGAGAACGAACGTACAAGTATCTATCCAATCGAATTGGAATCAGAGACCGGTATAAAAAAAGATGTTACGATTGTCCACAGTCCCTCAATGCTTTCTCTGGATTACTTTGGACTGTCAGTTGTGACAGATAAAACCTTTGAGGAGTGGCAAGCCCTCTTGCAAAAATCCACCGACGATATGGAATCTGGTTTTATTTGGTTAGACTATCCAGAATGGGCTGAAACACCTGAATTGGTATCTGATTTCAATGGGGATTTAGATAAAGAAAATGCCTTGATCGATCAGCAATACGAAGAGCTCAGTCAGGAGTTTGAAGCCAAAGGTGACTATACGGATGAAGAGTGGGCAGAAGCAGCAAAAGACATTCCGATGCGTACGTCTTATACCTCGAAATACCAAGCTTTCCAAGAAAATCGTCAAGGAAATGGCATCATCTTAATGATCACGGTATTACTGGGTTCGGTTTTCTTTATTTTCTCCGCTTCAATTATCTATTTCCGTTTATTTGCAGATTTAGATAAAGATGGGGCGTACCACCGTTCCTTGCATATCTTAGGTGTGTCGCCGAAGGAGCGTCACAAAGTTCTGCGACGCCAACTGCAAGTGATGTACTTCTTGCCAACAGTCGTGGCAATGATCCATTTTGCGGTGGCAATGACCGCTTTGCGTATTTTAGTAGAATTGCCTGTATGGCAATACTATGGTGTGATTGTTAGTCTCTTTTTGATTTTCCAAATCGTTTTTTACTTTGTTTGTCAGTATCGGTACTTGCAGCAAATTGATAGGATCGCCGATCCTACAGAGTAATTTATTCTTCAAGCCAAATCTCTTTCAGTTTGTACTGATTGGGATTTGGCTTTTTATTAGCTAGTTTGTCTAAATTTCTATCCATGAAGCCTTTTAATTGTGCAAATCATTGAAAAGCAGATAAAATTAAGTAACGCTCATTTTGTCAAACAAACGAAGAGACACTGTTAGAACACGACAACTGTCAGATGCAAAATTCATTTCGAGTACAGTGAAGGCTGCGGTCGATGGATTTAGGGAAGCACTTATTTGAGGGAGGAGACCAATGATCACACGACTTGGAAAAGCATTTGCAGTCTTACTGTTGCTGATTCCTTTATTTGCTGGTATCCGGATTGTTTATGGAGAAACCGATGTGGGCGCCAAGCTGATCACAAATGTGTCGATCGTCAATAGCCACAATGAGGTCATTACAAGTATCGAAAAAGATGACTCGTTTAAAATAGATATGACGTGGAGTTTAGAAAATCTGGGTGACTTAAAAGCCGGTGACAAAGCAACAGTCACCTTGCCAGTTGAGATTGAAGGCGTCAATAATACGTATGCTTTATACGATGAAAATAACAACTTAGTGGTCAATGTTACCCAAGTTGGCAATCAGCTGACCTTTGTTTTCACGGAATTTGTCGAACAAAATACCAATGTACACGGGGACTTTTATTTTTGGACAAAGTTCAGCGATGAAGTGACAGAGAACCAAATCAACAACATCAACTTCGAAACAGTAAATGGAACGCAATCGGTGCCTATTTTTATTCAAGCAGTGGATGATACAGGGGAGGGAGCCTTACTCACCAAACAAGGACTGTATTTAGGTACGCAAGAACCCAAACGGATTATTGATTGGCGTGTGTATATCAACTCGTTTGATACAAATCAAGTGACGATCAAAGATGGAACGTTTATTGATATTTTAGGTCCCCATCAGATACTCATCAGTACGACTGCCCGAGTGGTTTACGGCCCCAGCGTTTCCAACCCAACGTATGTTGAGCAAGTACCGATCGTTTTAAATAGTGATGGCTCCTTTGAAATTCCTTTGCGGGATACGGAGGAACGGATCTACATTACCTATAAAACAGAAACTGATGGATCATTGGAACAATATACCAATCGGGGCATCCTTGATGCCGTGGTCAATGATGTGCCAAGAACAAGCAGTATTACTGGCTATACGCCACGCTATGGTGGCGGTGGTGGCGGAACCGGTGAACCAGGGGAGTCCAGCAGCACGGAACCAAGTAGTGGAAGCAGTACTAGTAGTACTACCGAACCAAGTAGTGAAAGCAGTACAAGTAGTAGCACGGAATCAAGTAGTGAAAGCAGCACCAGCAGTAGCACAGAACCAAGTAGTTAAAGCATCACTAGTAATAGCACGGAACCAAGTAGCGACAGTAGCACCAGTGAATCCACCGAATCAACTAACAGGAGTAGTTCTAGTAATACTGGGGCGGTGTCACCTGAAAATTCATCCTCTGGGATCAATAAGTCATCCAAAACAAATAATTTGCATAATCAATCAGAAAAACAGCACTTTCCTCAAACGAATGAAGTGTCTAATCATTTATGGATTGCAATAGGAATGGTTTTAACAGGATGCGCATTGAAGTTAGGTTGGAGTAAATTTATCAGGTAGATAGAAACTGAAATTTTGGAGGCAGTTTTATTACTTGGAAGAAAAATTAATAAAGACTTATTTAAAGGAAAGATGCCATTTTATGGCCACTTTCCTTTTTTTTTCGGCGCATGTTTTCTCTGAGATTTTATTATAATTTCTTTATCAAGTTATCTTGAAATATACATTTAGGAAGTGAGGAAATGAGAAAACTGGTTGGTGTATTAATCACAATACTGCTAATAGGGTTATTGATTCTTGTGTTTGGTTTCGATCATACTTCAGCAAAAGAACGTTCCAGAGGAAATCTGTCGTTTTCTGTACAAACGAACCGAGTGATTTATGACGAAGCCTTGAAAATGATCACGGTTCCGGTACGTCCGAACAAAACACTGACTTCACAAAAGGTTCGTGTCTTACTAACTTATGGTTGGGATGGGAACGGACACAGTGAAAAAGTGATCGGCGAAACAGTTTTAACGAAAGTCGATTGGTTTTCAGGTGTTGAAAACTACTTAAGGATCCATGCGGAGATGGCTATTGATGAGATAAAAAGTATGGATAAAGTTGATTTAGTTGTTATATATGATGGTGAAACAACAATAACTGAAAACCTGAAGCCCGGTCATTGGCAAGTAACCGCGCCGCCAAGCAGTAATGAGAGTACGACAGCTGAGACAAGTAAAAGCTCAAACGAAACGGTAGCAACAAGCGCTTCCTCTAGTAGTATCGAGCCGAAATTTAGCGAGTCTCAATCGACGAATCCAACGACTTCTGAGGCTGAAATTACCAGTGAAGACATCCAAAGCACACAAAGCACTATCGATATCAGTGATTCGGAAACCGTCAGCACCCAACCAGTCACTAAAAGCGAGCCAAGTCAGACAGAGAGCTGTCAAGAAAACGCAGCGACAGCCATAACGTCTACCGAGAAGGAATCTGCTTCGACAAAGCATTCAGATTCACAAAAGAAAACCAAAGGATTGCCAGCCAATCAATCCCAGAAAAGTCAGGCGAGCGTTTCATCTAGTGTCCGTACAGAAGAGCACCAAGCGACAACATCTTCTCAAGACAAAAAGGAACAACTTCAACCCACGGAGATAAGCAGTGGCAAGGAGGTCAATGCAGCCGTACTACCGAAAACCGGCAGCAAAACTACCAATCTTCGCTATCTACTCTTTGGTCTAGTAGTGGTTTTGACTGTGTTTCTTTACTGGCTGAAGCGAAAGTTATTTTATGATGAGAAGCTGTAACGAACATACCCAAAAATCATGAGAAAATTGATAACCCACGATTGGAAATTTCTTCCCCAGAATGCACAATCACGTGTTGTTTTGCCGTAATTCATAATTAGTCTGACGATCGTTTTGAGGCGTCAGACTTTTTTTATGAAAATACACAGATAACGAAAGGAAAATTTGTTAAAAGTGATTTGACAGAAAAGAGCGCACGGTGGTACGATCACCAAACATTGACAGCTTACAATTTTGTAAGATGACAAATTTAAGGTAAAAACAGCGTTTGCTGATTATACAAGCGAGGGAAATTTCATGTTACAGGCACTTTTGGATACGACAGAAAAACAAATTTATGCGTTTCTAAGTTATTGTTACGAAACGAACAAGAAAGACTATACAATGAAAGAGCTCTCAAGTGTTTTCGATAGGAAAACCAACAAAATGCAGTCGATCGTTCAGCAAGTAGAGGTGTTTCGTGCACGCTATCCTCAGTTTACTTTGACCTATGATCGGCTGGAGAAAGAAGTGTCCATTGCTTTTTCTCCACGATTCCTATTGAGTCAAGCCTATAGTGTATTGTTGCGGGGAACCGTTGGATTTATCTTGCTGGATGCACTCTTTCAGGGGGACTATCATTCCCTTGAACAACTCAGTCAAAAAACCTTTAGCAGTCCCCGCACGATTCAACGAAAATTGCAGGAGTTAAATCATGTTTTGGCGAACTATCATTTGTCCTATAGTTTAAAAAAAGGTGATCCTTTAGCAGGTGCTGAATATGCGATCCGCTATTTTTATCATCTTACCTATTGGCAAATTTTTGATGAGAAGGACTCACGAGTCTTGGCATCGCTCAAGGAGAAAGAGCAGGCTGTAGCGTTGTTTGAAACCCATGCTTCTTATATGAGAAAAATCGATATCGAGAAATTTCTTCATCTATTCGCTATCTCCGTGCAAAGAATCCATCAAAAGCATCCGCTTTCGTTTTTACCAAAAGAAGTACTGACGTTTGAGCACCCATTAATTGAAAAAAATCAGTTTGATCAGGTCTTTTTGAAACCATTGTTTAACAGGAATCATCTGTCGTTTTCTGATATTTCGGAGGATGAACGCAGCTTCTTGTATTATATGTTTGGCGTAATGAACACCTATCTTGAGGAGGATCTCGATGCTGCTAACATCTCGTGGCTGACTCAGCCAACGTACCAGCAAGAAGCGCAGCTCGTTGAAAAACTAGCCGTGTATTTTCGGTTGACGTTTACAGAAGCCGAAAAAAACTATTTACTGGTTAATCTGGTAATGATCCATTCCGCCTCTGGCTGTTTTGGTACGCGACAAAAAAGCGATAGTTTTGGCAAAACAACCGACGAGCAAGACCTGCAAGGCGCTTTTCCGGTGCTCTATCCAACCATGAAACGGTTTTTTTTGGAAGCGACTGTTTCTTTACCAGCGTTGCGTAGATTACTGCAAATGAATGATCGCTTGATTTTCCAATACTGTATGTTACTGAGAGTTATTTTTATAAAATATGAACAGCCGGTCACGTTCTCGATCCATTCGAAATACGGAAAAACGCAAGAGCTTTGGATCAAGAACCGCTTAATGAATGCCACGCATCGAGCGATGGCCCATTATTCGCTGTCTCAAAAGCCAGATTTGGTGATCAGCGATTATCCGATCCATCAGGAATTTTCTGAGGAAGAACAGCCGTACCTCTTTTATTGGAATGGTCACCCAAGCGCAAAGGAGTGGAAACAGCTCAAGCAAGTGATCAAACAGATCAGAAGTGCCAAGAACAAGGCAGCGTTTGCCCAGCTGGCATTCACCCAAACGGAGTGATCCCGCTATAAGATCGATCAGATAGAACTTATAATTTTGCCAAGCTTTTGACCAGTAGCAATAGGTCAAACGTTAAAAGTAACAGTGTTAAACGAAGAGGTCAAGAAGCAAAAACAGGAACATCGTCGTTCCTTTTTCGCTTCTTGACTTTTTTTTACAGAGATGGCATGGTATACATATTATCATAACGTTTTTTATTTAAAATCGTTGCAGAAATGGTGTTAGGAAGAAGGGGTAACTTTGACAGAAGTATTAGCACTGCAAAATGTTTCCAAATTGATTGGAACCAAACGAATCATTGATGATGTTTCCTTTGTGGTGGACCAAGGACAAGTCGTTGGTTTATTAGGGCCTAATGGGGCTGGGAAGACGACGATCATTCGGATGATCGTTGGCTTGATGAAGCACAACACAGGATCGATTGCCATTATGGGAAATTTACTGGATTCTTCTTTTAAAACCGCGATTGCCTCAGTCGGAGCGATCGTTGAGAATCCTGAGTTTTATAATTATATGACCGGTTATGAGAATTTGATGCAATATCAGCGCATGGCGAAGAAAAAAAGTACGACAGCAGAATTAGAAGCACTTATTCGTCAGGTACATTTAGAAGGACATATCCATCAAAAAGTCAAAACCTATTCATTAGGGATGCGTCAGCGTTTAGGTGTTGCCCAGGCATTGGTCCATCAACCAGACTTATTAGTTTTAGATGAACCGATGAATGGCCTGGATCCTAAAGGCATGCGGGAGTTTCGAGAAATGATTCTTTCTTTGAGAGAAAAAGGAGTTTCTGTCTTAGTTTCCAGTCATCAATTAAGCGATATCGAACAAATTGCCGATCATTTGATCGTGGTGCAAAAAGGAAAAGTCACTCATCAAGTAGCAATGGCAGAGTTGAAAGCAGAGAAAAATGTACTGATTATTAAAACAGATGATAATGCGGAAACAGAAGCACTGTTAAAAGCTTCCTTTGAGGTCGAGGTCTTGCAGGTTGCAGATGAATTGCAAGTCACTCTAGCAACAGATCAGCGTTCGGCAATCGCTGCAGCGATCGTGACGGCTGGGATCGGCTTGAAAGAACTACGGACAAAGCAATCTTCTCTAGAAGATACATTCTTGGCTTGGACCGAAGAAGGAGGTTTGTAAGCATGCTGACATTGATTAAAAATGAATGGATCAAATTAACCAAAAAACGTTCTACTTGGATCATGCTGCTTTTATTGGTTCTAATGACTTTTGGGTTGACCTATGTGGTTCGCTTAGGTAGTCCCGAGATTGGTGCCAATGATTTATTCGCTTCTTTGAGCGACATGACTTCCTTTTTAAACTTATTTGTGGTGATTGTGGCAGCTTCTTCAGTGGCGGAAGAGTTCAGTCGTGGAACAATCAAGTTCTTATTGATTCGGCCTTTTTCCAGAAGCCAAATCTTAGCAGCAAAAGCCATCAACACGTTTTTATTTGCGCTTTTTGGGACTGCTGTTTTACTAATCAGTAGTTTAGCAGCCGCCAATTTATTTTTAGCAGCTGAATCACCTTTTGCTGCTACTGGCTACAACGGGCTAGCGGCGATTTTCGTTGCCCTTGTTTTTGCGGGAACCAACTTGCTATTGATTGTCTTTTATATTGCATTGACCATCTTTATCTCAGCCGTCATTCGCTCTCAAAGCCTGGCGGTTGGCTTAGGCTTGGGTATGTTGTTTGGAAGCAGCATCATCAACTCGATCATGCTTTTTGCTCAAGAAAAATACCCATGGCTGAAGTGGAACCCGTTTAATTTTATGAATATCAAAGAGCAGATACCGAGTTTATTAAATAGTCCTGACATGCAGATGACTGGCTTTGATCCGGGATTGGGCTATTGGGAAATGGCGATCGGGATCCTTGTTTATAGTGTTTTAATCTACCTTTTAACAAATTGGTTATTCAATAAAAGAGATGTCGCATTAAGTTGAGGAAACGAGTGAAAGTTTTTGGATAAATCCAGCTTTCACTCTTTCTTTTTGTGTTTTTTTCTAGTAAAATGATTCATTGAGAGTACAAGAGAAAGGAGAGTTTTCAAATGGTTAGTGTAGGAATCGTAATCGTGATCGCTGTTGTTGCAGCATTACTAGGCGCTGTCGGCGGCTTCTTTTTGGCGCGTAAATATATGCAAGATTATCTAAAGAAAAATCCTCCCGTTAATGAGGATATGCTTCGCTCGATGATGATGTCAATGGGTCAAAAACCTTCTGAGAAAAAGATTCGTCAGATGATGCAGCAAATGAAAAACCAAAAGTAGGTTTTTTTCTAAGAAGCGGGCTGATTTTATCAGCTCGCTTTTTATTGCGGCAAAATGCAGAAACTAATAGAATGTCCCCAGGCTGCTTTTTCTATTTACGTTCTGTGAATAGCGGGGTAGCAATCGAATCTGAATCTAATAAATATTCGGAAAAATCGCAAAATTTAGGCAACAGGTCACAAAGAAATGGAGAGTGTTATGTCAATATTTAGGAAGTTAGGTTGGTTTTTTAAACAAGAAAAGAAACATTATTTGTTAGGCGTAGGCTCTTTAGTCCTAGTCGCCTTGGTACAGTTGGCCCCTCCCAAAGTTATCGGGATCATCATCGATGAAATTGCGGAAAAAGAGATCTCGATGCAGACGATCTTTTTTTGGGTCATGATCTTGATTGCTTCAGCTATCGCTCAATATGTGTTTCGTTTTGTCTGGCGAACGCATATCTGGGGCAGTGCCGCTCGGCTAGAAAAAACGTTACGCAGACAGTTATTTGCACATTTTACAAGGATGGATCAGTTGTTTTATCAAAAGCATCGGACAGGTGATTTGATGGCCCATGCCACCAATGACTTGAATGCCATCCAGAATGTGGCAGGGGCGGGGATCTTGACCTTTGCTGATTCCTTCATCTCTGGTGGAGCTACCATCATTGCGATGGTTCTCTTTATCGATTGGCGGTTAACGATCATTGCTCTATTGCCGCTGCCTTTCTTAGCAGTCATGGCACGGGTTCTTGGTAGCAAATTGCATGATGCGTTTCGTGACTCGCAAGAAGCATTTTCTTCCATCAACGACAAAGCCCAAGAAAGTATTACTGGGATGAAAGTCATCAAAACCTTTGGACAGGAAAAAGAGGACATCGCTGATTTTCAAACCAAAATCGACCATGCCATCATCAAAAACCGCAAAGTCAATTTTCTGGATGCCTTATTTGATCCGTTTATTACGATCATCATTGGAATCTCCTATGTGCTGACGATCATCGTCGGCGGCAATTATGTTATGGACGGTACCATATCGATCGGTCAATTGGTATCCTTCATCAGTTATATCGGTATGTTAGTTTGGCCGATGTTTGCCATTGGACGTCTGTTTAATGTGCTGGAACGAGGCAATGCTAGTTATGATCGGGTTGCCGAATTGTTGGCGGCAAAGACCCATATCATTGAAGCCAAAGATGCGGTCGATGCCCCAGCTCAAGGAACGGTGAACGTTCAAATCAATGATTTTCACTATCAAGGAGATGATTTTGCCCTGCAAGACATCCACTTTACTTTGCCTGCCGGACAAACACTTGGTGTCGTCGGGAAAACCGGTGCAGGAAAAACCTCTTTGATGAAGCTTTTGTTGCGAGAGTATGATTCATTTGATGGAGCGATCACCTTCGGGGGCATCGATAGCAAGCAATACTCTTTGAATGCTCTTTTGGGATCAATCGGTTATGTTCCGCAAGATCATTTCTTATTTTCCATGACGATTCGAGACAATATCCGCTTTGCGCAACCACGGGCTTCTCAAGCAGAAGTTGAAGCGGCTGCTGGATTGGCAGTGATCCACGAGGATATCAGTCAGTTTCCGGAAGGGTATGAAACGATGGTGGGGGAACGTGGTGTTTCTCTTTCTGGCGGACAAAAACAGCGTTTATCCATTGCCCGTGCTTTGATCACTGATCCAGAATTATTGATTTTAGATGACGCCCTTTCAGCAGTAGATGCCAAAACGGAAGAAGCTATTTTACAACAATTACGGACGTTCCGTCAGAATAAAACAACGATCATTGCTGCCCACCGCCTAAGCAGTGTCAAGCACGCAGAAGAAATTCTCGTGATCGACAATGGGAAAATCAGTGAACGCGGGACCCATGAACAATTATTGGCTGCAAATGGCTGGTATAAAAAAATGTGGGACAAACAGCAACTAGAAGCCAAAATCGAAGGGAGTGAAGCCTAATGCAAGAATCAGAATGGAGTAAATCGATTCCCTTTAAAGAACAAAAAAACATCATCAAGCGAATGTTTCTTTTTGCCAAGCCATTTCGAAAAACCTTCTATGCAGCGATCTTTTTTGCTTTTGTGCTATCGATCGTCAATATCCTGTTGCCTTTGATCATTCAAACCTTTATGGATAATTATTTGACCAATCAAACGGCGACCCAGCAAGTCATTTATTTCTTTGCTGCGTTGTATTTCTTTGGGGTGTTGGTAAAAGCCGTGATTTGGTTTTTCCAATGGTTCCTTTATTCGATGGGTTCTTTAAAAACCTATCAATATATTCGAGCAAAATTATTTGAAAAATTGCATAGTCTTGGGATGCGCTATTTCGATCAGACGCCAGCGGGTTCAATCGTTTCACGGGTCAGCAACGACACAGAAACGTTGTATGAATTTTGGTATGTCTTCTTGATGGTATTGACAGGGATTTTTGCGGTGGTTTCTTCTTTTGCCGCCATGTTTCGCATCAACGTCAAAATTGCTTTACTGAACTTGATTTTTCTGCCAATCCTAATGGTAGTCATCTGGTATTATCAAAAATTCAGCTCTCGTATCTATCGTCAAATGCGGGAAAAACTGAGTCAGCTGAATACGAAATTGAATGAATCGATTTCTGGCATGCAGATCATTCAGCAATTCCGCCAAGAGGCGCGGCTGAATGAAGAATTCGAAGCGACCAACGATGATTATTTGAAAACTAGATACGCCATGATCCGCACGAATGCGCTGCTACTATCACCAATCATTAGTTTGTTGTATGCCTTAGCGATTGCCTTGTCATTGACGCTCTTTGGGTTTGATGCCTTAGAATCGCCCATTGAAGTTGGGTTGATTTTCGCCTTTACGACCTATATTCAAGGATTCTTTAATCCCATGACACAGATGATGGATTTTCTCAGCGTCTTTACTGATGGGATGGTAGCCGGCAGCCGGATTTTGAAGATTATGGATAACGAAGAATATACGCCGCAGCAAAACTCCGATGCCAGTCAAACCATCACCAAAGGAAAAATTGAATTTCGCGATGTCAGTTTTTCCTATGATGGAAAAAACAACGTATTGAATCATATTTCTTTCATCGCCTATCCAGGTGAGACCGTGGCTCTAGTCGGTCACACAGGAAGTGGCAAGAGCTCGATCATCAATGTGTTGATGCGTTTTTACGAATTTGGGGAAGGGCAAATTTTGATCGATGATCAAGATATCCGCGACTTCACGATGGAAGAGCTTCGGAAAAAAGTTGGACTCGTATTGCAAGATGCTTTCATGTTTTATGGGGACATCGCTGACAATATCCGCTTATTGAATCAGGACATTCGTGAAGAACAGATCGAAGCAGCAGCAAAATTTGTTCAAGCAGATGCCTTTATTCAAAAACTACCTGGTAAATACCACGCCAAAGTGATTGAACGGGGTGCCAGTTATTCAAGCGGGCAACGGCAATTGATTTCTTTTGCCCGAACGATGGTGACCGATCCGAAAGTGCTGGTCTTGGATGAGGCGACTGCCAATATCGATACTGAAACAGAAGGACTGATCCAAGAAGGCTTGGCAAATATGCGTCAAGGGCGAACCACGATCGCGATCGCCCATCGCTTATCTACCATCCGCGATGCCGAGTTGATTTTGGTGCTTGATAAAGGCTCGATCGTCGAACGAGGCACCCATGATGAACTTTTGGCTCAAAAAGGGTTGTATGCCGATATGTACCGTTTGCAGGCAAGTGAAGTTTAATAGCTTTGATAGTAATGCTAACCTTAAAGACTCTCGTTTTTAAGGTTTTTTTGTACGAAAAAAAGAAGGAAGGGATGAAAAATAAAAATAACGAACAACGATTGACAGCGCTTTCTACCTTTGCTATGATAAAGATAATAGAACTGGTTCTAATGGATAGTGATTGTTGATTTTTAACAAGCTAAACCTGATGAAGCTGCGGTATTTGCGCTGCTTTCATGAGGTTTTTTCTGTGTTGACTGTTGGCTAAACAATAAAGACAAGCAATGAACCATATCCGCAATGATAAAGTAAGTGGGGGTAGGACATGAAAATCAGTAAAGTGTTAAACAATAATGTTGTGATCACTACCGATCAAAGTCAAAACGAGATTATTGTTATGGGGCGGGGGATTGCCTTTAAGAAAAAAGTGGGAGATGACATTTCTTCAGAAACGGTCGATAAAGTATATCGCTTAGAAAATCAGACGATCTTATCTCAATTTCAAGAGCTGCTTGCTGACTTACCACTGGAATATCTTGAATTATCCAATGAGATCATTGAGTATGCTCGGCGACAATTGTCATCCCCCATCAATGATTCCATCTACATCTCGCTGACAGATCATATGCACTGTGCCATTGAACGATCGGAAAAAGGAATGACGGTCAAAAATGTCTTATTGTGGGATATCAAGCGTTTTTTCCCCGATGAGTACCAAATAGGCTGCAAAACAGTAGAAAAAATCAAAGAACATTACGGGATTCAGCTGCCAGATGATGAAGCTGGCTTTATTGCTCTGCATCTGGTCAATGCGCAAACCGAAAATGGTGACCAAGGCAATATTGCTGAGCTAACCCAAACGATGCAAGACATCATTAACATTGTTAAATATTTTTTCAAAACCACCTTTGATGAAGAGTCCGTTTATTTTTATCGCTTCACTACGCATTTGAAATTTTTTGTCTCAAGAATGCAAAACCATACCCCTCATACGGATGAAACCGATGAAGATCTTTTGGCTATGGTCAAAGTGAAGTACCGAAATGCGTATCAATGCGTACAAAAAATCGCTGAACTATTAGAAAATCAATATCAGTATCAAATGTCCAGTGACGAAAGTTTGTATTTAACGATTCATATTGCCAGACTTGTGCAAAAAAATCGTTGATTGAAATAAAGAAGAAAGGAGAAGGAGTTTTACTCAGTGCAAGATATAGAAGAAAGAATAATTTTTTGGCAATGATTTTTATTAAAACGTATTTTTAGGACCGCTAGTTAAGAAGCAGCATATCAAAGACGAAACATTTTGGATAGTGACATTCAGTTGGCTAAACCTTCAATACAAAAAAATTGGAGGAATCAAAAATGGGAAAATATCGTGAATTAGCAGAAAAAATTGTCGCAAATGTCGGTGGGAAAGAGAACATCAATAGCTTGACGCATTGTATCACACGCCTGCGTTTTAAATTAAAGGATGAAGGCGTCGCAAATGATGAAGTCTTAAAGAACATGGAAGGTGTCGTGACGGTCATGAAGAGTGGCGGTCAATACCAGGTGGTTATCGGAAACCATGTGCCAGATGTCTATGCAGAAGTGATCGATGTTGCAGGAATCAGTGGTGATGCTGAAGAAACAGCCTCAGGTGGCAACTTGTTTGATCGTTTGATCGATATTTTGAGCGGCTGCTTCCAACCCTTCTTAGGTGCTTTGTGTGCGGCCGGGATGATCAAAGGTCTAAATGCACTGTTGCTTTTTATTGGTACAACAGGCTTGATCGATTATACAACGACGACTGGGACGTACGTTATGTTCAATGCGATCGGCGATTCGATCTTCATGTTTATGCCGGTGATTTTAGGGTATACGTCAGCGAAAAAGTTTCGCTTAAATCCAATGGTGGGAATCGTGATCGGGTCGGCGCTTTGCTATCCGACAATTCAAGGATCAGCCTTGCAAGCGGCATTTGTTGCCGGAGCTGGCGAGGGAGCTGCTGCACCTTATAGCTTGTTAGGCTTGCCAGCGTATGAAACCTTCTTAGGGATTCCGTGGGTTGGTGCGACATATACTAGTAGTGTGGTTCCAGTAATCTTTATCATCGCATTCGCTGCACAAGTTCAAAAATTGGCGAAGAAAATCATTCCGTCTGTTGTCCAAACATTTTTAGTGCCTTTCTTGGTTTTATTGATTGCATTGCCAATTGGCTTTTTGGTGATTGGACCTGTGATCAGTATGTTGACGGATCTTTTAAGCTCAGGATTTGAAGCATTGATGGACTTCTCTCCAGCGATTTATGGTTTGTTATTAGGCTTCTTCTGGCAAGTCTTGGTTATTTTCGGCTTGCATTGGTCAGTTGTGCCACTACACATTATGCAAGTGACACAGCTCGGCTACAGTCAAATTTTGGTAGCATCATTTGGTGCCAGCTTTGCCCAAACAGCGGTAGTGATGGCTATGTACTTTAAACTTAAAGACAAAAAACTAAAAGCTCTATGTCCGCCAGCCATTATCTCAGGACTTTTCGGTGTAACAGAACCAGCAATTTATGGGATCACGTTACCGAAAAAAATGCCGTTTTTCTTCTCAATGATTGGTGGGGCGGTCGCAGGTGCCTTCTTAATGATCAATGGCACAACGAGCTATACCTCTGGTGGTTTAGGCGTCTTTGGAATCTTTAACTATATCACTCCAGAAGGAGATGCCAGTGGCATGTGGTTCTCGGTCATCGGAATCTTGATCGCTGCTGCAATTGGCTTTGGTTTGACGATGGCTTTCTGGAAAGATGATGCGGTGGAAGAAGAAATCGCTGAAGGACAACCAGCGATGACTGTTCGGAAAGAAGTAATCACTTCCCCTGTTGAAGGAACGATCGCACCACTAAGCAGTGCAAAAGATGAAGCCTTCGCACAAGGGATTCTAGGAAAAGGCATCTTGATCCATCCCTCAAAAGGCGAAGTTGTGGCTCCTTTTGACGGAACAGTAATGACCTTGTTCCCAACCAAACATGCCATTGGGTTGATCTCTGAGAACGGCTTAGAGCTTTTGATCCATATTGGTTTAGATACTGTTCAATTAAACGGTGAATACTTTGAAGCCCATGTGAAGCAAGGAGACACGGTGACTCGCGGACAAAAATTGATCACCTTTGATAAGGATGCATTGATCAAAGCTGGATTTAATATTGAGACCCCAGTGTTAGTCACCAACTCCGCCGATTATTTGGATATCATCGAGTCAGACAAACGTGAGGTAGGCTGTTCCGATGATTTGATCACGGCTTTAGTTTAGCCAAAAACTTTCTAACAAGTTCTACGTAAGGTTAAAAGCGATCGCCCATGTGAAGCGATCGCTTTTTGTCAGTCATTTAATTGGGAAACAGTGAGTCTTTATAATGAAGATTTTTATCGTAGGTTGGCTCAGCGATTATCGTCGATGATGTAGGGCGCTTGTCATAAGCCATGCCAATATCGATCAAATGCTGCAAGTTTTTTTCATAATGCTCCGAAAAGACGACTGCGTACAACAAATCCAGCAAGTAGCAAACGGACGTATTGATCGTAAAGTTGGCGATCTTTGAGTAGAGCCGTTCTCTTGTCGTGATATTCAAAACACAATTACTTAATTTCGCCAAGGAGTTCTCCCCGATACTCGTCATGCCAATGATGGAAACCTGCCGCTCGGCAAGGATCTTACCGATTTCTTTGACCATTTTGTTTTCACCGGTGTAAGAAATCAAGATCGCGGTCGTATCGGAGGTACAGTTAGATGCCTCGTAAGTACTCTCGCCGAAGGTGTCGCAGACGTGAATGTTTTTTCCTAAACGCCGCATCTTCAAAACAAAGTCTTGAGAAATCAAGGTATTGGCATTACTGGCGAAGATCTTGATATGGACGGCGTTGAGCAACGATTGTTTCGCTTTTTGTAATTCATCATGATGGATCAAGGAAAGCGTATCTTCAATCGTTGTTTGTTCAAGCTTTGCCAACTTTTTGGCGATGGTCATAATGCCGTCATGGGAGGAAAAAGGGAAGTTCGCATCTACATCGGTAAAATGGCTGCTCATATAAGTTTGCTCTTCCACAAAGGCCGTTTTTAAGTCGAGCCAACCATTGAAGCCTAATTTTTTTGCAATCCGAATAAAAGTAGAAGGATGAACGTAGGTCTTTTCTGACAATTCCTTAATGGTTTGATCCGCCATCGCAGTCGGGTTGGCTAATAAATAATCAATCAACGATCGTTCGGCGGGGGCTAGCTTGATTTGGCGCATTTTTTCTTGTAGTAACATGGTATGTATGCTCCTTTTTACATTTTATTGTTATTATTTGTAAATAGTGTTTACAGAATTTCTTCTTTGTTAAGTACCTGGTTAATCGTTTGTATCCTAATTCTTCCTTATTATATGCTCTTTGTAAATCTTTTTTACAAATCAACTGTTAGAAGAAGTGATATTTGCAAACGCTTTTTCTAAATAAGCTATTTACATTGAATCAAATGTTTTTATGAATGATAATAAGAATGTAAATAAAATAGCAAAGGAGCAATACAATGACAAAAGGAATCAAAATTGCAACCATTGGTGGCGGCAGCAGCTATACCCCGGAGTTAATGGAAGGCTTTATCAAACGCTATGAAGAATTGCCGATTCGTGAAATTTGGCTAGTAGATATCGAAGCAGGAAAAGAAAAATTAGCAATCGTTGGTGCGATGGCACAACGAATGTGGGATGCATCACCCTATGATGTAAAAATCCACATGACGCTAGATCGAGAAGAAGCGTTAAAGGATGCCGATTTCGTTACGACCCAATTTCGAGTAGGGTTGCTGAATGCTCGCATTAAAGATGAACGAATTCCTGCTTATTATGGCATGATTGGTCAAGAAACCAATGGCCCTGGCGGAATGTTCAAAGCGTTCCGTACGGTTCCAATCATTCTTGAAATTGTTGAAGACATGAAACGCTTGTGTCCCGATGCCTGGTTGATCAATTTTGCGAATCCAAGCGGCATGGTGACTGAAGCAATCGTGCGTTACGGAAAATGGGACAAAGTGATCGGGTTGTGTAATGTGCCAGTCATGGCAACCATGATTGAGCCAGCCTTGATCGGTAAAGAACCGGACGAATTGATCTACAAATTTGCAGGATTGAATCACTTCCATTGGCACAAAGTTGCTGATTCACACGGCAACGATGTAACGATGGATATTATTGATAAAATGTATGAAGAAGACAATGGCTTACCGAAGAATATCTTTGATATTCCATTTTACAAAGAACAGCTAGAACAAATGAAGATGATCCCTTGCGGTTATCATCGTTACTACTATCGTCAAGAAGAAATGCTGAATCATGCGATCGAAGAATACAAGACTGTTGGGACCCGTGCACAGCAAGTGAAACAAACCGAAGCCGAATTGTTTGAGTTGTACAAAGACCCTGAATTGGATCATAAACCTGAACAGCTGCAAAAACGTGGTGGTGCGTATTACTCAGATGCAGCGTGTGAAACGATTGCTTCCATTTATGCCAATAAAAATACCCAAATCGTTGTTTCAACAAAAAATGAAGGCGCCGTTCCAGATCTTCCTGCCGATTGCGTAGTTGAAGTAACAGCTTACGTTGGCGGACAAGGTGCTAGAAATGTTGCCTTTGGTGAGTTACCGACAGCTGAAAAAGGTTGGTTACAGGTAATGAAAGCAATGGAATTATTAACGATCGAAGCAGCTGTGACTGGGGATTACAATATCGCATTACAAGCCTTCACCATCAACCCATTGGTTCCATCAGGTGATACGGCAAAACGTGTCATGGACGAACTGTTTATTGCCCACAAAGATCACTTGCCTAAATTTAAGGAAACGATCGCACGTCTTGAAAAAGAAGGCGTAGAAGTACAAGATGAAGTAGCCCGCGAACTTGATCGCGAACTAGTTAAATAAAGAGAAAGTAGGAAAGAAACATGGCATTTAGAAAAGACTTTTTATGGGGCGGCGCAACAGCTGCCAATCAATGTGAAGGAGGCTACCAAGAAGGCGGACGCGGCTTGGCAAACGTTGACGTGGTACCGATCGGCAAAGATCGTTTTCCAGTCATTACTGGTCAAATGAAAATGTTCGATTTTGATGACGAACATTTCTACCCAGCAAAAGAAGCGATCGATATGTATCATCGCTACAAAGAAGACATCGCGCTATTTGGCGAAATGGGCTTTAAAACCTACCGTTTGTCGATCGCTTGGAGTCGGATTTTCCCTAAAGGGGATGAAACAGAACCAAATGAAGACGGCTTGAAGTTCTATGAAGATCTTTTCAAAGAATGCCACAAATATGGGATCGAACCATTAGTAACGATCACTCACTTTGATTGCCCAATGCATTTAGTTGAAAAATACGGAGCATGGCGTTCTCGTGAATTAGTCGGATTCTATGAAAACTTGTGTAACGTGATTTTCAACCGCTACAAAGGATTAGTAAAATACTGGTTGACCTTCAACGAAATCAACATGATTCTACATGCGCCATTTATGGGAGCGGGACTTTATTTTGAAGAAGGCGATAACGTTGAGCAAGTGAAATATCAAGCGGCTCATCACGAGTTGTTGGCATCCGCAATCGCAACGAAAATCGCTCACGAAGTTGATCCTGAAAACAAAGTAGGTTGTATGCTGGCTGCTGGCGCGTACTATCCATATACAAGCAAACCAGAAGATGTCTGGGAATCACGCAAAGCAGATCGCGAAAACTATTTCTTTATTGATGTTCAATCACGTGGGGAATATCCACAATATGCGCTGAAAGAAATGGAACGCAATGGGATCGAAATCAAAATGGAAGAAGGCGACCTTGAGCTGTTGAAAGCTCACACCGTAGACTTTATTTCTTTCTCTTACTATTCTTCACGCGTATCAACAACGGACGCTGAATTGTTAGAACAAACGGCTGGCAATATTTTTGCCTCTGTGAAAAACCCATACTTGGAAGCAAGTGAGTGGGGTTGGCAAATTGATCCACTTGGTTTGCGGATTACAATGAATGACATTTATGACCGTTACCAAAAACCATTGTTTATCGTTGAAAATGGTCTAGGCGCTGTGGATACACCAGATGCAGATGGCTATGTGGAAGATGATTACCGCATCCAATATTTGGCAGAGCATATCCAAGCAATGAAAGATGCGGTTGAACAAGATGGTGTCGACTTATTGGGTTACACGACTTGGGGTTGTATCGATTTAGTTTCAGCTGGAACAGGTGAAATGAAAAAACGCTATGGTTTCATTTATGTGGACCGTGACAATGAAGGAAACGGCACCTTGAAACGAACAAAGAAAAAATCATTTGATTGGTACAAACAAGTGATTGCTTCAAATGGTGAAGATTTATCGAATAACTAATCAAAAGAAGCTGCAGTTGATCACGTTGAGAAATCAAAGGGGATCAACTGCAGTTTTTTTAAAGTCTTTTTGAAATCTTTGTAACGAATGGTTTCTTTAAGAAGAAATAGACATTCAGATATTTTGACAAGCGCCAATGTGATTGTTGTATAATGTGTATGTTGTAGCAATCACAAAAAGGTGACCTTAAGGATGACATGTTTTGTCCTCATAATCGCCTTTCTCTGTTTTTTAAAGAACTTTTTCAATTTCTGGAATCATTTTTTGAGGATTTGTCTGGGGAGCGAAACGCTCAACGACTTTACCTTGGCGATCCACCAAGAATTTCGTGAAATTCCATTTAATGGCTTTTCCTAGCGTGCCAGGTGCTTCTTCTTCCAAATAGCGAAACAAGGGATCCGCGTCTTTTCCATTGATCACTGTTAACTTGTGCATCGGAAAGTCGACACCATAGGTGGTTCGGCAAGAGGTTGCGGCTTCTTCGGCTGACCCGACTTCTTGTTTGAACTGATCAGAAGGAAACCCTAAAACGACCAATCCTTGGTCTTTATAAGTTTCATAAAGACCTTGTAATTCTTTGAACTGCGGGCTCAAACCACACTTCGTAGCTGTATTGACGATCACTAGCGGTTGACCTTCGTATTTTGCTAGCGAATAAGTTTCGCCATTTTCCAATGTTGCTTGGTAGTCATAGATTGACATAGCAAACGCTCCTTTTAATGTAAATCGTAGTCGATAGCTTCTGAGACAAGTATAGAGCAAAGACTTCAAAAAAACCAAGCAAACTTCTTGGCGCATTTTATTTTTTATGGAAAACAAAAAAGACCAGCAGTCACCGAGACCGCTGGACTTTAATTATGCTTCTGGCAATACTTCGGGTTCTGTTTCTTGTGGATGAACGACAGATTTAGTTTTCCATACACCGGAGTGCCAACGATAAATCATTAAGACGCTGCGCAATGCTTCGTCAATGGCATAAGCGATCCAAACGCCGATCAAGCCGAATTTAAAGACGATCGCCAGTGAATAGGAAAACGGTAAGCTGATGACCCATAGAACAACTAGACTACAGATCAATGGGAACTTCACATCGCCACTTGCATTTAAGGAACCCACAAGGATCATATTGACTGCACGCGCCGTTTCTAAAACGATCTCTACCAAAAAGACACCTTTGGCAATCTCGATCACTTCCGCGTTGGTGGTAAAGATTCCCATGATTGGCTCAATAAACAAGTAAGTCAATAAACAGATCGTTACCGAGGCAATGATCCCGATCACCATCGTGCGCATGCCTCGCTGATGCGCGCGATCGTATTCTCCAGCACCGACATTGCGGCCAATCATGATTTGATTCCCTTGACTCAATGCGGAGGCAATCAAATAAACAAATTGGGTGATAGCTGTTACGTAAGATTTTGCAATCAAGACGCTGGCACCAAGTTGAGCCACGATCATCGTCACTACGACTTGCGCTCCTTGATAGGAAAGAGACTCGCCAGAAGAAGGCAATCCGTAAGTCAAAATGTTTTTCATCACACCCCAAGAGACATTCGAGAAACGGGCAGATAAAACAGAAAAATTCACATGCTTCTTCAGCAACATTGCGGCAATTATTAAACCAATCGAATTACCAAAGACGCTAGAAAATGCCAATCCGGTCACACCAAAATTCGGTAAACCAAAGGGGCTATATAAGACAAAGTAATTCCCAATGACGGCTAGGATACTAGCAAACATCGGCACCAATAACGCAGGTTTTGTGAAACTGTGGCTACGCATGACAGCAATTATGACCGCCGTGATCGATGAAAGGAACAGACTTCCCCCATACACTTGTAAGTATCCATGACCTAAAGCAACTAATTCAGCATCCAATCCCATGAAACGAAGGAGATAGGTTGAGCCGAAAAGGAACATTAAGCTGATCAAAATCCCGATGAACAATGAGCCAAAAAGAGCGGTATTGATGACTTTCGGTATCTGGTCGCGTTTTTTCGCACCAATCAATTGTGCGATAATGATCTGAGTACCCACGGTGATGAAACCGTAAATAAAGACCGTTAAATTCAATAGTTGATTGGCAGCACTGACGGCCGCTACTGCTGGCTCGGAGTAATGAGAAATCATCCAAACGTTGACATTCCCAATAACGACCCGCAAAAATAGCTCAACAAAAATCGGCCAGCTGAGGAAAAGCAGTTCACGGTCTGATTTTCCTAAAAGTTTTTTCTTATTCAATTGTAAGGACTCCTTATTTTCTATATAATAGACGTATCGTGAAAATTTTACAAAAATTGAAAAGAAAGTCAATGTAATTTTCAAAAGTAAAAGCAGGAATATCTTATTATTTTTTGTAAGCAGATGAGTTGAAAGAATTTGCTTTTGAAAGTAAAGTATGGGTAGTCCAAATTGGAGGGAAATATATGTATGATGTAATTATCATCGGCGCAGGCCCTGCGGGGATGACAGCAGCGCTTTATGCGTCAAGATCGAATTTATCAGTACTAATGATTGAACGAGGCGCACCTGGCGGTCAAATGAACAATACGGCTGAAGTTGAAAACTACCCAGGATACGAATCAATCTTAGGCCCTGAATTAGCATTTAAAATGTATGAAGGTGCCATTAAATTTGGTGTTGAAAATGCCTATGGGATCGTTCAGAGCATCACGGATCAAGGTGAATTCAAAGAAGTTGCCACCGAAGACAAAACCTATCAAGGGAAAACAATCATCATTGCCACAGGATGCGTACATAGAAAGTTAGGCGTCAAAGGCGAAGAAGAATTCGCGGGACGCGGTGTTTCATACTGTGCGGTTTGTGACGGTGCCTTTTTCCGTAACAAACGCTTGATTGTTGTTGGCGGAGGCGACTCGGCAGTCGAAGAAGCTATCTACTTAACACAATTTGCTTCCGAAGTAACGATCGTTCACCGTCGTGACGAATTACGAGCACAAAAAATCATTCAAGATCGCGCATTTGCCAACGAGAAAATCTCTTTTATTTGGGATTCTGTTGTTGAAGAAATCAAAGGCAATGAGATGGTCGTGACTGGCGTGCAAATCAGAAACGTAAAAACGGATGAAGTGACAGAAGAAGCTGCTGGCGGTGTCTTTATCTATGTTGGTTTAGATCCGTTGACAGAACCATTCAAAGCCAGCGGTATCACGAATGATGCTGGCTGGATTTTAACCAATGAGCAGATGGAAACTTCAATTCCTGGTGTTTACGCGGTTGGCGATGTTCGTGAAAAAGGCTTGCGTCAAATCACGACGGCAGTCGGCGATGGCAGTATTGCTGGTCAACAAGTGTTTGATTTTATTGAAACACAAAAGGATGCTCAATCAACGAAATAGTTTAATGGAATCAGCTGTTATTTTTAAAGTGTCAATCACTTTTGATAGCAGCTGTTTTTATTTTTCGTTTGGTTATTCTTTGAGAAATCTGTAAGTAGTGTTATACTAATTTTAGAGCATTTTAACGGAAAAAGGAGAGGTTATTTTATGGCATGGGAACAAACATTTAATCAATGGAAAAACAGTGAACACTTAGATCCACAATTAAAAGAACAATTGACCGCATTAGAAGCAGATCCTGCGATGTTAGAAGACGCTTTTTATATGCCTTTGGAATTTGGGACTGCCGGTATGCGAGGAATTTTAGGACCTGGTATCAATCGGATGAACATTTATACGATTCGTCAAGCAACCGAAGGATTGGCTCGCTTTATGGATACACAAGATCCTGAAACAAGACGTCGTGGCGTAGCGATCGCCTATGATTCCCGTCATTTTTCACCTGAGTTCGCGATGGAAGCGGCAAAAACATTGGCAAAACACGATATTCCAGCCTTCGTCTTTGAAAGCTTACGTCCGACGCCAGAATTATCTTTTGCTGTGCGTTACTTAAAAACCTTTACTGGAATCATGATCACAGCTTCTCACAATCCAGCCGAATACAATGGCTACAAAGTATATGGGGAAGATGGTGGACAAATGCCACCAGCAGATGCGGATGCATTGACAAAATTCGTTCGGGAAATTGAAAATCCGTTAGAGATCCCTGTATTAAGTGAAGAAGAAGCCAAAAACAGCGGCTTGATCTCTATTATTGGCGAAGAAATCGATACTGCCTATCTGAAAGAGATCAAAGAAGTCACGATCGATCAAGAATTGATCGATACGGTGGGCAAAGATTTGAAACTTGTCTATACACCACTTCACGGAACAGGGCGGATGCTTGGGGAGAAAGCGTTGAAACAAGCTGGTTTCCAACAATTCATTATTGAACCTTCTCAAGCGGTTGCCGATCCAAATTTCAGTACAGTGAAATCACCGAATCCAGAAGAGCACTCTGCCTTTGAATATGCGATTGCTTTAGGAGAAAAAGAAGGTGCTGACCTGTTGATCGCAACAGATCCAGATGCCGATCGCTTAGGAGCTGCAGTAAGAATGCCAGATGGCAACTACCAAGTGTTGACAGGTAACCAGTTAGGCGCATTGATGATCCGTTACATTTTAGAAGCCCATAAAACAGCTGGGACATTGCCAGAAAATGCAGCAGTCTTAAAATCGATCGTTTCTAGTGAATTGCCAACAGCGATCGCTAAATCCTACGATGTGGATATGATCAACGTATTGACCGGCTTTAAATTTATTGCCGAAAAAATCCAACAATTTGAAAAAGACCATTCTCAAACCTTTATGTTTGGCTTTGAAGAAAGCTATGGCTACTTAGTAAAACCATTCGTACGGGACAAGGACGCGATCCAAGCGCTCGTTTTATTAGCAGAAGTGGCTGCTTTTTACAAACAATCAGACAAAACATTGTATGACGGTCTGCAAGATATTTTTGAAGAGTACGGTTATTATGCAGAAAAAACGATTTCTGTAACGATGAGCGGCATGGAAGGGGCAACTAAGATTGCTGCCTTGATGAAGACTTTCCGTGAAAAAGCACCTTCTGTCTTCGCAGGAACCCCTGTCGTACAAACAGAAGACTTTAAACTGTTGACTCGTGTGGGCTTAGATGGTCACCAACAAAAAATGACCACACCGCCTTCTGATGTTTTGAAATACACCTTGGAAGATGAAAGCTGGATTGCGGTTCGTCCTTCTGGGACCGAACCGAAAATCAAGTTTTATATTGGTGTAAAAGGCGAAACGGCAGAAGCAGCAGAACAAAAAATTGCTGATCTGCAAGCAGCGATTGAAGAAATCACAGGTGAATAAAGTCATCTGCTGCCTTCATAATCAAAAAATTGCAATTTGATTGAATGATCCGAGTGGTAGAAAAAGAAGCATTTGTTTCGCCAACGAACAGTTGTTGAGGGACCTAGGCTTCTAAAGGGAATTTTCTGACACTTGGATCTATTCTTGTCTTTTATCTAATTACTTCTCCTTGTTTGGCGGCCGCTGATTGACAAGCCGTCTATCAAGGGCTAAAATGCAAAAGGAAATAAGAGAGGATGTGGCGCGATGACTCCGCCTAAATTAGAGGAAATTCAGCAAGTAACGCAGATTTTTAAGATGCTTAGTGATCCGACCAGATTAAAAATTTTGTTGTCCCTTCAAGAGGGTGAACGCAATGTCACTTCAATCGCGGAACAAGTACATATGGAACAATCAGCAGTCTCTCATCAGTTGAAACTATTGAAAGATAATCGGATCGTAAAGTCGGAAAGACAAGGAAAAACCATCCTTTATAGTCTTGATGACAAACATGTTGTGGATATTTTGCAAAAAACATTCGAACATATCCATCACCGTTAAAACTAGGGCGAGAATTTCTCAAAAGTCCTAGTTTTTTCTTATTGTTTTTGGTATGCTAGTGGAAATATTAAAATTGGATGAACGGTTTTTAATAACGTTTTCAGTTAGGGGGCATTATGGGTAAGCAATTGAACATTGGATTATTAGGAATGGGTGTTGTTGGCAGCGGGGTATGCCAAGTGTTGGCAGAGCAAAAAGAAGCCATTCTGGCACGCACAGGAGTCAGTGTGCAAATCACGAAAGCATTAGCTTCGCCTTATGAGGATAAGTCTGCGTTAGCAGCTAAGTATGGGTTTGCTTTGACGAATGAGGCAAATGAGTTGTTTGAAGATGAGACCATCGACGTAATTGTGGAATTGATCGGGAAGATCGATCCGGCAAAAGCGTTTATTTCAGCTGCTTTAGAAAATAAAAAGCATGTTGTGACGGCAAATAAAGATTTGATTGCCACCCATGGACCTGAACTGCTGGCAATTGCTGAAAAAGCCGGTGTTTCTCTTTATTATGAAGCCAGTGTGGGGGGAGGAATTCCGATTTTGCGCACATTGAGCACCCACTATCTACCTGATACCATCACAGGAATTTTTGGTATCGTCAATGGGACGACCAATTACATGTTGACGAAAATGACGGAAGATGGCCTGACCTATGAAGATGCGTTGTCGCAAGCTCAAGCAAAAGGCTTTGCCGAATCAGATCCTACCAATGATGTTGACGGTATCGATGCGGCTTATAAAATGGTGATCCTGACCAAATTTGCTTTTGGGAAAACAATCGACGTTGCTGATGTTGCAACAAAAGGTATTCGCGGATTAGCTGTAGAAGATATTAAGCAGGCACAAGCTTTTGGCTATGAAGTGAAATTGATTGGCGCAGCTCAAAAGACTGATGACGGTTCCCTTACTGTATCGGTTGGGCCGGTGTTAGTGCCAAAAAACCACGCCTTGGCGACGATCCAAAATGAGTTCAATGGTATTTTTATCAAAAGCGACGGAATTGATCAGTCGATGGTTTATGGACCAGGGGCTGGATCGCGTCCGACAGCCACTAGTGTGGTTGCCGATTTGACGGTATTGGCTAAAAACAAAACATTCGGGATCGTTGAACCTTTTTTAACCTTTGAAAAAGAAACTGCATTGGCTTCGGTACAAGAAGTTCCTGTGCAACACTATGTTTCCTTTTCAAGTAAAGACCTTAATGCAGCTTCTTTCCCAGAATGGTTTGAATCAAAGCACACAGCATTTGATGAAGCAAGCCAACGAATAGCTGGAATCACGAAGCCAATCAGTGAAAAGGAACTAACAGTAGCACTCAAGGCATACGCGAATACGCAAAACGTGCAAATAATGAAAGTGATGGAGGAATAAACATGTATCAAGGATTATTGCATCAATACAAGGAATATCTCCCAGTTAATGAAAATACCCCAGCATTGTCGCTGGCTGAAGGAAATACACCTCTGATTCCATTACCAAGTCTTTCAAATGAATTAGGGATCCAATTGTATGGAAAATACGAAGGCCTGAATCCGACAGGCTCATTTAAAGACCGCGGCATGGTGATGGCGGTGGCAAAAGCAGTGGAAGAAGGCGCGAAAGCGATCGTTTGTGCCTCGACAGGAAATACTAGTGCAGCCGCAGCCGCTTATGCGACCAGAGCAGGAATCAAAGCTTATGTCGTCATTCCAGAAGGCAAGATCGCTATGGGGAAACTGGCGCAAGCGATCGTTTATGGAGCGGACATCATTTCGATTCCAGGAAACTTTGATGAAGCGTTAAAAGCAGTCCGGGATATTGCGAAAACAGAAGCTGTAGCATTAGTGAACTCTGTCAATCCTTATCGTTTAGAAGGACAAAAAACAGCTGCCTTTGAAGTATGCGAACAGCTAGGACAGGCGCCTGATGTTCTTGCAATTCCAGTTGGTAATGCTGGGAATATCTCGGCTTATTGGAAAGGATTCAAAGAATGGCATGAGAAAAAAGGCACCACGTTGCCAAGAATGCATGGGTTTGAAGCTGAAGGTGCTGCTGCGATCGTCCGTGGGGAAGTCATCGAACAGCCAGAAACGATCGCTACAGCGATTCGGATCGGCAATCCAGCCAGCTGGCAGTTGGCAGAAGCCGCTCGTGATGAATCAAATGGACACATCGATGCAGTAACCGATGAGGAAATTTTGAATGCTTACCGTAAAATTGCTGCGCAAGATGGTGTGTTTATTGAACCAGGCTCAGCTGCATCGCTGGCTGGTGTCATCCAGCACGTGAAAGCAGGGAAAATCAAACCAGGTGAGACTGTCGTTGCCGTCTTTACTGGAAATGGTCTGAAGGATCCTGATACAGCTATCAAAGCGACAGAAGTAACCATCAATAAGATGAGTGATTTAGAAGAAATGCGCCAGCATCTTCGTGAAGGAGTTGCCAAGTTATGAAGATCCGCGTTCCTGCAACCAGTGCGAATTTAGGGCCTGGCTTTGATTCCTGCGGGATTGCCCTGTCAAAGTATTTGTTCATCGAAGTTTTAAAAGAAAACGATACATGGGAAATCATCCATGAGCTAGGCTCAGAGATCCCAAACGATGAAACTAACTTACTTTTGCGTGTGGCACTAAAATTAGCACCAGACATGAATCCCCTGAAGATCCGTATGAGTTCGGATATTCCTTTGGCACGAGGCTTAGGCAGTAGTTCCTCGGTGATCGTCGCTGGTATTGAACTAGCCAACCGAATGGCACACATGAATCTGAGTGCAGCACAAAAGCTTGAGATCGCAACTGCCATTGAAGGGCATCCTGACAATGTTGGACCAGCGATCTATGGAGATTTTGCAGTTGCTGCTTATGACCATCAGCACAAGCATACGTATTTAGTAAAGCATCATTTTCCAGAGTGCGAGATCATTGCCTATATTCCTCATGAAGAACTTTTGACTGAAGCAAGTCGTCAAGTCTTGCCGCAAACACTTTCTCACGAGCAAGCAGTTGAGGCCAGTGCGATCGCCAACGTGATGATCGCAGCGGTCATCAATGGCAATCTGCCTCTTGCAGGGAAATTGATGCAGCAGGATCGTTTCCATGAAGCCTATCGGGAAAAGCTTGTGCCACACTTGTCGACCATTCGCCAAATCTGCGAAGAAGAAGGCGGCTATGGTTGTTTCTTAAGCGGCGCTGGACCAACGGTCTTAGCGATCGTCCCAGAGGAACGGGCAGAACGAATCTCAAAACTTTTACATGCCTTGGAGAGCAATGCGTATATCGAACAATTACAAATCGATCGTGAAGGGCTGCAAGTTTTTTAAAAAACTTTGAAATGATAGATATTCTAAAAAAGATGAGCAGACGGCAGTCTGTTCATCTTTTTTTATTGCTTTATCGTTGTCAGTCTTTTGTCTCTGAAGTGTAATAGCTATGGTCTTCTAAGTTTAATGCATTTAAAATCATTGAGGCGGTTTCTTCGATGGAAAGGGAAGCGACATTGATCACGACACAACCTAATTTCTCATAAAGATCATTAGCAAACGTCAGCTCTGCTTTGATTTTTTCAATATCGGAATATGCAGAGTCAGGGTTCAGGCCATAAGAACGCATCCGTTCTTTGCGGATACTGTTTAACACATTCGGATCATTTGTTAACCCGACGATTTTTTTCGGATCGATTTCCCAGAGCTGTTTCGGGATGTGGGCTTGTGGAACCAAAGGCAAATTAGCGACTTTTAAGTTTTTGTTCGCTAAAAATAGACTCAACGGTGTTTTTGAGGTTCGAGAAACCCCTAGTAACACGACATCTGCTTCCAAGAAGCCACGAGGGTCTTTTCCGTCATCGTACATGACCGCAAATTCCATGGCTTTGATGCGTTTGAAATAATTTTCGTTCAGGTGGTGCAAAGCCCCTGGCTCTCGCGAAGGTGCTACTCCAGTGCGGCGTGCCACTTCACTGACAGGCGGTGTTAATACGTCGAAATGATAGAGATCCGCTTCTTCACAAAAATGATTCGTCAAATCCACGAGTTCTTCTTTGATCAAAGTGTGAAGAATAATGGCATTGTGTTTCTTAGCATCTGATAATGCTTTGATCAAGTGCTCTTTCGTGTGGATAAACGTGCGTCTAAAAAGGTTAAATTCGACGCTGGGGTACTGTGCCATTGTCGCTTGGGCAAGCTTCGATGCTGTTTCACCGGCAGAGTCCGACAAAACGAACATCGTCACTGCAGCACTGGTTTGCAATTTTTCTTGCAAGTCTAGTTGTTCTGGTTCATTTGGCTTCATAAGAAAAATCCTCTCTTGCTTTTTTATTGATTTCATTATACCATACTTAAGATTGATAGAATCGGAATGATTTTGATTTATCAGGAGGGTCTACGATGAAAAATCAAACGCTCATAGAGCATGCCATGACAACGTTGAAAGAAAATGGCTTTAAAAATACGAAAAAAAGAGAAGCGATCATTACCTATTTAGTGAAACGCAATCGCTATTTACCGGCAAAAGAAATTCACGAATACATGTCGGAAAAGTACCCTGGCTTGAGTTATGATACGATCTACCGGAATTTGCACGATTTTTCTGAGATCGGTATTTTAGAAGAAACAGAACTGAACGGTGAGATGAAGTTTCGCTATAACTGTTGTGCAGAATTAGAAGACCATCATCACCATCACTTTATTTGCACGGTTTGTGGCAAAACAAAAGAACTGCATATTTGCCCAATGGACTTCTTTCAAGAACAGCTTCCCGGTTGTTTGATCGAGGGTCATCGCTTCGAGATTTTGGGTCGTTGTGAAGAATGTCAATGAAAACCCAAACAAACTTGACAGTATCGAAGACTTTTTTAACAGAATGCCTTGACACTTTTTCAGGGGTTAGCTATAATTTTTAAAGGACAGTCGTGTTTTTTGGGATTTTATTTCAATAACAACTACGGTTACTTTTTAAGCTCGGAGGGAGGGAATTTACATGTCAAAAACAGTCGTTCGCAAAAACGAATCACTTGACGATGCTCTTCGTCGCTTCAAACGTTCCGTGTCAAAAGCGGGTACTTTACAGGAATCTCGTAAACGTGAATTTTACGAAAAACCTAGCGTAAAGCGTAAGAAAAAATCTGAAGCAGCTAGAAAACGCAAAAAATTCTAATTTTCTACTGTTTTGAGAATTGGAGCTGGTAGTGTGACACTACTAAGTACACTGAATGATGACATGAAGACAGCGATGAAAGCCAAAGACAAGGAAACCTTGCAGGTGATCCGCATGTTGAAAGCATCAATTCAAAATGAGCAGATCAAAAAAGGTTCTGACTTGAATGAAGAAGAAGAGTTGACCGTTTTATCTCGTGAGATGAAGCAACGTCGGGACTCTTTACATGAGTTTGAGAAAGCTGACCGAAATGATCTAGCTGAGAAAGTCAAAGTTGAAATTGCAGTTGTTGAAAAATATTTGCCAGCACAACTTGATGAAGCGGAAATCCGCCAAATCGTTGCTGGAGCGATTGAAAAGACTGGTGCTTCTTCTTCCAAAGAATTTGGAAAAGTGATGGGTGCTGTAATGCCACAAGTCAAAGGCAAAGCAGACGGCAATCAAGTCAATGCGATCGTTAAAGAATTATTGGATCAAATGTAAGCTCACGCCGCGAGTATGGATGACATGCTCGCGGCTTTTTTTCTGATTTCAAAAACTTAAAAAAAGCATAAGGACAAAAAGGAAACTACCCTTGGACTTTATAAGTAATTTTTCTTTTTTCCATCTTATGTTATTATTAATAAGAACGCCAAAAAAGGAGCTGTAACATATTTGACAGACAAAACTATGACGATCGAGATAACACTTAGTGAGAACGATGACGTTCGTTTACTCTTAGGTGCTCACGATAAGAACATTAAAATCATTGAAGACTCGACGGGGACGGTCATTCACACTCGTGGGGAGCTGATCCAAATCGTCGGCGAAGCGGAAGCTACAGAAAAAGCACAATCCGTGATCCGAGCGTTGCAAGAGTTGATCAAACGAGGCATCAATATCAGTACTCCTGATGTGATCACAGCTTTGAACATGGTAAACAAAGGCAGTCTTGATTATTTCAAAGATATGTATGAAGAAGAAATCATCAAGGACCGTAATGGGAAACCGATTCGGGCAAAAAATGCCGGTCAAAAGAAATATATCGAAGCTGTCCGTAAACATGATGTGGTCTTTGGGGTCGGACCAGCCGGAACCGGAAAAACCTTTCTGGCCGTCGTAATGGCGATCGCTGCTTTAAAGAAAGGTCAAGTGCAAAAGATTATTTTGACACGGCCCGCGGTTGAAGCAGGAGAGAATCTTGGCTTTCTGCCAGGCGATTTGAAAGAAAAAGTCGATCCTTACTTGCGACCGGTTTATGATGCGTTGTATCAAATTTTCGGGATGGATCATACCAATCGTTTGATGGAACGAGGCGTCATAGAGATCGCCCCATTGGCATATATGCGTGGACGTACGCTAGAAGATGCCTTTGTCATTTTAGATGAAGCGCAAAATACGACGATCGCTCAAATGAAAATGTTTCTGACGCGTTTAGGATTCAACTCCAAAATGATCGTCAATGGCGATACGAGTCAGATCGACTTGCCAAAAGGGACTTTAAGCGGTTTGATCCATGCGGAGCGAACGTTGCAGGAGATCCCTAAAATTGCTTTTGCTAATTTTGAAGCAGGAGATGTGGTGCGGCACCCAGTTGTGGCCGATATCATTCGAGCTTATGAAGAAGCAGATCTTAAAGACAAGCGCTGATCGTCTTTCAGGAGGAGAACTATGATCATTCAACCACTACGGAAACTTAGAGAAAGACTTGGGAAGTTTTATTTACCAGTTTTGATGTTTCTCTTCTTTCTTTTTTCGATTGGTATCATGTACACCAGTGTCAAACAGAATAATGTCGATTATAGCGAAGGCCAGGTGGCGGAAGAAAACATTCGTGCCAATAAAACGATCGAAAACACTACTGCAACGGAACAAAAACGCAAATTGGCAGCAGAAGCGGTTCCGCCAGAGTACACCTATCAGGATACTCTAGCGCAGACACAGCACGATCGCATCGACCACCTTTTTGACTTAGTTGATTCAGTCAAAAAATCAACGGATGAGGCACATGCAAAAGAAGTTGCTGAGGCGGATGAGGATGAAAATATCCCTAAACCGAGTACGGATGAATACATCGCAGCCTTAAAAAAAGAGTTTGAAAAAATGAGTGATGATGAACTTGATTTCTATCAGTCATTGACGAATAATTTTTTGTCGACATTGTTTTCATTAAGTGCCGATGAATTGAATACGGTACGAACCTATGCGTTGCAGCTAGTAGACGAGCAAATGGCCAAACAGATCCGTCAAACAGAACTCAGTACTTTCCGCTCAGAGGCGGAAGACAAGATCCAATTTCTAGATGTTACTTCGGATATGGCGTCCGTTTTACGCTTCATTGTCAATCAAGGAATCGTCGTCAATGATATTCCCAATGAAAAGCGGACGGAAGAAGCGAGACAAACCGCCATGGATGCTGTTCCACCGGTAATGATCTATCAAGGGGAGATCATTGTTCGTGAAGGATCACAGATCGATGCCAACGCATTGGAAAAGCTGCAGCTTTTAGGAATGACCAATCAGACCTTCTCAGTTTTTCCATTAATCGCCTTAGTTTTAGCGACCTGCTTACAAATGCTCATGCTGTTTTATTATACAAGACAGACAAAAGATGTTGAAAAGCGAATGAACGCCGTCACTTTTTATATTTTGGCGATGGCATTCAGTATCTTGATCATGAAATTTTTCCAACTGTTCCAATCAGAATTAGTGACCTTTATCCCGCTCTTTTTCCCAGCAGCCTTTACACCGCTGATTCTAAGCATTTTCTCCAGCAGACGTTTAGGGATATTAGCCGCGATTTTCCAAGTGGTCAGTGCACTCTTCATTTACTTTGATTCCAGTGGGACCAACTTGTTGACGACTGTTTTAGTGACCTATCTCTTCTCTGGGTTGATGGGAACGATGATCAAACGAGCACGTATCGCCAGTCAAGGGAAAATCGCAGTCATGTGGGTGATCGTTTTCCCATTACTCTTAAGCATCATGTTGGTCATTTTCCAAGGAATGGATTTGGCCCGCGGCAATACGTGGACAACACTCGTCTGTGGATTGGCCGGCTCGCTTCTTAGCTATTTGCTGACGATGGGGCTGCATCCATATATCGAATTATTGGTAACGGATGAAAGTATGATCGTGTTGAATGAATTGAGTAACCCGAACCACCCGTTATTGAAGCAGTTGCTGGAAGAAGCACCAGGGACCTATCATCACAGTATGATGGTTGCTAATCTTAGCGCCAATGCCGTCGCCGAGATCGGTGGGCAAAGCTTACTGACCCGCGTGGCTTGTTATTACCATGATATTGGCAAAGTCAAACATGCCAATTTCTTCGTAGAAAATTTACCTGCTGGTGCCGAAAACCCGCATAATTTTTTGCTGCCGGAAGACAGCAAACAAATCATCTTCGGTCACGTGATCGACGGAGCGGAAATTCTCGAAGAAGCCAAAATGCCGCGGATGGTGATCGATATTTGCCGTCAACACCATGGCACAACTCTGATGCGTTATTTCTATGTAAAAGCTCAAGAGCGTAATCCCGAGGTGACGGAAGAAGATTTCCGTTATCCTGGGCCAAAACCGCAAACAAGAGAAGCGGGTGTCGTGAGTATCGCTGACAGTTGTGAAGCAGCTGTTCGAGCGATGGAAAATCCGACCAATCAAAAAATTCAAGAATTTGTTGCGAATCTCATCAATGATCGGATCTTAGACGGTCAATTAGATGAAACGGGACTAACGTTGAAAGAAATCCGGATGATTGAAAAATCACTGGTCAACGGACTATGCAGTACCTTCCATTCACGGATCAAATACCCAAAAATGAAATCGGAAGCAGAGAAAATGAAAGAAGAACAAGAAAGAAGAGAGCGCTAATGGAGATTACCTTTTTAGATGAGACAAATTCAGTGGGGGAAACGAAGATCAAAGAGATCGAAGGACTTCTGCAATTTGCTGCAGGACATTTAGACCTTCCAGAGGATACGGAAATGTCCGTCACGTTTATGGACAATGCAGCCATCCAAGAAATCAATCGGGAGTATCGCGGCAAAGATATGCCGACAGATGTCATCAGTTTTGCCTTCGAAGAAGAAACGGCGGAGGAGATGCCGATTATTTTTGACGAAGCCCTTGAAGAGATGCCTCGTGATCTAGGAGACATTATGATCTCCATTGAACGGGCAAAGGAACAAGCTGCTGAATATGGGCATACTTATGATCGGGAACTTGGTTTCTTGGCGCTGCATGGTTTCTTGCATATCAACGGCTATGATCATATGACACCAGAAGATGAAAAGGAAATGTTTGGATTGCAAAAGGAAATACTGGATGCCTATGGACTCAAAAGATAAGAATATTGGGAAAAATAAACAGTTTATCTCGTCAATCGAATTTGCTTTCACCGGTATAAAAACCGTCTTTAAAGAGGAACGTAATATGCGTAAACATGTTGGGTTAGGCATCGTTGCGATCATTGCAGGCTTTATTTTCCGTTTGAATCAAATGGAATGGCTTTGGCTGCTGTTAGCCGTTTTCTTGGTCTGGATCGTGGAGATCATCAATACAGTCTTTGAGAATGTCGTTGACATGTTTACGGACTTTCATTTCCATCCAATCGGGAAAAAAATCAAAGATATGGCAGCTGGTGCTGTGCTGATGACCGCAGTTTTTGCATTAGTGGTCGCAGCGATCATCTTCTTGCCAAAATTACTGCAGCTCTTCTGATACGCACTAAAACCACAAGATAAAGGGGAACAACAATGACAACACACAAATCAGGCTTCGTTGCGATCGTCGGACGGCCAAATGTTGGAAAATCCACACTACTAAATCGAGTTGTAGGACAAAAAATCGCTATCATGAGTGACAAGGCGCAAACGACTCGTAATAAAATCCAAGGGGTCTATACGACAGATGACGCACAGCTGATCTTTATCGATACACCAGGGATCCATAAACCCAAACACCGTCTAGGCGATTTTATGGTGGAAACCGCCTATAGCGCTCTTCGTGAAGTTGACGTGACACTATTTATGATCAGTGCCGATCAAAAGCGCGGCAAGGGTGATGATTTTATCATCGAACGGTTGCGTCAAAGCCAGACGCCGGTTTTCCTAGTGATCAATAAAATTGATAAAGTCCATCCGGATGCTTTATTGGCAATCATTGAAGATTACTCCTCACAAATGGACTTTGCCGAGATCGTACCGATTTCTGCAACGGAAGGCAATAATTTCGAAACGCTAATGAAACTATTGGTCGATGAAATGCCTGAAGGTCCTCAGTATTTCCCAGAAGATCAAATCACTGACCATCCGGAATACTTTATCGTTTCCGAGTTGGTACGGGAAAAAGTCTTGCTGCTGACCAGAGATGAAGTGCCTCACTCGGTAGCGGTCGTCGTTGACTCCATGAAACGAGATCATAATGACAAGGTGCATATTCAAGCGACGATCATTGTCGAACGTGACAGCCAAAAAGGCATTATCATCGGTAAAGGCGGTAAAATGCTGAAGCAGATCGGGACGAAAGCCCGTCTAGATATTGAACACTTACTAGATGACAAAGTCTTCTTGGAATTATGGGTGAAAGTTCAAAAAGATTGGCGCGACAAGCAAACCTTCTTAACGGATTACGGCTATCGTAAAGATGAGTATTAAGGAAAGGCAGATCCATCACGGTCTGCTTTAAAGAGGAAAAACTGATGCAGTTAGCGAACTGGATCAGTTTTTTTCAAGAAATGAGGTGCGACGATGAATCTTGTTGAAACAAAAGGAATTTTGCTTTTTTCAAAGGACCATAAAGAAAAAGACAAGCTAGTCAAAATCTTTACGGAATCTGCCGGGAAGCAAATGTTTTATGTCAAGGGTGCTCATCGGAAAAATAACCCCTTGGCACCAGCGTTGCTCTCCTATACTGAAGCCACCTACATGGGAACCATCAAAGCGGAAGGCTTGTCCTTTTTAAACAATGCCAAAGACATCCATCCATTTCGTACGATTCAAAGCGATATTTTTATCGCTGGCTATGCGACTTATCTGTTGAATCTGGCTGATTCTGCTATTGATGATCGGGTCTATGACCCGCATCTTTACCAATTTTTACACGAGGCGTTACAATTGATGGATCAAGGGAACGACGCAGAGATCATCACCAATATCTTTGAGATCCAGATTTTACACCGTTTCGGGATCACCCCGAATTGGACCCATTGTGCCATCTGCGGAAAAACCGACGGTCGGTTTGACTATTCCTCAAAATATAGTGGCATTTTATGCGAACAACACTGGGGGATGGACGAACGTCGCTATCATGCGGATTCTCGTGCGATCCATTTTATTCGCTTGTTTTCGCAAATATCCTATGAGCAGATTGCTTCGATAAAATTAAAGCCAGAAACGAAAACAGCGATTCGACAAGTGATCGATCTATTGTATGATGAATATGTGGGCATTCATTTAAAAAGTAAGAAGTTTATCGATCAGATGGGGCAATGGCAAGACGTCTTAAAACCGAAAAATCAATGATAGAGTTGGCGAAACTTCAATGGAGTTAGGCCGACTCTTTTTTTGAACAATGCGGTAAAGTGACTTGCATCTTGAAACCCTACAGCAAAAGCGGCTTGTTGAATGGGCAGATCCGGCTGTGCCACCAAAAGCTCTTTGGCACGAGCCATGCGATAGTTTAATAAGTATTGGGCGGTGGATTGTCCTAAAAAACGCTGGAACAACCGAGAGAGATATTGAGGAGAAACATAGACTAAACCAGCCAAGTCTTTGATCGTGATCGCCTGATCATAATTGGTTTCGATTTCTTGTATAACAGGGACCAGATATTGTTGAAACAAGGGGTGTTTTTCGGTTGGATTCCCAGAGCGCTCTTGCATGATCGCCAGCAAAAAACGATAACACTCACTAGAAGCCCGTAACGGATCCCAGCTTATTTTTTGGTCTTCTTTAATGCGTTGTTTGATCCAAGTCATATAGGAAAAAGTTTCAGACTCTTCAACTAAAAGATAAGGTTGACTTGTAAATTGTTTTAATATCTCAGTTGCCAAAGGTCCTTGAAAGGTAGCGAAGGAGGTTTTCCAATCTGATAAGGGATAGTAGCGATGAGGAGTGAAAGGGAAAATCAAGATGCCTTCACTGGGACGTAAAATAAAGGATTCTTGACCAAAGGTGACGCGACCTTCTCCTTGTTCTGTCTGCAGCCAATGAAAGTAAGGGTAGCCATCGAGACGAACAACGTCATCTTGTGGCCAATCGTTTCCGATACTTTCAAGCGACAAAGGCAACTGCTGGTTTGTTTGATAAAAATAAATAGGCATGTTCAACCTCCATGTTTCGAAAAGTTATAAAATAGTGTTTCATGTATTATACTACAACAAAATGAAAAGCCTTACAATAAGAGAGTAGAAATCATTTTATTTTAAAGGAGCGTTCACTTATATGACAAAATTTTTTGATCGAATTCTATTCGGCGGCGATTATAATCCAAATCAGTGGCCGAAAGAGATTTGGGAAGAAGACATTCGGATCTTTAAAAAAGCAAGTATCAATAGCGCGACCGTCAATGTTTTTTCATGGGCAAAGATCCAACCCTCTGAAAATTGTTATGATTTTGAGGAATTGGATCAAATCATCGAAAAATTAAGTACGGAGGGCTTCGACATCGTCTTAGCCACTTCCACAGCCGCTTTGCCAGCTTGGATGTTTAAGAAGTATCCGGAAGTCGCTCGCACCGATTATGATGGACGCCATCATAAGTTTGGGCAACGGCATAATGCCTGTCCCAATAGTTTGGTTTATCAAAAATACGCAGAACGTCTGGCAACGAAATTAGCCGAACGTTACGGCGAAAATCCACAAGTGACTTGTTGGCACATCAATAATGAATACGGCGGCGAATGTTATTGCGACAACTGTGAAAAAGCGTTTCGTGTTTGGCTAAAGGATAAATATCAAACGATCGAAGCACTGAATAAAGCCTGGAATATGGAATTTTGGGGTCATACTGTATATGAATGGGATGAAATCGTTCTGCCAAATGCGCTGTCAGAAGGAATCGGCTATGACAAGACGGCATTTGCAGGAATTTCTATTGACTACCGACGCTTCAACTCGGATAGCCTTTTAAAAAACTATATGATGGAGCGGGACGCTATTCGGAAAATCGATCCCACGACACCGATTACAACGAATTTGATGGGAACTTTTAAAGGACTGGATTATTTCAAGTGGGCGAAGGAAATGGACCTTATTTCGTGGGATAATTATCCAGCGTATAATACGCCATGGAGTTTAGTAGCCATGACACATGATCTAATGCGCGGCTTGAAACAACAGCCCTTTATGCTGATGGAACAAACACCCTCCCAACAAAACTGGCAACCCTATAACTCATTAAAAAAACCGGGACAAATGCGGGCGCAAAGCTACCAAACGATCGCTCATGGGGCGGACACGATCCAATATTTCCAATTGCGACGTTCCATCGGTGCTTGTGAGAAATTCCATGGAGCTGTTATCGAACATGTCGGTCATGAAGACACGCGAGTTTTCCGAGAAACAGCAGCTCTTGGTGCTGAATTAGCGCAGCTTTCAGACATTATTGGGACGCAAACTCAAGCACAGGTTGCCGTGATTTTCGATTGGGACAATTATTGGGCATTAGAATATACGAGTGGTCCGACCGTTGATCTGAAGTATGTAGAACAGATCCATCGCTACTATCGCTATTTTCATGAACAAAATATTGCCGTCGACTTGGTTCCCGTGGATGCTGACTTATCAAAATACAAATTAGTCGCAGCACCTGTTCTCTACATGATCAAAGAAGGAATGCAAGAGCGGCTCACTGATTTCGTCAAACAAGGTGGTGCTTTACTTACCACGTATATGAGCGGTATCGTTGATCAATCTGACAACGTTCACTTAGGGGGCTATCCTGGGCAATTGCGGGAGTTAGCTGGCATCTGGGTGGAAGAAATCGATGCATTAGCCCCAGAACAATCAAACGGGGTTTCGTTAGTCAATGAAGAACTGACAGGAACCAGTAATTTAGTCAGCGATTTGATCCATTTAGAAACCGCCGAAGCGCTAGCGCATTACACGAGCAATTTCTATGCAGGAATGCCGGCAGTGACCAAAAATACATTTGGCGATGGAACCGTCTATTACTTTGGTGGACAGTTGGAAGATCAGCTGCAAGATCAGCTTTTCAAAACGATCGTCGAAGAGTCCGATATCACCCCAGTGATTGAGGAAGCAACAAAACTAGAAGTTGCCTGTCGTGAAAATGCAGAGGCGAAATTCTTCGTTATCATCAATTTCCACGAAGAAGCACAACCGTTGCCAGCAATGTTTGTTGGAAAGACGGATCTTCTGACGGGTGAGGTTCTTTCTTCAGAAATGATGCTGACACAATACACCACCTATATCGTCAAAGAGGAGCGTAACTGATGCGAACTTTTGCTATCGAAGATGACTTTTATCTAGACAAAAAGCCGTTCAAAGTGATCTCTGGAGCGATCCATTATTTTCGGGTCGTTCCTGAATATTGGCAAGATCGATTAGAGAAACTACGCTTGATGGGTTGTAATACTGTGGAAACCTATGTTCCGTGGAATCTCCATGAAGCACAGGAAGGCGTCTATCAATTTGAGGGGATCCTTGATTTGCGGCGATTTATCCAAACGGCACAAGAAGTAGGGCTTTATGTCATTTTGCGACCAGCACCTTATATTTGTGCAGAATGGGAATTTGGGGGACTGCCTTATTGGCTTTTGCAAGATCCCATGATGAAGCTTCGGTTTGATTATCCACCATTTATGGAAAAAATCACTCGTTATTTCGCCCATTTGTTTCCACAAGTGCGGGATCTGCAGATCACCCAAGGCGGTCCGATTTTAATGATGCAAGTAGAAAATGAATACGGCAGCTACGCCAATGATAAAGAGTATTTGCGGAAAATGGTGGCTGCGATGCGGCAACAGGGTGTAGAAACGCCGTTAGTGACCTCTGACGGACCTTGGCACGATATGTTAGAAAACGGCAGTATTAAAGACTTGGCATTGCCTACGATCAACTGCGGCTCCAACATCAAGGAAAACTTTGAAAAACTTCGAAGATTTCACGGAGAAAAACGGCCACTGATGGTCATGGAATTTTGGATCGGCTGGTTTGATGCTTGGGGTGATGACCATCATCATACAACATCAACGGCTGATGCAGTAAAGGAACTTCAGGATTGCTTGGCAGAAGGTTCTGTCAATATTTATATGTTCCATGGCGGGACCAATTTTGGCTTTATGAGCGGGTCAAACTATTACGAGCGTTTAGCGCCGGATGTCACTAGCTATGATTATGATGCCTTGTTGACAGAATGGGGAGAACCTACTGCCAAATACCAAGCCTTCAAAAAAGTGATCGCTGACTATGCGGAAATTCCTGAGTTTCCCTTGAGTATGAAACTTGAGCGAAAAGCTTATGGAACATTCTCAGTGAAAGAACGAGTCTCCTTGTTTTCGACGATCGACACGATCAGTCAACCGATCATAAGGAATTACCCTTTATCGATGGAAGCCTGCAATCAAGCGACAGGTTATATCTATTATCGCTCACTGATTGGGCCTGCTCGGAAGATTGCCGACTACCGTCTGATCAATACGATGGATCGTGCCCATACGTTTATCAACCAGAAACTTTTGCGCATCGATTATGATCGAGAAATCGGTCAATCCTATAGTTTCGATCTATCAGAATCAGAAAACGAGTTGGGGATCTTGGTGGAGAATATGGGGCGGGTCAATTATTCCGTTAAAATGAACCATCAGCACAAAGGCATTAAAGACGGTGTGATCATTAATGGCGCATTCCAAAGCAACTGGGAAATCTATCCCTTGCCGATGGATAATTTGCATGCCATTGATTTCCAAGGGAAATGGCAAAAAGGCCAACCAAGTTTCTCACGCTTTGAATGTGTTTTTGATGAATGTGCAGATACCTTTATCGAATTGCCGGGCTGGGGCAAAGGGTTTGTCCAAGTCAATGGTCATATGATCGGCCGTTTCTGGGAAAAAGGACCGCAGCAGCGCTTGTACGTCCCGGCGCCGTTTTTAAATACTGGAATGAATGAGATCATTGTTTTTGAAAGTGATGGGAAAATCGCTGATGAGATCGTCTTTCATGATCAGGCGGATTTAGGTCCAGAAGGATAAAAGTTCAAATTAATCATTGACAAACCCTAGCTTCAACTACTATCATAAGGGTAATCGAATCCGTGCTATGACCGGAAGAAAGAAAGAAGACCATTCCATGAAGCGAACTTGGGAGAGTGAAAGCCAAGTTGGAACCTTATTTCGCAGGCGTCCGTGAGCATGATCAATGAAGCTGCCGACTTGTCGGAAGTAGGGTGGAACCGCGAATGTATCGTCCCTATATCTATACACTTTGTATAGATATAGGGACTTTTTTATGTTTCACACCAAGAATAGCCAAAAACAAAGGAGGTTTTTTTATGTTATTTGATATGACGATTCCAGCAAGTGCGTTTACCGAAAAAAAGCTCAAAGTATTAGCAAGTATTCCACTGCAGGTTCGCCTTTTAAAGGATGAACAGCTTTTACATGAATTTACAACGAGTCCAGACCAAATGCTTTACGACTTATCTGATATTTTAGAAGCAGATGCCGTGGTCGAAGTAAAATTGATCCCCGGATCAGTTGTCGAGTTTTATCCTGTCGTCAATGCGTTATAAGAAAGGAAGAAAAAGATGAGTAAACTAACTGTGCAAGAGATGATTTTGACTTTGCAAAAATTCTGGTCTGAAAACGGCTGTATGCTGATGCAGGCCTATGATACAGAAAAAGGGGCTGGAACCATGAGCCCATACACATTTTTACGTGCAATCGGTCCAGAACCATGGAACGCCGCTTACGTAGAACCTTCTCGCCGTCCAGCTGATGGCCGCTACGGGGAAAACCCAAATCGTTTGTATCAGCACCACCAGTTCCAAGTCGTGATGAAGCCCTCTCCTGAAAATATCCAAGAGCTTTATTTAGAAAGCTTGCGTCTTTTAGGGATCGATCCATTAGAACATGATATTCGTTTCGTCGAAGATAACTGGGAAAACCCCTCAATGGGTTGTGCAGGTCTTGGTTGGGAAGTTTGGTTAGATGGGATGGAGATCACCCAGTTTACTTACTTCCAACAAGTTGGTGGCTTAGCGTGTAAGCCAGTGACATCAGAGATCACTTACGGCTTAGAACGTCTAGCATCTTATATTCAAGAAGTTGAAAGTGTCTACGATCTTGAATGGTCTGCAGGTGTCAAATATGGTGAGATTTTCCGCCAACCTGAGTATGAACATTCAAAATACTCCTTTGAAGTCAGTGACCAAGACTTGCTTTTAGGGAACTTCGATCGTTTTGAAAAAGAAGCAAAACGCTGTATCGATGAACGCTTAGTTCATCCAGCTTACGACTATATCTTAAAATGCAGCCATACCTTCAACCTGTTGGATGCTCGTGGCGCAGTCTCCGTCACTGAACGTGCTGGGTACCTCGCACGTATCCGTAATATGGCCCGTCAAGTAGCAAAACTATTTGTAGCAGAACGGGAAAACCTCGGTTATCCATTGCTTGATCCAGAAGTGGCGCAAAAACTGATTGAGGAGGGAAAATAAGATGGCACAAAACCTATTATTAGAAATCGGCTTAGAGGAATTACCTGCGCATGTCGTAACCCCAAGTATGAAACAATTACAAGAAAAAACGGCAGCTTTCTTAGATGCTCATGCATTACCTTATACAGCGATTGAAGCTTATTCGACACCTCGTCGTTTGGCAGTCTATGTCACCGGTCTTCCTGAAAAACAAGCCGATACACAAGAAGACGTCAAAGGGCCAGCGAAAAAAATCGCCTTAGACGAAGCAGGCAATTGGTCGAAAGCAGCTCAAGGATTTGTTCGGGGGCAAGGATTGACAACCGATGACATCACCTTCCGTGAATTAAAAGGTGTTGAGTATGTCTATGTAACGAAACATACTCAAGGTCAACCAACCGTTGAGGTATTGAAAGGATTGCAGGAAGTAATTACGAGTTTGACTTTCCCAGTAACGATGCACTGGGCAGACTACGATTTTGAATATATCCGACCAATTCATTGGATCGTCGCACTCTTTGGTGAGCAAGTCATTCCTTTCCAAATCCTTGATATTGTTACCGGACGCGAGTCAAAAGGTCATCGTTTCTTAGGTGAGGCAGTCACGTTTGATCATGCGGATGACTATTTGGAGAAAATGAAGCATCAGTTTGTCATTGCTGATCCAAGCGAACGTCAACAAATGATCACCGCACAAATCAATGCGATCGCTCAAGAAAACAACTGGCGGATCGATTTAGATGAAGACCTACTCGAAGAAGTGACAAATCTGGTTGAATACCCAACAGCTTTTGTAGGGGACTTTGAAGAAAAATATCTTTCTGTACCTGAAGAAGTGTTAGTTACTTCTATGAAAGAACATCAACGCTACTTCGATGTCCGCACCCTTGATGGAGAATTGCTGCCGCATTTCATCTCTGCCCGCAACGGGGATGCCGTGAAAATTGATAATGTCATCAAAGGAAACCAAAAAGTACTGACCGCCCGTCTAGAAGATGCTGAGTTTTTCTATAATGAGGACAAAAAATTGACCATCGACCATTGCGTGGAAAAGCTTAAGCAAGTCACCTTCCACGAAAAAATTGGCAGTTTGTATGAAAAAATGCAGCGTGTTGGATTAGCTGCACAAATCATCGGGAATACTGTTGGTTTAACACAAGAAGAACTGACTGATCTCCAACGGGCAGCTCAAATCTATAAATTTGATTTAGTGACAAATATGGTGGGAGAATTCCCTGAATTGCAAGGAATCATGGGGGAAAAGTATGCCTTGATACAAGGAGAAAAACCAACAGTTGCCCAAGCGATTCGTGAACACTACATGCCGATCTCAGCAGAAGGTGAACTGCCGCAATCGAAAATCGGGGCTGTTTTAGCCATTGCGGATAAATTGGACAGCTTGCTTGCGTTCTTCGCTGTCGATATGGTTCCAAGTGGTTCAAACGATCCTTACGCACTCCGCCGGCAAACGTACGGAATTATCCGCATCCTAGCTGAAAAACGCTGGTATTTCCCATTTGCTCAGTTACAAGAAGAGATTCGTGAAGCTATTAATGCCCAACCGGAAATTTTTGGTATTCAACTTGCCGCAGGTCAAGAACAAGTGACCGATTTTGTGAAAGGCCGTCTGCGTCAATTCTTACTCAGCAAAAATACGCGTCATGATGTCATTGAAGCTGTTTTAGGCGCACGCCAAGCAGATATCAGTACGCTATTTGAAACGGCTCAAATGTTAAGAGAACATTTGCAAGACACCGACTTCAAACCATCGATGGAAGCCTTGACCCGAGTAATCAATTTAGCGAAAAAAGCCGAATTGGAACAAGTAGCAATTGATCCTGCCTTGTTTGAAAACGACTCTGAAACTGCCTTGTATGAAGCGGTCTTAACAGTAGAGAACAAGTTCCCACATCAAACGATGGAAGAAAACTACCAAAGCTTAGTGGCACTGCGCCCATTGATCGAAGCTTATTTTGATCAAACAATGGTCATGGTGGAAGATGAACAGATTCGCCGCAACCGTTTTGCCTTGTTGGATAAAATCGCGAATATGAGTCTGGCAGTGGCTAGTTTAGATGCTTTGATTACAAAATAAAAAGCAGCTTGCAGTTGCACATTTCTGAATAAAAAAGCTGGAACTGAAAGAATCAGTTCTGGCTTTTTTTCTATGTTTCTCGATTTTTTTTGTACTTAGAATTGCTTTCTTGCAGTGTTAAATATTATATAATAAAAAACATTTTGACCCATTACTTTTCAAGGGATCGAACGATTCTTCGGCTTTAATGATTGGGGATTTGATGATGCTTATAATGATACAAAGATTCTCATCATACAGACCGATTCATTTTTCCATTGAAAATACGCTGAAACGATAGGTGCAATAAAATAGCCTGACAGATCACAAAATGATTTGTCAGGCGAATGTTTATTTGCGGGTCAATTTTACCACCACTTCGCAGCGTGCGGTTTGTGGAAACATATCTACTGATTGCAGATATTCTACGTGAAACACTTTGGCTAATTGGACTAAGTCTCTTGCTAAAGTAGAAACATTACAAGATATATAGACCATCTTCTTCGGTGGTTGTTTCAGCAAAGCTTGCAATAATCGTTCATCCAAGCCTGTCCTTGGCGGATCAACAATGATGCTATCAGGTTTGAAGCCTTCATTGAACCATTTTGGTAAGAGCTCCTCAGCAGTTCCCGTTTCATAATGGGTATTTTGGGCACCAATACGGTGGGCATTTTCTTGGGCATTTTCGATCGCTTGAGGAATAATGTCCATGCCGCGGACTTCTTTGGCATAAGGTGCCACACTCAACCCAATCGTCCCCACACCACAGTAAGCATCAACAACTGTTTCATTTTTGCTCAAGTCAAGGGCTTTTAACCCTTCTTGATACAAGACGCTGGTTTGCTGCGGATTCAGCTGGAAGAATGCGCGGGCGGACAAATCGAAGGTAAGTTCATTCAACCGTTCTTCGATTGCTTCTTTGCCCCAAAGATGAATCGTTTCCTCTCCCATGACGACGGACGTTTTTTTGTTTTGCACATTTTGCATGATGGAAACGACTTGCGGCAAGCGCTGATTGATCTCGCGAATCAGCGCATTTTTTTGCGGCAGTTTGACAGAATTGGTAATGAAAACAACTTGGACTTCGCCAGTGGCGATCCCGATGCGAACCATCAATGTTCGTAAAATCCCGCTATTTTTTCGTTCATCGTAAATCGGGATCTGGTATTTGTTCAACAATTGGACGATGCCGTTGATCACTTTTTGCGTATCTTGTTCTTGTACGAGGCAATCATCAATGGCGACTAAGCGATGAGACTCCATTTCGTATAAACCCGCTTCGATTCGTTTGGTTTGACTGTTGTAACGCAATTGAAATTGTGCTTTGTTGCGGTAATGCCAAGGAACATCCATGCCTAAAGTATCCCTTAGTTCAAACTGTTGGTAACCTTTTGGCTTAAATTTTTCAAGTGCTTGTTTCAATAGGTCTTTTTTGAAGTCTAATTGTTTGTCGTAGACTAAGTGCTGCAATTGGCAGCCGCCGCACCGGTCGTAAAACTTGCAGGGTGGTTGGATGCGATCGCTGCTTGGCTTGATGATTTTGGTCATCTTAGCTTCAGCAAAGCGGGGAGAGGCTTTGGTGACTTCGGCAATGACCTGTTCCCCCGGTAGAACACGGGGAACAAAGATGATCAGCTTTTTGTAATACCCGATGCCTTCTCCGTTGATCCCCAAGCGTTTGATCGTTAGTTGTAGTTTTTGTCCAAGCTGGACTTGTGTATTTGCCATGTGAACTCCTTAAATAAAATAGTCAGTTCATTTTACCACATTTTTTCAGCTTGATTAGAAGGAATTTCATCGTAGTTGTGGTAAAATAGAATGTACGTTCGCGAGGTGAAGAAGATGAATACAATTATTCGTATCAATAAAGGAAAAGGACCATTTTATGAAGTGGCGACATCAGAAGGTGAAACGCTGCGGGTCTCAGAAGATCTTTTGGTCCGTTTTCGGCTATTAAAAGGCAAGGAACTGAGTGAAGAAGAATTAAAAGAAATCAAAAAAAGTGCGGGGTTTGATTTAGGATTGCAGCAAGCCATGAACTATATCAGCTATCAGCTGCGTTCTGAAATGGAAGTCCGTACCTATTTGAAAGACAAAGAAATCGAAAAACAAGACCGAGACTTAGTCGTTGAACGTCTGAAAGAGTTGAATTTGATCGATGACAAAAACTACGGAGAAAGCTACATTCGCACCCAAGTCCGCATGAGTGATAAAGGACCCGTGGTCATCAGTCAGCAATTGAGAAAAAAAGGATTAAAAGATCCCGTGATTCAGGAAGTATTGCCTTTGTATACCGAGGAAATGCAGTTTGAAGTCGGGTATCATACGGCTGAAAAAGCGATGCGTCGTTTTCACAACAAAAGCCATAAAGAAATGATCCAAAAGATAAAAATGCATTTGATGCAAAAAGGTTTTCATCAAGGAGTCATTCAGATGATTTTGGATGAATTACCGATGGAAAAAGATGAGGACCAAGAAAATGAAGCGCTCCAAAGAGAAGGGGCCCGACTTATGCGGCGGCATCAGCGGTTACCATTGATGAAACGAAAAATGAAAATCAAGCAAGGCCTTTATCAAAAAGGGTTTGCCATCGATGATATACAACGATTCTTAGATGAGGAAGTAATGGATGAGTAAGCAATGGGAAACTTGGGATGAAGAAAAAATCAAGACGTTCCAAGAAACATTTTTAACTTGGTATCATAAAGAAAAACGCAATCTGCCTTGGCGGGCGACCAACGATCCGTATGCAATCTGGATCTCAGAGATCATGCTTCAACAAACACGAGTGGAAACAGTGATTGGCTATTTCTATCGTTTTATGGAACAATTCCCGACGATCCAAGACTTGGCGGCAGCCGAAGAACAAAAGCTTTTAAAGGTTTGGGAAGGTTTAGGTTATTACTCTCGTGCCCGTAACCTTAAGGCTGCTGCACAGCAAATCGTTGCCGAATTCGACGGAGAAATGCCCCAATCAATTGAAGAGATTCGCTCATTAAAAGGAATTGGTCCCTACACAGCTGGAGCCATTGGCAGTATTGCTTTTGGCTTGCCAGAACCGGCAATCGATGGAAATGTGATGCGGGTCGTCAGTCGGTTATTTTGTATCGAAGCAGATATTGCGAAAGCCAGCAGCCGAAGACCATTTGACGAGGCGATGAGAACAATCATTTCCCCCGATGAACCTGGTGAGTTTAATCAAGCCTTGATGGATCTTGGCTCACGAATCTGTACACCCACTACCCCGAAATGTGAAGAGTGTCCCATCAGTCAGTATTGTCTTGCTTATGCGGAGAATCGACAAACAGACTTTCCAGTGAAATCGAAAAAAGCAAAGCCAAAAGATGTCTATTACATCGCAGGCGCCATCGAAGATCAAGGCTCGTTTTTACTCGTGCAGCGACCTGAAACAGGCTTATTAGCTTCTATGTGGCATTTTCCTTTGGTAGAAGTGACGAAAGAACAGTACGAGGCTCTGCAGCGAACATGGGCAAAAGAGGAGCAGCTGCAGTTGGATTTGATTGCCGAAGATGATGCGCTCGAAATTTTTCCTGATCTGCCTGTCGTTTGGCAAAAACGACATTTTGGCGAGATCACTCATATCTTTAGTCATTTGAAATGGCACGTCCTTTTATTTTACGGCAGAAAACGTGGAGAGCTCACGTTACAAGACAGCGAATGGGCAGCAAAAGAATCCTTTCAAAACTATGTTTTCCCAAAACCCCAGCAGAAATTGGTAGATCAATTAAAGAAATATCAGAAACTCGATAAAGATTTCTAGGCAAAGCTTTCTTTTATTGCTATAATATTAACGATGTCGGTGTAATGAACACCCAAACAAAACGCAAGTTTTCTTGCTGAGGGAAGGGTTGCTATGCGAGTTCCAAAAGAAGGAGAGTTTGTCAGCATTCAAAGCTACAAACATGACGGCAATTTGCATCGAACGTGGCGGGATACGATGGTCTTAAAGACCAGTGAATTCTCAGTGATAGGGGTCAACGATCATACATTAGTGACCGAATCAGATGGAAGACGCTGGGTTACCCGTGAACCAGCAATTGTATATTTTCATAAAAAATACTGGTTTAATGTTATTGCAATGATTCGAGAAAAGGGGGTTTCCTATTATTGTAATCTTGCTTCACCGTATTTACTTGATGAAGAGGCATTGAAATATATCGATTATGACCTTGATATCAAAGTATTTCCTGATGGCGAGAAACGTTTACTAGATGTGGATGAGTATGAATTGCACAGTAAGATTATGCAATATCCGCAAGACATTGATTTTATCTTGAAAGAAAATGTCAAAATTTTAGTAGATTGGATCAATAATGGCAAAGGACCCTTTTCGCAAGGGTATGTGGACATTTGGTATGATCGCTACAAGCAGTTGTCTCAAAAATAAGTAAAATGGGTCGAATCGCTCATTTTCCCTAAGAAACTTCAACCAAGTTGGTTGGAGTTTTTTTGTGTTTCTATTGGATTGCTTCAATCAGCAGGTTTTAAGTTCTGTTTAAGCTGACAGTCCCATGATAGAGAGACCAAGAAAATTAGTGGGGGAAGCACATGAAGAAAAAAGGGAAGCTTGTTATCGGGACCACCATGATTCTGCTTTTTGCAGCGGGGTTTGCTGTGTTGAGAAACGACCAATCCGCTCGTGAGGAGAGTCAAGAAAGTACTTCTCAAACTGAGCTTAACGCTCAAACTGAAGAGACCGCTCAGACTGCCAGTATGGTTCAAATTTATGTAGATCCCTCAGAATACGATGCAGCGATTGAAAGTGAGAACGATTATGTACCGATTTATCAGTCAACAAGTCAAGAGACAGTCATTGGGAAAATCCATCGGGGAAGTTGGGCAACCTTCATCAGTCAAACAGAAGACATGGTTGAAATTCAAACAGACGATGGGTTAACTGGTTATATTGAAAAGCAATCAGCATCGATTCAAGAAGTCGCGCTTTCGGCAATCCCAAAAGATCTATCGAACTTCAAAGTCGTCCTTGATGCAGGTCACGGCGGCGAAGATTCTGGGGCACTGTCAACGGATCAAATGATCATGGAAAAAGACTTGACGCTAGCAACGGTCCAAACGATCGGCGAAGTGTTGACAGAAGCAGGTATTCAAGTCAGTTATACACGCACTGAAGATCGTTATCTCTCGCTGTCTGATATCACCGCTGCTTCGCTTTCAGAAGAACCAGATTTATTTATTAGCATTCATTACGATAATTCAGAAATACCAAACAGCAATCAAGGACTGACAACTTACTATTACTATACTGGGTCAAAAGAGATGGCAGAAACGATCACTGCCAATTTGAGTTCTTCGGTGGCATTGATTTCCAACGGCACTCGTTTTGGTAACTATTATGTGTTGCGAGAACAATATCTTCCAGCAGTATTATTGGAGTTAGGCTATTTGAACAGTGACAATGATTTGGCAATGATTACAAGTGAAGGGTATGATCAAAGGGTGGCGCAAGCGTTGCTGACAGCGATTGAAGAGATCGTTGAAGCAGAGGAATAAAAAAACGGCGACTACAAAACAGAGGAAGGATCTGTTTTGTGGTCGCTATTTTAAGGAATCACTTCTCGTTAAAGATTTTGCTCATTTTGATATGGGGCATATCTGCGTCTAAAAAAACATCGCCTTGAGGCTGATAGCCTAACTTCAAGTAAAACTCTTTGGCGGTTATTTGTGCCCCTAAAGTGACTTTTTTGATTCCTTGTTTTTGAATGAAGGCTTCCGCACCTTCGATCAGTTGTCTGCCATAACCTGAACCTCGATGAGCAGCGGGGACCGCCATTCGCTGCAACTTCACTTCATGATCAGAGATAGGTAAGAAACGCAAGGTTGCGACTGCTTCATTATCGTCGTCATATAAGACAAAGTGGACTGCCAATGCTTCATTTTCATCTACTTCCAATGCTAATGGAACACCTTGCTCTTTCACGAATACTTGATTTCGTATTTTCAATGACGCCAAATAAATGTCACTCAGCGTATCTTTTGTTTGTGCAATATGCATAAAAAATTCACCTCAGCTAAGATTTCTCCGTTATTTTTAATAGTATACCACTTTCTTTACAAATTTTTTTTGTTTGCGGCTAAAGTCGCAAGCTTTTTTTTTCAAAATCATCTATAATGTTATAAAAAAGGGAGGGAATCTTTTGTTCGACAAATTCAAACAATCAAAACTGTTCTTTTGGTCATTGGAAGCATTGGTTTTAGTGACACTCGTGTTTGTGTTAAGTAAAGTCAATTTTCTATTTGCACCGATTGGCACGTTTTTTTCTACTTTATTTGCACCAGTATTGATTGCTGGCTTTCTGTATTACCTGCTAAATCCAATCGTCTTATTTTTGATGAAAACCACAAAAATAAAACGACTGTTTGCTGTCATATTGGTTCTGTTGTTATTAGTAGCAGCAATCATCTTGATTTTCGTCAGCGTTATTCCTAATCTAGTGAGTCAGATTACTTCACTGGCGGAAAATATTCCAACATTTGCCAAAAATATGGAAAGCTGGATCTCAAGAATCGCAGATGATCCATTTTTCAAACAAATCGATATCGCGCAGCAGTTAGAAAACCTAAATCTTTCTTATGGTTCTTTGCTGCAGCAGTTTCTTAGTGGGTTATCCACTAGCTTAGGATCGATCGTCAGTACGATTGCTTCCGCGACGATGATCATCGTTACAGTACCATTCATCCTTTTTTACATGTTGAAGGATGGAGAAAAGCTAGTTCCTAATCTGAAAACTGTCTTTCCAGAAAGAAGACGAGATCAGATTGTTGGGTTGCTAGGTGACTTAAACAAGACATTATCCAATTACATTAGTGGGCAAGCGATCGAATGTATTTTTGTCGCTACCTTCACGTTTATTGGTTACTGGATGATCGGCGTTAACTATGCCTTTCTTTTTGGGGTAATTGCAGGCGTCACAAACTTGATCCCTTATTTAGGCCCATATCTTGGTTTGATTCCGGCGGTGTTAGTGACGGTCTTTGATGAACCATTTCGCGCATTATTATGCTGTATCGTGGTTCTGGTCGTCCAACAATTAGACGGAAATGTTATTTACCCGAATGTAATCGGAAAATCATTGGCGATCCATCCGTTAACGATCATTTTGGTCTTATTAGTTGCTGGAAATCTAGCTGGCTTGCTGGGGATTTTCCTAGGTGTGCCATTTTATGCGATTTGCCGAACGATCGTCGTCTTTATTGTTCGCCTGATCAAAGACGACAAAATCAAGAAAAATCAGGAACGGTTGATCGAATAATCAATGACTGGTGTTTTTTATTGCAAAGAAAAAAACTTTGTGATAGGATTTTATCGTGGGCTAAGCCCACGATTTTTTTTAGAAAATGAAAAAATAAGGAGAGAATGCTATTATGAATGCTGACCCCGAGAGTCAGTCGCTTCTAGCGCAAATTTTATTATTGATCGTTTTGACATTGATCAACGCTTTTCTAGCGGCCTCTGAGATCGCAGTTGTCTCAGTTAACAAAAACCGTGTGGAGCAAAAAGCGGAAGAAGGAAATGTCAAATCACAAAAATTATTGAAAATCATTGATAATCCAACAAATTTCTTGTCAACGATCCAAGTTGGGATTACCTTGGTGAATATTTTATCTGGGGCATCTCTGGCAGATACCTTGTCGACCCGTTTGGCACCTTTATTAGGTGGAGGGACGGCGGCTAAAAGCTTAGCGAACATTATTGTTTTAGCGATCTTGACGTATGTGTCGATCGTTTTCGGTGAGTTGTATCCAAAACGGATCGCCATGAACAAATCAGAAGAAGTTGCCCAGTTCACTTCTGGTGTCATTCGAACGATCGGGATTATTGCAAAACCTTTCGTCTGGTTCTTATCTGCTTCGACAAGTTTATTGGCGCGCATCACTCCAATGGAATTTGACGATGAAGACACGAAGATGACCCGTGATGAAATGCGGTATATGTTGGAAACAGAAGGGGTCTTTGAAGAAGATGAATTAGAGATGCTGCAAGGGATCTTTTCATTAGACACGAAAGTCGCCCGGGAAGTCATGGTTCCTAGAACCTCAGCCTTTATGGTGGACATCAATGACTCAGTAGAAGAAATTTTGACTGAAATTTTAGCAGAAAATTATTCTCGTATTCCTGTATATAATGAAGATAAAGACAAAGTCGTAGGGATTTTACATACCAAAAATCTTTTGAAATGTGCGTACAAATACGGCTTTGATACGATGGACATCAAACAAATCCTGCAGGAACCATTGTTTGTGCCAGAAACGGTCTTTATCGATGATTTGCTTTATGAATTAAAGAAAACCCAAAACCAAATGGCGATTTTACTTGATGAATATGGCGGCGTCGTTGGGTTGGTTACACTAGAAGACTTGCTAGAAGAAATCGTCGGCGAGATCGATGATGAATCAGATGAAGTCGAAGAGCTTTATGAAAAAATCTCTGATAAAGAATATGTCATCCAAGGACGCATGTTGATCGATGATTTTAATGAAGCCTTCAACATGAGCTTGCATATGAGTGATGTGGATACGATGGCAGGATATTTGATCACTGCTTTAGGATTAATCCCCGATGAAGGAGAAAAACTATCCTTCGAAGTGGACAATGTGAAGCTGATCTCTGAAGAAATGGAAGGATCACGCGTCTTGAAGATCCGGGTGATTTTCCACGACCCAGAAGAAGGGGAAGTGGAACCAGAGGAAGAGCGGCGCTATTTCCGTAAAGATTTTGAGGAAGATGAGCCTCGCCGTTAAAGTTCCGTATAAATGAAATGAGAAAGACCAAGGCAGTTGCTTTGGTCTTTTTTGTCCGTTTTTTTACGTATTCCCCTTGATTTGTATGGAAGAAACGGTTACGATAAATTTATTGAATAATACAGTTTAAAAACAGATAAAAAAACACATGTATCTTATCGTTAAGCAGTTTGATTGCAATTTTCCGTAAGAAAAGCGAGAATATCCATAGAAATATAATGAGAATGAGGGGCTTGAAATGAAATTTTACCGTATGCTTAGTGAAGATATCCGTTACAATTTGGCGACTGAAGAGTATTTGATGAATAACGTAGATGTTTCGGAGCCTTGTCTTCTGTTATACATACAAAAACCATGTGTTATAATCGGCAGAAATCAAAATGCGTATCAAGAGATTGATTTTGACTATCTAAGAAGCCGTAAGATCGTTTTGACTCGCAGAACGTCTGGTGGTGGAGCGGTTTATGACGATCTAGGCAATATGAGTTTTAGTTTTGTCACCAAAAAAGATGCCACGAGCTTTGGTGACTATCAAAGTGCAACACAACCTATCATGAAAGGCTTAGCGGCAATGGGAGCCAAGGATGTTGAAGTACATGGCCGTAATGATCTGTTCATTGATGGGAAAAAGTTTTCTGGCAATGCGATGTATACAAAAAAAGGCCGGACGTATTCCCATGGCACATTGATGTATGATGTGGATCTAGAAGAATTGACGAAAGTTCTACATGTTGCCCAAGAAAAAATTGCTTCTAAAGCCACGAAATCAGTTCGGAAAAGTGTGACGAATATCAAGCCCTTTTTGGCAGAGCAATACCAATCAATGGATACCAAGGAATTTCGAGATACACTCCTTTGCCGAATCTATGAAGTAGAATCGATTGATGAAATCAGTGAGCAAGAGATCGTCTTAACGGAAACCGATCGACAAGCGATCCAAACACTGTTTGAAGAACGATATGCCAATAATGAGTGGATTTTTAATGAAGCGCCTGCTTTCGAATGGCAAAAAAGAAAGCGGTTTGAGCAGGTTGGGATTGTTGAAGTCGATTTTACTGTCAACAAAGGCAAGATTGCAGCGATTCAAATTACCGGTGATTTTTTTGGACAAAAAGAGATCAGTGAACTTGAAGCGATGTTGCAAGGTATTGATTTTGAAAAAAGCACCATTAGCCGCTTGCTAGAGGGAATCGCCATCGATCAGTTTATCCATCAGATGACCGCTTCTGAATTTTTAGCATTGCTGTTTGATTAGGAGGAAAAAGATGTTAGAAGCGATCAATCTCACAAAGCGTTACGATCGAAAGGTTCTCGATGGTTTGTCTTTTTCTGTTCAGGCAGGAGAAATCGTTGGGGTCGTCGGCAAAAGCGGCTCAGGAAAATCGACGTTGTTGCGGCTTTTAAACTTGATTGAAACCCCAGACAGCGGGGAATTACTTTTTGATGGCAAAAAAATCGATACATCGAATAAAAAGCATCTGCTACGTGCACAACAAGAAATCGGCATGATTTTTCAAAATTACAATCTGTTACACAATCGAACCGTTTTCGAAAATGTCTATTTGCCCTTGAAGTTAATGGGAAAGTCAGCAGATATGGTACTTGAGATGCTTTCGTTTGTTGGCATGGAAGATAAGGCCCACATCTATCCGGCCAAGTTAAGCGGCGGAGAGAAACAACGAGTGGCTATTGCACGGGCTTTGATCCGTGAGCCAAAAATCTTGCTGTGTGACGAGCCCACTAGTGCGCTGGACGAAGATACGAAAGCCGATGTTCTTGCTTTGCTGCAAAAAGTTCAACAGACGTTTCAACCAGCTGTCGTCTTTGTCAGTCATGAGCTATCGGCCGTCCGACAAATTTGTCAACGTGTGTTTGTATTGGAGGATGCCGTCTTTGAGGCGGAGTTTGCCAATCAGCCACAACCAATCGTCCGCATTGAAAGCTCTTATGTGAACAAAGTGGAGAGGAGTCTGCTGCATGACGATCAGTGAGAGTATTTTGTATTATCTGCCTGAATTGCTGCAATCTTTGAAAGAAACAGCGATCATGATGGGCATTTCGATGCTCGCAGCCATTGTCTTAGGTCTACCGTTAGGTGTCTGGCTTTTTCTCAGTCGCAGCCGAGGGAAAAAAATCTCATTTCTTTATGAGTGTTTGAATCTCGTCGTGACGATCATCCGCTCGTTTCCTTTTTTATTATTTGTTGTAGCTTTGATCCCGTTGACTCGGATGCTTTTAGGCAGCTCATTTGGACCGATTCCCGCCAGTTTTCCTTTGAGCATCGTTGCAATGAGTATTTTTGCTCGTTTGACGGAGCAAGTGCTGTTGGATGTTCCAGAAGAAGTTTCTTATTTGGCGAAATCTCTTGGTGTCAGTCAATGGCAGTATGTTTGGTCGTTTTTACTAGTGGAAGCTAGAAGCGGCTTGATTTTATCTTTAACGACGACAGCAGTCAGCATGGTTTCTTATTCGACGGTGATGGGGATCGTTGGTGGCGGCGGTATCGGCGATTTTGCGATCCGTTATGGGTACCAGCGTTATGAGTATGGCGTGATGTATTTTGCAATTATCATCATGATTCTTTTGGTCTTTATCCTGCAAGGGATTGGCAATCAAGCAGCAAGAAAACTTGATAAACGAAAATAGGAGGAATGAAAGTGAAAAAAGGATTTGTTTTAGGATTGAGTGTATTGGCATTAGGTGTATTGGGGGCTTGCGGTACAGGTTCTGATGAAGTGAGCGAAGAGAAAATCATCAAGGTCGCTTCGCAAACGACGCCAATGACCGATGTCGTAAAGGTTGCAGCTGAAGCAGTGGAAGATGGCTGGGAAATCCAATTGGTCCAAGTCAATGACAATATCCAGTACAATGAGTTGCTGAATAATGACGAGGTTGATGCTAACTTTGCGCAACATGAACCATATATGCAAATGTATAATGAAGAAAAAGATGCAAACCTAGTGGCACTAGATAAAATCTACAACGCAAAAGTCGGTTTTTATTCCAAAGAGTATACGGATATCAATGATATTCCAGAAGGAACGAAAGTCGCATTGCCAAATGATGTGTCCAATGAAGGTCGAGCGTTAGCGATTTTAGCAGAAGAAGGATTGATTACCCTTAAAGAAGGCGTTGGTGTCAATGGGACATTAAAAGACATTACCGAAAATCCGAAAAATTTTGAGTGGTTATCTGTCGATTTACTGAATCTTGCGGAAGCCTATGATGAACCAAACGTATCTTTGGTATATAATTACCCAACCTATATCGCGAAAATCGGTTTGAAACCAGCAGATGCCCTTTTCTTAGAAAAAACCATCGATGATCGCTTTGCTATCTCATTGGTTGCTCGAGAAGACAATCAAGATTCTGAAAAAATCGCTGTATTGCGCCGTGCCATGACTAGCGATAAAGTTCGTGAGTTTTTAGAAAACGAGCATAGCGATACCTTATTGCCAGCATTTTAATTTATTTCTATCAAAATGGAAGGAGCGCCCTTTGCCTAACTCTCTAAAAGAGAGTAGTCAAAGGGGTTTCTTGTCTTTTTTTGCTTTTTTATCACCCTTATCCATGATATACTGATTTGGTCAGAAAACTAGCGACAGTCTAAAATAGACACTGTTCGCATTGTAAATACAAGAAATGGAGCAATAGAATCAATGGATAATCCAAAATTAAAACAACAAGTCGATAGTCGCCGTACCTTTGCGATTATTTCCCATCCGGATGCGGGGAAAACAACCATTACAGAACAATTATTATTATTCGGTGGCGCGATTCGCCAAGCTGGTACGGTCAAAGGGAAAAAGACTGGTAATTTCGCAAAGTCCGACTGGATGGAAATCGAAAAACAACGGGGGATCTCCGTTACCAGTTCCGTTATGCAGTTTGATTACCAAGGCAAACGGGTCAATATTTTAGATACCCCTGGGCATGAGGACTTTTCTGAAGATACCTACCGTACCTTGATGGCGGTGGATAGTGCTGTCATGGTGATCGATAGCGCAAAAGGGATCGAAGCACAAACGAAAAAACTCTTCCAGGTCGTTAAAAAACGTGGTATTCCGATTTTTACTTTTATCAATAAACTCGATCGTGATGGCCGCGAACCATTAGAATTATTAGAAGAACTAGAAGATCTTTTAGAGATCGAATCATTTCCAATGAATTGGCCGATCGGCATGGGGAAAGGCTTGGAAGGACTGTATGATATCCACAACCAACGGGTCGAATTTTACCGTCCTGACAATCACGGTGGGGAACGTTTAGTTGCCCTAGATGAAAATGGTCAATTCCCAGCAGATCATCCATTTGCCGAAGATGGGCTGTTCCAACAAGTTTTAGAAGAAGTGGAATTGCTGCAAGAAGCTGGCGACGCCTTTGATACAGAAAAAATCGCTCGGGGCGATCAAACCCCTGTATTCTTTGGTTCTGCTCTCACAAATTTTGGCGTACAGACCTTTTTAGAAACCTTCTTGACTTTTGCACCAGCACCTTACGGACATAAAACACTAGCTGGTGAGGAAGTCAGTCCTTATGAACCAGAAATGTCTGGGTTTGTATTCAAGATCCAAGCAAACATGAATCCTGCCCATCGTGACCGGATCGCCTTTGTCCGCATTTGTTCAGGAACCTTTGAACGAGGCATGGACGTTACTTTAGAACGTACTGGCAAAAAAATGAAACTCAGCAATGTGACTCAATTTATGGCTGATACCCGTGAAAATATTGAAGAAGCTGTCGCCGGAGATATTATTGGTGTCTATGACACGGGGAATTATCAAATCGGTGACACGATCTATGAAGGAAAACTAAAAGTTGCTTACGAAGAGCTGCCATCGTTTACTCCGGAACTCTTTATGAAAGTTACTGCGAAAAATGTGATGAAGCAAAAATCTTTCCATAAAGGAATCTATCAGTTGGTCCAAGAAGGGGCTATCCAGTTGTACAAGACGTATCTTAGTGATGAGTATATCATCGGTGCTGTCGGGCAACTGCAATTTGAAGTTTTCCAATATCGCATGATGAATGAGTACAATGCGGAAGTCATCATGACCCCAATGGGCCACAAGATCGCCCGTTGGATAGATCCGAAAGACTTGGATGAGCGTATGAGCTCCAGTCGTAACATTTTAGCGAAAGACCGTTTCGACCAGCCATTGTTCTTGTTTGAGAATCAATTTGCGATGCGTTGGTTCGCAGATAAGTACCCAGATGTCGAATTGAAGAGTTTGATGTAAGAGCCGTTTCCCGCGAGCCTGTCTAGGTATGCGCAACTCTGTACGTAAGGCTGATCTTTTTGAATTGAACGATCGTAGAAAGTCCTTTCTTATCAAAATGGATAAGAAGGGGCTTTTTTTTGCTGAAAACGTGCTTTTGATACAGAAAGAAGGCTGTGTGATTGGGGCAATGGTCCAATGATCAGACAATTATCCTAATTTATAAACATTCTTTTAAAAGAAGATAAAAAGAGTTGGAAAAAGAGCGTAGTATTAAAGATGACCGCAAGGAAGTGCACTTGAAATGAATAGAAAAATATCATAGGCACATTTGGTGATTCAGGAAATTTTCACTTGTTTGAAAGTAGAGGGAAAGCAGAGAATAGATTGCCAGTGATAGAGGTCATTTAATCATTTGATCGAGGGACAAGTTCTTTTTGTCAGATGCTACTAGTGAAGACTAAACTTTCTTTATCTGAGCATGATTCGGTTATAGCCCTTAAAACTTCATTTGAAGCACTTCTAACAGATGGCTTAAGTTTTCAGTTGGTGAACCATGGCTTCATAACTCCAAAATGAATTAGTCTCATTGCTAGTCTACTAGTTATCTATAGATCGATTTTGCTAAAGCGAATGATTATTTGTTAAATAAAAGTGATTTCTGAAAGAAGAAAGGGGACCATGTAGTGCTAAAAAGCTTGTTATTTATATTTTCGGCGATATTTTTCTTTCCAACAGTAGAGGCTGCGGCTGATGAGGTTTCCGAAACGTTGATTTTTGATTTGAACACGATTGACTTTAAGGACGAACACTATTATTTGTTGAAAACCACACAAGATCTTCAGCTGACCGTCGATAGCAACGGCAGTGAAGGTGCTTTTGGCGTAGAGATCACAGCTGTCGGGAAGGCATTTTCAGCAGAACTAAACAGCGTGAACGGTTCGGAAGAGAAAATCATTCAGATTGAGGATACTGATGAAGCATCAATGATTCTTAACGTAGCTGCAACATTGAACATAAAGGAATATCTTGATTCCAACTCTGAGTACTACCTATCAGTCACTTTTACAGCAATTGATGATTCAGAGACCTTTACGAAAGATATAAAAATGAATCAGACGGATGAGGAAAAAGAAGAGATATCGGATGAGAATTTAATGACTGAAGACCAAGACGATGAAAAGCAAGAAGACAATGGCATCGAAGATGATTCTGAGAGCCAAAAGGAAGAAGCAGAATCTATTTACGACGAGCAAGCAAACTTGGAAGAAGACTCGCTTGATAAGGATTCTACCAAACTAGAAGATTCAATCAGTGATGTTGAGGATGAGGCTGGTACTGAGTTTTTTTTAGGGAAGAAAAGCCAATGTGAGACAGCAACATTTTTTTCAAAAGAAGTGATCATTGAAAAAAATATGTTTAGATTTATATTAGGAAAAACCGCTTATTTGATATGAGCGGTTTTTCTTGTCTCACTTCTTCTATTTCTTCCTAAAGAGGAAACCATGGAGAGAAGATACGCAACATTTCTTTAAAAAGGAATCTCTCAATAATTGATGACCAATGGAATAAGTAGAAGCAGAACAAAAGAGAGGAACTAGGCCTCTCTTTTTCTTTTTGATTTTAAAATGTAGATGACTGCAGTTGCTAGCGCTGCAATGAGAACAAAGATGATCCAGATAAGGATTTGATTATTTGTCTGAACGTTGGCAGCGTTCGTTGGACGGTTCTCTTTTTTGAAGTTATCCAAGTCCTCTTTCTCATAAGAAAAAGTAGTGGTGATCGCTTTTCTAGTTGTTTCTATTGTTAAACGGTATTCGCCTTCAATAAGCTCACTATCGTCTATTAAAGGAATCTGCATTCTTGATTTGGTTAACGGCGTTAAAAGAACGGAATCTGCTAACTCTCCAGAGGCAATTGTTTCTCCATTTGGGTTTATTAGTTCGTAGAGCGCATTGTTTAAGTTGCCTAAAATAGGATTATAGTTGAGGGCATAAAATTGTAGGTTTACCGTGTCCTGAAGAGCAACAAATGAGAAATCTTGATAAATAATATCTTGAATATCCTCATATTTGCTAAAAATTAAGTTGATGAAAATGATAGACTCGTAGGCAGACGCAATACTAATAGAATCTTCAGCTGTTTGAACACCTAATATTTGCTTAAAATTAATTCCACCCATTACAGTACCTTCAAGCTCTATGTCGTCTGGAACATTTATGGTAATGCTGACACCAACAGATTCATTAGGGGCAATTTCTATTTGATTCTCTTCGTCTATAGCTTCTGAAGCGATAGTAACATAATTTGAAAAGTCGTATTTATCATCGAGAAGGTTCTCTGTATTCGAAGTGTACAAAATAGAGGATTCTCTTGAAATAGCAGTTGAAGCAAAGGGAGTGACCACTATTGATGAATCACCAGCTCCGATGTTTTCCAATTTAATTTCAAATGTATACTTTTTATCAACATCAGAAGGAAGAGTAATAGTATTTCTTGATGTTTCATATTCGGTATCGCTAAGCGATAGTTTTAAAGTATTCGTTGTCTCATTCGCTGTTGCAATACTTATATTTATATTTGCGATTATTGTCAATATGAGGAAGAACACAGAAACTCTTAGAAAGGAGTCTCTGTGTTTTGATATTTTATCCATAGGCTATCCTTTTTAAGAATTAAAGGTCTTGGCCATTGTCTGAGTCAGTAGTATCTGATGCAGTAACTGTGATAGTGGGTGTGCCATCTAGCATAGCAGTTTGACGATTGAATGTGAAAGTTGTATCTACGCTGGTAGCTACTGATTGGGAAATAGCTTCTGCTTCAACGGCAACATCACCATTTTCGGTGATAACGATTCCTTCAGAATCAGAAGAAACTGTAATTGTAACTTTATTAACTGAACGAGTTAAGTTTGTTAATGTTCCGCCAACGTTTTCAATAGTTCCTGTCATTGTTCCGTTGACAAATAATGCTGGACTTATTTCGAACGTTTCGTTTAAATTCATATCATTAAATGCAAAACTAGATGTTCCTTCTGTTATAGTAACAGCAAATGGAACAGAGGGAACCTCTGGCATAGCAACATCTGCTGACGCAGTGATTCCTCCTACTAGTAGTAAAGATGTTGCCAATGTAGTACCCAAAATAACTTTTTTCATAATAAAACCTCACTTTAATTTTTGCAGATGATTTACTGCTTAAATAAAGTATACAATGATGATGTATTAAGTTATTATCCGTTTTTGCGCTATTTTTAATGAAAAAGTAGAAAGTATTTTATTAATCTGATTTTTTATAAAATAATTTAATCAAATTTTCTAGTAGTCCAGTGATGTTGATTATCAAGTCAACATATCTTTCTGTGTAGCAATTGTCCGTGCGGTAATGATTTATATGAAAATAATTTTGTTGCAATGTTACAATTTGGCTAATATTTTAAGTCAAGATCTTCTCAGAGTTAAAAGAATTGTCATTCCAACTAGGATTGGACCTAGCAAAGTAATTATATTGTTATTCGTAGTCTCTGAGAATTTGCTCTGAATCAGTCGCTGTCAGGGGAATCAGTTCTGAAGATTCATATCTGTTATTTCTTTCGTGAACATCTGCAATTCAGTAGAATACAATCTTCTATCATTTTTAAGATACTATTTATAGAAGTAGTTTTACGAGTATGAACTATTGCATAGGTGGGGCTTGAACGTATTGTTCTATTTATGCATTTCTATTGAATAGGCAATCAAAGTCATAGATTTGAAAATTATCAATTAATGTTTTTATTCAATTTGTAATCTGTACCTACAAATCTTCTACCTTAACGGGACAGAAATATTAAAGGTTGCTTCAAGCTTAAAATTATAAATCCGTACTTGTTTCATTTTAAAAACATCTCAAAAAAATTAGCTGTTTAGAATCACTATCTCATTAATACTAGATTTTAGTAGGATTCATAATATTAGGAGAATATACAATACGACTCTTTGAAGAAACCTTAGAGTTTTTTTGTCTCTTTTATTTTTATGAAGTTGCTACTCGTTTCTAATTAACAGGTCTTTAAGTCAGTAGAAAGAAAAATGAGGAACAATGATTATTTTATTTGTAGTTTTTTTGAAAAAAAGACGATAAAAATCGGCTGGTTCTTACTATATCCTTAATAGCAGAGGATCAAAGTTCTTTTAAGGAGTGAATCAAAATGCTGCAAACCAGAATAAATTTCAGTCGACAAAAGAATGCTACCATGTTGACTGTGCGCTTTTTCAGCAACAAGACGAATACGATTTTAGAGAGAAATTTAATTGTGGATCAAGAAGATGATCGCCAATCGGTTCTTGACTATTTAGCACAATCACTAGGGGAAATCAACATCTTGCAATACTCTTCGAAAAACGTTTTGTGTATCGCTGAACGTTCAAGGTTAGAAAAAGCAGGCGGCACTCATCGATTGGAACATTTTTGGGGAGATGTGATCAGCTATATCGTTGAGTGCGTGGATAAATCTGGTGTTCATTATGATTTGCATGTCATTGGCAATGTTGATTCGGATGATGAAGAAATCATGCGGTCAATCAATCAAGTGAGTGATGAATTGTCGATCATCAACATTTATGAATACAAAGATTGCTGGCTAAAAAGAGAAGATATTTTATTACAAGCTCTTTGAAATGAACTTGATTCCTCAAAGAAGTTTGTCCAGCTAGAAAATGATTTTACTCTCCAAGTCACTTACCAATCAATGAAAGAATACGAATTTTTTCTAAGTTTATGGAAACAGCTAATTCACAGGTTCTTTTTCAGGGTTTCCAACACTTTTTTGTTACAAAAAATAAGAATTGTTTCACAAGTTTTTCTCACCCGTACTGTTTTAAAGAAGAGGGGATTTTTCTGAAGTTTTTATTAAAATTGTCCGTTTAATGAAAAAAGAGGCTTGAATTTAAGTTTATTTTACTATAATTGGATACTGGGATACTTTTTAAATAAGGCGGGTAAAAAATTTTGGAGTATATAGAAAAATTGTATAGGTTTTATTTAACCAAAAAACAGGTAGATAAATTAACTATTGTTAGAAATATCATTTTGGAGAAGCAGCTATCTCTCGATAAAATATGTGAAACGACAAACAAATCTTTGTATCAGGTGAAAATATTGATCAATGAAATCGCCGAAGATATGAGAGAGTTTACGACTTTTGACGAGTCAATTTTTTTGCTGAAAAAGAGAACTGTTTATTTGTCACGAGAATTAAATGAAGAACAAAGCCTGCATATTTTTGTGAATCTAAAGAAAAAATATTTCTTAGAATCTCCTTATTATCGTCTATTATCCTATTTGTTAAGAAAAAGAAAGACCCGTATGGTGGACATCTCGGAAGAATTGATTTTTAGTATTTCTTATTGTTATAAATTGATCAGCTATCTTAAGAAAATGCTGGTTATCCAAAATGTTCCGATTACTATCAATAACAATACAGATTCCATTGATTTGACAGGGGCAGAGCCGTGTGTGAGGATGTACCATTATTTAGTTGAGATCATGGCTTGTAATGTATACATCAATCAGCGAACCCGTGCCAGCGTTGAATTAGCAGCTAAAGAATATGAGCCGTTAAAAACCACAAAAGTGAAGCACGACATTATGTTTTCAATCATTGAAAATGCGGTGTTGAGAGGCTATATTGTCAATGAGTTAGACGATGCTTCCATCACTATTTATGAGCAAATCAAGCAACTAGATGGGGAAAAGCAAGTGATCAAGCTGCTGCCGATCAGAAGTCAGCAAGATATTGAGAAAGAACAGATTTTTTATCATTTCTGGGTTTTTCTTTTCATACCTGAAACGATCTCGGATCAAGAAAAACTACTTTTGGGCCAAAAGCTGAGAAATCTTTTAGGAAATCCGCTGGTCGAATTTTCTGCCGATGTTGTAGCTGTCTTGTCGCAAAAGTATAATCTTTCTAAAGAGATCGAAGAATTCATTACCTATGAATTAGTGATGAATACATGGGGCTGTCTTCATCTCTTTTTGGATAGTTTTGTGTCTACTGAAGATTTGTCCTCTACGAACGAACGAGTATTAGAGGTGGAAGAGCTGATTGCAGCTGCCTTGCAGCGCCATTCGTTTGTAATAGAAAAAGAAGCCCTCTTCTTAAGGAAAATCGCTCAGATCACAGCGTCTTATTTACCTATCCAGGAAGAGGAACCGATTCGCATTGGTATTTCTCTTTTGAACCATCCAGAATATATTCCGGTCATTAAAAACAAACTGTTGAAAATTTACAATGAAAATGTGATTCACTTTAGTTCGAATTTAGGAGACTCAGATATATTGGTTTCTGATGGCGTGCTAATCCATAATGAGTCGCAGAAATTCACATTTTTTGGCAATGTTCATAGTACCAAGGATTGGCACAATCTAAATGTGATGATCCAGTCGATGATTTCTAATAAATATACTTGAAAAGAGAGCGTATGGCTCTCTTTTTTTACTTGAACATCAGGTATCGTTGATCGAAGTACTAACCAATAGAAGGAAGAGAGAAGACAAAAAAAGATATCTATAAAAGAGGGCTGCGACAGTCACCTTTTATAGATATTTTTTAAACCCGTGATCAGGCAAAGCTAACGTGATGAGGATAACGTTTTTTTGATGGAGATTTCCACCACTTCGGGCATTTGGATCACAGAGATCGTTGCAGGATCATAAGAGCCATCAGGTAATTTTTTCAAGAAGTAATTTTTGATTTCTTCAACTTCCGTCGGGCGAATAGTTCTTTTTTTATTGATCAGCAAAATTTCATTGTGGTTCGGCGCTGAGGTAAAGATCACGGTTGTATCTCCGGCTGTGTAAACCTTTACAAGTTCCGCGTCGGTATTTTCAAGTTGATTCAATACTAGTCGAGAATGGCTGTTCGTAACATTGATTAATTTCACCAGACTCACCTCACATTCTATGTATTTATTAATAACATTATAGGGCGTTTTTTTTCAAAAGAAAAGCCAGACAACTCGGAATTACCCAATTTTTTGGCAAAACATGGTTGTCTGGCAAAGGAAACGTTTCGTTACACGTTTTGGCAGCTTGTTACTCGTTTGTTTCCGATGCTTCTTCTTCAGAAGCCGGATTGGCTTCTTCAAGAAGTGCAGGGGACTCAGCGGAGGTCACAATGATTTTATCTGCATCTTCTAATTGTGCTTTTAGTTGATGTACTTGTGGATGCTCAAGATAAAATTCTGCAATGCCGTCTTCGATTTGATCTTGGATGGTTCTACGCAATGGGCGAGCCCCCATCGTTGCACTGTAACCAAGATCCACCAATTTTTCTTGCACGTCTTGTGGAACGTCGATATGCAGTTTTTGTTGGCTAAGGGTTTGATTGACTTCATGCAGCATGAGAGACACGATCGATAACAAGTTTTCCTTGCTTAAAGCTTTAAATTCGATGATGCCGTCAAAGCGGTTGAGAAACTCTGGTGTAAAGTAATTATTCAATTGATTCAAAACGGAACGAGTGATACCTTCACGCGCCGCACCGAAGCCAACGTTAGCTTCAACTTTGCCGGTTCCGGCATTACTTGTCATGATGATCAAGGTGTCCTTAAAGCTGACGGTACGTCCTTGAGCATCGGTCAAGCGACCATCATCGAGAATTTGCAAGAACATATGCAATACATCAGGATGGGCTTTTTCTACTTCATCTAATAGAATCAAGCTGTAAGGATTCCGACGAACTTTTTCAGTCAATTGACCTGCTTCTTCATAGCCAACATAGCCTGGAGGAGAACCAATCAATTTGGATACACTGTGTTTCTCCATGTATTCTGACATGTCGAAACGAATCATTGATTCTTCAGAACCAAACATTTCATAAGCTAATTGTTTTGCTAATTCGGTTTTCCCGACACCGGTTGGACCGACGAATAGGAAAGAGCCGATCGGACGGTTTTGTTTGCCTAAACCGACCCGATTTCTGCGGATCGCTTTTGCAACTTTGTCGATTGCTTCGTCTTGACCAATAACTTTAGCTTTCAAGTCATCCGCAAGATTCCTCAACTGGGTTTGTTCTTTTTCTTTTAATTCCCCAACAGGGATATTTGTCCGTTCTTCAACAATTTGTTCCATGTCTTTTTCGGTGATGACAGGCGTTTCTTCTTCGCTGATTTGACGTTCTTTCATTTTTTGAAGCTTGTTGATTTGATCGCGATAGTAAGCAGCTTTTTCAAAATCTTCTTCTCGAGAGGCAGCTTGTTTTTGTTCTTCCGCTTCTTGTAATTTCTTTTCGATCGTTTTTGGATCAACGATTTGGATCGTCAAGTTTTTCTTCGAACCTGTTTCATCTAGCAGATCGATCGCTTTATCAGGCAAGAATCGATCTTGAATGTAACGGTTAGAAAGGGTAGCGGCAGCTGCGATCGCTTCATCCGTATATTTCACATGATGGTAATCTTCATAACGCGGTTGTAGGCCTTTTAAAATACGAATGGTTTCTTCCACAGAAGGTTCATCCACACGTACTGGTTGCAAACGCCGTTCTAAAGCGGCGTCTTTTTCGATAATGCGGTATTCATTTAACGTCGTTGCTCCGACCATTTGTAGTTCTCCACGGGCAAGAGCTGGTTTTAAGATGTTTCCAGCATCCATATTTCCGTCGCCGGCTGCACCAGCGCCAACGATTTCATGGACTTCATCGATAAACAAGATCACATTTTCCGCTTGCTTGATTTCTTCGATCAATTTTTGGATGCGTTCTTCAAATTGGCCACGAATACCTGTGCCTTGAACAAGCGACGCAACGTCCAAACGAATAACTTCTTTTTCCATCAATTTTTGTGGCACATCACCATCAACGATTTTTTGGGCTAACCCTTCAACGACGGCAGTTTTCCCAACCCCAGGTTCACCAATCAATACCGGATTATTTTTGGTTCGGCGATTAAGGATCTCGATCACGCGTTTGATTTCTGAATCACGACCGACCACTGGATCGACTTCACCATCACGAGCCATTTGAGTGATATTGATGCCATATTCTCCCAGCAGACCCGCAGGTGCTTGGTTATTGCGTGGTGGTTGCCCGCCAACAAAACCGTTACCGCCAGTTTGTGTCGGTGGGGTTTGTTCATAAGGGGTATTTCCTTGCTGCATTTGACGAGACATTTGACGGAATAAATCATCAAGATTGCCAAATCCAAAAGGATCTTGCGCCATTGCAGCTGCAGCATTCCCAGATTGTGCTTTTAATTTTTGGTAACAACTTTGACAATAATCGAGTTGTTTTCTTTGACCATTGACATTGGCATATAAATGAATTGAAGCTTCATTTTTGCCGCAATTTTGACAAAGCATAGATTCACGACCTTTCATATTTGTTCCAACAACCCTATTTTACGGCGCATTTGATTGCTTGTAAAAGAAAAGGGGCTGTGGGCAAAGTAACGGTCACCTTCAAGGTAATGTGTTATTGACCTTTACTGACCATAATTCTATTATACTAACTTTTTGTCAGACTGCAAGAATTTTACCTTTAAAAATTTTCCCTTCGATTTCACTTATAGAAGCGGTCTTTTAAATAAAAAGTAATTCCTATATAATAGAAAGAAAGAGGTGAGAATAGACGTTGGAGAACAGAGATTTTGCTGCAGAAGTAGTACGTTTACGCAATGGAGAGATCCAAGAATTGATTGTCCAACAGCCGGAATTTCTGGCGTTTAGAGATGTCTGGCTCCAGTTGGAAGACCGGTCTTCTTTTGTCGGAGAAGCGGGGTTAAATGGGAAGATCATCTACCGTTACGTGCAAGAAAATAAATAGGACATTTATTTCAATCGTTTATTTAAGAGAAAACGGTTGTCTATCGAGGAAAAAAATGGTAATCTTAACAGTTGAAAGGGCGATTTTTTTCGGGTATCATTGCATGCATGGAAATTTTGCCTTCACACAAAAAAACGTATCATAAAGGAGATTGATCAATATGGAAAAGAAAGATTTTCACGTAGTTGCTGAGACAGGGATTCACGCACGTCCAGCTACATTATTGGTTCAAACAGCAAGCAAATTCAACTCTGATATCAACTTAGAGTACAAAGGTAAATCAGTAAACCTTAAATCAATCATGGGCGTAATGTCATTAGGTGTTGGCCAAGGTTCTGATGTAACTATCACTGCTGAAGGTGCTGACGAAGCAGATGCAATCGCTGCAATCGTAGAAACAATGAAAAAAGAAGGTTTGTCTGAATAATGGTTGAGATGCTAAAAGGAATTGCTGCTAGTGATGGTGTAGCCGTTGCGAAAGCCTACCTGTTAGTACAACCTGATTTATCTTTTTCAAAAGTATCAGTTGAAGATACTGCAGCAGAGGAAGCACGCTTAGATGATGCGTTAGCGAAGTCAACAGCGGAATTACAACAAATCCGCGACAAAGCAGCGCAAACTTTAGGTGAAGCAGAAGCACAAGTATTTGATGCTCATTTAATGGTTCTTTCAGATCCTGAGATGATCGGTCAAATCAAACAAAACGTGACAGATAACAAAGTCAATGCAGAAGCTGCATTGAAAGAAGTTACTGACATGTATATTGGTATGTTTGAAGCAATGGATGACAATGCTTACATGCAAGAACGGGCAGCTGACATCAAAGATGTTGCTAAACGTATCTTGGCGCATTTGTTGAATGTGACTTTGCCTAATCCTTCAATGATCAACGAAGAAGTAGTCGTTGTTGCGCATGACTTGACACCAAGTGATACCGCACAATTAGACCGCAACTTTGTTAAAGCTTTTGTAACAGATATCGGTGGACGTACTTCTCATTCCGCAATCATGGCACGTTCTCTTGAAATCCCAGCAATCGTTGGAACGATGGAGATCACTGCAAAAGTGAAAGCGGGCGACATCTTAGCTGTTAACGGCATTATCGGTGACGTTATCGTCAACCCGACAGATGACCAAGCGGCTGAATTTGTTGAAGCTGGGAAAGCCTACGCAGATCAAAAAGCAGAGTGGGAAAAATTAAAAGATGCTGAAACAGTTACGGCTGATGGCAAGCACTTTGAATTAGCTGCGAACATTGGTACACCAAAAGATTTAGAAGGTGTCCACAACAATGGTGCAGAAGCAGTCGGTTTATACCGGACTGAATTCTTGTACATGGATTCTCCTGATTTCCCAACAGAAGAAGACCAATATAAAGCGTATAAAGCAGTTCTAGAAGGAATGGCTGGAAAACCAGTGGTTGTCCGCACAATGGATATCGGTGGCGATAAAGAACTTCCTTACTTAAAATTGCCTCATGAAATGAATCCTTTCTTAGGCTATCGTGCATTGCGTATCAGCTTGTCTGAACTTGGGGACGACATGTTCCGTACCCAACTTCGTGCGTTGTTACGTGCTTCTGCTCATGGTAACTTACGTATTATGTTCCCAATGGTGGCAACATTGAAAGAGTTCCGTACAGCGAAGAAAATGTATGAAGAAGAGCGTCAAAAATTGATTGACGAAGGCGTTGAGATTTCTAACGAGATCCAAGTCGGAATCATGATCGAAATTCCAGCAGCAGCTGTCTTAGCAGACAAGTTTGCGAAGGAAGTTGACTTCTTCAGTATTGGTACCAATGACTTGATCCAATACACAATGGCTGCAGACCGCATGAATGAACGCGTGTCTTACTTGTACCAACCATACAACCCATCCATCTTACGCTTGATCAAAAACGTGATCGATTCAGCGCATGCTGAAGGCAAATGGGCTGGTATGTGTGGAGAAATGGCCGGCGATCAAACTGCTGTGCCACTTCTAGTAGGTATGGGCTTAGATGAGTTCTCAATGAGTGCAACATCTGTTCTGAAAACACGTAGCTTAATGAAACGTTTGTCAACCACTGACATGCAAGAATTAGCAAAACGTGCTTTAGAAGATTGCGATACAATGGAAGAAGTTGTAGAGTTAATCGAACAGTATGTAAAATAATCATTTCTAGGCAACAAGCAATTTTTGCTTGTTGCCTTTTTTTGTTTTAAGAAGACATTTTGTTTGATTTGACTTGCAACAACTTACTACTTTTTTCAGAAAACGAACAGTTTTGTCATATCTTGGAATTAAGCTATGATTCCCTGAGCTTTTCCCGTATCATGGTTAAATGGGGAACAAAATCTAGGACCATGGTAGGAGTATCTCTGCGATCGCCTATGGTATACTAATATCAGATATAAGCATTTCCAAGGAGGAATCATCTTTGAAAGTACTTCTTTATTTTGAAGGAGAAAAATTATTAGCTAAATCAGGTATCGGTCGCGCATTGGCCCATCAGCAACGAGCGCTGACATCTGTCGGGATTCCTTTTACTCTTGATAAAAATGATGAGGATTATGACATTCTTCACATCAACACGTATGGAATCAATAGTATGCATATGGTCAATAAAGCCAAAAGACAAGGAAAAAAAGTGATTTACCATGCCCATTCTACAGAAGAGGATTTTCGAAATTCATTTATCGGTTCAAATCAGCTTTCGCCATTATATAAAAAATATTTGATCAATCTTTATTCCAGAGCCGATCAATTGATCACCCCGACCCCTTATTCGAAAGAACTTTTGGAAGGGTATGGTATCCAAGTGCCGATCGAAGCGATCTCAAACGGGATCGATCTTGACAAATATCAGCCGGATCATGAGAAAGAAAAAGCCTTTCGTGAGTATTTTCAGCTTTTACCTGATCAAAAAGTCATTATATCGGTCGGTTTGTTTTTTGAACGAAAAGGCATTCTTGATTTTGTAGAGATAGCTAGACAATTGCCTGAATATACGTTTATCTGGTTTGGTCATACACCAATGATGACGATTCCTAAGCAGATCCGCGACCTTGTCAATGAAGACCATCCAGAAAATGTGCTGTTTCCCGGCTATATCAAAGGAGACATCATCGAAGGGGCATATTCAGCGGCTGATCTGTTCTTCTTTCCTTCCTATGAAGAAACAGAAGGGATCGTGGTCCTTGAGGCGTTAGCCAGCCACCAAAATGTGCTTGTTCGGGATATTCCAGTATATAAAGGGTGGCTAAGCAATGGGCACAATGCATACATGGAGAAAACCAATCAAGGGTTTATCGAGAAAATCAAAGGAATCGTAGATGGCACGTTGCCACAGTTAAGTGAAGCGGGTTATGAAACGGCCAAGCAAAAGAGTATTGATGAAATCGGATATGAGTTAAAAGAAGTTTATACAAAAGTGATGAATACGGAATAAAGAAACTAATGTAAAGTTTGGAGGTACCGTTTTGAAAATCGGATTTTTTACAGACACCTACTTCCCCCAGGTAAGTGGTGTGGCGACATCGATCAAGACATTGAAAGAAGAGCTTGAGAAAAAAGGCCATAAAGTGTATATCTTTACTACGACCGATCCCAATGCTGATCTGGACGAAGAAGATATCATTCGCATGCCAAGTGTCCCGTTTGTGTCCTTCAAAGATCGGCGAATCGTAGTGCGCGGCATGTTGTATGCCTATTTGATCGCCAAAGAGTTAGAGTTGGAATTGATCCATACCCATACCGAGTTTGGCTCTGGGATGTTAGGGAAAATGGTGGGGCGCAAATTGCAAATTCCTGTGATCCATACCTACCATACGATGTATGAAGACTACTTGCACTACATCGCCAATGGGAAGGTCTTACGGCCGTCTCACGTGAAATATCTTTCGCGGCTATTTGCCAACCACTCGACAGGTGTTGTTTGTCCAAGTGAACGAGTCATCGATACGCTGAGGGGGTATGGTGTGGTTTCACCGATGCGGATCATCCCCACAGGGATCGAAGTCGAGAAGTTTCGTCGACCGGACATTACATCTGAAATGAAAAAAGAATTGCGGGAGAAATTAGGCATCACTGAGGATCAACCCATGCTGCTTTCCCTCAGTCGTATTTCTTATGAAAAGAATATCCAAGCGATCATCGATGGGATGCCGGAAATTCTAACCAAGATTCCTGATGCGCAATTAGTGATCGTTGGGAAAGGTCCGCATAAAGAAAAATTAGAAGAAAAAGTGGTGGATATGGCGCTAACTGACCATGTTCAATTTGTCGGCGAAGTGGCGAATGATAAAGTGGCGATCTATTACCACGCTGCCGATTACTTCGTCAGTGCCTCTACTTCAGAAACACAAGGACTGACATACACGGAAGCAATGGCTGCTGGGACCCCATTAGTCGTTGAAGGCAATGATTACTTAAACACCTTGATCGATGATCCATCGTTAGGCGTCACCTTTGAGAGTGATCGGGATTTCGCAAAAGCATTTATTGATTATTATGAACAAAAGATTCCTGCTGATCCCGAAGTTCTTTCTAGGAAGATGTACGAGATCTCGGCATTACGCTTTGGTGAGTCGATGCTGTCTTTCTACCATGATATGGTTGCCTATTATGAAACCGAACGCATCGAGAAAGAAACCGAGCAGACGTTAGAAAAATTCAAAGTAAAATTAAAGGCATTTCGCCGAACGATCGATTAAACAGAAAATTTTCGCAAGTTCATGTTTTTAGCGTATACTAAAGACATGAACTTTTTTATTTTGGAGGGATCTGCATGAAATTAGGATTTATCGGTACTGGTGTCATGGGTCAAGCGATGGTTGGTCATCTCTTAGCTGCAGGACATACAGTGAATGTTTACAATCGGACGAAAGCAAAAACAGATGAACTCGTTGCGAATGGAGCAATTTGGTGTGACACCCCAACAGAAGTTGCATCAGAAAGTGAAATCATCTTTACAATGGTTGGGTATCCATCCGACGTTGAAGAGGTTTACTATGGGCCTCAAGGGATTTTTCAAACGGCTGTGACGGGCAAAACATTGGTGGATTTTACAACCAGCACACCTGATTTGGCAGAACGAATCTACCAGACAGCGAAGGAAAAAGGAGCAGCGAGTATTGATGCGCCAGTTTCTGGTGGTGATCTTGGTGCGAGAAACGCCACGCTAACGATTATGGTTGGTGGCGATGAAGAAGCTTACCAACAAGTAAAACCACTTTTTGAAGTATTAGGAAAGACGTTTCAACTTCAAGGAGGGGCTGGAAAGGGTCAGCATACGAAAATGGCCAATCAGATCATGATTGCCGGAACCATGACGGGGATGACAGAAATGCTGGTCTATGCGAACCAAGCGGGTCTAGATTTACCACGAGTGATTGACACCCTTTCTGGCGGTGGTGCAGCCAATTGGTCCATGACGAATTACAGTCCACGTATCCTAAAAGAGGATTATTCACCAGGTTTTTTTGTCAAACATTTCATCAAAGATCTGGGGATCGCTCTGGATGAAGCCAAGAAGATGGGATTGGATTTGCCAAGCACCACTTTAGCTAAAAAATTGTATGATCAGTTGGCTGAAAAAGGCTATGAAAATGACGGAACGCAGGCGCTGATTAAACTTTGGTGGCAAGATGGAAAAAAATCTTAAAATGACAAAAAAAATACGAAAAATCAATGCAAGATAGAGGATGTTTTGATACAATATAACGGACAGAAAAAGGAGGCTTACGAATGAAAAGTTCGCAATTAGTCGCTATCATCAAACGTTTAGAAGCGATGGTCGAAGCGCAAGACAATGAAGTTCAAGTACGTCGTTTTGAAAAAGAAGGCGTCGAAAAATGTACCGTTACTTATGACAATTCGACAGAAACGTTTGAATTAACGGAAGCAGAATCAAGTCAATCTTATCAATTTGATAATGTTGATATTGTAGCCATGGAAATCTATGATTTGATCCAATAAGAATGAGTGGGACGTTCGTCGTCGCTTTCTCATTTCTATACAGCAAGCCTACTTAGGCTTGCTGTTTTTTATTTTTCTGCTGCTTTTTCTTGGCGATACAGGTGATTAAGGATGATCCCTAATGGATCGAGATCTTCCGGGGCTAAAGGAAGCGCAGCGCTTGATGGCGGAAGTGGCTGGAATGTTTCTTCGGGAGAAAGAATGTTTGTTTGGATCAACTTACCAAAGCTGACTTGATAGTATTTGAGTTGAGTCGTCTGTGATACTGGCTCCTCTAAGTCAAGGGGAATCGAAAAAATCACTTCCGGTTCTTGAATGAACTGATTGACCCTCACGATTTCTTGGTAAAAGCTTTCTGCTAAATGGATCTCTCGCTGCAGTACACTAGCTTGTTCAAACAATAAGTGATCAATCAGGTATGCCAAGCGTTTTTTAAGGAGTGAAAAACAGTCGGTCTTCTTTCCTGCAAAAAAACAGCCGATCTCTCGCCACTTCTCTTCCAAGGAATACGCCTCCATTTGAGGGAGTTGCTTACGTAAGGTTAATAGCGTCAGTTCGTTGACAGTCGGCAATTGAAACGTTTCTGACAATAATTGAAACAACACAGGCAATTTTTTTGTTTGTCGAAAGGGGCCATAACTGCCAATTTGTGGTGTTTGAGTGATCGTGAAGCTATGATTCGTCAAATCAACAAAGCAATAGTTCGCTGAATGGTTCATTTGGCGGTTGTAGATAGGATGAAAAGCTTGGATCAAACGACATTCAAGTAATAGTGCATCCAATTCGGTATCTGTTTCGATAGTTTCAAAATCAACGACATTATAAACAAGTCGAAGTACCTTATTGGCATGCTGCTGGTTTTTTCGGAAGTAGGAAACGACACGCTGCTTCAATGATTTGGCTTTTCCCACATACAAGACTTCGTTGTGTTGATCTTTCATTAGATAAACGCCAGGCTTTTCAGGCAGTGCATTTGCTTTGTTTTTTAGAAACTCTTTGTTCGGATTCATCGATCTTTCCTCTCCTTCCTTCAAAGAGTAGCAGATGAGAGCGGAGAGAGCAACGTTTGCTGGCCGTTGACAAGAAAAAAATAGGAATAGAGTGGAGACAACGCAATGATAAACTTTGACATTCAAAGGAAATTTCTCTATAACGGAAACGGATTGTTTTGTCAACTCGCAGCTTTTAGAATCTTAGAAAATCAGTTCTCAAATAAAAATGTGCTTAAAAATAAAAAAAGTTCGAAAAAATTCTTGCATTTCTCAATAACTTCCGATATAGTTTGACTATCAAATGATTTGATTATCAAAGTATTCGGATGGTGAAGGTTATGGAACCCAATTTAGAAACAGTTAATGACTACTTAGTCAGCGTCTTTAATGACATCTTAGTGATTGAAGAATCTGAATTGAAAAAATCTCAATTCAAAGACCTTTCAATTACCGAAATGCATACCATCGAAGCCATCGGGATGTACAAAAAAAAGACCACGACTGAAGTTGCCAAAGAGCTTTCGATCACTGTTGGGACTTTGACCATCGCGATCAATCGTTTGGTGAAAAAAGAATATGTAGAACGGATTCGCAGTGAAGATGATCGGCGAGTCGTCAAACTAGGTTTGACGAAAAAAGGAAAACTCCTTTATCGTGTTCATCAGCATTTTCATCGTGAGATGGTGAAAGGTGTCTTGAGTCAGATGTCTCCTGAAGAGGAACAGGCACTGTTGAAAGCACTGAAAAATCTGCATGACTTTTTACAAGATTATAAGTGAGAATAATGGATGAATATGTTTGGAAAAATTACCGCGACTGCAAGTTATGTTCCAGAAAAAATCGTAACAAATGATGATCTATCAAATTTGATGGATACTTCAGATGAATGGATTCATTCTCGCACGGGAATCAAACAAAGAAGAGTCGCTGTTGGCGAAAACACTTCTGACCTTTGTATTCGCGTCGCTCAAACGCTCTTGCAAGATGCTCAGCTTTCAGCAGAAAGTCTGGATTTTATCTTGGTAGCGACGATCACACCGGATTTCAATACACCGGCGGTTGCTTGCCAAGTCCAAGGGGCGATTGGGGCAGTCAATGCCTTTGCTTTTGATATCAGTGCAGCATGTGCTGGTTTCGTTTATGCATTGTCTATGGCTGAAAAACTGATTCGAACAGGCTCTAAAAAAGGATTGGTCATCGGTGGAGAAGTACTTTCAAAGGTCTTGGATTGGAACGACCGTTCGACGGCTGTTTTATTCGGAGATGGTGCCGGTGGTCTATTGCTGGAAGCATCTTCAGAGCAGCATTTGCTCAAAGAGTCTTTAAAAGCAGATGGGACGCGAGGCATGTCCTTAACATCTGGTTTTCGGACGAATGAGAATCCTTTTTCACAAAACGTTCCGGCGTATAGTGCTTGTATGCAAATGATTGGACGAGAAATCTTTGATTTTGCGACGCGTGATGTGGTCGCCTCGATCAATGATCTGATACAAGATGAAGCAATTGATTATTTTTTGCTTCACCAAGCAAATTCACGCATTTTAGACAAAGTTGCTCGCAAGCTGAAGCAACCCCGTGAGAAATTTTTGCAAAATATGCAAGATTATGGCAATACTTCGGCAGCCTCGATTCCGTTATTGCTAGATGAAGAAATCAAACGAGGTACACTGTCCCTTGGCAGTGGTCAAAAAGTGGTGTTCTCAGGTTTTGGCGGCGGATTGACATGGGGAACTATGTTAGCCACCTTATAACTTGTTCACGAAACAAAATTACTATTGAAAAACACATTGGAGGAATATACACATGGTATTCGAAAAAATTCAAGAAATCGTAGCAGAAGAATTAGGAAAAGAAAAAGAAGAAATTAAATTGAACACGAACATCCAAGAAGATTTAGAAGCAGACAGCTTGGATCTTTTCCAAATCATTAACGAGATCGAAGATGAATTCGATGTGAAGATCGAAACAGAAGATGGTATCACAACCGTTGAAGATCTAGTTAAATATGTAGAAAAACAACAAGCATAAAACAAAGGCTAGGCAGACAGCCTAGCCTTTCCTTTTTAAGAACGTGTTTTTGCTGATTCATAGACGAACTGCAAGAAGCCATGTTCTCCAACAACAACGAACAAAGTAATGAAGGAGTGCAAGATGAAGACAGCCTTTTTATTTAGCGGTCAAGGTGCACAGTACCCCAAAATGGGGGAAGAGCTCTATCACCAAGAAGCAATCGTTCGTGAGACGTTTGAACAATCCAGCACTATTCTAGGATATGATATGGCCGAGTTATGCTTTACTGAAAACGAACGTTTAAACCAGACGGAATATACACAGCCTGCCATTTTAACAGTAAGCACGGCTTTTTGGCGACTTTTGGATGCGCAAGGAATCGAAGCAGATGCTGTTGCTGGCTTAAGTTTAGGTGAATATACAGCCTTAGTCGCTAGTGGTGCGCTTGATTTCCAGACCGCAGTCGCATTGGTGCAAAAGCGCGGTCGGTATATGGCAAGTGCGGCGCCTGCAGGTGTTGGGAAAATGGTCGCTGTGATGAACACACCCGCTGAAACGATTGAAGAAATCTGTAAAGAAGCAAGTCAAGTCGGGATCGTGACACCAGCGAATTACAATACGCCGCAGCAGATCGTTATTGGCGGTGAAGCGCCGGCAGTGGATAAAGCGGTGGAATTGTTACAAGCTGCTGGAACCAAACGGGTGATTCCTTTAAATGTCAGCGGTCCTTTCCATACTGCTTTGTTGGAACTGGCATCGCAGCAATTAGCACAGGAATTAGCTCAAATTACCTTTGATGAGTTGCAAGTACCTGTCATCAGCAATACGACCGCGCAGCCGATGCAGCAAGACCAAATCAAGGAACTGTTGACGCTGCAAGTGAAATCACCAGTGCGTTTTTACGAAAGCATTGCGACACTGAAGGAACTTGGCATCCAACAAGTCATCGAGATCGGACCAGGAAAAGTATTGAGCGGTTTTATGAAGAAAATAGACAAAGAAATCCAGACTGCGCGTGTAGAAGATAGCCAAACGTTGGCAGATACACTAGCCCGATTCAACTAGGAGGAATTTATGGATCTGCAAAATAAAAACGTCTTTGTAACTGGTAGCTCGCGAGGGATCGGTTTTACTATCGCGGAAGCCTTTGCCAAAGAAGGAGCGAATATCGTTTTAAATGGACGAAAAGAAATTCCCCAGTCACTGATCGATCGCATCACCAGCTACGGCGTGAAATGTGTAGCAATCAATGGGGACATTTCTGATTTTGATCAAGCGGCAGCCATGCTTTCGGAAGCAGAAGCGGCAGTCGGACCGATCCACATTTTAGTCAATAATGCCGGGATCACGAATGACAAATTATTGTTGAGAATGAAACCGGAAGATTTTGATTCCGTGATCAAAATCAATTTGACTGGTACCTTCAATATGACGCAGCACGCGCTGAAAATAATGATGAAGTTGCGAGAAGGCCGCATCATCAATTTGACGAGTGTGGTCGGCTTGACGGGAAATATCGGGCAAGCCAACTATGCGGCAAGTAAAGCTGGCGTGATCGGTTTTACGAAATCTGCCGCTCGTGAAGGTGCCGCTCGGGGGATCACCTGCAATGCGATCGCCCCAGGTTTTATCGAAACAGAGATGACTGAAGTGCTGTCGGATAAAGTCAAAGAACAATCATTGGCAAATATTCCGTTACAGCGTTTTGGTTCCACACAGGATGTTGCGCAAACAGCAGTCTTTTTAGCAAAAAGCCCCTACATCACTGGTCAGGTGATCAGTGTAGACGGCGGGATGGCAATGCAAGGGTAGGAGGAAGAATAGATGAATCGAGTAGTAGTTACAGGATACGGCGTCACTTCTCCAATCGGAAATGACCCAGAAACATTTTTAGCAAGTTTACAAAACGGGACCAACGGCATCGGCCCGATTACAAAATTTGACGCAGAAGCAACAGGGATCTCAGTTGCCGCTGAAGTCAAAGATTTTCCGTTAGAAAAGTACTTCGTTAAAAAAGATACGAAGCGGATGGATCTTTTTTCCATTTATGGAATTTATGCGGCGTTAGAAGCGATGGAAATGGCGAAGTTAGATACAGAAACCATTGATGTGGATCGTTTTGGCGTGATGGTTGGTTCGGGGATCGGCGGCTTGCCAACGATTCAAGACCAAGTGATTCGAATGCATGACAAAGGAGCAAATCGGGTATCACCAATGTTCGTACCGATGTCGATCGTAAATATGGTTGCCGGCAACATTGCGTTACGGGTAGGTGCGAAAGGCATTTGTACGACGACTGTTTCCGCCTGTGCTTCTGGTACCCATTCAATCGGTGAAGCTTTCCGAAACATCAAGCATGGCTATGCAGATGTCATGATCGCTGGTGGTTCAGAAGCGACGATCTGTGAAATCGGTATTGCTGGTTTTGCTTCTCTGACGGCGTTAACCACTGAATCAGACCCTGACAAAGCTTCCGTTCCGTTTGATAAAAATCGTAGTGGATTTGTCATGGGTGAAGGCGCTGGCGTCTTCATTTTAGAATCATTGGCGCATGCACAAAAACGTGGGGCAACGATTTTAGGTGAAGTCGTAGGGTACGGTGCGAACTGTGATGCCTACCATATGACTGCGCCAAACCCTGATGGATCAGGTGCTGGAAAAGCAATGAAATTAGCGATGCAAGAAGCGGCGATTACCCCAGCTGAAGTTGGTTACATCAATGCCCACGGTACAAGCACGCCCGCCAATGACAGTGCAGAAGCGACATCGATCCAATACGGATTGGGCGAAGACTATAAAAAACCATATGTCAGCAGTACAAAGTCAATGACTGGTCATTTGCTTGGGGCGGCTGGTGGAATCGAAGCCATTGCTTCACTATTAGCATTACAACATCAATTTATTCCACCAACCATCAACGTGACAGAACAAGATCCTGAGATCGACTTGAACGTTGTTATCAATCAAAGCCAACCAGCAGAATTGACCTATGCCATGAGTAATTCACTTGGGTTTGGCGGTCATAATGCAGTGATCTTGCTGAAACGTTGGGAGGAAGCGTAATTGGAAACACATGAGATAAAAGAGCTGCTCAGCCAATTCGATCAATCGACGTTAACTGAGCTTCAATTAAAAAAAGAGACGTTTGAACTTTATTTTAATAAAAATACGACAAGTGGGCTACAAAATGCACAATCTACACCTGCGCCTGCTCCTGCAGCGAATGCTGCGCCAACTCCTGTTGTACCAACGCCTGCTGTCTCAGCGACACCTGACACAGTAGAAGCGGCGAAACCTGTCTTAGAGGGCAAAGAAGTTGTCTCGCCGTTAGTGGGTGTCGTTTATTTGAAACCAAGTCCTGACAAAGATAACTTTAAGCAAATCGGCGATCACGTGAAAAAAGGCGATATTCTTTGTATCGTTGAAGCGATGAAAGTCATGAATGAAATCGTCAGCGACGTCGATGGCGAATTGGTTGAAGTCTTGGTTGAAAGCGAACAAATCGTTGAATTCAATCAACCATTATTCCGTGTGAAAGAAGGGTAAAGCAATGAGCGCATTAACGATTCAAGAAATCAAAGAAATCATCCCTCATCGTTATCCGATGCTTTTAGTGGATCGCGTTGAGGAGTTAGAAGAAGGCAAACGGGTCGTTGCGAAGAAAAACGTTACCATTAATGAGCCGTTTTTCCAAGGCCATTTTCCCCATGAACCAGTGATGCCTGGAGTATTGATCGTGGAAGCAATGGCGCAAGCAGGTGCTGTGGCATTATTGTCATTGGAAGACTTTCGTGGGAAAACTGCCTACTTTGGCGGTTTAGACAAAGCAAAATTCAGAAAAAAAGTAACACCAGGCGATACCTTGATCTTAGAAGTAGAAATAATCAAAGTAAAATCTGCAGCCGGCATCGGCAAAGGAATTGCCTATGTTGATGGGAAAAAAGTGGCGGAAGCAGAATTGACTTTCATGATTGGATAGGTGAGACATGTTTTCTAAAGTATTGATCGCAAACCGTGGCGAAATCGCCGTACGTATCATTCGCGCTTGTCGCGAATTAGGTATTCAAACGGTCGCCGTTTATTCAGAAGCAGATAAAGAAGCGTTGCACACAGAGCTTGCCGATGAAGCGATTTGTATCGGACCTGCCAAAGCAGCTGACTCTTATTTGAATGTACAGCAGATCCTAAGCGCTGCGATCGTCACAAAGGCTGAGGCGATCCATCCCGGCTTTGGCTTTCTTTCAGAGAATAGCCGCTTTGCTGCGATGTGCGAGGAATGCAATATCGTCTTTATTGGGCCAAAGAGTGAGACTATCGATGCAATGGGAAACAAAATCAATGCAAGACGCTTGATGATCGAAGCAGAAGTACCGGTCATTCCCGGAAGCAAAGGCGCGATTTCTGATGTGGAAGAAGCTTTAACGATCGCTGAAGAGATTGGTTACCCGGTCATGCTCAAAGCAGCAGCCGGCGGTGGCGGTAAAGGGATACGGAAAGTCGCCGATAAAGAAGCGTTACCACATCATTTTGCTTCGGCACAGCAAGAGGCGAAAGCGGCATTTGGCAACGATGAAATGTACATTGAAAAAATCATTTATCCTGCTCGACACATAGAAGTGCAAGTGTTAGGTGATTCTTTTGGTAATATTATCCACCTTGGTGAACGCGATTGCTCGCTGCAACGCAACAACCAAAAAGTGTTGGAAGAATCTCCTTCTGTGGTGATTTCTGAAAGCAAACGAGCAGAGCTAGGAGAAGCAGCGGTACGTGCCGCACAAGCGGTAGGGTATCGAAATGCCGGCACGATCGAGTTTTTAATGGCAGACACTGGGGCGTTTTATTTCATGGAAATGAACACTCGAATCCAAGTGGAACACCCCATCACTGAAATGGTGACGAACATTGATCTAGTCAAAAAACAACTCGAAGTTGCTAGTGGCGAACCGCTAGGCTTGACACAAGCAGACATCAAGATGACAGGTGCGGCAATCGAATGTCGGATCAATGCAGAAAATCCAGCCTTCAATTTTGCACCGTCACCAGGCAAGATCAACAATTTATTTCTGCCTGGTGGAGGCTTGGGTGTACGGGTAGACAGTGCCATGTATTCCGGCTATACGATCCCGCCTTATTATGATTCCATGATCGCTAAAGTGATCGTTCACGGCGAGAACCGTTTTGAAGCATTGATGAAAATGCAGCGGGCGTTAGCTGAATTAGTGACCGATGGTGTCATTACGAATGCAGAATTCCAAATGGACTTGATCAGTCACCCGAAAGTGATTGCGGGAGACTATACAACCGCCTTTTTACAAGAGGAATTTTTGCCAAATTGGACACCTGAACAATAGGAGGGAAGTTGAGTGGCTTTATTTAAGAAAAAAAACTACATTCGCATCAATCCTAATCGAGGTCAGCTGCCAACGAACGAACCAGTCGTCCCAGATAATCTTTGGGCGAAATGTCCTAGTTGCAAACGAACGCTTTATACGAAGGAGATGGGGGCAGAAAAAGTCTGTCCCCACTGCGGGTATAATTTCCGGATCAGCGCCTGGGAACGGATCGCTATCACGATTGATGAAAAAAGTTTTGAAGAATGGGACACAGATGTTACCACAAAAGATCCCCTTGATTTCCCAGGGTACCTGGATAAAGTCGCACAAATGCAAGAAAAAACTGGTTTGCATGAGGCTGTTCTAACGGGAGAAGCCAAAGTTCGAGGATTGCCGTTAGCAATCGGTGTCATGGATGCGAATTTCATCATGGGCAGTATGGGAACGGTCGTGGGGGAGAAAATCACCCGTTTGTTTGAACGTGCGATCGAAAAACAGCTACCAGTTGTTCTTTTTACCGCTTCGGGTGGGGCTCGGATGCAAGAAGGGATTTTGTCACTGATGCAAATGGCGAAGATCTCCGCGGCAGTAAAACGCCACAGTAAAGCTGGCTTGTTTTATCTAACGGTTTTAACGGACCCGACCACCGGTGGCGTTACCGCTAGTTTTGCGATGGAAGGGGATATCATCCTGGCAGAACCGCAAGCATTGATCGGTTTTGCTGGACGACGTGTGATTGAACAAACCATTCGTCAGGAACTACCTGAAGATTTTCAAAAGGCAGAGTTCCTGTTAGATCATGGCTTTGTCGATCAAATCGTTCCACGGACGAACTTGCGGGAGAAAATCCACCATTTGATTTCTTTGCATACGCGGAAAGGATGTAATCGCAATGACTAGAGCAGCCCACGAAATCGTTGAACTCGCTCGCAGCAAAGACCGCTTGACGGCACTGGATTACTTTGAAGGCATTTTTTCTGAGTTTGAAGAGTTTCATGGAGACCGTCTGTTTGGCGAAGATGAAGCCGTTGTTGGCGGGATAGCTTGTTTAGATGGCAAGCCAGTGACCGTGATCGGTATTCAAAAAGGCCGTAATCTACCTGAAAATTTACGCAGAAACTTTGGCTCACCACATCCTGAAGGCTATCGAAAAGCGTTACGCTTAATGAAGCAAGCAGAAAAATTTCAGCGACCTGTGGTCACATTGATCAATACAGCAGGGGCGTTTTGTGGTATTGGCGCGGAAGAACGGGGAGAAGGTGAAGCGATTGCCCGTAACTTGATGGAAATGTCCGATTTAACGGTGCCGATCTTGGCAATCATCATTGGTGAAGGCGGCAGCGGCGGTGCTTTAGCACTGGCTTTAGGGGATGAAGTGTGGATGATGGAACACTCGATCTATGCCATTTTATCTCCCGAAGGCTTTGCTTCGATCCTATGGAAAGATGGTAGCCGGGCCAAAGAAGCTGCTGGTTTAATGAAGATCACTGCCCAAGAACTATTTGAATTAGGCGTTATTGAAAAAGTGATTGCTGAAACCCATGAAGAGGCCTTTTTACCGAAAGAGCAATTGATGGAACAGATGAAAGCGGCAATTTCAACGAAACTCGCTGAACTTTCTACGTTGCAAACAGAAGAATTGCTTGAGGCAAGGTATCAGCGTTTTCGCCGATTTTAACAACTAGGATATCCACTCTGATTAGAGAGAGGGTATCCTAGTATTTTTTTATTAAAAGTGTTATTGAATAAATCGTGCAAATGACGAAGTTTTTAGTTTAAAATTTAATTATTCTGTGCTATTATGTATATATTCTGAATATAAGAAGATTATATTGCATAAATATTTGTTTTGAAGAGGAGCGTTTTTAATGAAAAAATTATTTGGAGCACTTGTTGTATTGACGGGGATTTTGGTTTTAGGAGCTTGTGGAAATGGCGGCTCATCGAGTACTGGCAGTTCTAGTGCCAGCGGTTCGGCGGATAACCAATTGGAAGCCATCAAAGCAGCCGGTGTGTTAAATGTGGCAACTTCTGCTGACTTTGCCCCCTTTGAATTTCATGCCTTGATTGATGGCAAAGATACGATCGTGGGCGCAGATATCGATATGGTCAATGAGATCGCTGATCGTCTTGGTGTCGAAGTGAATATTTTGGACCTTGATTTCAATGCTGTCTTGACTGCTTTGCAACAAGGAAAAGCCGATATCGCTGTTTCAGGCATCTCAGCAACTGACGAACGTAAACAGACTTTTGATTTCACCGATAACTATTTTACACCAGAACAAAAAGTAGTTGTTAATAAAAACAATGAGTCGGCATTTGATTCAATCGAAAGCTTGTCTGGCAAAAAGGTAGGCGCTCAAAAAGGCTCGATCCAAGAAATGATCGTTCAAGACCAATTAGCGGATTCGCAATTGGTTTCCATCGCCAAAGTTCCGAATCTAGTCAATGAATTGAAACAAGGATCGATCGACGGTTTGGTGCTTGAAAGTGCGGTGGCTGAATCGTATGTTGCACAAAATGATGACCTCGTGATCACTGATGTAGCATTAGAAGCGTCTGAAGGCGATTCTTATGCAATTGCTTTACCTAAAGGGAGTACCGAACTACAAGAAGAGCTAAACAGTATTTTGAAAGAATTGATTGAAGATGGTACAATCGATGAGTATGTACAAAAGAACACAGATCTAGCCAACGAAAATGCGGCGCAATAGATAGAACGGAGTAGACACAATTATGGATTTATCCTTTTTAGCGATATATTACCCTTATTTTCTTTCTGGTGTGGTGATCACCATCGTGATCTCTATCATCACCGTGATCTTTGGAACGATTCTAGGGGTGATTTTTGCCCTAATGAAATTATCAAAAGTGACGCCTTTGCGCTGGTTTGCTAATGCGTATATTGAAGTCATCCGCGGCACACCAATGTTGGTGCAGATATTGATCGCTTTTGGTCTTTTGCAAGGCATGTTTGCCTTGCCGACAGTCTCGATCGGTGTGTTGAGTCTTGATTTTGGGCGGTTATTTCCTGGGATCATTGCGCTCTCGCTTAATTCTGGGGCATATGTTGCTGAGATCGTCCGAGGGGGAATCAATGCCGTTGATTACGGTCAAACAGAAGCGGCTGGTTCTTTAGGGCTGCGGCCTTTTCAAACGATGCGTTATGTCGTATTGCCACAAGCACTACGCAACATCTTGCCGCCACTAGGCAATGAATTTATCGTTTTGATCAAGGATTCCTCTTTGCTTTCAACGATCGGCATCTACGAGCTGATGAACAGTGCGCAGATCGTTGTCACCAGTTCTTTCCAACCATTAACGCCTTTCTATGTGGCGGCGGTCATTTATTTCATCTTGACGTTTACGACTTCGCGACTATTGAGTTTATGGGAAAAGAAACTAGGAAAAGGCTATCGTCGTTAAAAGGAGAAGACAAGCTATGATGTTAGATATTCAAGAGTTACACAAAACCTTTGGCAGCAATCAAGTGCTGAAAGGGATCACAACGACGATCGAGCAAGGAGAAGTCGTTGTGGTGATTGGACCATCTGGTTCAGGAAAAAGCACGTTCTTACGCTGTTTAAACTTACTAGAAGTACCGACAAGCGGAAAAATCTTTTTTGAAGGAACCGATATTACCGATCCAAAGAATGATTTGTATAAGATGCGGGAAAAAATGGGCATGGTTTTTCAAAATTTCAATCTTTTCCCGAATATGACGGTTTTAGAAAACATTACTTTGTCCCCGACGAAAGTCAAAAAGGTAGCAAAACCAGCTGCTGAAACACTAGCAAAGCAACTATTGAATGATGTAGGTCTGCCTGATAAGGCAAACTCCTATCCACAAAGTCTATCTGGTGGACAAATGCAACGGATCGCTATTGCACGTGCCTTGGCGATGGAACCGGATGTGATGCTCTTTGATGAACCGACTTCTGCGTTAGACCCTGAAATGGTTGGCGAAGTATTGTCTGTCATGCAGCGTTTGGCTCAGCAAGGAATGACGATGGTCATCGTCACTCATGAAATGGGCTTTGCGAAGGAAGTCGCGGATCGGATTTTATTTATGGATCAGGGAATCATTATGGAGGAAGGAACGCCAGAACAGCTCTTTGATCATCCGAAAAACCCGAGAACCATTGATTTTTTAAGTAAAGTATTGTAAAATGCGAGAAGCTCGCAGTTGCAAATGACAATTTTGGACTTTTTCTAAGCATCCTTTCAGTAAAAGGATGCTTTTTTGACGGAAAAAAAGACTACTTTAAAGAAGTGATGGAACAAACTGTTGTTTCGACACCTTCGTTTTTCAGTTCTTTTACAAGAAACCTGCAGAAACTAGCGCACTTGCTAGTATTCAAAAAGATTCTATTGTATAATTACAGGTTGAAGAGGTCTGATCCTTTTAGAAACTGCCTGCTTGCTTGTCAACAGCTAGTACGGTTTCTTTTTAAAGATCGACTATGTGGATCGATGACTAGTCGCCGACTTTTAACATGCGAAGAAATCAGATAGTAAAGGAGATTCTATGTTTTCAAATTATAAACCGACTTGGATGGTCGATGCGATTTATAAAATCACCCCTAGCCAACTAAAGGCACAGGGGATCAAAGGGATTTTGACCGATCTTGATAATACCTTGATTGCTTGGAATAATCCTGATGGAACCGAAGAATTAAAAAACTGGTTATTGGAAATGAAAAACGCTGGCATACCGGTGATTGTCGTTTCTAACAACAATAGTGAACGCGTGGCACGGGCTGTTGCGCCTTTTGGTTTAAAGTACGTACACCGCGCATTAAAACCTTTTTCAAGAGGGATCAAACAAGGGTATCAGCAATTAGGCTTGAAAAAAGAAGAGGTTGTCATGATCGGCGATCAGATTATGACGGATGTACGAGGTGCCAATCGTGCTGGTGTTCGCAGCATTCTAGTGAAACCAGTGATCCCAACGGATTCTTGGAAAACCCAGTTTAATCGAGCAGCAGAAAGAAAAATCATGAACTATTTATTGAAACACAACCCAGAGTTAAAATGGCGTGGAGGAATTTAATATGACAGAAGGAATCGAAGAAATTCACTGTATCGGCTGCGGGGCATTGATTCAAACAACAAATCCTAACGAATTGGGGTACACCCCGCAATCTGCATTAGAAAAAGGACTTGAATCAGGAGAAGTCTATTGTCAACGCTGCTTCCGCTTGCGCCATTACAATGAGATCCAAGATGTCGCGCTGACAGACGATGATTTCCTACGTTTGCTGAATGAAATCGGGGAAAAAGACGCCTTGATCGTTAATGTCGTCGATATTTTTGACTTTAATGGTTCATTGATCCCAGGACTGCACCGCTTTGTTGGTGATAATCCTGTTTTATTAGTGGGCAACAAGGTGGATATTTTACCGAAATCTTTGAAAAAATCGAAAATGACCCAATGGATGAAGGAACGGGCTTACGAAGTCGGTTTAAGACCCGTCGATGTATTGTTGACGAGTGCCAAGAAACCGGGTGAAACCCAAGCGTTGCTACAAGCGATCGAAACGTATCGTGAAGGTCGTGATGTGTATGTGGTTGGTGTGACGAATGTTGGAAAATCAACATTGATCAATCAAATCATCAAACAAACAGCAGGGATCAACGAGCTGATCACCACTTCGCGATTTCCTGGAACTACATTGGATAAAATTGAGATTCCATTGGACGACGGGCACTTTTTGATCGACACACCAGGAATCATTCATCGTCATCAAATGGCACACTATTTAGGTAAAAAAGATCTGAAAATCGTGGCACCAGCCAAAGAAATTAAACCGAAAGTGTATCAATTGAACCCTGAACAAACCTTGTTCTTAGGGGGACTTGCCCGTTTTGATTTCATACAAGGAGAACGAAGTTCGTTTGTTGCCTATGTAGCGAATGATGTAGCGATCCATCGGACCAAATTAAGTAAAGCCGATGAATTTTATGAGAAACATGTTGGTGGGCTGCTGCAGCCGCCACGAGCAGATGAAGTGGCGGATTTTCCTGAACTCGTCCGTTTCGAATTTTCAATCAAAGAAAAAACCGATATCGTTTTTGCTGGACTTGGCTGGATCACGATCACCAAACCATGTGTCATCGCCGGGTGGGCGCCAAAAGGTGTCGATGTGCTTAGACGTAAAGCATTAGTATAAGGAAGAAGGAAGATTATGGACTTACGAGGAAAACAAAAAAAATTTTTACGAAGTGAAGCGCACCATCTAAACCCGATTTTTCAAATCGGCAAAGGCGGCTTGAATGACGCGATGATGGCGCAAATTGAAGAAGCACTAGAAAAACGAGAATTGATCAAAGTCTCATTACTCCAAAATACCGATGAGGTTGCTGACGAAGCAGCTGAAACGATCCTTGAGAAAGTTGGCTGTGAAGTGGTTCAGATCATCGGACGAGTGATCGTTTTATTCAAACCGTCTAGTAAAGAAAAATACCAAACGATTTCAAGCAAAGTTCGTTCAATTTAGGAGGGAGAAGGCATGCAAGGACAAACATTTGGAAAGGTACAAACGGTTTTAGAGACACAAACACAAGAACTTGTACCGAAAAAGCAAGTGGGCATTCTTGGTGGAAATTTTAATCCAGTACACTACGCACATCTGGTCATGGGTGAGCAAGTAGGGCAAGCATTAGGGCTGGATAAAGTTTATTTAATGCCTGAGTATTTACCGCCTCATGTTGATGAGAAAAAGACAATTCCCGCTGAGCATCGTTTAGCGATGTTGAAGTTGGCGATCGCCGATAATCCGCGATTTGCTGTAGAGACCATTGAGTTGGAACGAAAAGGTAAGAGTTATACGGTTGATACGATGCGGGAATTGACAGCTAAGAATCCAGATACTAATTATTATTTTATCATTGGCGGGGATATGGTGAACTATTTACCAAAATGGCATCAAATCGATGAGCTGATGGAATTGGTAACTTTTGTGGGGGTTCGCCGCCCGGAAGTGCCGATCGATAGCCCATACCCGATTATTTGGATCGATATTCCTCTAATGGATGTCAGCTCAACAACAATTCGTAAAAAAGTGCAACAAGGTTGTTCGGTTCGCTACTTATTGCCTGATAATGTGTTACACTATATTCAAGAAAAGGGGTTGTACTTGGATGAAGAGTGAACACTACACACAAGCAGAACGGGAACTTTTGATGCAAAAGGTCCAAATGCAGATGAGTCAAAAGCGCTTTGAGCATGTGTTAGGTGTCGAAAAAACGGCCGTTGCCCTTGCGGAAAAATATGGCGCTTCACCGGTCAAAGCCAGCATCGCTGCTTTGACTCATGATTATGCCAAAGAACGCAGCGATGAAGAATTTCGATTAGTCATTCGTAGAGATGGATTTGAATTGGATCTCTTGAACTGGAACAATGCTATCTGGCATGGACTCGTCGGTGCTGATTTCGTTCAACGAGAATTAGAGATCGATGATGATGAAATCTTACAAGCGATCCGTTTGCACACAACCGGAGCTGCCAAGATGAGCCTACTAGATAAAATCATCTATGTGGCAGATTATATCGAACCCGGGCGTACGTTTCCTGGAGTCGTTGAGGCTAGGGAAATCGCAATGATCGACTTAGATGCCGCTGTTGCTTACGAAACGAAACATACCTTGCTTCATTTGATCGAAACAGAAGCAGTTATCTACCCAAAAACGATCGAAACCTACAATTTTTGGGTAGCCAAATATAGGAGGGAATTACCATAGATAGTCAGAAAATATTAGAAATTGCTGTAAAAGCCGCCGATTCAAAACATGCCGAAGATATTATGGCATTAGATGTGCGGGAAATCTCTTTGCTAGCAGATTACTTTGTGATCTGTTCAGGAAATAGTGAACGTCAAATCAATGCGATCATTGATGAAGTCATCGATAAAGAAGAAGAAAGTCAAGTATCTGTTCGCCGTGTCGAAGGAAAAGATGGTGGAAAATGGGTCTTGATCGACTTAGGTGACGTAATCGTTCACGTATTCAGTGCCTCAGAACGTGCTTTTTACAACCTAGAAAAATTATGGTCTGATGCGCCGCTTGTGGATCTTAATGAATGGGTCGTGGCGTAATGGCTTACGAAACCTTCGCATTTGTCTATGACGAAGTAATGGATTCCAGTCTCTATAAAAAGTGGCTGGATTTTTCTTGTCGTCATTTAGGAAAAAGAAAACAGCTGTTAGAATTGGCTTGTGGAACCGGTGCGTTAGCCGTTGAATTTGCCAAGGCTGGTTTTGATGTGACTGGGTTAGATCTTTCAGAAGAGATGCTGATGATCGCTAGTCAACGGGCTGAAAAAGAAGAGGCGGCTGTGCAATTTGTTGCGGGTGACATGCTGGATCTCGTAGATATTGGCACCTATCAAGCTATTACTTGCTATTCTGACTCTCTTTGCTACATGGAAGATGAGCAGAGTGTGCAGCAAGTGTTTGATGGTGTTTACAGTTGTTTAGAAGAAGATGGCGTCTTTTTATTTGATGTGCATTCCTTATATCAAATCAATGAAGTGTTTCCTGATTATAGCTACCATTACCAGACGGATGAATTTGCCTTTCTTTGGGAAAGCTATCAAGGAGAAAAAGACCATAGCATTGAACATTTCTTGACCTTTTTTGTTGCACAAGAGAATGGGTTGTTTGAACGCTTAGATGAGCTTCATCAAGAAAGAACCTATCCTCTCGAAAGCTATTTAAGAATGTTAGAAAATGCTGGTTTTGCTAATGTTGAATGCTACGCTGATTTTATCGATACAAAACCAAATGAAAAAAGCCGTCGCTGGTTTTTTGTCTGCCATAAGTAACCGTTATGTAAAACAGGAGGGATGTCGATGAAGGCTTGCGGACTAGTCGTAGAATATAACCCTTTTCACCATGGCCACCAATACCATGTGGACAAAGCCAGGCAAGAAACCAACGCTGATGTCATTGTAGCCGTGATGAGTGGGAATTTTTTACAGCGTGGCGAACCAGCAATCATCGATAAATGGCAACGAGCCCAAGCGGCATTGCAAAATGGCGTCGATTTGGTCGTTGAACTGCCATCCGCTTGGGCCGTCCAGTCTGCTGATTTTTTTGCAGCGGGAGCGATTAGGATCTTACAAAATCTGCAATGTGATTCTTTGTGTTTTGGAACAGATGCGAAACAACCCTTTGACTATGCAAAGTTCGCTCAGTTTGAAAAAGAAAATCAGCGGATGATCGATGACGCATTTCAACGCATAGCTAGGCAAAATGCTACCTATAGTCAAAAAATGAGTATGGTCCTCAGTGAGCTTTATCCTGAGTACCATGCAGAAAAAGACCAGCCGAATCATCTGTTGGGTATGGCGTATGCACGGGAAGTGTTGTGTTATGAAAAACCAATGAGGCTTGTTCCCATCCAACGAATTGCGGCCTCTTATCATTCAGAACAATTTGAGCATCCAACGATCGCTAGTGCCACAGCCATTCGTCAAGGTCTCAAACAAGGTGAAGCTGTTGTGGATTTTGTTCCTGAAGCAACACAAAAATTTCTTTCGCAAACAACAGTCGACTGGGAAACCTTTTGGCCGTATCTTCAATACCAGATCATTTCTGCCCCCCTCGAAAAATTAGCTGCTATTTACCAGATGGAAGAAGGACTAGAATATCGACTAAAACAATATGTGACTGCGGCGGATTCGTTTGCAGATTTTATCAAGTTGTTAAAGACAAAACGCTATACCCAAACGAGACTGCAGCGTCTTGCTTGTTATGTATTGTTCCAAGTGACAAAAGCTGAAATGAAGGAAGCCCAAGCACATCCCTTTATTCGAGTCTTAGGCTATACAAAGCAAGGGCAGCACTATTTAAAAGAAGTCAAAAAAGAGCTGACCCTTCCGCTGATCGCTAAATTCGGTAAGAAAGAAGCACAGCGCTACGGCTTGTCATTGCGGATCGACCAGATCTATCAGCAAGGGAATCCTCAAATCACAGAACAAAATTTTCGAAGAATTCCGCTTTTTATTGATAAATAAGTGAAAATTACTTCACAGAACGCCATTTGACAAGTATAATGAATAAGGATTTTTAAAAACAAGAAAGCGAAGTGAAATCATGGGTCGTAAATGGGCAAATATCGTAGCGAAAAAAACTGCTAAAGATGCAAACAATAGCCGAGTTTATGCAAAATTTGGAATCGAAATCTACGCAGCAGCAAAATCGGGTGATCCTGATCCTCACGCGAACCAAAAATTACGCTTTGTTATCGAACGTGCGAAAACCTACAATGTGCCAAAACACATTATTGACCGTGCGATTGAAAAAGCCAAAGGTTCTGGCGATGAACAATACTCAGAACTTCGATATGAAGGATTTGGACCAAATGGATCAATGGTGATCGTCGATACTTTGACAAACAACGTCAACCGTACCGCAGCCGATGTTCGGGCCGCTTTTGGTAAAAACGGCGGGAATATGGGTGTTTCTGGGGCAGTTGCTTATATGTTTGATAACACAGCATTATTTGGCTTTGCTGGTGACGATGCTGATGAGATCTTAGAATACTTGATGGACAAGGAGATCGATGTTCGTGATGTTGTTGAAGAAGATGGACAAATTATCGTTCACGGTGAACCAAGTGACTTCCATGCCATTCAGGAAGCCTTGAAAGAAAAAGGAATCACCGAATTTTCAATTGCTGAAATGCAAATGATTCCTCAAAATGAAGTAACCTTGACTGGCGATGATCTAGAAAAATTCGAAAAAATGATCGATGTATTAGAAGATCTTGAAGATGTTCAAAATGTCTATCACAATGTGGCAGACGCTGAAGAATAAGACATACTGGCAGCCTAGAGGTGATCTGGCTGCCAGTTTTTGGTGTTTTTTTCATCAACCTTCCGTTGTTTAGTCAAGTGAAAAAACAAGAGAGCGAGAAGCACTTCTCTTGAAAATTCTTCAATATTCATCGTCTTTTCAGTTGGTTTCCAGACATTTTATATGTTATGATTTACTACATAAGCAAACAACTCGTTAGGGGGGCAGACATGGAAGAAAAAATCGTTTTAGAGCCATTTAATCGAATCTTAAGTGGTTTTGAAAAGCTAGCAGAAGTGTCTGTATCGATTTCTGACTGCTCGGCTCTTTGTCGGAAATATCAAAAGTATGGGGTGGAAGGGTATCGTCTAGGCGATTATCGTGGTTCTTCTTATTTGAATCGTTATTTAAATGTCGTCGTTGATCGCGCACCCTTGTTAATTTATAAAGAGCGATTCTTGATTCCTTTGGTCTTTCGCATGTCGGAATACTCTGAACGGCTCTTTATCGATGATTATCGAATGGAAGGGTTCTTCTTGCTGTTGGATTGGCTTTTAGAACACCGACCAGAAAAAGCAATTATTGATTATAAGCGAACGCGTGCTTTACCTCACAGAAAAGAATTGGTAATCGATAGTTCTTATGTGCTTTTTCGATTGACGGAAATTCTCGACGGTGCTGGTTTTCCTCTTAGTCGCTTTACAACGATCGAGGAATTTAGTCAATGGAATCGTACCCATCGTTTGATCGATAATGGCAGTATCGGACGTCATACAAAATTATTTGTTCCAGAAGATCCGGAACACGTTTCTGAGCTGCAGATGATTTTAACAATCGTTGGGATGCGTTATCCAGAAACCCGCTTATTTATTGGCGAATTAAAAGGCTAAAAAACATCACAATCGGCTGGTTTCATTTGAGAATCAGTCGAAAGTGATGTTTTTTTGTTAGGTTATTCGTCAATCCGTGATGCTTCTTGAAACTGATAAGTGGCAGGATCAGCTTTCACTAGAAGCGGCAATTCTTCTTGGGTAAGGACGGTCAACTGATGCATCGCCCGTGTCGCCATTGTATAAAAAATCAATTGGTCTTGTTCAGTCGCGAAAGTGGCACCTGGTGTCCAGACAAATACTTGGTCAAACTCTAGCCCTTTTGCTAAAAAGGCCGGGAAGATCATGACATTGCGTTTCATGAAGTCTTCTTCAGAGGTGATCAGCTGCACTTGTTCCTGCATTGTTTCTGTCAGCTGGGCATATAACTGCTGGCAATCCTTTGCGGTTTTACAAATGATCGCGGTGCGCCAACGCTGATTCTCCGCTGCCTTTCGAATACTGGTTTCTAGGAAAGCCAGATTTTCAGATTCAGTTCCTTTAACAATTGTTGGTACCGCACCTTTACGAGCCGTCAATTCCACTTGATCACTGCCAACTAAAAATTGATTGGCGAAATCTGTGATTTCCTTAGTCGAACGATAGCTGGTTTTCAATTGATAACGTTTCACGCTTTCGTGGGGGAATAATTCTGCTAATGCTCCGACGATCGTTTCATTGCCATAAACTTTTTGGTTCAAATCGCCGCACAGGGTGATACCAGCCTTTGGATAAAGCTGACGCAGCAGAGCCACTTGTGCTGGTGGAAAATCCTGCATTTCATCGATAAAGATAAACCGAGCTTTTTCTTCGACGTGAACAGGATAAAGCTGTTTGATCAGTAAGAAAAACAAAACGGCGTCTTCTTGTTTGATTTGTCTTTGGCGCATTCCTTGGCGAATGTTGGCAATACTTTGCTGCCAAGCCGCAGCCTCGATGCCAGTTTCTTTGACTGCAGCAGACTCAACCGATTGTAAAAAGTGTAAGTATTGCTTGGCTTGGTTGATAAACTGAAAGTTTTTCACTCCCCGCGTCAAGGAACGGAACTTCTTACGGACGATCTGCTGTCTGAGTTTCTTCCGCAAACGGTGTTCGTTTTCTTCGCTGTATTCTTGATGAGGATCGTTGGTAAATACTTGTTGCAATTGCTCTTCGGTCGCTTCTTTGACCCAGTCTTTTTTGGCTTCATCTTTTTCCAAGCCGCCGATTTTTTTTAATAATTTTGTTTGAAGCAGTTGGGTTCTTTGGTAAATCGGCAATTCATGATTGGTTTCTTGGTACCAGCGGCGAATCTGTTCTTTTGTCAAATAGGTTTGCCCTTGGATTTTTAGATCACGGAACAAGGGGCCGATCGGTGCAATCGAACGGACATAACGGTTGATTTTTTCCACCAAGAAAAGACTACTTTTGATTTTTTCAATGGCATCATCGTCGCCGCTTAAAAAGTTCTCTTCTTGTTGGGTTTCTTTTGTTACTTCATAGCCAGTCAGAATCAATTGGATAAAGTGGTGGAAGGTTCTTGTGGGCACTTCACTTTCCCCTAATGAAGGCAGGACCATGGATATATAGTCAGAAAACAAATGATTGGGTGAAAACAGCAAGACTTGTTTTTCGTCCAGCCATTTGCGATTCCGGTAAAGTAAAAAGGCGACCCGCTGCAATAAAGCAGAGGTTTTCCCACTTCCAGCAATCCCTTCGATCAGTAAAAATTTATTGGTGGTATCACGAATAATTTGGTTCTGTGCTTTTTGGATCGTTGAAACGATGTTACGCATTTGAGAAGAAGAGGCCTCATCCAAGATTTCCAATAAAAATTCGTCATTGATGATCTCCGAAGTATCGACCATCGATAAGATCTCACCATTTTGAATTTTAAACTGGCGTTTTAAGAGCAGCTCTACCGTAAAACGGTCGGTGTCTGTTTCGTAGAATGTTTCACCAAGTTCTCCTTCATAGTAAAGATTAGCGATCGGTGCGCGCCAGTCAATGACGATCGTTTCTTCCTCTTTGTCTCGTAAAGAAGCGATCCCTAAATAGAGGGTCTCGGTTTCTTGCTCTTCTTTGAAATCGATTCGAGCAAAGTAGGGATTGCCTGCCATCGTTGTTAGGGTTTTGACGCGTTTTTCTTGTGATTCTGCGGTTTGATACTTGATCAGCAGTTCTTGTTCATGCTGCTGGTACTCGATAACTGATTCATAAAAGGCTTCACTGTCGCCTCCGCGAATTTTCTTATCGGCGATTTCTTTTAATTGATCATCCATTTTAGCGGCTAATTCTTGTTTTTGCTGCGAAAGGATCGCTTGTTCTCTGTGGATCAGAGCAATGGTCTCATTGATATGTTGTTGTTCTTTTTGACGTTCGTTCACGAAGGATCCTCCTTAAAAAAATTGCGACATAAAATTATAGCATATTTTCCCTGTGAATGTCGTGGAAAAAAAGAAACTATGCTAATATTTATAAAAAGAGCTTAGGTGTTCAAAAACGAAACGAAATAGAGGTGGAAAAGGTGAGAGAAGAAGCAGAATTGCGCCAATTGATCCTGTCTGTTGGGAAACGTGTTGGGGCACGTGCCATCGGTTTATCTGGTTCACGGACCGATCCACAGGCGCCAAAAGATATTTTGCAGGATTTTGACGTGGTCTTCGTGATGGAGGATATTCAGCCTTTGGTCGATGATTCTTCATGGTTAGAAGCCTTTGGATCAATCATGATCAGGCAAACACCGGAAGCTAGCACGATTTATCCACCCAGCTTGGGTGGTTGTTTTACCTACTTAATGCATTTTCAAGACGGAGCACGAATCGATCTCATGCTTTGTCCTCTTGCACTGGTCGATCGTCTTGCTAAAGAACCAGGCTTGCAGCCGCTGCTTGATCCAGACCAATTACTAAGTTTTGCTAATCAAGCAAATCATTCGCATTACTGGATCAAGCGCCCGACCCAAGCCGCTTTTCAAGAACACTGCAACGAATTTTGGTGGGTAAGCACGTATGTCGTGAAAGGGCTGCTTCGAAAGCAACTAATTTATGCTACGGATCATTTATACACCATTTGTTGGCAAGAATTGTTATGGATAGAAGATTTGTTTGTTGCCCATGCTCAGCAATTTCAGGTGAGTACTGGGAAAAATCATAAATACCTGCAGTCGTTTCTAACGGAAAAGGAGTGGCGGGAATTGACCTCATTGCTTGATTTTTCCACGATCACTGCTTGCGGTCAGTCCCTTTTGAAGATGCAAAAACGATTTGATAAGCAAGCAAAGAAAATCAGCGAGAAATTAGGGTTGGCCTATGATTGGCAAGAAGCTGAGAATGTCCAAACATATACGAAGTATTGGAGTGAAAAAAATTGGCAGATGAGACCAGAGAACCAAAAATAAAAGACAGTCAGATTCAAGCGTTTTGGCAGCGGTTTTTAAAAGCAAATCCAAGAAATCAATCTTCTCTGACCTATGAAGATGCTTGGTCCTTTGGTGATACTTCAGAAATGGCGGATGAACTGGCAGCACTTGTTTTAGCTGGCAAAAAGACAGCGACGACCTCCGCCGCTGCGCTCTATGAAATCGAGCAAGAAGCATTGCCACAATCAGAAACGTATAGTGTCCTTTTAGATGGTTCGGATGTACCAAGAGCTGTTCTTTATTTAGAGTCAGTGTCGATCGTGCCATTTGATGAAGTGACAGCAGCGTTTGCCTTTTTAGAAGGGGAAGGAGATCGCACTTTGGCTTATTGGCGCCGTGTTCATGAAGCTTTTTTTCGACGAGCTTATGCCTCAGCGGGGTTGTCTTTTCACGATCAAATGCTATGCGTTTGTGAAAAGTTTTCTGTCGTGTATCAGGAGGAATAAAGACACGTTTTTCTTTGGAAATCATGGGAATAGCTTTTGTCTTTTTGAAAAAGGTGTATAATCAAAAGCAAACAAAGGAGGAAATCGTATGCCATTTATTCATGTCGAACTAGTTGAAGGGCGTTCGCAAGAACAACTGACGAATATGATGAAAGAAATCACTGAGGCGGTCCATAAAAATACGGGTGCCCCTAAGGAGCATATCCATGTCATCATCAATGAAATGAAGCAAGGAACCTATGCTGTGAATGGCGATTGGAAATAATTCTCTTGCTTTTTCTTGTAGGTAGTGGTTTAATTGAGCCATAATCGATCAATAAAAAAGACACCTGAGTTTGAGAGTCTTCGATAAGAGAGGGAAATCTTGGCTGAAAATTTCCTGGAAGAAAACCAAAGGATGACCACTTTTTTTAGACCTCTGTCGAAACGGAGGCGGTTGAACCGTTATCTCATGAAGAGGAAAACAGACTTTTTCTGTTTTCGAACAATAGGTGGAACCACGAGTGATCGTCCTAGTATCGTAACCGATACTAGGACTTTTTTATTGATTGAAATCATTCAAAGGAGGACATTCATATGTCATTATTTATTACATTTCCTGATGGCGCAAAAAAAGAATTTGCTGTTGGGGTAACAACTAAAGAGATTGCTGAAAGTATCTCGAAAAGTCTTGCAAAAAAAGCCTTAGCTGGAAAAGTCAATGGACAACTGATCGATCTTTCACGTCCGATCGAAGAAGATGCAACGATTGAGATCGTGACACCCGATCATGAAGACGCCTTAGGTTTACTTCGTCATTCGACAGCTCATTTAATGGCTCAAGCCATGCGCAGACTCTATCCATCGATCCATTTTGGAGTAGGACCTGCAATTGATTCTGGTTTTTACTATGACACAGACAATGGGGAAAACCCAGTAACTGCGGAAGATCTACCAGCAATCGAAGCAGAAATGATGAAAATCATTAAAGAAAATCTGCCAATTGAACGACGTGTATTAACAAAAGAGGAAGCTTTGGCTCTTTTTGCTGAAGATCCATACAAAGTTGAGTTGATCACAGAATTACCAGATGACGAAACGATTACTGCCTATCAGCAAGGAGAATTTGTTGACTTATGCCGCGGCCCTCATGTCCCATCGACAGGTCGTATCCAAGTGTACAAATTGTTATCAGTAGCCGGAGCCTATTGGCGTGGAAGTTCTGATAATCAAATGATGCAAAGGGTATATGGAACAGCCTTTTTCGATAAGAAAGACTTGAAGGAATTTATTCGTTTACGAGAAGAAGCAAAAGAACGCGATCATCGTAAATTAGGGAAAGAATTAGAATTGTTTATGTTGTCCCCTGAAGTCGGCGCGGGTTTGCCTTTCTGGTTGCCAAAAGGAGCAACGATCCGTCGTACGATCGAGCGTTATATCGTGGATAAAGAAGTTAGCCTTGGGTACCAACACGTATACACACCAATCATGGCAAACGTGGATTTATACAAAACATCAGGGCACTGGGATCATTACCACGAGGACATGTTCCCACCAATGGATATGGGGGATGGCGAAATGCTGGTTCTACGACCAATGAATTGCCCACATCACATGATGGTTTACAAAAATGACATCCATTCGTATCGTGAACTACCAATTCGGATCGCTGAATTAGGAATGATGCACCGCTATGAAAAATCAGGGGCACTATCAGGGTTGCAACGGGTTCGGGAAATGACCTTAAATGATGGTCATACATTTGTTCGTCCTGATCAAATCAAAGAAGAATTCAAACGGACACTGGATCTTATGGTGGGCGTTTACGAAGACTTTAATATTACTGACTATCGTTTCCGTTTAAGTTATCGCGATCCACAAAACAAAGACAAATATTTTGATGACGATGCGATGTGGGAAAATGCGCAAACAATGCTAAAAGCGGCCATGGATGAATTAGAATTGGATTATTTTGAAGCTGACGGTGAAGCAGCTTTCTACGGACCTAAACTAGATGTCCAAGTGAAAACAGCTTTAGGTATGGAAGAAACCTTGTCAACGATCCAATTGGATTTCTTATTGCCTGAACGGTTTGATCTAACATATGTTGGTGAAGATGGCGAAAACAACCACCGTCCAGTGGTGATCCACCGCGGCATCGTTTCAACGATGGAACGTTTTGTGGCTTATCTGACGGAAGTCTATAAAGGCGCATTCCCAACGTGGTTGGCGCCGATCCAAGCATCGATCATTCCAGTTTCAGTCGAAGCTCACAGTGACTATGCTTACGAAATCAAAGAACGCTTGCAGGCACAAGGACTGCGGGTAGAAGTGGATGACCGCAACGAAAAAATGGGGTATAAGATCCGCGCATCACAAACCCAAAAAATTCCTTATCAAATTGTTGTTGGGGATCAAGAAGTCAATGATGCGACAGTCAATATCCGTCGCTACGGCAGCAAGGAGACCCAAGTCGAAGAATTGAATCTGTTTGTTGATGCAATGGCTGCTGAAGTGAAAAATTATAGTCGAGCATAGCTTTTGGTTCAAAGAAAACGAATGATTTTATAGTATAGGCACCTGCTTTCAGCAGGTGCCATTTACCTTTTTTAATCTATATAAAATAAAATAATTAGATTTTTTTTGTTTTTGTGAATAAAATCGTGTATAATTAGTATGTGATAAAAAGGAATAAACTAGAAGGAGTTTGTGATGAATTATAATTACGGAGTTAGAAAGAAATCGGTTGTATCGGTCATTTTATTAACATTTATTACTTGTGGCATTTATACATTCTTTTGGATGTACCAAACAACCAAAGAGCTGGCAGAATACAGCGGGGATAATCGTCTTTCGCCAGAGACGTCGATTTTACTCACGATCCTTACTTGTGGATTGTATCAAATTTATTGGTGGTACCGAATTGCGGATATCTTTATGAGTGCACAACAACGAGCGAATATGCCTCGTCTGAGTGACAACAAAATTCTTTTTGTCGTCTTGAGCCTGTTTGCTTTTGATTTCATCAACATGGCGATTTTACAAGGTGATATGAACCAAATGTGGGAAGCGGCTGATCAAAATGCCATGACCTCATCTAACAATACAAACGATTCGTCTGATTCAGATGATTGGGTAGATTATTGATTTGTCCGTTTAAATGGTTAACGGGGTTTCCTTGTCCAGGTTGTGGCATGACGCGCGCCTACTTGCACTTATTTCAGGGTGATCTTGAAGGTGCGCTGCATTTTCATCCCTTGTTTTGGTTAGTGCCGATCGTATTCGGAATCGTTTTATTCAAAAAAAATCCGAAAATCAGCAAACTTTACTACAGTCACAACCTGTGGGTGACATTGACACTTTTGGTACTAGTGGTTTATGGTGGTCGGCTCTGGCTTCATTTCCCACATGACGCGCCAATGGACTTTGATCCAGAGAGCATTTTCCCACAACTACTACGTCGGATTGGTCAAGTGATTCACTAACAGCCATTCACCCAAGCATTAAAAATCTTTAAGAAAATGCTTTGTTTTTTTCTGAAAGCGAAGGGAACATGCGACAGTAGTTGAATCTTTATGAAAATTGTGTTATATTTACAATGTAATGATACTTAGAGTGAGTGAGCGGTTTTTTCGCTCACTCTTTTTAATGGAATGAAGTTCGTTTCGTTGAGAAATAAAGGAGGCGATGTTGTGAGTACGGTAGTGGAAACTGTTACAGATATAGTGACCCCTATTCTGGATGCGCAAAAATTTGAATTAGTTGAAGTAGAATTCGTGAAGGAAGGGAAAAATTGGTTTCTTCGTGTGTTCATTGATAAAGAAGGCGGAATCGATATCGAGGAATGTGCCTTTGTCAGTGAACAACTTAGTGAACAATTAGACCAATGCGAACCTGATCCTATTCCACAGGCCTATTTCTTGGAAGTTTCTTCCCCTGGCGCCGAGCGTCCATTGAAGAAAGAAGCAGATTATCAACGGGCAGTCGGCGAGTACATTCATGTTTCTTTATATCAACCGATTGATGGAGAAAAACAGTTCGAAGGCTTTTTACAGTCATTCGATGAAAATCAGCTAGTTATGAAGACCCGAATCAAAACCAGAGAAAAAGAACGAACGATCGACCGGAAAAATATTGCCAAAGCTCGTTTAGCCATTCAATTTTAAACACGGAGGAATGAAAGAATCATGAGTAAAGAAATGTTGAATGCATTGGATGCATTAGAAGCAGAGAAAGGCATTTCAAAAGAGATTGTCATCGATGCCTTGGAAGCGGCATTGGTTTCAGCGTACAAACGTCATTACGGGCAAGCACAAAATGTGGAAGTAGAATTTGATCAGAAAAAAGGCAATATCCACGTCTATGCAGTCAAAGAAGTGACAGAAGAAGTCATGGACTCGCAACTAGAGGTTTCATTAAAAGAAGCGATGACAATCAACCCCGCTTATGAAATCGGCGACAAAATCCGCTTTGAAGTAACGCCTAAAGACTTTGGTCGTATTGCGGCGCAAACGGCAAAACAAGTCATTTTGCAACGGGTCCGTGAAGCGGAAAGAAACATTATCTATAACGAATTTAGTGCGTACGAAAAAGACATTTTGCAAGGAATCGTTGAACGCCAAGACAATCGTTATATCTATGTAAACTTAGGCAAAATTGAAGCCGTGCTTTCAAAACAAGACCAAATGCCAAATGAGTTTTATCAACCCCATGATCGGATCAAAGTATTCGTTTCTCGTGTTGAAAATACTTCAAAAGGACCTCAAGTATTCGTTAGCCGCAGCCATCCAGATTTGCTGCGCCGATTATTTGAACAAGAAGTGCCAGAAGTATATGATGGTACTGTAGAGATCGTAAGTATTGCTCGTGAAGCAGGGGATCGTGCCAAAGTTGCTGTTCGTTCCTTTGATGCCAACGTCGATCCAGTCGGCACTTGTGTTGGCCCTAAAGGTCAACGGGTTCAAGCGATCGTCAATGAACTAAAAGGCGAAAACATGGACATCGTGGAATGGAATGAAGATCCAGCGATCTTCATCGCCAATGCGTTGAATCCAGCAGAAGTCAGCGACGTTATTTTTGATGTTGATAATCCGAAGGCTTGTACTGTTGTCGTGCCTGATTACCAACTATCATTAGCGATCGGTAAACGCGGACAAAATGCTCGCCTAGCAGCCAAATTGACTGGCTTCAAAATCGATATCAAATCAGAAACAGACATGGAAGAATTTTATGCGAAGCTGGATGAAGGCGACTATATCGATGAGTATGATGCCAATGCTTCAGAAGCTGCTGAAGAAATCAGTACAGAAGCAACAGAATCTGCAGAAACAGTTGATGAAGCGATCCTTCCATCAGACATGACTGCGGATGATTATGAAAATGTTGAGTTTGACGAAAAATAGTTGAGGTGAGATCGTGATGAAAAAACGAAAAATTCCTTTACGAAAATCAGTGATTTCAGGCGAAATGCTACCTAAGAAAGAAATGCTTCGTATCACTCGTTCAAAAGAAGGCGTTGTTTCCATCGATCCGACAGGAAAAATGCCAGGTCGGGGAGCTTATATAGCGATCGAACCGGCTGAAGCCCAGAAAGCATGGGATAAGCGTATCTTGGATCGAGTGCTGGAAACGAAATTGACAGATGAATTTTACCAAGAACTATTGGACTATGTAACGCACCAAAAAGCGCGAAAAGAGTTATTTGCAAATGAATAAAACCAAAGCATTAAATATGTTAGGACTAGCCATGCGTGCTGGGAAATTAGTAACTGGTGAAGAAATGACTTTAAAAGAGATTCGCAATGAGAAAGCTGCTTTAGTCATTATCGCCAGTGATGCTGGTAAAAATACACAAAAGAAAATTAAGGACAAAAGTTCTTATTACGAAATTCCGCTCCTAGATGCATTTTCTGCTGATGAAATCAGTGCGGCCATTGGGAAACCAAGAATGGTCATTGGCATCTTAGATCAAGGATTTGCAAGGAAGGTGCAGGAATTAATATTAGGTTAGGAAGGTGATTGCATGGGAAAAAAAAGAATTTATGAACTTGCAAAAGAATGGAATAAGTCGAGCAAAGAGGTTGTTGAAAAAGCACAATCTTTAGGCTTTGATGTCAAAAATCATATGGGCGCGATCTCAGATGGAGAGGCGCAAAAATTGCAGCAGTCATTAGGCGGCAATCCAAATGGTAAAACATCTGCAAACTCAAATCCCGCAAATCAGAAACCAGCCAACCAGCCGGAAAAACAAGAACAAAAGAAATTTAAAACGCAAAGAAATAATCCTAACTTCCAAAACCGTCATAACAATCAAAGTCAACAGCGAACTACGCAAAGCAATAACCGTCCTGCTGGTCAAGGACAAGTAGATCGCACGAACAGTCAAGGAAGTAACAGACCAAATAACCAAGGAAGTCATAATCGAGTGAATAACCAAGAGAATCGTAACAATCAAGGGCAACAAAACCGCCCAACAAACCAAGGACAACAAAACCGTCCGAATAATCAAGGGCAACAAAATCGCCCAACAAACCAAGGACAGCAAAACCGTCCGAATAATCAAGGGCAACAAAATCGTCCGAACAATCAAGGACAGCAAAACCGTCCAAACAACCAAGGACAACAAAATCGTCCGAACAATCAAGGACAGCAAAACCGTCCGAATAATCAAGGGCAACAGAATCGCCCAACAAACCAAGGACAACAAAACCGTCCGAATAATCAAGGGCAACAAAATCGCCCAACAAACCAAGGACAGCAAAACCGTCCAAATAACCAAGGGCAACAAAACCGTCCGGCCGCTCAATCTGCAGGAAATACGCAAGGGGCAGACCGTAACAATAACCGTCCGCAAGGATCGAATGATTCTCGTGGAGGAAATCAAAACCGCGGCAAGTCAAACTACGGTGGACGCAACAATAATTTCAACAATAACAATCGCAACAAATTCAATAAAAAAGGCAAAAAAGGCCGTCAGCAGACGGAAAAGAAACCGCCAGTTCCAGCACGTAAATTCCGTGAGCTACCAGAAGTATTGGAATATTCAGAAGGCATGAACGTAGCGGATATCGCGAAAAAAATCTACCGTGAACCAGCAGAGATCATCAAGAAACTCTTTATGATGGGGGTTATGGTCAATCAAAACCAACCTTTAGATAAAGATACGATTGAACTGCTTGCTACCGATTACGGAATCGAACCACAAGAAAAAGTTCAAGTGGATATCGCAGACATCGATAAATTCTTCGAAGCAGAAGAACAAATTGAAGATAATTTAGTATCACGACCACCTGTTGTGACGATCATGGGTCACGTTGACCACGGGAAAACAACATTGCTTGATACTTTACGTCATTCACGCGTAACAAGTGGTGAAGCTGGAGGAATCACCCAGCATATTGGCGCTTACCAAATCGACATCAATGGCAAACCAATTACTTTCTTAGATACTCCTGGACACGCGGCCTTCACTAGTATGCGTGCACGGGGAGCAAGTATCACCGATATCACGATTCTTGTTGTCGCAGCTGATGATGGAGTGATGCCACAAACAGTGGAAGCGATCAACCATGCGAAAGCAGCAAAAGTGCCGATCATCGTTGCAGTAAACAAAATCGATAAACCAGGTGCTAACCCACAACATGTGATGCAAGAATTAAGTGAACATGAGTTGATCCCAGAAGCTTGGGGTGGCGATACGATCTTCGTTGAAATCTCAGCGAAATTTGGGCAAAACATTGAAGAATTGCTTGAAATGATCCTCTTAGTAGCAGAAGTCGAAGATTTGAAAGCTGATCCTACCCAACGGGCGATCGGTACAGTCATTGAAGCGCGCCTTGATAAAGGAAAAGGTCCTGTAGCAACACTATTGGTTCAACAAGGGACTCTTCATGTAGGTGATCCAATTGTTGTAGGGAATACTTTCGGTCGTGTTCGCGTAATGACGAATGATTTAGGTCGTCGTGATAAAGCAGCTGGACCTGCTACACCAGTCGAAATCACAGGATTGAATGATGTGCCTCAAGCAGGTGATCGTTTCGTTACTTTTGAAGACGAGAAAACAGCTCGAGCAGCGGGTGAAGAACGTGCAAAACGTGCTTTGATGGAGCAACGCGCATCAAGCAGTCGTGTGACATTGGATAACTTGTTTGAAAGTCTAAAAGAAGGCGAACTGAAAGAAGTAAATGTCATCATCAAAGCAGACGTACAAGGTTCAGCTGAAGCATTAGCTGCTTCATTGAAGAAAATCGATGTTGAAGGTGTGCGAGTGAACATCGTCCATTCAGCTGTTGGTGCAATCAATGAAAGTGATGTAACGCTAGCAGCAGCAAGTAATGCCATCATCATCGGATTCAACGTCCGTCCAACACCGCAAGCCAAACAGCAAGCGGAAGCGGAAAAAGTCGATATTCGTTTGCATCGCATCATCTACAAAGCGATCGAAGAAATCGAAACTGCGATGAAAGGGATGCTTGATCCTGAATTCGAAGAAAAAATCACTGGTCAAATGATCGTTCGTGAAACATACAAAGTATCTAAAGTGGGCACGATCGCAGGTTGCTACGTAACGGAAGGCAGTATTCGCCGTGACAGTGGCGTCCGCGTGATCCGTGACGGCATCGTTATCTATGAAGGCAAACTTGCCAGCTTGAAACGCTTCAAAGATGATGTCAAAGAAGTGAAGCTAGGGTTTGAATGTGGCGCGATGATCGAGAAATTCAACGATCTTAAAGTTGATGACGTGATCGAAGGCTATGTCATGGAAGAAGTACCGACAAAATAACGGAATGACAACTATACAAGGAGGCTTTTTGAATGGCTAACTATCGAGATCGCCGAGTGGCACAAGAAATCTTAAAAGAAGTCAATCAAATTCTTCGTAAAAAAGTTCGTGATCCTCGCGTGCAAGATGTGACGATCACAGATGTACGAGTAACTGGAGATTTACAGCAAGCAACGATCTTTTACAGCACCCTAACGGACTTAGCTTCAGATAAGCAAAAAGCCCAAGCAGGACTGGAAAAAGCAACTGGCTTGGTTCGTCGTGAATTAGGTCAAGCGTTAACGCTCTATAAAGTTCCAGAAATCCAATTCGAATTGGATGAATCAGTACAATACGGGAATAAAATTGATGAAATGATTCGCGCATTGCACTCAGAAGAATAAAAAAAAGAGCAGCTTCCAATCGAAGCTGTTCTTTTTTATTTGAAAAGAGCATCAGGTATTCATCAGTAAAGTTACCAGTCCAGCAACACCTGTCCCCAAGAGCCAGCCTCCGATCACATCTGTTAAAAAATGGATCCCTAAGTAGACTCTGCTAAAGCCGATCATAAAGCTTAACAAAACTGCCAGCAGAGTCATCGGAAGGACTGCTGAGGGAACCAATTGTCCAAGATTCAAGGCGATCGTTCCGTACATGGCAGCGGATGTGGCAGCATGGGCACTAGGAAAGCTGTGATCTTTTTCTTCAACTAAACGATGATCGATCGGACGATCTCGTCGGACGATCCGTTTGATCAGGTAAGCAGCTGCTGATACTATGAAGATACTGACTGCTGTTTTTGGTGCAAGATCCGCCCGCGATGATGGAAAGACAAACAATAGTAAAGCGATCGCAACTGTCGGAAAGGCTTTTCCTAAATTGGTAAAAAAGTGCATCATGCGCGTCAAAGAAGGCGTACGGCTTTGGATGATCTGCAAAGCAAACGCTTCTTCCCAACGCTGCATCGTGCCGAGCTGAATCATGATCAAAAAGATGGCAAATCCAATAAATGACCCTATCGTTAAAACAACCATTCTAGGACCTCCTTATATGCTTAGTTTATCATGTAATGAGAAGGAGCGAAAAGGATTTTGTCGTGCAATGAATTTTTTTTATATGTTATAATAAGCAAGTTGAAGTGAAATGGAGGAATACGATGGACGGGATTTTACCATTATGGAAAGAGCGTGGACAAACAAGTCACGACTGCGTGTTTAAATTACGAAAAATATTAAAGACAAAAAAAATCGGACACAGCGGCACACTAGATCCTGACGTGGATGGTGTCTTGCCCATTTGTATCGGAAAAGGAACGAAGATCGTCGAATACTTGGTTGATTCTGGAAAAGTCTACACCGGGGAAATCACCTTGGGCTTCAGTACCACTACAGAAGATCGGTCGGGGGATATCGTTGAACAACAAGCACTAACTCGTCCGTTTACGAAGACAGAAATCGATCAGGCAATGAAACAGTTGACGGGGACGATTACCCAGATCCCGCCGATGTATTCGGCGGTCAAAGTCAATGGCAAACGACTTTACGAATATGCTCGCAACAATGAAACTGTCGAGCGACCACAGCGCAAAGCAGAAATTTATTCCTTCAAACGAATTTCAGAGCCGGTTTTTCATGAGGACAATACGCAAAGCTGGCGTTTTGAAGTTTCTTGTGGAAAAGGGACTTATGTTCGCACGTTAGCGGTCGACACAGGAAAATTGCTGGGTGTACCCGCGCATATGTCTGATTTGACTCGCTTAAAAAGCGGTGGTTTTTCTAAAGAACAATCTTACACGATTGCAGAGGTGCAAAAGGCAGTCGATGAACAACGTGTTTCGGAACTACTGCTACCGGTGGAATATGGGGTATCGGAGTTTGTTCAAGTGACGATCGATGCGGACCTCTGGCAGAAAGTAAAAAATGGCATGCGCTTGCCTTTCAGCGTGTTTGGATTACAAGAGCGCCCAGAGGAATTAGTGGCGATTTTTTATCGAGAACAATTGATCAGTATCTATAAAGCTCATGACAAATACCAAGATATGATGAAACCGGTAAAAGTCATCCGTACAGAAATAGGAGAATGAACATGGAAATCATTGAAATGAGACACCCTTATGATCACGAAACGATTCCTGATGAGGAGATCGTCTTAGTGTTAGGCTTTTTCGATGGCGTACATCTAGGTCATCAGAAAGTCATTGAAACAGGACGAAAGATCGCAGAAGAAAAAGGGTTAAAATTGGCATTAATGACCTTTAATCAACATCCCTCGATCGTTTTCCAAAAAGTCGATCCTGAAAAAATGCAATACCTGACCAGCTTGGCTCAAAAGGAAGCGCATATGGAAAAGCTTGGAGTAGATATTCTTTATATCATTGAGTTTACTTCTGCTTTTGCAAATCTGGCACCACAAGTGTTTGTGGATGAATACATGATCGGTCTGCATGCAAAAGTTGTTGTTGCTGGATTCGACTATACCTACGGCAAGAAAGAGATAGCCAACATGGCGCTGTTACCAACATATGCAGAAAATCGTTTTGAAGTTGTGACTGTCGCGCAAGAATCGTTTGATGAAGAAAAGGTTAGCTCCACACGCATTCGCTCTGCCCTACAAAATGGCGATATGGCACAAGTCAATCGCTTGTTAGGGTATATTTATGAATTTGAAGGAACCGTCGTTCACGGTGATGCTAGAGGACGAGAACTTGGGTTTCCAACCGCGAATATCAAAGTAAAGAGCACCGTTCGGTTGCCAAAAGAAGGCGTCTATGTGACGGAAATCAAAGTCGGTGACAAGTGGTATCCATCGATGGGATCGATTGGTCACAATGATACGTTTGGTCAGGGGCGCCAGTTAACAGTTGAAATCTATATTCTCGATTTTCACCAAGATATCTATGGTGAAACCGTGGCGATCCGCTGGCATCATTTCTTACGTGATCAAGTCGCTTTCAATGGCGCACAAGCGTTGATCGAACAATTAAAGCAAGATGAACGAGACACTGAAACTTATTTTGATGGGCTTTCTGAAGAAAACTAAGCATTCGTAGTGAAAAGAAGCGTTTCTGGCTTCTTTTCACTTTTTCTTTTTCTTTCTTTTTATAACGTAGTTTATTTGAATTCTAATGCTTTCCCCATGAGGAAAAAACGTTTTTTCGATATACTAAAAAATAGGCAAAAATGATAATTTATGCAGAATGCTGCAAAGGGAAAGGGAGAGAAAAAGTGACAATTGGAAAAAAAGCGAAAAAGGGGAAAGAAAAGAAAGATTTAACTAGAATGAAAACGCCTCATACGTATGTCATCATCTTTGGGGTCGTATTGTTGGCGTGGTTGCTGACTTTCTTAGTTCCCGCTGGAAAATTCAGTACACAAGAAATCGAGTATACCGATGCAAATGGGGAAATAAGTACCAGAACGGTCTTGATGCAAGATTCGTTTCGTTATGCCTACCCGTTAGATAACGAATACGTCTATCAACAGTTGAATCAATTGGAAGACGATCCACAAGAGTTGGAAGAATTAGATGTCGATCCTGAGGCTTTAGCAGCTGTTCTAGCTGAAGGACCTAAAGAGTTGTCCCAGAGTCAATTAGATGAGGTGGGACTGACCGATGACACGCTTTACAGTCTTTACGGCGAAAAAATTTATGATACTTCTGAAAAACTGCACAAAACAGCCAAGGTTTGGGGAACTGATGACTTTAACGGTTTCGGCTTCTTAAATTTTGTTTTTGAAGGATTGGTTTCTGGTGATAAATACGGCTCAGCAATTGGGATCGCAGCACTGATCCTAGTGGTCGGTGGTGCGTTTGGTATTATCATGCAAACCGGAGCGATTGATGCGGGGATCTTTGCATTTATCAGCAAAACTCGTGGATTAGAACGCTTGGCATTGCCGCTGTTGTTCTTTGCTTTTTCATTTGGGGGCGCTACCTTTGGGATGGCAGAAGAAGTCATTCCGTTTTCGATGGTCATGGTGCCTTTCGTGATCGCATTGGGGTATGATTCGATCGTGGCGGTCACCGTCACCTATGTCGCCTCCCAGATTGGAAATGCCACCTCGTGGATGAGTCCGTTTAGTGTGGCAGTAGCTCAAGGGATCGCAGGTATTCCCGTTCTTTCAGGCGCAACGTTCCGAATCATCATGTGGGTCGTGGTTACCGCACTATCCGCAGGGTACCTCATGATCTATGCCGAAAGAATTCGCAAGAATCCTGAGAAATCACTAACGTATCAATCGGATGCGTATTTTAGAAATCATCTTGAAAAAACCTCCAGTGAGCAAAAACCATTTTTATTAGGTCATAAATTGATCTTGGTTGAAATGCTGGCGGTTTTGATCTGGATCGTATGGGGTGTGACGCAGAAAGGCTACTATATTCCCGAGATTGCTTCTCAATTCTTTGTTATGGGCTTAGGGGCAGGAATCATAGCGGTTCTTTTCAAATTAGAAAATATGGGCTTGAATGATGTGGCGAGTGCCTTTCAATCTGGTGCCTCAGAATTGGCAGGAACTGCAATCGTTGTAGGGATGGCCAAAGGGATTCTTCTGGTTCTCGGCGGTTCTGATGCCAATGTGCCGTCAGCGTTGAATACGATTTTGCACAGCATCGGCGGATTGTTAAGCAATGTTCCAGCTTTTATTGGTGCCTGGTTCATGTACATTTTCCAAAGCTTCTTCAATTTGATCGTGACTTCAAATTCAGGTCAAGCTGCATTAACCATGCCGATCATGGCGCCATTAGCCGATCTTTTAGGTGTCTCTAGACAGATCGCTGTCTTGGCTTATCAATTAGGCTCGGGCTTTATGGATGCCTTCACTCCAGTATCGGCAAGTCTGATCGGTGTCTTAGGTGTCGCAAGAATCGAATGGGTGAAATGGGCGAAATTCCAGATCAAAATGCAAGGTTTCTTATTTGTATTAGGAACGATTTTTATCTTTATTGCGGTCGCAATCGGCTTGCAATAAGAAGTAATCAGCCACAAGGAGGAAGCACTTATGAAGGTGATACGACAAGCAGAGGTTTACGCTCCTGACTATTTAGGAAAAAAAGATATTTTATTAAATGAAGACAAGATCATTGCTATTCAAGATTCGATTGAAGGAGGATTCTCAGGTGTTCCTCTTGAAGAAATCGATGGCACAGGGTTACTCGCTGTGCCCGGCTTTATTGACTGCCACTTTCATATCTTAGGAGGTGGCGGGGAAGGCGGCTTTCAAAACCGGACACCAGAAGTGAAATTGAGTCAATTAACCTCTGCAGGAGTAACGACAGTGGTTGGCTGTTTAGGTACTGACGGAGTAGGCAGAGATATGACTGCCTTGATCAGTAAGGCGCGTGGACTAGAGGCGGAAGGCATCACGACTTATCTTTATGACGGTTCGTATCGATTGCCTTTGGCGCCCGTCACGGATTCCATCATCCAAGATTTTTTGACTATCGATAAAATTATTGGTATCGGTGAAATTGCCGTTTCTGACCATCGTTCTTCACAACCAAGTTTCGAAGAATTTACCCGCGCGGTTGCGGATGCTCGTGTTGGTGGGATGCTTTCTGGAAAAGCAGGTATCGTAAACGTCCACTTAGGTGGAGGAAAGAAAAAATATGAGCTGCTTTTACGAACCATCGAAGAGACAGAGATTCCAATCAGCCAATTTTTACCGACACATGCCAATCGGACCAGCGAGCTTTTCGAAGCAAGTATTGCTTTTGCAAAAATGGGTGGAACGATTGATTTTACGGCGAGTGAAGATCCTGATTTCTGGGAAAAAGAAGACGATGAGGTTCGCTTCAGTAAAGGATTGAAACGTTTGTTAGCAGAAGGGATCGGCCTGGATCAATTTACCATGACCTCTGATGGGCAAGGCAGCCTCCCGTACTTTGATGAAAACAATCAATTCATAGGTCTGGGTGTCGGCAGTTCGCGAGCGCTGATGGTAGGCATTAAAGAAGCAGTCCAAAAAGAGCAGATTCCATTGGAGATCGCCATTCGAGCAATCACTTCCAATCCAGCGAAAGTATTGAAGCTTGATCAAAAGGGACGTCTTGCAGCAGGGATGGATGCTGATATTTGCTTGCTGAACAAAGACTCATTAGCAGTAGAAACGGTTCTAGCAAAAGGCAGAACAATGGTAGAAGAACAAGAAGTAAAAGTGTGGGGTACCTTTGAACAACTAACATAAGAAGAATTCAGTTTTAACAGACTAAGAAACGGTTGTTTTTCTAAACAGAGTTGTAGAAGAAAATAAGCAGCCCGATCCATGACCAGCATTTACTGGACTTGATCGGACTGCTTTTTTCAATTAAACGCAAGTATTCTTAAGCTTGCAACTCATCCAATTTCTTCATGTCTTCTTCAGAAATTTCAAAGTCAACTTTGGCATTGTCAGCAATGTATTCTTCATGAACGGATTTTGGCAATGGCAGAATGTCTTTTTGTAGCAAGTAACGAATTGAAAGTTGTGGAATAGATTTTCCATAGGCTTCAGCAATCGTCTTCACTGCATCGTTATCGAGTAAACGACCAGTAGCGATTGGTGAATAGCCTTCCACTAAAATTTCGTGCGCTTTGCAAAATGTCAATAGTTCTTCATTTGTGCGGCCAATATGGTAAATAAACTGGTTGACCATCGGTTTCACATCGCAATGGTCAAAAATATTTTGCAAATCTTTTTGATCGAAGTTGGAAACACCAATCGATTTTACTTTTCCACTTAAGTAGGCTTCTTCTAATGCTTTCCAAACATCGATGTTTTCAAGATAAAAATCTTTGTTTTCTGGATTGTTTCCCATGATTTTCCAAGGACGAGGGGCATGGATCAAAATCAAATCGATATACCCTAAGTCAAGTTTTTTTAGAGAGGCATCAATGCTATCAACCGCTTCTTGGTAGGTCTTTAACTCAGCAGGTACTTTCGTGGTAACAAAAATTTCATCGCGGGCAACGCCTGAATCGCGCACAGCTTTCCCAACCGCTTCTTCGTTTTTGTAAGCTGCCGCTGTATCGACATGTCGATAACCATTTTGAATGGCAAATTTTGTTGCGTTGTAAGCATCTTCTGGAGAAGATTGCCAGGTTCCAAGGCCAATCTTAGGAATTGCCAGTTTGTTCTGCAAGGTAAATGTTTCTTGTAATATCACGTATCTCAACCTACTTTCATCGCTTTTTTTTGTTACATCTTCCATTATAAAACGTTTTCTTGTTTGGAACAAATCAGACGCTGAAACTTTTGAGGGAAATTGACTTTCAAAAGGATCTTTGATACATTATCAGCAACCTAAACACAGAAAGATGTGGAAAAAATGGATTTTGTTAAAGAAGATTTTGCCTATTATCGGCGCTCTTTTGAATTGATGTATCGCAGTTATTTCCGTAGAAGAATGATTGCCCTTGGTGTGGCGATTTTGATTATCTTAGGTTATTTACTTTTGTTACAAGAAAGTTTGCTTTTAAATATCATTTTGCTAGTTATATTGCTAGGCATAATGGCGTGGTTGGTTTCACTTTATCAGCGAGCGAGTGAGGTCGTACTTGCTTTCGAAGAAGAAAATCAGGTGCCGCAAATTCATCAACTGACAGAATTTGAGGATCATTATGCGTTCCAAATGAATGATGGAACAACGATGCGCGTGAAGAAAAACGGCAATCGCAACTTTCCTTCCAATAATAAGCAGTACACGTTGATGGCAGGCTATAAAAAAGTTTTCTTTGTGCAACAACCCTTGATGATTTTTTATTATGACCTCTTGGAGATGAAGTATGATGAAGCGTATCGTTTGAAACGAAACCGCCAAAACGGGTTCAATAGTTGGTCGCGTTATTTCAGTTTTCGCTCCTTTAAGGGATCGATTGGCAATGTCTTTCAATTCTTGCTGGGAAATATTTTCTTCTTATTTATTGCGTATCGGTTGATCCGCTATCTGATCGATATTTTGCTGCACATTTTATAACTGTTACCAAGGTGAAGATTCTCATCGTTTTCATAGACTGGTGAAAAAGATGATAGGACTTAATTTTTTTAAAAAGGTATACTTAAGTCAGATAAGACAAGCAATTGTCTTTCATGAATAAGAGTCCTGCTCTTGTTAAGTAAGCCGTCAACAACAGCTTATCTATTGTGGCGCTAACAGTTTGGGGGAAGTGTTAGTTCTTGTAACAAACAGATTTTTTTCTGGGCGGGATAAGAACAAAAGCGGTATTTTACCGTACTTAATAAGAGTAGTGCTCTTTATTTTTTCTATGAATATTTGAAGACATCACTTCTTGGAAGTGGTGTTTTTTCTTGCTTAAAAATAGTCCAAGTGATAGGAGAATTCTAAGAACTATGCTACAATGAGTGCCGGTGCTCTCAGCGGTGGGAGCAAAAAAGAAGGTAGAGGAGAATTACTTAGGAATGCCTGAAGGTCAAACAATAAACGATCCATCTACAAAAAGCGCGCAAAATATTTCTGCGTATATACATATACCTTTCTGTGAACACATATGCTACTACTGTGACTGCACGTCTTTTAGCCTTTCAGAAGAATAGAAGAGTTGCCCAAATTTCATAGATAATGAAAGAGAAACGTTGATAAATCAGTGTTTCTCTTTTTTGTAGTTAGAATATTTCTCTAAAAATTTGGAGACTTGAATCAATGTAGATGGTCTATAATTGTGCATGATTTTCTCAAAGTGGCACGGAAATGTGGCACGGATTTTTTTGGATAAGTGAATCGTATTATTACAATTGAGAATAGAAGAGGAATAGTTAACTATTAAAATCAGAGAGGAGTGAGTTTCAAAAAAATATTTAGATTTTCTTAGTCAGATATTTATAGATATTATGTATTGCATACACACTGTTATGATATAATTTTATTAAATAAAACTAGTTGTATTTAAACAATATGTTGAACTGTATCATGAATACTGGGATTAGAAATTTTTAATGCAAAAATACCCAATACTATATCAAGGGGTTAACTATGACTAAAAATTCTTTTATTATTCAATATCTGAGAAAATCAAAATTAGGAAATGAATATTTAGCTGGATATCTAAATATAATTTTGAAAAGTTTAATAAATTATAATAAAGTAGATTCTTTTGAAATTAATATTAGAGGGGGATGTTGGTCAAAAAAACTTAATACAGCTACTGAATTAGTAAAAAAAGTATTTGATAGTGTTGATTTATCTAATACTTCGATTTTGTTACATAATCAGTATTCTGGCTATAGTAGACAACCTACACTTAAAGCGATTAGTTTATATATTAGTAGTTCTTGTAGTTATGGCACTGGAAATCCAGATCATTCTAAGGAAATTCTTGTAAAATGTAATGATGAAACAGTTTTCTATTTGGTAGGTTCTTCAAATTTCTCTAAAAATACTTATATGACTAAAGACAGAAATATTAATCAATCAGATATTGCTTTCATTAAAGTTAGTGATTCAACAAAGTCTCTATTACATTCTATACTTAATCATAACGATAATAGATTACTTAGCATTTTTGCAGAAGAGCTAGGTATTTCTAATGACAATTTATCTGATAGTCCTGATACTCAAAATGATTTCTACTTAACATATATAGGAGAAAGTGATGTAGATATAGTGACAGCTCCTTATATTGGCTCAGATGATATATTGAGCGAGTATACTAGTGAATTTTTTTCAGAATAGAGAAAAGTTTTAGATAATGAGCCAAAAGTTGTTCAGAATTAATGAAAGTAAATAAGAGACGTCGATTTTCAAAATAAATTATTATTTAGGGTGTTTAAAATTCAAATTGAAAATAGAAAGCGTTATCTTTTGGAGGTGAATCACATGACTAAATACACTGATGATGAAATTAGAAATATGTCCAAAGTGACAATCAAAATAGCTGCGGACTATTTAGGAATTTCAACTAACATGTTGACCTTTGGAATGCGAAATAACTTATTGCCTATAGGGTTTGCTATTCGTAATGAAGAAAGTTATCGCTCTAATTGGAGCTATTCAATTGTTCCAGAGAGACTAATTGCCTATAATCATGGAAAAATTAATGAAATTCAAATAGAAAATATCGAGAATAGTATTAACACTATTGTTAGTCAATTTGAAGAAATGAAACGAGATTTGGTTTTTCTATTAAGCGAAAACGACGAATAGGAGGTATGAAAGAATTTCAAGCTCTCCTCATGGGAACGACTCATAGTATTAGTGAAGTTGAATATGCTAGTGAAAAGCAGCAAGTCGTTATTAATGGAGTTTTCGCAAAAGAAAAAACTAATTTGGATGTTACTGAAATAGAAAGTGAAGTAAGCAACCGTAATATTATTTATTTAGAGAAGGAGGAAAAATGGATGCCTGAACAGCCGGCTTTAATTAAAACTCGAAAAGAACTATATGATGAAATATGGGAAATATCTATTGCTGGGGTTGCAAAAAAATATGATATTCCATATGGACATATGATTAGGCAACTAAAAATAGCTGAAATCCCTGTTCCACCTTCAGGTTACTGGATGAAGCTATCTAGTGGAAAAAGTGTTTCAGTTCTTGAACTGACAGGTGATCCAGAAGAAAGTGTATCAATTTATAAAACTACCCCTGGTGTGAAGTCTCGAAAAAAGTCTTCTCTAAAAATTACATCTACTAATGAAGAGTGGACAAATGCTTCTGAAAATTCAGGAATTGAAACTTCAAAAACATGAAACAATGGAATACTGTGGAAAAACATATAATATTTATAAAAGGTCAAATCTTTATGAAGAAGTATGGAAGCAGCCGATTACAAAAATTGCAAAAATTTATTCAGTGTCAGATAGTGCCATTCATAAGATATGTAAGGCTCTAAATGTACCCACTCCCCCAGCAGGATATTGGTCACGAGTACGAGCTAGAAAAACAGTGAAAAAAATGCCTTTACCAAAAGGAAATTACCGAGAGCAAAAAACAGGACTACGTTCTGAGACCATCAAATTAAGACAAGAAGAAGATGGAATCCTAAAATTTTTAGATGATGAGAATCGAACACTAGTTTTGGCGATAGCAGATCAAATAATTTTACCTCATGAAGACTCTCGTATGCATTCAAAAATCATTGCTCATAGAAAAAAAGTATCAAAATGGCAAAAGGAGTTAAAGAAGAGTGAAGCAAAAGGCTGGGGAAAAAGAAATTTATCAGATCCACCTTTTTTTGCAGATACTGTTTCAGAAGAATCTCTGCCAAGAGTTTGTCGGATTTTTGATGCATTGATAAAGGCACTGGAACCTTTAGACTGTAAACTTACAGATGATTTAAAAATTAAGGTGAATCAGGAGACAGTACATATTTCTGTCACAGAAGTTAAAGAAAAAATTCCTCATACTCCTACAGAAAAAGAAAATTTGGAACTCCTGAAATATGAAGATAGGCATAATAGCAATTCCTATATATCAAAACCAAAAATTAACAAATATGATTATCTATTTAATGGAAGAATTAGTTTTATGATTCATGGTAGAAAAACGTTTAGAGATTGCAAAGCTTATGTTGTTGAGGAGAAGCTAGGGGATATTGTACTAGCTTTATATGAAGTTTCTGATGTGCTTCGACAAGAACGAGAAAAGCGTGAAGAAGAAGCTCGCCAAAGAGAAATTGAACGTCAGAAAAAGGAAGAACAGAGAGAACGTTATAATTTAGAAGTGGCAAATACAGAAGCCTTAGTAAACAAAGCTGAAGACTATGAAACTTCGTGTAAAATTCGAGCTTATGTTTCAGCTCTGGAGAAATCTGGTGAGTTAGATGATGAAACAGCAACATGGATTCAATGGGCAAAGCAAAAAGCAGATTGGTATGATCCAACTGTTGCATCAAGTGATGAGTATTTTGGAAAACGAAAACATGAGGAAAGCTCTGAATCAAAAGTATTGAAGAAATCTGGCTATTCTTGGTGGTAGAAAATAATTGAATTCTATTTAATTGACTTTTATGAGATGTTTACGGAGATGTCAATTGAACTAAATTTCAATATTTAAGGTAGTAGAGTTGGTATTCATTTTTTCTTCTAATTGTATAATTACTTGGTGTTAATCTGTTATACTAATGTAGTTGAATGTTGTATGTAATGATTTTTTGAAAGATACTAAATTTCGCTATATAGCTTTATAAAGGTGGATTTATTAATGAGAAAGTATACTGTAATTGAAAGTTTTTCAGGTATTGGTGCCCAAAGGCAAGCTTTGGAAAATTTACAAGAGAAATTTATTTTTGATTTTGAAATTGCTAACACAATGGAGTGGGATATTAATGCCATGATGGCCTACCAAGTAATCCATCACGATTCTAAAACTCCTAACTATTTTTCTGATAAGGCAGATGCTATTTCATGGATTAAAGATCATAATCTTACCTTGAGTACAACAGGTAAAGAAAAGTCAACTATTCGGGCAATAAAAGCTCTGCCCATCGATAAATTGAACTTTATTATACACAGCATAAAAAATACAAAAAACTTGACGGATATCTGCAATGTTGATATCAGAAAATTTCCTCAAAATATTGATATTTTTACATATTCATTTCCTTGTCAAGACTTATCAATTGGAAGTTTTTGGTATAACAAAGATAACAAGGGAATTGAGAAAGATAGTGGATCAAGGTCTAGTTTATTATGGGAAGTTGGAGAGATTCTATCTAAAATGAATAGGAACCAACTCCCGAAATTTTTAGTTATGGAAAATGTTACGCAAGTGCTTGCAAAAAAGCATCAAGGCAATTTTGAAGCATGGAAGAGAGAGCTAGAATCTTTAGGGTACAAAAATTATGAGCCATGGGAACTAGATGCTTTAGACTTTGGAATACCCCAACAAAGAAAACGAGCATTCATGTTAAGTGTTCTTTGTGAAGAAACTTTTTTTCAACAAATTTCTGATTGGAGACCCCGAACTGTTGAAAAAGTAAGTGAATTGAAGAATTACCTGAGATTAGATAAAAAATACTTAGAAGAACAAGTTGCTGTCACACCTAACTTTACTCAAAGTCGTGAAAAAATCTTTCTTGAAAATAATAAAATTGTTATAGATGGGAAGATAAATCACAATATTGTTAACACTATTAGTACAAAACAGGATAGAAATCCTAATGCTGGTGTGATCTTATATGATGGAATTAATGGTAATGACACAATGCGGTATCTTACCCCTCGTGAATGTTTTTTATTAATGGGATTTCCCGAACAGAAATTCGAAAGATTGAAAACATTTAATAAAGAACATGATGTTTTCTTTAGTGATTCGCATCTGTATAGAATGGCAGGCAATTCTATTGTTGTTCCTATATTGGAAAGTATATTTGAGTTAATTATTAAAATTGATAAAGAGATGAGGGGAAACTAAATGAATTATGTCGATAGTAAATATGATGGGTTAAAAAACTTTATTCAAAGACAACTAGATAGTGGTAAAAACTATCAAATGCTATTAAAACTTGAAGGTTTTAATTATCCTAAAGATATTTATCTCAATATGTTATTAGACACGCAAGCATTACCTGAAAACGAGTTTACTCTTAAGACTTGGGAAGAATTTGTAACAATTTATAGAGAAGAAAATAAAGAGTACAGTGAAAAATTTATGGGGGAAAATATTCTTAACCAATCAACAGTTCCTACTGTAAGTAGTTCTACTTGGCAAATATATAAGAGTAATTTATTGAAAAAGGGCTTTAAGGAAAAGGCTATAAGTGAAATTCAATATTCTTCTTACGGTGTAGTACAAAGACTTACTGACATGGGGCGTGGAACTAAAGAGTCTATCAAAGGATTGGTTATTGGGGACGTACAATCTGGAAAAACAGCTAATATGGCAGGTCTAATTTCTTTGGCTGCTGATAATGGTTGGAATGTTTTTATTGTTCTTAGCGGATTGATAGATAGTTTACGAGCGCAAACAAAAGATCGAATAATAAAGGATTTGACGACGGATGGTTCCATGGCTTTAAATTTTAAAGCAATAGAGAAACCGAAATTTAGAAATGGAGCTATCGAAGCGGAATATAACTTGGATAACATAGATTTGTCTCGTAACTCAAAAGTACGATTATTAAATGTATGTTTGAAAAATAAATCTAATTTAAAAAATTTGATTGCTTGGTTGAATAGCAACGAGAATAAGGCTAAACAGATGAAAATAGTTCTAATTGATGATGAAGCAGACCAAGCAAGTATAAATACAAATGATATTACAGAAGAAATAGACCCAACTACAATTAATAGATTGATAAGAGAAATAGCTAATTCATCTAAATTTAAAGCTGTAAATTATATTGCATATACTGCCACGCCATATGCACCCGTTCTTAATGAAAGTGGAATTGATTCCCTTTATCCAAGAGATTTTATTGTTGCATTGAATTCTTCAACTGATTATATGGGACCAGTTCAATATTTTGGTTTGCAAGTCCCTGCTCAAAATCCGTCCCTAAGAATGGTTCGTTCAGTTACGGATGAAGAAGTGAGTAGTGTATTTTCTTATTTGACTGGAAAAAATGAAATATGTGAAAATTTTACTAATTTAAAAACTGCAATATACTGGTTTTTGATTAGCGTTGCGGCTCTTAGATTTAGAAAATACGATGATCCTTTGTCAATGTTAATTCATACAGGAGCAAAAACTGCTAGCCATAAACTAATGATTAATATTGTACAGGAAATTCTTTCTGATTTTTATGATAATTATGATGAAAGAATTAATGAACTTAACGAGTTGTTTTATGAAGAAATAAGGTCATTTGATAAAAAGGATTTTAATAATGCTATGCCTGATTATTCAAACGAAGACATCTGTGACTATCCTAGTTGGAGTGAAGTTAAAGAGGGGTTAGACTATCTTAAAGGTCTTAAGAAAGATGAATTTATTACTCACATAAAATTGGGAGACGATAAAAAACCGATTTATAAAAAAGGTATACACGTAGTGGAAGATAATAGTTCAAAGAAATATGATGAGTCTGCAAGATTGATTTACCCTGATAAAGATGATAAAGAAATTTCTGGTATGAAAAATAAATCATTTATTGTTATTGGGGGAAATACTTTGTCTCGAGGATTGACAATTGAAGGTTTGGTGTCAACCTATTTTTTACGACCAACGAAGCTAGGTGATTCTTTAATGCAGATGGGACGTTGGTTTGGCTATAGACCGAACTACGAATTATATCCTAGAGTGTGGATTGATAAAGAAACGCAATTTAAATTTGAATCTATGACACAAATCAATGAAGATTTGAAGGATGAAATTGAAAGTTATGCTGAAAAAGGATTTAGTCCTTCGGAGTACGCACCTAGAATTATGAATAGCCCAGACTATAAAAGACTTATGGTGACCTCCTTTAATAAGTCACAAAATGCTATTGAAGGAGGAATGGATTTTCGAGGTTTTGACGTTCAAACGTTAAGTTTCCTGAGAGATAAATCTTGTTTAGAGCACAATCTTAACGTAGGTATAGAACTATTAAATAAGATTGGGCAGTCACCTAGGTTTAAAGATAATAATTTATTATTTGAAAATGTTGACACTCAACTAATTATTGATTTCTTTAATGGTTATAGACTATCAGAAAAACAACAAAATCTCCAAAAAGGTACCATGACCTCATTAATAGAGTGGATAGAAGAAAATACTTCAGAAAATAAATTAGATAGTTGGAACATTCTTCTTGTTTCAAAAGGAGAAATTCCTAGATATGAAGATTCTTCAAGAAAAAGCTGGAATATACATGGATATGATCCAGGGTGTGTTTCGAGGTCTCAAATGAAAAATAATCCTTATGAAGATACTGTATATATTAAAGTATTGAGAACTGTTGGTGATCTTGTTTTAGATTTAGATGTAGATCTAAGTGAGAAAGAAAAAAGTGCTAATTCATTAAAAAATGTTTTAGGAGTTCGTCAAAAATATGGATATGATAGAAAGCCATTATTAGTTTTGTATAGAATTGATAAAAATTCTAAGCCTAAAAATGAAGAAAGTACTTCAAGAAAGGCAATGGATGTTGAAGAAGATATTTTAGCATTTGATGTTCTTATTCCAGGATTTACTGAAAAAGTTAACCGTGCGAACTATCTTCAACAGAAATTAGACTAGAATAGTAGGATTTTAGGTGGTGACTTTTTTGAAAATAAAAATTCCAAATCGAGATATACAAAGCATGGCTCAGGATGGAGATGCTATTTTAAGATCGTTACAAAATAACAGTATGCCCATTATTGATTTATTTGTACGTGAGTCAATCCAAAATAGTTTAGATGCTTATTTAAGCCCCGAGTCTCCAGTAGAGGTTCAAATTAAGCATGGAAGTTTCAACGGAATAAGCTTAGGTAATTATTTGGAAAAGTTAGAAGACACGGTCCCAAAAAGTAAATCTGATTTTATCTCTATAACAGATATTAATACGACTGGCCTAGATGGAGCAGTAGTCGGAGATAAGGAAGAACTAGATAAAAGTAATTTTCATAAGTTGATCTTTAACATTGGGAAACAGCAGACTAGTCAGCATGCTGGTGGAAGTTGGGGATTGGGGAAAACAATCTATTTTAAATTAGGAATTGGCATAGTTATTTACTATACCAAAATCCACTCTGGGGAAGAACGGTTACTTGTTTCATTAATTGAGAATCAAAATGATGAATCAACTAGATTATTAAGAGAGAGTGAAAGAGGGATAGCTTGGTGGGGCAGTGACTTAGATAAAGAAGGAAATTTACTTCCAATAAGTGATCCGAGTGAAATTGCTTCTTTTCTTTCAGTATTTGGGTTAACAAGATTTGAAGATGGTCAAACTGGAACATCAATAATTATTCCATATATAAAAAGTGATTGTAGTAAGAAGACGGAAGGCTACTGGGAAAACAGTTATATTGAAAAAATAGAAATGGCGGTTCAACGTTGGTATAATCCTAGAATTAGTAATCGGGATTATCCCCAAATCAATGGATTACCTTACCTTACAATTCAAGTAAATGGACAGCGTATTTCTCCAATTGAGTTCGCACCAACATTTGCTAATTTTCGTTCTCTTTATGAAGCAGCATCTCGAAAAATAGGAGATGACGAACAAGGAATAGTGGTAAAAGAAGTCTCAAATTTCCGATCGATAACACCTAACATGAAAATTCCTGTTGGATATCTTGCATACAAAATAGTAAGCAGTAAACAATTAGAAATGTATGCACCAAACAATTTACCAAGTCCTTTAAAATTTATTGGTAGTGGGAAAACTAGTAAATCAAGAGAATACGGGCACTCTATTATTGCCTACACTAGAAAACCTGGAATGATTCTCAACTACTCTGCAGATATTAATTCTTGGCTAAAGAAAGATCTCGACTTAGGGGAAGATAATTATATGTTCGCACTTTTTGTTCCTAACTCTGATCAAAGAATGCATGATGACTATTTTACTTCTTATGAAAATATTGAATCATATTTAAGAGCAACTGAGTTAAGTGATCATTCAAGTTGGATTGACTTGGATGGATATACTATTGTAAAACGTATCAGAGAGCGAGTCTCAACAATTTTATGTACATCATTTGATAGCCATAAGAAATCTGAGAATAATAGCATTTCTATGTCTTTAGCCAGAAAATATGGAGCTATATTGTTACCTAATACTACTATAAAAAATAAATCAACCAGAAAAAATAATGGAGTACGCAAAAAAAATAACTTTGGGAAATTTTGTATTAAAGAAACTAAATTATTAGTAAAAGGATTAATTCAAGTAAGATTTGAACTTATTCAAAAAGTTGACGAGGAAGGAATATTATCTCTTGAAGTAGTCACTCAATCTGGAAAATTAGATTTTGAAAAATGGACTAATGAGTTTGGTGGAACTATCAAATATCCGTTATGTATTGAAAACGTAATTTATGATGAGAAATCAGAGGATGAAAGCACAATAAAAGATTTTTGTGAAATTAAAGAAAACCAATATTCAATAAGATTTAAAAACCTTTCTGATAAAGAGATACTGTTAAATGGAGATCTGTATATCAAAGCTATGGATGAAAAGTTTACCTTTGACTTATCATTTAGAGCTATTACTAGTTGAACTGGAGAGGAATCAGATGGCTCAAATATATTTATATAATAAAATTATGCAGAGAGATCTTGAAAGTGCTGAATTTGAAATATCTGAACCTAACTTCTATTATTACGATGGACCTCTTTTAAAAGAAATAATAGTTAAAAAAAATGGAGATAGGTTTCATGCCGATGAAAAAAGAAGTGGTTGGAATCCAAAAGACTTTGATCTAATTGTAAGATTTAACTGCAGTATTATGAGAACAGAAGTTTTTTTTGGTGATAGTAAAGTAGCTGGAAAATTAGGGAAAGTTGGAGTGGGGGTACAAATTTTTTCAAGAAGTTCTAAATTTCAAGAGTTTATCTCACTTAAAGAATTTTCTATGGATGATAAAGAGATTCAAATATGTTTTGAAAAAAGATTTAGAAAGAATACATTACGGGGAATAGTAAATTTTCAGCTATTAATGTATATAGATAAGGTTGATAGAGATTCCCCTACTCAGGCTGATAATGAAGGAATGATTATATCAAAAGATGAACTTCCTTCTATAGAGTTTGATGTTGATTCAATTGAATCAATTTTTCCGATATATGAAATTTCAGATAAAAATGGACCTCTTTGGCAATTACAAACATATTTTGTAGACAGCGCTTGGGAACCATTCAATTCTGAAACGGTACAAATTCTATTAAATAAAGAGCATGAACTTTTTGAACAAGTTATTGGTGGAGCAAAAAAAGTTTCAAGAGCATTGATGGGGAATATACTTATTGATTCTATTTCTATAATTATGTATGAAGTTTTGAAAGATAAAGAGATATCTATTGAGGACGAAGCAACTTTTTCAAAGGATAGTATTGTAAGTATGGTGAAGTATTGGGTTGAAACATTTGAAATCGAGGAAGCTTATGCAGAAAATTGTAACTTTTTAGAACTCAGAAATCAACTTCAAAAACAATTAGAGAAGAAGTTGATTGATTAGTCTGGCAAGTGGGAAGGTAATTGGATGGATTTTGAGAATATACACTTAACTAAGGAACAAGGGAAAAACTATTTGAAAAAATATTTTGAAGGTACTTTTTCTGGATATCCTTCAGATTATGGATCATTTGTCAAAAAGATAGAAGGGATTGTTGCTGAAGTAGATTTTATTTTGGAAGAAGAGGGAAAAAGCAAACAATCTTATAATTTTGATTTGAATTTTGGGTTGCTATTTTACGAAGCTTTAATTAACGATTATAATATTTCGATGCGTGCGGCTGCGAATGATGCAATGTGGAGATATATGGGAATAATACTATTTCCAAAAATTATTGAGGAGAGATTTGGGAAAAAAGAAGAAAGGTTTTTAGGAATTCCCAAAGATACCCGCCTATATTTAAAATCTCTTTTTTGGTATGTACATTTATCTTATCAGGGCAATCTTGAGCAAACGTATGAGGCTTTACAAAATAATTCAACTGATACAATCGTTCAACTTATTGAACGAACAAGTCAAGGTTATAATCTTGAGTTTACTAGAGAATTAATGTATCAATTTGGTAAAATTGAAATAAATACTGGCAGATCAGAATTATTTAGAAAAATTATGAAATTGCACACTGCATGGAATGAAACAACAATTCCTAATTTTACAAAAAATGGATCTAAGCAGTATGTACATATGCTACTTAAGGAAGTTGGAGGAGTAACGTAGTGGATGGGCCTTTCTATAAAAATTTATACGAAGATATCATGTTAAAATTTGGTCGTAAGGCTAAAAAGATTCATATATTATCAGGTTATGCATCTCCCTTTTTTCTTGAGATGGTTCTTTCAGATTTAACAAATATTGAAGAAATTATCTTATATTTAGGTATGACACCAAACGGCTTAAATGTAAGATACCATGAAGAATTTAAAAGGTTAGCTAAAAGCTTTGAAGGTATTTTGACAATTTATTATCAGTATACATTTCCTGTCAATCATATGAAATGTTATCAATTTTTTGATGCTGATAATAACGTATCAACTTTTATAGGATCTTCAAATTTTTCTGAAAACGGTTTTCTTTTAAATAAAGAGATATTAACTCAATGTAATCAGATACCTGATTTTATTTTTGAAGAACAATTAGAAAATTCAATTAATTGTTTAGATAGCAATGTGAATTTACTCATATATATGGCTGAAGGAGCGAGCCATGTGTCTGAGATAGTAGATTATTCTCCTAGTGATTCTGTTGCTATGAAAACAAATCGATTAACTAGTAGTTTTGATCCTAGCTTACTTGATGATTTCTGTATAGATATCATGTATTCCTATGATAAGAAAACTCATTTGCGAGGAATAAATGCCAATTTTAGAGGACATGAAAATTGTATAGAGGATAGTCCTGGAAAGAGATTTGATACTTTTTTTCCATTGAATGATGAATTTTACATATTTCTAAATGGAATTCAAATATTGGCAGAAGTTAAATCAGGCGTGCAAAATAGGTTAGTTTGGAAAAATTTTGATATGAGATCATATTTTCTAAGGCTAACTCATTTATCAACTGAAGATATAATTACTTTTGAGCATTTAAAGAAATTCAATCTTGACAAACTTTATTTGAAAAAAATTAATGAAAAAGAATTTTTTGCTAGATTTGGTTCAGCTTTTTTAGACCTAAAGTAAGTGATTACAATTGGAGAAACAACCTATTATATAAAACATACTAAGATTGTTGAGTGCTATATTATTCAATAATTTTAGTATGTTTTTTTATGGTTCTGTGTCCTTTTCAAAGTATCAGCTGTTCTTAATAGTCAGAAACAGTTGTTCTTTGAAAATTGAATACAAGTTATCGGTCACACATTTCTTTTTTGGAGCGATCTTTAAATAAGCGCCATGACGCATTTTGCTGAGCGAATTCTTTATTAAGAGAAGTTAGGTCTAGTCAGCTTAACGCAATGAAGGACGAGAAGGATAATGATACTTCTGTGAAGCTCGCCATAAAAAGGGGAGAGGTGAAAATCCTATGCTGCTTGCGACTCAAGCAACCGATAATCAATGTGATGTTGCTATGAGTGTTCTATAAGAATGGTGGTGGAAGATGAAACGTTGATTCGAGCACCAACAAAGAAAAGGGAGTGAAAAATTTGAAGAATGGAGAGAAGAGATGGATAAGAAAAATAACCAAGCAGTCGCGTTGCTCAGTTTTTTGACAATGTTGGCTGCTTTTTTTGTTGCTCCAATGACAAGTGAAGCTGCTACAGTTAATTATACGAAGGTAGCTGACTATGTTTCTACATGGTATATCAAGGCAGAGAATGGGCTACATTGGACGGACGAAGGAATTTATATGATTAAAGCAGATGAGGAACCCGTTTTTTGTATTGAGCACAGTGTGATAATCAATGGTGGATCAGGATTTACTCCTTCTGAGATGACCTCTGCGGAAAAAGAGCGCTTGTCTCTAATTGCTTATTAGGGGTATCAACTGAATCCAACTGCTGAAAATTATGGAGTTACCCAACACATTATTTGGCAAGAATATGGTGATACGCTGATTTCTACCCAAATTCCTAATTATGAGCATCAGAAAGCGGAGATTTTAAGTAAAGTCGATCGTCATAGCACGAAGCCAAGTTTCCAAGATCAGACAATTGAGTTGGATGTAGGAGAATCTGTCACATTGACCGATTCCGCCAATGTATTGGATAACTATAAACACTTACTAGAAAACTCAGCCAATCTCAAAGTAGAAAAAAGTGGTAATCAATTGAAACTAACCGCTACGGCAGATTCAAAAGAAACAGGAAAACTCAAATATGGAATTGCTTCGGCTGAAAAAATTGGACAGATTTTCGTTTACTATAAACCAGGTGAACAAAAAGTGGTTAAATTTCGTTTGAGCAATGCTGGAGAGATGAATGTAAACGTTAAAGTTAATTTGAATGGAAATGTTCAGATCAAAAAAGTTGCTGAAGATACTGGAGAAGCAGTGCCTAACACTAAAATGAAGGTAGAATATAATGGACAAACGAAAGAACTAACAAAAGATAAGAATGGATTAGCTAATCTAAACGATTTAAAAGCCGGTACGAAAGTAAAAATTTCAGAAGTACAGGCAAGTAATGGCTATGTTAATCGTGGTGAAGTTAAAGAAGTGACAGTAGAACCAAATAAAACGCTTGAAGTAACCATTAAAAACAAAGCCCAACAAGGCTTGTTGAAGCTGAAAAAGACTGGTCAGAAAGCTGTTTCTATTAAGGAACAGGAATCAGAATATGGTCCGTTGTATCAAATGGTTTTCGATTATGGTCCCCTAGCGAATGTGACTTTTGATATTCGTGTAGTAGAAGACATAAAAGTCGGTGACTATGTTCATGTCAAAGCTAGCTCTGTTATCGCAACAGTTAAGACAAATGATAAAGGTGGAGTGATTGATATGCCACGACTGTATCTTGGTGAATATGAAGCAGTGGAAAAGACTGCGCCAAATGGTTTCATTTTGAATAAGACACCCATTCCTATTGCGTTCACGTATGGTGGGCAAGAAGTTGAACTTGTCTCCCAATCAGTTGAAGCAAAAAATGAGTTTCAAAAGGTGAATCTTGAAATCTTTAAAAATGAAGAAATTATTCAGGAATAGGTAGAAAATGAACCAGTGATAGAGGCAACTCCTGCAAATGAAAAAATATTCTGGTTATTTACGAATCAGGAATTTTCATTAGCTAATGGTACAAAATTAGCGAGTGATGCACTTTTAGGTTTTGTTACCATTCAAGAGGGTTCATTCAGCTTTGAACAGCTACAATTGCCAGAAGGTCAGTATTATGTAAAAGAGCTGGATGCAGGAGAAACACATGATTTAGATAAAACCTATTATGAATTTGAATTTAAAGCAAGCGATCATGAACAGGAAAAAACTATTCAAATTTATGGTGAGCCAAATGAAAATGAAGAATCTTCCCCGATTTTAAATAAACTCCATCTAAATCGTTTTGTTCTGAAAAAAGTAAATGAGGAAGCTACTTTGAAAGAGCTGAATGGGTATGAATTTACGTTTACTGGAAATGCTGAAGGGGCTGTCTTTACGTTGGAGGATGAAGAAAAACCAGTTCTTCAGACTGTAACGGTTAGTGAACAGTCTCTAGCCATTTTTGAAAATATTCCCGTAGGAACATTTTTCTTAAAAGAACAAAAAACGTCTTCTGATAAGTATAAGTATGTACTTTCTTCGGATGTGAATACAGTTGCTTCTACAAAAGAAGGTGTTGAGATTTTCTCGATTGAAGATGAGCTATTAGGTTCTACGATTCAAACGCTAGAAGATACTCAGGAAGAGGAGACCATTCTTTTGGAAGTAAAAAATCACTTGGTGAAAGGTGATGCTGAGTTAACTAAAAAAGATGTTTCAACAGGTCAAACGTTGCCAGATACAGGCATCCGTATTTTGGATAAAGATAAAAAAGTAGTGGTAGAAGGGCGCACAGATGGACAAGGGACATTTACATTTGAACAATTACCAACTGGCAAGTATTATTTTCAAGAATTTGATGCACCAGCTGGCTATCAATTAGATGAAAACCCTGTGGCTTTTGAAATAAAAGAGCATGGTGAAATTGTCAAATGTGAAATGACCAATGAGCTGATTCCAAAAGAACCAGTAAAGGAGAAAGAACCAATCAAAACAAAGGAAACATTGCCGCAGACAGGGGAAAGCATGAATACTACAATGACTGTATTAAGATGTATGATCCTACTTGCTGGTGCAGCAGCGTTTATTTACTTGAGAAAAAGCAAGAAAAATAAATAGTAGCTACTACTAAGAAGAAGGAGCCTCCAACATTGGGAGCTCCTTTTATTGAATGAAAGGGGGACAACAAATGAATTCAGTCTTAACCATTGGTATTGGTGTAATCGTGCTTATTGCAGGATCATGTATTTATATGGGTGTGAAGATTTACCAACAACAGAAGTAAGGAGGTCTGTTCATGAAAAAGAGTTCAAAAAAGAACGAGATGCAGCGAAACCAAAAGCCCTTCTCATTATGCGTATTTTAAGCAAAGACTATGAAGAACATCTTTATGAGGTACATAAAACTATCATTTCTGAAAGTGAAGAAATGATGAACCATGTATTGGAAAAAGAGGCTAATCGAGTGGAAGGAAACCCAACTAAATTTTCTGGAGGTAATGCATAAAATGAAAAAAAATTAAAGAGAAGCTAACAGATATGACAATGTAAATCTGCCTTTATTACCAACCAATCAAAAATAAACAATCATTTCGTTTTTTGAGTGTCATCGCTTGTATCGGGCTTGTCTTACTTGCTTCTTTTTCAGGCGGTATTGAAGCTTTTGCGGATATCCAATCTTCCGCAAAACTTGCTGAAACAGGGACGGAACAGTTAGTAAAAATCATTGGAAATTCTGCTTTGTTCATCTGTATTTGTCTATTTGGGATTACTCAATTTTTTGGCGTTGAGTTAGGTCGTTGGGGAAAGAAATTGATTTTTAGTGCTATTTTAGGCTCAGCGGTGATCCTAAATGCAAGTTTTTTATGAGACTTGATTTGGGGAAATGTAGGGACCAATTAACAGTAAGGGAGGCAAAGCGAATGATAAAAGTGGAAATAATTGAATCAAAACTTGCCTTCTTTGATGCTTACGAATTATCCGATCAACTTTCTTATTCAGAGTTTCATGAAATCAGTCAAAACATGGAGGATGGGGAATATGTAAAATTTGAGTTGTATGAAGAGGGTACGTCATTTTATCGAGGGAACTTCAAAAAAAACTGAAAATGATCAGACGATTTCAGACGATATTTTTTCAGAGTTGAAAAGCTATCAAAAACAGAAAAAACTAAAACGAAAACAACCCAAGCAAATTGAAACTAAAATCAAACAAGCGCTACAGGTTGAAAAGAAATCGTGAAGCCAACGTCAAAGAGTGAAGGGAATTTTAGAAGTCAGAAATATCGAAAGTCCACTAACACTGATTTTCAATCGAAGCTAATGTTTTGTTTTGTCACTGTGATGATTGTTATTGGTGTTGGCTTTAGTGGCTATTCGCTGTTAGAAAAAGAAGGTGGCATTCCTTTTAACCAAACTGCTTATTTACAATTTCTTGAACAAAAGCAATATCTTTCAGCGGTTGAATCTTTTCCGGAAAAAAGAGAACAAATTGAAATGATGATTTTGGAAGAAATCATTCGATCGAAAGGAGAAACAGAACAGCTTGAACAATATTTGACTATTGTGAGGGAACAAAATAAAGGAGCTGAGTAAGGGATGTCAAAACTTGCTTTGTATTTTGTGATCAAAAAATTATCTCAGAAACAACCTGCATGGTACACGGTATTTAGTTTCCGCCCTGTACCGGTAATTCTGAAAAAACTCAAGAAAGTGTACAGCGATCCAAATGCTACAGTTAGTGAGATTACTTTGGCTACAAAGCAGGGAGAATTGGTGCTTGAGCAATTGATTCGAATAGACAAAGGGGAATCTTCATAATGGCTTTTCAAAAAAGGAATGCCGACCCGAAAAAGAGAAAGAACTACCAACAGGCATATCAGTCACCCTTTCGGCTATTAGTGAATCCAAAATTATTGATCCTTCTTCACTCATGTTGCTTTCTTTTGTTCTTTTGTATGTGTAATTACTTTGTATCGCTGTTTTCTTTTTTAAAAGAGTATGGACTACTATTAAATGCTGAAAAGATAACTGTCGGGATTCATTCACTTTTCAATTTTTGACTTCTTATAAAAGTACTAGGAACGTATCTGATACTTTTTTCTGTCTATGGGGTATTTGCTTTGTATATGACCTATAAAGTACGAGCTAGTTTTACGCCATTAGAAGATCATTTGGTCCAAGGAACATTAGAGTGGGAATCAGTCACAAATTTACTAGCGCAATATTATGCGGTGCCTGTAAATCCCTTCTGTGATGGACAAGATTATTATTCAGGAAAGCCGGGATTTCCAATTAGTCGGGTTCCTTATGGCGTAGAAGCAATAAGAGAACAAGAAACAATAGAATCGTATCAACATAAGGAACAGGCTATTTTTGAAGAGGAGCAATTCCAAAACGAAAAAATAAAACTTTCTACAAAAGAGCTAACAACTGGTTCATTGGAAGAATTAATGAACCAAGCACGAAAGCGAAAGCAGCGGTTCACCTTTCAGGGGAAACCAGTGATTTCCTTGTATGAAGAGCTTCATATACCAGAGGCTAAGACAAAAAATTCTTCTATTTAGTGGGCCAAGAGCCATCCAATTCCATTGTTTTAGACTTAACTCGTGGTGGGAAAGATGTCTATTTTATCAATCCATTTATTGATATTCTTTCTCGTGCAGAACGGATAGAGGACCGCCCTTCTTTTGTGATGACGGCAACCAAGGGTGATGAGCCTCAAATGTGGTATGACACATTAAGAAAACGTGGCTATCTCATTCGTATCTGTAATACTGTTCGCCAATACTACTCTGATCCGTATAATCCTTTGGCTGTTGTGTTTAACTATTACATGAAATATGTGTCATTGAAGGTTGAGAACAAGCCTGAGAGTACCCGATTTCTCACGGAAGCAGAAAATGAGCTCAAACGAAGCGCTTATACTTTTTTTCAAGGAACAGAAGGGCAAGGTGGCAGTAATGGAGAATTTTGGGTAAAAGATTGCCGGAATTTGTTTATGTCTACAGGATTGGCAATTGCCAATCAATATGTTCGGAACAATGAGCCTATTAAGTTCAATCCCTATGTTATTTACAATATTGTCAATGAAATGCAGAGTATTCGAATTAATGAAAATAATCCTGAGTACATTCATTCGCTTACAGAGAATCCATTAGAACGAGCCAAATTACTTAAGAAGTATGACGGTAAATCGACTTTGGATGTGTTCTTTTGGAATTACCACGAAATCATCCAGCGAAAAAATATTATTATGCGATTCTGGCAAGTGCTCCAGCAGAGTTAATAATGGGAAATGTGATTACTCATTTTGATGGAGATATGGAAATGTTTCTTAATGAAGCCATTGCTAAAATGTCTGCTACAGATGATGGCTTTGACTTTGAAGAATTGGGTTTTGGTGAACGTCCTGTCGCTTGTTTTATTGTGATGAGTCAGACGGAAAAGAGTAACAATGCTTTAGGAATGCTTTATTTAGAACAAGCTTATCAGGTGAATGAAAAACGCTGTACCTTAGAAACACCTTCCAGAACGTATCGTGACGTTCATTTCATTATTCAAGAAGCTGGAAACCTAGGGGTAGCCATTCAAAATTTAACGAATAAATGGACTTCTGGATTGGGACAAGGGTTCTTCTTTCATCTCGTTTTACAAGATTTAGAACAATTGACATCCCTTTATTCAGAATCCATCAAGATAACGATTGTTGGAAATACTGGGAATTTAGTCTATATTCGTTCGGGCTCTTTGGATACGAATAAATATGTTTCAGAGCGATTGGGTAAGCGAACCAATTATTCTAAAGACCGAAGTCGTCAGGACCCATTCAGTTTAAAAGTATCTGAGCGAGAAACGTCAGAACGTATCGATTTACTTAGTCCTTCAGAGTTAGAGAGATTACGAAAATCTGAAACGATTGTCTTGCGGTTGTCTCATGTAGATGACTTAGATGGAGAACTGATCTATCAATACCCGATTTATAACAGTATTGAAACAGATAAGAATATGGTGCCGTTTTATGAGTACCGGAATAATCATGTGCTTTCTTGGGACGATATTCTTGTCTGTTTTCTTATGCGTGTTGATCTCAAAAATATTCCTGCATAAATAAATGTAATTTGTAGGTTTGAGATTTTTAACTAATAATACTTAAATAAAAAAATTTGTGTCATTTATCAATCATATTTTGTTTCTACCTTATGAAGGGAGAAGCACAATGGGTATATTTTATGAGAAAGAAGCTATTTATGAACAAATGAAGATACTAATTGAGGAAAGGAGAGAGAGTACCAATAAGTATTATGATTTAAAACAAAAATTAGAAGCATTTAAAGACAAACCATCTAGTAGTCATTTTAAAAATAACTGTCGGAAAAAGAATGATTGGTCAATGGATATAGAGCATCAAAAGTACGTATTATCTAAAAAAGAAAAAAATTTAAGCACTGTGAGTTATCAAGATATAGCTCTGAAAATAGCATCTTTTTTGAAAGAAGCTGGACAACCTGTTCAAACAAGACAAATATTTCAGTTTATATTAGAGCGATATAACTATAACTTGACATATAGTAATTTTGTAAGCAATATCTTGCCTAGAGTCCATCGTGATTCCAATATAAATGTAGAAAAAGCTTGCAGAGGGTATTGGCAATATCGATTGAAGTAGTCATCAAATAATCGATTGTAAGTTTCTCCTTTTGAATGATTTCATTAGGAGGAAGCATACAATGAATTTTGAACATGAAAAGATTGAAGCTCAATTTGCGAAGTATATAAAAAAAGTTATTCATGATACTGCAACCAATTATTATAAGAAGAAGTATCATCATCGAGAATATGAACTTCTTCTTGATAATTTTCAAGAATATTCATTAGGTATAGAGTCAAAGGAAGTAATTTTTTCAACTGCCCTAATCTTTGGACATCCGATTGTTTTAGATGATGAAAAGTTCATTATTGCCATTACCAAGTTAAAAGAAAGAGAGCAAGTTTTTCTTTTGGAAAAATTTTTAATGGGTAAAACAGATAAAGAGATAAGGAAACCCTGGGGTATTACTCGACAAGGTGTGACTAATTTGAAGCATCGAGCTTATAAAAAAATTAGATGTGAGTACGATCGAAAGAAGTGATAGATATTTAAAAATCATAATGAAAGGAGACTTTATGGTATCTCTCAAAAAGTTACTACTGTCAGCTAAAGCTGGTGATGACAAAGCTTTTGAAGAAATCGTAAAAAAGTTTCAGCCATTACTAATTAATGCATCATTTAGATCAGGTTCTTTCGATGAAGATTGCTATCAAGAATGTCTGATTTCTTTGTATAAGGCAATTATTAGATTTGAAATAAGGTAAAACCAAAAAAGAGAAATTAATTCAACCGAATAATTTCTCTTTTTTGTGTCTTTTAATGAACTGTTCTTGTTATTAACAATGATTAAATATAGAAAGAAGGTGAGCGATATAGGAAGTCAAAGTTTAACGTTTTTAGATTTATTTTCTGGAATTGGTGGCTTTCGCTTTGGAATGGAGATGGCAGGTCATCCCTGTGCTGGTTTTTGTGAGCTAGATAAATTTGCCAGAGCGAGCTATAAAGCGATTTATCAGACGAATGGGGAGATAGAATATCATGATGTTACAAAAGTCTCAAATGAAGAAATTCAAAAAATCGGAGAAGTCGATGTTATTACTGGAGGTTTTCCATGCCAAGCTTTCTCTGTTGCTGGAAAACGAAGGGGGTTTGAAGATACAAGAGGTATACTCTTTTTTGAAATCATACGATGTGCAACCATTCTCCGACTTAAATATCTTTTTCTTGAAAACGTCAGAGGATTGCTTAGTCATGATGAAGGGAACACCTTTGAAATCATGCTACAAACAATGGATGACTTGGGGGATGATGTGGAATGGCAGTTGCATAACAGCAAAGATTATATTGCCCAAGACAGAGAGCGGATTTACATTGTGCGGCATCTTAGAGGAGCAAGTACCAAGTCAATTTTTCATTTCAGACGAGAAGATGAACAATTTGGTTATAAGCAAAAAGAAAATAAAACAGGGATGATTTTTGTAGAGGATGAAGTTCAATATGTTAATGAGTTCCATATGAGATCAGGGAAAAATAGATATGGAATTTTAGTGGCTGGACATTTTCCTAGTAAACACCAACAATCTGGTAGAATATATAATCCAGACGGAATCTCACCTACTTTACTAACAAAACAAGGTGGTGGACAAGGACCTAAAATCTTACTTAAGAAAGATCCAAAAATCTTATTAAATAATAGTTTACAGTCAAATTCAAATATTAGAAATTTGACTCCACTCGAATGTTGGCGATTACAGACTTTTCCAGACTGGGCATTTTTAGCAGCTAAATATCTTAGCTTAGATATAGCAAAAGAGATTATTTCCGAAGGTTTAAGTCATTATGATTGCAAATTTAAGCAAAAGACATCCAATTACAACTCTATAAGCAAGTTGGAAATAGTTTGATAATTCAAGTGATTTATGAAATTGCTAAAAGATTTTGAGAATAGATAGGATAGTGAAGAATCTGACGTAATTAGTCAGATTCTTCATCTACTGTTAGTAGACGGAGGCGTTCAGTGTTGGTTAATAAAAAGTCAGATTGGGAGATATATAAATGGAAGAAAAACTACCTAAAATAAAAGGGTCTTATTTGGATGACGAAGTAATATGGGTAAATAAAGATGGGTTGATGAAAAGGTTTGAGGGTTTTAAATCGCAATACGTTAAATAAATGGTTAGTTGAAATGAGAAAACATTCTGATTTTCAACAGTATGTGACCAATACTACTCACAAATTGGTTTGGGTTAATATAGAAGGTTTTTTACTATTTTTGAAGTGGAAAGCGCATGAAAAAGGTTATTAATGTGGTACAATCGAATGTGAATAAAGTTAGAGATAAATGTAGCTCTTTCATTTATTTTCAATACTATCTATGAAATGTTGTCCACGGTTTCCTTAACTATTTGCCCGATTGTTCTATGTACTTTAGAATAAGGGAGATGAAACAAGTTGATGGAAAAGCAAAAAGAGTATCTTAAGGGTTATTTCACAACAGTTGATAGTGATGGGTACAAACGGACGTGTCAACGCTATAAGGATCCTGTAACAGAGAAATTTAAACGGAAAACGGTTGGATGGAAAAAGAAAGGACTTAAAAGCGAACGTCAAGCCTTACGTTATCTGAGAGATGAAATTGAGAAAGAATTGTTTGAAAAACCATTAGTAATTATGAAGGTGGTTGAAACCTTTAAAGATTTAGTGGATGTCTGGATAAAAATTTGGGCACCTACAGTAAGAGAAACAACGGTCAATAGTCAAAGTAATTTGCTGGAAAAATATATTTATCCTTTTTTTCCTAGAGATTTGTCATTGAAAGTACTAAAGCCAATGTTGGTTGAAGAGATTTAGGCAGATATTCTAAGTTATAAGGGGAAACGAAGTAAACGTTACTTAGAAAAAGCGACACTGGAAAAAGTTCGTTCTCTTTTTAAACAAATTACTTACTATGGTTATCGGAATGATCTTCTTAATTTTGATCCACAAAAAGCTGAAATGAAAATTCTGGGTTGAGAATTAGTGAAGTCAGTGCTTTAACAATCAAAAAGGTGAATCTTTCAAAGAAAAAATTAGCGATTACAGAAGGGCTAATAACTGGTGGCTATTCGGTTGAGAACTATAAACTGAATGGTACCAAGACCGCTGCTTCAACGAGAAAAATTGATTTAGATGAACGTTCAATTGAAATTATCCAAAACCGAGTGAGAATGAATCAAAGACGGAAAGAAGAAATGGCGAATCGAAAAGAAGGAGAAGCTGTTCGGAACTATATTAGAAGTGATAATGGCAAACCTTATAAACAAAAGATTCCTATATCTAAGAAATTTCAAGAAACGGATTATCTCTTTCAAACACAAAATGGCACACCTGTTGTGTACCATTCATTCAATGAGTTTATGAATGGTCATGGCAACAATTCAAAACCAATTACTTCCGTTCGGGACATTTTAGAGCAGAGATATCCAGATTTTGACAAGCACGTGACGACCCATACCTATCGTTATGCGCATATTTCTCTTTTAGCAGAATCAGGATTACCGATTAAAGCGGTCATGGAACGAGTCGGTCATTCAGAAGCGAAAACAACTTTGCAAATTTATAATCAAGTCACAAAAGCAGCACAAGAGAAAGTATTAAACACAATTACATCATGGGACTTTTCGGGTAAGACAGAAAAATAATTGTCTAAACTAATCCATGGTTATCTGAAAAAGTGGCACGGATTTGGCACGGATTCTATGATTTGAAAGGATAATGAAATGTGAGAGAAATAGATAAACTCAGTAATAGCAAGGTCTCAGCTTACATTCACATTCCTTTCTGTGAACATATCTGCTATTACTGTGACTTCAACAAAGTGTTTTTAGAAGGGCAGCCAGTGGATGAGTACATCGAAGCGTTACTAAAAGAAATTGAGCTGACCCTCTTGCGTCAGCCTATCAATGAGGCGGAAACGATTTATATCGGCGGCGGGACGCCAACGTCGCTTTCGGCGAACCAGCTGGATCGATTGCTTTCAGGTGTGCATGAATTGCTGCCGACCCACACAACCAAAGAGTTTACCGTGGAAGCAAATCCTGGTGATTTGAGTGAAGAAAAAATGCTGGTTTTGAAAAATCATCAAGTCAATCGCCTGTCGATGGGGGTCCAAACCTTTGATAATCGCTTGCTTAAAAAAATTGGCCGCAAGCATACCGCTGAAGATGTTTATTCAACCATTCAGCTGCTGGACAAACATGATTTTCAGAATGTGACGATCGATTTGATTTATGCACTTCCGGGACAAAGCATAGAAAGCTTTCGTGATACACTGACGCGAGCGATTGATCTCGGGTTGCCTCACTATGCGATGTATTCTTTGATTTTAGAAAACAAAACCATGTTTATGAACTGGGTTCGCCAAGGAAGAATGGCGCTGCCTTCTCAAGAAGCTGAAACGCAGATGTTTGATGAGGCGATCGCCGCGATGACAAAAGCTGGATTGAACCAATATGAAATCAGTAATTTTGCACGACCAGGGTATGAGTCCTTGCATAATCTAGTGTATTGGAACAATGAACATTATTTTGGCTTTGGGGCAGGCGCCAGCGGGTATCTTGGACAGACTCGCTACAAGAACAAAGGTCCAATCCAGCATTATTTGAAACCATTACAGGAAAATCAGTTGCCAATCCACGAAATCGAAGAATTGACAACCAGCAATCAAATGGAAGAGGAACTGTTTTTAGGCCTTCGTAAAAAGGTCGGCATTTCAAAAATACAGTTTGCAGAAAAATTCGGGAAGTCTTTTCAGGAAATCTATGGTTCAACGAGCGAACAGTTGATTCAAAAAGGCTGGTTGGCTAGTCAAGGTGACCGTGTCTTTTTAACGAAAGCTGGGATGTTTATTGGCAACGAAGTGTTTGAAGCATTTCTCTTGGATGGAGAAAAATAAGAAAGAACGAGTAAGAGAAGTAGCCATTTCGTGCTGCTTCTTTTTTTGATTTCTTTTTTAGCACTCTCTTAGAAAGAGTGCTAAAAAAGTGATGCAAATACTTGACATTCCTAGCAAATATGGTATATTTATAATCGTGTTAGCACTTAATAGGAATGAGTGCTAACGGAGGAGTGGATAAAATGTTGACACCTAGACAACAAATGATTTTACACCTCATCATCCAAAATTATACGAATACTGGTCAGCCCACGGGCTCGAAGCGATTGATGGAAGATGGGGTTGAAGCTAGCTCTGCCACCATTCGTAATGAGATGAAGGCGCTGGAAGAAGCTGGACTTCTGTTAAAGACACATTCATCTTCAGGGCGTGTGCCGTCAATAAAAGGGTATCGCTATTACGTTGATCACTTATTGAAGCCATCGGAAGTTGACCAAAACGAAATTCAAACCATTCGTCATTCTTTTGGAAAAGATTTTCATGAAATCAATGAAATCATCCAGCAGTCTGCCACGATCTTGTCCAACTTGACTAGCTATACAGCGTTGTCTCTCGGGCCAGATATGAAGGAAAGGAAATTGACCGGTTTTCGAATCGTCCCATTGAATGCACGACAGATCATCGCGATCATCGTGACGGATAAAGGGAATGTCGAAAATCAAGTCTTTACTCTTCCTGAATCGATGAGCAGCGAAGATTTGGAAAAAATGGTAAGGATCATCAACGACAAATTGATCGGTGAGCCTCTAATGACGGTCTACCATCGTTTAAGAACAGAGATTCCTATGATTCTGCATAAGTATTTTCAAACGACTGACGGAATCGTTGATCTCTTTGATACAATGCTGAGCCACATTTTTGAAGAAAAAATCTTCGTCGGCGGGCGAATGAATCTTCTGGATTTTGAACCGACGCAAGATGTTAGTCAGTTCAAATCGATGTATTCATTTATGAAAAATGCAGATCAGCTGACACAGCTGCTGGCGCCAAGAGATTCTGCGATTCAAATCAGAATCGGCTCTGAGCTTGGCAATGACTTGTTACAAAATATGAGTCTGATCCAAGCTAGCTATGAAATCGAAGGTCATGGACAAGGAACGATCGCTTTATTAGGTCCATCAAGTATGCCGTATTCACGGATGTTTGGTTTGATGGAAGTTTTTCGAGGCGAGTTAGCAAAAAAATTGGCCGATTATTATCGCGCATTAGACGCTGCCAATGAATAAGCGGCAATGAAACAAATCGTAGAAGGGATGGTTGAAACGTGACGGAAAAAGAAGAGCGTTTAGATGAAGAATTAGATAAAACTGCTGAAGAAACCGCAGAAACAACTGAATCTTCAAATGAATCAACTGAAACTGAAGCACAGACTCCTCAACCAGAGGAAGAAACAGTGGAAAAAAGCGAATTGGAACTTTTGCAAGAAAAGAATAATGAATTGGAAGATCAATTCCTGCGTGCTCGTGCAGAGATCGCAAATATCACTTCACGTAACCGCAACGAGCGGGAACTTTTACAAAAATACCGCTCGCAAGATCTTGGCAAAAAACTGTTGCCAGCAATCGACAATTTGGAACGAGCGATGGCAGCAGATGTCGATCAAGACCAAGCGGCGAATTTGAAAAAAGGCGTTGAAATGGTTCTTGAAAGTCTGCGTCAAGCCTTAAAAGAAGAGGGAATCGAAGAGATTCCTGCTGAAGGTGCAATGTTCGATCCGAACTTGCATCAAGCGGTGCAGACTGTATCTGCCTCTGATGAAACACCGGCAGACACAATCGTTACTGTCCTGCAAAAAGGGTATAAATTGCATGATCGTGTCTTGCGTGCAAGCATGGTCATCGTTGCACAATAGTTCTTTCTATCTATAAGTAGATGTTTAAATTAAAAAAGGGAGTGTATTACTTATGAGTAAAATTATCGGTATCGACTTAGGAACAACAAACTCAGCTGTTGCTGTCCTTGAAGGCGGCGAAGCAAAAATCATTACGAATCCAGAAGGAAACCGTACCACACCTTCTGTTGTCTCATTCAAAAATGGTGAGATCCAAGTAGGGGAAGTTGCAAAACGCCAAGCAGTGACAAATCCTAATACGATTTCTTCTATTAAACGCCATATGGGTGAAGCTGGATACAAAGTAGAAGTTGAAGGCAAATCGTATACACCACAAGAAGTTTCCGCAATGGTTCTTCAATACATCAAAGGATTTGCTGAAGACTATTTAGGGGAAAAAGTTGAAAAAGCAGTCATCACTGTTCCTGCATACTTCAACGATGCACAACGTCAAGCAACCAAAGATGCTGGTAAAATTGCCGGTCTTGAAGTAGAACGGATCGTCAATGAACCAACTGCCGCAGCTTTAGCTTATGGGTTAGATAAAACAGATAAAGATGAAAAAATCTTGGTCTTTGACTTAGGTGGCGGTACTTTCGACGTATCGATCCTTGAATTAGGTGATGGCGTCTTTGACGTATTATCAACTGCTGGGGACAACAACCTAGGTGGGGATGACTTTGATAACAAAATCATCGATCACATGGTAGCAGAATTCAAAAAAGAAAACGGCATTGATCTTGGAAAAGACAAAATGGCTTTGCAACGTTTGAAAGATGCTGCTGAAAAAGCGAAAAAAGACTTGTCAGGTGTAACAAGTACACAAATCAGCTTACCGTTTATCACAGCTGGCGATGCTGGTCCATTGCACTTGGAAATGACCTTGACTCGTGCGAAATTTGATGAATTAACAGCAGACTTAGTAGAACGTACAAAAATTCCAGTACGTCAAGCTTTGAAAGATGCTGGTCTATCACAATCAGAAATCGACGAAGTGATCTTAGTTGGTGGTTCAACTCGTATTCCGGCAGTAGTTGATGCTGTACGTAAAGAAACCAATAAAGAACCAAACAAATCAGTAAACCCAGATGAAGTGGTAGCGATGGGGGCTGCGATCCAAGGTGGCGTGATCACTGGGGATGTGAAAGATGTTGTCTTACTAGATGTTACACCATTATCATTAGGTATCGAAACGATGGGTGCTGTCTTCACAAAACTGATCGATCGTAACACAACTATCCCTACAAGTAAATCACAAGTCTTCTCAACTGCAGCAGACAATCAACCAGCCGTTGATATCCATGTCTTGCAAGGGGAACGTCCAATGGCTGCTGATAACAAAACATTAGGAAGATTCCAATTGACGGATATTCCACCAGCACCTCGTGGCATCCCTCAAATCGAAGTAACATTTGATATCGATAAAAATGGGATCGTTAATGTTTCTGCAAAAGATTTAGGTACACAAAAAGAACAAAAAATCACGATCAAATCATCTTCAGGTTTATCAGATGAAGAAATCGAACGCATGGTAAAAGATGCTGAAGCAAACGCTGAAGCTGACAAACAACGTAAAGAAGAAGTTGATCTACGCAATGACGTCGATGCATTGTTGTTCACTGTTGATAAAACATTGAAAGAGCTTGAAGGCAAAGTGGATGCAGACGAAGTCAAAAAAGCGGAAGAAGCTCGTGATGAGTTGAAAGCTGCGGTTGAAGCAAACAACTTAGAAGAAATGAAAACGAAACGTGATGCTTTGAATGAAATCGTACAAAACTTAACCGTTAAATTATACGAACAAGCAGCACAACAACAAGCACAAGAAAATCCAGAAGCTGCACAAGGCGGCGCAGACGATGTGGTTGACGCCGACTTTGAAGAAGTAGACGGTGACGATAAATAATCGCTGTTTGTGAAAAAGCCAAAGTCACCGCTTTGGCTTTTTCTTATGAATTTGCGAAACGTATTTTTCTAGAGCGAATTATATGCTAAAATACGAGAGACGCAAGAATAGAGTGGAGGGAAGCCAATGGCAGACAAAAGAGATTATTATGAGGTCTTAGGTCTACAAAAAGGGGCTTCGGATGACGAAATCAAAAAAGCTTATCGTAAGCTTTCAAAACAATATCATCCAGACATCAATAAAGAACCTGATGCAGAAGCAAAGTTTAAAGAGATTTCTGAGGCCTATGAAATATTAAGTGATTCCCAAAAAAGAGCTGCTTATGACCAGTATGGTCATGCTGGTACCGATCCGAACTACGGAGGCGGTTATGGCGGCGGATTCGGCGGCTTTAACAGTGGCGGATTCTCCGGTGGCGGTTTTGGTGGATTTGAAGACATTTTCGAATCGTTTTTTGGTGGCGGAGGCGGCAGAGCAGCCAATCCTAATGCACCTCGACAAGGAGCAGACTTGCAATATGCGGTTGATCTTTCCTTTGAAGAAGCGATTTTCGGAGTGGAAAAAACTGTTCAATACAATCGTGAAGAAACCTGTCATACCTGCGGCGGGAACGGGGCAAAACCAGGTACTTCACCAGAAACCTGTCATAAATGTCATGGTGCAGGTACTATCAATGTTGAACGTCAAACACCGCTTGGTCGTGTAATGAGCCGTCAAACCTGTGATGTTTGTCATGGAACTGGGAAAGAAATCAAAGAACCATGTACAACCTGTCATGGTACTGGCCATGAAAAGAAAAAACATAATGTAAAAGTCAACGTGCCTGCAGGTGTCGAAGATGGACAACAAATGCGTTTATCTGGCCAAGGGGAAGCTGGAACCAATGGTGGTCCTTATGGGGACCTATACGTTGTTTTCCGTGTGGAAGAAAGTGATATTTTTGATCGTGACGGTTCAGAGATTTATTACGAGTTGCCGTTGAATTTTGTCCAAGCAGCTTTAGGAGATGAGGTCAATGTGCCAACCGTTCACGGGAATGTGAAGTTAAAAATCCCAGCTGGGACCCAAACAGGTACGAACTTCCGCTTACGCGGTAAAGGAGCACCTCGCTTACGGGGAGGCGGCAATGGCGATCAACAAGTCAAAGTGAAGCTGATCACACCTAAGAACTTAAATGAGGAACAAAAAGAAGCATTGCGGGCTTATGCAAAAGCTAGTGGTCATGAAACCACCGAACAACAACCAGAAGGGTTTTTTGATAAAATGAAAGATGCTTTTGGTGGGAAAAAGAAATAACAAGTAAATAATCCAATTCATGCCCTTATAAAACCATCAGTTTTATAAGGGCATGAGTGTTTGTATGGCTATAAATGTGCAGTATGTGCGAGAATCGAATCTTCTTGGCCATCTTTTTTTCTTTTCCTTTGAAATCGCTTGCTTAGTGTGTCACAATAAAAGTAGACCAATTGAAGGAGGAGATACAATGGAAAGAATATTTGCGAGTCCGTCACGATACGTTCAAGGAAAAGGAGTATTGAAGGATGGTTTATCTCACATTAAAGATCTAGGAAAGAAAGTGCTACTTTTGACCGATGAAACAGTTTGGAAAATTGCCGGGGAAGATTTATTTGAAAATCTCAAAGCGGCTGATTTAGGTCCGGTAAAAGAAATTTTTGGTGGAGAAGCTTCTGCAAATGAAATCGATCGTATCGTCTCTAAAGCCAAAAGCGAATCCATTGAAGTAATTGCTGCATTAGGTGGCGGGAAAGCCATCGATACTGGGAAAGCTGTTGCGGATGAATTAAACATACCGATTGCTGTTTTGCCAACGATCGCTTCTACTGATGCACCAACTTCGGCACTTTCTGTTATTTATACAGATGAAGGTCGCTTTGAAAAATATCGTTTTTACAACAAAAACCCTGAACTTGTCTTAGTGGATACAGCCGTTATTGCGAAAGCGCCTGCCAAATTACTTGCAGCGGGTATTGCGGATGCACTAGCAACCTATGTCGAAGCACGCGCCGTTGCCCGAAGCCATAGTAAGAATATGGTGGGTGGTATTCAACCAATTGCCGGCATGGCAATCGCTGAAAAATGCGAAGAGATTCTTTTTGAGAATGCACTGAAAGCCTATCAAGCAAATAAAAAACAAGTCGTTACCGAAGCTTTTGAACAAATCGTGGAAGCCAACACTCTGTTAAGTGGTTTAGGCTTTGAAAGTGCTGGTTTGGCAGCAGCTCATGCGATCCATAATGGCTTGACAGCCCTTGAAGGAGACGTCCATGATTTGACTCATGGGGAGAAAGTTGCTTACGGGACACTTACACAATTGATGCTGGAAAACGCGGATCCTGATGAAATTGACCAATATATTGAGTTGTATCAGGCGTTGGAATTACCAACGACATTAGCTGAAATGCATCTTTCTGATGTTAGCGATGCAGAGCTTATGAAAGTCGGTAAACAAGCAACCATCGAAGGGGAGACGATTCACAATATGCCGTTCACGGTATCCGCAGAAGATGTTGTAGCCGCGATCAAAGCCGTGGATGCCTATGTGACTGCTTATTATCCTCTTTAATGTTATTTTATAATCGTTCATTGATCGATACTTGTTGATTAAAAAAAATATTTGACAAAAAAAAAGAGTCGTGCTATTTTGATAACAAGCAAATTAAAGGAGGGAACAAGACATGACGAACTTCAACACACAAACTACCTGTTGTTGTTGTATGGTGCAAAAAGCAGCATACCCATTTGTCATGCCTATTATTAGTTCCTTTGTCGCAGCAGATCGCTGATTTTTTTAGTGATTCGCTTCTATCCGGATAAAACGACATTTTTTTGGGGTACTGATGTAATAGTCAGTACCCCTTTTTGTTTGCTTTTTTTTACCGCTTTCAATGGCGACGGCTGATGATTGCAAGCCAAAATAGGTATATGAAGCTTACAAGTTTTGCCTAAAAATCTGAATAAGGAGTCAAACGATGATCGTTAAAAATGTAAAAGAATTGATAGGGCATACCCCGCTCTTTGAATTTGATGCCGCAGCTTTAGGCGGAAAAAAGGGAAGTAAAATCTATGCGAAACTTGAATATTTAAATCCTGGTGGCAGCATTAAGGACCGCTTAGGAAAGTACTTGATCGATGAGGCATTTCGAGAGCGTACAATCAATCATGAGACAACAGTAATTGAACCGACAGCCGGAAATACCGGGATTGGCTTAGCTATTGCCGGGATCGAGCATGGACTAAAAATGATTTTTGTTATTCCGGAGAAATTCAGCATTGAAAAGCAGCAATTGATTGAGGCATTAGGCGCAACTATCGTTCATACACCAACGGAAGCTGGCATTCAAGGGGCAATCGAAAAAGCAAAGGAATTAGCAAAAGGACAGCCGAATAGTTTTATGCCATTGCAGTTTCATAATCAGAACAATCCTGCAGCCTATCAAGCAACATTGGGGCCTGAGATCTATCAGGAATTACATGGAAAAATTGACAGCTTTGTTGCAGGCGCTGGCAGTGGTGGTACTTTTGCGGGTGTCGCGACGTACTTAAAGAAGCAAAAATCAAGCACTCGTCTTGCTGTTGTTGAACCGGAAGGATCAATCTTGAACGGCGGTCCTGCCTATGGCCACGAGATTGAAGGGATCGGTGTTGAGTTCATTCCACAATTTTTTGACGATTTGCTTATTGATAACATTTATACGATAAGTGATGCCGAAGGCTTTGCCTTTACTCGTTACTTGGCAAGAAACTATGGTCTGCTTGTTGGAAGTTCAAGTGGAGCCGTGATGGCAGCAGCAGTAAAAGAAAGCCTCGAATTACCAACCGGAAGCTCGATCGCCACAGTCTTTCCCGATGGTGGCGACCGCTATCTATCAAAAAAGATTTATGCTGGCCAATCAGCAATCACACCATTCATAGGAGGAACAAACAATGCATTTTAATACAAAAGTAATTCACGGCGGTATCAGCGAAGACGAACTCACCGGTGCAGTCAGTGTGCCAATCTACCAAACATCTACCTATCGGCAAAATGCTCTTGGTCAGCCAAAGCAATATGAATACAGTCGTTCAGGCAACCCAACTCGTTTTGCCTTAGAAGAATTGATTGCGGATCTTGAAGAAGGCGCTCAAGGGTTTGCTTTTGCCTCTGGATTAGCAGCCACCCATGCGATCTTCACGCTTTTTCAGACAGGAGATCATGTCATTTTAGGAGATGACGTTTATGGTGGGACATTTCGTTTGCTTCATCAAGTATTAGAAAAAAGCGGGTTGACTTATTCACTTGTCAAAACCGATGATTTAGTTGCTATTGAAACAGCAATTCTTCCGGAGACCAAAGCGATTTTTCTGGAAACACCGACGAATCCGCTGTTAAAAATCACGGATATCAAATCGGTTGCGAGACTAGCTGCCCAGCACGATCTCTTGACGATCGTGGATAATACCTTTGCGACGCCATATTTTCAAAAGCCGCTACAATTAGGCGCAGATATTGTGATTCACAGTGCTACCAAGTATCTCGGTGGACACAGTGATGTAGTAGCTGGATTAGCGGTTGCCAAAGAGCCGCTAATCGCCGAAAGAATTGCCTTTTTACAAAACGCTATTGGCGGTGTATTGGGGCCTCATGATAGCTGGTTGATCCAGCGAAGCATCAAAACACTTGCTTTGCGGATGAAAGCACATCAAAACAATGCGATGAAAATTGCCCACTACTTACAAGCACATCAAGCTGTCGCAAAGGTTTATTATCCAGGATTGATTGACCATGAAGGTTATGAGATCGCCAAATCACAGATGTCTGGGTATAGCGGTATGATATCTTTTGAACTAAACGATGAAACGAAAACAGCCGGCTTTGTTGAATCATTAAAGATTTTTACTTTAGCAGAAAGTTTAGGTGGGGTGGAAAGTTTGGTTGAAGTGCCAACCGTGATGACTCATGCCTCAATCCCTAAAGAAATCCGCCAGCAATCAGGGATCAAAGATGGCCTGATTCGGTTGTCGGTTGGCATCGAAGACAGTGAGGATCTTCTGGCGGATTTAGAACAAGCGTTTGAAAAGGCAGGTAGCTAGTGATGGGCAGAGAGTTTATTCCAATTTTTTCTGACTGGGCAGCTGAGTACGATGAAACAGTTGCAGGTAAGGATGAAGAATATCGAGCGGTTTTTTTCAAATATGAACAGTTACTAGCTGAAATTGCTGAAAAGGCAGGGCGGTCTGTGGTAGAATTTGGTAGTGGCACTGGAAATCTAACACAAGCTCTGCTTGATCAAGGAAAAAACGTGCTGGCAATCGAGCCATCGCCAGAGATGCGGCGGATCGCCAAGTCAAAACCCAGTCTTTCTAAAGTGACTTTTGTAGATGGTGATATGGAGATTTTTCCTGAAATCACGGATGTAATCGATACGATCGTTTCTACCTATGTTTTTCATCATCTTACGGAGGACGAAAAACAACGGGCAATCGGCAAATATGCGGCGATGCTGCCAAAAGGCGGGAAAGTGCTTTTCGGGGATACGATGTTTCTTTCCCTAGCCCGAAAAATGGAGCTAATCGATGAAGCGCGGCAAGCTGGACACCAGCGACTAGCCGCTGATTTGCAACGGGAGTACTATCCAGTTACTGCGGATATCGAACGATATTTTCGCCAACATGGGTTTACCAGTCGTTTTAAGCAAATCAATGAGTATGTTTGGCTTGTGGAAGCACAAAAAGAGTAGGAGAGAAGTACAATGAAAATGAATGTTGAAAGCTTTAATTTGGATCATACGAAAGTCAAAGCACCTTATGTACGGGTTGCCGATAAAAAACAAGGAACAAATGATACCATCATCAAATATGATGTTCGTTTGAAGCAGCCGAACCAAGCACATATGGATATGGCAAGTCTGCATTCTTTAGAACATTTGACGGCAGAGTTGATTCGTAATCATGCAGATTGTATCGTGGATTGGTCACCCATGGGATGCCAAACCGGTTTCTATCTGACTGTCTTGAATCATGACGATTATGAAGAGATTTTGACAGTCCTAGAAAAAACCATGAAGGATGTTTTGCAAGCAACTGATGTACCTGCCAGCAATGAAGTGCAATGCGGTTGGGCGGCGAACCATACCTTAGAAGGTGCGCAAAAATTAGCGCAAGAATTTCTTGATGAACGTGACAATTGGTCGACCGTTTTTGCCTAAACAAAATAGAAGTAGAAAAAAGGTGCCTGCGTTTGTATTCGCGGACGCTTTTTTTGTTAATCCCGCAAAGAGAGGGGGATTAACTATTTTTCGTTTATGGTTCTACCGCTTGGACGGTGATGCCGACTCCATTCGGATTGTAGGTATGACTAATGTAAAACTCAAATCCTTCATGAACAAAGAAAAGTCTCCGAATGGCGCTAACGTCCCTGATGTGAGCATCTAAACCATACTGTACGATCAATGTCTCTTTGATCTCCTCAACATCAGCCTCTTTCTCGAATTGTGAGAAATCAATACCGAAAAATTCTGGGACATCAACCAATGTGATTTTCGCTAATCTTTCATTACCAGAATCATCAAAGTCAAAATCAAAGCTGATTTTGGACAGTTTGTCCCGTGAACCTAAAGGCACTCTTTTTGTCTCGAGAGCGCTGCTATCAACCATCATTGATAACAAATCAATGGCTGAATCAGGTAAGCGAGTGGTTACTTTTCTTACTTCATCAACCATTGCTCCTTGATCGGGAGAAAAAAACTTTTCTAGTCTCTTCTGTGACGATCACATTTTCGCGGCGCCGCTTTCGGTTGATGGCACTGCGCTCTTGGTTTACCCGATCACTACGTTTGATGAGATCGAGGCCAAGATCGCTGATGGACTCAGGGGAAGGTCTTTCTTCCAGTAAAGCAGTTAAGTAATCGATCTCTAAAAACTGCTCGTAGGCAGCTGCCGGCTGGTTTTCGCTGTAGAAGAGGGCAGCGCCAAGCAAAAAACAACTGATACCCAAAGAAAGCAAGAGGCTTCTTCTGCTATGCTCCCGGATTTTTTTCTAAGTCGACTCAGTTTCATTTGATCCTTCAACTCCCAAGTTTTTTAGATGACTTCTGATAAAAGTGGTGATTGAATTTCATCCTGCGTTTTACCAATATCAGTCATGTGAGATCGCTTAATGGATTACTCAATTTCTGATTCAGAAAACTGATCATGCCAGGCCACATCAGAAACGGTTCGGTTAATAAGAGTGACAATGATTGCTTCACCATCGGAATTGATCCAGGCATTGGATTCCACACCTACGACTGCTAGTCGCCAAGAAGGAAGGCCACCCATGATTTCAAGAACTTGATCGCAAGACATTCCTATTTGCAGTTGATGGAGCAAGTCTTTGTTGACTTTTCGATTCCACCGTCGCGGCAGCCCGATCTGCAATTGTTCACAATACGAAAATTGAGGGGCAACTGTTTCGGTACTGCTCTGAGTTTGTGCAACGTCATCAGAAGAATGAGTTGTTTCTGATGCGGGTTCTGATGCATGGTTCTCAGTTCTGGAAGAAGAAGCTCTGGTTTCTGAATCAGCTGACAAAGATTGAGAAGACGACGTTGCTTCTGGTGAAAAACTGCTTTTGGTGTTGTCATCCATGATTTCGTCAATCAAGGTACAGCCAGTGAGAAAGAGGGAGAGTATCATTAGTGGGAAAAATAAAATGATGGTTTTCATAAGATAGGTTCCTCCAAAATGATTTTCTTGGCCTTCCTTTGTTATTTTAATGTTGGCTTTTTATTAGGAAAACCCCGTCATTTGCTATAAAATAAAAAAGAAAAATGTTTGTATACCTATTTTGGTTTGGAGGGAGTGTTGTTTAATAAGTGTAACATGTTGCTTCTGATCTGGCTACTTGATTTCAAATGTCCTTTCATGGTTTTAGTAAAATTAGTATCTGCAGCTTACGATGGTGAAAAGGAAATGTTATAATAGATTTAACTACTCAATAAAAATTTGCTATTTTAAAGGTGAACCCTGTATACTCTTACCAGATCAACAGGAACCAGCATACCGGTTGCTAAGAATTTATGTAAGGATTCATAACAAGGAGAGGAGGGAATGAAGATGAGCATCTTAAAGCAGTGGCAAGCAAAACATCAAGCGAAAAAAGAAGCGAAAAAACAAGCGTTACGTTTAAAAAATGCGCAGCTTCGTGCAGCAGGGAAAGAGCCATTGAAGGGTTGGGGAAAGATGGTTGATACTGGCGTCGGAGGGGCGAACAAAGCCAACCCTATCGATACAAAAGTATTTTTAGGTGAAAATCAAAAGCGGATTTCAGAAGAAACCAAACGAAAAAATCAATAAAAAAAAAAGACCTCTGCAACAGTCCGAGAAAAGAGCTGTTGCAGAGGATTTTTTTAGATATTCAATACTTTGTCTAAGAAATCTTTCGTACGATCGTGCTTAGGGTTGGAAAAGATTTGCTCAGGTGTACCGTCTTCCAAGAAATTACCGCCATCAATAAACATCACACGGTTTGCTACTTCTTTGGCAAAGCCCATCTCATGAGTAACGATTACCATGGTCATTCCTTGTTTTGCCAAATCCTTCATAACATTGAGTACATCTCCAACCATTTCTGGATCGAGGGCGGAGGTTGGTTCATCGAACAACATCACATCGGGATTCATTGCTAAGGCTCTAGCGATTGCCACCCGTTGTTTTTGTCCTCCAGACAGATTGTCCGGGTACATGTCTTTTTTATCTGCCAAACCCACCGTCTCTAATAAACGAATCGCGTTTTGTTCCGCTTCTTGCCGAGAAGCATTTTTTAGATCCATTGGAGCTAAAATAATATTTTCTAAAACCGACAAGTGAGGGAAGAGATTGAAATGCTGAAACACCATGCCGATATGTTGACGAACAGCATTGATATTGGTGTTTTTATCCATCAGATGTGCGCCGTCAACGATAATATCGCCGCTGGTTGGTTCTTCTAAGCGGTTCAAACAGCGTAAGAACGTCGATTTCCCAGATCCTGAAGGGCCGATCACACAAACGACTTCTCCTTCAGCGATTGAAACATTGATATTGTTCAATACGGTATTGTCGCCGTATTTTTTTACAAGATTTTCAACTAAGATTTTTTCTTTCATGCTATTTCACCTTCTTTTCTAAAACTTTTGCAAGTTTCGTTAAAGCTGTGATCACGACTAAGTAAATAATCGCGATGATCAAGTAGACATAGGTACTTTGTGTGGTTCGTGCAACGATGATTTTCCCAGTTTGCAATAATTCTACGACTCCAATAACCGAGATGATCGTTGTATCTTTCAACGAGATAACGAATTGGTTAACGAAAGATGGAATCATGATTTTGATCGCTTGCGGTAAAATGATTTTCTGCATTGTCCGAGTGTAGGTCATCCCCAAACTACGAGAGGCTTCCATCTGACCTTTTGGCACCGCGTTGATCCCACCACGGACGATCTCAGCGATATAGGCACTGGCATTTAAGGTCAATGTAATGACCCCAGCAGCAAAGTCCGGAATCGTGATACCAATCGCATCGGAGAGGCCGAAGAAGATGAAGAAAGCCAATACCATCATAGGAATACCACGAATGATGTCAACATAGATCCCTGCAAAAACCCGCAATGCTTTGATTGGAGCAACACTAAATAGTCCAAAAATGATTCCGATCACTAATGCTAAGGCAAAAGAAATCAATGCTAGTAAAAGGGTATTCCATAATCCTTTTAACAAGACGTTATAGTTGTTGCTGATCAAACCAGTGATCGTTGATTCATCCACTCGTTTTTCTGTGGCAGAGCCATCTTCAATGTATTTATTGATGATTTGATCGTACTCCCCAGTCCGTTTCATTTCTTTCAATGCTTCATTGAACATTTGGATCAGTTCAGGATTTTGGCCTTTTTTCACCGCAAAACCGTACTGACCACCAGATTCTTTTTCAATCGGTGTCACTAGTTTTTGTCCTTGGCTGATGGCATAACCAATCACTGGATAATCATCCATCATGGCATCAATTTGTCCGCCGTTAACAGCCGCATATAATTGATCGGCAGCATCATAATATTTGATCGAATAGCCATATTTCTCTTCGTTGGCGATCAAGAAGTCTGCACTTTCTGTCCCAACTTTTGCACCGACGGTTTTTCCATCTAAATCTTCATAGGATTTGATGGAATCATTGCCTTCTTTTACAGCAATCTGAATACCACTTTCAAAGTAAGAATCAGAAAAGTCATAGGATTGACGACGCTCATCAGTGATTGTCATCCCAGCGATCATCCCATCTGCTTGGTTACCATCCAACGCTTGCAAAGCTCCGGAAAAACCGATGAAATTGAATTCGATGTTGAACCCTTGCAATTCTGCCGCCCGGTTCATTAAATCAACATCGATCCCTACGTACTCATTGTCTTCATTTTGGAATTCAAATGGAGCGAAGGCTGAGTCACTGGCAATTCGGTAAACATCTTTCTTTGGTTCGACTTTCACCATTTCACTAGTGCCTGCATCTGTATCAGACGTTGTGATGTAAGTATTGACGATTTCGTCGTATTTGCCGGAAGCTTTCATATTGGCTAAACCAGCGTTGAATTTTTCAAGGAGTTCTTGATTTTGGCCTTTTCTGACGGCAAATCCGTAAGAAGCGCCTTTTTCAGGTTCGCCGACAAGCTTCATTGGTTCGCCATTGTTGATAGCATAGCCAAGCACTGGATAATCATCAAAAGCGGCTGCCACAGTACCATTGCGTACAGCGCCATATAGTCCAGTAGCGTCATCATATAATTTGATGTCGTAGCCATATTGGTCTTTATTGCTTTCTAGAAAGCGGGCACTTTCGGTACCAACCTTTGCACCGACCGTTTCGCCTTCAAGATCCTCGTAGCTAGTAATACTGTCATTGTCAGCAGCTACTGCCATTTGAATCCCACTATCGAAATAAGGATCAGAGAAATCAAAGGTTTCTTTACGTTCCTCTGTGATACTCATCCCAGCGATCATGCCATCTAACTGATTTGATTGCACGCCTTGAATGGAGGCGTCAAAACCTAAAGGACGTAAATCAACTGCAAAACCTTGATCTTCTGCGATCGCATTTAATAAATCTATATCGATCCCAACGTATTCATTATTTTCATTTTGGAATTCGAAAGGAGCAAATGTTAAATCTGTTCCTATCTTATACGTAGTTTCCTCCGCACTTGCTGACTTTACTGAGAGCGTAAAAATGCTGATAATCAGCGCGATTAAAGCGAAGGACATGTGTTTTCTTTTCAAGAAAATTCCCCCTTTAGATATAACGTATTTATAGATTATATGGATTTTTTCTTCAACACACAAGTCTTTCTCTTTAAAAATATGACAAAATCGTTTAAACCTCACATTAGATGTTAGAAAATCAAACATGTTAAGTTATGCTTAATCGCATGAAACTTTCATAGCAAATGATGGCGAAAGTATGTTCGCTATGATATACTTATTTATGGAAAAGCGGCAGCGAGTTTTTCTTTTTTTGTTGTCGTTTAGAATAATCGAGGGGGAATGAAGATGATCGAAAGAACAACTTCCCATGAATTTGACTTAGTATCAAAATATCAACCAGCTGGGGATCAACCAGAAGCGATCCATCAATTGGTTGACGGGGTGGTCGGTGGAAAAAAAGCACAGATTTTGTTGGGAGCCACTGGGACCGGTAAGACTTATACGATTTCTAATCTAATCAAGGAAGTCAATAAACCGACATTGATCATTGCCCATAATAAAACATTGGCTGGACAATTATATGGCGAGTTTAAGGATTTCTTTCCAAATAATGCAGTCGAGTATTTTGTCAGTTACTATGATTACTATCAACCAGAAGCGTATGTTCCTTCCAGTGATACATACATCGAAAAAGACTCCAGTGTCAACGATGAAATCGATAAGCTCCGTCACTCGGCGACAAGTTCTTTATTAGAGAGAAACGATGTGATTGTTGTCGCTTCTGTCTCTTGTATTTTCGGTTTAGGTTCGCCGATCGAGTATGCAAGACAAGTTGTTTCTTTACGAGTAGGGATGGAAAAGTCTCGGGATCAACTATTAAAAGAATTGATCGAGATCCAATTTGAACGAAACGACATCGATTTTCAACGGGGGCGTTTTCGCGTGCGCGGCGATGTTGTGGAGATTTTCCCAGCTTCTCGTGATGAGCGAGCGTTGCGCATTGAGTTTTTTGGCGATGAAATCGATCGGATTCGTGAAGTTGATGCCTTGACGGGCGAGATCATGAGTGACACCGAACATGTGTCGATCTTTCCGGCAACCCACTTTGTGACCAATGAAGACCATATGGAACATGCGATCGCTTCAATCCAAAGTGAACTCGATGAACGACTGAAAGTTTTGCGAGCAGAAAATAAGCTGCTGGAAGCACAGCGTTTAGAGCAGCGAACCAACTATGATATTGAGATGATGCGAGAAATGGGGTATACCTCAGGAATCGAAAACTACTCTCGCCACATGGATGGACGAAAAGAAGGCGAACCGCCTTATACGTTATTGGATTTCTTCCCAGATGATTTTCTATTAGTAATCGACGAATCACACGTAACGATGCCCCAAGTTCGTGGGATGTATAATGGTGACCGTGCTAGAAAACAAATGTTAGTGGATTATGGCTTCCGTTTGCCTTCTGCACTGGACAACCGTCCGTTACGCTTGGAAGAATTTGAGAAACATGTCAATCAAATCGTCTATGTGTCAGCAACACCTGGCCCCTATGAATACGATCAAACCGATACCGTCGTTCAACAAATCATTCGACCAACTGGTCTGTTAGATCCGGTGATCGAAGTACGACCGATCATGGGTCAAATTGACGACCTCGTGGGAGAAATCAATGAGCGCGTCGAGCGAAATGAACGGGTCTTTGTGACGACCTTGACGAAAAAAATGTCTGAAGATTTGACGGATTACTTCAAAGAATTAGGGATCAAAGTCAAATACTTGCACAGTGACATCAAAACATTGGAACGAACAGAGATCATTCGAGACCTGCGCCTCGGTGAATTTGATGTACTGGTCGGAATCAACTTACTGCGAGAAGGGTTAGACGTGCCGGAAGTTTCTCTGGTTGCGATTCTTGATGCCGATAAGGAAGGCTTCCTGCGCAGCGAACGCTCCTTAGTCCAAACCATTGGACGGGCAGCCCGAAACTCTGAAGGAAAAGTAATCATGTACGCTGATAAAATGACTGATTCGATGCAGCGAGCGATCGATGAAACGGCGCGACGCCGAAGTATCCAAGAAGCCTACAACGAAGAACATGGGATCGTACCGAAAACCATTATTAAAGAAATTCGCGATCTGATCGCGATCACAAAAGTGGCAGAAGAGACCGGTGAATACACCACGACTTCTTATGAAGAACTGAGTCGTGAGGAAAAAGCAACCTTGTTGCTGAAGCTAGAAAAAGAGATGAAAGATGCTGCGAAAGCATTGGATTTTGAAACGGCTGCTACCTTAAGAGATACTATTCTTGAGCTAAAAGCTGCTGATTAGAAGGAGAAACACTATGGCAAATGATAAAATCGTGATCCATGGGGCACGGGCCCATAATTTAAAAAATATCGATGTGACGATTCCCAGAGACCAACTCGTTGTTGTTACTGGTCTTTCGGGTTCAGGGAAAAGCTCCTTAGCTTTTGATACGTTGTATGCCGAAGGACAACGCCGATATGTAGAAAGTCTATCGGCGTATGCCCGTCAGTTTTTAGGTCAAATGGATAAACCAGACGTAGATAGCATTGATGGACTTAGTCCAGCGATTTCTATCGATCAAAAAACCACCAGCAAGAACCCGCGATCAACAGTAGGGACGGTTACTGAAATCAATGATTATCTGCGGCTTCTTTACGCTAGAATCGGTCACCCGATTTGTCCAAATGATCACATCGAGATCACTAGTCAGTCGGTTGAGCAGATGGTGGATGAAGTTTTGGCATTACCAGAACGCACCAAGATCCAATTGTTGGCACCGATCGTTTATCAAAAGAAAGGGCAGCACAAAAAAGTCTTCGAACGTATCCAAAGAGAAGGCTATGTAAGGATGCGCGTAGACGGTGAAGTCTATGATGTTTCTGAAGCGCCTGAATTAGAAAAAAATAAAAAGCACGATATTGCCATCATCATCGACCGGATTGTTGTGAAGGAAGGCATACGTTCACGCCTGTTTGATTCTTTTGAAGCGGCATTACGGTTAGCGGACGGCTATGCGGTAGTCGATGTGATCGGCCAAAAAGAAATGCTCTTCAGTGAACATTATTCTTGTCCTTATTGCGGTTTTACGGTTGGAGAATTAGAACCACGCCTCTTTTCATTCAACGCGCCTTTTGGTGCTTGTCCAGACTGTGATGGTCTTGGCGTGAAGCTAGAAGTCGATGTCGACTTAGTGATTCCCGATCAAAGCAAAACGTTGCGTGAAGGCGCACTATTGCCATGGAATCCAATCAGTTCACAATATTATCCGCAAATGCTGGAACAAGCCTGTCAAGAATTCAATATCGATATGGACACACCATTTGAAGAATTGCCAGAAGAACACAGAGATATTATCTTGAATGGTTCGAATGGGGAGATGTTCCATTTCCATTATGAGAATGATTTTGGTGGGGTGCGTGATGTTGAGGTCGCTTTTGAAGGGATCTTACCAAATATCAAACGCCGTTATCATGAAACCAACTCTGATTTTACCCGTGATCAAATGCGTTTGTACATGACAGAGTTGACTTGTAAAACCTGTCATGGCTATCGCTTGAACCCTCAAGCGCTGTGCGTGCAAGTCAATGGGAAGCATATTGGTGAAATGAGTGAGATGGCGATCAACAATGCCTTGAACTTTGTCGAAGAATTGAAACTAACGGAACAAGAGCAAATGATTGCACGTCCGATCGTGAAAGAAGTCGATGATCGTTTAAGCTTCTTAAAAAATGTCGGATTGGACTATTTGACCTTGAGTCGTGCGTCAGGCACACTCTCTGGTGGGGAAGCGCAACGAATTCGCTTGGCAACACAAATCGGCTCCAATCTGTCTGGGGTGCTTTACATTCTTGATGAGCCATCGATCGGTCTTCACCAACGAGACAATGATCGCTTGCTAGATTCATTGCGGAAAATGCGTGATCTCGGGAATACCCTGATTGTCGTTGAGCATGACGAAGACACGATGCGGGCAGCAGACTACTTGATCGATGTCGGTCCGGGTGCAGGACATGCAGGTGGCGAGATCGTCGCTGCAGGCACTCCCGATGAAGTCGCTGCCAATGAGTCTTCTTTAACAGGTCAATACTTATCTGGAAAACGAGAAATCCCAACACCGACGGAACGCCGCAAAGGCAATGGTGAAAAGATTCGTGTGACCGGTGCCTCCGAGAATAACTTGAAAAACATTTCGGTCGATTTTCCATTAGGAAAGTTCGTCGCAGTTACAGGGGTCTCTGGCTCTGGTAAATCAACATTAGTCAATGAAATTTTGAAAAAAGCCTTGGCGCAAAAAATCAATCGGAATTCGAACAAACCTGGCCGCTTTAAAACCATTACTGGTTATGAAGCTATTGAGAAATTGATCGATATCGATCAGAGCCCGATTGGTCGGACACCTCGAAGCAATCCGGCAACGTATACCAGTGTCTTTGATGACATTCGTGATTTATTTGCTAAAACCAATGAGGCGAAAGTCCGTGGTTATAAAAAAGGCCGCTTTAGTTTTAATGTAAAAGGTGGACGCTGTGAAGCATGTAAAGGGGACGGAATCATCAAGATCGAGATGCACTTCTTACCTGATGTCTACGTACCTTGTGAGGTTTGTCATGGCAAACGTTATAACTCAGAAACGTTAGAAGTTCATTACAAAGGAAAAAATATTTCGGAAATCTTAGATATGACCGTGGAAGATGCAGTGGAATTTTTCCAACATATTCCCAAAATCCATCGAAAATTGCAAACGATCGTCGATGTCGGTTTAGGTTATGTCACTATGGGACAACCAGCGACTACTTTGTCTGGTGGGGAAGCGCAACGGATGAAGCTTGCCAGTGAACTGCACAAAAATTCCAATGGCAAGAGTTTTTATATCTTAGATGAACCGACGACTGGTCTGCATACGGATGATATTGCCCGTTTGTTGAAAGTTTTGGAACGATTTGTCGACGCTGGCAACACCGTTTTAGTGATCGAACACAACTTGGATGTCATCAAATCAGCGGACCATGTGATTGACCTAGGTCCAGAAGGTGGCGAAGGCGGTGGCACGATCATTGCAACTGGTACACCAGAAGAAATTGCTGCGGTTTCAGACAGCTACACCGGTCATTATTTGAAAAAAGTCCTTTAAGCAGATGAAAAAGCACTCACTTTTTCACTTGTCTGTCAATAGGTTTCGCTAAAGTTTAAGGAAGCGTGAAATATCTGCAAATTTCATGATAAGGGCTTGAAATCAAAATTTTATTTGATAGAATAGCAATAGGTATACGTATATTCGCATTGAATAAACTGCCTATAAGTTCTATCCGTTCAAAGTGGGAGAAAGCAATCAAAGATAGATACTTTGATTGCTTTTTTCTTTGTGGTATTATAATGCTATTGTAATCAAACGAAACGAGAGAGGTCGTTTTTCGTATTCAAAAGAGAGAGTGATTTTTGATGAGTCAGGAAAATTTTCTTCCCATATTATTAGGAAGCGATATGAATGTTTATGGTATGGCCAGAGCGTTCCACGAAGCATATGGTATTCAATCAGTTGCCTATGCAGGCGCCGAACTTGCACCAACCCGCTTTAGTAAAATTGTAAAAATCAATCAAGTGGAAGGTTTTGACCATGATCCCGGATTCACTGAGACGTTGATCAAGTTAGGAAAAAATACTTACAATGATCCTGCAATGAAATATTTGTTGATTCCTTGCGGCGATGGTTATGCGGAACTGTTGGCGAAGCATAAAGAAGAATTGGCGCCCTATTATACCTTTATCGCTAACGATTATTCTTTACTAAAAAGGTTGATCAACAAAGTCAGCTTTTACGAAGTCTGCGAGGAATATGGCTTGCCTTATCCTAAGACCTTCATTTTAACGCCTGAACTGTTGACGGAAGGAACGTTCAAAGGAGAGTTGCCTTTTGATTTTCCTGTGGCATTGAAACCGGCAAATAGTGTAGCATGGCTGTCAGTTGATTTTGAAGGACGCAAAAAAGCCTTTATTATTGATAATCGAATAGAATTTGAAGAAATCGTTTCTCGCATTTATCAAGCGGGTTATCAATATGAAATGATCGTCCAAGATTTTATTCCCGGTGATGACAGCAACATGCGGGTTTTAAATGCCTATGTTGATGAGAATCACGAAGTTCGTGTGATGGGCTTAGGTCATCCTTTACTAGAAGACCCAACCCCTGGCGCTGTTGGGAATTATGTCGTGATCATTCCAGATGAAAATGATCAAATCTATCAAATGATTCGTAAGTTTTTAAAAGAGATCGAGTATGTTGGATTTGCCAATTTTGACTTGAAATATGATGCGCGCGACGGGCAATATAAATTATTTGAAATCAACTTGCGTCAAGGAAGAAGCAGTTTCTTTATTACCTTAAGCGGATTGAATTTGGCAAAGTTTATCACTGAAGATTTAGTCTTCGAAAAACCTTACACAGAAACGGTTTATGGCAAAGCTGACGCGCCGGAGGCGAAATTATGGCTAGGGGTACCAAAAAACATCTTCTTGACTTACGCAAAAGAAAATCCTGCGAAAGAACGAGCAAAAAAATTATTAGCAGACAATCGCTGGGGAACGACCGTCTTTTATAAAGAAGACTTATCGCTGAAGCGTTGGATTCTATTAAAGAGAATGTTCCATCTATACAACAAACGATTCAAAACGTATTTCCATACGAAAGAAGGCTAGAAGATGGAGAATTTTTTTAGTATTTTAGGTGGCATGGGAACGTTAGCGACGGAAAGTTTCGTCCGCATTTTAAACCGACGGACACAGACCCATAAAGACCAAGATTACTTGAACTATGTTTTATTCAATCATGCGACAGTCCCGGATCGGACGGCATATATTTTAGACAATACGTTAGAAAACCCTGTTCCTTATTTAATGGACGACATCGAAAAACAAAATTTGTTAAAGCCTAATTTTATTGTGTTGACTTGTAACACCGCCCATTATTTTTTTGATGAGCTGCAAGCGGCTACTGAGATCGAGATTTTGCATATGCCTCGTGAGGCAGCGAAAGTCGTTTTTGAAAAAGGCGTCACTGGAAAAGTGGCCTTTCTTGGGACAGAAGGCAGTGTCAAAGCCGGCATCTATGAGAAAGAATTGCGCCAGTTGGGACTCGACGTTTATCTTCCGGAGCCAGCGATCCAAAAAAAGGTCAATACATTGATCTATGATCGAATCAAAGAAAATGATCATTTGGATCAAGAACTTTACTTTGAGATACTGGAAGAAGTCACCGAACGCATCGGCTGTGAAAGCGTAGTGCTTGGATGTACCGAGTTGTCCTTAATGGATGAATTTGTGACTGACAATCCTTATCCAGTCGTGGATGCCCAATCCATTTTAGTTGATCGGACGATTGAAAAAGCATTGGCAAATCGCCAAGCAATCTAAAGCTGATAGCGACGTTAGCGGCATTTTTTGAGCTAACGTCTTTTTTTATGCCGGTGTTCCAATGATACGCCCGGCATGATATAATAGAGTTGTTTCAGAAAGGAGTTTTACCTATGACTGAAGTGGATCATTTAGAATTGGTCATTATTACTGGGATGAGCGGAGCCGGCAAAACGGTCGCTATCCAGAGTTTTGAAGATATGGGGTACTTTTGTATCGACAATATGCCCCCAAGCTTGATCCCTAAATTTTGGGAACTGATCAAAGAATCAGGAAAAGTGACAAAAATTGCCTTAGTTGTCGATCTGCGTTCAAGATCGTTTTTTGAAGAAATCCAAAGTATGCTGATCGATATTGAAAACACGAATTTTATCGACACACGGATGCTCTTTTTAGATGCATCGGACAATGAATTGGTGTCAAGATATAAGGAAACGAGAAGAGCACATCCATTAGCGATGGATGGCTTAGTTACGGAAGGCATTCGCAAAGAGCGAGCGATCTTAAACGATTTGAAGACGCGTGCCAGTATTGTTATCGACACAACGACGTTGACCCCACGGCAACTGAGAGAAAAAATCAATCAAGAATTTCGTGCTTCTCATGAGACAGGGTTTCGTATTGAAATACTTTCGTTTGGCTTCAAGTATGGCTTGCCGATCGATGCTGATATCGTGATGGATGTTCGTTTCTTACCGAATCCCCATTACATTCCAGAGTTGCGTCCTTTAACGGGTAAAGATGAACCCGTGTATGATTACGTCATGTCTTTTCCAGAAACGGAAGAATTCTATCAGCAATTTAGTACACTGTTGCAAACGATCATGCCAGGCTATGTGAAGGAAGGCAAAAGCAGCTTGACGGTGGCTATCGGCTGTACTGGGGGTCAACACCGTTCGGTTGCATTATCGGAGCGCATCGGTGCGGTTTTGGCAGAAGACTATCGCGTCAATATTACTCATCGCGACAAAGATAAGCGCAAAGAGACGGTGAATCGTTCATGAAAATGAAAACGTACCGGATCAGAAAGCCGAAGATCGTTGTGGTAGGTGGCGGAACTGGGTTACCAGTCATCCTGAAGAGCTTGCGGAATCAAGGTGTCGACATCACAGCGATCGTTACGGTCGCTGATGATGGCGGTAGCAGCGGCGAGATCCGCAATTTGGTTTCCTCTATTTCACCACCGGGGGATCTGCGCAATGTTCTGGCGGCTCTATCTGATATGCCGCAATTGTATAATGATATTTTTCAATACCGTTTTAAAGCGGAAGACAAATTTTTAGCCAATCATGCCCTTGGGAACTTGATTATTGCGGCGATTGCTGAAATGCGTAGCAGTACCTATGAAGCCATTCAAATTTTGTCGAAAATCATGCATATCGATGGACGAGTATATCCTTCCTCAGATCTGCCATTGGTGTTGCACGCTGTTTTTAAAGACGGCACCGAAGCGGTAGGCGAGTCCAAAATCGCGGTTGATCGCAAAACGATCGAACGGGTCTTTGTTCGTAATCAAGAAAACAATGATGAGCCGAAAGCAGCTCGTAAAGTTGTTTCTTCAATTATGGAGGCAGATATGATCGTCTTGGGTCCTGGTAGTCTCTTTACTAGTATTTTGCCCAATCTCATGATCAGCGAGATCGGCCAAGCAATGTTGGAAACACAAGCTGAAACGGTTTATATTTGTAATATCATGACCCAAAAAGGTGAAACCGAACACTTTAGTGATGCCGACCATGTGCGAGTCTTGCATAAGCATTTAGGCAAACCCTTTATTGATACGGTGTTAGTCAACACCGAGAAAGTTCCAGAAGGATATATGGACCCAGAGATTTATGATGAATATCTTGTACAAGTGAAACACGATTTCCAAGGACTGCGAGAAGAAGCCAGCCGTGTCATTTCAGCTGACTTTCTGGAGCTTAGAGATGGCGGAGTTTTTCATGACGGAGATAAAGTGATTGAAGAACTTCTACGTATCGTTTACGGGGCCAAAATCTAAGAAAGGAGGGATTTTTTAATGTCCTTTGCAGCAGAAGTAAAAAAAGAATTGACTGCATTAGAAGTTCATCGCGAACATGCCAAGGCAGAACTGGCAGCTTTGATTCGGATGAATGGGTCATTAAGTATCAACAACCAGCAATTTGTTTTAAACGTTCAAACAGAAAACGCGGCGATTGCCAGACGCATCTACTCTTTACTAAAAGATCATTACGACGTGCGCAGCGAGTTGCTGGTCCGTCGCAAAATGAAATTAAAAAAGAACAACGTCTACATCGTTCGTTTGAAGCAAGAGACAAAGCGCGTGCTTTTGGACTTAGATATCATGGACGGGCTGATGTTTCAAAGCCATGTTTCTGATGAGATCATGGGCAATACTCAAAAAATGCGTTCCTATTTACGAGGGGCTTTCATGGCATCAGGATCGATCAACAATCCAGAAACTAGCCGCTATCACTTAGAGATTTATTCCATCTACGAGGAGCATAACCAAGATATTTGCGATATGCTAAACGCATATGGTTTGAATGCCCGTGCATTAGAACGTAGAAATGGGTATATTTCTTACTTGAAAGGCGCTGAGAAAATCGCTGATTTTTTGACACTGATCGGCGCCACCAATTCCATGTTGAAATTCGAGGACGTGCGGATCGTGCGAGACATGCGTAACTCAGTCAACCGTTTGGTGAATTGTGAAACCGCCAATATGAACAAAACGATCGATGCTGCTTCGAAGCAGATCGACAATATCGAGTTTATTCAAGATCGAGTTGGCTTGCAAGCTCTACCTGAAAAGCTGCAAGAAATCGCCGAATTACGTTTGGAACATCCCGAGGTCAGCTTGAAAGAGCTAGGAGAAATGATTCCATCAGGAGCGATCTCGAAATCAGGGATCAATCATCGCATTCGAAAAATCAACGAATTTGCCGATCATCTTCGTGAACAAGTCAGCTAGTCGAATGGAATAAAAATGAATCAAAAGAGCAGGAGCAGATTTGACGTGGATGTTCGCGTCAAATCTGCTCCTGCTCTTTTATTTGTGGTTACTCATTGATCAATGCAGTTAATTCCTCAGCAGTGATCGATTCATCAAAAATGTGCCCATCTAAGATAATCGTTGGCACAAATTGAATGTTGGCGTTTTTCGCTTCTTCCACAATTTCTCCGGCGATCGCAGGATGATTTTGTTCAGATAGCCCTAAGGTATTTTTCGCATATTCTGCCACTTCATTTAAAGATAAATGACCCCATTCGTCTTGTGTTTGATAAATTTTTGTAATCTCAGCGATCGTTGCCTGAGGATCTGTACTGGAAACAAACCGATGCATCACATTGCCTCGTTGCAATGATTCTTTTTCTTTGTCGAATAATTTGATGACACGGCGTAGTTTCCCAGCTGTGACAGCTTCACTTAAGATCGGTAACGATTCCTCAAACCATTGCCGACAATAAGGACAACGCAAATTCATAAATTCGACGATCGGTTTAGCGGAAGGGTCTCCGATATGTATCCCTGTTACCGCATTTGTTTCTTGTGCTTTGATGATTGAAATATCCATTAAGATTCCTCCTTTTTCTTTTAGTTTACCGAAGTTTCTACTGAAAGAAAAGCCTCAGGTCTTTTGATCCGAGTCTGTGAAATGAGGAGGGAAATTAGCTAAATACTATGTATTTCGTTTCACGAAATAAAGAAAATTACCCAGCCGGTGCTTTTATATTCCTTGATTTTCAGCTATAATGAATTGTGTTTTATTGTGCAAAATGATGATTAAAGGAAGTTATATAGATGAGAAAAAGAAAAACAATGGATGGCAATACGGCAGCTGCCTATATTTCCTATGCCTTTACGGAACTTGCGGCGATCTATCCGATAACCCCTAGTTCAACCATGGCTGAATTAGTGGATCAGTGGTCTGCTCAGGGAAAGCATAATCTTTTTGGGCAGCCGGTGAAAGTGGTTGAAATGCAATCTGAAGCAGGGGCGGCGGGTGTGGTTCACGGCTCATTAAAAACCGGTGCCTTAACGACGACCTATACGGCATCTCAGGGACTTTTGTTAATGGTACCAAATATGTACAAGATTGCTGGGGAAATGCTGCCAGGCGTCTTTCATGTCGCCAGCCGAGCAGTAACAACCAATGCCTTGAATATTTTCGGAGATCATACCGACGTAATGGCCACTCGACAAACAGGCTTTGCTATGCTAGCGGAAAGCAGTGTTCAAGAAGTAATGGATTTAGCGCCAGTCGCTCATTTAGCAGCAATTGAAGCCAACATTCCATTTTTAAACTTTTTTGATGGTTTCCGAACCAGTCACGAGATTCAAAAAATCGAGGTGCTGGACTATGAAGAACTCGCACAACTGGTTAATCATGAAAAGTTGGCTGCTTTTCGTCAAAAAGCGATGAATCCGAATCACCCAACAACGAGTGGGACGAATCAAAATCCTGATATCCATTTTCAACAGCGGGAAACGATCAATCAGCACTATCAAACATTGCCTGAGATCGTTCGTTTTTACATGAAGAAAATCAATGCTTTAAGAGGAACCAACTATGATTTAGTGGATTATTATGGTGCTGCGGACGCCGAAGAAGTTATCGTTTCGATGGGGTCCTCGACGCAAACGATCCAGCAAACGGTGGATCATTTGTACGCTTCTGGACGCAAGGTGGGAGTCTTGTCGATCCATCTGTATCGACCATTCCCATTAGAAGTCTTCTTAGAAAAAATGCCTGCTACCGTCAAAAGTATCGCTGTATTGGATCGCAGCAAAGAACCTGGTGCCAACGGAGAGTCTTTGCTTTTGGATGTGCAAAGTGCCATGTATGATGCAGCGATTCGGCCGACGATCATTGGTGGACGCTATGGTCTTGGGTCAAAAGATGTAACGCCTGATCAAATCGTTGCCGTTTATGACGAATTGATTAAGCCAAAAGCGAGCCAAAAGAAACGCTTCACCATTGGGATCACGGATGATGTGACGCAATTGTCGTTGCCCTCAAAAGGCACGCTAGATCTAACTGATCCATCCACCTTCCAAGCGAAATTCTGGGGATTCGGCTCTGATGGGACCGTTGGGGCGAATAAGTCAGCAATCAAAATCATCGGTGATCATACCGAAAAATATGTGCAAGGCTATTTCCACTATGATTCGAAAAAATCTGGTGGTCTAACGGTTTCCCATCTGCGATTTGGGGATACCCCCATTCGTTCTACCTATCTGATCGAACACGCGGATTTCGTTGCATGTCATACGCCTGCGTATTTGCATACGTATGATTTGCTGAAAGGACTCAAAAAAGGCGGAACCTTTTTATTAAATACGACCTGGTCACAAGAGCAAATTTTAAATAATCTACCGAAGAAGATGAAACGTTATCTTGCTGAAAACGAGATCCGTTTTTATACCATCAACGCCATGCAGTTGGCAATGGAAGTTGGCTTAGGTGGGCGGATCAATACCGCGATGGAAACAGCCTTCTTTTACTTGGCAAACATCATTCCGACCGAGGAAATCTTGCCGATTTTAAAAGAAGAGGCGCTGAAAAGTTATCGGCACAAATCGATGGCGATCGTTGAAAAGAACCAAGCAGCCATTGATCGCACCATCGAATTATTACAAGAAATCCCTGTTCCAAGCGAGTGGGCAACAATCGAAGTGCCGGAAAGGACATCCACTGCTATGACACAATTTGTGCGGGAAATCGTGGAACCCATCAACCGTCAAGAAGGCAATCAACTATCCGTCGGCACCCTCGTAAGGAACCAAATGACTGAAGGGGTGATCCCTGTCGGGACAACAGCGGTTGAGAAGCGGGGCGTCGCTGTTGAAGTGCCTGAGTGGCTATCAGATCGCTGTACCATGTGCAATGAGTGTGCCTTCGTCTGTCCTCATGCGGCGATCCGCCCGTTTTTGGCAGATGAAGATGAATTAACCGAAGCACCGGAAGGCTTTATCGTCAGAGAGATGCGAGGAGCGAACGGCCAAAAATATCGAATTCAAGTTTCCGTTGAAGATTGTACAGGTTGCGGCCTTTGTGTGGAGGCATGTCCCGCCAAAGGGAAAGCCTTGACGATGCGTCCTTACGAAGAACAAAAAGAGCAAGCTTTAAATTGGGCTTTTGCGATGACTTTACGCCAAAAGGAAAATCCAGCAAAACCAGGAACTGTTTTGGGCTCCCAATTCAATAAGCCCTTATTGGAGTTCTCTGGTGCTTGTGCGGGCTGTGGGGAAACCCCTTATGTCAAACTTCTGACCCAAATGTTTGGTGATCGCATGATGATCGCCAATGCGACCGGCTGCTCTTCGATTTGGGGTGGAACCTCACCAGTATCCCCTTATACAACCAATCACTTAGGACAGGGTCCAGCTTGGTCAAACTCGCTGTTTGAAGACAATGCCGAATATGGCTATGGCATGTTCTTAGCCAACCAAACCCGACGGGAGAAATTAGCAGCCCAGTTGCAGTCATTGAAAGCCGCTGTATCAGAAGAATTGCAGGCTTTGATTGATGATTGGGACCTTCATCGAGAAGAAAGTGCTGGGACACAGCAGCGAGCAGCAAAATTGATCGCCGCCTTAGAAGCTGAGGCTTCCACGACACCTCAGCTGAACAAAATTCTGCAGGAAAAAGATTTGTTTGTTAAGCCAAGCCAATGGATGATAGGTGGCGATGGCTGGGCATATGATATTGGGTTTGGCGGTATCGATCATGTTCTCGCTTCTGGTGCAGATGTCAATATTCTTGTGTTAGATAATGAAGTTTATTCCAATACGGGGGGGCAAGTCTCCAAAGCGACACCAACTTCGGCTATTGCTAAATTCGCTGCTAGTGGCAAGTTTGTTTCCAAAAAAGATTTAGGAATGATGGCGATGACCTACGGACATGTCTACGTCGCACAAATCGCATCTGGTGCTAATCAAATGCAAACGATCAAAGCCTTTGAAGAAGCCGAGCGGTTCCCGGGACCGTCAATCATCATTGCCTATACGCCATGTATCACTCACGGTCTTGCTGGCGGAATGCGTCAATCCTTGAAAGAAGCGCAAGAAGCAGTTGCATCAGGGTATTGGAGTCTCTACCGCTATAACCCGCTGTTGGCAGAAAATGGGAAACAGCCAATGACGCTCGATTTCAAAAAGCCAGCATTTGATCAAATGCCTGCCTTTATGCAGACCCAAGTCCGATTTGCTTCCTTGCAGTCTGCCAATCCCAATGCGGCGCAAGCCTTGTTTGAAAAAACCGTTTCAGATGCGAAAACTCGTTTCTATAACTATGCCCGCTTAGCAGGTCAAGAAGAAAAAATTCGAGCAAAGCTTGAAAAAAATGTAAGTACTGATACAGAACAACCAATGGCAGTAAAAACGGAGCGTGTGCGAAGAGAAAAACAGCCGTTAAGCGAAGAACAGCTCGCTGAAAGAGCAGCACGGCGTGCAGCGCGCGCAAAACGTCGTCAGCAAGAATAATCGCTAGCTGAGGAACGACCCTGGAAAAACGCTTTATCACGTTTTTTCAGGGTCGTTTGTTGTTTTTCCTATGAAATGCGTGCAAGAAGCTCTTTTAGATGAAATCTTCTAAGACCTTTGACAAACAATGATTTCATGATAATGGTAAACTAAATAAAAGAGCTGTTTATTTTTTCAAAACTTTTTCATAAATTTGTTTTTTTTCAAATCTTTGAAGAGGTCCTATGTTATACTATTATCTGAAGTCTTAAGAATAAAGGAAGGCTGTTTATGTTGATAAATTTCAGGGATTTTTTTAATTTAGATTATTGGAGAGAATTGCTCTCATTTGATATATTTTCTTGGTCTTTTTTAGTAAATGTTTTAGATGTGATCGTTGTTTGGTACTTGGTTTATAAGCTTATCCAGCTTGTGCGAGGGACAAAAGCGATCCAGTTGTTCAAAGGAGTCGGACTGTTCATTGTTCTAAGGTTTTTGGCTGGTATCGTAGGATTAAAGACGCTATCTTGGTTGATGGATCAAGTCATTACTTATGGGGTGATCGCCGCAATTGTTATTTTCCAACCAGAAATTCGACGGGGGCTAGAGCATCTTGGACGCAGCTCTTTCTTCAAGACTTCTAAAAACGAAAAACGGCGGGATGAAGTTTTGGTCCAAGCACTGGACAAAGCTGTTCAATATATGGCAAAACGAAAGATCGGTGCATTGATCACGATCGAGCGGACGACTGGTTTAGAAGAATACATCGAAACTGGGATTCCCTTAGATGCGGATGTGACGGGCGAACTACTGATCAATATTTTTATTCCTAATACACCGCTGCATGATGGTGCAGTCATTTTAAGAGATGATAAGATCGCTGTTGCTAGTGCCTACTTGCCATTGTCAGAAAGTCCACTGATTCCGAAAGAATTCGGGACACGTCATAGAGCAGCTGTTGGGATATCAGAAGTCAGTGACGCATTGACCATTATCGTCTCAGAAGAAACCGGCGACGTTAGTATTACGCTAAATAATCGCATGTTGACTGAACTTTCTCGCCAAGAGTATCTCGACGTGTTGAATCGCGAATTAGTTCCGGAAGAAAAACCTGGCAAACGCAACTTGCTGCAATCTTTCTTTGAAGGGGTCAACAAAGGAGGAAGAAAATGATCAAGAAAGAGCGTCGTCAAAACGTATTTTATGGTATACTAGCGCTGTTCTTTAGTCTGGTTTTGTTTTTCATCGCCAGCGGATCAAGTCTGCAAGTCAATCTTGCGGGAACATCAAATCCTTATGAGGAAGAGATCGAAAATGTACCGATTCAGACCACCTACGACACGGATGAATACTTCATCCAAGGATTTGAAACAACAGTGGATGTGACTTTATCTAGTCGAAATCGTGTACAATTGAATGCAGAACGTAGTGAGGAAACACGGAGCTTTCGAGTCGTAGCTGATTTGACTGGGCTCGATGAAGGAACCCATGAGGTCCCTTTAGAAGTAAAAAATCTTAGTTCAAGCGTCACAGCTGAAATCGAACCAAAAACAGTCACTGTGACGATCGAGAAAAAAGTGACCCAAACGTTTACCGTTGAACCCATCATCTCCACTGACGGAGCAACGAGTGGTTACGGCGTCGATTCAATGAGTGTCGATCCGCAGAAAGTAGAAATCACAACTGGCGATCAAACATTAGCTGAAATCGACCGAGTGGTAGCGATCGTAAATCCAGATGATATCACTGGGGATTCGATCACTGTCAATGGAACCATCGAAGCCTGGGATAGCGACAACAATCCATTGGCGATCATCGCGGATCCTGATTCGGTAGATGTTGCATTGGTGATGGAGGCTCCAAGCAAAGAAATTGAATTGTTTGTTACACAACGAGGGACAACTCCAGACGGGATCTCCCATTACATTTATCGCATGAGCAGTATCAGTGCCGTTCTGACAGGACCACAAAGAATCTTGGATGAAACCCAACAGATCGGTGTGCCGGTGGACGTTAGTGAGATCACGACAACGACGGAACGGACAGTAACCATTCCAGTGCCTGAGGGGACAACAATCAATCCAACGGTCGTGACGATCCAAATCACACCGGTTGCAGAAGCTACTACGGAGAATCAATCAAACAATGATAGCAATGAAGCAGTGAATAGTGAGAATTCTCAAGACAACTCTTCAACAGACGACACGACGAACGAACAAACAGAGAATTCCGCAAGCAGCACGACGACAAGTAGTTCTTAGTCGTTTGACTGTAGAGAATGAATAAGAGAGGTTATTAAAATGGGAAAATATTTTGGTACTGATGGTGTTAGAGGAGAAGCTAACAAGGAATTGACACCTGAGTTAGCATTTAAATTGGGGCGTTACGGCGGCTATGTACTAAGTCAACATGAAACCGGGGACCGTCGTCCTCGCGTATTGGTTGGGCGAGACACACGAATTTCTGGACAAATGCTAGAAAGCGCATTGATTGCTGGTTTGTTATCCGTTGGGATCGAGGTATTTCAATTAGGCGTTATTTCCACACCAGGAGTGGCATACTTGACGAAAGTACAAAAAGCAAGCGCAGGTGTGATGATCTCTGCCTCTCACAATCCTGCACAAGACAATGGGATCAAGTTCTTCGGAAATGATGGCTTTAAATTAGTCGATGAACAAGAAGCTGAAATTGAAGCATTGCTTGATGCGCCGGAAGATACACTTCCTCGACCTTCTGCCGATGGCTTAGGAACGGTGGATGAGTTCCCAGAAGGGTTATTGAAATACTCTCAATTTCTACGTCAAACGATTCCTGACGATTTAGAAGGGATCACGGTTTGTGTCGATGCAGCAAATGGCGCAACAGCTACAAGCGTTAATCGTTTGTTTGCCGATCTAGAAACAGAATTCTTCACAATGGGAACTTCCCCAGATGGGTTGAACATCAATGATGGTGTTGGTTCGACTCACCCCGAAACATTAGCCGAATTCGTCGTTGAAAAAGGGGCCGATGCTGGTCTTGCATTTGATGGAGATGGCGATCGGGTCATCGCAGTTGATGAACTAGGAAATATCGTTGATGGCGATAAGATCATGTATATCTGTGCAAAATATTTAGCAGAACAAAAACGCTTGAACCAAGGAACGATCGTTACAACAGTCATGAGCAATTTAGGGTTCCACAAAGCAGTGGAAGCAATTGGTCTGAAAGATGTGATCACACAAGTCGGTGACCGTTATGTCGTAGAAGAAATGCGTAAAAACGATTATAATTTCGGTGGCGAGCAATCAGGGCATATGATTTTCTTGGATTTCAATACGACAGGTGACGGTTTACTATCAGGAATTCAACTATTGAATATCATGAAACAAACGGGCAAGAAACTGTCGGAATTAGCAGGAGAGGTAACGATCTATCCACAAAAACTTGTCAACATTCGAGTGACAGATAAAAATGGTGCGATGGATGTTCCAGCTATCCGTAAAATCGTGGAAGAGACAGAAGCAGAAATGAACGGCGAAGGCCGTATCTTGGTTCGTCCTTCAGGAACAGAACCATTGCTTCGGGTGATGGCAGAAGCACCAACCATTGAAAAAGTCGATTACTATGTTGAAAAAATCGCAGCGGTCGTTCGAGAAGAAATCGGTGCGGAATAAATGAAGAAGTAAGACGATCAAAGATATTCTTTGTTCGTCTTTTTTGTCTACTTACCAGCAAGAAGTCAACTTGCGAACTAGAGAAACTTGTCAACGAATTTGTCGACAACGCTTAAAAGGGAACACGCCGTGGGCAAGCCTTGCGAAGTATAGTTGCTTTTAAAAGTCTTTTCGGATTTGTTGTGCATAAAACAAGAAAAAAGAACCCCTAGGAACGATCGAGTCATCGAACGAGGAGTTCTTTTTATTAAACAGAAGATAACCAATTCGGTTTCAGTTTTTTTAAAAACTATTCAACGGTAACGGATTTTGCTAAGTTTCTTGGTTTATCAACATCGAATCCGCGTTGTAAAGTGGCGAAGTAAGCCAGCAGCTGTGTTGGAACGACTGCCACTAAGCTGGTTACCAATGGATGAACATTTGGCAAAATGATTTGATCAGTCGCTTTTGCTAACTCTTGACTAACGATCACAAGGGTGTGAGCCCCACGAGATTCGACTTCTTTCAAATTGCCTCGCGTATGAGAGCCAGTCACTTCTTCCGTGATCACACCGATCACTGGTGTACCTTCTTCGATCAACGCGATGGTGCCGTGTTTTAATTCACCAGCCGCAAAGCCTTCCGCTTGGATATAAGAAATTTCTTTTAATTTCAATGCCGCTTCCATTGATACATAGTAATCATTCCCACGACCAATGTAAAATGCATTACGGGTTTCGGAAAGAAAATCTTCAGCAAATTGACTGATAACAGCTTTTTCATCCACTAAAGCCTCCATTGCAGAAGCAACGATGCTTAGTTCATGGAACACGTCAAAATCCAATGCTTCAGGGACAGCTTTTTCATCACCAATGGCTTTTGCTAATAAGGTCATGACAGCGATCTGTCCGGTATATGCTTTTGTAGAGGCAACGGCGATTTCTGGACCAGCATGAAGCAATAAGGTATGGTTCGCTTCTCGAGAAAGAGTAGAACCAGCAACATTGGTAATCGTGAGACTAGGAAGACCTAACTGGTTGATCGTCACTAATACTTGACGGCTATCTGCCGTTTCACCACTTTGTGATAAGAACAAGAAGAAGGGTTTTGCTGACAACAATGGCATGTTGTAGCCAAACTCACTAGATAAGTGAACCTCAACAGGGATCTGTGTTAGCTTTTCTAAAATGGATTTTGCTGCCCAACCAGCATGATTACTGGTACCACATGCGATGATGTAGATTCGATCGCTAGCTAAAAGTTCGTTTTTTAACGCTGGATCGATTACTACTTCACCGGATTCTCCTTGATATTCTTGGATCAAGCGGCGCATCACGGTTGGTTGATCATCGATTTCTTTTAACATGTAGTAAGGGTACGTTCCTTTTTCGATGTCAGTCAGATCTAGTTGTGCTTCATAAGATTCACGGTACACAAGGTTTCCTTTTGGATCTTCGATTTCGATCGCATCGGCTGTTACGGTCACCATTTCGCCATCTTCGATCTCAACAAAATGAGTCGTTTGATCGAGCATTGCTAAGGCATCGCTGCAAATGACATTAAATCCATCTCCCAAACCGATCAATAAGGGACTTTTATTTTTAGCAACATAAATGGTTTCTGGATCTTTTTTTTCTACTAAAGCAAAGGCATAAGAGCCGCGAATCAAGGACAAAGCTTTTTTAAAGGCCGCTTTGGTCGTGCTGTTGTCTTGCTCTTTCAACACTTCAATCAAATGAACAACGATTTCGGTATCTGTTTGACCTTCAAACTGGTGGTTGCTTAAATATTCTTGATGAAGCTCTTCAAAGTTTTCGATCACACCATTATGAACCAAAACGAGTGCTTGGTTTGCCGAAGTGTGAGGATGAGCATTCATTTCTGATGGCTTGCCATGGGTCGCCCAACGGGTATGTCCGATACCGATCGTTCCTGTTACTTCAGAAGTCACTTTTTCTTCCAAGTTTTTGATTCTTCCTTGGGCTTTCACTAAATGATCCGAAGTCCGATCAGCGACATAAAGGCCTGCTGAGTCATAGCCCCGATACTCTAAGCGTTCCAATCCGTTTAAAATAATTCGTTCTGCATTTGATTTTCCTACGATTCCTACAATTCCACACATAATGATAATCCTACTTTCAAAAAATTTAGTTTGGCATTATGTATTTCTATCTGCGCAGCAAGTCTTTGTCATCATCTTACAATGAGATTTGTTCTTGCCTGTAGAGTGCAGTCCCTAGAGTCATCCGCCGAATGTTTCGATAAACTCTTTCCTCGTCATCTGTTTCCAGATCAGGCGCTATCCATATTGGTCTATCTATCCTCCTTGTGAAATATTTTATAGAAATACAAGCAATATCATAATATTTATTCCTGTTTCTGTCAACTGTAAGTTATATGAAAATAATTGGTATAGTTATTGGTAAGGTTGATTTGAACCAGTCTAAAGGGAATCAAAATAGCTGACATAGCTTTGTCGAATAAGATTCCCAAGAAATTTCCTCATAAAGCTATGCTTTTTTTTTTAAGTTCGCTACAATAAAAAAGTAAGAAAGTGAGGGAATGAAATGCCAGAATTTGTAAATTGTATGACTTTTTCAGAGCTAAAGAAAATAGTAGCTGCGATAGAAAAAGATCCTAATGTCACAGATGAAACAAAGGTCATGTTGGATACGGGCTGGGACAGCTTGCAAGAAATTTTACCCGGATCAGTCACCGTGGAAACCGCGCAAACATTCAAAGTCCAGGATGAACTAACAAAGGAATTTTTTGGCGGCTACGTCTTAGCTGAAAAAAGCGAGAAATTTGATGCGGTTGGAGACGAAGAAGCAGTGATCGTCATCAAAAATCTATACTAAATTATGGGAAAGGTGAAAAGTTAGGTGGGAAAATGAATAAAAGAAGATGGATCGCAGCGGCGATCGCAGCAGGGTTATTTATCTGCTCGGGGGTTTTTTCAGTAATCACAAATCGTCCAGAGCAAGAGGAAACTCAAACGCTGCAAGGTTTAAATGCTTTGTTCTACGGAAGTAATGCGATCGAAGAGACAACGTTAGTTGCCGGAGATCAAGACAATCGCATTGTTCGCTTATCTTTAGAAGGAACGATCGCCAGCAGCTCCAGTGGCGGCTTATTCACAACAGAATCTTATGATCATCAGCGATTTTTAGAAGAACTACGGATGATCCAAGACGATCCAACTATTGGGGGCATCTTGATGGAAGTCAATACCCCAGGAGGCGGCGTCTATGAAAGTGCCGAGATTGCTCGTGAATTAGCAAAAATCAAAGAGTTAGGGATTCCGATGTATGTCAGTATGAAAAACATGGCAGCCAGTGGCGGTTATTATATTTCGGCAGGTGCTGATAAAATTTTCGCAACGGATGAAACGATTACCGGTTCGATCGGAGTGATCATGTCGGGGCTCAACTATGCCGGCTTATTCGAAAAGCTAGGGATCGAAGACAATACGTATAAAAGTGGTGCACTAAAAGATGTAGGTTCAGCAACGAGAGAGCCAACAGAAGCCGATAAAGAAGTCTTGCAGACCTATGTCGACAATGCTTATGGTCGGTTCGTTAAAATTGTGGCTGAAGGACGCGGCATGACAGAAGAAGCCGTTAGAAAGATCGCTGATGGCCGCATCTATGATGGTCAGCAAGCAGTGTCTGTTGGCTTAGTGGATGAAATCGGTTTTCCTGAAGATACATTAGCAGCAATGCAAGCAGATCTAGGCTTGGAAGATGCAGAGATTTTCAGCTATGACGTTTCATCTACTGGATTTGCTTCTACTTGGTTAGGTTCAAGTTTAGCCGAACTGCAAGGACTAAAAGAATCAAATACAGAACGAGTGATCCAATTGATGGAAAGCCTAGGAACAAGCGATGCCCCTAAACCTCTTTATTACTATGGAGGTGAATAACTATGACAGAGAAAAACAAGTATTCCGCTGCCGCATCGTCAACGGATGACAATCACACAAGTACATCAATCGATCAAAGGGAACAGCGCGAAACCTCCACACCGTCAACCGGTCATACGGATGTACGAACTGAAGCGCAGGTTTCAGAAACAGCCGAACCAGTAAACGCCAGCAAAGCGATGAAGAACGCACAAGTAAACCATCCCGATGATTTTTATCAACAAGTCTTGACGTCTTTTCAAGAAGAAGAGTATAACCAAAGTGAAATCGAAGAAAGACAAAAAGCGTGGCAGCATTTTGAAGAACCTGAAAAACAGACCGAAGACAAACGGTTCTTTAATGACTTTCCTAGCTACTTTTTTGCCGGTTTTTGGATACGTCTGTTTGCTTTTTTAGTGGATCTTCTAGTGATCCGGGCAATCACGCAAATAGCGATCGGCAGTATCTATAATCTAGCGAATCTAACGGCAACTAACCAGCGGTTTGGACTTTACAACGTCTGTGCCTTAGCGATCTATCTGGGCTATTTTGTTCTGATGACGAAGCTGAATCATGGCCAAACAATTGGGAAAATGCTCTTTGGCATCCGCGTTATTTCTTTTGTAGAAGAAGAACTCAGTTGGCAAACGGTCTTGATCCGCGAACTTTGCGGGCGCTATGTGCTGCAATTCAATGTTTTCTTTTATCTCGGTTATTTACCAATCGTCTTTAATAAAAATAAGCAGCAGGCTGCGGATTATTTTGCAGAAACAAGTGTGGTAACCATCAATTTGATCAAGGCCTTTAATAAACAGGTGGATGCCAATCACGTAATGATTGGTGCACAAAACTAACTAGCAGATCAAGCAATTAGTAAAGGAGGGGTCGTGAATGGGTGAGACGATTGATTTCCCGGGACCAAATGAGCGGCTTCGTCTGGCGGCAGAAAAAGCCTACCAGTCAAAAGAGTTTTTGCAGGCTTATCGTTTGTACAATGAACTTTATCAAAAAAACGCCAGTTTTGAGATCAATCAATGGCTCGTGGAATGCTTGCAACAGCTGAATGATTTTGCCAAAGCGTTAGATCTTGCGGAAGACTATCTAGATGATTATTTGAAACAAACTGATGGTTTTTTACAAATTGGTCATCTGCTGATCTTGGATGGTCAATACTTAAAAACTCGGCGCTGGCTTACATTAGGTCAGAAAACAAAAATTCCAAAACGTTATCAGGAACAGTTGGCTAGTGAACTAGCTAAAGTAGAAGAAGTACAACAAATTTTAGGATTAGAAGATTTTCATGGGAAACGCAAGCATTTACGCGCATTAGATGAAGCCAATCAACCGGTGAGTGCAACAGAGTGGCACATTTTTACCCAAGCTATTACCAAATCACAATTTATCTCGCTGATGCATGACACGTTGGCTTCCATCAAAAATCCGTATTTGCTACCTAAATTAGTGGATGAGCTCGTGCGTCTTGAAGTGGACGAACCTTTTGACTTAATCGATTACCTTGGGAACATGCAGCAAATCGTTCCGAAAGAATTGAAACTTTTACAGGAGGATGACGCTGTTAAAGCGATCCATAAAGCGATCGAAGAAACGATCGCCCAAGAGGACCCGATTTTAGCGGAAAGTGTCTCAGCAGAAATCGATGATCATTTAGCGATAAGTTACCCGTTTTTACCGGCAAAAGAAGAGGCAAACGCATGGGTGGCAAGCTACATTGAAGATTATCGCGGGTTATTTGAAGAAAAAGAACAGCCAAAAGCAGACAATGAAATAGAAGAACGCAAACGACACTTGCGCAATATCCTACGTTTGAGCATTCGCTGAAAGAAAAATTCGCAACTTTCATGGTAAAATGTTTACAATTAAACAACGTTAGTGTACTATTTAAAGGTATGCATGAAGCTATTTCATATGTAAATCAATTAATATTCGGAGGGAAATAAATGACTGCAAAATGGGAAAAAACAGGCACCAATGATGGTGTTTTGACATTTACGATCGCTCAAGCGGAAATCCAAAAAGGCTTGACGACTGCATTCAATAAAGTGAAAGGCAATCTTAACGTACCTGGCTTCCGTAAAGGGAAAGTTTCACGCCAAGTATTTAACCGTATGTACGGCGAAGAAGCGTTGTATGAAGATGCATTGAACGCTGTTCTTCCAGAAGCTTATGAAGCTGCTGTAAAAGAAGCAGGGATCGATCCTGTTTCGCAACCAAAAATCGACGTTGACAGCATGGAAAAAGGTCAAGACTGGGTAATCAAAGCAGAAGTTACTGTAAAACCTGAAGTAAAACTTGGTGATTACAAAGATTTAACTGTTGAAAAACAAGACCGTGAAGTAACAGAAGAAGACGTTGATGCACGCATCAAACGCGAACAAGAAGCACAAGCTGAATTAGTTATCAAAGAAGACGAAGCAGCTGAAAATGGCGACACAGTCGTTATCGACTTTGAAGGCTTCTTAGGAGAAGAAACATTTGAAGGCGGCAAAGGTGAAAACTACTCACTTGAACTTGGCTCAAACTCATTCATCCCTGGTTTTGAAGAACAATTAGTAGGAACAAAAGCTGGCGATAGCAAAGACGTTACCGTGACTTTCCCAGAAGATTATCAAGCAGAAGATTTAGCTGGTAAAGAAGCAGTCTTCAAAGTAACGGTTCACGAAGTAAAAGCAAAAGAACTTCCTGAATTAGATGATGAATTCGCAAAAGACGTTGATGACAGCGTTGAATCATTAGCTGAATTAAAAGAAAAATATCGTGCTGAATTGACTGAAACAAAAGAAAAAGCAGCAGAAGATGCAAAAGATGAAGCTGCGATCCGTCAAGCAGTTGAAAACGCAGAAATCGTTGAATTACCACATTCAATGGTACATGATGAAGTACACCGTTCAATGGATGAGTTCTTGAACAATATGCAACGTCAAGGAATCTCACCAGAAATGTATTATCAATTAACTGGTTCAACTGAAGCAGATCTTCACACACAATTTGAAGGCGAAGCAGAAACACGCGTGAAAACAAACCTTGTCATTGAAGCAATCGCTAAAGAAGAAGGTTTGGAAGCAACAGAAGAAGATATCGAAAAAGAAATCAAAGAACTTTCTGAAGCTTACAATATGCCAGTAGATCAAATCAAACGCGTCTTAACAGAAGACATGTTGAAACATGATATTACAATGAAAAAAGCAGTTGAACTTGTAACAGGTACTGCAAAAGAAGCGTAGGCAAAACTCTAAAAACGGCGAACATCTAGTGGTGTTGGCCGTTTTTTCATGGGAGTAAATAGGGGGTATTTCGGAATTACTAACAAATGATAAGAAAACGTTAGGTAAAGTAAAAATGACTTTTTCTTTCAAAAAAGTTATGATATGATTGTTTAAGACTGCAAAGTTAGTAAACCAAATTCCACTCCTTTAAATAGGTTGGAAAATTTTCAAGGGGTGAACAGTATGTACGATAATACAAACGGTAATGAAGCTGTTCGTTGTTCTTTTTGCGGAAAAACGCAAGAAGAGGTGAAAAAGATCGTTGCAGGGCCTGGGGTCTATATCTGTAATGAGTGCATTGATTTGTGCAAAGAAATCATTGATGAAGAGTTTTACGAAGAAGCAGTTCGGGAGTTTACCGAAGTGCCGAAACCGCAAGAACTATTGAATGTCCTCAATGAATATGTGATTGGACAAGATCGTGCCAAACGAACATTGGCTGTAGCGGTTTATAATCACTACAAACGCGTCAATGTAGAAACGACAGCTGAAGATGTGGAGTTACAGAAAAGCAATATTTGCTTGATCGGACCAACAGGTTCAGGTAAAACATTTTTGGCACAAACGCTAGCACGTTCACTGAATGTGCCTTTTGCAATCGCTGATGCAACCAGTTTAACAGAAGCCGGCTATGTCGGTGAAGATGTGGAAAATATTCTTTTGAAGCTTTTACAAGCTGCTGATTATAATGTAGAAATGGCTGAAAAAGGGATTATCTATATTGATGAGATCGATAAAATCGCCCGTAAGAGTGAAAATGTATCGATTACTCGTGATGTCTCCGGTGAAGGTGTTCAGCAAGCTTTGCTGAAAATCCTAGAAGGAACCACTGCTAGTGTGCCGCCTCAAGGGGGACGGAAACATCCGCATCAAGAGATGATCCAAATCGATACGACCAATATTCTCTTTATCGTTGGTGGGGCGTTTGACGGGATCGAAACAATTGTTAAAAACCGCTTAGGTGAAAAAACCATTGGGTTTGGTACAAACAACAAACGTCTTGAAGAAGGCGAGAGCGTGATGCAACAGATCATTCCTGAAGACTTGCTTAAATTCGGTTTGATCCCTGAATTTATCGGCCGTTTGCCAGTGATGGCTGCTTTAGAGAAATTGACGGTAGATGATTTAGTGCATATTTTGACTGAACCAAAAAATGCCCTTGTCAAACAATATCAAAAATTGATGGCATTAGATGACACAGAACTCGAATTTGAGCCAGAGGCTTTACGTGCGATTGCTGCGCAAGCAATTGAGCGAAACACCGGTGCTCGTGGATTACGTTCGATCATCGAAAATATCATGATGGAAGTCATGTTCAATGTTCCTTCTGATGAGTCGATTCAAAAAGTCACTATTACGGAAGAAGCTGCGAAAGGACTTGGCGAACCAAAAATCATTTACAATGAAGAGACAAAAAAAGCAGTCTAATCGAGACCAAGTCGGATAGTTTCATTGCTATCCGGCTTTCTTTTTGAAAAAAATGAAAAGGAGCGATCCAATGAAAGTACATGAAGCTGAGATCGTCATTAGTGCTGTTTCACCAGCACAATACCCAGATACACCCTTACCGGAGATTGCCTTAGCAGGGCGCTCCAATGTCGGTAAATCTTCCTTTATCAATACATTGATTAACCGTAAAAACTTAGCCCGAACCTCGTCAAAACCGGGGAAAACCCAAACATTGAATTTTTATTTGATTGAAAATACGCTGCATTTTGTCGATGTCCCTGGCTATGGCTATGCAAAAGTATCAAAAACCGAGCGAGCAAAATGGGGAAAAATGATTGAAACGTACCTCGAACAAAGAGAGCAGCTGCGAGCAGTAGTATCTTTGGTAGATTTGCGCCATGCACCTTCCCAAGAAGATGTTCAAATGTATGAATTTTTAAAGTATTATGAGATCCCTGTGATCGTTGTTGCCACCAAAGCAGACAAAATCCCTCGTGGGAAATGGAATAAGCATGAAAGTATGATCAAAAAAGCGTTGTCCTTTGATCCAGCTGATACGTTCATTCTTTTTTCTTCCATTACCAAACAAGGAAAAGAAGAAGCATGGAAAGCCATCGAAGCAGCAATCAAATAATTTTGAATAAAGAAACGAAGCGAGCAAGTCGCTCCCTTCGTTTTTTTGCTTTTTAAAAGTAAAAATTGGGGATTTAGGCTATTCTACGGAGCGTAGAGTGCCAAATTTGCCCAATTTCAGCGAAAATCTCCTTAATATTTGTTAAACTTGTAACAAGGAGGTGTGGTGGAATGCATGAAACATTAAGTAAAAAATTAAAAGAGTATCGATCAAGACATAACTTAACCCAGAAGGAATTAGCTGCGAGGTTATTTGTTTCTGATAAGGCCATTTCAAAATGGGAACGAGGAAATGGGTTGCCAGACATCGAGACATTGGTTCGTCTCGCCGATTTATTAGGCACTCCAGTGGAAGAGCTATTAAAAGAAAAGAAAGAAACCTACTATTATGAATACAAAAGTGAACGGAGGGTTCTACGGCTTCCGTTAATGCACATTTTGATTCCCAATTTATTCTTATTACTGAATCAAGTGACGAGCGTTCGAGAGTTTTTTGTTCTGATGAAAGAGGTACCAACTGCCAGCGGCTGGTTTAGTCTTGGTGTCAAATCCAAAGGGGTTATTGCTTTGGGAATTGTCAGCTTAGGTTTTTTATCGATTGGCTTATTGTCCTTCGGAATGCTGGGGATTGGGACAGTCAGCACCGGTGTTATTGCAATAGGGAACCTCTGTTTTGGCTTTTTAGTTGGGATTGGCAATCTTGCTGTCGGCTCGATTGTTGTCGGTAATCTTGGCATTGGCTGGCTCGCTTTAGCAAATGTCGCAATTGCGTGGATTGGGGTTGCCAATTACGGCGTGGGGAGTTTTATGGCTGTTTTGCCATCAAATTCAACCACAGAGGATTTTAACCAAGCCATTCAACAACTCTTAGCTTCGGAGATCCCTGACTTGATCAAGACCACTATCTTTGAACCAATGATTCATTTTACAAATTCACCGATTTTTGTGGTGATCTTCGTGATGACGATCTTAGCAGCCGTCTTCCTTATTCTCTGCTTGTTGACCATTGGCTTGGTGCGCTTACGTCAAAGCATGATGTATGAAGAGCTATAAGGAAACCATTAGATGCCAATTCTGATTGCTGCATTTAAGTAGACTCAGTGGCTCATTTTCTATTCGCATAAGTAAAAAGGCAAGGGACGGAAGCGTCCTTTGCCTTTTTTATTAGTCTGCTTTCTTACTATCTTTTGGTTGTTTTTTATTCTCATCATCAGGTTCGTTTTTTAAGAAACGTTCAATATCGTTTTGTTGCTTTTTATTGTCCTTATCGTTATCGGGAAGAAAGGCAAAATCATCAAACATTTTATCTAGCGAGTCTTCTCGTTGGAATTTTAAGCCCATAAGGTTCACCTCCAAGCGCCTTTAGTTTACCACGAACGGTCGTAGATTTCACCAAAAAAAAGCGAAATAGTGTTCAATCGTTTCTCCCTTTACTATAATTAAAGAAAGGGGATAGAAAAGAGGGATAGCGATGATCAAAACTGAAAAAATTTACGGCTTTCTACAATCGACACAAATGGAAGCATCACAGTTACGTTTGTTGATTGAAAATTGGTTCGCTTTGGTTCGTCTTAGCTATCAGCCGACGGAATACTATTACAATCAGCAAGAAAAGAAACCTTATGATTTTGATGAGGTCAGTCAACTGCTGCATAGCGCCCCTGAAGAAATCAATACTGAATTGATTGTGACGGACGGCCAAAATGAGTCCAGTATCCATATCATTCAAGAGGCTGTTTTACAACGGCACCTGTTTACGAAAGACGTATTTTCCACACAGAAAACAGTGATTTTAAGTTACTTCGATGAAACGATGCAAAGAGATGGATTGTTTGGCTATTTGCGTTCATATGATGAGTACCTGATGCATAACGTCGAGCGAATCGAGAAAAGACAAAATTTTCAATCGATTGCTGAAATCAACGCGTTACCGAAGCGGAAAAATTTTGAACAAGAGATCGTTATTGATTGCAATCAATTTGCTGGGTACGATGTTTTTTACAATGGCTACACACTGACCTCTTGTTGGCGAATGTACTTTTCGGTATTCTATGCCCGTATTATTCCTCAGGTGATCATTACGGATGCGCAACAAGTCGAGCAGGTCCAAGTTAGAGATCAGGGAATCGTGATGGTGGAATTGTATCGCGATCCGTTTCAGTGGGATCACGAGTTGAATCTTTCATACCAGCGTTTGTTTCGCGATCAAACTGGGATCGATCAATTGACATGGGATAATGGCGTCGGTATTTTGAGGGAACCATATATTGAGTACGCCTTTGGCGACCAATTGATCCAAACCATCCAGTACCAAAATGATCGGCTGCAGCCGACGACTAAGCGTAACGCGACACATTTCGTCACTCGAAGCTTCGATTTGGTGAACGAAGAGTACCAGGAGCGACGGGTGAAAGGTTACTTGAATGCACAAGCGTATTTTCCTTGGATCGACCAAGACCGGTTGCACATGATGGATTATATTGTATTAAAACCGGAATTGACTATAGATGATGGAATTGAGGCATATGCCTTTTATATTCGGAATCACCTCGAAATTGATTACTCAGAGGATCGCTTTAAAGACTATACAGCTTGCTTACAATTTTATTTACCAGAAACAGCCTTGAAGGAGCTGCCGATAGACGGATTGAAAGCAGCGATGCCGGATGTTCATTTTGGCTATTTGCACCGCACGCGCAAATATACGTGGGTTAACCTAAAGAAGGATGGGAAAAAACTACGAGTGTATTTTATGAATACCCAAAAGCTAGTCGAACAGCAGCTCTTTACCAATCAAGAATGAAAAAGACCCGCAAGATCACGAGGATCTTGCGGGTCTTTTCAATTAGGCAGCTTGTTCAGGCGCTTTTTTCAACAAACCGAATACAACGCCAGAAACGATCGCACCGATTAAGATGAATAGCAAGAACAAAATTGGTTTAGATAATAATAGAACAACGAAGATCCCACCATGTGGTGCCATTAATTGGATATCAAAGGCACCGACAAGCGCACCAGTCAGTGCAGAACCAACGATAAAGCTTGGGATCGCCCGCAATGGATCTGCTGCTGCAAATGGGATCGCACCTTCTGTGACGAAGGATAGCCCCATGACGATGTTTGTTAAACCAGCTTCTTTTTGGTCTTTGGTGAATTTATTTTTAAACAATAACGTTGCGACAAAGATTGCCAATGGAGGAACCATTCCGCCCGCCATTACAGATGCCATCACGACGCTACCACCTTCAGCAACGGTCGTTGCCAATGTTGCAGTACCGAAAACATAAGCGGCTTTGTTGATTGGGCCACCTAGATCGGCTGCCATCATTGCTGCTAACAAAGCACCAAGTAAAGCGGCGTTGGTACCACTTAAGCCAGTCAAGAAGCTATTCAAACCGTCATTGATGGCTTTCATTGGCACGTTGATCAGTAACATCAAGAAGCCAGTGATCAATAGGCCGAAAACAGGGTAGAAAAGGATCGTTTTGATTCCTTCTAATGATTTTGGTAAACCTTTGAATAATGAACGCAAGAACTTGATGACATAACCAGCTAAGAAACCGCCAATCAATGCTCCTAAGAATCCAGCACCACCCGTATTTGCTAGGGCACCTGCTGCGAAACCGACGATCAATCCAGGTCGGTCACTGATACTTGAAGCGATGAAACCAGCTAAGACAGGTAACATAAAACCAAATGCCGCGCTACCGATTTGATTGAACCAAGAAGCGGCTTGGTTGTAGTTTCCTAATTGACTCAAGGCATCTTGAGGGACACCCATGAACTGGTCCACCATGAAGGAAATAGCGATCATGATTCCACCGGCAATAACAAATGGTAACATGTGAGAAACACCATTCATCAAATCTTTATAGATTCGTTGACCGACTGAACCATCAGCAGAAGCGTCCTCTTTATCAGAAGCTTGGCCACTACCGTGAAAAACAGGAGCAGTTCCGCTCAATGCTTCATTGATTAATTGCTCGGTTTTACGGATACCATCGCTCACAGGACGGTTTACTAAATGTTTGCCGTCAAAGCGATCCATTTCAACTTTTTTATCGGCAGCTACGATCACACCAGCAGCTCGGGCGATATCAGCTTCTGTTAAACGATTTTTGATTCCTTCTGAACCATTTGTTTCGACTTTGATGTCAACACCAAGTTCTTTGGCTTTCTTTTTCAAAGCATCTTCTGCCATGTAGGTGTGGGCGATCCCTGTCGGGCAAGCTGTAACTGCGACGATATAGGGACGTTCGCTAGCAGGTGCTGCTTCTTGGTTTGCCGCTTCTTCTGCTAAAGCATCGGCTTCTTGCTGTGCCTCAGCTTCTGAGAAAAGTTGTTGTACTTGATCAGCAGTTGTCGCTGTTTTTAGTTTAGCAACGAAATCTGGATCGATCAATAAGCGAGATAGAGCTGCTAACGCTTGTAAATGAGTATCATTTGCTCCTTCTGGTGCTGCGATCATAAAGAAGAGGTACGTTGGTTGTCCATCTAACGCCTCATAGTCGACACCCGCATTACTCTTTGCGAATAAAACCGTCGCTTCTTTGACTGCACTGTTTTTGGCATGGGGCATTGCGATGCCGTCACCTAACCCTGTTGAGGTTTGGGCTTCTCGGGCAAGAATTCCTTCTTTGTAGATTTCGACATCTGAAATCCGTCCGACAGCATATAATTTTGCTACCATTTCATCAATGGCACCTTTTTTGTCTGTTGCTTGCAAGTCCATGATCATGGCATCTTTCAGCATCAACTCATTGATTTTCATTTTTTCCATCCTCCTATAGATTCACTTGTTCAATAATGACTTCCGGTAGTAATTCTTCGATAAATGACGCCTCAGCTAAATCATCTGAGAACGCAGTGGCACTGCCACAAGCGACCCCCCATTTGAATGCTTCAACCACATCTTTGGTCTTTGCGTAACGCCCAATGAATCCAGCAATCATGGAATCTCCAGCGCCAACTGAATTTTTCAAAGGTCGTTTCAACACATTGGAGCGATAGATCTCATTGCCAGTAAAGAGCAGGGCACCATCACCACCTAGAGAGACGATGACATTTTTAGCGCCATCCTTTAGCATTCTTTGGCCATAAGGCAAAATATCTTCGATTGTTGAAAAAGAAGTTTCATAAAGTTCCGCTAATTCATGATTATTTGGTTTGATCAGCAAAGGCTGATCGGATAAGGCATCAAATAGTTCCGCACCAGTCGTATCAATGACAAATTCTGCACCAGCTTCTTTAACGATTTTGATCAATTCTTTATAAAAGTCGGCTGGAAGACCAGCTGGTTTACTTCCTGATAGGATGACGATGTCTTCGGCAGAAAGAGCGGCTAATTGGTGTTTCAATTCAGCGATTTCTTGCTCTTGAATGACTGGACCAAGGCCGTTGATTTCTGTTTCTTCACCGGATTTTAATTTGATATTGATCCGGGTATCGGCAGCGACTTGCGTAAAATTGCTGTTGATTTCCTCTTTGGTCAGCCACTCTTCAATAAAACGACCAGTAAATCCGCCAACAAAACCAAGGGTAGTCGAGGAGATGCCAATTCGCTTCAAAATCCGTGAGACATTGATTCCTTTGCCACCAGGTAGTTTAAAGTCTTGTTTCATTCGATTAAGGGTACCGATCTCCAAATGATCGACGTGGACGATAAAGTCGATCGATGGATTGAGTGTTACTGTGTAAATCATTGTATTACCTCCATAATGGTTGTTTTTGCTCTGAATTTCGCTAAATAGTTTTTTGGGCAATAATCGGTGATGATCGTTGCACCTTCAATAAAAGCAACTTGAGCAAAAGTTGTTTGCTGAAACTTGGAATGGTCTAGCAAGACATAGGCTTGTTGACTGTGCTCTAGTGCAATCTGCTTGATCAGGGCTTCTTCAGGATCGGGTGTGGTGAAACCAGCTTCCGAATGAGCACCGTTCATGCCCATAAAACAGCGGTTAAAGCGCAATTTACGCAACTGTTCACCGGCATTGATTCCTAAAACAGCGTTCGTAGCTATCTTAATGGTTCCCCCTAAAATCATGGTGTCGATCCCGTGATCAATCAGTAGGGAAGCGTGCTTGACGGAGTTCGTGACAACTTTCAGCGCTGTGATGGACGATAAGAAAGGAATCATTTCAAGGGTCGTTGTTCCTGCGTCTAGATAAATGACTTCACCATTTTTGATCGTTTGTGCGGCTGCGCGAGCAATTTTTTGTTTTTCTGTTTGAAATTTCGCTTTTTTTTCAGACATGTTGGGTTCAAAACCTAATTGCTGGCTTTTTTTGGCCCCGCCGTGAATTCTAACTAGAAACCCTTTATCTTCCAGTTCTTGGAGATCTCTGCGGATCGTTGATTCTGAAGCATCCAGCAGTTGGATCAGTTCACTGACTTTGACGATCTCCTCTTGCTCTAATCGTGCCAAAATCGCTTGATGCCGCTCCTCTGTAAGCATTTACATCACCTCTTCACCTGCCATAGTAACATATGATTCATTCAAAATCAATCATAAACAGTAAAAAACATTCAAAATGAAAGCGCGAATAATAGAAATCGGTCACAAACGGTCATGCTAACCTTCATTTTCCTGAGATTGCTGTCCTTATATTTGACAATTTTTACTATTATTTGGCTTAATTGAATTAAGGGGGGATAAATAAATGAATAACAAAGTCATTTTACAAGGGTTCGAATGGTACCTGCCGGCAGATAGCCAACACTGGAACAAATTGAAAGAAATGAGTAAAGAAATCAAAGAGTATGGATTTACCGCAATTTGGCTGCCGCCTGCCTATAAAGGGACAGCTGGGTCCGAAGACGTTGGATATGGTGTCTATGATTATTATGATCTAGGCGAATTCGATCAAAAGGGGTCGGTGCCAACAAAATATGGGACAAAGGATGAATACTTAGAAGCCATCAAAGCACTGCAAGAACAAGGAATAGAGGTTTATGCCGACATCGTTTTCAATCACTTGATTGGTGCCGATGAAAAAGAAGTCGTTCCAGCGGTTAAATACAATACCGAAAACCGTAATGAACCGATCAGTGATGAGGAAGAAATCGAAGCCTGGACCAAGTTCACATTCCCAGGACGTCAAGGGACGTACAATGATTACGTTTGGACGTGGCATAATTTTTCTGGTGTTGATTATGATGACCGTAACAAAGACCACGGGATTTTTAACTTCGCTGATAAGGGCTGGGAAAGCCAAGTGGATGATGAGATGGGCAATTATGACTACTTAATGGGTTGTGATCTGGACATGGAAAACCCTGAGACGGTGGAACAGCTCAATAAATGGGGGCAATGGTACCAAGAGCTGACTGGTGTTGATGGCTATCGCTTAGATGCGGTCAAACACATTGAGTTCAATTATTATGCGGACTGGATCTTGAACCGTCGGGAAGAAAAAGGCAAACCGCTATTCGTTGTGGGAGAATATTGGTCAGGGGATCTGCCAAAATTAGAAGAGTATTTAGATTCTTCAGGAAATCTGATTTATTTATTCGATGTGCCTTTGCACTATAATTTATATGAAGCATCTCACTCAAATGGCGAATATGATATGAGTCAAATTTTTGCCGGTACACTGACTGCCGCGCGCGAAGATTATGCCGTGACTTTTGTGGACAATCATGATACACAGGTTGGTCAAAGTTTACAATCTTGGATAGACGGTTGGTTTAAAGTCCATGCTTATTCATTGATCCTTTTACGAAAAGCGGGTGTACCGGTTGTTTTCTGGGGTGACTTATTCGGAATCCCAGCGCAAGAAATCGCTCCTGTTGGTGATGCTTTGATCCATATGTTAAAACTTCGAGAGAAGCTTGCATTTGGGAATCAAGTGGACTATTTTGATGATTCTAATTGTATTGGTTGGGTATTAACGGGGGATTATGAACACGAACTTTCTGGATTGGCGGTCGTGATGACCAATGCTCAAGGTGCGGAAAAAGAAATGACCATCAGCGCGATCCATGGTGGAGAGACCTTCGTGGATATATTGAGAAATAATGAAGCGAAAGTTGTTTTAGATGATACCGGAAAAGGTGTTTTCCCGGTCAATGATGGGCAAGTGTCAATCTATGTGAATGAAAAGCTAGTAGAGAAATACTTTAGCTGATCTCTTTCAATAGTCATAATAAGAGGCTGGTAAGTTTACAGCCTTTTTATTATGTAAACAAACAACGGACTGACTTTTTTCTTTCAAAACTGATGGCATCGTGAGTACTAAAATCAAAGCGCTTTTAATTAAAAGTTTTCAAAGCGTTCGGTTTTCCCCATTCACGGATAATGCTATAATTGAGAAGATTGAGAAAGAAAGGATGTTTAAAAGCATGTCATCCAAAAGTGAATTACTTAAACGCATGAATCCACGGCAAAAAGAAGCCGTTATGCATACGGAAGGGCCGTTGCTGCTGATGGCAGGGGCAGGAAGCGGGAAGACCCGTGTCCTAACCCACCGAATCGCCTATTTAATAGAAGAAAAAAATGTAAATCCATGGAATATTTTAGCCATCACATTTACGAATAAAGCGGCACGTGAAATGAAAGAACGGGTCAGTCAACTATTAGGATCGGGTGGTGAAGACGTTTGGGTTTCAACCTTCCACTCGATGTGTGTCAGAATTTTGCGCAGGGATGTTGATCGAATCGGGTATTCGAAGAATTTTACTATCATTGATTCTTCTGAGCAAAATACGCTGATGAAACGAGTATTAAAAGAATTGAATATCGATCCCAAAAAATATGATCCTCGTTCTATTTTGGGAACGATCTCTCATGCAAAGAATGAGCTGTTGACACCTGAAGCTTACCAAGCCATGGAAGGTAGTCTCTTTGAGCAAATCGTAGGTCGTTGTTATGAAAAATATCAAAAAGAGCTGCGTAATAATCAATGCATGGACTTCGATGATTTAATCATGAATACGATCCGCCTCTTCCAAGACAATGAAGATGCGCTGCAATTTTATCAACGGAAATTCCACTATATCCATGTCGATGAATACCAAGATACCAACCATGCCCAATACACGCTAGTCAATTTATTGGCCGCTCGTTTTCGAAATCTTTGTGTCGTTGGGGATGCGGACCAAAGTATTTACGGTTGGCGTGGCGCCAACATGCAAAATATTTTAGACTTTGAAAAAGACTATCCGGATGCCGCAACGATATTGTTAGAGCAAAACTATCGTTCAACGCAAACGATTTTAAATGCGGCAAACCAAGTAATCAAAAATAACCGCAACCGCCCAGACAAAAATCTGTGGACAGAAAATCGTGATGGGGAAAAAATCACTTATTATCGCGGGGATAGTGAACGAGATGAGGCGCGATTTATCGTCAGTGAAATGCAGAAACAAATTGCAGAAAAGAACCGTAAATTCGGTGATTTTGCGATTTTGTATCGGACCAACGCCCAGTCACGGATCATTGAAGAAATGCTTTTAAAAGCCAACGTTCCTTATACGATGGTCGGCGGCAGAAAGTTCTATGATCGCAAAGAAATCCGTGATATTTTGGCTTATTTATCGGCGATCGCCAATCCTCGTGATTCCATCAGCTTGGAACGAATCATCAATGTACCAAAACGTGGGATCGGTGCGACATCCGTCGAAAAACTACGAGATTTTGCGAATCTTCATGAGTGGTCATTGCTAGAAGCAGCCATGAACGTCGAGTTGGCGAATATTTCTGGAAAGGCCGGCAAAGAATTAGGAAGCTTTGGGATGATGATGGATGGCTTCGCCCAAATGGTTCCTTACCTCTCAGTAACTGAACTGACGAAAGAAATATTAGAAAAGACGGGTTATCGTCAAGAGTTAGTCAACCAGAATAATTTAGAAGCACAAGCTAGACTTGAAAACCTGGAAGAATTTTTATCGGTTACCCAAGAATTCGATAAACGATTTGAGGCGCAAAACGAAGACGATGCAGATGCACCAGATGAGAAGTTGAGTGTTTTCTTAAATGACTTAGCTTTATTGTCAGACGTCGATAGTTATGAAGAAGAAAGTAGTCAAGTGACTTTGATGACCTTGCATGCGGCAAAAGGACTGGAGTTTCCAGTGGTATTCTTGATTGGTTTGGAAGAAAATATCTTCCCGCTTTCTCGGGCTTTAATGGAAGAAAGCGAACTCGAAGAAGAACGGCGCCTTGCTTATGTGGGAATCACTCGTGCTGAGGAAGAGCTCTTTATGACCAACGCTTTTTCCAGAACATTATACGGTCGTACCCAATACAATCGTCCGTCACGGTTTATCGAGGAGATTGAACAAGATCTGCTGCAATCATTAGGCGAGCGTTCACAACCGAAAGCTGCTGCACCGTTTCAACCAAAAGTCTTTAAACCGAGCTATACACAGCCGCGTCAAACGACCGTCGCTTCTAAGCAACAGACCTCTGCAGCTGGTAATACATGGCAAGTAGGCGAGAAAGTTCAACATAAAAAATGGGGAATCGGTACGGTCGTTCGGACGACTGGCAGCGCGCAAGACATCGAATTAGATGTGGCGTTCCCACAACAAGGCGTCAAACGATTGTTGGCGGCCTTTGCGCCGATTGAAAAAGTTGAAAAATAAGGAGGATATTAGGATGGATGTCCCTTCAAAAGAAATCCAATCACGAGCAGAAGAGCTGCGTACGCAATTAAATCAGTACGCGTACGAATACTATGTAAAAGATCAACCTTCCGTGGAAGATTATCTCTATGATCAGCTGTATGCAGAACTGGTTGAAATTGAAACCAATTATCCGCAGCTAATAACCGAAGACTCGCCCACCCAACGAGTAGGCGGCATCATTTTACCTGGCTTTGAAAAAGTCACCCATGATATCCCACTTTATAGCCTGAACGATGTCTTTGACAAAGAAGGAATCGTGGCTTTTGATGCTCGTGTTCAAAAAGCATTGGGGAAAGCGGTAGATTATGTCTGCGAGTTAAAGATCGATGGATTGTCAATTTCCTTGAAATATGAAGAAGGGCGCTTTGTTCGGGGAGCGACTCGAGGAGATGGTACGGTAGGTGAAAACATTACAGAAAACCTAAAGACTGTCAAATCGATCCCACTGAAATTAAAAGAACCGATCTCGTTGGAAGTTCGTGGCGAATGCTATATGCCAAAGGCTTCGTTTTTGAAATTGAATCAACAGCGAGAAGAAGAAGGGGTGGAGGTTTTTGCCAATCCGAGAAACGCAGCTGCTGGAAGCTTACGTCAATTAGACACTCGGATCGCAGCCCAAAGAAACTTGAGCACCTTTTTATACACACTAGCTGACTTTGGTCCAATTGAAGCTAATGATCAATTTTCAGCATTGAATGAACTGGATCAATTAGGCTTTCGTACAAATCACGAACGCAGAGTGTGCCACACCATCGATGAAGTGTGGGCATATATCGAAGAGTTTCATGACAAGCGCAGTGAGCTCCCGTATGAGATTGACGGCGTAGTCATCAAAGTCAATAATTTTAAAGATCAAGATGCGTTAGGCTTTACCGTAAAAGCACCCCGATGGGCGGCGGCATATAAGTTTCCACCGGAAGAAGCGGAAACAGTGATCGAAACGATCGAATGGACCGTGGGACGGACGGGTGTTGTGACACCGACCGCTGTTATGACTCCTGTTCGTGTTGCTGGAACGACGGTCAGCCGTGCTAGTCTCCATAATGTAGATTTCATTAAAATGAAAGACATCCGCATTGGCGATTCGGTCATCATCTATAAGGCGGGGGACATTATTCCAGAGGTTGCGAAAGTCTTGGAAGAAAAACGAACAGAATCAAGTCAACCCTTTGAAGCGCCTACACATTGTCCCGAATGTGGGAGTGAGCTGATCCATTTAGATGAAGAAGTTGCCTTGCGTTGTATCAATCCGAAGTGTCCAGCGCAGATTAAAGAGGGCTTAAGCCACTTTGTTTCCCGAAATGCTATGAATATTGATGGTTTAGGGCCACGTGTTTTAGAGCAAATGTTCGATAAATCCTTAGTCAAAGATGTGGCCGACTTGTACTTTTTAACAGAAGAACAATTGCTGACCCTCGATAAAATCAAAGAGAAATCAGCTAATAACCTTTTGCGTGCCATCCATCAAAGCAAAGAAAATTCAGTTGAGCGCTTGATTTTCGGGCTAGGCATCCGTCATGTTGGTGCCAAAGCGGCTCGGATTTTAGCGGAACATTTTGGTGACCTTCGGACCCTTAGCAAAGCCAAAGAAGAAGAGATCATTTCGTTGGAAACCATTGGTGCTACAATTGCAGAAAGTGTCGTTACGTATTTTGACAATCAAGAAGTTCACGACCTTTTAGATGAACTTGAAAAAGCGGGTGTTAACTTTGCTTATCTAGGGCTGAGAACGGATCAATTGGAAGAAGTGGAGTCGCCATTTAAAGAGAAAACAGTCGTTTTGACAGGGAAATTGAGTCATTTCACCCGCGAAGAAGCCAAAGAAAGAATCGAAAACCTTGGTGGAAAAGTCACAGGAAGTGTGTCGAAAAAGACTGATATCGTTGTTGCCGGGGAAGAGGCTGGCAGTAAACTGACCAAAGCACAGTCCCTAGGCGTTACCGTTTGGGATGAAGCTCAAATGGTGGCTGCGATCGAAGGCAGTCATTCGGCAGAACAATAACTGTTAAGTATTGTCACAGACGAGAAGCAGTTGTTTCTTCTTGTCTAATTGAAATCATTTCTTCCCTGCAATACGAGGAAAGAAATGATTTCTGCTTTTATTTGCAATTATATTTGATAATTTTCAAATTCTATTTCATGATTTGTTAAAAAAATGATACAATACATTGGAAAAACGTAAACGTAGATTACGGATACGAGAAAGAGGAGGATTTTATGGCGATCAGCGAAGAACAAGTCAAACACGTTGCCAAACTAGCAAAACTTTCATTCTCAGACGATGAATTACATGAGTTTACCTCTCAGCTAGGAAAAATTATTGATATGGTTGAAACACTTGAAGAAGTGGACACCACAGGAGTACCATTCACATCGAATGTCGCAGAAACGATCAATGTGATGCGTGAAGATGTAACGACAGGTGGCTGGGACCGTGATGAATTAATGAGAAATGTTCCAGAATCCGAAGAAGGCTTTATTAAAGTGCCTGCAATCATTGACAATGGGGAGGCGGGTGCCTAATGACTGAACTATATAATAAAAGCTTAGAAGAATTGCATAGCTTATTAGTGTCAAAGGAAATTACTGCGACAGATCTAACGAGGGAAACCTTTGCTCGCATTAAAGAAACAGAGCCAAAAGTCGATGCGTTTCTTGCATTGAACGAAGAAAAAGCCCATGCGTTAGCGCAAGCTATCGATCAAAAAGGTATCACTGAAAGCAATGTGTTGGCAGGGATTCCCATTGGGATCAAAGATAACATTGTTACCAAAGATCTACGCACAACAGCTGCTTCAAAAATTTTAGGCAACTTTGACCCAATCTACGATGCAACCGTCATGGACAAAGTTTACCAAGCAGACATGATTCCAGTAGGTAAGTTAAACATGGATGAATTTGCGATGGGGGCGAGTACGGAAACGTCGTTCTTTAAGAAAACAAAAAACGCTTGGGACGAGACAAAAGTACCTGGTGGTTCATCAGGTGGCTCGGCGGCTGCCGTTGCAGCGGGACAAATCCCCTTATCATTAGGTAGCGATACGGGTGGTTCGATTCGCCAACCAGCAGCTTTCAATGGAATCGTCGGGTTGAAGCCAACATACGGACGGGTTTCTCGTTTTGGTTTGATCGCGTTTGCATCTTCGTTAGATCAAATTGGTCCAATGACCCGTGGTGTGAAAGACAATGCCATCGCATTAAATGCCATCAGTGGGTTTGATGCAAAAGATAGTACGTCAGCCGGGGCAGCTGTTCCTGATTTTACAGCAGGTCTGACTGGTGATATCAAAGGCATGAAAGTTGCTTTGCCAAAAGAATACTTAGGCGAAGGAATTCAAGCGGGCGTCCGAGAAGCGATCTTAAAAGCTGCAGACACTTTCCGTGCGTTAGGAGCGACCGTGGAAGAAGTCAGCTTGCCACATTCAAAGTATGGGGTAGCTGTTTACTATATCATCGCTTCTTCAGAAGCAAGTTCTAATTTGCAACGTTTTGACGGTATCCGTTACGGTTTCCGTTCAGAAAATGTCCGCAATTTAGAAGATGTCTATGTCAATTCGCGTAGTGAAGGATTCGGGGAAGAAGTCAAACGCCGGATCATGTTAGGTACGTTTTCACTAAGTGCTGGCTACTATGATGCCTACTTCAAAAAAGCCGGTCAAGTTCGGACGTTGATCAAACAAGATTTCGATAAGGTCTTCAGCCAATACGATTTGATCATTGGCCCAGCATCACCAACGGTAGCATTTGGTATTGGAGAAAATATCAATGATCCAATTACCATGTACTTAAATGATATTTTAACCATTCCTGTGAACTTAGCAGGACTGCCAGGGATGTCGATCCCAGCAGGTTTTTCTGAAGGACTGCCAGTCGGCTTGCAAATCATTGGGAAACATTTTGATGAAGCAACCATGTATAAAGCGGCTTATGCCTTTGAACAAGCAACTGATTTCCACACGAAAAAACCAGTGATTTTAGGAGGGGATAAGGCATGAACTTCGAAACAGTCATTGGGCTTGAAGTCCACGTAGAATTAAAAACAGAATCAAAGATTTTTTCTCCAGCACCTGCTCACTTTGGCGCTGAACCAAATAGCAACACGAATGTGATCGACTGGGGCTATCCAGGTGTTTTACCAGTAATGAACAAAGCGGCTATCGAATTTGGGATGAAAGCTGCGCTTGCGTTGAATTGTGAAATCTCAAAAGAAACGCATTTCGACCGCAAAAACTATTTCTATCCTGATAATCCAAAAGCCTATCAAATTTCACAATTCGATCAACCGATAGGTCATGATGGGTGGATTGAAATCGAAGTGGAAGGTAAAAAGAAAAAAATCCGCATTGAGCGAGTTCATTTGGAAGAAGATGCCGGGAAAAACATGCACGGCAAAGGCGGTTATTCTTATGTTGATCTAAATCGTCAAGGAACCCCTTTGATCGAGATCGTTTCCGAAGCGGATATGCGTTCACCAGAAGAAGCATATGCGTATCTAGAAGCATTGCGTTCAATCATCTTGTTTACAGAAGTATCCGATGTGAAGATGGAAGAAGGATCTATGCGTTGCGATGCGAATATTTCGTTGCGACCTTACGGCCAAGAACAATTCGGAACAAAAACAGAACTGAAAAACTTAAACTCTATGTCCTTCGTGAAAAAAGGCTTAGCATTTGAAGAAAAACGCCAAGCCAAAGTATTGCTTTCTGGAGGCGAGATCCAACAAGAAACTCGTCGTTTTGATGAAGCAACCAGCAAAACATTATTGATGCGTGTCAAAGAAGGTTCTTCTGATTATCGTTACTTCCCAGAACCAGATATCCCACGATTTGTGATCGATGATGAATGGATCGAACGTGTACGTCAAAGCTTGCCAGAAATGCCGCAAAAACGTCGTGCCCGTTACATCTCTGAATTGGGCTTACCAGAATACGATGCAATGGTCTTGACTTTATCAAAAGAAATGTCCGATTTCTTTGAAAAAACCATTGATGCCGGTGCGGATCCCAAACAAGCTTCTAACTGGTTGATGGGTGAAGTTTCAGCGTATCTGAACAGTGAAAAATTGGAACTGCCAGAAACGAAATTAACCCCAGACAATTTAGCGGGAATGATTCGTTTGATTGCCGATGGCACGATCAGTTCGAAGATTGCGAAAAAAGTCTTCAAAGAATTGATCACAAACGGCGGCGACGCTGAAGAAGTCGTAAAAGCCAAAGGATTGATCCAATTATCAGATCCTGCGCAATTATTACCAATGATCAATGAAGTACTAGATAACAACCAACAATCCGTCGATGACTTTAAAAACGGAAAAGACCGCGCAGTTGGTTTCTTAGTTGGTCAAATCATGAAAGCAACCAAAGGACAAGCGAATCCAGGCGTTGTGAACAAGCTGTTGCAAGAAGAACTAGCAAAGCGATAAGAGGCAAGCGATGAAAAGAGCAAGAGTAATCTATAACCCGACATCTGGGAAAGAATTGATTCGAAAAAATTTAGCAGATATTTTAGATGTTTTGGAAAGAGGCGGTTATGAGGCGAGTGCGTTTGCCACGACCGCTGCACCATTTTCCGCCCGTGATGAAGCAAGAAGAGCCGGTGAAGCTGGTTTTGATTTGGTGGTAGCGGCCGGTGGCGATGGTACGATCAATGAAGTCGTCAATGGGATCGCTCCTTTAGAAAAGCGACCAAAAATGGCGATCATTCCTGGAGGCACGACCAATGACTACGCACGAGCACTAAAGATTCCCCGTACAGATATCAAAGCAGCTGCGGAAGTGATTTTGAAGCAGCAAACGGTGAAGATGGATGTCGGAAAAACACCCAATACGTATTTTATCAACATTGCTGCTGGTGGACACTTAACGGAACTGACCTATGATGTTCCTTCTGAGTTGAAAAGTGTTTTTGGCTACTTAGCTTATCTAGCAAAAGGAGCCGAATTACTGCCCCGCGTCAAACCAATCAAAATGCATCTAAAGTATGAAGACGGAGAATACATTGGCGGAGCCTCAATGTTCTTTTTAGGACTAACGAATTCAGTAGGGGGATTTGAACAGATTGCCCCTGACGCTAAGCTTGACGATGGGAAGTTTTCACTGATTATTGTCAAAACAGCCAATATTTTTGAGATCGTCCATTTAGTCGCTTTGATGATGAATGGTGGCAAGCACATCAACGATCGTCGTCTGATTTATACGAAAACATCTTTTCTTGAAGTAGACGCGCCAGAGCAGGTCAATCGATTAATGATCAACCTTGATGGTGAATACGGCGGAGATGCTCCTATGCGCTTTGAAAATCTACACAATCATATTGAGTTTTTTGCGAATGTCGATCAAATTCCTGATGATGCGGTCGTTGGTGAGCAGAACTATCAAGAGATGAGCGAAGGTTTTATTAAAGAAGTCGAACGTCTTTCCGATGAGGACATCAATGGCGATGGCAAGATCGGCGACGAAACAAGATAAACGATTTTTCTTTTCATGCAAAGTGAAAGAACAGGGACTTTTGGACCTGTTCTTTTTTTAAAAAATAAATTGTGGAAAAAGTAACAGGAATATTTTTAAGAAAAGTTGATAGAGCAGCTTTTCTTAAATTTTAGTAAAGGACGTTTTTTGCGTTATGTTCCACATCGGGTGTTTGTTTCACGGCTATCAGCGCGATTCATGAAGATAAAGCGAATGAAAAAATGAAAAAACGAACGATCTTCGCTAAAAAAACGAACTTTTTGAAAATATACTCGTTAAAGTTCGTCATTTACGTATTTCTATGCAATCTAATGATGCAAAAGCCAGAGAGAATATGCTATAATGGTGAAACGAAGAAATGGGGGGACCGGAATGGAGCACATCGATTCTACAAAAGCGCTAGATCTGCTTAGAGATGACGCAGAACGAATCAAAAAGCTGATCCGAAACCAAGAAAATAGTTTATGTATCGCACAATGCAAAGCATTTGAAGAAGTGGTTGATACCCAAATGTATGGTCTATCACGGCAAGTGGCATTTGCGATCCGCTTGGGGATCGTCGATAATCAAACAGGACAACAATTGATGGCGGATCTCGAAAAAGATCTGAACCAATTGTACAGCGAGGTCTATGAAGACCAGCGGACACCTGAAATCGGCAAGGAGGCATAAACTTGCCAGAAAAAGTAAAGAAAAGACATTTATTAGATTATAGTATTTTGTTACCATATATTGTTATGTGTGTCACGGGCTTGATGATGGTTTATAGTTCCACATCTTATGTGGCGATGACCGCCACACAACCGACCACAGCTGCTTCTTACGTCATCAATCAAACATTATTTTGGTTGGTGAGCCTAGTAGCGATCACTGTCATGTATAAAATGAAAACGGATGTTTTTCGGAATAAAAAATTTGTCCAGATCGCCATGATCGTCATCTTGTTTTTATTGATCGCTGCTTTCTTTTTCCCAAGAAGAAACGGGGCCCATGGTTGGTTAACGATTGCGAGCTTTTCTATTCAACCAGCTGAGTACTTGAAATTTATTGTCATCTGGTTTTTATCGGTGACGCTATCTTATCGTCAAAAAGGCATCCAACAAGAGTTTTGGAAAACGGTTTGGCGTCCAATCGGAATCGTTTTCGTCTACACCGGGATCATGGCCTTTTATCCCGACTTAGGGAATGCTGTGATCGTCATGCTACTGGCTTTTGTCGTTTTATTATCTAGTGGATTGAATTACTTGTACACTTTGATATTGGGGTTGGCAGGTATCGTTGGGAGTATGTTGATTGTCCTATTTGTGAATCTAACTGGCGGTAAGCTTTTACCAGCTTATGTTTATAGTCGCTTTTCATCCTTTTTGAACCCGTTTGCTGATGAATACAATACAGGTCATCAAATGGTCAATGGGTATTACGCAATGTTCAACGGTGGGCTTTTCGGACGCGGACTTGGAAATAGTATCCAAAAACGTGGCTTCTTAAACGAAGCGCACACCGATTATATATTTTCGATCGTTATGGAAGAATTAGGCTTGATCCCATCGATCATTATCTTAGGTGTTTTGTTCTATATGGTGGGACGGATCTTTCTTGTCGGTATCCGTTCAAGAGATCCCTTTAATTCCATGATGTGTATCGGCATAGGGACATTATTTATGTCTCAGATTTTCATCAACTTAGGGGGGATCACTGGTTTGATCCCATTGACGGGAATCACTTTTCCGTTTTTAAGTCAGGGTGGGTCAAGTTTGCTGATGCTGTCGATTTGTATTGGTTTTGTATTAAATATCAGTGCCGAAGAAAAGAGGAAACAATATTATTTGAATTATTGATCAATTGAATGGAGTGGATTAGATGAAGAAAATTCTTGTTGCCAATCGTGGAGAAATCGCGATTCGTGTCTTCCGCGCATGTGCGGAGTTAGGAATCAAAACAGTCGGTATTTATGCTGCGGAGGATGAATACTCCGTCCATCGTTTTAAAGCAGACGAAGCGTATTTAGTGGGGAAAGGCAAACGGCCGATTGATGCGTATTTAGACATTGAAGATATTATTCGCACAGCGAAAAAAGCCGGGGCTGAAGGGATTCATCCAGGGTATGGTTTTTTATCAGAAAACCTGGGCTTTGCTCAGCGCTGTGAAGAAGAAGGTTTGATTTTCATCGGACCATCCACTCACCACTTAGATATTTTTGGCGACAAGATCAAAGCAAAAGCAGCAGCGATCGAGGCGGGGATTCAATCCATTCCCGGATCTGACGGTCCAGTGGCATCGATTGACGACGTTTTAGCATTCGCTGACGAACATGACTATCCAATCATGATCAAAGCAGCTCTTGGCGGCGGTGGTCGAGGCATGCGTGTCGCTCATGATGAAAAAGAAGCACGTGATGGCTACGAACGTGCCAAAAGTGAAGCGAAAGCGGCATTTGGTAGTGACGAAGTTTACGTTGAAAAATATATTAGTAATCCAAAACATATTGAAGTCCAAATTCTAGGGGATACGCACGGAAATGTCGTCCATCTATTTGAACGTGACTGCTCTGTTCAGCGCCGTCACCAAAAAGTAGTCGAAGTGGCACCTTGTGTGTCAATGACGACTGAACAACGGGAAAAAATTTGTCAAGCTGCCGTTCAATTGATGAAGCATGTTGGCTATATCAATGCCGGAACAGTGGAATTTTTAGTTGAAGGCGATAAATTTTACTTTATCGAAGTAAACCCTCGGGTCCAAGTGGAACATACAATCACTGAAATGATCACCAATTTAGATATCGTGACGACACAAATACTAATTGCACAAGGCAAGGATCTGCATAAAGAAATTGGGATTCCTGAACAAAAAGATATTCGCTTCGAAGGGGTTGCGATTCAATGTCGCGTGACAACGGAAGATCCAGCGAATAATTTTATGCCAGATACTGGTAAGATTGATACCTACCGTTCTCCAGGTGGATTTGGGGTTCGTTTGGATGTCGGAAATGCTTACGCCGGTGCGGTGGTAACCCCGTATTTCGACTCACTGCTTGTAAAAGTCTGTACACATGCGGCAACCTTTGATCAAGCGATTCAGAAAATGATGCGCTGTTTGAAAGAATTTCGTGTACGTGGGGTAAAAACAAACATTCTCTTCATGCGAAATGTCGTTTCTCATCCAGCCTTTCGTTCGGGTGAAGCCAAAACCACCTTTATCGACAATACGCCGGAACTATTCAATTTCCCTCGGATTCGTGATCGTGGAAACAAAACCATGAAGTATATCGGGGAAATTACCATCAATGGATTTCCGGGGATCGAAAAACAAAAGAAACCATTTTATAATGAGCCACGGATGCCACAACACATCCAAGCAACGCCCGATTTTGTCAGCGCCAAAAATATTTTAGATACGAAAGGTGCCGAGGGTGTCGTTGAATGGATCGGTCAACAAAACAATGTCTTACTGACGGATACAACCTTCCGAGATGCCCATCAAAGTTTGTTGGCAACTCGTGTAAGAACCCATGACTTTAAGAAAATTGCCGCGATGACGGAAGCTGGCCTGCCACAATTGTTCTCAAGTGAAATGTGGGGTGGAGCAACGTTCGACGTTGCCTACCGTTTCTTAACAGAAGATCCATGGGAAAGATTGCGGATGTTCCGGAAAAAAATGCCGAATACCTTGTTGCAAATGTTGTTTAGAGGCTCCAATGCTGTGGGATATTCCAATTATCCAGACAATGTATTGGAAGAATTCATCAAAGAATCTGCAGCGCAAGGAATTGATGTGTTCCGAATCTTTGATAGTTTAAACTGGGTTCCACAAATGGAGAAAAGTATTCAAGCCGTTCGCGATACAGGAAAAATTGCAGAAGCAACGATTTGTTATACCGGGGATATCAATGATCCGACCCGTCAAAAATATTCAGTACAATATTACAAAGATATGGCGAAAGAATTGCAAAACCTTGGTGCCCATATCATTGCTATCAAGGATATGGCTGGATTATTAAAACCGCAAGCGGCTTATCGTTTGATCAGTGAGCTAAAGGATACGATCGATGTGCCGATTCATCTGCATACCCATGATACGAGTGGAAATGGGATCATTACTTACTCAGCGGCTACTAAAGCCGGTGTTGACATCGTGGATGTCGCTATGTCAGCGGTCAGTGGAGCAACGAGTCAACCAAGTATGAGTAGTTTGTATTATGCACTATTGAACGGCGAACGCTGCCCAGAAATCAATGTAGACAATATCCAACAGTTGAACCACTACTGGGAAGATGTCCGCATGTACTACCATTCCTTTGAAAATGGCTTGAACGCACCTCAAACGGAAGTGTACAAGCATGAAATGCCGGGGGGACAATATACCAATCTCCAGCAGCAAGCCAAAGCCGTTGGTTTAGGCGAAAAATGGGATGAAATCAAAGAAATGTATCATGAAGTCAATATGATGTTTGGAGACATCGTGAAAGTGACGCCTTCTTCGAAAGTCGTTGGGGACATGGCACTCTTTATGGTTCAAAATGGCTTGTCTGAGAAAGATGTTTTTGAAAAAGGCGATACATTAAGCTTCCCTGAGTCAGTAATCACATTCTTCCAAGGTGAGTTAGGTCAGCCAGTTGGTGGCTTCCCGAAAGAATTACAGCGCATTATCTTGAAAGGACGTCCAGCCTTTACCGAACGTCCCGGAACATTTGCGAAGCCAGTTGATTTTGCTGATGTGAAGCAAGAACTAGCGGAGAAAATCGGCTATGAACCAAAACATGAAGAAGTCTTGAGCTACTTGATGTATCCGCAAGTCTTCCTTGATTATCGAAAAGCTTATGAACAGTTTGCAGATGTGAAAGTTCTTGATACTCCAACTTTCTTTAACGGCATGCGCTTAGGTGAAACGATCAATGTTGAATTAGAAAAAGGCAAAATCTTGATCATTCGTCTAGATGAGATCGGTGAGCCAGATATTGAAGGCAACCGAACCCTCTTCTTTAACTTGAACGGACAACGCCGAGAAATCGTTGTTAAGGACAACTCAATCATCAGCTCTGTTCAAACGAAACGTAAAGCAGAGCCAACGAACAAAGAACAGATCGGTGCTTCGATGAGTGGCTCAGTTTTAGAAGTATTAGTCAAAAAAGGCGACCGGGTGGCACGTGGACAAACCTTGATGGTCACGGAAGCGATGAAAATGGAAACTTCGGTTGAAGCCCGCTTCTCAGGCGTAGTTGAACATGTGTATGTAACCGATGGGGAACCAATTCAGTCAGGAGATCTTTTGATTGAAGTCAAAGAGAAGTAAGGAGTCGATCCACAGATGAAGCGAAGAGGATTATTGTTTTGCGGCTTATTTGTCCTAGCCCTAATAATCGTGTATTTGCAGCCAGTTTTCATGCAAAACGCTTCAGATTCAAGAGTGACGATCGAAAACCCAATCAAAGCACCAACAAACATGAATTACGAACCAATCGCAGCTCAAGGATTAGCTGAATTGATCGGGGAACCTGTTTCGGATTTCGAAGAAGTCTATGGTCTTCCAGTTCAAACATATCGATCAGGTTACGAGTTTGAAATTCGGGTCTACAATCAATTAGACGATCAACAGTATGTTGAGATCAATACCGATGGTGAAAGTGTGCAAGCAATCAAAGTAATCGGCGCCGGGGGCTCTTCCCTGGCACCTTTTACGATGGGCATGACCTTGACTGACTTGACGGAGTTGACCATGATCTATCCTAACTTTACCTTGACACAAAATGATCGTGCGATCAGTTTCGAATTGATGGAAGAAGATATGAACTACCGTCCATTAGTGGCTTTTGACAACGGGACATTTGCTGTTTTGTTCTTTGATCAGGAGACTGCCCAACTGCAAGCCGTCACTTACTTGGATCAGACCACATTACTTAAACTGGCACCTTATCCCTTGACGGAAGGGCAGCGACCGCTGTTTCAAGTTTCGCAAACAATTGACCAAGCCCAAGCCAACCTTGAAAAAGAGACCCTGGCGTTTGTTATCATCGATAAAATTCGCCAGCAAATCGGCTTAGACAGCTTCTCACAGGATACCCAAACACATCAAGAAGCAGCTGGACTTTTATTTAATTTGACGAATAACCTATCAGACTATTTGACTTCTCAACGAATCCATTCTTATCAACGAGCACTTTCTTCGGAAAAGACAAGTAATTTTGTCTTATCGAATGACGAATGGCGAGAGTTGTTAGCGGAAAAGGAATTGGAAGCATCTGCTTCAATCTTCGAAGCGCCTGTTTATGATCCAACTTTTACGATTTTATCTTGGTTCAGTAATCCAAGATTTACTGAGCGCCTGACCCATGAACAATCAGAAAAGATAGGAATTGCTTTTTCTGAAGCAAATATGGTAGTCTTAGTGCAAGAAGATGTGGAAGGGACCGAGGATAGTACGTCAGATGATTTACGATGAAGCCTTTTTTGAGATTGAAGATCAAATCGAAGCACTTGTGAAGGCAATCAAAGCAAGTGAAACGTGTAAAACCTATCAAAAAGCGAAACAGGTCATGCATCAAGACCCTGATGTTCAGACGTTGATGCGATCGTTTTTAGAAAAAAAACTAGATTTTGAAAGAATTGAAGCTTACGGTGAGTATGCGCCTGATTTCAAAGAAAAAAAACGGGCGTTGCGCACAGCCAAGCGGCAGTTGGATCTTAATGAACAAGTAAGTGAGTATCGCTGGAGTGAAACACAACTGCAGCGTTTGCTGGATGAACTGACTGTGGCGATCTCTACTTGTTTTTCTCCCTCTGTCAAAGTCGACGCTGGGAGTCCCTTTTTTCAATCAAAATCAAGTTGTGGAGGAAATTGTCATGCACGAGGATAAAGAGCCTTTTACGATGCAAAAGCGTCGAGGATTGATCGTATGGGTTTACAGCCTACGTCAACTAAAGAATTTGCGCCGTTTTGGTTTTGTTCATTATGTGTCACGCAAGATGAAATACGTGGTCATGTATTTGAACGAAGAAGAATACGAAAGCAAAAAAACAAAAATCGAGCAGTTTCACTTTGTTCGACAAGTTGAAGCTTCCTATCGACCAGATGTCGAAATGGATTTTGCTGAAAAAATTGGTACGTCAGCAGCCTATCCAGTGAAAGATGAAGGGTTTGATATCGAAGAAAAAAATACGATGATTCGATTGGCAGAAAACGTGTAATAAAAAAGTGGGGGTGCCTTGAGTCACCGCCATTTTTTTATTGCTATTTATAGAAACAGTGCTATATTTGTATTTACGAAGATCTTGGAGGGAAAAAAGCATGCGTGTAGTAGCCGGAGAATATGGTGGCCGCAGATTAAAAAGTCTCGCTGGAGACAACACTCGCCCCACGACAGACAAAGTAAAAGGGGCGATTTTTAACATGTTAGGGCAATATTTAGATGGAGGTGTTGTACTGGATTTATTCAGCGGAAGCGGGGGCTTAGCTATCGAAGCGGTCTCTCGGGGAGCTGATCATGCGGTTTGTGTCGACCGTAGTTTTCCAGCAACCAAAGTGATCCGCGAAAATATTGCTATAACCAAAGAACCCGAAAAATTCACGGTGTTAAAAATGGATGCGAATCAAGCTTTACGGCAGTTTGCAGCTGAGGGACGAGGTTTTGACTATTTGTTTTTAGACCCGCCATACGCAAAGCAAGAGATTCTGCAACAGTTAGAAGCTATGCTGAAGGATGAATTGATTCGTCCGTCTGCATACGTAGTTTGCGAAACAGACAAGTCCATCGATTTACCAGAACAAATCGGCTCGTTGCATTTGGACCGTGCCCAAACCTATGGCATATCGGCAGTGACGATCTATAGAAATGAGGGATAACGTGAAAAAGATTGCTTTATTTCCAGGGAGTTTTGACCCATTGACGTCCGGTCATGTTGACCTGATTGAGCGAGGAGCCACGCTTTTCGATGAATTGATCGTCGGCGTTTTTACAAACACCAATAAAAAAAGTTTTTTTACGAGTGAAGAAAAAGTTCATTTGATCGAAGAAGCCCTCGCCCATATTCCTAACGTCAAGATTTTGGCACAAGAAACGGAGCTGACGGTTACGATCGCAAAAAAACTAGGTGCTCAGTTTCTGCTTAGAGGCATTCGCAGTGTGAAAGACTATGAATATGAGCGGGACATCATGGAGATGAACCATCACCTAGAACCCTCATTAGAGACCGTTTTTCTTTTAGCAGACGCAAAGCACAGTTTCATCAGTTCCAGTTTGTTGAAAGAGATCTTAACCTTTAACGGCGATGTTGCCGAATATTTACCTCAAAATATCTACGATGCTATAGTAAAGAAGCGTGATACCAATGAATCTTAAATCAACGATCAAATATTTCCTCCTGTTTGTTTTAGCGCTAATCATCGCCGCTTGTGCCTTTTTGCCGATTCCCTATTATATCGAGCAACCAGGAGCAACGATCGATTTAAAAGAGCTGATTACCGTCAATCAAAAAGAAGACACATCAGCCGGCTCCTTTTCTTTGACCAGTGTTGGGATTCGACAAGCTACCGTGTTCACAGCGATTGGAACGAAATTCAATGAATTCCAAGACTTGATCAGTGAGGAAGAACTTTTAGGCGGTGCGACAAATGAGGAGTACAACCGCATTCAACGCTACTATATGGAATCCTCGCAAAATAGTGCGATTGAGCAAGCATTAAAGCTAGCAGACTTACCTTATGAAATGACCTATAAAGGGGTCTATGTCATGGGGATCGATCCAAATTCCAGCTTTGCTGGGAAAATATCCGTTGGAGATACCGTCACCGCAGTCAATGGTAAAGAATTTAAAAGCAGTCAAGATTTTATCGACTACGTCCAAAGTCAAACCATTGGTGATGAAATCACCGTGACTTACTTGCAAGATGGCGAAGAAAAAGAAGCAACGGGCAAACTAATTGAACTGGAGAGCAATCAAAAAGCCGGTATCGGCATCTCCCTCGTCGATCATACAGAGATCACTTCTGATGAAGAGATCGTGATCGATTCTGGCAATATCGGAGGACCTTCCGCTGGTTTGATGTTCACCCTTGAAATCTATGAACAGTTGACCGGAGATAACCTACGTAAAGGCCACAACATAGCTGGGACAGGAACGATCTCAGCTGACGGAACCGTTGGTCGAATCGGTGGGATCGATAAAAAAGTAGCGAGTGCCAGTGAAAGTGGTGCAGAAATCTTCTTTGCCCCAGATGATGAAATCACTGACGAAGAGCGTGAAATAGATCCTTCCATCAAAACAAATTATGAAGAGGCAGTGGCAGCAGCGAAGAAGTTAGACACGGATATGAAAATCGTTCCGATCGCCAATGTCCAAGATGCCTTGGATTATCTAGCAACACTAAAAGAAGCAAATTAAAACGGCGCTCGCCGTTTTTTTTATTGTCTAAAGAATACAGTAGGCTCAAAGAAAAGGTTATGCTATACTTTTAGATAAGGAGTGTGAATCTAGTGGAATTAAAAAGACAACAACCGATCGTTGAAGCATATCATTTCGATATGAAACCGAAAGATAAAGAAATGGAAACTAAATTGAATGTAGGCTTTGCGCCGTTAAAAGTCAAAGATGAAGAATATATGGAAAAAAACAGTATTATTGGCGCCCGGCTAGAATTTCAATTAGTGTTCCCTGATTATGTTTTGTCAGGACGTGTCGGACAGGTCAATCATATTTTGAATCGTAAAGTCAATTCTGGAGAAGATCTAACAAAAGCTGAAACTGATCGCTTGGTTGAGCCATTGTTTGATATCGTTAAACGCTTGACTTATGAAGTGACAGAGATCGTAACCGACAAACCAGGGTTACAATTGAACTTTAATACCAATTCGAATGCTGCGCAAGAAGCGAAGGAAGAAGACAAATAACGAGAAAGAGGAGGGATGCCCATTGTTTTCCAATCAAATGCAAGTGATGCTATACGTCGATGATGTGACGAAAGCAGTTGAGTTTTGGCAAGAACTAGGGTTTGCGATCATTGAACAACAAACCGTTGATGGAACATCCGTTGTCGAAATCGCGCCATCAAAAGAGGCAGAGGCTCATTTTGTCTTATATGACCGTGAGTTCATCGAAACGCACTCACCTGAAGTCGCATTAAATTCCCCATCGATCATGTTTTTTGCTGAGGATATTACAGCTCTCTATAAAAAACTTATAGAGATGGAAGCAGAAGTCGGCGAATTGATTCAGATGGAAGAACAGCTGGTTTTCAATTTTGCCGATCCGGATGGCAATTATTTTGCTGTTTCAGGAAAATAGGTTTTACCGATCGTAATCAATCATTCGTCTTTATGAACCCGACTCTATGCTGTCGAACCGTTCAAGACGAATGATTGTTTTTTGATTTTAATGCAAGACATTTTGCAGCCAAAGGGCTAAAATTGATAATAAGAGATTCAATTGCCTTTAAGGAGGGAATGACTATGCAAAACTATCTTTATGCAATCAGTGATATTCATGGAATGGCCGATCTTTTTAAAAGTCTTCTTGCGGAATATGATCCTAAAATCCATCAGTTGCTTTTGATTGGTGATCTAAATGACCGAGGACCAAAGTCCAAAGAGTGTTTAATGCTCGGAAAGAAATTAGTTGAAGAACATCAAGCGATTTATTTACGTGGCAATCACGAAGAGTATTTTCTGCAATTTCTAAATGCCCCAGAGGATTGGTTCGCCGCCTACGTACGCAATGGCGGCAAAGAAACGATTGAAAGTCTTTTACATTCAGGAGCTACTGAAGAGTATTCGCCAACGGAAATTGCCTTGATGATCCGAAGTAGATATGGAGACTTAATAGAGTTTTTGATGGAGCGGCCGCTTTATTACGAATGGGGGAAGTATCTTTTTGTCCATGCGGGCGTGGATTTAAGTAAAAAAGATTGGCGGAAGACCGCCGACCACGATTTTATCTGGATTCGCGAGCCATTTCATAAAGGAAAAAACCGTACAGGAAAAACGATCGTTTTTGGTCATACCATCACGCCAATGCTGCATGGAGATATGCAGACGACGGATCTTTGGCAACAAGACGACAAAATCGGCATCGATGGCGGGGCAGTATTTGGTGGATCGGTGCATGGCGTGATTTTTTATGACAAAGGGGTCCTTCAGGATATCGAATATCAAAATTTAGCAGGACCTTGGCAACCAGACTTTTAAAAGTCTTTTCTAAAAAGAGAAAAGCAGCCATTACAAGAGCCCCGAAGCAATGTTCCTTTCGTGCCTTCTTGTTTCCTCAATGGCTGACTTTTTTATGTTAAAATAGCAAAAGCAACAAAGGAAAGGTGAGAACGAATGGCAGAAATGAATCAAGAGGTACTTGATTTAGTGAAACAAGAACTAACCTCTTTTACCCAAAAACAAATCAGTACGGTGTTACAATTATTGCAAGAAGGAAATACCGTTCCGTTTATTGCCCGCTACCGTAAAGAAATGACGAATGGACTTGACGAAGTTCAGATTCGAGAAATCGAAGAGCGGTATCAGTACTTAGAAAACCTAGAGAAACGCAAGCAAGAAGTTTTGCGCTTGATAGAAGAACAAGAAAAGCTAACGCCTGAACTATCACAGGCGATTTTAGCTGCGACAAAAATGCAGGCCGTCGAAGACCTGTATCGTCCTTATAAACAAAAACGACGCACCAAAGCGACGATCGCCAAAGAAAATGGCTTGGAACCATTTGCTCAGTGGCTGTTAAGCTTCTCAAAAATAGGTGACGTACAAGAAAAAGCGACCGAATTTATGAGTGATGCTGTTCCTACTGTAGAAGATGTCTTGGCTGGCGCCCATGAGATCATTGCAGAAGGCGTTGGTGATACTGCAGAATTTCGAAGTTGGATTCGGAGCTATTATTCTAACAAAGGACTGTATAAGAGCACGGTCAAAAATGCTGAAAAAGATGAAAAAGGCGTTTATGAAATGTATTACGATTTCCAACATCCTATCAATAAGATGGTTTCACACCGGGTTTTAGCCACCAATCGTGGAGAAAAAGAAGACATTTTGAAGGTAACGCTTGTGGCAGATGAAGAAAAAATCATGGAGTACCTACGTCGGAAATTGATCACAAATAGTGATTCACCCGCAGCCAGTTTTGTCCAAACTGCTGCTGCTGACGCCTTGAAACGTTTTATCTTACCAGCGATCGAACGAGAGATCCGCAATGAGTTGACAGAAAAAGCCGACGAACAAGCAATTGCGATTTTTGGAGAAAATCTTCGCAATCTGCTGCTGCAGCCTCCGTTGAAGGGGAAAGTCGTTTTAGGGTTTGATCCAGCGTATCGAACGGGCTGTAAATTGGCCGTCGTTGATGAGACAGGAAAAGTATTAGCGATCGAAGTGATCTATCCCCATAAACCGGCGCCGATGAATAAACGAGAAGCGGCTGGACCAGCGTTTCGTCGCTTATTGCAAACCTATAAAGTTGAAATGGTCGCAATCGGCAATGGGACGGCGAGTCGAGAGTCAGAGCAATTCGTCGCTGAACAATTAAAATTGATCGATCAAGAGGTATATTATGTGATCGTGAATGAGGCAGGCGCTTCTGTTTATTCGGCCAGTCCGATCGCCCGGCATGAATTCCCTGATCTGCAAGTGGAAGAACGAAGTGCCATCAGTATTGGTCGCCGTCTCCAAGATCCCTTGGCAGAATTAGTTAAAATCGATCCACAATCGGTGGGCGTCGGGCAATACCAACATGACGTTTCGCAAAAGCGCTTAGCCGAACAATTGGATTTTGTCGTGGAAACGGTCGTCAACCAAGTAGGCGTTGATGTCAATACCGCAAGTGCGGCACTTTTACAGCACGTGGCGGGCTTAAATAAAACGACTGCCCAAAATATCGTGACCTATCGAGAAGAAAACGGGGTATTTACGCAGCGCAATCAACTGAAAAAAGTCCCTCGCTTAGGGCCAAAGGCCTATGAACAGGCGATCGGTTTTATGCGGATTCCTGGCGGAAAAGTCATTTTGGACAATACCGGGATTCATCCAGAAAGTTATGACACTGCCAAAGAAATTTTGGCGCTCGCGGATATTTCTCTAGCGGAGCTTGGGAAAGAACAATCGGAAGAAAATAAAGTGAAGTTGGCGCAAATGCGTCCAGCAGAACTTTCTGCTAAATTGTCTGTCGGGAAAGAAACCATCACAGATATCTTAAAAGCGTTAATGCAGCCAGGACGTGATATGCGGGATGAAATGCCAGCCCCATTATTGCGCAAAGATGTGTTGAGTATGGAGGATCTAAAACCGGGAATGGAATTGAAAGGAACTGTTCGAAATGTGATCGACTTTGGTGCTTTCGTCGATATCGGTGTCAAACAAGATGGACTGGTTCATTTGTCGAAGCTGAGCCGTTCGTTTGTAAAACATCCGAAAGACGTTGTTTCCGTTGGTGACGTCGTAACCGTTTGGATCGAGCAAGTAGATGTCAAAAAAGGCCGTATCAGTTTAACAATGGTCGATCCAGGAAATGCTAAATGACCCAACAAGAATTGCAGCGTTTGGTGGAAGAGCTTTCGCTGTCTGTTTTCAATAAACCATTTACGCATCGAGCGGTATTTAATTCTCGCTTAAAAACAACCGGTGGCCGTTACCATCTAAGTGATCACCACTTGGATTTCAATCCAGTGATGCTTACTGAACACGGGATGGAGGTTTTTATCGGCATTATCAAGCATGAATTATGTCACTATCATTTGCATTTAGCAGGTCTTGGTCATCGTCACCAAGATCCTGCTTTTAAAGCATTGCTGGCAAAAACGGGAGGCCTGCGGTATGCACCTCCTGCCAAAAGGACAGCTAAACATCGCTATCGATGTCAAAATTGCGGCTGCGAGATTCGGCGGCAGCGGCGTGTGGATATCAAAAAATATGTTTGTGGAAAATGTCGTGGACGTTTGTTAGAAATAGGAAATGATGAGAAAAGTCAAGTCGAAAAATAAAACTCGTTGCTATTTTTTTCATTTTGTATGATAATGTAGGTCGTGTGACAACCTGATATTTGTCAATACACGCGTTTTTTTACGACGCGGATTTGAGAAAAGAGGATTATAATAATGGAAAATCAAAACAAAATACATCATTTTGTTGGAATCAAAGGTTCCGGTATGAGTTCATTGGCTTTGATTCTGCACGAAAAAGGCTACCAAGTACAAGGCTCTGATGTGGAAGAATATTTCTTCACTCAACGTGATCTAGAAAAAGCAGCAATCAAATTGTTGCCTTTCGATAAAGCAAACATTCAACCAGAAATGGTCATTATCCAAGGGAATGCTTTCCCTGACACCCACGAAGAAATCATACGGGCCAAAGAACTTGGTTTAGAAGTCACTCGTTATCATGACTTTATTGGCCAATTCATTCAGCCCTATACGAGTATTGCTGTGACTGGTTCTCACGGAAAAACCAGTACGACAGGATTGCTTTCTCATGTTTTAAGCGGCATCCGGCCAACAAGTTTCTTGATTGGCGATGGTACCGGTCATGGAGAGCCCGATGCGGAATTCTTCTCGTTTGAAGCTTGTGAATACCGCCGTCATTTCTTAGCTTATTCACCGGACTATGCAATTATGACCAACATCGATTTTGATCATCCGGACTATTTCCACTCGATTGACGATGTCTTCTCAGCCTTTCAATCGATGGCAAGTCAAGTAAAAAAAGGCATTTTTGCTTTTGGTGATGACGAGTACCTGCGTAAACTTGAAGCAGATGTCCCGATCTACTATTACGGCGTCAACGATAACGACGATGTTCAAGCAAAAAACATTGAACGCACCACCCAAGGTTCAGAGTTCGACGTCTTTATCCATGGTGAAAATATTGGCCATTTTGTCTTGCCAGCGTTTGGTCAACACAACATCAACAACGCACTCAGTGTGATCGCTGTGGCTTACAAAGAAGGATTGGACATGAAAGAAGTTGCCGCTGAGATGCTCTCATTCCCTGGAGTGAAACGTCGCTTCAGCGAAAAAATCGTAGCGGATATGACGATCGTAGACGATTACGCCCATCATCCTGCAGAAATCAAAGCAACGATTGATGGCGCTCGTCAAAAATATCCGGATAAAGAGATTATTGCTGTCTTCCAACCTCATACCTTTACCCGTACGATCGCTTTAATGGATGAATTTGCGGAAGCGTTAGATCTTGCAGACCATGTGTATCTATGTGATATTTTTGGATCTGCTCGTGAATCCCGAGGGGATGTTAAAATTGAAGATCTGGGCAATAAAATTCAAAGAGGCGGAACTGTGATCAAAGAAGAGAACGTTTCTCCGCTACTAGATCATCAAAATGCTGTCGTGATTTTTATGGGAGCAGGCGATGTGCAAAAATTTGAAACAGCCTATGAAAAACTACTAAGCAATACAACTCGTAACGTATTGTAATCAAAGACTCTTGTGGCGTGTTTGCTGCAAGAGTTTTTTACATCTGAAGTTTTTGCAAAAGCAGCACCGCGAACTTGCACTTTTGTCGGCATCTGATAGAATATACTCAGATGAAACTATTCTTTTTGGAGGAATTAAATTTTGAATATAGGAAAACCGCGAAAAATAGGGAAAAGTATTGAAGATATCGAGGAAGGCGATTCGTTATCCTTAACAGAATCGATCGAAGACAATCAACTGTTGTTATATTTAGGACTTACTAATGATGCAAACCCTTTGTATATTCAACATGACTACACGCAAAATACTGAGTATCAGCGTCCAATCGTCCCATCCATCATGTTGATGGGGATCATCACCAGTGCCGTATCGAAACATTTGCCTGGTCCTGGCTCTCATGTAGTCAATTTTTCGGTGAACTTTATTGAACCTGTATATCATTATGAAACATTGACCTTTGAATTCGAAGTGATCAAAGTGGATAAAATGAAAGACGTGGTAACTATTTCGGTTGAAGCGATCAACACAGAAGATCATCGTATTTTAGATGCTGTGGTCATGGTCCAGCCGCCAAAAGCAGTAGCAGTAAATGAGGAGGAACAACAAGATGAATAATTTAAACAATGAAACCGTCCAAGCCCAAGGCTTAAATCGCTTTTATTCAAAAGTGTATTTATTCTTCGGCGTTGGGCTTGCGATCAGTGCGATTTCAGCCTATATTTTTGGGGAAGTCTTCCAAGCGCAAACCCTGCAATTTATCAACAATTTTCCGCTAGGATTTACCGGTCTTTGGATCTTACAGATCATTTTAGTCATTGTATTAGGTGTGAAGGCGCAGAAAAATCCATCCTTGACCGTTGCTGGCTTTTTAGTCTATTCGCTCTTGAATGGATTGACCTTGTCTGTGACATTGATGATCTATGACTTTGGATCGATCGTGGGAGCATTTGTTTCAGCAGCCGTCACTTTTGGTGTCATGTCAGCATTTGGGATCATGACCAAACGTGATCTAAGTGTGGTTGGTCGTATCGGCTATGGTCTGTTGATCGGGATCATCATCTCAACGCTCTTGAATGTATTTATTTTACGCAGTCAACCGGTTGACTTTTTCTTATCGATCGTGACCGTCTTTGTCTTTATGGGAATCACCGCTTATGACAATCAGCAAATCCGCAATGTATACTTCGCAACGAATGGTGGCGCAAATACAGGAGTGGCCGTTTTCATGGCATTACAACTGTATTTAGACTTCATCAACTTATTCCTAGCGTTATTGCGAATCTTTGGCAAAAACAACTAAAAAAAGTGCGAGGAAACTCGCCTTTTTTTTTGTATAAAATGAGAGAGAAAACAAAGCAATTCATCGCTTTTGTGCCCGTTCTTTGATAGAATAAAGAGGAACTTTTTGAGAAAAGGAGTAATCAAATGCCAAAAAATAAATTACTACTCGTTGATGGGAATAGTGTGGCTTTTCGCGCGTTTTTTGCGTTGCATAATTCATTAGAACGGTTTAAAAATGCCAACGGGCTGCACACAAATGCCATCTATGCGTTTCATACTATGTTTGAAAATGTGATGGCAAAAGAACAGCCAACACATGTTTTAGTGGCTTTTGATGCTGGAAAAACCACCTTCAGGACAGCGATGTATGAAGATTATAAAGGTGGGCGTTCAAAAACCCCTGGGGAATTTAAAGAACAAATGCCTTACATTCGCGAATTGATCAACGCGTTAGGTGTTCAATACTACGAATTAGATAACTATGAAGCCGATGATATCATTGGCACATTGGCAAATAAAGTCGATAAAGAGCTATTTGATGTCGTCGTTTTATCTGGCGATCGCGATTTGACCCAGCTGGCAACGGAGCACGTGAAAGTTGACATTACGGTCAAAGGCGTTAGCGAAATTGAAAGTTATACGCCCGCTCATGTGGCTGAAAAATATGACGGCCTAACACCCTTACAAATCATCGACATGAAAGGACTAGCTGGCGATGCTTCCGATAATATTCCCGGCGTCACCAAAATTGGTGAGAAGACAGCCATTAAGCTTTTAAAGGAATATGGCTCCGTTGAGGGAATCTATGAACACATCGATGAAATGAAAAAAAGCAAGATGAAAGAAAACTTGATCAATGACCGTGAGATCGCCTTTCTTTCAAAACAATTAGCAACCATCGATGTGGATGCGCCCATTGAGGTCGATGTCGACAAACTGAAATATGAAGGCAAAGATTTAGAGAAATTGGTGCCATTCTACCAAGAAATGAACTTTAATAGCTTCTTAGATAAGCTGCAAATTACAGCTGAACCAGTTGAGATGGAAGACATTTTGTTTTCGGTCGTTGAAGAAGTAACGGAAGATATGTTCCAGGGAGACACAGCATTGTATGTCGAGATGATGGGGGATAACTATCATTTGGAAGACATTGTCGGTGTTGCTTGGGGCAATCAAGAAAAAATTTATGTCAGCAATCGTGAAGAATTGTTTGAAAGTCCAGCCTTTACCGATTGGTTAAAAGACGAGAAACGTAAAAAATTCGTCTATGATGCCAAACGCACGTACGTGGCGTTAAACCGGTACACGACAGCACCAAAAGGAATCGCTTTTGATGTTTTATTGGCAGCTTATCTTTTAGACACGAATGATACAAATAATGACATCGCAGGTGTTGCCGCTCACTATGGCTATGATGCGATCCAATCGGATGAAGCGATTTATGGAAAAGGAGCGAAAAAAGGGCTGCCGGCGGATGAGGAAGACTTCTTTGCTCATTTAGCCCGTAAAGTAGCGGCGATTACAAACCTAACACCAAAACTTACGGAAGAATTGGCAGCGAAAAATCAAACAGCGCTCTTTGAAGAAATGGAACTGCCTTTATCAATGATTTTAGCTGAGATGGAGATTACCGGCATCAAAGTTGATGCGTCTCGCTTGCATCAGATGAAGGGCGAATTTGCACAACGGTTGCATGAAATTGAAGAAAAAATCTACGCCGAAGCTGGAGAAACCTTCAACTTAAACTCGCCGAAACAACTGGGTGTGATTTTATTTGAAAAAATGGGCTTACCAGTTATCAAAAAAACCAAAACTGGCTATTCGACCGCAGTCGATGTGTTAGAACAACTAAAAGAGCAAGCACCAATCGTTGAAGACATTTTGACTTATCGTCAAATCGCTAAGATCCAATCAACCTATGTAGAAGGCTTATTAAAAGTGATCCAAGGAGATGGCAAAGTCCATACGCGATATGTACAAACCTTGACCCAAACTGGTCGTTTAAGTTCTGTCGATCCAAACTTACAAAACATTCCGATTCGTTTAGAAGAAGGTCGAAAGATCCGCGAAGCCTTTGTGCCACGAGAAGCTGATTGGGTTATCTATTCTTCTGACTACTCTCAAATCGAATTGCGGGTGTTGGCACATATTTCAGATGATACCCATTTGAAAGAAGCCTTTATCGAAGGTCAAGATATCCATTCAAGCACAGCGATGCGAGTCTTTGGTATCGAAAAAGCAGAAGATGTGACACCAAATATGCGTCGTCAAGCCAAAGCGGTCAACTTCGGTATCGTTTATGGGATTTCTGATTATGGATTATCACAGAATCTAGGAATCACCAGAAAAGCCGCCCAACAATACATCGATACGTATTTTGAAAAATATCCTGGTGTGAAAACGTATATGGAGGATGTGGTTCGTGAGGCGAAGGACAAAGGGTACGTTGAAACCTTGTATCATCGCCGTCGTTACTTACCTGATATTAATTCTCGCAATTTCAATATTCGAACTTTTGCTGAAAGAACCGCCATCAATACACCGATTCAAGGAAGTGCGGCGGATATCTTAAAAATTGCCATGATCGATCTGGCGAAACGTTTGAAAGAAGAAAAATTAGCAGCAACGATGCTGCTGCAAGTACACGATGAACTAGTCTTTGAAGTACCTGAATCTGAATTGCCTCGTCTTGACGCTTTAGTGAAAGAAGTGATGGAGCAAGCCGTTGCATTGCATGTCCCTTTACTGACAGACAGCAATTGGGGCAAAACATGGTACGATGCAAAATAAATGAGGTGAACAGAGGTGCCGGAATTACCAGAAGTTGAAACGGTCCGTAAAGGACTTGAAAAACTTGTTTTGAATAAAACGATCGAATCGGTCGAGATCCTGTGGCCGCGAATCATTGAAAGTCCTGAAGTACCGATCTTTTCGGCGCTTTTGAAAGGGCAACGTTTTGAAAAATTTGAACGACGTGGAAAATTTTTGATTTTTAAATTGACAGATTATGATCTGATCTCTCATCTACGAATGGAAGGCAAGTACGAGTATTTTGAGTCAGACCCGATTGTCGATAAACATACACATGTCATTTTCCATTTTACGGATGGCAGTCAGTTAAATTACCATGATGTAAGAAAATTTGGACGTATGACCTTAGTGGATAAAGACCAAAGCGCAGCCTATAAAGGCATCATGCAATTAGGTCCTGAGCCTAAGCCTGAATTGTTTTTATTAGAGGCATTTGAACAAGGATTGAAGCGTTCGAAAAAAGCCATCAAACCGTTATTGCTTGACCAAAAGCTCGTTACTGGTTTGGGCAATATTTATGTAGATGAGGCGCTGTGGCAAGCAAAAATCCATCCAGAGCAACCAGCGGATTCATTAATGCCAACTGAAGTAGATGTGCTGCATAAAGCAATCATCGATGTCTTAGAACGAGCTGTTGAAGCAGGCGGAACTACCATTCGGACCTATCTCAATGCACTAGGAGAAGCCGGGAAATTCCAAATGTCATTAAATGTCTATGGCCAGACAGGCAATCCTTGTGGCCGATGTGGCACACCAATCGTCAAGATCAAAGTTGCCCAACGGGGGACGCATTTTTGTCCTCAGTGTCAAAAACTGCATGTGAGGTCCAACAAATGAGTTTTGTTTTAGGCGTCACTGGGGGAATCGCCACTGGAAAAAGTACTGCAGTCGCGCATTTTCGATCACTGGGTTTACCGATTATTGATGCCGATATCATCGCAAGAGAAGTCGTTGAACCGAATACGGAGGGCTTGCAGGCGGTGACGCAAGCCTTTGGTCCGCAGATTTTGACAGATGATGGGCACCTAGATCGACAAACCCTCGGTGCTTTGATTTTTAACGATCCAGAAAAACGCCGCATGCTGAATCAGACGTTATCTCCTTTTATTCGACAAGAGATTTTGTCTCAGATCGAAGAAAAAAAACAGGAAGTGCCCTTGTTGATCGTTGACATTCCTTTGCTTTATGAAGCCGACTACGACCAATACATGGATCAAACCGCAGTCGTTTATGTGCCAGAAGCGCTTCAAAAAGAGCGGTTGATGGCACGTAATCAACTGAGTGAGCAAGAAGCGCAACAACGAATCGACAGTCAGCTTTCCATTGAGAAAAAGAAACAACGGGCAGATATTGTCTTTGATAATCAAGGAACGATCGCCCAACTCAATCAGCAGATCGATGATTGGTTAGCATCCTTAAACAAATAGATAAGACAGCAGGTTCCCTTCAGTAAAAGGGAACCTGCTATTTTATCTTTCAATAGCAAACCTAGCCCTATCATTTCCAAAAACAACTGGCGCTGAAACATGTCGGAAACTGTTTGGTTTGGAAAGTAAGACGATCGTGTATGAATGGTTAAATATCAAAGTACCAGCCCTGATTTATTTTGGGGTCACGATCACGCGATTGCTGGAAAAGGGGTGAAGAATGATCGGCTGATCATAAAAAGAGGTGAGAACCTCCTCAGTAAAAATCGTCTCTCGTTGACCAGCGGCGTGGACTTTGCCGTTTTTTAACATCAGCAAATGAGTGAAAATCGGTAGTAGCTCTTCCGTATGATGGGTAACGTAAAGAAGAGTCGGCGTATTCGGCAGATGTGAAAAAGCCTCCAGACGGGTTAGCAGTTCTTCTCGCGCAAATAGATCAAGGCCCGTACAAGGTTCGTCCAAAATCAGGATCTCTGGTTGTGCCATCATGGCCCGTGCGATCATGACAAATTGTTTTTCCCCTTGAGAAAGGACGTGATAGGAACGATTGATCAAATGCGACAAACCTAAGTCAGTCAAAAGCGCTTTTGCTTGGATCAGCTGCTCTTCTTCATAGGACTCATAAAGACCAATACTGGAATAAAGCCCCGAAAGAACGATCTCTTCGGCAAGATCGCGACCATAAAACTTGCTTTGCAGCGCTGAACTGACCCAACCAATGCGCCGTTGAAGATCGGGCACAGACGTTTTTCCGTAACGCTCACCTAAGACCGTTCGTTGACCAGAAGAAGGCCATAAACTTCCCGTGATCATTTGGAGTAATAAACTTTTGCCAGCACCATTCAGACCTAAAATCACCCAATGCTCATTTTTTTTCACTTGCCAATTGATCGCTTTTAATAAATAGTTCTTGTCGCGAACGAATGAAACCTGTTGGAAATCGAGGATTGTCATCTATTGTCGAACCTTAAACAGGTTCTTCACCTCCAGTTGTAAGAATATTCAGAAAATAATCGCTCATATTATAGCATAAAGAAAAACATTTTGCTGACTGTTTGGTATCGCATTCATATCTTTTGTCAGAATTCAGAATGCTTGTTATGATGAAACTATACAGGAGGGATGATAACTATGGGTACTTTTAAAGACGAAAAAGATGTGATCGTTGGCAAGGCTAAAGAAAAAATCGGTGAGTGGACCAATAATGAAGAACTTGCCCATTCTGGGAAAGAACAAGCACACGAAGGTCAGATCAAGAAAGAGCACGATCAAAAAAGAGTCAATGAATTAGAAGATCAAAATGACGAGCGCGATGCCCGCAATGATCGAACTACCCCAGAAAATGTCAGCAGTGAAGAATTGTTGCGAGCTGAAAATCCTGATGCCAATAAAATTTCTTCTGCCGATCGTCGAGATGCAGACCAGCTGAAGCATTATACTGGAATTGAAGATAAATTATAACTGAACACGGATGCCTTCGTCTTCTAGACGAGGCATTTTTTTGTTAACCAGAGTGGATGAAGAGTCAAGAGACTACTGCTCAGTTGACAATTGCTCAACATCTCATTATAATCCATTAAGATCGCATAGAGAGAAGCAAAGAAATTGGGAGGTGGTCATCAAATGCTTATTTATGCATTGTGTACGACTGTCAAGAAAGTAGAACAGCCGCAATAGGAAACGGAAAATTAGAAAGAAGGCTTTTTTATGATCGAACCTTACCAATTTCATTCAATTAAACATCAAGTATACCAATTAGTTCGAACCTATCAATCGGTGAATGATCCTCGAACGATCAAAACGGTTGAAACGATGACCAAAGACGCCATAGAACATTTTTTTCCTGAAGAAGAAACAGCACCACGTGAAATTTTAGCTGCTTTCTTTCAACAGGGGATGACGATCAGTCGCAGCAATGAGCTGTTAACAGAACTCAAAGAGTACGTCCGACCCTTTCAGGTGCCGACAACAAAACAAATTGAAAAAATGTTTCGGAAAGTAAAAAAACTGAAAATACCTGATTTTGCTTCCGTTGATTTAAAAGAGACCACTTATCTTGCTTGGGATGATATCGGTAGTCAAAGCAAGTTTATGATCATAGTCACTGAGCAGGGATTTACAGGACTTCACGGTCATGTGTCAACCGAGGTCAAAAAAGGGATCTGTCCCTTGTGCCAGCATGAAGGAAATGTGTCGATGTTTCTTTCTTTGACCAAGAGCAACGGCGATGGAACATATACGAAACGCGGGAATTATATTTGCCGTGATAGCCAAAGGTGCAATCAGCAGTTGGAACAGCCAGCAAATTTGCATGATTTTGTTTCTTTGCTGCAAATGAAAGATAAATAACGAAATGAAACGGCAGAAATCTTTCTGCCGTTTTTTCTCATTGAAAAAAACAACAGTTATAGCATTATTTAAATTTTGTATTAAATGAACAGAATAAACCACTTTGGCTATTGTACCAATGGATTTCATGTTATAATTAATCATAGAAACCGATGACTTTACGTGAAAACGTAAGCGCATAAGAGAGAAAATGAGGTGGAACTATGCAATGTCCAAAATGTCATCATAACAATTCGAGGGTAGTTGATAGTCGACAAGCCGATGATGGACGTGTGATTCGCCGTCGTCGTGAGTGCGAAAATTGCGGCTATCGCTTTACAACATTTGAACGTATTGAAGAGGCACCCTTGCTTGTGATCAAGAAAAATGGTGCCCGTGAAGAATTCAACCGAGAAAAAATTTTACGGGGCTTGATTCGTTCTGCTGAAAAACGACCAGTGACAATGGATCAGATGGAAACAATCGTCGATCATGTGGAAAGTCGTGTCCGTGCTCTTGGTGAAAATGAAATATCTACGACACAAATTGGTGAGTATGTGATGGAAGATCTAGTTGATTTAGACGAGATCGCTTATATCCGTTTTGCCAGTGTATACCGCCAGTTTAAAGACATGTCAGTTTTCTTAAAAGAACTACAAGACATCGTCGAAAAAGCGAAAGAACCACAAGAATAGAGGGGGACAACAAGTGGGCAATAGTTTACCGAATCAATCGTACAAAGTGTTCAAAAGCCGTCCACTTACAACGGAAGGGAAAGACGCCCTCATTTATTTGTATCAACCAATTATTGAAAGTGATGCTTTAGCATTGTATTTGACACTAGCAAGCGATGTCCAAGCCCAAAGCATTTCTGGCGAGGAGTCGATGACGACCGTGCATCTAGATATCTTGAATGCCATGAATGTCGGAATGCCTCGCTTCATAAAAGCCAAGCAAAACCTAGAAGGTATCGGCTTGCTGAAATCATATGAAAAAGCAGATTTGCAAAACGGATCCTCCTATCTGTATTGGTTGCAAGAACCGGTCCATCCAGCAGCGTTTTTTCAAGATGAATTGTATGCCTATCTGTTGTTGGAAAGAGTCGGAGAGCGTAAATTTAATCAGCTGGTCAAGCTGTATCAGCCAAAGCAGTGTTCCTTGACCGATTATCAGGAAGTGACTCAATCCTTCTCAGCCGCCTATGGGTTAAATACCGCACGTTTTGCTTCCCATGAAGAAACGTTACAGGCAGTCAGTGATTCTTTTCAAGAAACCAATGCGAACTTGGTGCTTGACGAAAAGCAGTTGGATTGGGACTTTCTTTTATATGAAGCGCAGCGTCGGTATATCCGTGCCGCTAATTTCACGCCAAGTTTTCGACAAAAGTTAGTTCTATACCATTCTTTATATGGCTATGATGTGTTGGAATTGTTGGATTTGATGGCGGACAATGTTTCTTTGACCACAGGCGAGGTCGACCAGAAAAAGCTGGAACAAGCCATCATGAAGAAATCACGACAAACATTCACGAAAACATCAAAAAGAGAAGATCCCCAAGCGGAAAGTCAGTTGCGCCGCTTCAATACCTTAAAACAGAATGGTTTTTCAGAAAATGATGTATTATTGATTCAAGAAAGTGAGAACAATGCACCGATCGCTTTTCTAAAGGCGATCAAAGCGGAGAAAAACAGTTTCATGACGGATTCAGAACAATGGTTGATCAAAAGCCTTGTCGAACGATCACCATTGCCGAATAGTGTGATCAATGTTCTGGTTCATTACGTTTTAGTAGTCCAAAACAATGCCGCTTTATCCGGAAATTATGTAAATAATATTGCCGCCCAGTGGTCAGAATTAAAAATCGGTACGGCAGAAGATGCGATCAAGCATGTTCGGAGCCTTGTTCGAAGTGCCAAGGAAAAACGCAGCCGACCACAAACAAGCGGCAAAAAAATCATTCGCGAAGAAAAGCTGCCTTCTTGGGCTGAAAAACCAGTGGAAGAGACAGCATTAACGCCAGAGCGACAAGCAGAATTAGATAAAAAACTGCAAAACTACTTGCATAAGAAAGCTGGTGACAAGTAATGGAAGATGTTGGAAAAAACTTAGGGAAATTATTGGATAAACGCAATTACCGTGATCAGTTTTCATCAATGATGGCAGAAGTTTTGCAAGATCCTGATGTCAAAGCGTTTATTGCCGAAAATGAAGAAGCATTGACCGAAGCGGATATTCAAAAAAGCTATGCGAAACTGTATGAGTTCGTTCAAGAAAAGCGGAAATTCCGCATCAATGATCCATCCATGATCGCACCGGGCTATGAACCACGCTTAGCGTTAAATTTTCATTTTATTGATGTCACCTATGTGCCAACCAAAGAGTTACTGGCTTACCAGAAACAAGAAGAGATCCGCAGTCGTATCAAAGCGATGGATATGCCTAAAGATATTCAAGAAGCGAGCTTTGCAGATTATCAGCAAACGCCTGGACGCATGGAGGCTATCGCAGCCGCCGTTGATTTTATTAGTGAGTTGACAGCGAATCCGCAAGAATTTCATAAAGGCCTTTACTTTGTAGGAAGTTTTGGGATTGGCAAGACTTACCTGCTTGGAGCAATCGCCAGAGATTTAGCAGAGGCGGGGTATACAACGACACTTGTCCACTTTCCAACATTTGCGGTAGAGATGAAACAAGCAATCGGCAAAGATCAAGTGGGGGACAAGCTGAATGCAGTGAAAAAAGCCCCAATTTTGATGATGGATGATATCGGTGCTGATGCGATGAGCAGCTGGATTCGCGACGAAGTCTTCGGTGTCATATTGCAATACCGCATGCAAGAACAACTGCCGACCTTCTTTACTTCGAATTTTACTATGCATGAGTTGGAACAGCATCTTTCGGTGACGCAACGAGGTGAATCCGAACCATTAAAAGCCAAGCGCATTATGGAACGTATCCGTTATTTGACACAAGAAATTCAAATGACTGGTAAAAACCGACGAAATGATGGCCAATAACTGACTATTACTGGAGGAAGAAGATGATGACAAAACAGGTAATAATAGGATTATCCTTTGCAGCAATGCTGCTTTTAACAGCTTGCGGCAATCAGGGAAACAGCGCTGCAAATGGGGAGACTGGAACTTCTGAAACCAGCGAGCAGACCAGTTCCGTATCAAATAGTGCATCAGAAACGGAAACAACCGCAATTTTTACTGGTGTTATCCAAGAAGATGCGATAGCAGGATCGGATGATACCTTTTCACTCTTTTTGAAAGAGGTGGCGGCAGTGGAAGATGACGATCAAGTCGTCCAAAGTTTTCAAAATGATGGGGTCATCCTACATGTCCCAGTCGAGGCTTATTCAGGAGATCTGGAGGAATTGACGGAAGGTGCTACCGTCCAGGTGACGTTGCAAGGCATACCGATCATGACGATGTCGATCCCGCCGCAAATTCCGGGCAACTCGATCCAAAAGGTTGAATTAGTAGAAGATTAATGCAATGTGCGCGTTGGCAATGGCACCACAGTCAAGACGCACATTTTTTTCTATTTTTGGAAAGCGTGATATACTACGAGAGAAGGAGTGACAATATGAACGAACATGCATTATCGGATCGTTTGGCTTGTGTGGGCGCACAAATTCCCGACCAAGCACGTTTCGCCGACATCGGTTCCGACCATGCTTACTTGCCTGTTGCATTGATGCTGCAGAACAAAATCTCTTATGCTGTAGCCGGAGAAGTTGTTCAAGGACCTTATGATTCTGCTAGCAAACAAGTGCGTAAGAACGGGTTAGCTGATAAAATCGTGGTTCGTTTGGCAGACGGACTGGACGCGATTCAACCTGAAGACAACATCGACACCGTTGTCATTGCTGGAATGGGTGGCACACTGATACGTTCGATTTTAGAAGAAGGTAGCCGGAAAAATCGCTTAGCCGGAGTCAAACGCTTGGTTTTACAACCGAATGTTGGGGAACGGACTTTGCGAGAATGGCTCGTTAGCAACAACTTTATAATCATTCATGAAGTACTTTTAGAAGAAAACGACAAAAACTATGAAATTATCGTTGCCGAAACTGGAAAAACGACGTATACGTCCCAGCAATTATTTTTTGGTCCTTTTTTATTAAAAGAAAAAAATCCAGTTTTCCTTAAAAAATGGCAACATGAATTAAAGCAACGACAACGCGTCATCAAAGAGTTAGAGAAAGCCAAAGAACCACCTGCTGAAAAAATCAATGAATTAAAGGATCAGATCGAATGGATCAAGGAGGTGTTGGCATGATTTCTGGTCAAGAATTTATCAAACGCTTTGAAGCATACTGCCCTTTATGGTTGGCAGAAGAAGGCGATCCTGTTGGTCTACATGTTGGCACATTAAACAAACCGCTCGAGCGAGTCATGATGACTCTTGATGTACGTCCAGAAGTGGTTGCAGAAGCCATCGAGAAAAAGATCGACTTGATCATCGCCAAACACCCACCGATCTTTCGGCCTTTGAACCGCTTACTGACAGATGATCCACAACAAAAGATGCTAATGGATCTCGTCAAGCATGATATTGCCGTTTACGCCGCCCACACCAATATGGATATTATTGAAGATGGTTTGAACGATTGGTTTTGTGAACTATTAGAAGTTGAACCCGACACGTATTTGAAGCAAACCCATCAAGTAAAAATGAAGAAGCTAGCTGTTTTTACCCCTGTTGAATCGGCACCAGCGTTACGAAAGGCATTAGGTAAAGCAGGTGCTGGTCAGCAAGGCAATTACCAAAATACCAGCTATTCCTTGATTGGCACCGGTCGCTTTACGCCACAGCAAGCGGCACATCCTGCCATTGGTGAGATTGGAAAAGAAGAACAGGTGCAAGAAGCGAAGATCGAAGTCATTTTTCCAGAAACGATCGAGAATAAAGTGCTTTCGGCAATGATCGCTGCTCATCCTTACGAAGAGCCAGCTTATGATCTGTATGCCTTAGACAATTTGCCGAAAACCTATGGAATCGGACGGGTTGGCAACCTCGCTGAGCCTCTTTCCCTTGATCAGTTTGTCGAACGTGTCAAAGAGCGCTTTGGTTTGACTGCTTTACGCCTCGTCAGCTTTCCTGGTGCACCTGAAAAAATTCAGCGAATCGCCATTTGCGGCGGCAGTGGCCAATCGTTTTATTCGGATGCCTTACGCCATCAAGCGGATGTGTACATCACTGGCGATATCAGTTACCATTTCGCCCATGACATGCAAGCCAATGGGTTGATTGGGATCGATCCAGGGCACAACATCGAAAAGGAATGTATTCCTCGGTTTATTGAGAAATTCAACCAGTGGAAAGCAGAAGAGAACTGGGCTGTGACCTTTGTTCCTTCCACCACTTCAACAAATCCATTTGACTATAGATAGGAGAATCTTTTATGTACGAAAATTTATTGCCTCGCTTTTTGAATTATGTAAAAACAGAAACTCGCTCTGATGCGACAAGCACGACAACACCTTCTACCCAAACACAGGTCGCGTTTGCCAAAGAACTGCAAAAAGAACTTGAAGAATTAGGATTAAGCGATGTTCATTACAATGAATCAAATGGTTTTGTGATCGCAACATTACCAAGTAACGTGGATCATGACGTACGCTCCATCGGTTTTATCGCCCATATGGATACCGCCGATTTTAATGCAGAGAATGTTGATCCGCAGATCATCGAAAATTACGATGGCGAATCAACCATTAAATTAGATAAAGAAGGAAAATACACATTAAACACAAAAGATTTTCCGAATTTAAAAAATTATGCTGGGGAAACCTTGATCACTACTGATGGTACTACTTTATTAGGTTCTGATGATAAGTCAGGTATTGCAGAAATCATGACAGCCATGGAAATTTTACTTAAAAACCCAACGATCAAACATGGGGAAATCAAAGTCGCATTTGGCCCTGATGAAGAAATTGGGGTTGGTGCAGATAAATTCGATGTTGAAGATTTCAATGTTGATTTTGCGTATACAATGGATGGCGGTCCAGTAGGAGAATTGCAATACGAGACCTTTAATGCGGCGCAAGCTGAAATTACGATCCAAGGAAAAAATGTCCACCCAGGAACTGCTAAAGACACCATGATCAACGCTTTGCAACTAGCAGTCGATTTTCAAAATGCGCTACCGGCTGATGAAGTTCCTGAGAAAACCGAAGGGACAGAAGGGTTCTTCCATTTGATGAGTCTCAGCGGCTCAGTAGAAGAAGCGAAAATGGCATACATTATTCGAGACCATGACCGGACCCGTTTTGAAGAAAGAAAAGCACAATTATTAGCGGTTCAAGAAAGCTTGAATGCCCGCTTTGATGAACCGAGAGTACACGTTCATCTATATGATCAATACTACAACATGAAAGAAATCATCGAAAAAGATATGAGTATCATTGATCTAGCAAAAGATGCGATGGAAGCAGTGGGAATCACTCCGATAACAGAACCTGTTCGTGGTGGAACCGATGGCTCGAAAATCTCCTATTTAGGGATTCCAACACCGAATATCTTTGCTGGTGGAGAAAATATGCACGGACGTTATGAGTTCGTCTCACTACAATCAATGATGAAAGCGACCGATGTGATTGTGAAAATCGCCGAACTGAATGCTCAAGCATAAACGTTGATTTTTGATTTGTTGGAATAAATGAAAAACTCTTGGGCTGGGAACTCTTCACGCAGGTCTTGCGTAAGACCCGGCCTTTTTAGGATGTGAATAGGATGAAAATTCTCGTTTTATACAATGATACAGCGGGGAAAAGTGAAGCAAAAGAAACAGCAGAAAAATTCCAAGCCTATGTGAAAGAACAAGGCGAAGAGCATCAAGCGTTCTTGCAGGCCTCAAATCCAGACGTGGATCCCAAAGACGTTCGAGAGGCTGCCGAAAAACACGCAGTCGATACGATTGTGATCATTGGTGGAGATGGGACGATCCATCATGGATTGCAAACCTTTAAAGAAAAGTTAGATGTGTTGAAGGTCGGCATCATTCCTGGTGGAACCGTAAATAATTTTGCCAGAATGTTGGGGATACCGGTGAAGCCCGAAGAGGCCTTCGAGACGATCTTAACGGGGGTTGAGCGATCGATCGACTACGGGACGGTCAATGATCAAGTCATGATCTCGACCATGACCATTGGTCTTCTGGCAGATACCGCCGCAGCTACTTCCCAAGAAGAAAAACAGCAATATGGGCCGTTAGCGTTTATGAAACGGTTCATTCATCTGTTGATCAAAAAGAAACAATACAAATTAGAAGTCATTGCTGACGAACGGAAATGGCAGGGGAAAACTCAATTACTGACGATCGTCATGTCGAATTCAGCAGGTGGGTTTAAGAACTTCGATGAAGAAGCAAAGCCTGATGACGGATTGTTTCATATCATTCTTTTGCCAAAACTGAATATTTTACGATTTATTTTGTATTTACCAAGAATTATTCGTGGTAGAATTGCCAAAGTACCAAGTGTTGAATATTTCACTGCCGCAAAGGTCTCAATAAAGGCCAAAGAAAAAACGGTTCATACTCGAACCGATGGCGACCCAACGGATGATCTACCGATTGAGATGAAAGTTATCAAACATGGTTTGACGATGCTGGTACCTGAAGAAGCACAAGAATCAAAATAATGATCCCTACGATCAATCATATGGAGGAAATGGATGAATGCACTGATTTATAATCCATTGTGGTTTTATTTAATTGCAGTCAATCTTTATCTTTTCTGTCTGATGGGGTATGATAAATATCAGGCAGTGAAACAAGGTTGGCGGGTTCCCGAAGCAAATCTCCTTTTTATGGGGGCGATTGGCGGAGGATTAGGCGGTTTAATTGCGCAACGCGTATTTCGCCACAAAACAAGAAAGAAGAAGTTTCACCTCTTTTTTGCTTTTGGCACCGTTTTTGCTATCCTGCTGATGGTCTTTTTTGCATAAATTCGGTATAACAAGCAAGGAGTTAATATGAAAACTAAAGTGAAGTTCGCCCTTAATTTACTTTTACTAGTAGGGATTCTGGGTGTGATGTATTTTTTTGTCCGTAACTCGATGATGGATATTTTGGCGGGGCTAAGAGAGACCAGCTTTCTCGTCGTCTTACTGGTTATGGGGCTTGGCACACTGTACCTAGTGATTGAAGGACGAACAGTCAAAGAGATTGCCGTGACTTTCCAACCGGAATTCACCACCAAGGCGGGGTTTCTGACCGTCTGTTACAGTGGTTTTTATCGGATTGTGACGTTTGGGGCAGGCACCTTAATCTCAGAGGTGAATTTTTACCGTAAAAATGGCTTGCAGTTGTCACAGGGCGTTGGGGTCACCACCTTACACATGGTGATGTATAAGTTCGCCATATTGACTTATGCAATCGCTGGGTTGATCATTCAATTTTCGCTATTCTATGACAATGCACCCAATATGATTTGGGTAATTTTAGCGGGGATCGTACTCGTTTTTTTGATCATTGCCGCTTTGTTAGCACTTTCGGTCAGCATCAACATCCAAGTCTTTTTCGTGATCGTCAGCAATAAGCTGTTCAAAAGTGCGACATTAAGAGGATTGGTTGACAAATGCAACACCCAAATTTATTCTTTACGAGAAACAGTCAATGCGATTATTACCGACCGCACCGCTTTCTTGCGCATCTATTTGTGGAATCTTTTGAAGATGCTGCCTTGGTATGTGATTCCTTATGTGATTCTTGTTGTGCAGCATCCAGAGATCGATTTCTTGTTGACGTTATCCTTCATCAGTTTTGCCGTCGTCTTGTCCGGGGTGATTCCAACACCGGCAGGGATCGGATCATTTGAATTTATTTATATGCTGCTTTTTGGTCCATTAGTTGGCACGGTCGATGCTGCGTCTTCCATGCTACTGTACCGTTTAGCAACATTCATTTGGCCCTTCATAATTGGTTTTGCTTATGTAATGAAAGAAAAACGCAAAGATATTAGCCAAGAGTTGACTGAATTAAGAAAAGAAAAAGTGGAAAGTTAAAAACACGCTTATCTTCGAATAGAGGATAAGCGTGTTTTTTTAGTCTTTCAAATCAATGATCCGATCAACAAAGGATTCATAAAACTCGCCTTCATGGGAAACGATCAAAACTGTTCCAGGAAAGGCCGCTAGGGTTTCTTCCAAATTGTTTTTCGTATCTTGATCGATATGGTTGGTCGGTTCATCAAGAATCAAGAAGTTACTTTTGATCAACATCATTTCGGCTAGTTTGACTTTTGTCTGTTCACCACCACTTAATAGCTTCAATTCTTCCTGGGCTAATTGGCTAGGTAAACCTGCCCGAGAAAGTTGCCGTCGCAATTCTTTGTTGGTGGCCTTCGGAAAAAGATCCTCAAGGTATTGAAGAGGGGTCTGCAATGGATATTCCCAGTCAAGGTCTTGAGAAAAGTAATTGAATTTTGTATGCTGTGGGTAAGAAACGGATCCCTCAATTGCTGGGATCACACCAAGAATCGTTTTGATCAATGTTGATTTACCGATCCCATTAAATCCCCGTATAGCAATTTTTTCGCCATAGCGGATCGTTAGGTTGATCGGGGAGAGTAATGGCTTTTGGTCGTATCCAATGACTAGATTGGTGGTTTCCAAGGCCAAGGTGGTAACGATTGGTGCCAAATCAAATCCTAAATGGGGTTTAGGGACATCTTGCGGTGGGGTCAAACGATCAATTTTTGCCAACTGTTTTTCACGACTCTTTGCCATCGTTGAACGAGAACCAGCTTTGTATTTACGAATATAGCTTTCGGTTTTCTTGATATGCTCTTGTTGTGCTTCGTATTGCTTCATATAGCTTTCATTTTGCAGCGTTTTTAGTTTTAATGCTTTGTCCAAATTCCCCGTATACTTAGAAAGCTTGCCAAATTCGATATCAATGATATGGGTCGTGATTTCGTTAAGGAATTGACGATCATGAGAAACGACTAAATAGGTACCGGTAAAGTCCTGTAAAAACTCAACCAGCCATTTGATATGCTCATCATCTAAGTGGTTGGTCGGTTCATCTAAAATCAGCATGTCGGGTTTTTCTAGCAGCATTTTTGCTAAGATTAGTTTTGAGCGTTGACCACCACTTAAGGAAGCGAGGGGGGTATCCATTCCGAGAACCGAAATACCTAATCCTTCTGCTAAATCATCGATCAATGTATCCATTTGGTAGAAATTTCCTTGATCCAATTGATTTTGCAATTCGCCCGCTTTTTCTAAAAGCTTATCGTCGAGGCTTTCGCCATATGCAGTATAAAGATCGGCAATCTGTTGTTCTTTTTCGAAGTCTTCTGCAAAGGCAGAGCGCAAAAAATCACGGATCGATTGCGTTTCATCAACATTGACGTATTGATCCAAATAGCCCATTTTCAAATTTTTCGGAAATTGGACGAAGCCATCATCGGGGAGAATTTCTCCTGTAATGATTTTGATTAAAGTACTTTTGCCAGCGCCGTTCCGTCCAATCAAACCGACTTTTTCACCACGGTTGATTTGAACGGAAACGTCTTCGTAAAGCAATTTGTCGCCAAATTGTTGGCTAATATTCGTTAATGTTAACATCATTTCCTCCATATAAAAAAGCTGTAAACAGTAGACGTTACAGCTAAGTAGATAATCTTACTGAATAAAAATCGCCAAAGAGCGATCAAAACGATCAGGAAAATCGATTGTTCCTGACCAATCAGGACCTAGCATACCATTGCTGCTTCCCATCTGTCAATTTTCATGAAAGAATACTGAAATAAATCTTGATGTTCGAGGGAAATCTTTTGACCATTACTGACCAACGTTGTATAATAAAAGAGTAGAAAAAAGCATACTGCTTGCAGTGTACTTATTTTCTGACTACCATTTTGGGAGGGAAAAGTATGAACCCAGAAAAAATGACGACTACATTACAAAGTGCTATCGCTGAAGCCCAGCAGATTGCCATGACCCGTCACCATCAAGAAATTGATATTCCACATTTATGGAAGATTTTATTGCAAGCCAATCAATTCGGCCGCAATTTTTACACGGACACAGGTCTCGATGTCGATGCTTTTGAAAAAGAAGTTGACCGACTATTAGATGAACTGCCTTCGGTTGAAGGAGGAAATGTTCGTTATGGTCAATCTATGAGTCAAAATCTGTTTCATCTTTTGTCTGAGGCAGATCAATTAAAAAATGAATTTCAAGACGAGTATCTTTCCACAGAAATCGTCCTTTATGCGTTGATGAAATTGAAAAATCATCCATTGACGGTGTATTTAAAGAAACAAGGAATCAGCGCGAAAGAAATCAAGCAAACGATCGAAACATTAAGAGGAGGGGATCGTGTGACCTCACAAAATCAAGAAGAACAATACAAAGCTTTAGAAAAATACGGCGTTGACCTGGTGCAACAAGTCCGCAGCGGAAAAATGGACCCAATTATCGGACGAGACGAAGAAATTCGCGATGTGATTCGCATCCTTTCTCGGAAGACAAAAAACAATCCCGTTTTGATTGGTGAACCAGGGGTTGGTAAAACAGCCATCGTTGAAGGATTGGCACAACGGATCGTGCGAAAAGACGTCCCAGAAAACCTAAAAGACAAAACGATCTTTTCTCTGGATATGGGTGCCTTGATCGCAGGTGCTAAATTCAGAGGTGAATTTGAAGAGCGTTTGAAAGCTGTCTTACAAGAAGTGAAAAAAGCCGATGGACGGATCATTCTCTTTATTGATGAGATCCACAATATTGTAGGTGCTGGTAAGACGGAAGGCAGCATGGATGCTGGAAACTTACTAAAACCAATGCTGGCACGGGGAGAATTGCATACGATTGGCGCAACCACCCTTGATGAATACCGTCAATACATGGAAAAGGATAAAGCTTTGGAACGTCGTTTCCAAAAAGTGCTGGTACAGGAACCAACCGTTCAAGACACGATTTCGATTTTACGTGGCTTGAAAGAACGGTTCGAGATCCACCATGGCGTCAACATCCATGACAACGCGCTTGTTGCTGCGGCGACCTTATCTGATCGGTATATCACGGACCGCTTTTTACCAGATAAAGCCATTGACTTGATCGATGAGGCGAGTGCCACAATTCGGGTGGAAATGAATTCGATGCCTACTGAGCTCGACCAAGTTACCCGTCGTTTGATGCAACTTGAGATCGAAGAAGCCGCATTGAAAAAGGAATCCGATGATGCATCGAAAAAACGCTTAGGCATTTTACAAGAAGAATTGGCGGAATTGCGTGAAGAAGTCAATACCATGAAAATGCAGTGGGAAACGGAAAAAGAAGAAGTCAATGCAGTTTCCAACAAACGGGCAGAGATCGATAAAGCCAAGCATGAGTTGGAAGATGCTGAAAATAACTATGATTTGGAACGGGCAGCTGTTCTTCGTCATGGGACGATTCCACAACTGGAAAAAGAACTAGCTGAACTGGAAGAAAAAAATCAAGATGAAGGCATTCGGATGGTCCAAGAATCAGTGACCGAAAATGAGATTGCCCTAGTCGTTGGACGTTTGACAGGGATTCCTGTTGCGAAATTAGTGGAAGGCGAACGGGAAAAACTGTTGAAATTAAATGAGACCTTGCATCAACGAGTGATCGGACAAGACGAAGCCGTCGATGCCGTCAGTGATGCCGTCATTCGTTCACGAGCTGGCCTGCAAGATCCAAATCGACCATTAGGTTCCTTCTTGTTCTTAGGTCCGACCGGCGTCGGTAAGACCGAATTAGCGAAAGCGTTGGCGGTCAACCTCTTTGATTCAGAAGAGCATATGGTTCGGATCGATATGAGCGAATACATGGAAAAACATTCGGTGTCTCGCTTAGTCGGTGCCCCTCCAGGCTATGTAGGGTTTGAAGAAGGTGGCCAATTGACTGAAGCTGTTCGACGCAATCCATACACGATCGTCTTATTGGATGAGATCGAAAAAGCCCATCCTGATGTTTTCAATATCTTATTACAAGTGCTTGATGATGGCCGTTTGACAGATTCAAAAGGGCGAGTCGTTGATTTCAAAAATACAGTCTTGATCATGACTAGCAATATCGGCTCTCAAGTCTTGCTAGATGGTGTGACCGCAGAAGGGACGATCCCAGAAAACGTTGCTGAAAATGTCCGTAATCTTTTGAGAGGGCATTTTAAACCAGAATTCTTAAATCGGATCGACGACACGATTTTGTTCACACCGCTTAGTCTAAACGATGTGACAGGCATCGTCGACAAGATCATCGCACAGCTGTCACAACGACTGGAAGTCCAAGATATACTGTTGACGATCACTGAAGAAGCCAAACGCTGGATCGCTGAAAATGCTTATGAGCCAGCGTATGGTGCGCGACCTCTACGTCGGTTTATCACGAGAGAAGTCGAAACTCCGTTGGCAAAAGAAATCGTTGCTGGCAGAGTCTTACCAAAGACCCAAGTCACGATCGAATTATTGAACGAACAGCTGGTTTTTGAAAATACGCCAATTACCGAGGAATAAAAAGATAAAAAATGGATAAATGCAAAACGATGGTTGCCGTTTCATTGGTAGCCATCGTTTTTTTTGTCGCTCAACATAAGACAAAAAAGTTCCTCTTGCTTGTTGTTTGGAGGAAATTCGCACTTCGATTATACTGTTCTTATGGAGTAGGAGAGGAATGAAAAGATGAATACTTTTTTTGAAACGTTGAATGAGCGAAAAGGGGAATTGCTGACAGCTGTCTTTGAGCATTTGTCATTGTCGATCATTGCGCTGCTGGTGGCGATCGTTATTGCTGTCCCGTTAGCCATTTGGCTGGTTAATCATAAACGGGCAGCGGAAGTCGGCCTACAAATAACGAGTGTGCTACAAACGATTCCATCACTGGCACTGTTAGGTTTATTGATTCCATTTGTGGGGATCGGAACGCCGCCTGCGTTGATCGCACTAGTTATTTATGCGTTATTGCCGATCTTTCAAAATACCTATATTGGCCTTTCGGAGATCGATCCATCAATCGAAGAAGCTGCGGCGGCATTTGGCATGTCTCGGATGCGACGATTGATCAAAGTCGAATTGCCGATTGCCTTGCCTGTCATAATTTCTGGGATTCGCACAGCGCTGGTCTTGATCATCGGAACAGCAACCTTGGCCGCTTTGATTGGCGCTGGTGGACTAGGTTCCTTTATTTTACTGGGGATCGATCGAAATGCCCCTGAATTAACCTTGATCGGCGCGATCGGGTCTGCTTTACTGGCTATTATTTTCAGTACGTTGATCCGTTATCTACAACACCTGAAACCGCGCTATACCTTGATTACGCTGGCAGCGATCATCTTGCTGATTGGCGGCGTTTCTTTTTCACAGAGCGGATTTTTCGCGCCGAAAACCATTACCATAGCTGGGAAGTTAGGGTCTGAACCTGATATCTTGATCAACATGTACAAAGAATTGATTGAGCAAGAAGATCCTGATGCCCAAGTTGAACTAGAGCCAAATTTTGGAAAAACCTCTTTCTTATTCAGCGCATTGGACAATGGTCAAGTTGATATATATCCAGAGTTTACTGGTACCGTGTTGGAGAGCTTAGTTGAGGTACCAGAAGAGCTTGCGAGTCAAAAACTTGACTCAGACGAAACCTATACCGAAGCAGTCAATCTGTTACAGGATCAGTTTGAGATGACCTTGCTTCAGCCGATGGCGTATCAAAATACCTATGCGTTGGCTGTGAAAAAAGAATTTGCTGAGGAAAATGGACTAACCACGATCTCTGATTTGAAGAAAATCGAAAATAAAATCAAAGCCGGCTTTACCCTCGAATTCATTGATCGGACGGACGGTTATGCGGGCATCCAAGAACTCTATGGGCTAGATTTTCCAAGTGTCCAAAGTATGGAACCAGCATTGCGTTATCAAGCCATCAATAATGGCGACATCAATCTACTGGATGCCTATTCCACGGACAGTGAATTGCGTCAATATGGCTTAGTTATTCTAGAAGACGATCAAGAACTATTTCCACCTTATCAAGGAGCGCCTTTGATGAAAGAAGCCTTTGCCAAGGAACATCCAGAAGTCGTCCGTGCATTGGAAAAGTTGGCAGGTAAAATCACCGAAGAACAAATGAGTGAAATGAATTATCAGGTCAATGTCGAAGGAAAAAATCCAGCAGAAGTCGCGCGTACCTTCCTGATAGATGAAGGATTAATTAAGGAGGGACAAGAATGACACCAATTATTGAATTTAAAAACGTCAGTAAAAAGTTTGATCAAAAAATAGTGATCGATCAATTAGATCTGAGCATCAATAAAGGGGAAATCTTTGTTTTGGTCGGTCCTTCTGGGAGTGGGAAAACGACGACTTTGAAGATGATCAACGCGTTGTCAGAACCAACGGATGGCGATATTTACTTCAAAGAAAAACGAATCAAAGAATACAATATCCAAAAAATGCGTTGGCAAATGGGGTATGTTCTCCAACAAATCGCCCTGTTTCCGACAATGGATGTGAAGCAAAATATTGAAGTAATCCCAGAGATGTTAGGGTGGTCGAAAAAAGATCGCTCAGAAGCCGTGGATCGTTTGCTGACACAGGTCAAACTTGACCCAGAGCAATACCGCCATCGAATGCCTAAAGAGTTGTCAGGAGGAGAACAGCAGCGGATAGGAATTTTAAGAGCGTTAGCTGCTAACCCAGAAATTATTCTGATGGACGAGCCCTTTAGTGCTCTTGATCCAATTTCTCGAAATTCCTTACAGGAGTTAGTCCTCGATTTGCACCAAGAGCTTGGGACGACGATTATTTTTGTCACGCATAACATGAAAGAAGCGGTAAAACTAGGTACGCGCATTGCTGTCATGAATCAAGGGAAGATCGTCCAATGTGATACACCGGAAGTGATTGTCTCGCAACCAAAAACTGCTTTTGTGAAAAGCTTTTTTGAAGAGACCGGTGAAGACGAAGCAAAACTGGTCACAGCAGGGGATTTGATGCGGATGAACTTTTTCAGCGATGAAGTCAACCCAGTGGCTCCTCAAATCGCTGCATCTACTACTTTAAATGAGTTGTATACCTTATTTGCAACTCATGACACGGTAGTGATTGAAGAAGAGCAGAAACTGGTAGGGAGTCTAAGTCGAAAAGATGTGTTTGCTTTCTTGAGTCGTGATCGAACGTAAAAGGTTCTTTATGGCTACTAGAAATGTCATATTTTTTTAAAAATCGATGATTTCTCTTGCTCAATGTAAAAATTCCACGTAAGATTGAGGAAGATATCTTTTGTCAGAATGCCAGAAACGAGCTTTGATAATGACAAAAGATGCAGTAAAGGAGCGAAAGAGCAGCTATGGTAAAAATCCTAAAAGAGAATTGGTTACTGCTTTTCTTTATCGTCGCCGTGGTTCTCATCCGTTTGTTTGTCCTGACGCCAGTTCAAGTCAGTGGCCATTCTATGGATCCAACTTTGGCCGATAAGCAGCGTTTGATTGCATCAAAAATTTCTTCATATGACCGCCAAGACATCGTGATATGTGTTGAACCAGATGATCCAAGCAAAATCGCTGTCAAGCGGCTGATTGGTTTACCCGGTGATACCATTGAAATGAAAGATGATGTCCTAACAATCAATGGAGAAGTATACGAAGAACCCTATTTAGATGATTTTAAAGAGAAATTTGCGGACGATCAATTACAAGACGAATATTCTTATCGCGAAATGTTTCAGCAAATCGCCGCTGGTGCCGAACACTTTACCGATGATTTCACGGTAACGGTTCCTGAAGGCAGCTATTTTGTGATGGGAGACAATCGTTTGATCTCTCGGGACAGTCGCAGTTTCGGGGTTGTAACAGAAGATCAAATGGAAGGGAAAGTGCTGCTGCGTTTTTGGCCTTTGAATCAAATCAAACTTTTCTAATCACAAAAAAACATTCTTGCCTATGCAGCGAAAACGCCGCAACTGGCAAGAATGTTTTTTTAGATGACCCAAGCGACAAATGCAACCATTGAAAAGAACATCGTCCAAACCGCAATAATAGCTGATGCGATAAAAATAATTTTGATTGATAAAGGTTGGACAAATTTTCGGGCATCTTTAGAGAACGCATAGGTGATCGATGAAAAAATCAAGCAGCATAAAATAAAAAACACTGTTAGAACCATAAGCCTCTCCTTTACTGACGCAATGTCAAATGAATAATGTAATTATAACAGACCATGGTTTTTTGGGGAAATAAAAATGATTAAACGAGGGAATTTTCTTGTAGTTGTAACCGTTTTATAGGGAAGTGTAAGGAAGGTCGAACCTTGTTAGACAGCGAATCCATAAAAATAAGATGTGTTATTTAAGTATTTTTATAAATTTTTCTTTATCAATAAAAGAACAAAAGAAAAAAGCTTGTTGAAAAACGATGGTTTCAACAAGCTTTTAAAGGTTGGTTATGATAATTTTTTAATCCGATAACTTTCAAAGTAATCAGGTTTGCCTCGTCCTTGAACATACGCGATCACGCCCATCAAAGCAGCACCAATCGTGTTGGTTAGTAAATCACCCATCGTATCCATCAATGCTTCACGACCAATAAACGGGGTGCCATCTAAGGTTGCATAACGTTGGAGATTCATTCCACCAACAGAGTCGCAGATGAATTCCCAAAACTCCCAGAAAACACCACACAAGCCAGCAAAAGCAAAGCCCATCAGTAAAAATAACCAAGGCGAAACTTTTGAAACGGGCACTTCTTTTAGTAAGAGACAGATCAATCCATAGCCTACAGCCGTCAAGACCATTGGGCTTACCGCATGCAGAATTTTATCCCAGAAAGCAATGGTTTCAATCAAATGTAAGATCGTCCCCATGAATACGGAGATCAGCAAGAAAAACCAATAAAAGTAGACGGTGGCATTTGGTAGCTGGATTTTTAAGAACTTTTTACTCATTTCTGGGACAAAGATCAATAAAATCCCAAGTAAGGCTTGACCCAAGAAAATCAGTCCTTGTGTTTGCGGATAGACGCCACGGAAAAATTCCCACAAAGAAAAACAAAACACGAGAATACCGAAAATAGTGAATACCTTTTGCAGTCGCTGATAATTTTGCCCCATTTAGTTGTCCTCCGAAAGATAGTCTGCTAAGCCAGCTAAAAGGGCTGCTTCAGAGGAATAAATCTCACCGTTTAGCTTGATCAAACCCACCGTATAAAGATTGACATAGTGGAACTGATTTTCCGCAACGGTTTGTAATGCTGCCAGCTTTTGCTGATTATCGGCACCTTGTTGGCGACTATCTGTATAAAGCCCTAACACAGGAATGCCTTTTGCATAGGCGACACCGATCTCAGAGGCAACCCCAGCATCGATGGTCAAACCATCCAGCAAAGCGATCATCAAATCGCTTTCCAGTACTTTTTCGGTATCTGCCAACGCAATCATTTTGCTATCCGCGTAGGCGGACTTATCATTGATCGCGGCATTTTCTTGAGGTAAATAAATCTCCAGCTGCGGATACTGCTGACGAATCGACGCAACAAGTTCGGCGTTGTAGCGAAGGTCACTAGCAGCAAACAGGGGAGCAGCAAAATATAGTTTCATTAAAAAACACTCCTTAATCATTCATAGTTGTACGTTTTGTTGATTCGTTGTTTAGAAATAATCACTGAAATAGGCTTCCATATCAGGGATGATCGATTCTAGTAATGCCAGTGTTTCTGAATCGGTATTTAGCCGTTCCACACGCTCTAAGTAAGCTGGACGGCGGTAATTCATCAACAGACAAGACAATGTCTGAATATCCAGCTGGACAGCTTTTCCGATGGCTTCTCTTGAAACCACGATCTCCCCGTGATTGTATTGGACACCGAAGATTCCGTTGTTCCAATCGGCAACTGGGTCAGAAACAACAAAGTGAAAGGGTGTTTGAAAGGCTTCAAATGGGAAGTTTTTCAAAAACTGTTCAACATCGACGATCCGCGCCATGTAATAAGGCTCAATGGTTTCTTTGATTTGGCTATCATCCAGGTAGAAGGACAGGGGTTCATTTGAATAAATGTCTCCTTTGACCCAATAGACCATTGAGAAATGAGCAGAGATAAAATTCCAAAGACCATTGCGGGCTTCTTGATTTAAGTAGAACATTTCCTTTACATGGAAGACTTCTTCGGCTACCCAATAAAAAAGTACACCAGTCGGATGACCACTGGCATTGTAATAGACAGCCGCGGTGCGCTCTTCTTCATTTTCATAGCGCCAATACTCTTCCCAGTGAAAAGAGGTCCGCTGCAAGGCGCCATGGTTGTCGCGGGAGAATTGGTTGTAGACAGTAAAAACATCAGGGTCATCCACTTCTTTGCGCTCTACGATCCCAGGGACTTCTTTGGTTTTCGGAAGCTGGGTATCACGAATTTTGAAGGTCAGCTTGTCGGACATGATCTCCCAGCCTTTGCGACGATAGTAGGGCACATTGTATGGATAAAGGTAGGAGATCCATTGCTGATCTTCCCGCATGGTTTCTAAGGCAAGCTTGATCAAGTCTTTCATCAGGCCATGTCCGGCATATTCAGGGTAGGTCCCAACACCGGTCACTCCGCCCATTTTGATTAATTTGCCGTGTATATTGACTTCACAAGGATAAACGGCGATTTGCGAGATCAACTTGTCTTCATTGAACCAGCCAAAGACCTTGGAAAGCTCTAAGATCGGGCGCTTAGATTTAATCATTTCCCGTTTGCTCTCATAGCCGCTTTCTTCAATATCCGATTCAGTGATCTGAAAAACGTAGCTTAACAGTTCATTGAACTGATCAACGTCTTTTTCATCCACCGCTCGAATATGTAGATTTTGATGAAAATTATTGTCCATTCTTTCAACTCCAATTTATTTGCTAGCTCTAGTATAGCAAAACCTGAATGAATATGTCTAAATAACGGTTAAGAAAAATACTTTAACTATTGGCGTTTCGTTGGTATAATAGAAAAGCTGACTAAAAGAAATGAGGAACGTATCCATGAACATAGAAGAAATGAAAAAACGACAGGAGAAGATTCGTAATTTCTCCATTATCGCCCATATCGACCATGGGAAATCAACACTGGCGGACCGTATTTTGGAACAAACCCATACGGTGACGTCTCGGGAAATGCAAAACCAATTATTGGACTCCATGGATCTTGAACGTGAACGAGGAATCACGATCAAATTAAATGCTGTGGAACTTAACTATACCGCCAAAGATGGAGAAACCTACATCTTCCATTTGATCGACACCCCAGGGCACGTCGATTTCACCTATGAAGTTTCCCGCAGTTTGGCCGCTTGTGAAGGCGCCGTACTCGTCGTTGATGCGGCTCAAGGGATCGAAGCACAGACATTGGCAAACGTCTACTTGGCGTTAGACAATGATTTAGAGATCCTACCAGTCATTAATAAAATAGACTTGCCAGCTGCCGATCCTGAGCGGGTACGAACAGAGATCGAAGATGTTATCGGAATCGATGCCAGTGAAGCTGTTTTAGCGAGTGCCAAAGCAGGTATTGGGATCGAAGACATTTTGGAACAAATCGTTGAGTATGTCCCAGCTCCAGCAGGTGATATTGAAGCACCGTTAAAAGCGTTGATCTTTGACTCCGTGTACGATTCCTATCGTGGGGTGGTCTTAAACGTCCGCATTATGGACGGGATGGTCAAACCTGGAGATAAAATCAAAATGATGAGCAATGGCAAGACCTTTGATGTCACGGAAGTCGGCGTCTTTTCACCCAAAGCCATTCAACGAGATGCGTTGATGGTGGGTGATGTTGGTTATATCACTGCTGCCATCAAGACTGTTAAAGATACGCAAGTCGGAGATACGGTGACTTTAGCCAACAATCCAGCAGCCGAAGCATTGGAAGGCTACCGCCAAATGAATCCAATGGTTTATTGCGGATTGTACCCAATCGATACCTCACGCTACAACGACCTTCGAGAAGCATTGGAAAAATTACAACTGAATGATGCAGCATTGCAATTTGAGCCAGAAACCTCTCAAGCGTTAGGATTTGGGTTCCGATGCGGCTTCTTAGGCCTATTACACATGGATGTCGTGCAAGAACGGCTAGAACGTGAATTTAACCTTGAGCTGATTACGACTGCACCATCCGTAATCTATCATGTCAACAAGACAGATGGCTCAATGGTCGTCGTTGATAACCCAGCAGAATTTCCTGAACCAGTCACGATCGACAACGTGCAAGAACCTTACGTCAAAGCACAAATCATGGTCCCTAATGATTACGTCGGTGCTGTAATGGAATTGTCCCAACGCAAACGGGGAGACTTTGTCACGATGGATTACTTGGATGATTATCGAGTAAACGTCGTTTATGAGATCCCATTATCGGAAATCGTCTTTGATTTCTTTGATAAATTGAAATCCAGCACGAAAGGGTATGCATCACTCGATTACGAAATGTCTGGTTACCGCACTAGCAAGCTAGTGAAGATGGACATCTTGCTGAATACTGAAAAAGTCGATGCGTTAAGCTTTATCGTTCACCGTGACTTTGCTTATGAACGCGGCAAAGCCATCGTTGAAAAACTGAAGAAACTGATCCCACGACAACAATTTGAAGTACCGATCCAAGCAGCCATCGGACAAAAAATCGTTGCCCGTTCAGACATTAAAGCCTTGCGTAAAAACGTATTGGCGAAATGTTATGGCGGTGACGTTTCTCGGAAACGCAAACTTCTGGAGAAACAAAAAGAAGGGAAGAAGCGGATGAAACAAATCGGCTCTGTCGAAGTACCGCAAGAAGCCTTCATGGCAGTTCTGAAAATGGATGAGGATGAACCGAAGAAGTAACTCGTTTCAATTTGAAAAGTCTAATAAAGCAATCTTTTCTTGTGTTAGAAAAAAGTGATTTAACCGTTTATAAAATTTAAACAGTTATACGGATTGTCACTGTTGAATAAAAGGACAAGAAAAAAATCTCTTGCTTGAGAATTTTTAGTTGTCAGCGTATGAAAGAGCATCTCATAAGGAGGTGCTTTTTTCATACCATTACATAAAAATGAATGAATCCATAGAGGAAAGCATTTAAAGAAAAGCAGATTATCCAATCGTTCAACTCTGGAATATTTAGCGATGAAGAAAATTCTTTTCAAGCTGCTATTGAAAAAAGAAAATGGGTTGAGTGACCTATCTTAGCAGTGTGATAAAGTTTTGAGTATGATACAAATGTATAAGAGAAGTAGCTCAAAAAAAAGTCTCGGCTATTAACAGAGATAAAGAAATAGCAGCGTATTAATTACTTCTCTCCTGAAACACTATCAAAAAACTAAATTGAGATGCCACTTTTAAATGATCATCAAGAAAGCACGCTAGAAAAAGAGAAGAAGCTTTATTTCTTGACGGCGATCACCAAACCGTTCTACTATCAAATTGATAGCCCTCCGTATGATTCGATAATTAAATGAAGGGTGAGCAATCGACGCCAGCTCACTCAAATATCGTCAATGGAAAATTCAGAGAGTAACTAATTTTTTGGATGCAAAATCCGTATTGAAATGACATCGATCATCAGAGGGAAACAAACATGTTTTACGGGTATTTGAACTTTAAGAATGAAATGTTTCTGTAGTTGATCTAAGTAGCAGGCCGATAGATCAAGCTGTTTTACATCCACGAGTAAAAGAAAAGAGGAACGGAAATGAAGTAGGCAGGTACTGGTGCCACAGTGAATTTAGGCAGTCGAGTAGTGAAAGAATTTAGTCGTTTGGTCGATAAGAAAGAAATATTTGCTCTTGTGCATACACTGTCTCTATGAGCAATAGTCAGAGCTGCAGAAAAAGCAAGTGAATGACAACGCTATTTCTTATGAGTGGTGTCGAAAGATGTGAAGACGTAAATCAATTTCATTTGTAAAGAAAAAGCCCACTGAGATGTCAGTATCTCAATGGGTTTTTTGGTTTTATAAAAATGGCTCAAGAAAAGATTTGTTTTCCGGTCGTTTGCTTTCCTCTAAACTTGCAATACTTGTTAATAGAGAGAACAGATTGATTTTCGCCATTTTTTCTTCGACAGTTACTTGCAATTCATTATACGCACCATCCAGTACTTCTTGTATATTTGCACCAACAATGCAGTCTGGATTCGTTTTAGGATCGACTTGAATGAGATTTGTGTTTCCATGAATACTTTTATATATATCAAGTAGACTAATATCTTTGGGGTCCTTTGCTAAATAGGGCTTTGGTTTCCCAGTAGTTGTTCGAATCAGTCCAGATTTTTTTAAGTTTGCCATTATTTTTCTGACATTTGCAGCATTAGTTTCTACACTTTGAGCAATCATCTCACTTGAGAGCATATTAGTATCTTTATAGATGACGATATAACACATAATATGAATTGCATCACTGAGTTGAATAGAATATTTCAAGTGAATTCAGTCCTTTTTAGATTTTCTTCTTGACTTATCTTAACATACTATTTATTATATAGGTGTATCTTATAATTGTACAGCTGAATGTACGAACTAAAAAGGAGTGTTTTATATGACATATTTAGTAACAGGAGCTACTGGTGGTTTTGGAGGATATGCACTTGAATTCTTGAAAGATTTAGTTTCTAAAGATCAGATCTATGCTTTGGTACGATCTGAAGAAAAAGCAGCTACACTAAAAGAGAAAGGCTACAATGTAAGAGTAGGGGATTATTCTGACATCAATTCGTTGAGTAACGCTTTTGACGGCATTGACCGCTTGCTTTTTGTGTCTGGCGCACCAGGCAATCGTCAAGAAGAACATGCTAATGTGGTTAAGGCAGCCAAAGACGCTGGTGTTCAGTATATTGCTTATACAAGTTTTGCTGATGCAGATCACTCAACAAGTGCATTAGCTGCTGATCACATCTTTACTGAAAAACAAATCAAAGAAGCGGGAATTGCGCATACATTTTTACGTAATAACTGGTATTTAGAAAATGAAATGCCGATTATTGGCGGTGCGTTAGCTAGTGGGAAATTCGTTTACGCAGCTAAAGAAGGCAAAACCGGCTGGGCTTTGAAGCGCGAATATGCTGAGGTTGCTGCAAAAGCACTAGCAGGAACAGAATACCCTGAAATCCTTGAATTATCGGGCAGCCCTATTACTTATGCTGAATTAGCAGCAGCTTTAAAAGAAGCAACAAGGAAGGAAATCGAAGTAGTTTCATCTGATGATCAAACCTTTGTAGATAGTTTGACAGCAGGCGGTTTACCACAACCTGTTGCAGAAATGTTCTTGTCTTTCCAACATGATATTAAAAATAATCAATTAGATGTGACATCTAGTGACTTTGAACAAGCTTTGGGTAAGCCTTTGACGAGTCGCGTAGAAGCAATCAAAGAGTTGTTAAATTAGTCTTGCTATTTCCCGATTATCGAAAATAATCGGGAAATTTTTATAAAGAAGGTGTTGACGATGAACCATAGCGAAAAGAGGAAATGGCTGATTAACTATTTATTAGAGGAAAACAGTCACTTAAGTAAAATAGTAGATGCTAGCTCGGATGATCCGAAAGAACAAAATGATTTATTGCGATGCTTATTAAATATAAGAGAAGCGCGACCTATTCATAAGGACTTTATTGACATTCAAAATCAATTTCTTTTAGAAGAAAGAGCTGAAAATCAGATTTTTTCACTAAACGATGCGCAACAGTATACAAAAAAACTTTATCTCTGGCAAGGAGATATCACGAGGTTGGAAGTGGACGCCATCGTAAACGCTGCAAACGCACAGCTACTAGGATGTTTTGTTCCATTACACAGGTGCATCGACAATGCGATCCACTCTGCAGCAGGTATTCAATTAAGACTAGCATGCAAAGAAATCATGGACGCACAAGGGCATTTGGAAGAAACCGGCTATGCAAAAATCACCGACGGCTATAACTTGCCTGCAAAAAAAGTGATACATACTGTTGGGCCAATCATAAAAGATACCGTAACTAAAGAACACGTATCCTTATTGGCTGACTGTTATCGTCGCGTCTTGTTGCTTTGCGAAGAGTATCAATTGAAGAGCGTCGCTTTTTGTTGTATCTCAACAGGAGAATTTCGTTTTCCCAATGAGTTAGCTGCAGAGATCGCTATCAAAACAACGCAAGAATATGTAACGCGTGTTCATTCACCTATAAAAATTATTTTCAATGTGTTTAAAGACATTGATAAGGAGTTGTACCATGAAAAACTACAACAATTATCAGAAAGTTTATCAAAAGATAACTGAAGCAGAGGCAATCGTTATCGGTGCTGGATCAGGCCTTTCTGCTGCTGCCGGGTTAACCTATTCTGGTGAACGGTTCAAAAAATATTTCAGAGACTATATTGATCATTATTATTTAACCGATATGTATTCTGCCGGATTTTATCCCTTCGATTCATTAGTGACGTATTGGGGTTATTGGAGTAAACATGTTTTTCATAATCGATATCAGCCTGAGGCTTTGCCGCTATATAAAGAGCTTCTATCTTTGGTAGAAGAAAAAAATTACTTTGTCATTACTACTAATGTAGATCATCAGTTCCAAAAGACGGGCTTTGATAAGAGACGATTATTTTATACACAAGGTGATTATGGGTTATTTCAATGTTCACGTGCTTGCCATAACAAGACGTACGAGAATGAATCATTGATTATGCAAATGGTCCATCAGCAGAGTCAGTTCAAAATTCCCAAGCACCTCATACCATATTGCCCCAAATGTGGACAACCGATGCGGGTCAATTTACGGATAGATCAATTTTTTGTACAAGATGATGGTTGGGAAAGCGCAGCTAACCGATACAAAGAATTTCTAGAAAATTATTTAGGTACTAAAATCGTTTTTTGGGAGATCGGCATTGGTAACAACACGCCTTCCATTATAAAGTATCCATTCCAAGAAATGACGAGGGCAACGAATCAGTCGACCTATATCGTCTGTAACCAACAAGCACAACGCATACCAGATGAACTCATGGATAAAACGATTATTCTGCAAGGAAATATAGTTGAAACGATCAGAGAAATCGATCATTTTAGATAGGAGCGCATTCATGGACCATTCAAAAATGAAGACAGAAGATTATTTGAATTATTTAAAAAATGAGATTCATTCTACCGTGTTCGCCACAGTAGACGAAAACGGAAATCCGGTCACCAGAGTAATCGATATTATGTTGGTGAAAGAAACGAAGCTGTATTTTTTGACTGCAATATCCAAGCCGTTTTATAAACAGCTCAAAATGAACCCGGTCGTTTCCATCACAGGTATAGAAGGAGAAACATCAATGGAATCGTTTTCTATCACCTTACAAGGAAGAGTAAATGAAATAGGCTCTACCTATTTAGATGAAATTTTCGAGAAAAATCCTTACATGTCAAAAATATACCCCTCTGTAGAAGACCGAAATGTTTTACGAGTCTTTGAAATTTATAAAGGCATTATGTCAATCTTTGATTTAAGCAAAAAGCCTATCTATCAAAACGTTAAATCTTTCGGATAACTCAAAGCAAAAGGAGACAATCACATGGCAAATAAAGTATCAGAAGAGGAAATGAAGGAAGAAGAGTGGTTAAACTGGTATAAGAAGCAGGAATTACCACAATATCCAAAGCCAGCATTTACTGTTGACAATTTGATATTCAATGTCACGTCGGATGCAGTATACATTTTACTTGTCAAAAGAAAAAATCATCCTTTCAAAGGACGGTTCGCTTTGCCAGGTGGCTTCGTTAACGAAGGAGAAAATATCATTAAGGCCGCCATCAGAGAGTTAAAGGAAGAGACGGGCGTGGAAGTGCAGGAAGTTTCTTTATTAGGTGTATATGGAGATAAAAATCGGGATCCCCGTGGATGGACCGTTTCTGCTGTCTATATAACTGTTCTACAGCAGATGAAGATTCTTTATGCAGGAGATGATGCTTCTGAGGCTTTTTGGTATAGGGTTGATAAGGATAAAGTACTCTATCAATATGTTACGTCAAAAGAACGATCCTCTACGGAGAACTGGGAATCTCTTTTTGCTTTTGATCATGCGCAAATCATCCATGATGGATTTAAGTGGTTGAACGACGAATTAAGGCAAAGAGGCCTTTAACAAGTAGAAGCGATGTGGCTTAATTTTTTTCGAGTGGGGATAATTATTTATATGATAAAATTGATTGATCGCCGGGCGACTTATGCCATCTCTTTCCTGATATCCTCTAAAAACCATGGATAGTCAGTTTGGTTCCGATGTAATGAACTACTTCTGAGGATTTGTCAGACTTAAAAGATGATGGCTTCAAATCCTCACTTCTTTCTCTTAGTAATAGTCAGCTTTGTTATAATCCTGTTTTACACAAAAGTAGTTGATTTATCTAGGAATAAGGTGGGTTAGACATAACTGGAATTGATAAGGAGGATCTGAACGAATAATCTACTTTGACGAATCTCATCTAGAAGAATAGAATGAAAGTATCTTCGTGAGAAGGTGCTTTTTTTATAGTAAAAAATGACCAAAAGAACTTAAATTATTTATTTTTATATGATTTCAATCTAATGATAGTTGGCTAAGTGATAGAGCTTTGGTTTCATAAAGAAAATCACACGATTTTGATTGGCAAAAGATAGGAGATGTTTTGTGCATGAAGGCATTGTACTTTAAAGAATTTGGCGATTCAGATGTGTTAACTTATGGTGAATTGCCTGATCCCGTCATTCAAGAAAATGAGCTAATGATAGAAATGATGTATATTGGGTTGAATTATGCAGATATTTATCGAAGAAAGGGCAGCTATCATATTGAATCCCGAGACCCTTTTATCAATGGCTATGAAGGAGTAGGGAAGATTGTTCAAAAAGGAAGATCAGTCTCCAAATTTCAGCTAGGGGAAACGATTCTTTTTGTGGATGTTCCTTTTGCCAACGCAGAATTGGTGGCTGTTCCTGAGGAAAATGCCATCCGTATTCCATCTGGTATACCACCTAAATTAGCAGCCAGTATTGGTCTGCAAGGGTTGACAGCTGATTTTTTAGCTCATGATCTTGGCAATAATGTGAATAATAGTAAGGTCTTCGTCCATGGGATAAGTGGTGGTGTCGGACAAATTTTATCGCAACTATTAACCGCAGATGGTCTAGAAGTTTATGGCGTCACTTCTACGGAAGAAAAGCGACAACTGGCTTTAGACCAAGGAGCAAAACATGTCTTTTTAAGAAATACAGAATGGCAAGAAACCTATATTTCTTTCTTTGATACCGTTTATGATGGCATTGGGCATACATTAGCCGAAAGTGTCGACTTGCTCAGAAATAGAGGGAAGGTTATCTTTTTTGGCATGGCCGGCGGAAATCCGCCAGCGATCGACTTTATTCCCTTGTTATCAAAATCAAAAAGTATTTTGACAGGAGATCTGTGGGATTACTTGACAAGTTATCAAGAGCGGGAGAGAAGAAGCACCCGACTGTTTGATTATTTTAGCAAGAATCAAATTAAAATCAGTCAACCAACCATTTTTTCCTTAGTTGACGGAAAAGCTGCCCATGATTATTTAGAATCTGGAAAAAGTGTCGGGAAAATTTTGCTGCAACCATAAGAAAGTAAAAAAGCTAAATGACTTTATCATAAAAGATACACCGAATGTTTGCTAATTCACTAAATTATCTTTTTATATAATCGATACTTTTCTTATGATAAATCATTAAGGATAAAAATAAGTATAAAATGAGTAGAATATTGCAAGAATCTAATGTTTTCTGTTTCTTCAGTGAGAATCAGATAAAACTTTGTGATAAACAGTACATTTAATTTGAAAATATTTAATTACAGCAGTAAGATAAATATATCAAATACTTAAGGAGTGATATCTATGACAAACTATGAAGAAAAGGAAGCAAAAGCATTGGTAAAGATTGCAGAGGTTCTTGATAAGTTAGATAAGAATTTAGCTGAATTAGACACACTAGACGCTGACGCAAAAAAACATAGTATGAAGAAATGGATCGTTGAGAAAAAAGCGATTCACGAAATCAAAAAGATCGCACACGAAGCCGGTAAGTATGAAAAGTACGATGAAAAAGCACTACAAAAAGAAATTGATGAAGTTGAGAAGTATATGTAATTGAAGAAAAATAAGAAATTGTCTTCATTATTCAGCAATTGAAATCTGAATTGATAAAAGCCAGATTTTAATTGAAGATTTAGAATTGACGATGATCTCACTAAGCCCATGCTCTTATGAGTGTGGGCTTGTTTGCTGTACATATGATTAAACACGACAAGCTGAATAGGCATGGAAGATCATGTTCTACAACGACAAGATAAAACCTTAGTTAAAGGGAGACGGGGAAAAATCAAAAAAAACAAAGAAAGTCTGTTTTTTCGTTTTTTTCATCGACTTTCTCCATTTTTTTAGACAAGCTTTTCGCTTATTCTAAATTTATGAGCGGTATCAAAGTAAACAGTTAACAAAACGTTTAGACCATTTGAAAATATCTTTGCAGAAAATAGTGACGAGAGATTTATGGCTGATAAGCAATTCGATTGCCTTTTACAACATAGTAGAAAGTTCTTTATTGAAGATAAAATAATAAACTATATAGATGAAACGGGTGATTACATGGAAACAACATTTTTCATTTCTAAAAATACTTCTGTCACGTCAAAACAGCTGGAAAATGAAGTGATTGGGCATGCTTGCGAGATATTGCAGCGTGACATTTTAACCGTTGTGGCAGACACAAAGAAGGCAAATGAAATTGAATTGGTTTTACTTGATGAAAAAAATGAAACGGATGCTTTTCATATACTTTTCGTATCGCCAGATAAAGTAAAAGTGTGTGCTGAAACACCGTTAGGATTAATGTATGGGGTTCTTGAAATCTCTCATAAAATTTTAGGTGTTCAACCCTTTTGGTATTTCATGGAGATTCCCCCAATAAAAAAGCCATTTATTGAATGGACAGGTTTTGACTTAACATTGCCTGATTTTGCAACGGACTATCGGGGCTGGTTCGTTAATGATGAGTTGCTGCTGGATCAATGGGAAGATAATGGTTCAAATGAATATGTATGGGAACGTATTTATGAAACATTGTTACGTTTAGGCGGAAATGTCATCATCCCTGGAACAGATAAGAACAGTCATAGACATCGAGAAAGTGCGCAAGCGATGGGGTTGATCTATACACATCATCATGCCGAGCCACTAGGCGCTGAGATGTTTGCTAGAAGGTATCCCAGTTTGAAGGCTTCATACGAGGAACATTTTGTGTTGTTTCAGGAATTATGGAAAAAAGCCTTACACGAGCAAAAAGGTACCAAGGTTATTTACACACTCGGTTTTCGTGGACAAGGGGATTGTCCTTTTTGGTCAGAAGATCTTGATCGTCAGTGGTCTGCAGCGGAAAAAGCAGCAGTGATCAACGAAATCGTCCATCTACAATATCATATGGTTAAAGAAGTCGATCCTCATGCAGTATGCTCGATGAACATTTATGGGGAGATGACGGAATTATTTAATCTTGGCTTACTTGAGCTTCCAGATGATGTGATTGAGATTTGGGCGGATAATGGTTATGGCAAAATGGTTTCTCGTAGACAAGGGAATCACGATCCACGAGATGAGGTGTTAACAAACACACCAAAACCAAATCAATCAAGAGGAATCTATTATCACGTTGCCTTTCATGATTTACAAGCATCTAATTTCTTGACGATCTTGCCTAATAGCCCAGAATTTGTTTCTAGAGAGTTAATGGCGGTTAGAGAAGTCAAGATGGATAAGTTTGTCTTAGTTAATACAGGTAACATAAAACCGCATATTTTGTTCTTACAAGAAATAGCGAATTTCTGGCGAGCAGATTATCAGTTACGAACCAATCAAGAGATAATTTTAGAGCATGTAACACAATACTATCAAAATCAGCAAGAAGAGATCCAAGCTGTCTACGAAGCTTACTTTGAAGCGGTTATCCGCTATGGAACATATGAGGATCAAACCGCTGGGGATGAGTTTGCCTGTTATTTGATTCGAAAAATTATTCAATCCTGGCTCAAGCAAGAAACAAAAATTCCGAGGTTAGAATGGTTGACGGGTGATCGGAAAATCAAGGAGCAAGTCACAGAAATTTTCTCTATGGTAGGAGAAAAGATAGTAGCCTGGGAGAATCTATTGCTGAGATGCCAGCAGATTACATTATCCCTTCAGGATAAAAATCCGGAAAATGCTCGCTTTTTTAATGATATTTACCTCTCAGTAGCCGTTCAATGCAAAACATTAAAAGCACTGCTCCGTTTGTTAGACGCTTATCAGATGATTGATCGGGAAGAAATGGTTTTTGTATTTGTAAAAGTTTTCGATGCGTTAGAAGAAATCCATCAACTAATTCAAATACTGAAAGAAATTCCAAGTGATACATGGTATGATTTTTATGAAAACGATGGCTATACCAACCTAAAATTGACAAAAGAGATGATTAAAAGTCTGTTGTCTTACATTCGCATCATTGGCGATGGTCCAGATCAAGACCAGTGGGAGAGGAAATATATTATGGACTCCACTGAATCAAGAGTTATGTTGCTTTCAAATACAAAAAAAGCGTTGACGGATGAAAACTTGGCAAGAAAAATCAGAGCAGGTTTGCGAGATGTGCGAAATTAATTTTTCTAATAGACTTATGCGTTAGCTTTTCAAGATTTCTTACTTATAAAACAGCTGAGGATAGTACATGATAAAAAAATGGCGTAAATATTACCATGATCTTTCTTACCAAACTAAATTAAGCATTCTTTTTTATGTTTTATTTTTAGTGGTGACTTTATTACTCCTTTTTATCGGTTTATTTTTTATTAAGATGTTATCCACTGAAATTTATAATAATAATCAGGAAAAACTCTCGATTTTATCAATGAATGTAGAAAATGAATTAAATACGATTGCAAACATTCCCACCGAAATTCATCGTAACGCCACAATACAGAATGCTCTGGAAGAGTCAATCAATAGTGAGTTAGCCCTTTACGACTTATCAAGTCTTCAACGAAAAGCCCTCAAAGAATTGAATTGGATAATCGCTGATAAACCTAATGTGAAATCAATTGAACTTCTAAATAATAAAAATGAACGAATTTCGGGTACTACTTCTCATGATCAGAATTTTTTTGACGGAAAAAGTCTGCTATCAATCGTAGAAGAGAGTCCTAGAACTGCTAACAGTGGCTCGTGGTATTTCGATAAAGAACTAAAAGAATCGGTGTTTGTTCAAACAATTTTTAGTACTCGGGGAAGCTCAAAGATGGCGCCAATCGGGACAGTGGTCATTTCTGTTAATACAATGTTTATTCAAAACTTTCTAAAAGAGTCACCTGTCTTTTCAAGAGAAGACTTCTTTGTTTTAATCAATGGCAAGTCGATTTCCTCAACAAATTGGGACGGACAGGAGAGCTTTCTGCCTTTTATTCAAACCAAGGAGGGGCAGGCGAGGCGTGAGAATAAATATGAAATTGGAAAAATCAATGGGAACAAATTCTTTATCATGTCTGCTAATGCTAGAATAGGTCAAAATGAAATTACATTTTATTACTTTATTCTAAACCATTTGCTCGTTGAACAATTAGTCAAAGCTGAAATTTTTATTATTATTACAATCATTTTTGTATTTAGTATCAGTATTTATTTTGGGAAACGCTACTTACAAAATCTGATTGATCCTATTAATCGTCTAGCAAAGCAAATGAAAAAATTCAACGGGGAAGCAGATTTAAATGATTTAAAAACTATTTCTCAGTCAACTAGCGGTCCAATTCGTTCTGATGAAATCGGTGTTTTATATGCGAGCTTTAATAAATTGATCCATCAAATCGAAGAACTAGTGATCAACGATTATCAGTCAAAGCTATTAACTAAGGAAATGGAATACAAATTTCTTCAGGCTCAGTTAGATCCACATTTTCTTTACAATACACTGAATTCGATCAATTGGATGGCTTTAGGCAAAGGCGAAACAGAAATTTCTGAGATGGTCACTTCCTTAGCGTTTCTCTTTCGAAATAAATTGGATAGTGGGGACTCTTTTTGGTCTTTACGAGAGGAAATGGAAGTAATCCAAGCATACCTTAATATCCAATCTAACCGTTTCGATACCAGATTGATTTTCAAAAGCGATATCCGAGATGATGCCTTTCGGGTTCGAGTGCCAAAACTAATCATACAGCCTCTCATAGAAAATGCCGTGAAATATGGTGTAGAAAAAGTTGATCGCCCTGTCACTATTCTTTTAAAAATTGTTGTCCAAGAAACAACCATAATAATAGCTGTGAGTGATGATGGCCCGGGATTTGAAAAAAGCAAAGATTCTACAAACCATTCGACTGGTTTAGGGCTTGAAAATATTCGTTCAAGAATTCAACTTGTTTACGGAAAAAAAGCATCTCTCAGCATTCATTCTAAGGCCTACGACAACACAATAGTCACTATTTTACTGCCCAAGGAATTCGAGGGTAGGAATATAGGAATAGGTGACTAAGAGGATCAAAGAAACCTACTTTTCTTGGGGTGAGTATACGCTAAGAGAAGTAGGATTTTCATAAAAAATTTTTAAGTTAGGAATAAATACAGTTTTAAGAAAGGGCAGAGTGAAAACAAACTTTCATTCAATTGATTTTTAGAAAGGGCTTGCAATTGATTGTGTCTCCGGTTACAATCAATTTGTAATTATTGATTATTTATCAATATACAAAAAATTGTACATTCATAAGGAGGAAATTGTGATGAAAAAAATAGTTATCGGCGGTCAAATCGATAAGGACGAGGTGAAAGCATTAGTCGAAACGTTTGGTGAGGATCAGTTCGAGATTGTTATCAAAAGTGATTTAGATGCTGCGATGGCAGTCAAAAATAAACAAGCTGACTACTACATCGGGGCATGTAATACTGGTGGTGGGGGTGCTCTGGCAATGGCATTAGCTTTATTAGGCCATGATAACTGTGTAACTGTTTCTATGCCTGGAAAAGTGATGCCGGAATCTGAAATAAGAGAACATGTCAGTGCAGGTAAAAAAGCTTTTGGATTTACCGCTCAGCATAAAGAAGCAGTAGTACCTATCATTATGGACGAACTAAAAAAACAATAGATTATATAATTTGGGGGAAAAGAGATGGAATCGTCGAAAATTGTTGAATTAATTGCTATTGCACTTTTAGGGGGACTTTGTGCAGTGTTAGCAAATAAAGGAATCGCTGTTTTTAATGACGGATTAAGGCCAATCATTCCGGAATTTTTAGAAGGAAAAATTGGTAAGAAAGAAATTGCAGCGACAAGTTTTGCTTTAAGTTTTGGATTAGTCATTGGATTTGGCATTCCTGTTTCAATAGGTGCATCTATTCTATTAGTCCATAGTGTATTATTAATGACAGATATTATCGGATCTTGGGCACCGGAAGGCAAAATCGGAGTTATTGTTTCTGCTAGTGTAGGAGCTATTTATGGTGTTGGATTAGTTATTGGGCTCCAAGCGGTTGTTGATCTCTTTGCAATGATGCCGGTGAACTTTATGGACTCACTTTCGCAAGTAGGTGCTCCTGTAGTTATTGGTTTTAGTATTTTTCCAGCGATTGCAATCGCTAGTCAACATGGATTCAAAAAAGGTGCGGTTTCATTCACCGCTACGCTTTTAACATTGTTTGTTGTGAAACGTTTTGGTACATTTGATTTAGGAAATGGCGCAACATTAACACTTAGTGCAGAAGGAATGTCCCTACTTGTTGGGATGCTCTTCATGATTGTTTATGCCATTCAAGTGAAAAGCGATGGTAGTAACTCAAATGAGAGCCTTGTAAGTGTATTTTTAGAGCGTGTGAATCGTATTAAGAAGAACTGGTTATGGTTATCCGTTACAGGGGGCTTAGTGGCGGCATCAACAAGTTTGATGATTATTGCAGGTGATCCTATTTCATTAAATTTGCTTTCAGAAGGAAAAATGAGTGAAGCTGCATTAGCTGCTTTTGCTCGCGGAATAGGCTTCATTCCATTAGTTTTTTCAACTGCAATCGTTACAGGTGTGTATAGCCCAGCTGGCACGACTTTTGTATTTGTCGCAGGAATCTTATTGAATGGTAATCCTCTTGTTGCTTTTCTAGTGGGCGCACTGCTAATGTTTGTTGAAGTACAATTGTTGACCTTAATGGCAAAAGCCCTTGACAAATTTCCAGGCATACGCGAAATGGGTGAACATATTCGTACAGCTATGAACAAAGTATTAGAAGTTGCTCTTTTAATTGGGGGAGCGATGGCATCTGAGCAAATTGCACCAGGAATAGGTTTTTTCTGGGTCATCGGTTTGATGCTTTTGAATAGAAAAGCGAAAAAACCAGTCGTAGAATTAGCCGTGGGTCCTATTGCTGCAATCAGTTTAGGCGTTATTGTCAACATTTTGTATTTATTGGGATTATTCGCACCAATAGTTGCAAACTAGGAGGATTGAAGTGATGTTGTTAGACGGTATAACTTATATGCACGAACATACTACGATCGATCTTTCACGTTTGAAGAAAGATGATGATACGAACTTAAATTGTTTTGATGAGACTGTTTCAGAATACAAAAAATTGTATTCTAAGGGAGTTCGTAATATAGTAGACCTGACAAATATGGACATGAGAAGAAATCCCGAATATGTTCAGCAAGTATCTGAGCTATCTAAAATCAATATTGTCCAAGCAACAGGATTTTACCAAGATAAATTTTTACCCGAATTTGTGACGTCAGCTACGATTGAAGAGTTGACTGATTTTATGGTAAATGAGATAGAAAATGGAATTGCGGAAACCAGTATCAAAGCACAACTTATCGGTGAAATAGGGACAAGTAAAAATCATATGACTGAACGAGAAAGAAAAATATTTATCGCTGCTGTCCTCACTCAAAAACATTGTAATGCTCCTATATCGACTCACACAACATTGGGAACCTTTGGCCATGAACAAGTAAACTTTTTTAAAGAGCATGGGGCTGATTTAAATAAAGTGGTGATTGGACACGTGGATTTGACCGGTAATAGTGATTATATTTTAAGAATGTTAGATCAAGGGGTATATGTAGAATTTGACACGATTGGAAAAGAGAACTATCAACCAGATCTGCTAAGAATAGAGATGCTAAAAGAGATTGAAAAACGTGGTTATCAAGACAAAGTATTTCTTTCAATGGATATTACTCGAAAGTCAAATTTAGCATATCGAGGTGGAATAGGGTATTCTTATTTATTGGATACATTTGTTCCACTTGCACTTGAAAATGGTTTATCTGAGAATTTTATCGATAAAATGCTACGAGATAATCCAAGAATATTTATGAATTAGGAGCGAAATTATGGAGACATTCCCTTTAGAAAGTTTGTCGATAGAAGAAGCGACTCAAATGCAGTTTCGCTTTGTAGATGCTATAACCAGAAACTTCTCAGGTGAAGAAAGTCTAACACGAGGGGATCTTGGTGTTGTAAAAGGGTTAAATCAGCCGAGGACTACTCAAAAAGTTGAAAAGGTTTTGGCAGATTTTTTTAATGCTGAGGCTGCGATGCTTGTACGCGGTTCTGGTACGAATGCCATCAGGTTAGCATTATATTCTCTTATAGGAACTAACAAAACTTTAATGGTTCATGATGCACCAATCTATCCTACGTCAAAAGTATCGATTGAGATGTTAGGATTAAAAACAATTTTTGCTGATTATAATCATCTCGAGGAAGTCAAAGAAAAACTTTTGAATAATAAAGTAGACGGAATATTGATTCAAGTAACAAGACAAAAATTTGATGATTCCTATGATTTAAAATCATTGATTGCTTTTATCCGATCGTTTGATAAAACTATCCAGATCATTACTGATGACAATTATTCGGCTCTAAAAACTAAGGGGTTAGGTTCCGAATTCGGTGCCAATCTATCTTGTTTTTCTACGTTCAAATTGCTTGGTCCTGAAGGTATTGGTTGTATTGTTGGTGAGAAAAAAGCGATTCAACGCCTGAAGAATGACAACTATTCTGGTGGAGGGCAAGTTCAAGGTCATGAAGCAATAGACGTTTTAAAAGGGTTGATCTATGCACCGGTCTCATTGGCTATATCAGCAAAAGTAAGTGAAGAGGTTTGTGGTCGAATCAATCAACAAGAAATTGGAGGGATTGAAAAAGCATTTCTAATCAATGCTCAGTCGAAGGTAATTGTCGTCAAATTAAAAAAGCCAATTGCAAAAAAAGTCATTGAACAAGCTACAAGTTTTGGTGCCTTGCCCAATCCAGTAGGAGCAGAATCAAAATATGAGTTCTCTCCACTTGTCTATCGGGTTTCTGGCACATTTAGAGCAGCTGATCCAGATGCTGAACAATTCATGATTCGTATAAATCCCAATCGATCAGGTGCAGACACGATCATGCGGATTTTAAAACAGGCAATGGATGTTGTTGAAAAAGAGGTGTGAGTCTATGGGAGAAGAATTTTTAAAGAAAAAAGGAATCATTGTTAACTACTTAGCATCAGATCTTTTACAAAAGAAAAAGGGCGATCGAGTTCAAAGTGTTACGGAATATCAACAGAAATATAAAGTAGCCAGAGGGACTGTTCAAAATGCTTGGAGTTTTTTAAAAGAGATTGATGCAATAAAAGTTAAAAGTCACGGTCATATGGGTACATTTATAGAAGAAATTAATTATAATATTTTGCAAGAATATGCGTTATCAGATACGATTCTCGGTACAATGACCTTACCATATTCACGTCTATATGAGGGATTAGCAACAGGAATATATGAAGCCTTCAAACAAAATAAAATTAAATTAAATCTTGCATATATTCGAGGATCAAAAGAGCGTGTTCGATCGATCTTGAATAAAACGTATCGTTTTGCAATTGTTTCAAAATTTGCGGCAAATCAAGCAATAAAAAATGGAGAACCGGTTGAAATCACATTGGACTTTGGACAACATACTTATCTTAGTGAGCATGTGTTGCTATTTAGGGACAAGAAAAAAAAGTCAATTGAAAAAGGGATGAAGATTGCTATTGACTATAGTTCAATTGACCAACAATTATTAACGAAAGCAGTCGTTAATGAGACACAAGTTGAATTTGTTGAAATGCAAGGGCATCAAATCGTATCTTCTTTACAAAATGGTAGTATTGATGCTGGGATCTGGAATTTTGATGAAATTAGAGATAAAAACCATCAAGGGCTCTATGCTGTTCCATTAGAAGGAAGTGAAATGGAGCAAGAAATGAGTACTTCCGTTATCATTACCCATACGGAAGAAACGTCTATGAAAGCATTCTTCCAAAAAAGCGTAGATAAAGAAAAAATTCTTACTATTCAAAAAGAGGTTTGTGAAGGGCGTTTAATTCCTCAGTATTGATTTCATTTATAGTTTTATACCAGGGCAGGCAATCAGGAAACCTAGTTTCTTATCCATTGCTTGATAGAATATGTTTTTGTGTTTTGAGTGAAATAGGGGGATTAGATGATTAGAGAAAAATTAGCAATATTACTAAATTCAAAAGTAATCGATGAAAATACTTATGAGTATGTTTTGCGCGTATTAGATTATTTATTACAGCTAAAAATTATTGATAATGATAAAAAAGCGGATGTCTTTTTGACTCATCTAGCGATGGCAGACCAACGACGAAAGCAAAATGAGACGATAAATGACCTCGAATCTTTTATCAGTCAGGAAATCCAATCTGATCCAAAATTTCTTCACTCGAAAGAATTATGGCAGGATCTTCAAAGAATGACAAAAGGAAAGCAATTTGCTGAAGCTGAGCTTGATTACTTTTATCTTCATATCATCAATATGTTGAGGGAGGAATAACATGTTTTTGAATGTTACCATCCAAAGAAATCAAAAATTGGTTGACGCTGCAATCTCTCTCCATAAAGAAGGAAAAATACTTCCAGATACCTATGTCTTGGACCTTGATATGATTGAAAAAAATGCTACAAGCTTAGCAGAAGATGCCAAGACACATGGAATAAACTTGTTTTATATGACCAAGCAATTTGGTCGCAACCCATTAGTTGCACAAAAGATACATGATTCGGGAATCAAAAAAGCGGTGGTCGTGGATTATAAAGAAGCATTGATTCTTATGGAACAAAATCTACCATTAGGAAATGTGGGTCATTTAGTTCAAATACCACGGAATCTTTTAACTAGAATCATGAATTACGGAACTGATTATATCACGGTTTATTCTTTGGAGGCGTTACAACAAATCATTCAAGCGGCTGAAGAGCTTACTATAAAACAAAAGATTCTAGTAAAAATCATTGAATCTGATGATCAGATTTACGAGGGGCAATTTGGTGGATTTCATTTAAACGAGTTATCTTCAATTGTTGAATTGGTCAGACAAACAGACCATGTAACCATTGAAGGTGTGACCTCTTTTCCTTGTTTCTTATTTGATGGCGAATCGAAGTTATTACCTACCAATAATGTGAAAACGATCCAGCATGCGAAAAAAATTTTTGAAGAGTTAGGGATCGTAATAAAAGAAGTGAATATTCCGTCAGCAACTTGTCACGAAACTATTCCTTTCATTAAAAAAATTGGGGGAACACAAGGCGAACCAGGACATGCACTTACTGGAACTACACCATTACATTCAAAGATGATGTTACCGGAACATCCAGCTATGGTTTATGTGAGCGAAATATCGCATAACTTAGATAATCATGCTTATTTTTATGGTGGTGGATATTATCGACGTGGACATCTTGACTCGGCACTGATTGTAAGTTCGGAATCAGTTAAAAAAGACCGAGTTCGACCTTTTAGCAATGAAAATATTGATTATTATCTTTCAACAGAATCCACCCACCCTGTGGGAGCTACCGTTATCGCTGCATTTCGAACACAAATTTTTGTTACTAGAAGTGATGTAGCAGTTGTTTCAGGTATTCAAAGTGGCTCGCCAAAAGTCGAAGGTATATATGATAGCCTTGGAAATATAGTTAGAAGGTGAAAAAATGGGGAAATTTGTTGTTATCGTTTTAGATAGTTTTGGCGTTGGCGCAATGGATGATGTTAAGGAGGTTCGACCTAGAGATCTAGGAAGCAACACTGCTGCACATATCATTGCCTCCAATCCGTCAATTAATATACCAACGTTGGAAAGCTTAGGTTTGATGAATGCTCTTGGTTTTGAGATAAAAAATCATAAATTTTCACCGACAGCAAATTATGGCACAGCTGATCTAGCACACTATGGAGCCGACTCATTCTTAGGACATCAAGAAATTATGGGCACAACACCTAAGATTCCATTGATTCAACCATTCAATCAAAAAATCGATGAAGTCGAAGCTAATCTGATAAAGTATGGTCATCAAGTTCGAAGAGTGGGGGAAAGCGGGACACAGATTTTAGTTGTAGATGAACTTGCAACGGTCGGTGATAACTTGGAAACAGATTATGGACAAGTTTATAATGTTTCCGCTTGTCTGGATTTGATTTCCTTTAATGACTTGGCAAAAATTGGGCATGTTGTAAGGGAAGTGGTTGAGGTTTCTAGAGTCATTACTTTTGGTGGTGAAAACATAACATTAAAAGACTTACTCGGAGCAAGAAAAACAAGGAATGGAGAAATTGCAGGAGTAGATGCTCCACAATCTGGCGTATATAATACTGGTTATCAAGTCGTTCATCTTGGATATGGTATTAATAAAAATGTTCAAACTCCCACAATCTTAGATCATGCAAATATCCCAGTTTCTTTTTTGGGCAAAGTCGCTGATATTATCCAGACGGATAGTAAACGCTTATTTCCAGGAGTTGATACAAATCGTCTTTTTGATGATTTGATCAATGAAGTGAAAACGCTTGATCATGGTTTTTTTGCGTTGAATATTCAAGAAACTGATTTGGCTGGTCATGCGGAAGATGTAAATCGTTATTCTGATCGTTTAGAAATTAGTGATAAACGAATCAAAGAATTGCTTCCATCCTTAAAAAGGGGGGATATCCTAATTGTTATGGCAGACCATGGGAACGATCCCACAATAGGGCACAGCAATCACACTCGAGAAAAGGTTCCCTTATTGCTTTATAGTCCAGGTATCAATAATAAATATTTAGGAAACAGACAAACCCTTGCAGATGTTGGCGCAACTGTAGCAGATTACTTTAACGTTTCGCCTCCTCAAAATGGTCAGTCATTTTTGCCAGAATTATTTATTAATTAAATGTAATGGCTCGATTAATGGTAGTAAAACCAAAATCGAGCCTTTTAAGGAGTTTATAACATGGAGCAGAATAAAGTTCAAGAGTATTCCAAGCGAACAAGTTTAGCAATGGCAAATTTTTACAACTCCGTCATTAAAGTATTTCCCAATTGCATAGAGAAAATCAGTTCCTCTTCTGGATATTATATTGGACTGAAAGATTCTATAATTTTCACATCTTTCTTTATAGATTTTTTGGAGAAAAATGGCTTCCATCTTCACACGATTGACAAAGCAAGTCATAAAGGAAGAGGGATAGATATAGATTTAAAAAATCCAATTACTGGTGGTGTAATGACTGGTTCATCGAGTGGAACAGCTGTGAACGTTTTTTTAGGTATTAATGATGTTGGAATCGGCACGGACGGAGGTGGTTCAGTTTTAGCTCCAGCAGCAGCTTTAAACTTAGTTGGTTATATCCACCCGGAAGTGGGAAAGAAAATGCTCAGTTTAGAAAAAATGGTAAAATCTTCAACAGATGGCATATCCTTCACACCATCCATCGGACTTATTAGTCGTGAGATAGATCTCATAAAGCAATTAGCACAAATCTTTACTGATCATAAGGACCAAGAAAAGACAGTAATTGTTGCTGTAGAATCAGAAATAAATAAGGATCTTTTATCAGTAGACATGGAGACTATGAAAATAATTACGAAGGATTTTTCCTATAAGTATCAAGAAAGTCGTAAAAAATTAATTGATGAATTAGAACGATTGTTTTTAGATGTAGATATAATTATTTCGAAGGAAGGACCAATTGACATTTACGGTATTGGTGAAACACTCATCGGACATTTTGATGATCAGACGCGAGAAAATCAAATTGCTGGTAAAAAAGGATTTATTAGAGTTGTCAATATGTGTAATGCTATCGGGTTGATCGTTCCAACTACAAGTCTAGCTACTGGGTACTTAATAATCGGAAAGCCTCAATCAGGAATTGAGCAACAAATGTTTCATTTAGCAAAAAAACTTATCGCCAAAGAAGATAGATTGCTGAAGAATTATTTTCTCGATCATCATTCTTATTTTGACGAAGGATATAATTTATAAAAGAGCTTTCGCTGGTGTTTTCTCAACGAGTTCTAGTCAATAACATTTATCAAACCATCGACATTTCTTTGTCTTTGGGTTTTTCGTTTAAAAAGTGTTGACGGATTCCTCATAAAACGTAAAGGTTAAAAATTTTTATCACTTGAGAAGAAAAGTCGGATTATAGAAAACGTCTCTTTATCGCCAGATCAGAATGAATTATTTGACGAATTTACCGGTTTTGAACACCTTGACCTATATCGTCATATATGTTCATGGATGAAGAGATGAACGGGCTAGATCCCACCAATGTTTTATTGGTTTCGACTATTTTGCAGCAGCTGGCTGCAGAAGGAAAAGCGATCATGGTTTCTTCTCATATTTTGTATAATTTGGAGGAGATCTCTCAGCAGATCTTATTTCTGAAAGATGGCGTTATGTTTGAATACAATGATCCTAAAAAAACATTGATGGAAAAATATCAGGAGATTTATGCGAAGGGAAAAAGTATTGGTCATTGATCCTTTACTTTTGCTATTTGATATTATGTGGAAATTGAGATAAAGCACTGAATTTCGGAAACTTATTCAAGGTAATGTATGGAGCTTACTGGAAAGTAGGCTCCTTTATTTGGCGTTCATTAGGCGTATCGTCCAACTCTAGTACCATATTATACCAAGCAACACCTGCATGTTGTGATTCTGACAGTCCTTCTAGTTGATAGCCATGCTTTTTGTAATATGGAATCAATGATTCTAAACAAGTTAAGGTGATTCCTTTTCTATTTTGAAGACGACATTGTTGTTCAAGAACTGACAGTAGTTTACTACCAATCTGGCAGTTTCTATAACCAGGAGCGACAGCTAAGCTAAGAATACTTTGGTAGCCACCAAAAGGCTGATTAGGACGAGTACTTTCAAAAAGATCGTCAGAGAGATAACGTTTAGAAATAATGGGCCCAACAACGTAGCCGATCGGACAATCCGTCTCATTTATAGCAACAATAAAACTGTCACTTAGTATACGTATTCGATCCATCATCGCTGTTTTGGATGCTGCTTCATCCGCTGTAAATCCTGCATTTTCAATCTGCATGATTTGATCAATATCATCTTCTTTTGGTGGTCTGAAAAAAACGTTCATTCAATCACTCCTATACTATTTAGGAATAGTTTATCATATAATGATCCTTTTAAAATCCGTCTTACGCGCTTCTATTTTATTTTTGCTTGTCTAACGTTTTTTACCATAAACGCATTGACTTTTTCGCCACATATTTGAGGAAAATCGGAAGATAAATGGAAAAGTCGTCAACAAATTATTGTTTACGTCTTTTTGAGTGCTTTTGCAGGAATGACTTTTTGTGAGGGAGTTGTGAGAAAGGTGTAAAAATTAAGACAAATTTTATCTGAGTGTCTTGCCTTAAAGTCCACTTCAAGAAATATACTGAAACTACCATTACTTATGGAAGATGAAAGGAGCAATACGATGAGAAAATGGACAAAAGGACTTTATCTGGCTATGATCTTTCTTGCAGGATGCAGCAGTGATCCAACGAATGAAGAATTAGACACTAATTCAGGTGAAACAAGCAATCGTGACTTAGTAGCACAAGAAAATGAAGAAATCTCTTTGATTGATAGCACGGATGACATTTTAATTGCCTACTTTACACGACCTGAAAACTTGGAGCAAGAGCCCGCAGTCGAAGCAGTTTCTGGAAGTAGTTTTAATGTGATCGATAACACTTTAATAGGAGATGTTCAAGTCATAGCAGAGATGATCGCTGAACAGACAGGAGGTGAGTTATTTTCGATTCAAACAGAAGTAGGTTACCCTAACGTTTACGATGAACATACAGCTTTTGCTACTAGAGAGGTGGAAGAAGATGCTCGACCAATGTTGATGGCTGACGTTGCACAGATGTCTGATTTTGATGTTATTTTTATCGGCTTTCCTGTTTGGTGGAACCGTGCACCGCGAGCTGTTTTAACATTTCTTGAAGCCTATGATCTTGCTGATAAACAAATCATTCCCTTTGCAACCCACGGTGGAAGTGGATTGACCAATAGTCGAAACGAACTTCGAACATTGTATCCAGATTACCAGTTTCTCGAAGGGTTTGCAGCTAGAGCGGGAAGTGTTGAAGATGCTGAACCAGAAGTATTAGAGTGGCTAAATCATTTGGGATTATAGAAAAAGCATCAATAAAGAATAAAAGAATATCTTTAATTATAGAGGGAGCCTTGTTAAAGGCTTCTTCTTTGTTTTATTTTTCTATGAGACTGTTAGACGTCTATTTGAGATATATGATATGATTAATCTAATGATTTAGCGTAAAAGCAAAGAATCTTATTTTCAGCTATAATACTCGTCGATTCAATAAAAATTTTTAATCAATTGCTGTCTTAATTTAGGTAAATTAAATATTATTCCATTTAGCTAAAATTGCGTACATAAAGATTGTTTTAGGGGGACTAAAAGTGGCTGTATTAAAATATGAAAAAATCAAACAAGATATTCTTCGAGATATTGAAGCTGGTAAATTTAAACCGGGGGACCGTATCTATTCAGAGGGAGACTTGAAAGCAAAATATGGGGTAAGTAATACAACCGTCATCAAAGTGATGAATGATCTGGTTGCACAAGGTTATCTCATTCGGAGACAAGGCGAAGGAACATTTGTACGAAAAAACATTCTAAATAAACGTGTTTTCTTTAGTGAAAATACACGCCCCTTGACTAATGATAAAAAAGAACCAATATCTGAAAAGACTGTCGTGGAAGCGGTAGATCTCATTCAACAAATAACGAATTCAGATATAGCAAAGATTTTACATGCTCCTTCGTTTGAAGAGACAAAAGTACCGTTTTTAAAACTAAGTCAAGTTGCATTTATTAATAATAAGCCGTGGAAACTTCAATTTAGATATGCACATATCAGTGGACCGACAGATATTCCAATCGCTCAGCTGAAAAAGGGGCTGTCATTTACTAAAGTACTAGAAGATTTAAACCAAATACCAGAATCAGAGAAAATGACAATCTCTGTATCTGACTTTGAATCGATCATAGATAGTTTATCAGAGAAAGATCAGAAAATAATGAAAAGCTATTTTAAGAATAATCGACCAGCAGCTTTGTTTGTGAGGAATCGAATTGTTTATGATCGTTTTGAAAATGCTATTGAATATGACCAGGCATTTATTCATCCTGATTACTATAGTATTGATATTATTAATTAGTTAACATCTATATTTCAAAAGCATATAGCTGCGTTATATGCTTTTTTTATTCCATTAAAATAAATAATCTTGAAAACGCTTGCGTAGCAAACAAGAATATTATATACTGCAATCAGATAACACGTTAACGCTATAAGTTGTGAATGGAGGAAAAACATGCTTTTGAAAAGAATTGAACCTTTAAAGGAGAATTATCAAAAACTAGAAGTATCAGAATTAAGTACGAAAGAAATTGATCAAGCGATTAACGAGTGTTTACAAAAAATTGATCAAAATATGGCTATATTTGGAGAGAAATTTCCTGCACCTGCCACTAAAAACCAAAATTACCAAGTTATTGATAACACAGAATGGACGACGGCTTTTTGGACAGGCATTTTATGGATTGCATATGATATTACCAAGGAAAATAAGTATAAGGATTTAGCAGAAAAGCATATAGAAAGCTTTTCCAGAAGATTGTCTCAAAATATAGAAATCAATCATCATGATCTAGGTTTCCTTTATACTCTTTCGTGTGTCAGTTTTTACAAAATCACAGGCAATTCCCAAGCTAGAGAACTTTCCATTAGCGCAGCTGACAAACTCGTTGAGCGATTTCAAAATAAAGGGAAATTTATACAAGCTTGGGGAGATTTGGATGACTCTAATGAATATCGTTTAATTGTTGACTGTCTCTTAAATCTACCATTATTGCATTGGTCATATGAGGAGACAGGTGACGATATCTATAAAGCTGTGGCAGAGAAACATTATAAGACCACCATTAAATATGCGATTCGAGAAAATGCTTCAGCATTCCATACTTATTATTTCGATCCCACAACAGGTCAGCCCCTATATGGTAAAACGAAGCAAGGATTTTCTGACGACTCCAGTTGGGCACGCGGTCAAAGCTGGTTGATTTATGGAATAGCATTAAATCAGCATTATTGTAGAAAGGAGGAAAATATAAAGCTTTATGAAGCTGTAACGAATTACTTTTTAAATCGTTTGCCTAGTGATTTAATCTGTTTTTGGGATTTGATTTTTGAAGAGGGATCTGACCAACCTCGGGATACTTCTGCTAGTGCAATAACCCTTTGTGGTATGAATGAAATGGAAAAATATCTAGCGGACAACCATCCTATGAAAGAAATGTATCACAATATCCAACAAGTTATGCTAAGAAATTTAATAAACCGTTACACAGAAAAAAAGGGCACAGGGGCTGTAGCGCTCATCAATGAAGGGGTCTATTCCTGGCATTCCGGAAAGGGTGTGAATGAAGGGAATATCTGGGGAGATTACTTCTATATGGAAGCACTGGTAAGACATAAAAAAAACTGGCAATTATTTTGGTAAAAAGACTAAAGGAGGGAATCAAATGGCACAACCAAATATTAAAATGACACGAATTGATGAACGCTTGATACATGGTCAAGGTCAAATGTGGATCAAATCATTGGGTGTCAACTTATGTATCGTAGCTAACGATCAAGCCGCAAATGATCCATTTCAACAACAATTGATGAAAGCGGTGGCACAAAATGTGAGCATGCGCTTTTTCACGATTCAACAAACATGCGAAATCATTCATAAAGCCTCGCCTAAGCAAATGATTTTTATCGTTGTGGCTAATCCGCAGGATGCATTAGTACTTGTCAAAGGTGGTGTACCGATTAAGCAAATCAATGTGGGGAACATTCACAATGCAGTAGGAAAAACGAAAATATCCAACTATATTTTTATCGGTGAAGAAGATAAAAGAGCGTTAAAAGAATTAAAGAATACATTCCACATCAAGTTTGATACTCGTACCTCACCGATGGCTCCAGACGTTGATTCATTGAAACAACTCATGTCTCATCTTGAAAAAGAATAGGAGATAATAAAATGAATATATCAATTATGCAAGCTTTTTTACTGGCACTTATGGCAGGCGTTTGTTATTCGGGTCTATTGCTAGGCATTTTTACAAATCGTTGCATTGTCCTTTCCTTTTTTGTAGGGTTGATTCTTGGTGATGTTCAGACTGGATTAATGATGGGTGCCATTGGTGAACTTGCTTTTATGGGATTTGGCGTTGGCGCTGGGGGAACGGTTCCGTCTAATCCTTTAGGTCCAGGAGTGGTGGGGACCATAATGGCGATAACTTTAAAAGATAAAGGGGTCACACCTGAAAGTGCCTTGGCATTATCTTATCCATTTGCAGTATTATTTCAAATTTGCCAGACACTCATTTATACAGTATGTGCTGGTTCATCCGAAGCTGCAAGAGTTTCGGTAGAAAATGGCCGTTTCAAACGCTTTAAATGGTTTGCACATACAACTTTCATTAGTTTTTTCTTTGTGGGATTCTTTATTGCATTACTTTCTGCTTTAAGTATGGAGCCTCTTAGAAAATTTGTCGAAATGATTCCGAATGAATTGGTTCAAGCACTGACTGTTGCTGGAGGCTTACTACCCGCAATCGGTTTTGCGATGATTCTATCGGTCATGGTTTCCAAAGACGTTATTCCTTACGTGATCTTAGGCTACATTTGTATTGCGTATTTAGATTTACCTGTTATGGCGATTGCATTAGTAGGAGCAGTATTTGCAATGATCGATTACTATAATCAAGAAAAAAGACAAGAACTTTCAATGACTTTCGCTCAACAAGGAGGAATCAAAGAAGATGGAATCTAAAGAACAAAAACTAACGAAAAACGATTATTTTATAGCAACTATGCGCTCATATTTCCTCCAAAATGGCTTCAACTATAACACGTATCAAGGAACGGGTTATGCAAATATTATTTTTCCGGGATTAAAAAAGATCTACAAAGATGATCAGGAAGCATTGAAAAAAGCCACTATTGATAACTTGGAATTTTATAATGTCAATCCTCAAACAGTTCCCTTTGTTACTAGCTTACAATTAGCAATGCTTGATCACGGGGAAGATGTATCAAAAATTAGAAGTATAAAAATGGCATTAATGGGTCCTTTGGCAGGAATTGGGGATGCAATATCTCAATTTGGTGTAGCACCGTTATTTTCAACGATTTTTGCTAGCATGGCGATTGCGGGTATTACTGCTAGTCCAATCATGTTTTTGGTTTGTATGATTGGCTTTAATCTGTTTCTTAAGTGTCTTTTAGGCTGGCTAGGTTATCGAATGGGCACAAGTGCGATTGAAATGCTCAGCCAAAAAATCAACCAAATCTCTCGGGCAGCGAATATTGTAGGAGTCACAGTTATCTCTGGTTTAGCGGTGAGCTTCGTAAAAGCTGAAATGGCGATCGAGTACGCAACAACTATTGATGGCGAACAACAAGTAGTAGCGCTCCAAACTGTTTTTGATCAAATTTTGCCTCGGCTCTTGCCTGGATTAGTTACGATTATGGTTTATTATCTAATTAAAAAGAAGAATTGGAATGTTTACAAGCTGCTCATTTTATTGTTTGTTTTGGGTATTTTAGGGTCGCTGTCAGGTATCCTTGGATGACTTTTATAGAAGCAAATAGTGCGAATTTTGACTACTTAAATAGTTTATCAAGCTTTAGAGATATTGCACTAGCAAAAACAATATTATCTAATCCTGATATAGCCTCCGATAGTCCTTACACAACAAAACTTACAAATTTTGCGAATATGGATCGAATGACCTATTTTAATAAAGATTTTGATTTTAGTTTTGGGTTAAGTATGTCCTCTAGTAGAATCAAACGATACGAAACAATGAATAATGAAAACCTTCAAGGATGGCATACGGGCGATGGAATGCTTTATCTATATAATGATGATCTAAATCAATTTAATCAAGACTTTTGGGCGACAGTTGATCCCTATAGATTGCCAGGTATTACTGTGGATAAGCAAATTCGACTTGATCAAAGCGGTTATAGTGTAGCGGAAACAGACTTCGTGGGAGGTTCCACCGTTGATGATCGTTATGGTAGTTTTGTCATGGATTTTATCAATTATGAAAGAACGTTGACAGCTCAAAAGTCATGGTTCATCCTTGGTGACGAGCTTGTTGCTATTGGAAGTAATATAAACTTTCAAAATGACCGTATCATTGAAACAGTTATAGAGAACCGAAAGCTAAATGAGACGATTGATTACAGATTATTTGTGAATAATGAACAGATTGATTTATCAAATGGACAACAAAGCTTTTCTAATGTTGAAAGTGTTTATTTGGAGGCTTCTGATCCGCAACAATCTATCGGATATAAATTTATCAACCCTCAAGATTTAACTTTGATGATTGAAGAACGTACAGATAGTTGGAATCGGATCAATGGATCAGGGAGCATTGACCCGATTACGAGAAGCTACTTTACAATGTGGAAAACGCATATCCATCAAGAAGATGAGTACAACTATGCTATCTATCCTAATAGGGACAGAACTGAATTCGAAAAAATTGAACCCGCTAAAATATTGCGCAATGATAAAAACATTCATGCAGTACAGTCAAATAATGTAATTGGTATTAATGTCTATAATGAAACCGAAGTCGAAATCCTTGATATGAAATTTCAAACCCCAATGGCACTTACACGAGTGGACAGCGATGAAACGATTATACTTTCACATTCAGATCCTACAATGAAGCGTGCTCAAAAGGATTTGATTCATCTAAAAGACGATGGTTATCGTATTAAAGAAGCAGATAGTAATATTTCAGCGAAAAAAATCACTTCTTTAGATGGTCTCGATTACTGGGAAATCGAAATTGATCCAACAGGTTCAAATGGTCAAAATAGCCAGATTCTATTTAACAAAAAGTAAAGAAAACCAAATAATAGCTTAACTTGATTGGCTATCATAATAGTGGGGCAAGTCTTTTTGTCCCTCTATTATTAATGTGCGAACAATTTTCTCATGTCATTCCATAAAACGATCTTCTTAAAATTCTACAGTCTTCTCCGCTTTTTTAGCATGATTCGCTGAATTAGCGATTCTTTGTTATTATTAAAAATGAATAGACCAAGAAGTAGGATGATTCTTTTCATTGCTAAGAGTTAAAATGTTGCAAAAAAGAGGAGGCGATTTAGTGGAATTTCGTTTATTAAAATATTTCTTCACGATTGCAGAGGAAGGGACAATTTCTCAAGCTGCAGAAGTGCTCCACATCACCCAACCGACATTGAGCCGTCAATTAAAAGAATTAGAAGATGAATTAGGAACGGCTCTTTTCATTCGTGATAATCGTACAATGCTCTTAACGGAAGCAGGTCGTTTTTTAAAAAGCCGTGCCGAGGAGATATTGAGTCTAACGGATCAAACCATGCAAGAGTTTGAAGATCGTAAGAAACAGTTGTTTAGTGGTCATTTCACAATTGGCTGTGTGGAAGCAGATAATTCCGACACGCTTTCCTTGATGTTGGAAGAATTTATCAGTGACTATCCAGATGTCCGCTTTCATATTCACAGTGGCACAGGAGATGATATCAACGAGCGTTTAGAGAAAGGCTTATTGGATTTGGCGATTTTGATCGAACCCATCGAAATCGAGAAATACGAAAAAGTCGTTCTACCAAGAAAAGAAACTTGGGGCATGTTGACATCGGCTGATTCTTTTCTCGCCCATAAAGAGGAGATCACACCAGCAGATATCAAAGGGGTGCCATTGCTACTTTCAAGGCGTCCGGAGGTGCAGCAAATGTTCAGTCAATGGTCAAAAATACCAATAGAAGAATTACCGATCGTTGGAACATATAACTTGATTTTCAATGTCTTTTCCTTAGTAGAAAACCATGTTGGTTCGGCGTTGACCATCAGCGGAGCTGTCGGAGAACGGAGGGATGAAACGATCAAATTTTTGCCTTTAGTCCCTCAAATCGAAACCAGCTGTGTCTTGGTGTGGAAAAGAAATCGTGTGATGTCGCCGGTTGTGACGGCGTTCATTGCCCGCTTTCGTGACGCTTTTGAATAATTGCATCCTAAAAGCCAAAAGAAGTGGAGTGATCCGCTTCTTTTGGCTTCCACCTCTCCCTATGCTTCGTAAGCATAGGGACTTTTTATAGAAAGCATTATTCAACGGCTCCGCTTTGCCTTACTATTAAATATACCAAGAAGAGAAACCAAGGAGGTGACAAAATGCCGGCAATACTTGTGTATTCACGAGCAGGGGAGAATCTTATTGAAGGGCAGCGAAAAAAGCTGATAGTGGGAAATACGCGGGTTCTAGCAGAGAAAATAGCAGAGAAATTACAATGCCCGCTTTATTCTCTTGAACCGACTTATCCTTACCCTGAAAGCTATCAAGCAATGGTCGAGCTAGCAAAAAAAGAAAAGGCGGCTAATGATTTCCCTTTCTATCAAGAGATATCGGCAGCGTTTTTTAAAGAACGGGTCTTGTTTATCGGTTTTCCCAATTGGTGGGGCACATACCCGATGATCCTAGCGAGTTTTTTAAAAGATCACCGATTGGAAGGGAAGATTATTTTTCCGTTTTGTACTCATGAAGGCTCAGGATTCGGCAATAGCATTGAAGACTTTAAAAAGACTTGTCCTGATGCAGTTGTTTATCCTGGATTAGCTGTTCGTGGTTCAAGAATAGAGAAAGCGGATACAGCTATTCGAAATTGGTTAAATCAGCATTTCATTAAAATAGATGAAGGAGTCGATCGATATGGTCAAGAAACAAACAGCAGGAAGAGATAACTTAGGCAACTTTGCGCCGAAATTCGCGCAACTGAATGATGATGTGTTATTTGGTGAAGTTTGGTCACGTGAGGCAGAATTGGCTCCTCATACGAGAAGTTTATTGACGATATCTGCCTTGATTTCCGGTGGCAATTTTGAACAGTTGACTGCCCATTTAACGATTGGCAAGGAAAACGGGATCACTGTAGAGGAAATTGCAGAAGTAATCACTCATCTGGCTTTCTATGTTGGCTGGCCCAAAGCTTGGTCTGCTTTTAACATCGCCAAAACGGTTTATCAAGAAGAGCTAGCTGAATTGGAGGAAAAATAAATGTCAAAAGCTGATGCAGCAAAAGAAGCAGGAATCTTTTTATTGGGCAACACAAATGATGCCTATGCGCAATATTTTAGCGGTCAGAGTTACTTGAATCCTTTAGTAGCTGATTCAGCGATTCCAGTCAACGTTGGCAATGTGACCTTTGAACCGGGTTGTCGCAACAATTGGCATCGGCATATCGATGGTGGGTATCAATTGTTGTTGGTGACTTCAGGAGAAGGCTGGTACCAAGAAGCAGGTAAGAAACCGCAAAAACTTACTGTTGGGGATGTCGTAGTCATCAAGGAAGGGGTCAAACATTGGCATGGGGCAGCAAAAAATAGTTGGTTTGCCCATGTAGCGATTACTGCTGGTGCTTCAGAATGGTTAGAAGCAGTCAGTGATGAAGAATACGATCAATTGCCTGACGCATAAGTGATGGTAAGGCAGCCGTACTTGAAGGCGTGTAACAAATCTTATGAGGTCTCACCTGACTGGCAGCCAATACTGTGGCTAGTCAAAAGAGATCGAAGAGATCAATGTGAATGAATGTACGGTCGATTCGATGATTCAACCGGGGGAAATAGGAAAGAAAAAAGAAGCGTCCGCTTGCACAACTAACGTGCGAATGGACGCTTCTTTTTGTTTAGCCAAGATAAAATTCAATCAACGTTTTTGCAATTAGTTTTGTCATGGGATGACCTTTAGTAAAGCTTGATGCTAAATAAATCGTCCTTGATAAGGGGAAATCTGCTAGTTCACGTAAAACGAAAGGCGCCTGATCTTCATAGCCCCAAGTAATTTTAGGAAAGAACGTGATTCCTAGTCCTTGATTGATAAGGGAGCGCAGCGTCGCTGGATCGTCCGTCGTTGAACCGATAGCCAAACTGATTTTTTTTGCTTCAAAAGCTTCGTCGATGGTTCTACGCAGCGGGCTGTTTTCAACCAGCATCAGCAAAGGCACGTGTTGGATATCGGCAACTTGCAAGTCTTTTTTTTCTGCCAAGGGATGCTTTTTGGGGATCGCCAGTAAGATGGGTTCCGTGAATATTGGCAGATTGGTCAAGCCGTTCTTTGGCTCAGAGGTAATGTAGAAGGCTTGTTCTTTGTTGGTCTCCTTACTGCCGTGCTGCTTGATCGAAAGTTGGATCTCAGGGTGCTTTTCAACGAATGTCGCCACCAAGTTGGGCAAGGAAACAGAAGCGACTTCAGAGTAAATCGTCACTGCAGGGACCATTTTTCCATTTAAGGCTTGGATCGCACTCATTCCTTCGTCGAAACGTGCTAACGTCTCAACGACATAGGGATAAAATTCTTCAGCAAACATCGTCAACTCGATATGCCGACCGGCATGATAGAACAAAGGAATGCCTAGTTCACTTTCTAGGTGTTTCATGGCACGGCTCAAGGCAGGTTGTGAGATGTATAATTCTTGTGCAGATTGGGTAATATTTTTCGATTCGGCTACTTTTTTAAAGTAGCGTAAATGATCAAGGTTCATCAGATACTCCTCTTTCCATACCTTTTGGTTATGGATATTCACGAAACTGGTATTTTTTATTATAACAAACTTCCGTTATTATGACACAGGAAAGAGAAATTGTTTAGGAGGTGTTTCATGAGTACAGGTTTCTTATACCCAGGACAAGGCAGTCAGACCAGCAAGATGCTTGAAGACGTACCTGCCAGTTATTTCCATCGGCTAGAACAGGCGACAGGCTTTGATTTACACCGTGTATCGGAGAATCTCGAACAAGATACCGTCTATATTCAGTTGGCGATTTTAGTAAAAGCGGCTTTTTACACGGACCAGATGAAAGCCTCTGGTGTGCAACCTCAGCTTGTGGCGGGGCATTCGATTGGCGCTTTTTCCGCTGCGTTAGCTTGTGAAAGCTTAAGTTTCGAAAATGCCGCTAGCTTGGTCTATCATCGGGCGACATTGATGAAAGAAGCCTATCCGACTGATTATGCCATGGGGGTACTTGTTGGTGTAACGAGAAGTGAAGCAGAAGCGCTCGTGGCAAAAACATTTGATCCTGCTGCTCCCGTCTATTTGTCAAATGAAAATTGCCCCATGCAGCATACGATCTCTGGTCATCTCAAAGGCTTGCGCAAGACGCTGGCTCAAGCGAAAGACTATCATGCGCAAACCGCCAAACTTTTAGCAGTGCCTGTGCCGTCCCATTGTGTGTTGATGACAGAACCCGTGAAACGGTTTGCGCCATTTATGAACACGGTATCCCTTGATGTGCCTATCTGTCCGTACCTCAAAAATACAGATGGGCGGATGACCATGAATCCTGAAGAGATCCGTCGTGATTTGCTGCAAAATATTGCTTTTCCGGTGCAGTGGAACAAGATCATGGATGTTGCCTACGAAGCAGGACTTGATTTGGCTCTTGAATTTCCTCCGGGCAACACCTTAACAAAACTGATCCAAGCAAAATTTGGTGAAAACAAAGCGATCCGTGTGATCAATTTGGATCAACATGGCATGGATGATGCTTTATTCCTATATCAAAAATGGAGATGAATACAATGGAAAAACCTGCAAGAAACTGGGCAAGTAAACGTGAAAAGAAAGCCCAAACCATGAAAAAAATCGAGCATCTTCTCGATGGAAAATATGTCCCAACGGAAGCAATCATTGAAGTCTTAGAACAGTTGATCCGTCCGGGAGACAAAGTGGTCCTTGAAGGCGACAATCAAAAACAAGCAAGCTTTCTATCAAAAAGCTTAGAACAAGTCGATGCTCAAAAAGTCAACAATTTGCATATGATCATGTCGAGTATCTCCCGTCCAGAACATTTGACGATATTTGAAAAAGGCATTGCAGCGAAAATCGATTTTTCTTATGCAGGCGCACAAAGTACGCGCGTTGCCCAAATGATTGAAGACAAAACCATGAAATTAGGGGACATTCATACGTATTTGGAATTATATGGTCGCTTATTTATCGACTTGATTCCGAATGTGGTCCTTGTGGCGGCGGACAAAGCCGATCGCCAAGGAAATCTTTATACAGGTTACAATACGGAAGAAACACCAACGATCGTCGAAGCAGCAGCCTTTAAAGATGGGATTGTGATCGTCCAAGTTAATGAAGTGGTCGATCGTTTGCCGCGGGTCGACATTCCCAGCGATTGGATCGATGTCGTCGTGGTAGCAGACCAACCGTATCAATTAGAAGCGCTCTTTACGAGAGATCCGCAAAACATTACAGAATTACAAATTTTGATGGCGATGATGGCATTAAAAGGAATCTATGCAGAACATGAAGTACAATCGTTGAATCATGGGATCGGTTTTAATACCGCTGCGATCGAGTTACTTTTACCAACCTATGGAGAAACCCTTGGAATCAAAGGAAAAGTAGCGAAAAACTGGGTCTTGAATCCTCATCCAACGATGATTCCAGCTATCGAATCTGGTTGGGTCGAAAGCATCCACAGTTTTGGTGGGGAAGTTGGTATGGAAAAATACATTGCCGCTCGTCCAGATGTATTCTTTGTCGGAAAAGACGGCACGATGCGCAGCAATCGAGCATTATCCCAAACTGCAGGTCAATATGCCATCGATATGTTTATCGGTTCGACCTTACAACTGGATTATCAAGGAAATTCTTCTACAGTGACGAAAGGCCGCTTATCTGGATTTGGTGGTGCACCAAATATGGGGCATAATCCGGGGGGCCGTCGGCATTCGACTCCAGCTTGGCAATCCTTGCGGGATGAAACAGATCCTTTAGCAAAAGGACAAAAATTAGTCGTTCAAATGGTTGAAACGTATGGTTCCAATAAAAAACCTGTTTTTGTAGAAACGTTAGATGCGTTGGCTGTCCAAAAGCAAGCTGGTTTAGCCAATGCCCCAATTATGATCTATAGCGAAGATACGACGCATATCGTGACAGAAGAAGGCATCGCTTATCTTTATAAAGCAAACTCAAAAGAGGAAAAACAAGCAGCAATCGCAGCCATCGGTGGTGTAACCCCACTAGGAATGACCAGCACAAAAGCTTCTCTGGATGCCTTGCGCAAAGCGGGAATCGTGAAATTACCAGAAGACTTAGGGATCAAACGCAGTGATGCCAAACGATCATTGCTAGCAGCTCAAACCGTTGATGATTTGATCGAATGGTCCGATGGGTTGTATGAACCGCCAATGAAATTCAGAACGTGGTCTTAATAAGAGCAAGAGGAGAGAAGAAGAGATGGAAAAATTAGCTTATACGTATCAAACAACGAAACCAGTCACCAAAAAAGTCCATGTTGGCGTGGTTGGTTCTGGTGACTTGGAAATTCTGCTTTTTCCAACGGACAAACAAGAAACCACCGTTTCAGTTTGTACAGGAAGTGATGGCTTTGGCGATGTGTGGCAAAATGTCTTGACACGTTTTTTTGAGCGCTATCCAATCAGTGCGCAAATAGTGATCAACGACTTTGGCGCCACTCCCGGTGTGGTTTACCTACGATTAACCCAAGCAATGGAGGAACTAGCAGATGAAGAATAGTTTTGTAGAATTAAATGCCCGAGAACGGGTGCACGCATTATTGGATGCCAAGAGCGGTCGTGAATTGATCGATCCATTCGACCAAATGATCGCACCCAATCTGGTGGCTCAAGACATCGTGCCACAAAGCGATGATGGGATCGTTGTTTGCCGTGGAACGATTTCTGGAGAAAACGTGGTCGTGATCGCTATGGAAGGAAAATTCCAAGGTGGCGGGATCGGTGAAGTTTCTGGTGCTAAAATCATCGCGGCATTGACTCATGTGTTGGAAGAAAACCAAAAGGGCAATCCGATCACACCGATCATCATCCTCGATACTGGTGGCGTACGCCTCCAAGAAGCGAATTACGGCTTATTGTCGATTGCAGAAATCGGCAATTTGATCGTTGCAATAAAATCGTATGTGCCAGTGATTGGCTTAGTGCCAGGTCGGGTGGGTTCTTTTGGCGGTATGTCGATTACCTCAGCACTTATGAGCTACTTGATAGCGACGAAGAAAGCCCGTATCGGTTTGAACGGTCCTGAAGTCATCGAACAAGAAGCTGGCGTGAGAGAATTTGATTCCAGTGATAAAGATTTGATTTGGAACACCATTGGCGCCAAACAACGTTTGGCAGCACAAATGATCGATGAACTAGTGACTGACAGTGTCGAATCGATCCAAGAAGCTGTGATTGCGGCGATGGTTAAAAAGAAAGACAGTCATCGCAGCGAAAAAAGTGGTTTTTATCTTTCTCTTTTAAACGAACTTGATCTATCAAAGCCGCTGACTATCGAGGCATACAATAAGGCTCTTGCAGCGCATAAAGCAACTGGAGTGGCACCTATTACTGTAACAGAAGGCAAAGAAGCTGCTGCTGACAGTATCGGTTATCACTGGTTTTCAGCATTGACGAATCTGCAATTCCCAACCTCAACTAGTGCAACTGTCTATGCAGCTGCATCTGACCTTTTTACTGAAGAAGTCGTTGTTACAGCGATCGTGCCAAACCCAACTAATCCGATGTATCGGGTACGCAAGGGAGAAGTTGGTTTAGTCGAAGGGTATGAGATGGGCCACCTGTTAGAAACTGTTTATCAAGAAGACAAAGAGAAAGCAGTCAAACGACCAATCATTGCGGTCATCGATGTCCCTAGCCAAGCGTATGGCTACAATGAAGAATTGATTGGTATTCATGCAGCTTTAGCAAACAGTGCGGCAGCTTATGCCAAACTACGCCAAGCGGGTCATCCAGTGATCGGTTTTATCGCTGGTAATGCGATCTCTGGGGCTTTCTTAGCGCATGGCTTGCAATCAAGTCGTCTGATCGCACTATATAGTGAAAAAATCACTGTTCAGGCAATGTCAAAAGAAAGTGCAAGTCGGGTCACCAAACGGTCGATTGCCGCGATTGAAGCCGCTGCGGAAAAAGTACCAAGTATTGCTTATGATATCAAAAATTATACGAAACTTGGGGCAATCTTCACTTTCTTATCCTCCATTACGGATCAGTCTGTCACCTCTGAAAGCAAAGCGACTGTAATTGAAGCGATCAATGAGGCGATTGATGATGTGCGTAAAACGAATGACACGATGTTGACCAGTCGCTACACCAATCCGATCGCTAAAAAGAGCGGCCGGCTGGAAACGAATAACGTATTTGAAAAAATGAATGCAGAATGGAATGAGTAACGAATGAACCGTGCCCACGATATCGTTCAATTAGATAAAGAAGTTCTTGATATGATTGATATTCCCAAATGGTTTTCTGAAAAAGAACAGCTTTTTGCGACCGTCCGTCGTGGGAAACCCCGTAACCCCAGCTATTTACCAGTGGGGTTGCGCGGGGAAAAGCGGCAAGAACGGTTTGCCTTTGAGGCACCCTGCAACATGATCAAACGAACGATCCATCCTTGGGAATTGATCACTCGTGAGAGCTTTCGATTCAATGAAGTAGCCAATTATCCAGTTTACCGCAACTATCAACAAGCACGGCTTTTATTGAAGCACTATTCTTGGGGAATCGGTGGCAGCTTGGGTTTTGAATTGGCTGCAAAACAGGCAGCAATCAAGCCGACAAGTGATTTAGATCTGTTGCTTTATGCCGACACGAAAGAAAAGCTGCCACTGGAACTATTGGAAAAGCAGGCAGCCTTTTTTCAACAGATCGATGTTCAAGTTATCACAAAACAAGGCGGATTTGCCTTAAAGGAGTATTTGGAACATCCATCAAAAAAAATCTTAGTAAAAACAGACGAAGGGCCAAAACTCACCACTGAGATTTGGTAATTATTAGAAAAGTGAGCGAAAAACATGTTTGAGAACAACGATTTAAAAATCAACATCAGTGATTTCCAAAAAGTATTTGCCGTGACAGCAGTAATGATGCAAACGATTTTGACTTTTGCCTTATCCAATACCCAAGATGAAAAGACTGCAGCATTCATCGGTACCTTTTATGTCTTGGTGAAATTTACCGCACCCCTGTTTATTTTTGCTATTGTTTATAACATGGTTAAGACAAGTCAACATCTGTCTTATCTAGAATTTTTGAAAGAAAAGTTTTTTGAACTTGTCGTGCCATATGTGCTTTGGACGACGGCTTATTTATGGCTCTTTCCCGCTGTCCAACAAGGAAAACCTTATACTGATACAGCAACGTTTTTACTGAAATATGTGACGGGGGATGCGGCGCCACACTTGTGGTATACGATCATGATGCTGCAGATCCAATTGTTGATGCCGTTTTTTGTCTGGTTAGGCTACAAAGTGTTGACGAAGAAAAAAGCTGTTTGGCCAGTATTGATCGTCGCAACTGCTTTGTATGTCGCTTGGTATGTGTTTTATGATCGCCAAGTTTTTGAAGGACCGCATCATGAAAGCTGGTATTTATTGGATCGGTTTGTCTTTAGCTTTGTGATCTATGGGATCTATGGCGAAGCCGCTTTGATTTATCACGAAACCGTCTATCGCTTCCTATACAAGATTCGCTATGCTTTCTTGCCAGTGGGTTTAGCATTGGGGCTATTATCTGCCAATCATCTGCTACATTATGCAGGTGATCTAAGTTTCGCTCATGCACCGTATTTAAATACATTGCAAAGCTTATATAGCTTAGTATTGATTTTTGCAGTCTTTATGTTTGGGTCAACTATGATCAAGAACAATGCCCCTCAGTTAGGGACATTTAAGTGGCTATCTACTTATGCGTATCGAACCTATCTTGCCAATGTTTTTGTCTTTCAAGTTTTGTTCCTATGCTTCAAAGATTTGTTGCTGCAACTGCCAATGGCCATCATGATCATCGTCGCTTATTTGGCAACTGCCAGCTGTGGTTTTTTAACAAGCTATGTTTTGCATGTTTTATGGGTAACGATCAAAGGTCAAATCAAAAAATAGAGGAGGAGTTGGATGTTTGCATTTGCTGTAGAAGAAAATTGTCGACGACTCGCCCAATTGGTAGAAGAAGCCTTGATTGCAGAAGTGACATTGTCCCCAAAACCTGGGTTAGTGGATGCCATTGATTCAGGTGCCCATCACGATATGGATCAAGCACTCTTTCTGCGATCAGCTCGAGCATTGACGCCATACTTTGAAGAAATGGCCTTGGTGTCTTGGGGAAGCAGCATGTCTCAAGAGTTGCGGGAAGCAATCGCTGCAATCGGTCGGAAGGCAGAACAGGCGATGTTGGCAGCCACTGGTGGCATCAACACTCATAAAGGAGCCATTTGGGCATTAGGCTTGCTCATCAGCGCCGTCAGTAGCCAACTTAGTCGCAAACAGCGGATTTTTTTGCCAGAAGTCTTTTCTGACATCCAGCTTCTCACTGCATTTCCTGATCGTGCGCTGACTCAACAAACGGAAAGTCATGGCAAAACTGTTCAAGCCAAATATGGACATCTCGGTGCGTATGGGGAAGCTGCTGCTGGGTTCCCCCATGTTCAAATCGCTCTAGCGGATTATTTTTCTCGGGATTGTTCCAATGAGACTGAAAAAAGGCTCCACATGCTGTTGGCGATCATCGCTACACTGGACGATACGTGTATTTTATACCGCAGCAATCAAGAGGTACTGGCACTGGTTCAGCAACTCGCACAAAAAGCCAATCAGCAAGCGTTGCCGAACCCAGCATTTCATGCACTAGCAGCCTTCTGCCAGTCAGAAAATGTGTCTCCAGGCGGCAGTGCTGATCTGTTGGCTGCCAGCTTCTTTTTATTGTCCATCAACTCGGTTTTACCCGTAAACGAAGGAAAGACCGTTTACCAATAACTCTTTTCCTTAGAAGAAAGCCAACGATTCTTCTAAGGATTTTTTGTTTCATTTTTTCGCTCGATTAAGAAAAATAAAATCTCTTGCTATTTGCATAGTTTAATGATTAGATAATTCTTAGGCACTACTGAAATGCTTCGTTGCTCCATTGCAACGAATAAAGGAGTTACAGATGAAATACTATAATGCTTTTCTTCAAAATCTTGTGTTGCGGCGCTGGACGGTCCTGTTTATGCTTGCGGGCATTCTTTTTTTGTTTCGCAGTATGATGACCATTCTTTTGCTGACCTTTATCTTTACGTATCTGATTTATCGGCTGGTTCTTTTGCTCCATCGAAAAAGTCATCTGCCCATTAAGCTTACGAGCATCTTGACTTACAGCTTGATTGTTTTTATTCTTTATTTAGTAGCAACAAATTATGTACCAATCATCATCAAACAATCCGTCCAATTAGTCAATTCCGTTGCTGATTTCTACCAACGGACAGACTCCAATAATGAATTGATCGAATATGTCTTGAATTTATTGCAAACCAGTGAATATATTCAGAAATTACAAAGCGGCGTTCTAGTCGTGATCAATTATCTGTATAATTTCGGTGAGTTGGCATTGACGGTGCTGATCTCATTTCTGCTTAGTTTCTTCTTTATGATCGATAACAAAAAGACCGTTGCGTTTTCTCGGCTATTTTTGCAAGGGCGAGGGGCGTGGTTCTTTGAAGATGTTTACTATTTAGGAGCTAAGTTTACGCGGGCTTTCGGAAATGTGATTGAGACGCAGTTGGTGATCGCCTTAGTTAATACAGCAATCACTGTCTTCGCCTTAGCGGTGATGGGCTTTCCGCAGCTGTTGAGTTTGGCGTTGATGATTTTCTTTCTCAGCTTGATTCCTGTTGCTGGTGTGATCATCTCGTGTATTCCATTGACGTTTATTGCCTATTCCATCGGCGGATTTAATGACGTGATCTATATTCTTTTGATCATAGTATTTGTTCATGCGTTGGAATCCTATATCTTAAATCCCCGCTTGATGGCCAATAAAACAGAGATTCCGATGTTTTACACGTTTATTCTCCTGTATCTTAGCGAACATCTCTTTGGTTTGTGGGGCTTGATCATTGGGATCCCATTGTTTACTTTCTTTTTAGATTTAATGAATGTGAAAGAGATTCCGCGATTGCGTAAAAAAACCGATGACACCTTGCAGGACCAATAAAATGATTGCTGTAAAGGATGGCAATTGATAGAAAAACCATCTCTGCCGATGAAAGGCGAGATGGCTTTTTTATTTCGCAGCAATTTTTTTCGTAAAGGAGACAAAGCAGATTGCTGAAGAGGTGCTTTGAAACCTGCCTGTTGGGGAATACCCCAAAGAATGATAAAAGTGAACCAGCTTGGGTTCTTGCAGGATCGTATTCAAATGTATCGTATCTGTTTGTACGTTCCTTTCAATCAAGGTCATTGCTTGTCTACCGATCCCGCGGTTCTCGTAGGAGGGAAGAAGGGCGATGGAAGATAGCTTCGTCGTATGCTCCTGCTCAACCGTCAGTTTTAGGAAGCCCACGGTTTTCTGAGCGGTCATGATTAAATAATAAGTGGTATTCGACGCAGAAAACTTTGCGTTTAGCTTCTCAAAACTTTGTAAATAGGGAGAAGTTTCTCCATCTTGATAACGGAGAAAGAGAGATTTGAAGGCAGCTTTTTGTATCAAGTAGATAGAAAGTAAATCGGAAAGCTTCGCTTCTTTAAGCTGAATGAGCATGCACACTCCATAAAAAGTCAGACATCATTTGTTGAAAGACATTGATTCGGTATAGAAGGTCCTGATGAAAAAGCCATCGAAGAGCAGTCTTTCATTGGCTCGTTTCCGTTTTGATCCTTCCCTCAACCAGAGGTTCAAAAACGAAGAGATCCGCAGGGCTTCGTGCCAACGGTGTTTTATTGAAAAAGATCATTTATCGATGTAACCAAGTCGTCATAGGTTTGACCGGTAGCGATTGCATAAACGGAAAGCAAAAAGACGAGGGCTGCTGCCAGCACGTAAAAAATTCGGAGGCGATAACCGTCACCTGTCCGGCGATTTTTTACAAAAGTAAAAATCGTCACAGCTAGATAAGCGAAGGTCAATAAACAAATAAGATAAGTAATAATTTCTGGTGTCATGGGCGTTTTCCTTTCTTTTTCTATTTGTATAAAAATATACTCAATAAATATAATATAACCATTTCGATACCGTCAAAGAAAGCGCTCAATTTTTGATACAAAAAACTGACCGAGTGGTAGCCACTGGTCAGTTCTATTCAAAAACGATGGGGCATGATCTTAATTGTCTTTTTTTTCCGCATCTAGCAAGCTTCTTAGTTCATCTGCTAAAGCGATACAGGCAATACTATCCGTTAAGGACATCAGGGAATTTTCGAGTTGTCCTTGTGCAAGAGCGGTGTGAACTGCTTGAATCTCTGAATGGAAATCATCGATCTCGTACCCAATATCATAGACCGTGTCTTCTTGGTCAATCGTCACGGTAAAAGAAGCGGGGCGATGGAAGTTGGGGATCGTGATTTTCCCTTTTGTTCCTTGTAATTCCGCCACCGTCTCTTTTGTTTGGTCAAATCCAGTCTCAATCACTGCAACAAAGTCTTCACTGACAAAGCGTGCTTCAACATAGGTATCAACCCCAGTTTCATAAAGGCTGTAATCGATTATTTCGGCAGTTAAATTTTCTGGTGAAAAATCTTGGATAAAGGCTAAGTTATAGATCCCCATATCCAGTAAAGCACCCCCTTGTTTTGGCAGATAATGGTAAGAACTGACTTCGACTGGTAAATGGCGGCGAAAAGTAGTCGTGACACTTGTTAGCTCACCGATATGACCACCATCCACAAGTTCTTTTAGTTTGCGATACGCTGGGGTGAAGCGTGGCTTCATGGCTTCCATAAAGAAGACTTCGTGTGCTTGGGCTTGTTTTTGTACATCGCGCATTTCTTGTGCAGTCAAGGTTGCTGGTTTTTCACATAAAACAGCTTTTTTTGCTTGAAAGGCTTTGATGATCCATTCATAGTGATACAAATGCGGCAAAGCAATATAAACGATATCGATAGCTGGATCATCTAATAGGTTTTGGTAGTTATCAAAGACGGCATCACACGGAAATTTTGCTTGAAACGCTTGCGCTTTTTCCATCGTACGACAAGCAACCCCATAAAGCTGGGCATCTTGAAAATTTTCTAAACTTGCAGCAAAGCGATTGGCGATATTTCCGGCACCAATAATTCCCCAATTGATCATTTCATTTCCCTCTTTTCTTCAGTTGACGGGTATTCTGAGAGAATCCCTGATTCCAAAACAGATTGTTTTTTTCTTAACTCGACAATATTTTTTTGATATTCTTTGGCATACAGCAAGGCAAACAGTGAATCTAAAATATACTCAAAGGCGACCTGTGAAGAAAAGGTACCGACTTTGAGAAAATCACGTTCATCATGAGAAGCGATGATCGCATGGGTCGCTAATGGGATGATTTTCGCATGGGCGTTGCCAGAGATTACGATCACCGGTACCCCGACATCACGTAAGTGCTGCATGATTTTTTCGTATTGCGTATTTTTCCCACGGTAGGTAATAAACACGGCACAATCATTTTGCGTGACGTTCGATGCATTCCACGCATCATCCCCATATTCATCCGCAATAATCAGATACTTATTGATTTTGACCAACTTATTTTGAAAACTTCTTGCCCGGATCTGAGAATCACCGCGAGCAAATAAGAAAATCCGCTGCGCAGCTTCCAACGATTGCACCACTGCTTCCATCGTTTCTGGGGCAACCTGAGCATGAGTTTTGTGGATCGAGTTGATCGTTAGATCGGCCATTTTTTTCAAAATATCAGGTGTTTGATCCTTGGGCGAAAAGGGAAAATTCGCGTCAACAAAGGTTGGATTGAACATCTGATTATGGGCAATTTCAGCCAGACCTAAGCGAAAACTTTTAAATCCTTCATAACCCATCTTTTTGGCTAGACGAATGACGGAAGAGTGGGATGTGTACGTATGCTTGGCGATGACTTCAATCGTCAACGAAGGCACATCATTGATATTTTGCAAAATATAACCGGCAATCCGTTTCTCCGTATTGGTCAATCCTTCTTGAAGCCGTAATTTATCTCCTAATAACATCAAACCACCTCTTTCTAATCATAGCCTAGGACAAAGAAAACCAAAAGCAAAAACTGTGCCTTTTTGGCAATTTGGTAAAAATGTTCAGAACCACTCAACAGTTTGCGAAAAAGTCTGGTCAAAAGAACCTGTTTTTGGCAAAAGACTTCCCATTTCGAAGGATTTCATCAATAATCAAGCTATCAATTCATAGGAGGCGTTACAATGTTAACTATCGCATATCTCGGAAACGGAAAAAGCACCAATCGCTACCATCTGCCTTTTTCAACCAAGCTACAGGATAAGATCAAAGTAAAGACGATCTATTCTCCAAGCGGCAAGCTGACCTGGCCAACACTGGAAGACGTTCATTACACCTCTGACTTAGAGGATATTTACCGTGATCCTGAAATTCAATTAGTTGTGGTCACGACCCCTAGTCATTTGCATTATAAATTAGGCAAGGATGTCTTGCTCCATGGGAAAAATGTCTTGATCGAAAAACCTTTTACGGAAACCTCGGCACAAGCAAAGGAATTGTTCGCACTGGCGCAGGAAAAAGGCTTGTTTGTGCAATGCTATCAAAATCGACGCTTTGATTCTGATTTTTTGACCACGCAAAAAGTGATCGAAAGCGGCGTGCTCGGAGATCTCTTAGAAGTAGAGATGCATTATGATTATTTTCGCCCAGAGATTCCACGGTCAGTGACCGAATTTTCACTGAATACTAGCTACTTGTATGGACACGCTTGTCATACACTGGATCAAGTGATCTCCTATTTTGGGCAACCAGACGATGTCCATTATGAGGTTCGGCAATTGCTTGGAAAAAATCGCATGAATGATTACTTCGATTTGGATCTGTTTTATGGTCGAATGAAAGTCTCAGTCAAATCTAGTTACTTCCGATTAAAAGAACGGCCTAGTTTCGTTGTTTATGGTGAAAACGGCGTTTTTGTTAAACAAACGAAGGATCGACAAGAAGAGCATCTAAAACAGTTTTATCTCCCGGATCATGCCGATTTTGGGATCGATTTACCGGAACACTATGGCACACTAACTTATATGGATGCTAACGGTGACTACCATGAAGAAAAAGTCATCTCTGAAATTGGTGATTATAGCCGTGTGTATGAGGGCGTCTATGAAACGATCATCCATGGCAAAGAGAAAATCGTGAAAGACGAAGAAACGATTTTACAAATCGAAATGCTAGAAACAGGCATCAATCAAGTGATCACTGAGTCATAAGGCAGGGTGATTATGGGGCTTTTGACAAACAAAGCGCCTGGAGGCATCAACTGACTCAACGAAAAGGAGTAGATACGAATCGAACCTTCAGAAATCCTGCAAGAAGAACAGCAGCTGCAGTTTGCTCATTTTGACAATGACCTCGCATTGCGGTTGGTTATTGCCATCGATCAGTACGTTAAAAGGAACTACCCGAAGCCTGTAGGGATCAAAGTTGTTCATCATGGCTTGCCGATCATTCGATTTTTAATGGCAGGGCGGAAAGAGAGCCCTTGGCTTGAAAGAAAAGAACGAACGGTACTAGAAAGCGGGCATAGTTCACTATACGTCTATGCGCAAAAAAATAGAGATATACAATTTGCTAAATGGGCACAAGACGAACATTATGCAGTTTGTGGTGGTGGTTTTCCAATTATCGAAGATAGAGAAGTCACTGGTGCTATCTGTGTGTCAGGTTTGGCCCATTTAGAGGATCATAAAGTGATCATCGAGGTATTGAAACAAATGATCTAAGAAGATAGAAAAGGGGAAGCAAGATGAACTTAGCGATTTTAGGGGCAGGCATGATCGTCCATGATTTTTTGACGGTGGCAGGGGATGTCCCGCAGCTTGAACTGTCCGCTATTTTTGGGACAGAAAATGATTTAGAGAAAATGAATCACTTAAAACAGCAATACGGGATTCAAACCGTCTATACAGAGTTAGGGGCATGTTTGGCGGATCCCTCCGTTGACACCGTGTATGTCGCATTGCCCAATCATTTGCATTATTCCTTTGCCAAAGAAGCGATCCTCGCTGGCAAACACGTCATTTGTGAAAAGCCATTTACGTTGCAGGCACGAGAATTAGTAGAATTAACAGAATTGGCTGCTGCCCATGGGGTGCTTTTGATGGAAGCCATCACGAATCAGTACTTAGCCAACTACCAAGGAATAAAAGCGCAGCTTGAAACATTGGGAGAGCTGAAAGTGATTGAATGCAACTATTCGCAATATTCTTCTCGTTATGATTCATTCAAAGAGGGAACCGTTTTACCTGCATTTAACCCAAAAATGGGTGGTGGGGCATTGATGGATATCAATATCTATAATATTCATTTTGTGGTCGGGCTTTTAGGAAAACCTAAAAGTGTCCGCTATTTTGCTAATGTCGAAGAGGGGATCGATACTTCTGGCATGCTGTTTTTAGACTATGAACAAACAAAAGTCGTTTGTATTGGCGCCAAAGATTCGACAGCGACGATTCGCTCAACGATCCAAGGGACGAAAGGATCGATCATCGTCAATGGACCGACGAATATGCTTGCCAGCTATGACGTTGAACCGGTCAATGGGGCAAAAAGCCATCAGGATCAAAGCGTTCACGGACATCGTATGTTTGAAGAATTTGCCCGTTTTGCACAAGCCATTCACGAAAATGATCATGCCTTTGTCAAGGAACGCCTTGCACATAGCAAGCTGGTGATGGAAGTAGTGGAAAAAGCATTGGCAGATGCCCAGATTGTATTAGGATAATCGCATCAATGTGGAAAGACACCAGCTTCTTAGAGAAGTTGCTGGTGTCTTTGTCTGTTGTCTTATTTTTTCTTCTTTAAACTCAATAAGGTTAGTGGGATACCCAAGGTGAGATAGCCGACAATTGTCATCAAACAGACGACCAGCCAAAAGTTATCTACTGCTAGAAACGCAATCAGGCCATAGGCCACCAGAATCGAGAGGAAATAAAAAAGAAAGAGCTGAAAAAACGTTTAAAACTCACAGTCATTCATTCTCCTTTGTCGTTAAACTGACAAGAAAAGTATACCATATCAAACGCAATTTTAAGGGATGATTGTGATCATTCGCAGGAGCCGTTAAAGGCGAATTGTTTTGTGGGCTGACCGTGATTCGCTATACTTGAAGGGAAGAGAAAGAGCAGGATTTTTTTAAGAGAAGGAGGAGACAGATGAAAAAGGTGGATGTACTGATTATCGGAGCGGGTCCAGCTGGTACGGCTGCTGCCTACGGGTTAAAAGCCAAAGGAAAGACAGTGGCGATCGTCGAAGCTGATTTATGGGGTGGCACGTGCCCCAATCGCGGGTGCGATCCGAAAAAACTACTGATGCGAGGCGTAGAAGTCAAAACAGAGGCGAAACGTATGCAAGGCAATGGCGTTCAAGGGCAGGTAGCCATTGATTGGCCGGCACTGATGGCGTTTAAGCGCTCGTATACTGATCGTGTGCCGGAGTCAACCAAACAAGGGTTACTAGCAGAAGGAATCACTACTTACTACGGACAAGCCGCTTTTCGTGATGCCCATACGGTCGTCGTGGACGCCGAAGAGATTCAAGCAGAAAAAATAATCATTGCGACAGGACAGCGTCCAGCCGTACTACCAATCGTCGGCAAGGAGCATTTACAAAACAGTACTGATTTTCTTTCCTTTGAAAAGATGCCAGCAACGATTGCTTTCATAGGTGCTGGATATATTACCTTCGAATTGGCGATGATCGCTCAAGCAGCAGGTGCTGAAGTTCATGTGATTCATCATAATGACCAGCCACTAAAAGGATTTGATGCTGAATTGACCGCAGAAATGGTTCGTTCAATGCAGGACCAAGGTGTTTCGTTTCACTTTAACCAGAACACACAGCGAATCATGAAAGAACAAAACCACTATACAATTCAGACACAAGCGTTGTCTCTCACCGTAGAAGCAGTGATTGGTGCCACGGGACGCAGACCCAATAGCGATCAGCTGCAACTGGAAAAGGCAGGGGTAGAAACGTCAAAACAAGGGATCGTTGTAAATGAGTTTTTGCAGACTAGTCAAACACACATCTACGCAATCGGAGATGTGCTAGCGAAAAAGCAGCCAAAACTGACGCCTGTTGCTAGCTTTGAAGCCGCCTATCTTGTCGAGCATATAGATGACCAGAAAACGCCCATCCGCTATCCGCTAATCCCTACGCTGGTTTTTGGTGCGGAAAAACTGGCAAGAATCGGAATCAGTGAGCAAGAGATTGCCGATCATGCCTCAGAATATCATAGCGAGGTGATGGATCTTTCTTCTTGGTACACCTATCGACGAATCAATGATCAAGAGGCAAAAATCAAATTGGTTTATGACACATCTGATACAATCGTTGCTGTCACGATTTTTTCTGCATTGGCGGATGAGTTGATCAACCACTTCGTTTTTGTGTTGGAAAATCAGCTATCGAAAGAAGCACTGGCACAAATGATTTTTGCCTACCCCACACCTGCTAGCGATTTGTCCTATTTTCTATAAATAAACAAACAAGCCTGCGCTAGTTTCCGCTAGCACAGGCTCTAAATTATTATGTCCGTATTGACTATAGTCTGCCAACCTTAAATGAACCTTAAAGTTAGGCTGGGTTTCATTTAAGCAATGTCTTTGTTTTCTAGTAACCCTAGGTTTAGGCTTTTTTTGAAAGCCGACGGACAGCAACAATCAGTACGATCGATGACAAGAAGAGTCCGATCAAATAGATGATGAAAATAAAATCCGGCTCATAATGCCGATAATTGAATATTTTTATCATAAAAAAGAGAAACGGGATCGCTGCAATAAGGGTTGAAACGAAACGTTTCCGCCATTGTATGAAAAACGATCCAATCACTAGAAAAAGACAAAATGGGACCCAGAAGATCAGATGTCCGATAAGTTCGATTTTTCACACCTCCTAGCAAGTAAAATCATCATAACGTTTCTTCCTAAAAAGCAAGCGTGAATGAAAAAATAATCCCATTAGGCACGAATGAAATTATGAGTGGAGTCTTCTGAAAAGTTCACAAGAAATCTGAGAATTTCAAAAGGAAATGAAAATCGAGCAATTAGGAATGTCCCAATAGTCCGAGACAAGAAAGCACCTGTTGCAGCATTCGTTTTCACTTGAATCCTGCAACAGGTGCTCTTCCGTAGAAAATCTGGTGCTTTATTCAATTGATATCAAAGAAATGATTAGGAAGGAACGGCAGTCTTTTTTTATGGCAAGATATTCTTACTATACAAAAGGGAAATGATCATACCTATATCCAATAGATCCTTATAATAAAATCCTTTCAGTGGACCAAAGTGTAAGAAAAATCCGAGAATCAGTAATACAAACAGCAGCAGGAAGAGCAGGTTGAAAATGGTCATCAAGCGAAAACTGAAATGCCAATTACTCAAGAAATACTGATATTTGGCTGCTCTGTAAATTTTGTTTTGAATTGGAATTTTCTTGAGTGCAGGGATCGATTCATGATAGGACGTAAATAATTCGTAGTCTTTTTTCGTCAGCACTTCTGAGAAAATGTGCGTCCCCGCTTGAAAGTCGAAATAGCCCCAATGGAATTGTTCTTTATCCTCTGGTGATTCGTGCTTCATCAGCTTTCTTGGCTTGATGGTGAACGCCTTGATGTTCTCATAGGGGTAACTGAAATAGGTGTTACTTTCTAAATAGTCGATGATGACCAGAAAAAGCATTCGGGTTTCTGTGAAAACCAACAAACGATTGCCGCGGGTATCATGAAAGATGTCACGGTATGCTTTTGCTTTCTCAGTTGTTGCATACGCATAGGCGCCAAGCCCTTGGTTGGCGAAGGCGAGGTTTCCATCTGGCGTCAAAGGCAGATAGCCAAGAATCGTTTCGTCTTTTGCTAAAAGCGTCCGAAGCTCCTCTAATAGATCTTGCAAGAAAACATATTGTTTGGACAGCTCGAAGGTTGTTGCTTTTTCTTGTTCAGTTACTTTTATCAGTGATTTATTTTCATTTAAGACTAACTGTTTAAAATCCATCGATAGTCATCCTTTCTTTTAAGCGTTTGCGGCCACGGGAAAGACGATTGTAGATTGCTGAGACATTTAAGTCCGTCTGCTCTGCGATGGTTTCGGGTGATTCCTGATAAAAATAGTAGAGCAGAAAGATCCTTTGATCAAGGGCTTCAAGGTCTTCAATAAAGCCCAAAAAGTTTTCCTTTGTTAAAGGTGATTCTTCAATAGCTAATTCCTGCTCATCAACAGGTTTTTCTTCCAATGAGCGCTTGTTCAACTTTCGCTTGTGGTCAATCGCACGACTACGACTGATCAAAAGCAGCCAAGTAATCAAGCGGCTTCTGTCAGGTTGATACGCAGCAATCTTTTGCCAAACCTCGTAAAAAACTTCGTTCGCTACATCTTGGCGCTCGCTCACTTCATGCGGTTGGGAGAGGACACTATGAATCGTCCTCAGCATGCTATCACCATAAACAGCTAACAGTTCTTCTAAGCCGGCATAGTCTTTCTTTTTGATTCGTTTAATGATTTCTTCATCCTGCACCTTTTTCACCCCTTCACACTATATACGAAGAATTTTTGTCTTTTCTATCAGAAAAAGAAAAAAACCTCTGTTAACGAGGTTCATGTTCTTTGGCCATAAGATCTGTTGCTAAGCGCTGTGCCAAATACTCCCAAAGAATGCCACCAAAAAAAGCGCCTATCATATAAAGAGTGGCTGCTTGCAGCTCCAATGGATTATTTGCTAGCCGGAAAGAAAACAGCGAGCCGATGATGAATAGGTAGCTGCCAAAAAGCACTTGCCGCCACGAGCGTTTTTTAACAAACTTGCTAATGAGAAAGGTTGAAAGGATCATCAAGAGAATTTGGATGAATGCCAGAGAAGGAAAAAGTGCAAAGTCAGAAACAACCATTTCCCTCAATTGTTGAATCAAGAAAAAGAAAGCAAAGAGAATGAGCCCGCGTGAGAATATACTAAGCCGCAAGGAAGATATTTTTTTTCGCATTGGTTTACTCCTTGAAAGGTTTTCTTTATTATAGCAAATTTTTAGTTAAACAATGTAAAAAGATGAACGAGAAGGTCTGCAAAAAACTTCTCCTAAGTATGCGCTCTTTTAGTATACTTGAAAGAAACGAGTGGATGGACTCGATACATGAGGAGGATTGCATGCCAATGATTCTTTTTGCACCTGCGGTATTCAACTTGGCTGAAACGACACGGATGATCGAAGTCGCTAAACAAATGCAAGGAAATCACCACTGTGAGTTCTTTGGTTTTTCAAAGACCTTTGCTTCACTTATCATTGAAAGTGGTTTTACGTACCATTTATTGACGCCGACTCTGGCAGAAAAACAAGAGGAACAGATCATAAAATTAGATCAACTGCGCTCATTCAAAAATCCCTTCACCAAAGAGATGGTTGCTGCGCGTATCCTGAGCGAAAAAAAACTGGTCGACAAGCTTGCTCCTCAGGTGATTGTAACTGGATCGAATGTCACGATCTTTCTATCTGCTCGCAGCAAACAGATTCCCTTAGTCTACGTAAAACCCTATGCGATGAGTGATCCCTTTTTCGATCAGATAGCGCGTTTATCCCTTCTAGTTTGCGTTTCTTCGGACCGTTAAGGAAACCACTTTGGTATTGGACAAGAAAACAATTGGTAAAATCCCGCTGGATGCCCCGAGCATTCAAACACGCTGCCCAAACAGAAAAACTTTCTATGCCTGAAACGAGCTTACGAATGATGGACGCTGATTTAAATCTCATCACCACTCCTGAACGCTTTATAACAAAAGAGCTGCTGCCAGATAATTATCGAATCGTGGGGCCGATTTTTGCCAAGATGGGGGCGTCCTTGCCAGAAGAAGTGTTGACTTTTATTGAACAAAAGCGGCGGGAAAGAAAACGAATCGTTTATTTTGCAATGGGCAGTTCGGGGAATCCGCGCATGGTGCGAAAAATCTTAGCTTTCTTACAAAACCGTTCGGAACTAGCGATCATTGCTCCGGTTACTCATCTACTCAAGGGGAAACACAACGTCTCAAAGAATTTGTTCCTGACCGAATATCTGCCAAGTCATCTATGGCATGAGCATATCGATTTTTCTTTTATCCATGGTGGGGAAGGGACTGTTCAAACAGCTTGTGCCTCTGGGAAGCCGTTTATCGGAATCGGGATGCACTATGAGCAAAGCTGCAATATTCAGTACTGCGTGGCGTATGGCAATGCAATTGCACTGACAAAACCAGTAACTGAGAAAAAGCTGGAAACTGCTCTGACAGAGGTTGGAGATCTGAAGATTTGCCAACAAGCCTGCCAGCTAAAGAATCATTTCCCGACAAATGGTCCTCAGAAGGCGATGCAGGAGATTGAGCACTTTTTAGAAATAAACAATAGTGATTATCATTGAGATAATCACTATTGTTTAATAGAGATCTAATAGCATCAGCAAACCTGGGACCCACGTAGTGAAGATACCGCAAGCGATCGCAAAATAATGAATCTTACGACCAAAGTTTACCTTCACGATCGTATCCAAAAAGCCGCAAAACCATAATGCTCCCCATGTTAACCAAATCAGTGCAAAAAGGGGATCTTGCTCCCATTGCCAAGAGACCCAGGCAAAAGGCAAGGTATTGATGGCTACGAATAGCGCAAAAATTCCATAAATCCGTAGATCCAAACCAAAGAGATAAATAATTCCTACTAGTAAATACGTGAAGGCAAAGAGAAAGCCTGTGCCTGCTTCATAATAAGCACCTTGGAGCATATAGATTAGATTGATAATGAAAGATAACGAACCTGTAAAAAGATTAATTAAAGCAAGTGAACGATAGTCAATGTGAAGTAAACTTCCCCAGCCGTTGATTATCAAAGTAATTCCTACAAAAAATAAGCCGATCCCTAACATAAAATCCTCCTTTACTTAAATTTAGAATAACAAATTCCAAGAAAAAATAATACCTTTATTTATTTTTTGTCAATAAAAAGGAAAATAATTTTCAAATTTACTATTTTTTGCTGTTAAATTTGATAAAATCAATAACAAAGAGCGCTGCTTGCCGATGTTTTTCTCGTTAAGGGGAAAATTCCAGCGTTTAAAAGGAACTTTAACTCGTTGGAAGAATGGGAAAAGAGAGAGGAACAATAGATTTTCAGTGTATTAATTGGACAAAAAGCTGACGAGGCAGTAGCTTATCGGTTTTTACGAATTTGCAGCAGTGAAGACTGTTTTGCGGAAAGGAGGAATTATGCCGAGAAAAGATCGAATCTTACTTTTTATTGACGAATATATGCAAGCTCAAGGTTGCGCACCTACCATACGAGAAATCTGTGCCAATGAAGAGATAAAAACAACTTCTTTGGTTTATCGTCATTTATTGCGTCTTGAAAAAAGAGGCCTGATTTACCGAGCTTATCGCTTTAAGTCACGTTCGGTTCGTTTTACAGACGAAGGGAAGGCCTATGTCAAAGTGTTGCGACAAGCACAAGCCAACGAAGAATAAATAAAACCAAAATAAAAAAGCCTAAGGCTTTTTTATTTTGGTGCACGGTAGCCGGCAGCTTCCGCTTCAGCGATGGTTTTGAACCATTCTTTCGGGTTGGTAGTATCCTCGTAGTATTTAGATCCGGGCAAATGATAGATGCCGCTTCTTGATCCTTTGATCAAACCGTTTCCTTGTTGATCGACATATTCTTTCTGTTTTTCCTCTGTTTCACTGCTTTGAGAAGTGGCTGTTGTCGTGTTGTTTTCACTACTTGTAGCATTCTCCGGCTGCGTCATATCTTCGTTGGAAATCTCGCTGCTACCATCCGCATAGTTGATTGTGACACCATCTTGGATGTTGAAGATATAATAGTTGAATTGGATCGTATCCTCGCCAATAGATTGGGCTTGCATCTGTACCCCACGGGCAACCAGCTCGTCATCGCGATAGATCGGGGTGACGGAATATCGGACATAATGATTTTTATCTTGCTTGAGATAATAGTTGATATCCATTTCTAAGCGCAACATCTCGGGATTGTTCAACTGACTTGTCCCTGTGATCAGATTCTTCCAGTTTGCATTTTCGCCAGCTAAAGCAAAGCCAATCAAGTGGGTTCGATTATATAAATATTTCCCATTAGGGAGCTGTTTATTACGCCAACCTGTCGGTTTTACACTGGAAATATCGCCACGCTTTTCCGTGGGCATCAAGGATTGATTCAACATTGCTTCAGCAGAGGTCGCACGATTGAGGTGATCGAGGTCGCCGTATGCTTCCCAGGCACCATTTTCAAGGGAAAGATCATCTTCTGAAAACTCAGGAATGTTCTGATTGACTTCAATCGTTTGGGTGCCTTGGTAAGTTAACTGTGCCAGCTCATCTGCACGAATATCCTTAGCAGAAGTGATTGCCACTTCTGATGATGGTGTTTTGTGATTTGGGAATAGATCATTACTGTGTAGGAGACTAAATCCGACTGCTGCGAGTGCGAGAAGCGCAGTGACCGATCCGATAAATGTTTTTTTCTTTGCCATCTTTTTTTGCCTCTCTTTTCATTGATGTATAGTTAGCATAAACGGGGAGTAAAAAAACTGCAACCCATTCATCATACCATTTGCATGGAGCGTTTTACAGAACTTTCAGGTTTCTTTTGCTTTTTGATCTCAAATGTTCTTAACCCACTTTCTTTACCAAGGGAACATGCCTGAATGGTTTTTTTTATTTGCAAGTCAAATTTTTCATGTTTTAAAAAAACTATGTGATATAATGAATAAAGTTGTTGCTATTTCCCTTTGATGCTTGTTTTAATAACAGGCATCTCCAGCTGCGGAATGAAATTTCAGCTGTATAGCACGCAACCTTCAAACGAAAGAAATCTGGACAATTTTCTGAACGATTTCCTTTCTTTCTTTGAGCAAAATTACAGGAGAAGGAGTGTATCCCATGAACCAGCAAGAAACCATCTTACATTATTTAAATCAGAAAGACTCTGAAAAATTAAAAGAACTCGTATCAGGAATGGAAGAGCTGCCGCTGTTACAATTGTTCAGCAATTTATCCGCGGATGAAAAAGTGATCGTTTTCCGACTATTACCAAAAGATAAAGCACTTATCCTGTTTGAAGATTTGACACCAGCTACACAACAACACTTATTACGCTCTTTCACCGATGAACGGGCAACCGAGTTTGTGAACGAAATGGCACCAGATGTCCGAGTAAGACTCTTGGATGAGTTGCCAGCGACCGTAACACAAAAACTTTTACAATCAATGGCACCGGATGAACGTGCTGCAACAAACCTCTTATTAGGGTATGAGGCTGAGACTGCTGGACGTTTGATGACACCGGAATTCATCACATTGAAAAAAAATATGACGGTCAATCAAGCGTTAGAAAAAGTGCGAATGCAAGCCAAAGAAAAAGAAACGATTTATACGCTTTATGTTACTGATCAAACGAAAACATTAGAAGGTGTTTTGTCGCTGAAAGATCTCTTAATGGCGCAAGGGGATCAACTCATCAGTGAAATCATGTCCCAAAAAGTTATTTATGTTACCACGGACACGGACCAGGAAGAAGCGGCACGTTTGCTAAATGAACTAGATATCATTGCGCTACCAGTCGTAGACAAGGAATCGCGAATCGTTGGGATCATCACTGTCGATGACGCCATCGATGTCATCGAGCAAGAAACGACAGAAGACATGTTTAATGCCGCTGGTTTAGTCGATGTTGCTTCTAATGAAGCAGACCGTAGTAACGTTCTGATCAACGGCACCCTTTGGCAAATTTGGAAAGTCCGATTGCCGTTCCTAGTGATCACTTTGGTTGCCGGTCTTTTAGCTGGGGTAGTCATTGATGAATTTGAACAAACATTGGAATCGGTGGCAGCCGTTGCGATTTTTATCCCTTTGATCATGGATATGGGTGGAAACGTTGGTACACAGTCCTCAACTGTTTTTGTTCGCGGGATGTCATTAGGGCATATTGATCTTTCGACCTTCACTCGCCATTTCTTTAAAGAAGTTTGGATCGGCTTAAGTCTAGGTTTGATCGTAGGGGTCATCTCTGGGGCTGCTGCATCACTTTGGCAAGGAATCCCGATGTTAGGTGTGGCTGTTGGTATTTCGTTAGTTTTTGCCATGACCTTAGCCGCAGCACTTGGCTTCTTAGTCCCGTTTGTACTGATTAAACTAAACATCGACCAAGCAGCCGGTTCGGCACCGATCATCACATCGATCAAAGATATCGCCGGCTTGTTTATCTACTTCGTTTCAGTAAATGTTCTTTTGGGTCATTTGCTTTAGCATACTGTCCGTTCCGGTGGTATAATAAAGCGACATCACATGATGAGCACAACATAGAAAGGGGAAATGTCTTATGACAAATCAAATGAAGCAACATCAACTCGGAGGTTTCTCTTTTTAAGTGCGGCCTCCTAACTAACTGGAGGGAAATCATGGAAAAACAAGGAATTGTGGTCTTTCAGGCCAAAGATATTGCAAAAGTCCGCTTGACCACAGGAGAAGAATGTTTAGCAACGGTTTCAGGAAAATTTCGCCAACAGGCACTAGCGCCAAAGGATTATCCGATCGTTGGTGATTTTGTACAAGGACAGGTGTACGATCAAGATCATTTCTTGATTGATGCTTTGCTGCCACGAAAAAGTTTTTTACAACGAAAAGTAGCTGGAAATCGCACGGACGAGCAAGGCATTGCGGCGAACATCGACACAGTTTTTATTGCAACTAGTGCCAATGAAGAATTCAATTTGGCTCGGTTAGAGCGCTTTGTAACGATCGCTTGGGACAGTGGGGCTAATCCGGTGATTCTCTTGACCAAAGCCGATCAAGTTACTGCTGATAAAAAAGCAGAGCTGCTGCAAGCATTAAACGATGCATTTGGTGTGAAAACATTTGCTACGTCCATTTTTGAACCAAACGAATTGCTGATGGAAACGTATTTTTCTGACGGACAGATCAGCGCATTTATCGGTTCATCTGGGGTCGGAAAGTCCAGCTTATTAAATCAGCTTATGGCGCAAGACGTTCAAAAAACCAATGACATACGAGAGGATAGTCGAGGACGACACACGACGACGAGTCGCCAGTTGTTCACTCTGTCCTCTGGCGCAATGATCATTGATACTCCTGGCATGCGGGAAGTTGGCATCAGTACCGTCCGGTCAGCTTCGATCGACCAATCCTTTGAAGCGATCAGCCAGTATGCTGAAGGTTGTTTTTTCAGAGACTGTCGTCATGAAACAGAACCGAAATGCGCGGTCAAAGCGGCCATTGCTGCCGGTGAACTTTCAGAAGAAGCTTTCGCCCGCTATCGTAAAATGGAAAAAGAACTGGCGTATTTGAAGCGAAAAGAACAGATCAAAGAATTGAAAAAGTAAAAGTTAGCACTCCTTTCTTTAAGAGGAGTGCTTTTTTGTACGTGTTAAGAGAGTCTTGTTGAGTAAAGAAGAGGGACGTAGACAATGTCCTTGTGTTTTCACGAAAAGTCGGCCAATTCCACTGGGCACTACATGCTAAATGGTTGAACTAAGCTAAGAACGCCTGTCTGGTTGAAAGCTACCGTCAAGAAAGTCAGTATAAAAAAACACAGTGGGGTGTTTTCCCACTGTGTTTTGAGCAATGATTTGCCCCTGCCAAGGTATTTCAAGTATAAAGCGTTGATTCTTAAATAGCAACTCGAAAAAAATCGCCTCATTCAGCAGAGCGCAGAATTTTCGTCATGGCTTTTCCTTTCGCCAGTTCATCGATCAGTTTATCTAGATAACGAATTTCTTGGACCATTGGCTCTTCGATCTCTTCTACCCGAATGCCGCAAATGACACCAGTGATCTGCTTTCGTGCGGGATTGAGCTGAGGGGCTTGACTAAAAAAACGTTCAAAAGAAAGCTCTTCATTCATCTGTTGCAGCGTTTCTTGGTCATAACCGGTCAGCCAGGTAATAATCTGATCCACTTCTTCTTTTGTTCGATTTTTCCGCTCTGCTTTGGCAATATATAGGGGATAGACTTTCGCGAAACTCATTTGGGTGATCTTTTGATTTTTCATGATATACTCCTTTAGTCTTTACACAAAGTATACTTTATTTTCTTCGTTTTGCCGAGATTTTCGACACTTGTTGTGTGCCAAAAATAGGCGAGGGGACTAAAGAATGATCTTTTCTTCTTGTTCACGAAACCCTAGAACTTTTTGACGTGACTCGCCATCCCAATAGAGTAAGTCCAAATTCTTATGCAGCATTAGCTGTGTATATAATTCTTTCAGCGTCAGAGCGGGTTTTTTTGGTTCAAAAAATAAAATCAATTGGTTATGGCTATCTTGGGCGATCGTCGTAAAAGGAATCAGGTTTTCTTTGTAAGTTAAATAAATTCCTTGGTAATCTGCTGCACTCGACGACGTTGTCAGTGCTGTCAAGAGGTCTCTTGCTCTCATAATGAACCCGCCTTTACTGTTTTTTGTCGATAGGCATCGATATCCAACATGATTTTCGTTTTGCCGTACACCGTATACTTTTGCACCACGAATTGACGGCGCTTATTCCAATAGCCGCCCACGGTTAGAAACATACCGTCATCAACATCCCCTAAAAAATTCAAACTGTGTTTCGCAATCAAACAGTTGGTGGTACCTAGTGTAAAGCGGACCAAAGGGGAGGGGGCAAAGGAGACGATTCTTATTTTTGAGACAGATCCTTTTTGTGTTTCCATCAGGTATTCCTCCTTTAGTAAGTAGTAAAAAGCGGATCATTCGTTGAGATCAAACCATTTTTTCTCTTCATAAAAAGCAACGTGACGAATCTCATCATAATGGATTTTTTCCGTTGTTTCTCCCGTCAAATAAATACCTAATGGGTCATAACCGCTGATTTTCCCGATAATATCTGGAGGATAGCCGCCTTCTTCATTAACTTCTTCTCGTTGGATCGCCACAGTTAGGTTCTTTTTCATGGCTTCAAATAAACACTGATTGATTTCTTCCGTTGTGAGTGACGGCTTAGGTGGACAATCAAACTTACGTGTCGGTTCCTCTTCAATTTCAGTTGTATGCTCAGATAAAAAGAATCCTTGCCACTTTAGCTTTTTTCGATCTTCATATGGTTGTAGCATACCCATAGCAATCACCTCTTATCTATATAATACAAACATACGTTCTCTTTTGTAAAGCGAACAGATTTTTAAATTTCTGATTCTTCTATGAAACATCTAAAAAGGGCATCAAACAAGGGGCTAGTGGTGGGTATCGTTTTTTTGCACTATATCTGTTATAATTTATCCTGAAGCGACGATGAACGATTTGGAAAATAGCTGGCGAAAAAGGAGAATAGTATGTCTGGATTAATCGTGGTCCTGCTTACGATCTACTTTGCAAGTAGGAAAGATAAAGAACAGTGGCTTTTTGATCGCAAACGATTGACTATTCTGGCGCTTATGTTTGTGATCGTCGGCATAAGTTGGGGCTTAAATGACAAAATAATGAAGGATCCTCTGAACCAAAATATTAGAAGTAATTTACTGTTTAATTATTCGTTTCCCTTATTGATATGTATGCTAGGTTTATTTATCAAAGAAATACCACGTTGGGGACGGATCGTGACTTTGTCATTTGGCTTTATGATTTTCGGGTATTTAGCTTTGCACTATTTGATAGGTTTTCACAACCCGTATTGGGAAAATCTACAGCTAAGTCCATTGTATTGGCTGCCAAGTGACTAGCCATACGAAAGTATCGCCAATGGAAACGCAAAAAAGCACTCCCTTTATTGAGTGCTTTTTTGCGGCTAAATAACTGCAGCAAGGTGTTTCTTTTCCCAAAAAAATAGGTTAGACCTAAGTAACGAGGGGATCATATAAGGAGAAGTCATGACTGTTTAAATCAAAACGATTGATTCTTGACTAAACCGTGTCTTTTGATCATTGCCAAAGTAAAATATGCGATGAGCGTTCCTGCAATACCAAAAAGTAAATCGATTCGATCAGGGGTGTTCATAAAGCCAAAGACAGTCTCGCTCAATAGATTGGCAATGAGTAAGAGCAGGGTCAATAGCGTGACGGCTTTAAATGGCGCACCTACGAGAAGCCAAAAGTACCCCAGTAAGCCAATAATCAAACTAATCGAAAAATTGGAGATATGAAGATAAAAGTCAGCATACCTCGAAGTAAAGAAAGAAATGTCCAAGTACTTTGATAAATAGAGGAAAAGGGCTGTGAACACGAAAAGTAAGTAGAGGAGTGACGCCCATAGCTTTGGTAAAAAGGCTAGCTTTAATTGATTATTCGTTTTCATTTTTATTCTCCTTTTTAGGAATTGTCAGCCATACTTATGAAATTGCTTTTATCGGGTATTAATTACACAAATGGAAAAACAAGCTGCAGACTAGGCAAATCAGTAGTCTGCCTAAAATGAGTTGAGGTGATAAAATGACAATAATAAACAATGAGCGATTATGGTTAGGCTTAGGGGTAGAAATTATTTTGCTCATATCATTCAGCATGATTATGTATTTCATCCTGACTAGTGGCAATTTGAAGCAAAGTCCGTTCACCAGTCAACGAAATGGAAAAATAAGCTTCTGGATAGCTGCTGGTTTGATTTTACTTGCCAACGAAATATCCTAAGTTATCTACCTGATTTTAGGGTTCTTTTTTATAGAATCATGTAACGGGTATTTGTTAGCATTTGCAACATCTAAGCACTAGTGTTAGAACTTTGAAACGGATTGGCTATATATGAATAAAGTTCGAGAAAAAAGCTCAAAGATTTTCAAAATGATTATAGCATACAATCAAACCGATTGGTTCGTAAATCAAGGCTAAGGCTGATAGCTTGAATCTGTATTTGCTGAGATAAAGAAAGTAGGACGACGAATCCGCAAGTACTTGCTACCAGACAGTTATCAATCTGTTAATCAGCAAATCAAAAAAAGAATCTGAAGAACATGTAAAACAAGAAATTCTTAGTTTTAATTGAATTTTAGGTGCATTAGCGACAATCTACTGATAAAAGTCATTCGGAGGGAGGTAAAATGATACAAAATTGTTTTGAACTATTTAGAATGGCACGAACCCTTTTTTGAATGTAACTTTGTATAATATATATTATGTAAACTAAAATAAAAAATTTTTTGAACACCGTATTTAGCTAGTAATTGTGCGACTCTCCTCCCTCTTATTCATGATTATTTCCTTCAAATTAACCTAATTAGCAGCATAATCCAAAAAAAACGGTTATTTAAGCGATAGTTTAGGATTTTTGTTTATTTTACGACTGATAAGAAAATCAACTGACAAATTATATCTGTACCTTTGTCTGTATTTGATTTTGTTGATCCTTGAATCTTTGAATTCAAAGATAGTTTGCAGCTGCTGGCCAATCTCAATGAATCACTCAATGCTTAATGAATCACTGTTCACGATTTTATCAGTAATGATTCGTACATAACCCAGCCAAATTTGTTCTAACTAAATAGCCTAATGGGAATCTTGATCACAGGCAAACCAGCAACGATAAACAACAAAAGTTGAGTTGCGTTCAGTTTTCACCTAAACGGATCCGATTCCCATAGCGAGTCCTAATCAAGGGATCACAGTCATCTAAGTACAATTTTCTTTTTGTTGCTGCTAATAAAGCAATGACAGCTACGGAAAGTTTCAAACTATGTAATACAGGATCGCCGAAAAGACAATGATCAAAACGACCAATACAATGATTAGTTGATTTAAACGTCGAATAAGCAGGTTTTTCTTATTTTTTTCAAATTCTTTTCCTTCATTTCGATAATATTCTCTATCTTTTGTTCCCACGAGCGCCAACTCCTTTTCCCTGATTTTATCACTATCCTGAAAACAATGGGTGCAACCAAGGTGTTTTGTACAATAAATGGCAGTATTTTGTTAGAGCTTACCATCGTATACGTATAGAGACTAAATAAGACGACTGACTAGTTCCAAGTGATTCATAACCGCAGCTTTCCGAATAACGCCCATACCTGGAAACGACCTTTGCTGATAGGCAGCAATTAATAGCTGCAGCCCAGCTGTTTGTGTAGGATACTCTTCTTCATGCTGTAACAAAGCTTCCATGACTTCGAAAAACTTTTCTTTCTGATTTGGTAATTCTTCCTCAGAAAATAAGTGAACGATTCGCAAATCTTGCTCAGTTGTCGGATAGATCCAATGCAAAACCAACCGCTTTGAGGGATAACTGTGCTCATAATAAATTTTGCTATCGACAGAAAAATCACTAAACCCAGCATAACCCAATTTTTGATAAAGATGATGGGTTTTTGAAAACCCTTCGTCCGGACATTCTGTATAAAAACTATTTTTAGGTAAACGTGTAAACGGATCTTCCATCAGTAGTTTCGGGCCGATGATTTTATTTAACAAACGAAACTCTTTGCCTACCAGCACCGGCAGTGTATTTTCCCGCCAATCACTAGCGAGTGCCGGGTCCGCTTGATGAACGATCCAAAGATCAGGCGTTTCTTCCACTGTTTCAATGGGTCGATCTACGATCATTGCTTTAGGGGCAGCAACATTTTGCAACTCTGCTAACCCCTCTGCAGTCAGAAAAGCCCCAGCCTGTGGATTGCGAACAAGATAAAAAGGATGCTGCTTCCTTTGAAACAGGTCAATGGTCGTCCAAAACGTTTTTGATTGCTTGACCGGTTCAATGATCGGCTGGATCGCTTCTGACAAGCGATCTTGTTCCAACAGTGCTTTCAACGCCAATAAATCAAATTGTTTTCCACGAATATACGGGAAGTACATCTTCTTCTCTCCTTCTTACTCGCCTGATAAAAAACGTTTTTCCAGCGCTTCATAGGCTGCTCTCGTAGCGGCCAATTCTTCTTTCAAGGCTTCGATCGCTTGCAGCTGAGTATCTTCAATAAATCGATCATAGTAATTGACTCCACCACCAAACAAGTCATACTCAGGCTGACGTTTCTTCAGTTCTTGGTACAAACGTTCTGTTGAAAATACCCGCAATCCTCGAGCAGTCTGTTTTGCTTTGCCGACTTCTCTCGCTTGTGCCGAAATCAACCGAAACAATAAGCCATTTTCTGGAACCTGCAGCTCTTGCCGTTGGGGTTTCTTTTCGACACTGAAATACCCTTTGCTGCCCGTTTCTTTTTCAAGAAATGCATGATAGACCAAAACACCAATTGTAGGTGCAATCTGATCTTTGACTTTTTCATACAATGTCTTGGGTAAGACAAAATAATTATAATTCCCAATAAAGGATAGTTTTGCTTTTGAGCGAAAATCTGCCAAACTAACTTTGAGTTCGTAGCAACGCCATTCAAATGTATTTTCAGTCGTCAAGCGACAACTCAAAGTATCCACGATGCCGTGATCATCTGGCATGACTACCTCTTCTACCACAATATCACTGTTTTCACGACAATAATAATAAAGTGCCTCTTCCATTTCTAAAGTTAAGGATGTCTTCACAAATTCACGACCTTTATCTTGTTTCACCTATTATAAAACATATGTTCGCATTTTAAAAGAGGGAAATAAAAGCAACCTATCATCCCCTCACTCATTCGGGCATCCGTTACCGAGAATCTCTTCAACCGTCCTCTTTGTACCGCGGAATCGTAACAAAAAAAAGCAGCAAGAGCACACAAGTTGCGTGATTAATAGACCTTTAAAGGGAAATTCAAAAGTAAAGCCTGCGGGAAGATGAAAGAAATGAAAAAAATCCTGCAGTGCTTTTTGACTAAACCACAAACCGCTGACAAGCCCTATCAAACCAATAACAATGCTTTGAATGCCTACAAAGAAAAGCTCTTCTAAGGTGACCACCAACGGAGACTGTCCTAACAACAACCGAATACTCAGAGATTGCTGCTCCTCCCCCATCAAATGAAAACGATACATGTGATTGCAGTGCCATAAAAAGGCGGCGATCAATCCTATAGCTAGAATGCTAAGTACGAAGCGCAGCAATTGCAAAAAGAAAAGCCAACTGGCATATGTGAGATCCATCTGATTCTCACCACTATTTGTTTCGTAGTGCAGCCATTGACGAAAAAAAACTAGCCAATTCTTTGCAAAGATGGCAATGATCAGTAGAAGAATCGCCAATACACCACTCATCAGCAAACTGCGCCTACGAAGTGCTGCGTGCCAGCGGAATTGGCAAGGATAGTAGAAGTACCGCCATTTGTTCATGATATCCCTCCTTTTGGCGCCTATTTTACAGAACTTTTCAAATTTAGACAAACATCTTCTTGTTTACATAATATAATTATGATCAAAAAAAGTGCGGCACGTAGCCCACACTCTTTTCCCTTTAGCTATCGACGTCTACAAATACCTTGTCAGCAGCTGCAACAAGCGCTGCGGAAATTCTGTTAGATTGGAAAGATCAATAAAGCGTTCTTCCCCATAAATCGCTTTGATCACCTCTTTGTCTTGGCCAATGGCAGCTGCCAGAAACAGCACCCCTTGTCGTTCATAGTCAGCGATCACCTGCTGAATATCTTCTTTGGCTTTTACCCCTGTATAATCAGGAAGAGCTTTTGGCTGGCCATCACTGATATTCAAGAGTAATTTAGTGGTTGCCGGCTGATGAGCGAGCTTTTCAGCTAGCACGCGCAAGACAGCCCCATCACGGTTATTTTGCCGAGGCTTCATTGTCATGAGTTTCTCTGGCACAAATTCAAAGCCTTCATTAAATTCTTTGTAAGCAAAAAGCGAGGTTTTTTCACGAGCGGTCACGTCCGCTGTATCGCCATAGATCATCAATGGCAAAGATAAACGTTCGGCAAAAGCATTCACCGCTAAGACCGCCTGTTGCGCATACAATATCCGATCTTCTCGAATCATCGAACCCGATTCATCGATGCGCAAAGCAAGAGCTAAGGAAGGCTGTTCATGAGGTGGATTCTTCTTGTCAAAGGTCCGGAAATCTTGATACGCAACCTTGCTGGCATCAAAGCGTGTGCCGCTGTACTTACCTTTACTGTATGCCGAAGCTTGTTCATTTTCCAATACTTCTTGGGTTTGCTTGATCAATGACTCTACGATCGGCAGCAACGGCTGCAAACGCTGTTGGGCTTCAGTCGCTTTTTCTAAATCGACGGGTGGTCGATGAACGATCAGCCCTTCTTTGGCATGGATTGATTCTTTCAATGCTTGTCGTGCTGCCTTTGATGCCGTAGTTTTCTTTTCTTTCTCCTGGGCTTCATACGCTTCGATCGACAAAGAATGAGCAGCAGGAGCTGCCTCTTGTGCCTCACTCCCAGCTTTTGCTTGGTCATCATGACTATTGCGTTCTAGTTCTTCTGAAAACGTCGCCTCAGTTGCTGCGCTTTTCGCTTCTTGTTTGTCAGAATCACTGGTTTCCATCGTTTCCGCCTCAGTTTCTTGATTGGGGGTCTCAAGGACTTGCTCATTTTTTAGGACGGGCGTGCCTTCTTCCACTACATTGCGCTGGTCCGCCTCTTCGCTGCTGATTCGGCGTCCTTTGATTTGTTCTTTAAAGGCATTTAGCGGTTGTCCAGAAAACAAAAGCCGCAATTGCGCCAATAATCCTGAAGCTTCTAGCGCCTGTTGTAAAAGAGGAAGCTCATTCGGATCGGTGGTGATTTTGTATAGCACTTTGCTATCAATTGCTGTAAAGGGATCTTGTCCTTGCTTGACTGCATTTAACCAATAAAAATAAGAACGCATGCCCGCCACTCCTTTGATGGCATTGGCTTTGGCGGTCACGTCTAGCAAGCGTATGATCTCAGCCATTTTCTCCGCAGTCGTTTTGTCCGGATAATTGGTTTTGGCAATGCCTCGCTGCACCATGACTGCTAGCTCAGGTAAATCCATTTTTTCAGCATGCTGCATCCGATCTCGCAAGGATTCGTTCAATGGTCGGTTGCCTTGGTAATTCCGATTCGTTGTGATGATCACCACACAGTCAGGGTGTCGTCGGACGAAGCCAGTCGGGATATTCAGCATTCCATTTTTTTCAAGGGCCGAGTTTAGTGCCACTAGTACCGAAGCATCACGAATGACCGTTGGCTCTTGAATCTCAAGCAAGTAGCCTTTTTCCAGCGCCCGTACGATTTCGGAGGGATAAAATTTGTATTGAATCGTCGGTTGCTGATCACTGGTTTCAATCCGTTCGATCAGTTCCGCAAATTTCGCCCGTGCCCGCTCACGAGTCAGGGAAAAATGCCGCTGGATCAACCCCAAAACATCTTCAAAACAATCACTTTGATAAATCGCATCCAGCAAGTCCTTGTCCTCTTCTTGGTCGGTGTTGATCACTGGTAATAAAGCACCAAATACATCTGACTTATCCATATCCGCAAAGCAGGTGATTTTGGTGTAGGGCAGTTGCAAGTCGGCAGAAAGTGCCTTTGCCAACTGAGTCTTACCCGACCCAGCATCGCCTTCCAGCAACACATTGAAAATCTTCATCTCTGGATCCGCCCAATTCAACGCGATCTCTGAAGCGATTCGTAGTTCTTCAGCACTGGTCTGATGACTTTGTGGTTTTTTCCAAATCATTGTTTGTTCTAATTTGCTAAAAGCGCGTCCTTTCGTTACGACAAAAGACGGTTGAATTTGTGTCATGGCAATCTGCTCCTTTTCTTAATAACCTAGCTCATCCAAAAGCCGCTTTAGGATTTTGAAGCGTTCACCATAAAGTTCGCCATCTTTTTGCAAGGAATCATAAAAAAGTAAAATGTCTTCATCGATCTTAGGATTTTCGGTGTCTACTTCAACGGTCATACGATTTCCTTGTAAGCCAATGATCTCGATCAACGGATTTTCAGGATCGTAAAACTTTTCATGGCGATAAGCCTCTTGAAAATACAAACTGGATTGCGCCACTAAGATTGCTAGATCTAAGATTCTAGTGAGCGGTAGTTCTTCTGACTGACGAGACCATTTTTCACCTGTGTGGCGCCAAACCTTGCCTGAGATATCGACTTTTCCCCGGTCGTTCCATTGTGCCAATCCGAGGGAAAGGCCTTTTGCATCCGTATGTAACGCATTTTTTCCGTCAACAGTATCATAGTCTTCCACTTTAATGACGGGCTTATGTTTCAAGTTTTCTGGTATTTTCATTGTTCTCACTCCTTGTTTAGTAAATTACTAATTTACTAGATAGAGTAAGTATAATGAGGAAGCTGGTTTGGAACAAGCAAAAGGTCTTTTCTAGTAGCTAGGGACAGATGTCTAGTTGATTTTCAGTGGCAAACGATTCTGTCCATGACTGCGGCGATTTCAGGAACCAATACCAATGTGACCACTGTGTCTTCGCTGAATGAGGAAACAAGTCGTAAAAAAAAGCACTTGATAAGAAGTATCTAAAAACAAACGCTCTTAAAAAGTGCTTTTTTATGACGCATTACTTCAACTTCACTAACTCAATCGATTGAAAAAAAGGCGCAATTCTTGCTTTCTCTCACTTACAAGCTGCGCTTTGGGAATGCCTTGGATCGCCCCTTCAATGCCGTAGAGCATATGCAAGCAAGCGCCCGTATCGCATTGTTGGCGGATAGCTAGAAAAACCTCTTCGGCCGTTTTTGTGCGTAGTTGTTCAGGGGTGTTGATGCCGATACGAACCAGGTGATCCGCTAAAACTTGACCTACATTTGGTAACTTTTGCAGTTCATTCATAGGTTTCTCCTTTTTGATTGTTGTCATCCTGCCCGTCTTCCTCTTGACGAATCAACGCATAGAGCTTCATATCGAACAGCTGCTGGTTTTTCTCCGCATGCTTTCGCAAAACGCCTTCTAATGTAAAACCTGCCTTTTCCAACACACGACAAGAGGAATGATTCTTCGCAAAAGATTCAGCAGAAATACGAACGATAGTTGAAGTAGTAAATATATAGTCACATAGTTGTTGAACGGCTTGTGTCATCAAACCTTTTCCCCAGTACTCTTGTGCAATAGAGTAGCCAATCTCAGCCGTTCTATAATGGATATTTTCTTTGCGAACAGCACGGATACTGCCGACTGCTCGGTCATCCACAGTGATTGCAAAGGCAAATTCTGCTTCTTCCACAGATCGAATATAGGCTTGTGCATCTGCGACCGTATACGGGAATGGCAACCCATGCATTAAATAATCGTGGATGGATTGATTATTTAATGCATGGGCTAAATCTTGCGCATCGCTCATTTGCCACCTTCTTAAGGAACACTTCATAGCAATTCCTCCTTTGCCAGTCCTTCATTTTGATCCTATTGTACGAGTTTGTGTGATTTTTTACAAGCGAATCTCAAAAAAGCAGAAAAAAGAACCAGCTAGACGAACGTCTAACTGATTCTTACATACATTGTCTTGAGGAGATAATGGCGTGAATAAACATAGAAAAAATAAAAATTATTGCGCTGAAATAGCGATGCCAATGGCTTTTTCCCCTAAATGCGTGCCGATAACTGGTCCGAAGTGACCAATCTCAATTTCTGCATTTGGGTATTTCGCTTGAAGCTTCGCTTTTTCTTCTTTCGCTACTTCTAAATTATTGGCGTGGATTACATAAAATTTAACAGGCAATGCGATTTCTTGCTCCCGTTGACCAATGATATCTTCCGCGCGATTGAATGCTTTTTTGCTGGAACGAATGCGCTCGTAAAGCACAATTTTTCCTTGATCAAAGGTCAAAATCGGTTTGATTTTTAATAATCCGCCAATCAAGGCTGCTCCATTGGTTAAGCGACCGCCACGAACCAAGTTATTCAAGTCGTCAACGATCAAATAGGCATAGGTATTGTCTCTGATAGTGTCCAGATGGGAAATGATCTCTTCTACGGTTTTGCCTTGACTTGACAGATCAAGAGCGGTTTCTACCATGTGCCCCATCGGCATACTTGTGATTTTCGAATCGTAAGGAATGATTTGAACGCCTTCGATTTCATCGGTAATTCCATAAAGCGTTCCGATAAATCCAGAGATACCGCTTGATAAGTGGATACTAATGATCGTGTCGTAACCGCGATCTTTCAATGACTCATATAAGGCTAACACTTCTCCTAATACCGGTTGAGAAGTGGTTGGGAATTCTTTGCTGTTTTTCAACAAAGCGTAATACTCATCAGCTTCAATGTCGATGCCCTCATTGTAGACTTTTCCATCTAAAATAACAGGGATCGGTATGATAAACAAATCTTCATGGTTTTTGATCCGTTCCGGCAGATAAGCTGTACTGTCAGTAACAACGGCTAATTTCATTCTTTTTCCTCGTTTCAACAAATTTCAAACGTCATTAATAATATAGCATAAATTTACTTACTTTCAAATGGTTTTCAGAACTTTTCATTCTGCTTACTCATTAAGAAAATTCCTGATCGCTTGTTGATTGGTTTCAAGATTGACGACTAACACACTTCCGGCACTCGCACTTGAACCGTATTGCCAAGAGTCAGCGACTGGGACAGTCAAGCTGTCGACTCCTCCCGCCCCTCGAGCAATCGAGAAGGTATTTTTTAACAGGAAAGACATTGGCAGGTTGGTGGAAGCATAGCCTAAGACTTTTCCAGCTGCATAAGGCAATTTTAAAATAGCTAAAGGATTTTTCATTTCGCTAAAGATCGCATCCATTACTTGCTGCTGTCGTCTTACACGACCGAAGTCACCTTCTTCGTCCATCCGAAAGCGTGCGTATTGCAACAGCTCAAGCCCATTCATTTGTTGTTGCCCTTGCTTGATGGCAACTTCAAGATTTTTACTCATATCTTTTTCCGCGTTGATAGCAACGCCTGAGGGAAACAATGTGTCGATCACTTTTTCAAAGGAACGAAAGTCAACTTTTGCATAATAGTTGGTTTCTAGCCCGAAGTTCTCCGCTAACGTTTGTCTAACCAAATCAGCACCACCAAAGGCATAAGCCGCATTGATCTTGTTTTCGCCATAACCGGGAATCGTAACTAAAGTATCCCGCATAAAGGAAAGTAGCTTCGGTTGCTTACTGGGACCATCTAATTGCAAAACCATAATAGTGTCTGCTCGTCCAGCTTCTCCTTCACGACTATCACTACCAATGAGCAATATATTCCGAGCACCATTTGCAGCGGCCGTACCATTAAAGGTCTCTTCATCAGTCGTAGCAAAAGCAGCGTCACTTCTTGCGACTTGCTGACCGACAAGAAACGCAATCAATGAATAGGCAAAAAGCACCAATAGTACCCGAACCACAATACGCAGAACTGGGTGCTTCCGCTTTTTCTTTTGTTTGGGTTGCTTGGTCTTCTTAAGCTTTGACGGTTTTTGTTTGCTTTGTTCCTGGCTTTGATGCATCGCAGGCCTCTGAGCAGATAGCGGAGGGATCGCGCTTTTTCGTCCCTCAGATTTTATTGCTCCTACTTGTGACTGTTCTCGAGAACTTTGAGCCGCACGAGAGTCGCTTGCCCTAGGATGCTCGGTGTTTTGATAAGGAATGTCTCCTACTCGCTCATCAGCAGAAAAAGTAGAATCACTCGGTCTGACGCGCTGGTTTCTTCTTTTGGCTTCTCGACGGGCAAAGATACTTTCTTTGGCTGCCTGACTGGATTCCTTTTCTAGCCGTTCATGCAGTTTTTTATTTTTTTCCATCCTGCTCATTGCTTCTGATCCTCCAACTAAAAAATAGCTCTCTGTCTATAAGGATACCCTAGACCTTATAGAAAGAAAGCTATTTTCTGAAATTTTAACCTTTTTCTAGGAAATTTCTTCATATTTTACCTTAGATGCTTTGATGCACCTTGTCGTATGCTCACAAATCCTGCTTGCTCATAAAATGATTTCACTTGGTTTGCCGACCAAAAGTTTAGTGAGAGATCATCGAAGCCTTTTTCCAGCGCAACGTTTTCAGCAAATGCCAACAATTGTTTTCCAATATGCATCCCTTGGTACCGAGGGTCAACAGCGATCGCTGCAATTTCCAGCCACTTTCGTTCATGCATCATCGCATTTTGTGGCAAACAGACCTCTTGAAGATGCACAAAGCCACAAGGCTGGTCCGCCAACCAAGCGATAAAAAAGTGGTGGCTTGGCTCTTGCAGCTGCTGTGTGATTGCTTGTTCAAATCTTGACTGATCAAAGGGCTTAAAAATCGTTGGGTACCATTGATGGTGCTGTGTTTGGATCTCTTTATGAAACGTTGCTAAAAGGGTTTCATCTTGGCTAAATTTTATTTTGACTTGAGTCATTTTTTGTCACTTCCTCAACAACATTTACGGAATACACGCCGAGAAGATGGACTTGACCACCCAACAACTGAATCTCTTCAAAAGCATTTACAATCAGTTGCCACGGCTTGTCCATCACCAGATCGATCACGAAAAAGTATTCCCCTAAGGTGGTTTTTGAAGGCCGCGATTCAATTTTGCTTAAATCAATTTCTCGCCAGCCAAAGGTTGCTAAGATTTTGTGCAAGATCCCCGGTCGGTTTGCTGGGAGCGTCACAAAAATCGTTGCTTTCTCAGCAGTCTGCTCTGGTAACTGGGTGTTTGCTGCTTTCTTCGTCAAAACCCAAAAACGGGTTTGATTAAAGGCAACATCTTGAATATTGGTTTCTTTGATCGTTAATTGATAGGCCAATGCCGCTTCTTTGGAAGCAATCGCCGCAACTGCTTCTTCTGGATGTTTTGCTACGTAGGCTGCTGCAGTCGTTGTGGAAGCAACCGCCTCAACAGTAGCTCCAGCAAATCGGGCTTCGATGAAGTCGGCACATTGCGCTAAGGCTTGCGGATGAGAAATAATCTTAGTGATGGGACGGTTGTCTTTTGATGTTTGCTGAGAAACTAACAATTGATGATTGATCGGTAAAATAACTTCCTGTTCGATGCTCAACTGATTTTGACGAAAGAGCGTATCAATTGTGGCATGAACAGACCCTTCTAATGAGTTCTCGTTCGGAACGACCGCGCGATCGATCACGCCGTTAGCTAGCGCTTGAATACAAAGCGGAATCGATCCATAGGGGATACAGGTATTTTCCGGATAAGCTTCTTGCGCAGCTATATGCGTAAAGGAACTTTTCGGTCCTAAATAACCAATCTTCATTTTATGCACCCGCTTTGATCAAAATTTCCTGTACGATTTCTTCTGGTGCTTTGTTCGTCGTTTCAACGATCAATGAAGCAGTTTCTTCATAAAGAGGGATCCGAGGACGGTAAACAGCCAATATTTCTTCTGGTGATTTTGAGACGACTAAGGGACGAATGCTGCCATTATCCGCCTTTAAGCGATGAATCAGCTCCTCGGGATCTGTTTTTAAATACACGACGAGCGGCATCTCTTTTAAAAGTTGACGATTTTCTTCTTTTAATACGATGCCCCCACCAGTGGAAATAATTTGTTCCTTTGCCAAAGTTTTAGCTAAAATATCCGTTTCGATTTTGCGAAAGGCTTCCTCACCGTGTTGGTCGAAAAATTCTTGAATGGTCATGCCGATCTCAGCAACGATCAAGTCATCAAAATCCACATGAGACTGTTTCGTTTCTTCAGCCAAAAGACGACCAATCGTGGTTTTTCCAGCACCCATAAATCCAATTAATATCACTTTTTTCACTCGCTGTTTCCTCCTTTAGCCAAACGTGCGACATCCTCAAAAAAATCAGGATAAGAAACTGCTACGGCTTCGGCTTTTTCTAATTCTACCTCTTCATCTGTCAATAAGGCGGCAATTTGCAGCATCATGCCGATGCGATGGTCCCCCCGACTTGACACACGTCCGCCATGCAAAGGGGTTGGACCGTTGATGATCAACCCGTCCTCGGTGGGAGTGATGTCCGCTCCAAGTTTTGTCAACTCTTCGGCAGTTGCATCAATTCGGTTGGTTTCTTTTACTTTTAGTTCTTCCGCATCTTTGATCACCGTTTTGCCATGAGCCTGCGTGGCTAACAACGCAATGATCGGCAATTCATCGATCAAACGTGGGATAATATCGCCAGCGATGGTCACTGCCTGCAAGGTAGAACTTCGAACGGTAAGGTCAGCTGATTGATTCTGATCGTCTTGATTAGAAAAAGCAATTGAAGCACCCATCTCCTCTAGTACGTCAAGAATTCCTGTACGAGTGGGGTTGATCCCGACATTTTTTAAAACGATCTCACTTTCTGGCATAATCGCGCCGGCTGTTAGGAAAAAAGCAGCGGAGGAAATATCACCAGGAACAATTACTTCTTGTCCTTGGAGTGTTTGAGGTCCCGTCACAGTGATCGTTTTGCCTTGTGTTGTAATGACACCACCGAATTGACGAATCATTTCTTCGGTATGGTTGCGACTTGTCTCTTTTTCAATAATCGTCGAGGTACCTTGTGCTTGCAATGCCGCAAAAATCAGCGCCGATTTTACTTGGGCACTTGCTACGGGCATCTGATAATTGATGGGCTGTAAAGAAGCAGTACCATTAACGGTGATCGGTGGGAACTCCGTCTGCTCATGCCCTCTCACATTGGCACCCATTTCTCTTAATGGCAGCATCACTCGGTTCATCGGACGTTTATTCAAAGAGTTATCGCCGAATAAGGTGGTTGTAAATGGCTGTCCAGCCAAAATCCCCATCATTAAGCGAATTGTTGTACCAGAATTGCCGATATCAATTGGGTCTTGGGCAGGCTTAAGGCCATTAAAGCCCTGTCCTTCGATCGTGATCGTCTGACCGTCATCATGGATTGGAACGCCTAATGATTGAAATGCATGAAGGGTGCTATAGCAGTCTTCTCCACGCAAGAAATTACGGACAATCGTTGTCCCTTCGGCTAACGCCCCAAACATGATACTACGATGCGAGATTGATTTGTCAGCAGGGACTGCTATCGTCCCTTTTAGATGTGTTGCTTTTTTTAGTTTCATAAAGGCCTCCTATTTTTTTCGACATGAATAGGTCGTCTTTTTTTGAATCAGCTGCTCTGCTTGCAGCAAATCATTTTGCGTTTTGAATGAAATCTGTAAAACACCAATAATATCTTCTCGAGTTTCAAGAATTTTCAAGTTGATCAAAGAGAGCTGATGTTCGCTCAATAGCCCCGTCACTTCAGCGACAACGCCGGGATGATCCGGTACATCGATGAATAGATCATAGAATGCTGGGATCGCCCCATTTTGATGAACCGGCAATTGATCCCGTGTTTCCTTCGCGGATTCAAAAAACCGAAAGATCGCCCGTTCGTCTTTTTTCTGCAACCAGTGAGCCATGGTCGTCATTTGTTTTTGCCACTCATCGATCAGCTGCAGCAGCTCCTGTCGATTACTCAATAAGATATCGGTCCACATACGAGGATCTGAAGAAGCAATGCGAGTGATATCGCGAAAACCGCCTGCTGCAAGTTGCTGTGCTCTAGGGTGTTCGTGGTTGAAGGCATCTGCCTGATTGACTAATCCCGAAGCAATAATATGAGGCAGATGGCTCAACATCCCTGTGATTTGATCATGCTCTTGGGGAGCAAGTGCCACATATTTGGCTCTAGTGCCGCGAAAAAGCTCTTGTAGTTCTTCCACCCGCTGACTTTTCGTCGGTGTGAAGATATAGTAAGCATTCTCGAAAAGGTTCTCATCGGCTGCTGTGATCCCTGATTTATGAGAGCCAGCCATCGGATGGCCCCCAATAAAATCAAAGGAAAAGGACTCGGCAAATTGCGTGATTTCCGCTTTGGTACTGCCGGTGTCTGTTACTAGCACCGAAGGCTTTAATGAAAGTGCCCCCAGTTCGGCAAGATAGTTTTTGGTGATCTCTACCGGCAATGCCAACAAAATCACGTCGGCACGGACAGCACCTTCAGAAAATGAAGGGGGCACTTCGTCTACTAAATTTGTTGCTAATGCGATCTCATTAGTTTCCTGACAATCCCACCCCATCAAATGCACTTGCGGATGTGCCTTTTTGATACATGTTGCTAAGGAAGCGCCGATCAATCCTAGACCGGCGACGAAGATATTTTGGCTCATGAAAAGAATCCTCATTTCTACTGGAATTTTTTGCTGTTTCTTTAATCAGTAGGTTAACAAGTATTCTCGATACGCCTGAACAGATGCGGTCAATTCTTCGAAAGAATCACTTGGAAACTTTTCTAATAGTTCATTGGCCACCACTGTTGCCACCACACTCTCACAAACAACACTAGCTGCTGGTACAGCGGTGCTATCTGAGCGTTCGACGCTTGCTTTATACGGTTCTTTGCTGTCGATATCAACACTTTGCAACGGCTTGTACAAGGTCGGGATCGGCTTCATAACCCCGCGAACCACAATTGGTTCCCCGTTCGTCATGCCGCCTTCAAAACCACCTAGGTTGTTGCTGCGACGGGTGTAGCCCCGTTGTTCGTCCCATAAAATCTCATCCATGACTTTTGAACCCGGTAAAACACCTGCCTCAAAGCCAACACCGAACTCAGCACCTTTAAAGGCGTTGATACTGACCACGGCTTGGGCAATCTTCGCATCAAGTTTTTTGTCCCATTGCACGTAACTGCCAAGACCAGCAGGAACGCCGCCAACAAGCACTTCCACTACGCCGCCGATCGTATCACCATTTTTCTTCGTTTGATCGATCAACTGCTTGATTTCTTCTTCGACTGACGGATCTAACACCCTTACTTCTGAAGCTTCAGAACGTTTTGCGATTTCTTTAACGGTCAACCCTTCTGGAATTTCTACTTTGATGCCGCCTAACATCGTTACATGACCTGCCACATCGATGCCAAGCTCCTTCAAAATTTTCTTCGCGATTGCGCCGATGGCTACCCGCATAGTCGTTTCCCGGGCAGATGAACGTTCCAGGACGTTTCGTAGATCTTGATGGTGGTATTTCATACCGCCGACCAAGTCAGCATGACCAGGTCTTGGTCGTGCCACTCGTCGTAGTTTGCGGTCTTTTTCTGGTACCTCTTCGATTGCCATGACCTTGGTCCAATTTTTCCAATCTTTGTTCTCGACCACTAAAGTCACAGGAGAGCCTAATGTTTTTCCATGACGGATACCGGAAGTGATACGGACTTGGTCTTTTTCAATCAACATCCGTCCCCCACGACCATAGCCGGTTTGTCGTCTCGCTAATTCAAAATTGATGTCTTCTGCTGTTAATGGCAATCCTGCCGGTAACCCTTCGATAATGGCGGTCAACTCTGGTCCATGTGATTCGCCTGCTGTAATATAACGCATGATCCGTTACCTTCCTTTCTTATACTAGGTAGTCTTTGATTTTTTCAGTCGGGATCGTCACGATTTTCGCCTGTCCGATCGCTTCTAATAGAATAATCTTCAATTGTTGCCCGCGGGCTTTTTTATCATGAGTGATTGCTTGGTATAATTGCTCTTTATCTATTTCCCTTGGTGTAATCGGCAAGTGAAACTTCTCAACCATTTCTGTAAGCTGCTGGGTCGTACCTTTTGGTGTTAATCCGGTGGCTTCTGCATGTCGGGTAATCATAATCATCCCCATCGCAACGCCTTCTCCGTGACTAGTCTCAAAAGCAGCCGTTCTTTCTAAGCCATGACCGATCGTATGACCGAAGTTCAGTGTCAGACGACTACCATGATCAAAGGGGTCTTCTTCCACTACTTTTTGTTTAACCTTTAAAGAAGCTGTGATCACATTTTCAGCGTGGGCCAACAAATCGGCTTCATCTTTCAAACCTGCTAACGTTTGCCAAAGTTCAGGATCTGCAATAGCGGCTGACTTGATGATTTCAGCAATGCCTTCTTGGACGCGTTTAAGCGGTAAACTTTCAAGTAAATCTGGATCGATCATCACACCGGTTGGTTGGGCAAACGTGCCAACGAGATTTTTGGCACTGCCAGTATTTACAGCTGTTTTCCCGCCGATACTTGAATCGACCTGTGCCAATAACGTCGTCGGAATCTGCAAGAAATCAATGCCGCGCATATACGTAGAAGCAACAAATCCTCCGAGATCACCGATCACACCGCCACCAAGGGCAATGATCCCATCGCTTCTGGTCATTCCGAATTGGGCAAGACCATCATATAAACTAGCTGCTTGCTCTAGTGATTTGCTTTTTTCGCCGGCTGGTACGACTAACAGTGTTGCCTCAAACCCGGCAGCGGTTAAGGAATCAACGATTTGTCCGCCATACAGGGGTGCGACATTGCTGTCTGTAATGACGGCAATGCGCTGTTTGTCCCACAACTGTTGTACCCAAGTTCCAACTTTTTGAAACGACCCTCGTTTAATGAGGATATCATAGGAATGGTCTTCTAAGTGAATGTGTAACATTGATTTTTGCACCTCTTTTATTGGTTGTCTTCACGCTTAGTCTTGCAACGCTTTGATTTCTTTCATCGCTTTTTCCATGATATGGACTTCTTTCATCATGTTCATGTACGTTTTTTCATTAAGTGATTGAGGGCCATCAGACCAAGCATTGGCTGGATCTGGATGGATCTCAACGATCATCCCATCGGCGCCAGCAGCAACACCCGCTCTTGCCATTGGTGGTACAAGATCCCAAATACCTGTTCCATGACTAGGATCAACGATGATTGGGAAGTGGCTCAGTTTTTTGATGATTGGTACTGCACTTAGATCAAAGGTATTACGGGTTGCTGTTTCGTAAGTTCGGATCCCACGTTCAATGAAAATCACTTCACTTTTATCTTGAACAGCGATGTATTCCGCTGCATTCAACCATTCGTCGATCGTGCCTGAGATGCCTCGTTTAAGGCCAATTGGTTTCCCAGTTTTTCCAACGGCAGCTAGCAATTTGAAGTTTTGCATGTTCCGAGCACCAATCTGCAAAATATCACTGTATTCCGCCACCATATCGATATGTCCTTCGTCCATGACTTCTGTGATGACTTTCATGCCAGTTTCATCAGCTGCTTGGCGAATGTATTTTAGCCCTTCTTCTTCAAGCCCTTGGAATGCGTAAGGCGACGTGCGGGGTTTGAAGGCACCACCACGTAAGATTTGTGCACCACCAGCTTTGGCGATTCGGGCACATTCACGAATTTGGTCTAAGCCTTCAATCGAACATGGACCAGCCATCGTAACAAAGTTGCCGTCACCGATTTTCACACCATCTACATCCACAACCGTATCTTGCGGATGGAACTCACGAGAGGTCAATTTGTAAGTATTTGAGATCCGAATGGCATCTTCGACACCTTCGTAGCTGCGAAAAGCAACATCTTGGATGCGGCGTGTATCCCCTTTTAACCCGATAACGACCTGTTCTTTTCCTTGGTTGACTTGAACATCTAAGCCTTCTTTTTTGATTCTAGTTACAACAACTTCAACTTGTTCTGGCGTAGCGCCTGGTTTCATAATTACGATCATTTTTTCTTCCTACTTTCGTTTTTTCTAATTTTTTTATTTTTTACATGGATTCAATAAGTGCTTTTACTTTTTCAACAGGCATTTCTTGGCCTGTCCAAAGTTTAAATGCAGCTGCACCTTGATACAGCAACATGCTTAAGCCGTTTGCAGTTTTGGCACCGACTGCTTTCGCATCTTTCAAAAGCTGCGTTTCTCTTGGATTATAGATGACATCATAGACAGCTAATGATTCCCGCAAGAGTGTTTTGTCTTTTAGAGGACTTACCGTATCATTCGGCTTCATCCCCACGCCAGTAGCATTAACTAAAAGACTGCTTTGATCGATGGCTGTTTTTAGAGCCGTCTGATCTTCTAAATCCGTTAATGTGATCTCAGAGGCGGTCTTTTCTGCAATCTGTGTCAATTTTTCCTGGATGATTGGATAAAACTCATCCTTGCGGTTAAAGACACGGATTGTTTTGACACCATCTAGTGCAGCTTGACTAATGATTGCTGTCGCTGCTCCACCTGCACCGATCACAGTCATCGTTTTTCCAATGATCGACACTTGAATGTCTTCAAGTGCGCGCATAAAGCCGATACCATCTGTATTGTGCCCAATCAATCGCCCCTCTTGATTGACGATTGTATTGATTGCGCCGATCAGCTCGGCTGCTGGTGAGCATTCATCCATCAACGGTACTGCTGCCATTTTATGGGGCATTGATAGATTGACACCTAAGAGATCCAACTGACGGATGCTTTGGATACTAGCGGCTAAATCATCCGGCTCAACATCAAAGGCCAGATACACGGCGTCGATCCCTTGTTCTTCAAAAGAAAGATTGTGCATCGCTGGAGAGATGCTGTGTTTGGCTGGTTTGGCAAATAGTGCCGCCAACCGTGTGTGACCGGTTATCATTTGTTTCATCTGGTTCATTCCTTTCAACAAAAAAAGATGTCCACCGTAAATTTAAGAATCTACAGTGAACACCTTCAAACATTACATAGCGACAGCGCCGATATGTGAATATAAAAAATAGCCACTATAGATTTTACGATCTACGTGGCTGCGAATTCATTACGAAATGCTCTAGCCATCATAGATACAAACTTAGCGTTTGTATCCATGCCTTCATGAATACAAACCTATCTAAAATAGCTAAAGTAATATTTATTCAGTTGTGTGGGGTTCGTTAGCAATAATTTTTGCATAGTCCTTCGCTCCAAACTGATGTAAGATTGACCTAAGTATAGGTTTAACTTTGAAAGATGTCAATGATTTTTTCTTATTTTTTTCATTTATTTGATTATATTTTTCGAAAACACTGTTCTATCAAGGGTTTATAAGTCGTCTTCAAAGAACAGTAACAGTTCTGGTAAACTTAAGCGAGCTTTTTCATCTGCTGAAAGATCCTTGACGATTTCCCCTTTTCTGAGCAGGATCAGGCGGTCTCCGTATTTTAATGCATCTTCCATCCGATGGGTGATCATGAGACAAGTTAGGTTTTGTTCTTCCACGCGTCTTGCAGTGATTTGCATCAGCTGTTTGGAGGTCTTTGGGTCTAACGCAGCCGTATGTTCATCTAGCAACAACAGTTTTGGTGTTTGAATCGTTGCCATCAATAAACTTAGTGCCTGTCGTTGACCACCAGATAAACTGCCCGTTGGCGTATCCAAATGATTTTCCAACCCGTTGCCGATTTCTTTACAAAGCGCAAAGAACATTTCCCTTTGTCCTTGGAGTTGTCGAAGACCAAGTGACCGTTTTTGCCCTCTTTTTTGTGCTAACAGCAGATTTTCTGCCACTGTCATACGTGGAGCCGTCCCCATTTTCGGGTCTTGGAAGACACGTGCCAAAAAGCGGGCGCGTTTTTCTTCCGAAAGTGCGGTCACGTTTTGATCATCGATCATCACTTGCCCACTCGTCAAGGGCATGGTGCCTGAGATGCAGTTGAATAACGTACTTTTGCCGGCGCCATTTCCTCCGACGACCGTGACAAATTCTCCTGGTTTTAAAGAAAGATCGATTTTATTCAAGAGCACTTTTTTCTCATTCGGTCCGTTGCCGACAACTTTAAAGGCTTTTTTTAAGGCTAACATTATTCATCCTCCGTTTCAAAACCAGTGCGTAGATGCAAGGCTTGTTTAAATTGAGGGATCAACAGGCAGATCGTCAAGACGATTGCAGAGAAGATCTTCAAGTAAGTCGTATCAAATCCAGCTTTGATCACAAATAGGATCAATAATTGGTAGATAATGCTGCCGATCACGATAGCGATCAGACGTTCCAGCAAGGTCAATTCACCATATAATACCTCACCAATGATGATTGACGCCAGTCCGATAACGATCACACCGATTCCCTTGCTTATGTCGGCGTAGCCGTCGTTTTGAGCGATCAATGCGCCTGAGAGTGCGATCACGCCATTGGAGACGATCAGTCCAATGATTTTCATTCGATCCGTATTGATCCCCATTGACTTGGCCATGTGTTCATTATCCCCGGTAGCAATATAAGCTTGACCCAAGTTGGTATGGAAAAAGTAAACCAAGACGCCCCCAATCAACAAGACCATGATCAATCCGATAATCACCGTATCATAATAATTCGGTAAATTCATTCTAGTAAAAAAATCTTGAATTTTCGGTTGGTTTAATAAAGAGAGGTTTGGTGAGCGCATCACAAACAGCATGACCGAGTTCAATGAAGACATCACCAAAATACCTGCTAAAATCACGGGAATTTTGCCTTTTGTATAAAGAAGTCCTGTCACACAGCCCGCACACATCCCAGCCAATACTCCTAACAAAGTCGCTAAGACGGGCGACACCCCATGGGTGATCGCTGTCACACAGACAGCACCGCCTAACGGAAAGGACCCTTCCGTCGTCATATCCGGGAAATTCAAAATACGATAGGTCATAAAAATCCCTAATCCCAGGATTCCCCAAAGTAGCCCTTGCCCTATTGCTGAAACAATCATCATTCTTCCTCCATATTCTTACAAGTTTTCTCTTTCAAGACTCTCTCGGTGATCGCAGGTGATTGCTGTTCCTAATTGTTACTCATCACTTGCTTCACTTTCCGGTGTCGTTGTAATCAATTTTGCCTCGTCTTTGAGGTTTTCTGGGATAGTGATTCCCAATAACTGCGCTTGTGTTTCATTAATGATCGTTTCGCCATCGCTGAATGTATAGATCGGCGTTGTCGCAGGTTCGGCCGTCCCGTCAAGAATTGCTGCCACCATCTTCCCAGTTTCGACCCCAATCGTAAATTGATCTTGCCCAACCGTTGCTAAGCCGCCTTGTTCCACCATCGTATCAACAGACGTGATGATGGGCGTTTTTGATTTATTGGCTTCTTGTACTACCGTCTGCATTGCGTTTGCAATCGTATTATCTAACGGAATATAGATAAAGTCGACTTCTCGTGCCATCACTTGCACCATTTGAGCAATTTCGTTACTTGAAGGAACGGCATACGATTTGCTGGTCAAGCCATTTTCTTCGGCAGCAGCTTCTGCTTCTGCCACTTGGTATTTCGAATTGTCTTCGGTCGAAGAATACAAAATGCCGACTGTTTTTGCCTCCGGTAGCAAATCTTTTGCTAGTTTGATTTGCGCAGCGACGGGTGCTTTATCTGAAACACCAGTGATATTTCCGCCGGGTTGATCCATATCTGCCACGAGATTTGCCCCAACTGGATCAGTGACCGCTCCTAAAACGATTGGTACATCCTGAGTGACATTCGCCAACGCTTGTGCTGCGGGTGTTGCTACCCCAACCAAAACGTCGGCATCTTTATTTAGCAGCTGCTGACTCATCGTTGCCAATTTACTTTGATCCGCTTGGCCGTTTTGGAATTCGATCGTCAAGTTGTCCCCTTCGGTATAGCCTGATTCTTTAAGGCCTTCTTTGATCCCCTCGGTGATCGCATCTAACGCTTCATGACTGACAAACTGCAGGATCCCAACTGTTTTTTCAGCTTTTTCTACTGGTTCCGAAGTCTCACTGGCTTGATTGGTCCCACTTCTCATTCCTAACTGATAGACAAAGGTCGCTCCTAAAAATAATAAAATAACGGCAACCGATGCAATTAATCCCTTGTTTTTCATTTTTCATTCTCCTTTTTCTGCTTACGTTTTTCGTGTTTTCGTTTTTACGGTTTTTGAGAACAAAAAAAGCAACTGCCTATGTGACGGCAATTGCAAGTAAGCAAAAGCCGCATAGAAGGTTGTCCTATGCGGCGATAAATTCAACTACCAGCATAGATACAGCACTTTAGAAGGTTCTCTAAAAAGTTGTATCTATGGAATGAGGTCCCATCAATACAACTATCTACGCCAGTTTTGCCATGATTTCACTTGCAATGGAATAAATAGTTTCATGATTGTTCCTCCTTCTCAACTTGTTTTCTTTCTTGATTGAATTCAGTTTAGCCTATTGATAAAAAAACGTCAACAATTTTCTGTCAAATTGTCAGATTTTTTTATCAATCATTGGCAGAAGAACGAATCGTCCACATGGGTAAACGATTCAATTCTGGGATGAATTCCGTCGTTGGCTGCTCAAATGAATCAAAAGTAAAGCGATTTTTCTCGACTCCTTCTTCATAGAAGACAAAGGTCACTTTATCAGGATCAATGTCATATTCATTGGAGAAAAATGCCACGTCATAGACGATCGGATAATAAAAAAATGTTCGATTCATTTCGTCTTCCTGTGCTTGGATCAGATCAAACACTTGATCCAGCTGTGGGCCATTTGGTTTACTGTACATCACAGAAATCGCTCTTGTTTCTCGAATCGTCTTATCAGCTGTCAAATATGGTAATGGCTGTACTTTTTCCGAAGGTAACTTGTCGAAAGCGATTCGATCCACTAAAGAGGCGTTGATGCGATTTTGAGAAAAAACGATCAAGCCTGCAAAAACCAGCGCGAAAAGAATGCCTCCGATCAGCGTGAAAATCGTTTTTTTCTGATCTCGGTATAGATCATCTAACAAAGCCTGCCAGCTTTCCACTGTTTTTTCTTTCGTGTAATGAACAAAGTTCCTAACTTGTTCCATAATTTGCCCACCTTTTTTAAAAATCCTACTATTAATTCATACTATCAATTCCCTTCTAGAACGTCAAGAAACTTCACATTTCTTCGATAATTCGGTAAGATAAAAGAAAACGGTAAAGGAGTCATTATGCATAATCTAGCTAGTTCTTTGATGACTGGAGCCAACCCAATCTTCGATTTCATTGTTGTCTGTTTAAACTTTCTCTCCATTTTCGTCATCGTTTGGGGTGTATTGATCGCAGGCATTGATTTCGTGCGCTACGAATTAACAGAAAAGGACCGTTTGGTGGCAGCCAGAGAGAATAATTTTATCCGCAATTATTTAGGGAGTTATGTCTTATTAGGTCTTGAGATCTTGATTGCAGCAGATATTATTGAGACGATCATCCACCCTACTTTCGAAGACATCGTACGTCTAGCTGCAGTCGTTATTATTCGAACAGTCATCTCTTATTTCTTGAACAAAGAAATTGAGCGTGCACTGCAAACCACCGATCACCAACCTAACAAGAAAAAGGAAAGCTAGCTGCCATGGCTTTTCTTTGGATTCTTCGGTATAATAGATAGGAATATTTGACATTGGAAGGATCAATCCCTCAGTCAAACTATCCTTATAAGAAAAGAGGGAAACAATATGTCTTTTGATGGTGTTTTTACCCATTTAATGGTCAAAGAATTACAAAATCAATTAACCAGTGGACGTGTGAACAAAATTCATCAACCTTATGAAAATGAGGTCGTATTTGTGATCCGTGCCCAAGGGAAAAATCATAAACTTTTGCTATCCGCACATCCCACCTATGCTCGTGTGCAATGCACAACGATCGCCTATAGCAATCCAGAAACCCCACCGAATTTCTTGATGATGCTACGGAAATATTTAGAAGGGGCGATCTTAGAATCAATCGAACAAATCGACAATGACCGTGTGATCCATTTTCATTTTACTCGACGAGATGAATTAGGTGATTTACAATCCCTCGTCTTGATTGTCGAATTGATGGGCCGTCACAGCACGATTCTATTAATGAATAAGACGAGCGGAAAAATTGTCGATACAATCAAACACATTGGTCATTCACAAAATACGTATCGTACTTTATTACCGGGTGCTACTTATATTGCACCACCAAAGCAAACAACACTTAATCCTTTTACAGCCTCTCGCACCAAAATTTTTGAAGAATTATCGACCATCGATCCCTTGACGGCAAAAGAACTTCAACAACGATTCCAAGGCTTAGGCCGCGATACAGCAGAAGAATTAATCGCTCGAATCAATGCCAATCCCAATGAAAAACTGCGTCAGTGGGATGCTTTCTTTACAGAGCTTACCCAGGAGCTAGCACCAAGTTATCTCCAGTCAGAGAAAAAGGAACATTTTACACCAATTCCCTATCCATCATTGATCGATGCGACCACCACTGTCACCTCTTATCAGAGTCTGAGCGAGCTTTTAGATGCGTTTTATCACGACAAGGCGGAAAGAGATCGGGTCAAACAACAAGGTGGCGAATTACTAAAGAAGATTGAGAATGAACTGAAACGCAACCAATTGAAGTTAAAGAAACGCCAACAAACGTTAATCGATTCAGAAAACGCCGAAGAATTCCGTCAAAAAGGTGAGCTTTTGACGACTTTTATGAATCAAGTCCCCCGTGGTGCTGCTTCAGTTGATTTGGAAAATTACTATGATGAGAATCGGCTTTTGACGATCAAATTAGATCCCGCTCTTTCTCCCAATCAAAATGCTCAGAAATATTTTCAACGTTATCAGAAATTAAAAAATGCAGTCAAACTGGTCCATCAGCAGATTGCCGAAACGAAAGAAGAAATCGCGTATCTCGAATCCGTGTTAGCTCAATTAGAAATCGCCTCTCCAATGGATCTGGCGGTTATTCGGGAAGAACTGATTGCACAAGGCTATGTCAAAAATCGGACGAAACAGCGTAAAAAAGCCGCTCCTTCGCAACCAGAACGATTTCTTTCTTCAGACGGAACAGAAATTTTCGTTGGAAAAAACAATTTACAAAATGACCAACTGACTTTAAAAACAGCTCGTAAGAGTGATATCTGGCTGCATACCAAAAATATTCCTGGCTCTCATGTCATCATTCGTTCGGATGATCCTAGTGAGACAACCTTAATGGAAGCTGCAGAGCTTGCCGCATATTTCTCAAAATATCGTCAATCTGCCCAAGTACCGGTGGACTACGTGCAAGTCAAACATATTCGGAAACCGAATGGTGCCAAACCTGGATTCGTCATTTATGAGAATCAAAAAACGCTTTTTGTGACACCTGATGAGGGAATTTTGAGATTAAAACAGTCCTAGCTGCTCCTCAGTCTATTCGGATCAAAAAAACATAGTGTAATCAATAAAAGAACCGACCACAAAAGCACTGCGAAACTACACGCGCTTGTGATCGGTTTTTATGCTTTTTCCTTCTATCTACTGCTCTTCCAGCGACAATTTTGCTTAGCTTGAAATACAAAAGGCAAGCCTTCTCAGAATTTAGCCATCGACGTATCTGCTAGATCCGATAGAATGGCATTCGAAAATCACCGTGAGAAAGTAGCTTCTGCTAGCTAATAAATACCGCCATCCTCCATAGTGACTTTCTTCTCGAAATCAAAATGATACAGCTTTTCCCAATGATTGATATTCAACGTTCCTTTGGTCAAATGGATTGCTAGAAAGCAACAGCCTTTATCATTCTCATTGTTGACTTCGTCGTACCAGACAAAGGCTTTGCGAATTTTGCTTCTTAATTCTGCATTTTTAGGGTCTAGCACCCAACCTAAATTCTCCCCTTGACCGACCACAGTAAACCATTCACCGCTAACGGCAATGGAAACTGCTGGGTTCTTTTTGATTTGCTTGATTTTATTGGATTGCTCGTGTGTCGACACGTAAAAAACGCCCTCTTCATAAAAAGCATCAACTTCTCGAACGACTGGTTGTATGTGTCCCTCTACAGTTTTGTCACAAGCTGTCGTCGCAAGGGCAATCACATTGTCTTTAAAATGTCCGAATTTTTCTTCAAGCAGCTTTATTCCTTCTTCATACTGGTGAGTCATTATTCTGTTCCTCCTTGCATCTTAATTCTTTTTTTAAAAGGAATCCATAATTCGACATGAACCACATGATTTTCCCCTTTTCGATAAAGCTCAGGAAAAAAATTCTCAGCAATCCAGCCATTTTTCTTGAGCCAAAAACGGGTATAACGCATCGCCTTTCCCATATTGATGATCAGTTGCTCTGAGACCGTATCAAAACTGCAAACAATATACTCACGTTCTGGTAAAGTCCATTCAGTGCAGTTGAGAAATTGCGAACCATCAGATATTTGACCAACAAAATAACTTGAATAGCCTTCAGGCGCATCTCCCGGAAATGAAACACCGATCAGGCAATGATCGGTGCGAGGCTGATTGGCAGTCTTTTGATAAAAATCATGCCAAATATCATCAATCGGATCAATCCCTGTTCGTTGGCCCAGCATTTTTCCATACTTAAATGGATAGTAACCAACAACGCCACAAAAAACCAACGGTTGCTGATTTCGCTTCTTCTGAATCTCCAAAACGACTCCTTCGCTGATCAATGGATTGCCTTCTTCTGTGACAATATACCCTAAAGATAGATCCGGCTTATCAAAATTTTGCAAGCCGATCGGAGCTTTTTGGTAAAGAGAAGGTGAAAGTCCATAAACGGTCTTAAAGGTTCTTGAAAATACTGCATGGCTGCTAAAACCAACCTCAAAAGCGACCTCAATGACTCGACTTTTTCTGTCTTTTAATAAAACAGCGGCTCTGGCCAGACGACGCAGTTTTATATATTCCCTAACAGAAATTTTAACTAAGCGAGTAAATAAGCGTTGATAATAAAATACAGAAAGCGATGCGACTTGTGCTAACGTTTCGATCTCTAGCGACTCAGCAAGATTGTCTTCGATAAAATCGATGGATTTTTGGATTGCTTCCCATGCATGCATATGGATTTCCTTTCTTTCACTATAAAATACTCAGCCAAAAAAGCTTTACCGTGTCTGCTCTTTTTCTAAAAAAAAACTATATTTGTATTTATTTTCACAATGCATTAACTGCCGAGAATCAGCTTATTTAATATTTTAGCATAGACTTCATGGTCCTAGAATATAAAAATAAAAAAAGACGAAGAGTTTTCGTCTTTTTCTAGTCAATGACATTCTAAAAATTCTAACATCATTTTTATAGATTACCCTTACGAAGTGGTTTCTATACTGACCATCAAATGAAGTCAGTGATAAACACTACGTAAAAGGATCTATTTTTATAAATTAATAGAAATAAATAGGCCGATCTTTGCGGTCTTGTAATGGGCGATTATTGTTTTCTAACACTTCTTCCCGGAATTCCAAAATGAAGCGGCGGCTCATCTCCCCGATCCAGTCAAAGACGAACCAATTGATTGGCCCTTTGGTTGGCGGTGTCGTCAACGAACCCACATAATGGAAATGGTGGGTGCGTTCTGGTAAGAACATAGTCGGATCAAACCATTGCGTATGGTTTTCAAAGTCCCAGATGCTGTCGTCTTGCTGATTGCAGATCCAGTTGAGCTTATCCGTCAATTTGAATAAGATGCCCACAACCAAGTTTTCTCCGTCCTCATTCATATGGACGAGATGAAACTCTAATTCTTGCTGTTCATCATCGATAATATGTTCAGACGGCATGTGGAAATGAATATCCGTCAAATAGTAGTTGATCCCTTTAAATGTGACATAACTTTCTTTGTTATATGGAACGAAGTGAATCGTATTTTTGAATTCTTTTTCCGTGAACCGCTCTCGTTTATAGTGAAAAGCCAAGTCCTGATCGATAGGTTCTTCGGTTTCATCGTGAACTAAAGCAATTGGGGATTGGTAAGGAAATTCGGCGCCTTGTGCATACCAATCGCACAAAGTGTGCCAATGTTCAGGTCCATTGTCTCCGGAATAACTCCAGGGAACATCCATATTTCTTTTCAAAAAAACAGCCTCCTAATTCAAGTTGACAGCAAGGAATAGCCCTTCCTATCAAAAAAACTTTCTCCCAATGCTATCAGAAAATAGGTGAAAATAAAACGAATATGCTTGGTCATTCCCTCACATATCCGTTTCTTATTTCAATTCCTTATTCACTCAACCAAGCAGCAGGATCTTTTCGCCACTCTTGTAACAGGGCAACATCAGACTCTTGAATAGCACCCGTTTCTAAAGCCGACTCGATCAACGCTGTATAGTTTGTCAAAGTCACATAGGATAGACCTGCTTGGTCAAAATTCTCTTGGACTTGAGGCAGCTCGTAAGTAAAGATCGCAGCGACGCCTAATACGTCGGCTCCTTCTCTTTTGGCTGCTTCACAAGCTTCTAAGACACTGCCACCTGTTGACAATAAATCTTCAATGACGACCATTTTTTGATTTGGCTGAATACGACCTTCAATTTGATTGCCTTTGCCATGTTCTTTTGCTTTGCTGCGAATATAAACCATTGGCAAATCTAACAATTCAGCGACCCAAGCAGCATGGGGAATCCCGGCTGTTGCGGTCCCTGCAATCACTTCTGCTTCGGGATAAGTCGTTTTGATGACTGCAGCTAAGCCTTTCGCAATGGCGCTACGTACATGAGGATAACTCATAGTGATTCGATTGTCGCAGTAAATAGGGCTTTTGATGCCGCTTGCCCAAGTAAATGGTTCATTCGGTCGTAAAAAAATCGCCTCGATGTCTAAAAGATCTTTGGCAATTTGATTGGATTGTTCTTTCATTGGCTAGCTTCCTTCCATTCTTGTTTTATTTGCAGATAACTTTCATACGGTGTCTTAGACTGGGTGATTGGACGTCCCACAACGATCATGGTAGCCCCCGCATTGCGAGCTTGTGCAGGTGTCATGATCCGTTTTTGATCGCCAACTTCACTGCCAGCTGGTCGGATACCAGGCGTCAAGCGTATGAAGGCATCGGTTGTTCTTTGCTTGATCTGTTTTGCTTCGTGTGCGGAGCAAACAACACCGTCTAATCCAGCTTTTTGGGCACAAGTGGCGTAATGGATAACACTTTCTTGCAGTGACGTCATGATCTGCTGATCATGATGCATTTGTGCCTCACTAGTGGAGGTCAATTGGGTAACTGCAATCAAATCAGGGACTTTGTCTCCAGCGGGGGTTCCTTGTTGCAGACCTTTTTTAGCAGCAGTCATCATTTCAATCCCGCCGGCTGCATGAACATTCGTCAAAGCAACACCTAAAGAAGCTAAGCGCTCCATTGCTCGTCCAACAGTATTAGGGATATCATGTAATTTTAAATCTAAAAAAATGTCATGGCCAAAGGATTTCAACCAAGTGACGATCGCTGGTCCTTCTTGGTAGAAAATCTCCATTCCAACTTTTACAAATAATTTTTCTCCCGCAGGAAATTGCGCTAAAAATGTTTCAATAGCCTGTTTGTTGGGGAAATCTAAGGCAATAATTGGTCGTTCACTCATCACACGTGCTCCTCTCTCACTTCTTTTATCAACTGTTCCAAAGAAGTGATCCCTAATTCTGCCATTCGGATAGGCAATTCTTCAATCAATTTTGGGCAAATGTAAGGATCGGTAAAGTTTGCAGTTCCTACTGCAACTGCACTTGCACCTGCCAGATACATTTCAAGTACATCATCCACTGACATCACGCCCCCCATGCCAATAATTGGTAATTGAGAAACTTGCGCCACTTGTTTGATTAGGCGGATCGCCACTGGTTTGATTGATGGACCAGACAAGCCCCCGGTTTGGTTGGCTAAAATCGGTTTTCGTGTTTTTAAATCGATCCGCATGCCCAAAAGCGTATTGATCATCGTAAACCCGTCGGCGCCGCCTGCTTCGATCGCTTTTGCAATTGGGACAATATCCGTCACATTCGGCGAAAGTTTGACATAGATCGGCACTTGCGAGACTTTTTTGACCGCTTCAGTCAATGCACCAGCAACCGCAGGATCGGTTCCAAAAGTGATACCGCCATGTTTGACGTTAGGGCAAGAGATATTCAGTTCGATCGCTTTGACATTTTCTGCCTGACTGATTTCCTGACACACAAGAACGTAATCTTCGACGGTCGAACCAGCAACGTTTGCAATGATCGGTAACTCTGGATGTTTTTGAGCTAAGTCCGGCAATATTTGATTCATGACCGTTTCTAACCCAGGATTTTGCAACCCGATGGCATTTAACATACCACTAGGCGTTTCCGCTACCCTTGGGGTTGGATTGCCGAAACGTGGTTCAGGTGTGGTCGCTTTGATCATCACCGCACCTAATTGACTGATGTCATAATATTTATCATATTCTGCACCAAACCCAAAACAGCCGCTGGCAGGCATGATCGGATTTTTTAGACTCAATCCGGGTAGCTCGACGTTGATCGACATTAAATGACCACCTTTCTCGCCTGAAATACAGGCCCTTCGTCACAAACTTTGACACTTTTTGTACCTTGTTCGTCATCTTTCGTATGGCAAACACAGGCATAACAGGCACCCATCCCGCAAGCCATTCGCGCTTCCATGGATAATTGAACATCTGAAAGGTCTTCGAAAAGCTGGGCGGTGGTTTTTAAAAGACCGTTATTTCCGCAGGCAAAGACCGCCGCAGGTGTTTGCTCTGCAGCTAACAACAGGTTGCCAACATTTCCTTGTAAACCAGCGCTGCCATCATCGGTAGCAATCCTCGTGTCTCCTAGTGCACGAAATTCCTCTTCATAATACATGACGTCTTTGCTGGCAAAGCCCAAAAAGTGAATGACGTGGACGCCTTGTTGGGTCAGACGTTTCGATAATTCATAGAGCGGCGGTACACCGATACCGCCACCTACGATAAATGCAGTGTCCCCTTGATTTAAATGATGATAGCGAAACCCATTTCCTAACGGCCCCATCACATCGATTGGATCACCAACGGTCATTTCTGAAAAAATTCGTGTGCCATCTCCTTCGACCCGGTAAATGATTCGGCATTCTTTTTTCTCAGCATCGATATGATTGATACTGATCGGTCGGCGAAGAAGAAAGGCATTTTGAGGAACCCGCAGGTGCAGAAACTGCCCTGGGGTCCTCATCTCATTGACTAATTCACCAGTCAATGTCATTTCAAAAATCCGTGGTGCCAGTTGACGCTGTTTGCTGATGGTCATGATTTCTTGCTTCATCAAAAAACTCCTTTATCTGCGTTAAATTGCTTTTGTTGAAAAACTGCGGGATTCCATCACTTTTAGAATTGCATCCGCTGTATCAAGAGAAGTAAAGGTCGGTACACCATGCTCCACTGCTTCTCGGCGAATGATAAATCCGTCTTCCGTTGCATTTTGGCGATCTTTGTCCATGGTATTGACTACTACTTGGGTCGTTCCTTTACGGATCAAATCAACAACCGTTTCTTCTGCTTGTTGATCAGAGATTTTAGCAACTCGTGTCACTTGCAGGCCTTTTTCTTCAAAGTAATCAGCGGTTCCATTGGTAGCCATTAAGGTGAAGCCGACCTCTACGAAACGCGCCGCCAGTGCTGCTGCCTCTTCTTTGCTTTCGTCTGCAACGGTGAAAAGTGCTTTTCCAAATTCAGGAATATGCAGGCCTGATGCCTCAAAAGCTTTATAAAGTGCTTTTGCCAAATCTTTGTCTGATCCCATTACTTCACCCGTTGATTTCATTTCAGGGCCTAAGTAAGTATCGACTTTTAAAAGTTTTGTAAAGGAGAAGACAGGTGCTTTGATGTGTACTTCATTTGGTGTTGGAGCAAGTCCGTCTTGATAACCTAACGCTGTGATCTCTTCCCCGAGAATCGCCTTCGTGGCAATTTGTGCCATTGGGATCTCTGTTACCTTGCTTAAAAATGGCACGGTTCGGCTAGCACGAGGATTTACTTCAATGACATACACTTTGTTCTCATGGATGACAAATTGGATATTCATCATACCGATACAATTTAAACCTAATGCCAAGCGTTTGGTATATTCTTCGATCGTAGCAATTAGTTCATCCGAAAGATTTTGCGGTGGATAGACTGCCATTGAATCTCCTGAATGGACCCCTGCACGCTCGATATGTTCCATGATTCCAGGAATCAAAACAGTTTTGCCGTCACAGATAGCATCGACTTCACATTCTTTACCAACCAAGTAACGATCGACCAAGACAGGATGTTCTGGTGATGCTTTCACTGCATGACGCATATAATCTTCTAAATCGGCTTGGTTTTCCACGATTTCCATCGCACGTCCCCCTAAGACATAACTTGGGCGGACTAAAACAGGATAGCCGATTTTTTGTGCGATGGCGATCGCTTCTTGTTCGTTCGTCGCCGTGTCGCCTGGTGGTTGCGGAATATCTAATGCTTGTAATGCTTGCTCAAAGAGATCGCGGTTTTCGGCACGATCAAGATCTTCAATGCTGGTGCCTAGGATTTTGACTCCGGCTTTCACCAAAGGTTCGGCTAAATTGATCGCCGTTTGCCCGCCAAATTGGACGATGACCCCAATTGGCTGTTCCAAATCGATCACATGCAAGACATCTTCTAAGGTCAACGGTTCAAAATACAGCTTGTCGGAGATAGAAAAATCAGTCGAAACCGTTTCAGGATTACTGTTCATGATGATCGCTTCATAGCCAGCAGCTTGGATCGCTTTCACCGAGTGCACTGTTGCATAGTCGAACTCCACCCCTTGTCCGATTCGGATCGGTCCAGAACCTAGGACAAGAACAGATTCTTTTTCACTGCGCTTGCTTTCATTCTCAAACTCATAGGTGCTGTAGAAATAAGGTGTTGCTGATTCAAATTCTGCGGCACATGTATCCACCATTTTGTAGACTGGCAAAATCTTTTGCTCATGGCGCAGCGTGCGGATCTCAGCTTCCGTGGTTTCCCACAGCTCAGCGATCTTTTTATCCGTAAAGCCGTTTTGCTTAGCTTTTTTCAACATATCAAGGGATTGTGGATCGTTTGCTAATGCTTGTTCGATCTCAAAGATGTGAAGCATTTTATCTAAGAAGAATAAATCGATTTTCGTCATTTCATTCAAATCTTCGATAGTATACCCTCTTCGGATGGCTTCCATGACGTAGAACAGGCGATCATCTTGCGCCTTGATGACCTTCTCCATCAGATCATTGTCAGAAAGAGCTTCTAGTTCTTTCATTTCGATATGATGTGTGCCGATTTCCAATGAACGAACAGCTTTCAGTAATGACTCTTCAATATTACGACCAATGGCCATCACTTCTCCAGTTGCTTTCATTTGTGTTCCTAATCGACGTTCCCCCGTTTCAAACTTGTCAAACGGCCAGCGAGGAATTTTTGCCACAACATAGTCCAGGGCAGGTTCAAATTCTGCATAGGTGGTTTCTGTGACTGGATTTTTCATTTCATCCAATGTTAAACCGACGGCAATTTTCGCTGCCAGTTTGGCAATTGGATAACCTGTTGCTTTACTTGCTAGTGCAGACGAACGAGAAACCCTTGGATTTACTTCAATCACATAGTAATTAAAGCTATGTGGATCAAGTGCCAACTGAACGTTACAACCACCTTCTATTTTTAATGCGCGAATAATTTTTAATGACGCATCTCGCAACATTTGGTATTCATGGTCTGACAGTGTTTGACTAGGGGCAAAGACGATGGAATCGCCGGTGTGGATGCCGACTGGATCGAAGTTTTCCATATTACAAACAACGATCGCGTTGTCTGCAGAATCCCGCATCACTTCATATTCGATCTCTTTAAACCCAGCAATACTACGTTCAATCAAGCATTGGGTCACGGGCGAGAGCTTCAAGCCGTTTTCAGCGATTTGGCGTAATTCTTCTTCATTGTTACACATGCCACCGCCCGTTCCTCCTAGCGTAAATGCTGGACGAACAATGATTGGAAAGCCGATTTTTTTCGCAAATTCAACTGCTGCTTCCACCGTTGATACGATTTCGGATTCTGGGATCGGTTGATCCAATTCTTCCATTAATTGTTTGAATAAATCTCGATCTTCTGCCTGATCGATTGCCGCTAATTTGGTTCCTAGCAACTCAATTCCTAATTCATCCAAAATACCTGAGTTGGCTAATTCCATCGCCATATTCAAGCCCGTTTGTCCGCCTAATGTCGGTAAAATTGCATCAGGCTGTTCTTTACGTAAAATCCGTGAGACAAACTCAAATGTGATTGGTTCAATGTAGACTTTGTCAGCAATTTCTTTGTCCGTCATGATCGTTGCGGGATTCGAATTGACTAACACCACTTCGTAACCTTCTTCTCGTAAAGCTAAACAAGCTTGTGTACCGGCATAATCAAATTCTGCCGCTTGTCCTATAATAATCGGTCCAGAACCGATTACCATGATTTTCTTGATATCTGTACGTTTTGGCATATTAGTTCTGCTCCTTCCATGCATCGATCATCTCTAAAAATTCGTCAAATAAGTGGACCGCATCATGCGGGCCCGGTGCCGCATCTGGGTGGTATTGGACACTGAATGCTGGGTAGCGGCGATGACGAACCCCTTCGATCGTGCCATCGTTCACTTCGACGTGTGTCACCATTAGTTTTTCAGGATCGATGGATGCTTCATCCACAGCAAAGCCATGGTTTTGTGAGGTAAAATCGATCCGACCAGTGGCGATCTCTCTTACCGGATGGTTCAATCCGCGGTGACCGAACTTCATTTTATAGGTATCTGCCCCATTCGCTAATGAGAAGAGCTGATGGCCTAAACAAATCCCGAAGATCGGTACCTTGCCTTGAATCCCTTGTATCATTTTAATTGCTTCTGGCAAGCTTTTAGGATCACCCGGTCCATTTGTCAGCATTACACCATCTGGTGCGAGGTCTAAAATTTCTTGCGCTGTCGTATTGTATGGTAAAATCGTTAAATTGCAGTTGCGGCGTGACAATTCCCGTAAAATACTGTGCTTCAAGCCGAAGTCGATGACCACGATATTGCGACCAGTTCCAGGACTTGGATAAGGTTTTGAGGTAGAAACTTGTGCCACTTGATTGGTTGGTAAAACCGCCGCTTTTAATTGATCAAAGGCATGGTCAAAGACATCTCCTGCATCAACGATACTCGCTTTCATGGTCCCATGTTGACGGATCTTTCTTGTCAGCGCGCGTGTATCGATTCCTGCGATCCCTGGAATATTTTTGCGTTTTAAAAATTCATCTAACGTCAGCTGTTTCCGCCAATTGCTCGCTAGACGCGCGTGTTCTTTCACAACGACCCCTTTACAAGTCGGTGAAATTGATTCGTAGTCGTCTCGGTTGACGCCGTAATTTCCAACCATCGGATACGTAAACGTAATGATTTGTCCGTTAAAACTTTGATCCGTAATGGCTTCTTGATAGCCCGTCATGCTGGTGGTAAAAACAATCTCGCCAAAAACATTGATACTGGCACCAAAGCCTTCGCCTTCAAAGTATGTTCCATCTTCTAAAATAAGCCAACGTTTCATATTATTGCCCACCTTTTTGCCATACTAATTTTCCATTTACAAATGTATAACTTGTATCCCCATATAACGTCCATCCACCGAAAGGCGTATTGACTCCTTTTGATAGAAATTGCTTAGGATCCACGTTATAAGCTGATTCTAAGTCAAAAATCGCGAGATCGGCTTTGTCTCCGACCATCATCGTTCCGGCGCTTAGACCAAAGATTGATGCTGGTTTCACGGTCATCCAATCCACTAGTTGCTGCAAGGTAAAGCGTCCTGTTTTGACAAAATGAGTGTACAACAATTGGAAGGCATATTCTGATCCGACGATGCCAAATGGTGCTTTTAAAAAGCTTTTCATTTTTTCTTCATAGCCATGTGGGGCATGATCCGTCGCGATACAATCGATCGTGCCATCCAGCAGACCTTCGATCAACGCTTCACGGTCTTCTTGCCCACGTAACGGTGGGTTCATTTTCCAAAAGCCTTCATCGGCAGGAATATCTTCATCGATTAGAAGCAAATGATGAGGAGAAACTTCAGCTGTCACATGGATACCAGCTTTTTTGGCATCTCGGATCACTCGAACACTTTCTTTGGTCGAGACATGGCAGACATGGTAATGAGCACCTGTTGCTTCCGCCAAAAGTACATCACGAGCGATTTGAGAAGCTTCCGTTACACTCAAGATCCCCGGTAGTCCAAGTTCTTCTGCTTTTTTACCAGCATGCATCACGCCGTCAAAGAGTAAGGAGTCATCTTCTGTATGGGCAACCAAGGCCAAGTCATTTTCGGCTGCTTGCTTCATTGCCAGATACATTGTGCCAGCAGTCTGAACACCCACGCCATCGTTCGTCAAGGCGAAAGCGCCAGCAGCTTTCATTCCAGCTGCATCCGTCAACGTTTCACTGCGTAAGTTTTCTGTGATCGGGGCGTATTGTAAGACATTGATTGACGCATCTGCGTTGATTTTTTCGTAAACAGCTGTTAATTTTTCCGGTGTATCGGGAACTGGGTCAAGGTTTGGCATTGCGCAAACTGTCGTGAACCCACCGCGAGCTGCTGCGATGCTGCCCGTTTCAATTGTTTCTTTGTACTCAAAGCCTGGTTCTCTGAAGTGTACATGAACATCCACTAAACCTGGCGTGATCAATTGCTCTTTGGCATCGATGACTTCGTCAAAATCTGTTTCGGGAAATGCTGTACCGATCCCGCGAATGATTCCTTCTTCGATCCAAATTGCTGCAGGAACACAGTGATTGTCTTTTTTGATGATTTTACCGTTTTTAATGAGTGTTTTCATGTAAACTTCCTCCTCTAATTCTTTCCTTTTTGCCTGTTAGGCCTTACCGTTCAACACCGCTTCAAGAATCGCCATTCGAACAAAGACGCCATTGGACATCTGTGTGATGATTCGTGAGCGTAAGCTTTCAACTAAGGCATCAGCCAATTCCACATCGCGATTGACCGGCGCTGGGTGCATTATGATCGCATGCTCTTTCATTCTTGCGGCGCGTTCGACGGTCAACCCGTGATTTTTTAAGTATTCTTCTTTTGAAAAGCTTTCCGTTCCATCATGGCGCTCGTGCTGGACACGAAGCATCATCATAACATCGACTTCTGCGACCAATTCGTCTAATGGTAGCCAATGACCGTATACTTCAAATTCTTCGTCATACCATTCCTTTGGACCTGAGAAGAAGACTTTCGCTCCGAGACGCTTCAACATTTGCATGTTTGATTTTGCGACCCGTGAGTGGGTGATGTCACCTACGATTGCGACTTTCAAGTCGTCAAAATGCCCAAACTCTTCATAGATCGTCATCAGATCTAGCAAGCATTGCGTTGGGTGTTGCCCGCTGCCGTCCCCGCCATTGATGATACTGCACTGGATCGTTTTGCTTTGGATCAAAGCGTCGTAGTAATTTTCATCGCCGTGGCGAATGACCGCAACGTCTACACCTAAAGCCGACATCGTCAAGACCGTGTCATACAAGGTCTCGCCTTTTTGAACAGAACTGGTGGAGGCTTCAAATTCGATGACTTCGATCCCTAGTTTTTTCTCAGCAACATCGAAGCTTTTGTGGGTTCTGGTACTGTTCTCAAAAAAGAGATTTGTTGCGAAATATTGTTCTTTTTGGGGCATCCATTTCGCCCCTCTTTTGAATTCTTGTCCTCTGCGGATGAGTCCCATCACTTCACGGTCCGTCAATGCTTCTACCGTCAAAAGATGCTTTAAGCTGATTCTTTCGGATTGAATAATCATGAATGAATTCCTCCTTTGATTCTGTTTAAACGATGAGTTGGCACAAGTTATTTTTCTTCGCTGCGAGAGCTGTCAGGTAAAATAAGATTCAAGAAGATCCCTAGGACAGTTGCTAACGCCATTGCGGATAATGTGAAGGTACCGACCGTGAAGACAAGACCGCCGATTCCTACCACAAGGATCACTGACGCAATGATCAAATTCTTCTTACGATCAAAATCGATTTTGTTGTCGATCAAAATTTTCAACCCGCTGGCAGCGATGACGCCAAAGAGCAGGAAGCTGATCCCTGAGATGACTGGACCAGGAATACTTAAGATCAATGCGCTTAGTTTTCCAACGAAGCCTAGTACGATGGCTAGAACTGCTGCTCCACCGATGACGAACACACTGTGGACCCGTGTAATTGCTAAAACCCCAATGTTTTCTCCGTAACTTGTCACTGGGGGGCCCCCAACGAGACCGGCTGCAATTTGAGCAAACCCATCTCCCAATAGTGTTCGGTTCAAGCCTGGCTCTTCAAAAAAGTTCCGCTTCGTTAATTTGTTCAAGACCATCAGATGACCGATGTGTTCGGTCATGGTAACAAAAGCGATCGGCGCCATCGTCGTGATCGCATTCAGATACAGTTTTGGTTCATAGTTAATGAAGGGAATCTCGAAGCTTGGCATGCCAAACCAGTTGGCGTCAATGATGGGCTGCACATCGACGATCCCCGCTGCTAAGGCGATCAAGTATCCGCCCACGATCCCCAGAAGGATCGGGATCAATCCTAAAAACCCACGCAGAAACATATTGAAGAAAATCGTTAATCCTAAGGTAGCCAAAGCTACCAGAATGTACTTGAAATCGTAGACTGAGTCATTGTACATTGCATTCTGGGCGGCGTTAGCGGCTAACCCTAATCCAATCACCATAATCACAGGACCGACAATGATCGGTGGTAAGATCTTATCCAACCAAGCTGCACCGGCACGTTTAATGATCATCGAAACGATCACGTAAACCAACCCAGTCGTGATGGCGCCTTGTGCGATAGCTGGGTAGCCATCAGATTTCATCAGCATCTGCATCGCTGCGATAAACGCAAAGCTGCTGCCTAGATACGCAGGAATCTTCCCTTTCGTTGTGACCAAGTAAACCAATGTTCCAATACCTGAACTAACTAAAGCGATGCTGGGGTTGATCCCAACGAGGATCGGAACTAATACTGTTGCCCCAAACATCGTGAAAAGATGTTGTAAGCTTAGACCTAACCAAGGCAGTGCTTTGGGCCGATCTTTGATGTCTAAAACTGCGTCTGGATTACGAAATTCTTGCTTCTGCATGTTGCTGTCACTCTTCTTCCTAGTCGTTTTCTTTATTGATCATGATCCGGTCAGAACCATCTGATTCTTCCATCTCCACGATAATTTCTTCACTTAAAGCAGTTGGAATATTTTTCCCAACGAAATCTGCCCGAATCGGCAGTTCACGATGACCGCGGTCAACTAGAACGGCGAGTGAGATTCGTTTTGGTCGACCAATATCCATGATGGCATCCAAAGCTGCCCGAATCGTCCGTCCTGTAAACAAGACATCATCGATCAAGATAACTTCTTTGCCATCAATGGCAGTCGGGATGTCTGATGAATGGATCTCTGGATCATCTTCTGCCTTTTTGTCATCTCGGTACAAGGTGATGTCCAATTCACCGACAGGTACTTCTACGCTTTCTAGTTGTTTTAAACGTTCTGCTATTCGTTGAGCGATATAGATGCCTCTTGTCTTGATCCCTACCAGCACCAAGTTATCAATGCCGCGATTTCTTTCAATAATTTCATAGGTGATCCGCGTTAACGCTCGTTTCATTGTTACTGCATCTACTACTTCTTTCGCTGCCATATGTTATTCCCTCCTAATTTTGAACATAAAAAAACTCCTACCTGCTTGAGGTAGGAGTCATGTTTTCCGATCGTTGCCTAAAATCCCATTCTGTGGATTTTGGGTACACGTTATCATCTAGTAAGGGTTCGAATCTCCAACGCGGGAGTCGTCTGCTTACTCATTCCTTCTTAGCCTCACGGGACTACATTTAAAGGAGCTATTTAGTTGTTACAATTACTATACAGTTCTCAAACAAAAAAATCAATCATTTTTTCGCAATTTTTTTAACGTGTCCGCGAACAGCTCTGGTAATGGGGCTTCAAAGACCATTGACTCACCCGTTGTGGGATGTGTGAAACCTAAAAGCTTGGCATGTAAAAACTGGCCGTTGCCTTTTAAGGTGCGCTTTGGTCCGTAGATTGGGTCACCGGCTAACGGGAACCCGATATATTGCATATGCACTCTAATTTGGTGGGTTCTTCCAGTTTCCAATTGCAATTCCACCAAGGTAAATTGATCAAAGCGTTCCAACACGGTGAAATGCGTCACTGCGGGTTTGCCATTCTCGATCACGGCTTGCATTTTCCGATTGACTTTCGAGCGGCCGATCGGTGCATTGATCGTGCCTTTTTCGTGGCTGATATTGCCATGGACCAATGCCACATACTTGCGTAACGAGGTTTTGTCTTTCAATTGTTTCGCTAACGACTCATGCGCCTGATCATTTTTGGCAATCATTAACAGACCCGACGTATCTTTGTCGATTCGATGAACGATGCCCGGCCGAACAACATCGTTGATCGTCGATAGGTCCTCCATATGGTACAACAATGCGTTGACTAAAGTGCCACTCGGATGACCAGCGGATGGATGAACCACCATCCCTTGCGGCTTGTTGATGACTGCCACATCAGCATCTTGATAGACGATCGTCAAGGGAATATTTTCTGGCTCTAAATCTACTACTTCCGGCTCTGGCACTTGGATGACCAAGTGATCGCCTGCTTTTACTTTATAATTAGCCCGAACCATCTCACCTTCTAAAGTAACGGCATCTTCTTTCAGCCATTGTTGGACTTGTGAACGGCTATGGTCAGGCAAGCGTTCAGCCAACACTTTGTCGACCCGCCCTTTTTCTTCTTTAATGATTACTTCAATTTGCTTTTCCATTTGATTCTCCTTGTTTCCCTTTTGCTACATCATCTACCAGTGCATAAATAAAAATCAAGATTACCCCAAACACTAATGACATATCAGCGATATTGAATATTGGGAAATTGATAAAATCAAGCTGGAACATGTCCACCACAAAGCCATGCTGCAAGCGATCGATGAAGTTTCCGATAGCGCCACCTAGAACAAATGCCAATCCAAAGCGAAACCACAAACTGCTTTTTTGGTAACGAAACAATAGGTAAACAACGACGGCAACCGCGATAACGGTGATGATCGCAAAAAAAGTGATTTTTCCTTCTAGAATACTCCAAGCTGCACCGGTATTCTGAAGATAGGTCAGGGACAACACATTGTCGATCAGAGAATGTGTTTCACCTAGTTGATAATTGGCAACGATCCAAATTTTCAGCCATTGATCCAAGCCAATGACAACAGCACTTAACAAAAAAAACAACGCGATCATAAATTTTCCACTCTTTCTTCTTTAAAAATATCTCGTGGACGGATGATGCCCAAGAGATTTCCATTCGGATTTTTATCCTTGGTGATCAAAACCGCCTCAAGCAGGGCATTTTTTTGAAACAATTCTTCCACTTCTACGATGGTCGTTTCAGCCGACACGAAACAATAATTTGATCGTTTCCCATCTCCTGCTAATAATTCATCTGCCGTTCTGCCTGTCAACTTGATTTCACCATGGAGGCTTTCTTTCGCTAACCAGTATCCCAGCATCCGCAAAGTGATCAAGCCCAAAAATCGACCATTATCATAGATCGGAAATTGTGAATAGCGCTTTTGGGCAACGATTTTCAATAACTCTGGTAATGGCAGGTGCTTTTCAAAACCAGTCACTCGTTTCGCAAAACGCGGCATGACTTTTTCAGGTGCCAGTAAAGAGCGTTCAATTTCTTGAATGCGATTGACGACCCATTCATTCGGTTCAGCAATGACAAAGTTTTCTCCGATTTTTTCATGTACGATGGCATTGCGCAGCTGAGCCATTTGTAATAGATCATCTTCTGCTCTTCTGACATTGATATTTTTGCTTTTTGACAAGCGACGAACCATTTCAGAAAAACCCATATTCCGTGGATTATCCAATTCGTCACGAAGCCGCTTTTCGATTCGATTAAAACTACTCAAAAATTGATCTGCACCACTAGCCATGAGGAACCTCCTTGATAAGATACGCTTTTTTCAAATAAATCAAAACAAAGGCAAAATAAGCCACCAAATACACACCAACAAAAATCAACGAGTAGAGAGAGAGTGATAATAAGCCCAATACCCCCATCATGAGAAAAAGGCTTAAATAAAAGCCGATATATAATCTTTTAAGCGTAGGATTCATCACGATCTCCAGCTTGAGCGCTGATTGGCCTTGTGGTAGCTGAAAAGGCTGACTTTCTAAAAAAAACATGCGCACACGAATCGGTGTCTGCTCAGCTAACTCTAAAAAAATCGTTTGCTGATGATTGACTGCAGCGATTCTTTTTTTCTCCTGCATAATCTCTAGGGGACTGCCCATTCCATAAAAGCCAGTCCGTCTGGTCAGTTGTATCTCCATTGACAAGGATCACCTCAATTTGTTAAGTATACTTGATTATCAAAAGAAAGAAAATAGACTTTTACTTGCTTCCTTGATTATTATAACAAGAATTCCTACTTTAATCTTCCATCACGTCTAATGAACGAGAAAAAGACGGATGCAGCGTGCATCCGTCCTTTCTAAGCACCTCTTTGCGTTTTTTCGCTTCAAACGCAGTGAATGCCCGCTTTGTTTGTGACCACTCTTTTAGAAAAGACCGATCGCTTGGCCATCAGAAGTCACGTCCATATTGATGGCCGCAGGTTTCTTGGGTAGTCCCGGCATCGTCATCACGGCGCCAGTCAAGGCAACGATAAAACCAGCACCTAATTTTGGCACGACTTCGCGAATCGTTACTGTGAAGTCATCTGGTGCGCCCAATCGCTTTGGATCATCACTGAATGAATACTGGGTTTTCGCCATACAAATCGGCAGCTGATCCCAGCCTTGCTCTTTGAAGCTTTGCAACTGTGCCTTGGCTTTAGGCGCAAACTCAATCTCTGCCCCGCCGTAGATCTCACGCACAATCAAAGAAGCTTTATCCGCTAAAGGCAAATCGTCGGTATACAAGCGATGATAGTTGGCGGGTTTTTCCTCGATTAGTTGAACCACTGCTTTTGCTAGATCCGTTCCACCGGCGCCACCTTCTGCCCAAACGGCTGTCCGTGCGATGGTGACGTCGATTTGCTGACACAAGGTTTCGACTAATGTTCGCTCCGCTTCTGTGTCTTGTGAGAACTCATTAAGCGCAACGACAACTGGAATACCATATTTACGCATGTTTTCAACATGACGCTTTAAATTACTGAAGCCTCGCTCTAATGCTTTTAAGTTTTCTGTCCCTAAATCAGCGACAGCGACCCCACCATGCATCTTCAGTGCTCTGATCGTTGCTACCACTACGATCGCATCTGGTGCCTTTGATAAATTCGGTGTTTTGATATCAAGAAATTTCTCTGCGCCTAAGTCAGCACCAAACCCAGCTTCGGTCACCGTGTATTTGCCTAAGTGCAAAGCCGTCTCGGTTGCGATGACACTGTTACACCCATGGGCGATATTCGCAAAAGGTCCGCCATGGATCAGCGCAGGGGTTCCTTCAATCGTTTGAACGAGATTCGGTTTGAGGGCATCTTTTAAAAGTAAGGCTAAAGCACCTTGGACCGCCAAATCTTTTACGTAAATTGGTTGTTTCTCAAAAGAATAACCAATTAAAATCTTTCCTAATCGCTCTTTTAAATTATCAATGCTTGTTGCCAAGCACAAAATCGCCATGATTTCACTAGCAACGGTGATGTCAAAACCGTCTTCTCGGGGAACGCCTTGTAACGGTCCCCCTAGACCGACAATCACTTGTCGTAACGCTCGATCATTCAAATCGACAACGCGTTTCCATGTGACCCGACGTCCGTCGATCCCCAACTCATTGCCTTGCTGGATATGATTGTCGATCAATGCAGACAAGGCGTTATTGGCAGCCGTGATCGCATGCATATCACCTGTGAAATGTAAGTTGATGTCTTCCATCGGTAGAACTTGTGCTTTGCCGCCGCCGGTGGCGCCGCCTTTGATGCCCATTACTGGGCCCAATGATGGCTCCCGCAAAGCAATGACGGTTTGTTTCCCGATTTGATTCAGGGCATCCGCAAGTCCGATGGTCACCGTTGATTTACCTTCCCCTGCTGGTGTCGGGCTGATGGCTGTGACTAAAATAAGCTTACCTAACGGCTTGTTTGCTTTTTCTTTGATTGCTGACCATTCGATTTTTGCTTTATATTTGCCATAAAGTTCTAGGTCATCCCCTGTTAAACCAAGTGGTTCAGCAATTTCAATAATCGGTTTAGGCATTGATTCTTGTGCAATTTCGATATCTGATTTCATTTTTACCCTCAATTCACGAACTATTTAGCACTTTAAAATGTATTTTGTTTGCTATGCTCTTATTATACTTGATTTTATTCAGAAAGAAAGAGAGATTTTCCACACTTTTACAAGAAGTTTGCCGAATCCTCTATGTAAACAAAAAACAACGTCCTTCCTAAGGCTGTGCCGCCAAAAGGAGTGATCGCTGTTTTCTAGATTTCTATGAATTACTCGTTGGTTTCGACCTGCACCCTTTTTTCAGGGATTTTTTCTTGAAAAAAAGTTTCTAACCATACCACATCTTTTTTACGTAACGTGAAGGTATACGTTTTTTGATGATCGGTAATGCTTATTAAATGGTTTTCAATTTGCCATTTTTCTATCTCAGGTAAAGAAACAAGGCTTTTCTTCCATAAGCGGGCATAGCGAATAAGGAGCAAATCATTCCTGATGAGTATGCTTCGATGAATACCTAACCATACAAAAAAGAAAAAGACGGCTAAAACGAGGTTGCTTTTCCAATAAGGTCTGGTATTTTCTAACGAAAGAATCAAACTGATAAATAATATCATCATAGTAAACGACCAATAAATGATCGCTGTAGCAGCTTCCGGTTGCCAATACAATTTACGCTTCATAAAAGTTCCTCACAACATAAAATTTCTAGTATACTATCTTTATCATATCAAAAAAGGGTGAGACAATGTTAAAAGTTTATCTTGATGCTTCCACGAAAGGCAACCCCGGCCCTAGTGGCGGTGGAATCGTCATTGTCGGTACTGATCTGCATGAGCAAATTGCGTTTCCGCTACCTGATTCAACCAACCACCAAGCAGAGTTCGCTGTGATGGTCAACGCGTTGCAGCTGCTGATTGACAAAGGGTTACAGGAACAGACGATTATGCTCTATACCGACAGCAAAGTCGTTGCGCAGACTATCGACAAGAATTATACCAAAAACCCTGCTTTTTCTGATTATTTAACGGAAATTCAATGCTTGTTGAAACAGTTCCCTTTAGCGATCATCCAATGGATCCCTGAGAGCCAAAACAAAGGTGCCGACCATTTGGCACGCCAAGGATTAGCAAAGGCGTTGAAATTAAAGGATCGGAGACAATAACCGAGAGAAGTTTTGTTTGAAGCGCAACCAGTAAGACTGCTTAGCTAAAATTTCATCCGTCAGTAATGTTGATTGCGCCATATCCTCTTCAAAGAAGCCTTTCAACGTTTGCGTGACATCGTGATCGTAGGCAAAAGCATTGACTTCAAAATTCAAGGCATAACTCCGAATGTCTTGATTTGTCGTCCCAAAGGAACTAATGGTATCATCCATCATGACCGTCTTCGCATGGAGGAAACCATTGTTATAGATGTAGATTTTTGCACCACGACGATGCAAATAATTGGCATAATGCTGTGTTGCCCGGTAAATGAATGGGTGGTCAGGCATACATGGGATCATGATTCGGACGTCTACACCTGAGTGGATGGCAATTTCCAATGCGTTCATCATACTGTCATCAGGAATCAAATAAGGCGTTTGGATCCAAATCGATTCTTTGGCAGCTAAGATCATTTTTACAAAACCGCCTTTGAGAATTTGGGTCTCACTTTCAGGACCATCAGCGACAATCTGCAAATCAACATTTCCAGAGAGCTCTTTCGGCGGTAGAATAAAGTAGCGATCCTCGTATTCCAGTTGATCCTCTTCTTTTTTTACAGATGCGTTCCAGTCACGAATAAAAATCTCTTGTAGTGTAAAACTGGCAGTACCTACGATTCTCGCATGGGTGTCTCGCCAATAGCCAAATTTGGCCTTTTTCCCTAAATATTGATCGCCGACATTAAAGCCGCCAGTCCACCCGATTTGACCATCGATCACAACGATTTTTCGATGTAGATGATAGTTCAATCGTGTGTTACGGATCAGGTTCTTCGAAGTGATGAAAGGCACGACTTTTCCACCGGCATCAATCAACGGTTGAAAGAATTTCCGATTGGCTTTCGGTGACCCCCATGGATCATAGACCAAACGCACTTCAACACCTTCACGGGCTTTATTGATCAAGATAGACAGAAATTGGCCACCGATCTCATCATTAAAAAACGAATAATATTCCACATGCAGATTATCTTCTGCTTGCTTCATGTCTTCAAACAATGCTGCAAATTTTTCTTTTCCATCTGTATAAAATTCTACTTTGTTTCCTTTAGTCAAGGGCGATTCATCAAGGTTCTTAAAATAGCGCTCTAATAGATGATTGTCATCTGAGTAAGGATGTTCAGGAAAAGAATAATTGTGCACTTTGATGATTTGATTCAACTCATTGATCCTACTTTGGTGGTGCTCACTAAATTTATAAATAATTTCTCCGTCGATCCCCCGACCACAAAACAAGTACAACAAAAACCCGATGCCGGGGATGAATACCAACGTCATCATCCAAGCAAAGACACTTGCAATCGAGCGTGGTTTCCGAAAAACAGTAATAAAGGCAGCAATCGTATTAATAAACAAAAGTGCCAATAATACCGTGGAAATCATGCTCATATCCATTTTTATCATAGTTTCCTCCTATATCCTGTAACCCTATAATAGGTAACTATGATCGAAAGCAAGCTTCAATTCATAGTTCCCTAGTGTTTCTTTGATTTTTTGTTTCAGCATTTCTTCGATTTCTTGATCACTATACGCCGATTTTGCGGGAATCACTAAATCAAACGCCAACAGATCTCCTTTGACCTGAAAATCATGCATCCGTAACTGCGGATCAACGAAGCGAATGATCTTTGACACTTCTTTTTTTAAATACCGATACTGCTGATCTTGAATTGGTACTGGATCAAGATGACAGACAAGGTCGACCTTTAAAGATTGGCGAAAATCTTGTTCAATAGCATCAATCACCTCATGCGCTTCTCGTAAAGACCACGTTTCATCCACTTCGATATGCACACTGGCAAAGCGATTTTTCGGTCCATAATTATGAACCAGTAAATCATGGTAACCGAGAATCGTCGGATAGTGATCCAAGCGCTGCTCCATGGCAGCTACTTCTTCTTGCGTTGGGCGTGCCCCTAATAATTCGTTGATAAAGGAACGAATCATTTTGATTCCGCTAATCAAAATATACAAGGCAATCAGACAGCCGACAAAGCCATCAATACGTAGGCCAGTCAACCACTCGATCGTCGCTGAAAACAAAACCGCACCCGTTGTATACACATCGTTGAGACTGTCTTGCCCACTGGCTTTAAGTGTTTGAGAGCCAATCAGGTTCGCCAGTTTGCGGTACATCGCTCCCTGCCAGATTTTGATCAAAATCGATAAAACCAAAACGATAAACAATAGTGGTGAAAGACGGATACTCGTCGGTTCCATGATGCGTTGCACAGAGCTGATGAGAAATTGACCGCCAACAAACGTGATAATCAAAGATACCACAAACCCACTGATGGCTTCAAATCGCTCATGTCCATATGGATGTTCACTGTCGGCTGGTTTCGCCGAGATCCGAAAACCGATCAATGTTAAAATAGACGAGGCTGTATCTGAAAGACTGTTGATGGCATCGGCCATAATCGAAACAGATTGTGCAGATAAGCCAATGATAAATTTTCCGGCAAATAATAGGAGGTTGGAAAGCAACCCGAGGCTACCCGCTAACTTCCCAATGGCTGTGCGTTCGTAGACACCATTTTTTTTGCTACGATTTAAAAAAAAGTTTAGCAAATCATCACCCTCTCAAAAAACCATCTTTCTTATTTTACCCCGAAGGAATTCAATTAAACAACTATTCGTATCGCTTTTTCGAAAAAAAAGCGAATTCCCTTCAATTATCGAACGCATTTTCAGATAACACGTAGGAAAAAAGGAAAAAGATAACGGAAGGGTCTCCCCCCTCCGTCATCTTCGTTCAAAAAAGGACTGTGCTAAAGACCTGCGCTCCTCTTTCATCTATCATCTTAAACGAAAGAAATTCCCTGGCACAGATTCAACCAGTTAGTGTGATTACTTGGCAGCTAACCACGCTGCTGCGGTCTCAAGTGCTGCTGTGATTCCTTCAGGATTCTTCCCGCCGGCTTGTGCCATATCAGGACGGCCGCCACCGCCGCCACCAACTTTAGGTGCGATCTCTTTGATCAAATCGCCCGCTTTCAATCCTTTTTCATTGGCTACTTTGTTCATAGCAGCTAAAAGATTCACTTTGCCATCATTCGCGGTAGCTAACACTAAAATATCAGAATGGTCTTTTTGTTTCCATTGATCGGCTAGTTGACGTAATTGGTTCATGTCCTTAACAGTCACTTTCGCTGTGATTAGACGCAGACCATTTACTTCTTTGACATCTTTGAAAACATCCCCTGCTTGCTGATTTGCTAACTTGCTGGCAAGAGCTTCGTTTTCTTTTTGCAATTCACGTAGCTGCGCTTGCAGTTGTTCTGTTTTGGCAACGACTTCTTTTAATTGGGCAGATTTAACGATCCCTGCGATTGCTTTTAATTGCGTTTCTTCTTCATGCAATAACGTATAGGCCTCTTGACTAGTCACGGCTTCGATCCGACGAACACCAGCACCGATTCCTGATTCAGAAACGATTTTGAAAATACCGATATCCTCCGTATTTGCCACATGGGTTCCCCCACATAATTCGATCGACCAATCGGCAACATTGACGACGCGAACGTCATGCCCATATTTTTCACCAAAGAGTGCCATCGCTCCCATGCCTTTTGCGGTATCGATATCCGTTTCGATCGTCACAACAGGGAGGGCTTCCCAAATTTTTTGGTTGACGATTTGTTCCATTTGGCTCAGTTCTTCGCTGGTCACTTGCCCGAAATGACTAAAGTCAAAGCGCAAATGTCCTGGAGCAACTAATGAACCTGCTTGGTTCGCATGGCTACCTAATACTTCTTTTAACGCTTTATGCAATAAGTGAGTCGCCGTATGATTTTTGATGATCTTATTGCGACGATGCTGATCCACTTGTAAGAAATAGTTCACGCCTTCTTGTAGTGGCGCTTTGACTGTAGCAGTATGCAAGAACTGACCGTTCGGTGCTTTTTTGACATCCGTCACTTCCGCTACGATCGTACCATCTTCTGCTACGATCGTGCCTGTGTCCGCAACTTGTCCACCCATTTCTGCGTAAAATGGTGTTTCGGCAAAAATCAGTTTTGCTTCACCTGTCGAAACAGAATCGTGTAACGCTTCGTCTTGGATGATCACTAACAATTCACTGTTAGCTTCAAGTGAATCATAGCCAACGAAACGGCTGTCTACTTTGATATCCGTCAATAAAGCGGATTGTACGCCCATTGAAAGCTCCGTTTGTCGAGCCGCACGAGCGCGGGCACGTTGTGCATCCATTTCTTGTTCAAACCCTTGATGGTCCACTTTCAACCCTTCGTCTTCCGCCACTTCTTCTGTCAATTCAACTGGGAAGCCGTAAGTATCATACAATTTGAAAATATCTTGACCAGCTAACGTATCTTGGTTGTCTGCTTTTACTTGGGCAATCACTTGATTTAAAATATCTAACCCTTCATTGATGGTTTCATGGAAACGTTCTTCCTCGTTGCGGATCACTTTTTCAATAAATTCTTGCTGCTCTAGTACTTCAGGATAGTAGCTTTCCATGATCTCGCCAACGATCGGTACTAATTTGTATAAGAAGGCAGCATCGATCCCTAATTTTTTCCCATGCATGACTGCACGACGTAATAAACGACGTAAAACATAGCCACGGCCTTCATTTGAAGGAAGTGCCCCATCGCCGATCGCAAAAGAAAGCGCGCGGATATGGTCTGCAATCACTTTAAAGGAGATATCTGTCGTTTTGCTGTCGCCGTAGTTCACACGACCGCTTAAATCTGCCACTGCATTGATGATCGGCAGAAACAAGTCTGTTTCAAAATTGGTTGGTGCATTTTGAACGATGGAAACCATTCGTTCCAGCCCCATCCCCGTATCAATGTTTTTATGTGGTAGTGGTTCATAGGAGCCATCTGGTTGATGATTGAATTCTGAAAAGACCAGATTCCAGATTTCCAAATAGCGCTCGTTTTCGCCACCAGGATAGTTTTCGGGATCATCTTCCGCTACGTCATTAAACTCAGGACCACGGTCATAGAAAATCTCCGAATCCGGTCCACATGGTCCTGCACCGATGTCCCAAAAGTTGTCTTCAATCTCAACGATATGCTCTGGTGTCAAGCCGACTTCTTCTGCCCAGATCCGTTTTGCTTCTGTGTCTTTTGGATAAACCGTGACATATAACTTTTCTGGATCAAAAGCCATCCATTCTGGGGAAGTCAAAAACTCCCATGCCCAATGAATCGCTTCATTTTTGAAATAATCGCCGATCGAAAAGTTTCCTAGCATTTCAAACATCGTATGGTGTCTTGCTGTTTTCCCAACGTTTTCGATGTCGTTGGTCCGAATTGATTTTTGCGCATTGGTCATTCTTGGGTTTTCAGGAACAACACTGCCGTCAAAATATTTTTTTAGCGTTGCCACCCCTGAATTGATCCATAATAGGGTTGGATCGTTGACTGGGACAAGGGACGCACTTGGTTCAATTGAATGACCTTTTGATTGAAAGAAGTCCAAAAACATTTGGCGTACTTCTGCACTGGATAATTGTTTCACGTTATTCTCCTACTTTCTTCTGTGTTCGCTTAAGATACAGGGGCTGACAAAATTGCTGGTAAGGCGTTCTTATGCCTTTAGAGTCATTTTGACGATAAAAAAACACCATTGCAGAGCAAGGACGTCGATACGCGGTACCACCTTGCTTGCAATGATGTGACTCATTACCTCTTAGACTCGTTAACGCGGAGTGGACGGCAACATTTCTGCTGCAGTTGAGCACCAAAGGGAGCAATCCGTCTGAATTCATGTTTTTCTCTCAGCAGTGAAAAACTTTCTGTAATGAATCATCAAACCGACCATATCCTTCGTCATTCAAAGTATAAGGAAATGTGTCGAAAAAGTCAATCCTCAAATCCGGTCTTTATTGATCAGAATCGCTTTGCGGTAACGATAGCTCTGCGGAGAAAGCTTTTGATCTGGCTGTAGCATTTTCCGTGAACGGTAATAACTGGCATAAGGCAATGCATCGAATAAGGGATGCCCACAAATTTGCCAGTTCTCCATTTTTAAAGACAAGCCATCTGTCAGCTCCCACGCATCCGCAAGCCCATAGGTGCAGCCAAATAAATTCGGTTCAAGCAATTCAGCGGTTGGCAAAGAGACACCATCGTCGCAAGACTTTTCATTGCCCCAGCGAAAAAGTCGCCGAGTAGCAGCACCGCAGACATATTCCCATTGATCCTCTGAAAGCAGCTGAAAGCCTTGTTTATCTAACTGCTGTTTCAATTCTGTTTGACTGACGGATTCGTGGGTAAATAACTGATAGGTTTCCGATAACGGCTCTAGTGCAGCAAAATAGCGATTCTCTTCGTGATAAAAAGCGGGTAATTCCCAACGCAAGCTTTCCTCAAAGGACGCTGGTGCTGTGAATTGTGCCTTTAGCTCTTTTTCGAAAACACTGAATTGATCGACTAACCCGTGAAACTCCCCAGTGATCGTATTTAACTGCCCGATATACCTTGCGCCAGCAGGCAGAGAACTTTTTTGGACTAGCATGGGATCAATCACAGCTTTACGCAAAGGGCTCGTCGACTCATTGACAAAAATCCCCCAATCCTGGCTGGTTTCTAACTCATAGATTGTTTCCAGTTGGCGAATGATCTCATTGGGTGGTGACTGCCAATTTTTACTCCAGCAAGTAGCCGGTAATCCTTGCACACCGAGATCCCAACCTAAGATCGCCTCAGAATTCCCTGGTATAAAGACAAAGTCTTCGCCATCGATCGTTAATTCAAAGGTAGCACATTTCAATCCTGCATACGTCAACTGACTAAAATGGACATCGGTGATCTCCTTTAAAGGACTGACAAAATACATTAAAATTTGCTGGATCAGCTGTTCTTTGATTTCAAAGGACAGTGTCTTCCAATTTGACCATTGTAACGCCTCAAAAAAATCCACGTCATTTCTCCTCTCATCTGCTACAATTACTATATAACGAGTATACCACGAAAAAGGAGGAAAACGACTGATGCTTTATTTTGGACGCAGTCCGTGGATGCTACAAGCGGTTTTCGCCTTGCGGAAAGCCGTTTTTGTAGAAGAACAGCACATTCCGGCAGAATGGGAATTTGATGAAAAAGACCAAACCTGTCCATACTTTCTTTGGCTTGATGGAAACACACCGATCGCTACCATTCGCTATCAATTCTCTACACCGAACACTCTGCAACCTGATCGCTTTTGCGTAGCTAAGGCCTTTCGGCACCAAGGATACGGCACCAAATTATTGCATTATCTCGAAATGCGTGGTGTCCAAGAGGGTGCCCTCCAATCAGTGTTATCCGCAGAGATCGACGCTTGTGCGTTTTATGAATCCTGTGGGTATCAAAAAACATCTGAACCCTATGCTGAAGATGGCGTATTGTGTGTAGAAATGACCAAACAATTAAAAACAGCAGTCAAGGAAGAGTAGTTCTCTTCCTTGACTGCTGTTTTGGTAAGCATTAGCTATTCGAATTTTTCTTGTTTTTGCGGGCGGTTCGAGTCGTTTGACGACGTTCGATCTTCCGTTTTTCTTTGTTCTTCTTATCAACGGCCCATTGAATTTTTTTCTTGTAGCCAGGCTTGATTTTTTTCTTCTTTTTCTTGACTAAGCCAATCAAGGTTGGGTCTAATTCGTCACGAGATTTTTCCCGCTTTTGCCGACGATTCCGATCGTAAGTCGCAACGATCTCGCCATTTTTGATTTCCTTCGGTTGGAAAACAACCCCTAGATCTTCGATGGCTTGGATTGCCCCTTCATCGCTTGGATCATATAAAGTGATCGCGGTCCCATCCATTTGATTTCGACCGGTCCGACCAACACGGTGGATAAAGAAATCCAAATCAGCTGGAATCTCGGCATTGATGACATGAGAAACCCCTTCAATATCAATTCCTCGCGCAGCTAAATCTGTTGCGACAACATATTGGTAGTCCAAATTTTGCACTTGGCGCATGATCCGTTTTCTTTCACGAGGACTGATGTCGCCGTGGATCTTCGCTACTTTTAAGCCTTGTTCCTTTAAGTAATCCGTAATTTCATCCACACGGCTCTTCGTGTTGGCAAAAACGATGGCAAGATAGGGATGGCCTGTAGTCAATAATTGATAGATCAATTTATTGGTATTTTTCCCTTTGGTAGAAATCAACCAATTCTCGATCGTATCAGAGATGACTGCTTTCGATTTGATTTCTTCGATCAATGGATTGGCCATGTATTTTTTCAAGAATGGGCGCAATTTCTCTGGAATCGTTGCGGAGAAAACCAGCATTTGTAGTTTCTCAGGCAAACGCCCCGCAATTTGATCGACTTCTTCCAAAAAGCCCATATCCAAGGTCATGTCTGCTTCATCCACGACAAATACATTGGCAGTGTGAACCCCTAAGGCTTGTTCGTTGATCATATCCAAGATACGACCAGGTGTCCCAATCACGACATGGGGCTGTTGATTTTGCAGACGGCTCAATTGGCGCTGTTTATCCGTTCCTCCAACAAAATTTGACACACGAATCTCCGGATCATGAAACCCGCCGATCTGTTTTGCGGCTTGATAAATTTGTGTGGCTAATTCACGACTCGGTGCAGTAATCACGACTTGCACTTCATCTTTTTCGGCATCAATTTTATCCATCAATGGCAGTAAAAATGTATGGGTCTTACCACTCCCAGTCTGAGATTGTCCAACAACACTACGGCCTTTTTGGATAACAGGTATCAATTTTTCTTGCACTTCTGTTGGATTAGAGAACTTTTTATCAGCAAGTGCTTCATAAATAAATGGTTGAAATTTAAATGACTCAAAAGACATTCAAACACCTTCTTTCTTTTAGCATCCTTTGGATTATAGCATATGTTGCCTTGATTTCCTAACTTTCTTTTGTCACGGGTTTTGGATCAATCGTGCTAATTGTATACGTTGCACTGCGGCGTTCATAGAAAAAGCGGCTTTCTTTTTTTATTGCAGCCCAAAAGAGATTCATGTAAAAGCCAAACTGGATCAAGCCAAAAATGATCACCATCAATAAACTGACGACCAGAAGCAGCGTATTATCCGAATCAAGAAACGGTGCAAAAAAGATGTTGACCCGACTGATGCTGGCATAAATCAGATAAAACAAACCATAACGTTTCAATAACGCAGCCAAGCTGACCCTCTGACGGGCTTCTTGCATGATTTTGATTCGTACGAGTTTTTTTCCAATCGTTTGTCCTTTGGCAAGATAAGCAAACAACACAAAGTACAGTAATACTTCAAGAGCAAAGTACCAATAGTCCCCACTAAAGTCCCTTACCGTCTGTTGAGTAAGCAAACGAACAGCGATCACCACAATGAAACTGACCACATTCAGTATTCCCCAATCGATCAACCAAGCAAATATCCTTCGTGTTACGGTTACCCGAGTACCTTTGGCGTATGAATCGGCATCCATCTCTTCTCTTGATGGCAATAAGAACGTAAATAGCGGGGCAATGCTCCACCCCAACAATCCTCCTAGTGTATTGACAAAGAGATCATTAACATCAAATAAGCGATAAGGACGGGGATAAATAAAATAAAGTCCTGTCAGCTGAGTCAATTCAAAAAACAACGTCAGACAAAACGTAATCGCCAGCGTTTTCAGAAAAGAACACTTGAAGTAATAACGTAAGTAAACGCCGAAAGGCAAGGTCAACAATAAATTAAAGAGTGGTTCGAGAAAGACCCCCTGCTTCATGGCAGGAAGATAGGTTTGCGGGTCGTGGATATTTAAGACCGTCTGTTGGACAAAATGGTGCCAGGATGCTCCTAGCTGCAATTCCATCTTAGGACCAGTCATATGAGCTACCTCTTCAATCGAGGGCAATGGCAAAATAACTAAAAAATAGGCGCATAATAAATAGAAGACAAACGAATAAAGAACCAGTGCACGAGAAAAGATAAAACGACCGTATTTTCGATATTGGATAACAAAAAAAATCATTGATATCGCCAATGCTAGAAATGGAAAAACCAGCAGAGCAACCTTTATTGGGGTAATATAAGCGGACATAAAGAACTCCTTCACGTTTTCTTTTTATCTTACACGCTATTTCCCAAAACGTAAATTTTGGAGTATCATAAAAGAAAAGGAGGTTAAAAAACCATGTTAAATCCCTATTTTGCCTTTGGCGTACCGGCATTCCTTTTGGTTTTATATGTAGCTTTTGCTCTTTTTCGCCGGTCTTCCGATATACCCTACTTAGGATTTGCCCTATTCATCATTGCTGGTTTTCTGACTGGATTTAGTTTACAAGTCATTCAACAAGCCATCAATGAAGTGGAGAAAACTTCTCTTGAACACGTGCAAGAAACCCACCTTTACTCGCCCTACTTATTAGCGATTCCATTGATTGTGGGCATTCTTTTACTTATTCTCAACTTGATTCGCGGCTATCTAAAAGTCAAAAACGTTCGTCTGCGGACAAAATAAAAGCAACCTACCTAGAAATACGAAATGATCCTGTTCCTCTTAATGGGAAATGAGATCGCTTCGTATTTTTTTTGGTAAGCTGCCTAGATTGCTAAACCCCTTCAAAAGATCCAACCACCACTCCCGTAGTAAAACAGTTTATCAACCACAAAAAGCGTTTATTCGTCGGCTAGTTCTTCATCCAGGTCTGTCTCTGACGTATCAGCAAAAGATTCTTTTACATCATCATTGACTTGTTCCAATAAATATTGCCAGTCACTATTCGACACAACCACCACATCGATATTCTTTTCTTCATCGATCAGCTCGAGATTCGAAACATCCTCTCCTAACTGCTGGAATAGGTCAATCAATGTTTTGTCTTGGAGTGTTACGTATTCAGTCCGTTTCATTCTTCTTCCCCCCATGAATCAAAAAATTCATAAAACAAGATATCGAAACTAGTAAGATCGGTCATCTTTTGTAAAGTAGATAGATCTAAACGAATAAACGCTTTTTCCACTAATAAATAATGGTTTTCTTCCAACGCTTCTTCGATAAATGGTAAAATCTCTTCCTCGTCCCCTAATGTCTCACTAGAGATTTGTTCGATTTGATCAAACAAGCGATCATCTTGCAACAAAAAGAATTGATCGTCGTAAAGATAGACTGCGATTTGATATTGCCGGATGGGTAGCTCAGCCCGAATGACAAAAAAGCATTCCCCTGAATTGGAAATCGCTGGCAATAGTTCACTCGGTTGTAATGCCTGTTGGTAGTACATTTCCATCCCTCCTTTGTACTTACTATTATAAAGAACAATAAAGGAAAAAGGAAATAATCGAATTTCAGTTTAAAAAACTCTAAACAAAGTTAGACATCCCATTCTGCATAGAATTCTTCTAAAAAATCCTTCATGAAAACCACACGTCGCTGAGCTTCTTTTTTGCCATAATCCGTGGTCATCTTTTCAGGAAGCAAAAATAGTTTTTCATAAAAATGATTGATCACCGTCGTCCCTTTTCGGTAATCCTCATGATTTTGAAACGTCTTTGGGGCTAAGTCACTGACATGGATCGGGTGTTGATGACTGCCACCAAAATAGCTCGTCCGTAAAATACCGATCGCACCTAAAGCATCGAGACGATCTGCATCACGAACGACGCGGCCTTCTACTGAGACAACTTGTGCGCCTTGCAAAAGTTCTTTTGAAAAAGACAGATTTTCGATAATAGAAAAAATTTCTTTCGTTTGTGCTTCACTTGCCCCTGCTGCGGTCAAACAAACTCGCACTTCGGCATAAGCCGCTGTGACATCCGCCACAACTTTGTCATCCACCGTATCATGCAAGTAAGCTGCCGCCTGTACGACAAAACGATCAACCGCCAATTCGTCGGCATCGATGATAGCTTGACTTAAGCCCGCCACCCGTTTGACATGATCAAACCCATGTCCTGTGTAATCATTCCCCAAAATACTTTCGGCATAGGCAATTACTTTGCTAAGATCGGTAACATTGTTTTCTTCCTTCATCTTTCTCCTTCTTTCGATACGAAAGCAGCAAGCCTTCCTTTTTTCAGTGGTTATCGATACAAAAGGAAAAGAAGTTCAACAAAACGAGCACCCCACGAAACAGTTAGGGCGGCAACGTCTTGCGAAGCTTCTTTCCACTCGTTATTTTTAAGCGAAATCTTGCGTCTCGCTGATTTTATAGACACTAAAATAGATCTTACGTAAATAGTCTAATAGATATTGAGGATTCAATAATTCATCCGTTGCATCTAAAATCAATTCATTTGGTTTCTTGGATGCGCCATATTGATGGATATTTTCAGTCAGCCATTTACGAATCGGTGAATAATCATCTGAAGCCAACACTTCATCGACATTGATTTCTTTTTCCATCGCATGCAGTAATTGCGCGGCATACATATACCCTAACGCATAGGATGGGAAGTAACCAAAGCTGGAACCTGACCAATGAACATCTTGTAAGATTCCTTCAAGGTCATTCTCTGGACGAATCCCTAAATATTCCTCGTATTTGTCATTCCAGATTTTCGGCAGTTCATCGATCGATACTGTTTCGTTAAAGATCATTTTTTCGATCTCGTAACGAATAATGATATGGATCACGTAAGTCAAACTGTCAGCTTCAATACGGATCAAGCTGGCTTTAGAATGCTTCAAAGAATCATAAAAGGTGTCAAAAGACACATCATCAAACGAGCCTTCCGCACATTCTTGGAAAAATGGGTATTGCTTGGCCCAGAAATTGCGATTACTGCCGATAATGATTTCATTAAAAAGCGATTGAGATTCGTGGATCCCCATAGACGCCCCTTCATGAACCGGTGTTCCTTCGTATTTTTCGTCAATATTTTGCTCGTACATTCCATGTCCGGCTTCATGAATTACACCGAATAGTCCCATTGAAAAATCGTTTTCGCTCCAACGAGTAGTCAAACGCACATCGTTGTGATTGATCCCCGTAGCAAATGGGTGGACCGTATTATCCAAGCGGCCGCGAGAAAAGTCATAGCCTAAGTCGGCAATCACTTTTGAGATAAATTTACGTTGCTGCGCTTCGGTCATCTTACGTGACAGGATCGAAGTATCTGGTGCTGTTCCTTTTTCAGCCAATTGACGACGAATATCCATGATACCGTCTCTCACTTGTGAGAAAACATTATCCAAGATCTCAACCGTCATATTTGGTTCGTATTGGTTTAACAACACATCATAGTTTGTCAGCTCATTCTTCTTCCAATAAGGAATCAATTCTTTCGTCAAGCGAATATTTTCAGAAAGTGCGTCTTTAAATAAAGAAAAATCTTTTTCTTTACGGGCTTTGAGCCAAGCAGTATGTGCTTTTGACGTTGCTGCGGAAGCCGCCATCGCCAACTCATTTGGTACATCTTTTTGCAATTCATACTCTTCTTTGACTAGCTGATAAGCCGCTTTCCCAACTTCTGATAATTCTTCTGGGTGTTTCCCAAAATAGCTGATTGCTTCTTGGATCGGCTCTCCAATTTTTTTGTCAAAATAGAGGCCATATAAATAGCTGTCAACTTCCGCCCGGTAATCACTGGCTTTTTCTGGCATCCCGGTTTGATTGTCCCAGCCTAAGATCCCCATTGCTTGTTGTAATAGATCGATTTCTTTTAATTCTTTCAGAAATTCTTGTTCTTTCATTCAGCAAACTCCTTTTTGCGTGGCGGACGTTGTCCCCAGTATTGGAAGAGATCGGTACGAATCGCACCGTTGTATAATTTGCGTTTTTTTGTCGCTTTTTCGCCGTAATGGGTCTCAAAAGTCAAGTCACTGGTCAAAAAGTATTTACTCCAGGTTTTAAGCGGTCGAAACACTTGGCCCATTTCTTGATACAGTCGCTGAACAGACTCTTCTTCTCCTAAGCGTTCGCCATAAGGAGGGTTAGCCACAACGACACCATACTCTTTTTCTGTTTTAAAGTCTTTAACAGCTTGTTGTTTGAAGGTGATCGAGTCTCCTAGACCGATTTCTTCCGCATTCCGGCGGGCGATCTCAATCATTCGACCATTGATATCCGAACCGGTAATATCTAATTCGACATCATAATCTGCTGCTTCATCTGCTTCTTTCCGTACTTTTTCAAATACTTCTGCTGGGAACCAATCCCACGTTTCGCAAACAAATTCCCGATTAAATCCAGGGGCAATATTATGGCCGATCAAAGCTGCTTCAATACACAATGTGCCTGATCCACAAACGGGATCGACAAAAGGCTTGTCTTTGTACCAATTTGTCAGCATCACTAAAGCCGCAGCCATGTTTTCTTTCAGAGGTGCGCCCCCTTTTTCTAAACGATAGCCGCGTTTAAACAAACTAGGGCCAGTCGTATCCAATGTGATCATCGCATGGTCTTTCAATAAAGCGACTTCTAATTGGAAAAAAGCGCCAGTTTCAGTCAGCGGCACACTTGCCGGACGATGATATACTTCTCTTAAGCGATTGACGATTGCTTTTTTGGTAATCGCTTGGCAGTCAGGTACACTATACAATTTTGATTTGATTGATTTTCCGGCTACTGGAAATTCAGCGTCTAACGGTAAAAAGTCTTCCCACGGTAACGCTTTAACTTCTTCAAACAGCTGATCGAAAGTCAATACGTCAAATTCCCCAACGACGATTTTGATACGGTCGGCTGTACGGAGCCACAAGTTCGCGGTAGCAATGGTCTCCATTGTCCCTTTAAAGCGCGCTCGGCCGTTTTCAACCTCACACTCGATCCCTAAATCCCGTAATTCTTTGCCCACTAGTGCTTCTAAACCGCTCGCAGCGGTGGCAATACAATTAAATGTTTTTTCAGTCATAACGCTCTCCTTCTTGGTATAAAAAAACCTTCCGTTGCTGGAAGGATTCCCTGATAGGTTGTGATTTTCTATAAGCCATGTTTTGTCCGTATTTTCCTCAGGGAGAAGAAAACACTGGGTAATTATCTATCTGCAATTACTTGCCTTCTTGCTCCGTTCATTTCCGTGCAAAAAGTGCCCCTACCATTGTTTGGGTTGCTCGCTCGAGGGGTTTACCGCGTTCCACCAAGACGGTTTCCCGGCTTGCTTCGTCACTGTGGCACTTTCAAGGATACTTTGGCATAGCTTGCACCTTAGCCATTTTTCCTGCCGTTACTTTCTCAAGTACCCTAGCTTATGGTTTCGCTAGGCACGAACACTACAAGCGTCTCAGCTTGTGCGAGCATGGACTTTCCTCAGCATAATCGAGTTATGCCGCAATTACCCGAAAATCACAACTATCTTTTCTACATTAGAATTGACGGGTTTTTTCGTTGTCGTCTTCAAAATCAGCATTTGTATAGTTGCTGTTGTATGAAGAAGAACGAGTGACAGGTTCTGATTCACGATCAAGCTTTTTGCCAAACACTTCTTTTTCAAGATTAGACAAACGTTTTAAAATATCAAAATTTGTGACTGTTTGGCTTTTCGGTGCTTCTTGTTGAACACGAGAAGCGATTGCTTGGTTTTTCGACAATTGATCGATTTTCGCTGTCAGACGATCGTTTTCTTCTTGCAGGGCTAAGATCTCTTTATTGTAGCTTTCGTAGTCTTTAATGATATTATCTAAAAACTCGTCCACTTCCACTGGATCATATCCACGCATTTTTGTTTTGAATTCTTGTTGCAGAATATCTTTTGGACTATAAATTAAATTTGCCATTATTTACACCTCATTGTTTATTCCAAATGGTTTTCACTTTCTAGACCATTCTATCAAAAAATATACGAAAATCAAAGTAAATTACTATCAAATGTTGCGTTTTGTAAATCATCCATTGTTATTTGATGAATAAAGTAGGGATTTTGCTCACTATAGGCTTTCGCATCTCTTAAGAAATAATTAGGTTTTCCTGGAAATTCGTCATCATATAACACAAGTGCACCTTCAGTATGCTCCAGTAAAAACGCTGTGTGATTTCTTAATTGACTGGGGTCTTGGTAAGGCTTATGGCTGGTGGCATTGACATAATCGGCAAATGACTTCGCTGTTTGCAGTGCCTGTTGATTCGTTTCGTTCCAATTTTCACCAAACCCTTCAAAAGGAAAAATAATTCCTAGTTTCAGTTCCGGGTATGTTTGTTTTAATTGTTCAATGGCTTCGGCACACCACAGCTCTGCTCCAAGATTCCCGCTGATCAAGAGCCATTCTAGCCCTTCTTCGACATAATTGGTCAATGCCGACATTATTACTTCCTTAATAACTGCAATCTTGGGATCTTTTGCTTGAAAGACACCTAATTCATAATTACGATAGCCAGTAAAGTATAAGGTTTTCATTGTTTCTCTGGTCATCTCTTTTCTTTCCAAACGACTTTTTGGTATAATGTTGCCTAGGAGTGTGAACAACATGGTTATTCGTTACCCGAATGGACAATCTACTACCTATGATGACGGCAAAAAACAAAAAATGCAAGAAAAACTAATAAAGCCAAAAACGTATGCCAATCGTGGGATGCGTTTTGAAGAAGCGATCAATGAAAGCAACCTTTATTATTTAAATCGCAAACTTGCGGTCATTCATAAGAAACCGACACCAGTTCAAATCGTCAAGGTAGATTATCCGAGAAGAAGCGCCGCCGTAATTAAAGAAGCCTACTTTCGAGAGGCCTCTACCACCGATTACAATGGGGTTTATCAAGGGCAATATATCGACTTTGAAGCGAAAGAGACTCAAAACAAAACGTCATTTCCCTTTAAAAATTTTCATCCACACCAAATCAAGCATATGGAAGACTGTTTGGAACAAGCGGGATTATGTTTTGTTCTTTTATGGTTTTCTAGTCTACAACGCTGCTTTTTTCTAGATAGCAAGTGCTTAGTTTCTCAGTGGCACCTGCAAAAGGAAACTGGAAAAAAATCAATGACGTTGGCCTATATCGAAACCAATGGGATCGAAATCATCCCCACTATTGCGCCGCGTATTCCCTATTTAAAAGCAGTTGATCAATTTTTAACGATGAAGGAGAATGATGAGTATGGCAAATGAATCACAATCGAGGACCTCTCGGCATGATTCTAAGAAAGGCACTGCTAAAAAAGCACCAAAGCCCCCTAAAGCCAAAGGCAAACGAAGTATTGGGAGTATTATTTTAAAAGTGTTTATGGGCCTATTTTTCTTAGGCTGTATCGGGATTTTATCAGGAATGGGGCTGTTTTGGTGGTACGCCAAAGATGCACCAGCACTTGATGAAACACGTTTGGATTCGACTGTTTCTTCGCGCTTTTATGCCTCCAACGGTGAATTGATCACTGAATTCGGAAGTGAAACGAGAGAAAAAATCACCGCAAGTGAGATTCCCCAACTGCTGGAAGATGCGATCGTCTCTGTCGAAGATCGTCGGTTCTATCAGCATATCGGGGTCGATCCGATCCGAATCGTTGGTTCTGCATTATCCAATGCCACAACCGGCGGTATGCAAGGCGGAAGTACGTTGACTCAGCAATTGATCAAGCTGTCCTTCTTTTCTACCAGCGCCGAAGATCAAACGTTACGAAGAAAAGCACAAGAAGCTTGGATGGCGGTTCGGCTTGAACAAACCAAATCAAAGCAGGAAATTTTGACTTACTATATTAATAAGGTATATATGTCCAACGGGGTTTATGGAATGCAAACAGCTGCTATGAAGTTTTACGGCAAACCTTTGGCTGAACTAGACCTAGCGCAAACCGCTTTGATTGCTGGTTTACCAAATGCCCCTTCTGCGTTTGATCCTTTCGCTCATCCTGATAATGCGAAAAGTCGTCGAGATGTGGTTTTAGGCGCAATGCTTGAAAACGAGAAAATCACGCAAGCGGAATATGATGCGGCCGTTGCCGAAGATATTCAAGAAGGATTGCAAGAAAACCCTCGAGAAAACCAAGAGTGGAAATACTTTGATAATTACTTCAACGAAGTGATCGCAGAAGTTAAAGAAAAAACCGGCAAAGATGTTTATACCGATGGCTTAGATATTTACACCAATGTCGATATCGATGCGCAAAAACGGTTATATGACATCGTCAACAGCGATGATTATGTTAATTATCCAGACGATAAGATGCAGGTTGCCGCTACTTTAGTTGATGTCAATACGGGCAAAGTCACGGCTCAAATTGGTGCCCGCAACGTTGATGACGTTCTAGCAAACAACCTGGCTGTCAACGTCGCTCGGGACTTTGGATCGACCGTTAAACCGATCACAGACTACGGCCCTGCCTTCCAATTTCTACAAGACTCTACCGGTAGAATGATTTTAGATGAACCTTATACTTATAAAGGAACCGATATTCCTGTGTACAACTGGGATCGCCAATATATGGGCAATATCACGCTTCGAACTGCTTTAGCAGAATCCAGAAATGTACCAGCAGTGAAATTGTTTGATGAAGTTGGAGCGGATAATATCGCCGACTTTCTTAGCGGGTTGGGTATCGAATACCACACGATTACTCAATCTAATGCGATTTCTAGCAATACGGATAAATTAGATGGCACAAAATATGGGATCTCCAGCCTGAAAATGGCCGCTGCTTATGCTGCGTTTTCAAACGGTGGAACCTATTATGAACCTCAGTACGTCAACAAAATCGTCATGCAAGATGGGACCGAAGATGAAGAATCCTTTAAAGTTGATGGTCAAGAAGCAATGGATGATACGACGGCTTATATGGTGACCGATATTTTGAAAGATGTTATTTCTGTCGGTACTGGAACCAATGCGCAAATCGATGGGTTATACCAAGCAGGGAAAACGGGAACTTCCAATTACACCGATGACCAGCTAGCACAACTGGATACATCAAACGGTGCTTATCCGGATATTACTTTTGCCGGCTATACTCCCTCCTATTCATTGGCGGTATGGACCGGATACAACGACAAAATGACACCGATCACTGATAGCAGTACCCATGTGGCTTCAGATGTCTATCGTGAATTGATGCGCTATGTTTCTGCTTCTGTAGAAAACACGGACTGGACAATGCCAGATGGACTGACACGGATCGGAAGAGAGCTTTATCTTGAAGGGACATACACGCAGCCAAGCTATTCAGCACCAAGTTCGTCCAGCAGTAGTTCGTACGTTGAACCGACGACACCTTCTACAGAAAGTAGTGAAGCAACACCATCAAGTACAACAGAATCATCAAGCGAAGTGACACCCCCAGTGACAACACCTGATGAGGATGATTCATCTTCGGTCGTTACACCTCCTGCTTCTAGTCAGGATCCTGGCTCAACAACGCCTTCCAGCAGTGAAGAAAATCCTTCCTCACCGCCGGATCCACCAGAACCAAATGATGGTAACTCCGAATAACTGAGAATAGTGAAAAACAGTAGATCAGATTTTGATCTACTGTCAGACTGTAGACAAAGTACTTATTTATAGTGCTTTGTCTTTTTTTATACGTTAAAATAGAACTATAAATTGGAGGTGTAACCCGATGCTCTCAAAACAAGATATGAGTAAGCGCGCACAAATGGTTTTTTTTGCTCTCGAAGACTTAGTTCCTCAAGATCATTTATTACGACAAATTGATCAGTTGATTGATTTTTCCTTTATTTACGATTTAGTAAAAGACAAATATGACGAAGTCCAAGGAAGACCAAGCTTAGATCCCGTTCTTTTAATTAAATTACCGATGATTCAATATCTCTTTGGTATAAAAAGTATGAGGCAAACGATCAAGGAAATTGAAGTAAACAATGCTTATCGCTGGTTTTTGGGATTAGGGTTAGAAGATGCCGTTCCTCATTTCTCTACATTTGGTAAAAACTATACAAGGCGTTTCAAAGGAACCACTCTATTCGAGCAAATCTTTTATGAGATTTTGACTCAGTGCATGTCTGAAGGGATTGTCGATACCTCAGAGGTTTTTATTGATGGGACACATATCAAAGCACATGCGAATCGAAACAAGAAAGAGTCAGCTGAAGTGATGGATCAAGCGTTCTTTTATACGGAAAAACTGACAAAAGAAATCAATAAGGATCGAGAAAAGCGCCTAAAAAAGCCCTTAAAAGAAGCAAGCGCAGAAAATAAAACGGCGATGAAAAAAAGAAGTACGACCGATCCTGAAAGTGGTTGGTTCCATAAAGGTGAACACAAAGAAGTCTTTGCCTATAGCTCGCAAGTTGCGTGCGATAAAAACGGATGGATATTAGGTTATACGACACACCCTGGAAATTTACATGATAGTCGTACGTTTGTTTCTTTATTTGAAAAGCTCAAAAGAGCTTTTCCCTTAGATAAGTTGATTATGGATGCCGGTTATAAAACGCCCGCAATTGCCCAGTTACTCCTTGAACAAAAGTTGACACCCATTTTCCCCTATAAGCGTCCGATGACGAAAAAGGGTTATTTTAAGAAGTACGATTATGTTTACGATGAGTATTATGATTGTTATATCTGTCCTAATAATAAAATCATTTCTTATTCTACAACCAATCGAAAGGGTTATTTAGAATACAAAAGTAATCCAGAAGATTGTAAAACTTGTCCGCTTCTATCTACCTGTACAAATTCAAAAAATCATACAAAAATAATTACCAGACATGTTTGGGCGAAAGCCATGGAAATATGTGAGGAAATTCGCCACAAAAGTAGTTTTAAAGATCTCTATAAAAAAAGAAAAGAAACCATTGAACGAATATTTGGTACAGCAAAAGAATTTCATGGATTACGTTATACCAATCAAATAGGAATTGAAAAAATGCACATGAAAATTGGGCTTACTTTCACTTGTCTAAATATGAAAAAGCTAGTAAAAATCAAAAAGTTCCGAGCAAGAAAGGAGTATTTTTTCTAAAGAAAACCAAACCTATTTCTCTTTTATTTTTTAAAACATACATATAAAAAAGACAAACCTCATTTTTACACAAGGTTTGTCTACAATCTGACAGTAGATCAGATTTTGATCTACTGTTTTTTTTAATAACGACCATATAAATGTAGAAGCTTACTTTTCAAGCTCTTCAAAAAGCAATTTTTTATCTGAAAGCTGATAAACTTGATTATGCAGATCGTCAAACAAATGAATCACATTTTCTTTTGTCTCGTTCACTTCAAAAAGAATCTCCTTGGCACGATCATGAATGCCATCGATTCGCATTTCTGTCGTACGGATCATTCGTTCAGATTCGATCTTCGCTTCTTGAATCGTGCGATTTGCTTTTCTTCTAGCAAAGACTAAAACCTCACTGATTTCTGTTTGGAACTGCTCGTTTTCGATTTGTAGGGTTGCATTTTCTTCCCGTAGTGCTTCGATCTTCGCCTGAAGCTCTGCGACTTCTTCATTTGATTCGCTAGCTGAAACTTTTGCTGCAAGCTCTTCTTTTTCTGCCAATTGCTGTTTCAAATCAGCAATTACTTCTTGCAACTGCTGGATTTCTTGCCGCTTCAACGTCCATTCAGCGCGTTCCTTTTCGTAATTTTGTTTCTCTTTTTGCTCTTTTTCTTGCTGAACAGCTAACTTAGCTTCTAATTGCTGGATCTTTGCTTCAAGTTTTTCTGTATCTACTTTTGTAAGCTGTTCTTCTAGGTCTTTGACTTTCTTATTCGCTTCTACTAGCGAAGCTTTTAATTCTTTTGCCTCTGCTTCTTGTTGAGCCACTACCTTCTGCTGTTTTTTTAACTGTTTTTTTTCTTCCTGTAGTTGCTCATTTTCTAAAATCAATTCTTTAATTTCAAAAGATAAATTTTCAATCATATGATCCTTTTCTTGTTCTTCTGACTCTTGCTTATGTGTCTGGTTTATACTCAATTCTTTCTCCATACGTTCTCCTTTGTCTTCAACGAGTTGACTATCTTTGGCGTGGTTATCACGGTTCCCAGAGGATTTTTGCTGCACTGCTATCTTTTTGACACTTTGATCTGTCTGTTGATCAACAGATACTCTTTGGTGAGAAATCGGTTTTGCTAAAGTCTGTGCGACAGGTTTCGCTGTTTCTTTCTGGGTTTTAGGGGGTTCATTGTCCGCTTGTCGATTGGTTCCTTTCTCTTTTTTTTCAGGCGTAGCCTTTGCGGACCCTTGATCCTCAATGATTCCCTCTTCTTGATTTGTCTCCTCAAATTCATTCAGCTCTCCTATGGATAATTGATTTACTTCATCCATTAGCTTTTGGACAGAAAACAAACCTTTGTTTTTCTTTTTCATCATTAATTTTTCACACTACCTTTTTGTTCATTTGTATTGATCGTTTCACTTTGATCCGTTTGAGGAGTAGAGGATATGCTTTCGCTCCCCTCGTTATTAGCTACTTCTTGAGCGTCAGTGTTTGGAAAGCTGCGTTCTAAAAGGGTCCAAACTCCATTCTCATCACGAATGATCGTCTGCTCAAAGGACTGATCAGAATCCTTGGAAAATTGAACAGAGAAGGTTCCTTGGGTGATCAAGGGAACGTTCTGCATATCATGTAGTAGACTAGAAAAATTTTCTTCCCATCCGTTTAAGTCATCAATTGATGGTAATTTGCTAGATAGAACAATCGAGATTTCTTGCAAGGGCTGATCAACAAAAATCATCGCTACGGTGCGACCTAGATATGGTGATAACTGATAGGCCAACTCATATTCAGCTGCAAACTGTGCTTCACGATCATTGGATACGAGTAAATGCTCCCAATCAATCGCTTCAAAAGCAAAGCCGTTCTCAGGATAAGCAAAAATCGGCATACGCATCCATTCCGTTTGCTCAGTTCTTAGCGCGAAGACTTCCTCTTTCAATTGACTAGTTTCTTCTTGCAGCCTTTGCAAATGAATGCCGCCTGTCAGCTGAAAAACTGTTAGTAGCAAGACACTTACGATTATGGCACTACTGCAGCCCAATACAATTAGCAGGTGCCCACTGCGCAGGTTGTGCTTAAATAAACGCAGTTTCCTTTTGGCTAAAGCATCTGACGACAGCTGCTTTTCAACTTTTCTTAATAAATATTCTCGATACAATCGCCAACCGATGATACTACCTGCTCCAATGGCAAGCAGTATCATCCCAATATAGATAAAAATCACAGTCTCTTCCTTCCATCAAAACTAAAATTCGTTTTATTCATCCCTTTTGATACAAACTTAGTCTCGTTGATATGTTGCAAGAAATGAATCATCGCAAACTTCCTTTCAAGAAGCTGATGTGTCAGAAGAACGTGGTCACCACACCATAAAAGGTTTTACTTGAAATGATTCCAAATTCTCTACTATCACTTGAAGTGAGCAGTGCATCGCCAACGACAAAGTACTCATCTTCTTTGAGGTACCCCCGAATCGGCAACGCCTCAACGGCTTCATCCTTCACAGTGATCATAAATGAAAAATCAAAGTCAGTATCCTCCGCCCCAATCAACAAACGCTCCTGTGTACGAACGAAGGAATCCCCCGGCACACCAATCACTCTCTTGATCAAAAATTTCCCTTCCTGTTCGAAAGCGATCAGCTGATAGCGATTTGGCTGGCGCTTTTTATGGATCAGCACAACTTGTCGATCCTCGATCGTCGGCAGCATGGACGTTCCTCTGACTAACGCCAGTCGATACGGCTGAAGAAACGCAATAAGCAAAAGGACCATCAAAAAGATACCGCTGATAGGAAGACCTATTTGTCTATGCCTTTTACTCATATTGCCAGCCCTCCATCCCTATTTTGGCATAATATATGAAACACTTGATGAGTGCGCCAATTCATTGCTGATTACACGATAAGAGATTGTCGTTCCACCATAGACGTTTCCTTCTGAAACCAAAATACCATTTGGACCAACGGCTTCAACAAAAGCGACATGCCCATAACGAGGATCAGATCCAGCTGTTCCAGGTGCAAAAGAGATCATACTGCCTGCTTTAGGCGTTTGACTGACGTTGTAACCTAAACGTCGTCCGGTATTGCCCCATTGACCACCATTTCCCATGTAGTCATCTACTTGACCGCCTAATTGACTCACGCGATTGAACACATACCAAGTACATTGTCCAACAGGATACGAACCAGAAAGATTGTAGTCACGACCGTTGTATTCTCGAAATGTCATGAGGGAGCGATACTCTTCTGGAATTTGTTCTTTTTCTTGGATAAACAAGCCTGTTTCTGTTGCGATCACTTGGTCATATTGCGTCAATCCATAGACCGCAATCAGTGAATTGATTTTTTTACTATAATTAACATCGGTCGCATAAGTGCCCGTCAAAGCATCTGCTGCCCGAAGATAGTTTTTTGATTCAGAGCGCCACACGTCTTGATAAAAGGTTGGATTTCCAGAGATTCCTCCGCGAATCAATTTGACATAATCAGCCATGGAATCTCGATAACTTGAATAGGAACGAAAGTCGGCTTGAATTTGGAATAGTTCTCCGTTGCCTTTATCTTCCATTGTTGGTAAAGTCACGCTGTTTCCTTGATAACTGCCTTTGATCCCAAAAAGGTTATAATGGGGACTGCTGGAAAGCCCGCTGTCGCCACTGCCGCTTTCAAGGATCGCTTGCGCGATCAATACAGAAGCAAAGACATCGTATTCTTGCCCTAAGCTTTGGGCTTCTTGTGCCAATGTTTCAATAAACGTCTGGGTCTTTTGATTCACTGTAAATTCGTAAGGGGCTGGATATTCAGTAACTAGCTTTTCGCCATATGTAGCCAATTCAGGATTTGATAGCCGTCTGATCGATAGCAGCTCTTCGATAGAAACCCGCTGAACTTCGATGGCAGTTTTCGTTGGCTCTTCTTGATTTGTCACTAAACTTGCTTGGTAACCATCTGCGAGGTAGATACCGATTAACTTATTTGCGTCATATAAAAGATCCCCCGGTTGTAATTGTTCAACCTGCTGTTCTTTTTCTATCCAGCTAGCTTCTCCTTTTATAACCGCTTTGATCCGTTCATTGATCCATTCGTCCATCGTCAATGGTTCTTCTAGTTCACCAATTTGCCCGATGATCTCGTAGACGAATGCCGCTTGCCATTGCGCATCATAATCAGCTAATATCGGCAAGGTGAAATCTAACAGATTCGAATCTGCGATCTTTGCTGCCCGAAAACTCTCTGGTAAATCAATGGTACGTCCATCATAAAAAGAATTTTTCAAGTGAGAAGTAGCATCTGGTGATTGAACGACAGGGTTTATTACTTGCTCAGGTGCAATAATCGGAGGTGTTTTCGGCTCCTCTTTTTTTGCATTTTCAGTATTTTCGTTGCTCTCAGTTGAAATTTCATTTTCTTTTGGTGCCAATGACTCATCAATCAAGTCGGTCTCTTTTGGCTTGTTCTCTGTTTCTACTTCTAGATCGTCCGTTTCAGCATCTATTTTTTCCTCTTCCTCGGAAGGTTTCGTGGACTCTAATTCCTCTAGTTCGGTCGTTTGTGTTGAGTCTGATTCTTCAGACGAATCAAGAGATTCTACAACGGTATCTGCTGTTTCTGAATCCATAAGCGGTTCATTTGATTCGGAGGATAACTCGGTCGAGTCCTCCGTTTGCTCTTTGCTGACGTCTTCTTGACTTTCTTGGTCTTCTGCTGCCGATGAATCTTGGTCATCAAGTTGCTGTTCGACATTTGTATTTTCTGAATAGTTATCAGGCTGAGGGCTTTCGTTCGCCAGTAATACGGGAGAAACAAAAAGTTGGCTTGCTAAAATCCCAGCACTGAATAATGTTAAATATGACTTCTTTTTTCTACTCTTCATACAGTTTCCTTTCTCTTGTTTCAGCCGGCATCCTTGGTTTTGATCAAAACCTGACGAACTGATTCAAAGTTGCTTGAATAGTTTTTGCACGAGTTTAGGTGAACTCTGTATCTTCGCGATTATTTTTGAAGCAAACGATTGATTTAGCCAGCATAAGCAGATTTTGCTCAGCAGCGTGATCTACCATAAAAAAGCGTTAAAATCCACTGCTTTTCAACCGATTTACTCACTGTCTTCCTATCAAGAATGGAAGCTGTCATAGGCGTCAACAGCTTCCATTTGATAAGATTGAGCATCGATCATTCGGTAGATGGGACAAAACTTAACTCCCATTCAATCGTTGCTTGATAGGTCATATTACGCGGATTTGATCCAATGGGTACTTCAAGTTTGACACTATCCCCCATCGTCCCCATATCCCCGTAGCGCTGAATCCAGGTACCGCTTCCTTCATTTGCATCCGCTTCAGCGATCAAAGCGGGTACCCCAGGATCAAGGATCATTGATTCACTATAAGTGGGAGGAATTGCTGAATTGGCGGCATTCGTCAGCATAACTGCATTTTCTAAAATAATTCGTGCACCCCGAAGTTCTTCTCCTCGATCATTACGAAATCCTGCAGCAGATAATGTCGCGTTTAGTTCCCAGCCGGTAAATTGAGCGCGACGGTCAGAAATCTGCACGTAATTTGGCCGTTCCTCAGTTACTGAGCCATCTGCACTGCTAAGACGTTGTGGCAATGCATTGTACTGTTTGGTATCTGCACTTATTGATACATCTCCAAAGCTATACTGGGAGATGAAATCGATACTGATAAACCCTAAATGTTCTGGTATATCCGGTTTATTTTCTGGGTTCACTTCAATATCTGGCGCGATCGGATCTCGTGGATTCATTGTGGCAATCTCTTGAACAACTGTTTCAGCTGTATCGAATTTCCCATTTAAGAAAGCGTAAGCCGTCACCGTATTATGTTTTGTAAACCGATCCCCCTCGGCTAAGGTCAAGCTGAAATCACCATTGGCATCTGCTTGAAGATGAAACAAGCTGTTATCATCAAAAGAGGGTGATTGCAGTTGCGGTGCGGGAATCGCTGGATCTCCGTCAAAACGAATCACACTATAAGGTGTGGCTTTTCCCCTAATGATTCTTGAGCCTTCCAGTGCCGGATCTTCCGTTAATGGTTCTAAATGAACCTCGACATCTGGAATATATTCAAATAGAATACGTTGTGCTCTTGTGGTAAAATTCGCGCGAAAATGATCAACGATCTCTTGTGAGATGGAAGAAACATTCGAAATCGATGACAAGGTAGAGGCAAAATTCACTTTTAAATTGAAGATTGGACTCCAACTGAAGTCTGGTTCCTCCGTCAAGTTTCCATGCCGCCATTGCTTCGCAGCTTGAATATCCACATCTAATAGCCCGCCGCTGCCGGAAATCGAAATAAGGCTACTATTTGCTGCATTTCCGGTAACCGCCCTTGTTTTCTCTAAATTGATGCGTTGTGCATCCGCAAAAGTGAAGGTTGAGGCCGAGCTCAAAAATGTCATCAAGGAATGAGAGGGATTGGTTCCGTCCGACTTAATATCCAAGACTCCTTCTTTAGCAACAATAAATGTGGCGGCACCGGCTACATGGATCACTCCGGAGGTGGTGGTCCCTTGATTCACTGCATCAATTTCGACACTGCTTTTATTTCCAATAAGCATCGTGCTTCCAGCACCCATGTAGATAATGTTATAGCCCCATCCATTGAGGCTTGTGGTACGTCCGTCAGCTTTGATTACCACTTTGCTATCCTCAGACATTTCAAAGTGGGCGCCGCTTGCATACATACTGATTGCGGGGGAGTTGGCTCGGGCAGTCAAATGAAGCTCTGATCGATTACCGATATTGATCCGTCCATTCGCAATATAAATATTTGCTCCAAAAGCCTCACCGGCTGTTCCTGCAGCACGCAGGGACATCTTTGCATCATTGCCAATAGTCATACGCCCCGTTGCATAATATAAATAGATATTGCCGGAATTTATTGTCGACATGTCAACTGTTGCGTTATCAAGAATTTCCAATTGTGTTACTTCCATATTTGCTTGGTTGGTTGCATTGATCGTTTGCACACGTCCAGATCTGGAAGTATATGTCGGAGTTTGATGCGATATTACTTCGCCAGACATAATAACAGGTGTCGCTAACGAGTGGATCAACTGATTGCCCGCGTTGGTTAAATTGTGGTAACGCATTCTGGATAGATTTTGTTGCGGAATACTCATATTCGTAAAATTCATGAAGCCATAATAGTTGCCATGAACGATATCGATATTTTGGTACGTGATATCCCACGGCGATGCACTATTGACGGTACTATCATAAAATCCGACAGCAACAGCTCTAAAGTCGATTTGATACCCATTGCCTTCGATCACAAGCGTTCTCGAAATTCCAGAAGCATTGGTCCAAATATAGGCTACCCCATTCGACGGGTTGGAAGTTGCACTTCCCGCAGCCACTCCGGAAACTCCTTGAGTAGGATTGTTTGATGATTCAAAGTCATTTACGATATTGATATAATTTACTTCTCTATTCACGATTGCCGCCATAAACTCTTGCCAGTTGGAAACATCCCGATGACTGATTTCGTCTAACGGTGTGACCGGTTCTGTCAATTGGGCAATTGCTTCTGCTTGGTCAGCTTCTGTGTCTTGCTGATTCTCATTTAGGTTCGCGTCATTAGGAGGTTGCGTGGTTCGTTTCCCTTCCTGCGGCGTGTCTGATGGTGAGACCTCTGTCTCGATCGTTTCATTATCTGCATCATCATCCAAGTCCTCTTCCCCGTCATCTTCTGCCTGTACTTCGATCGTTAGTTCCGCTTCACCTATAAAAAGTCGATAATCGCCTATTTTATTAAAGACGATAGGAATCTCGAACTCCATTAGCTCTTCATCAAAGGTAAGCGTCCATTCCTGTTCTTCTTCAGACAGCTTCTTATTCTTCACTTCTGCAGCAAATTCTTCTTCCACGATCGCTGCTTCTTTCGCTACAACTAGCGTAATCTCATTTAAAGGTTGGCTTGATACGACGAAAACGTCGATCGGTTGATCCACGACACCTTCAATCACACTAACTGGAAACTGAAAAAAAGGTTGATGGATGTCAAATTCTTTTGTTTGGATCGGTTGTGTTGCTTTATCAAGCAAGGACATATTCTGCGTTTCATCCAACGGTTCAATCGTGTGATCGATGGCGTGGATTTCCGGCAATAGGATACTGCTCAGACTTGGAAAAAAAGTTTGCACACTTAGTAATCCAATAATGATCGCAATTATTACCTTGTGCGGGGTATTCTTCATTTCAACTTTTCCCACCTTCCTTTGCATTTTTTTTCTTATGAACAATTAGGATGATCGCAATAATTAGAAGCAAGCTGATTAGACCAGCCGTGGCGATCATCCACCAATTGAGTGACGTATCTACAGTGACATCGAGTTCATTTAAGCGGCGAGCATCTTCTGCCTCTACGCTAAATATCTGTTCCCAAGACCACTCTTCCTCTCCTGACCGCGCAGTAAGATTCAATACATACTCCCCATTACGAAAACGATCGCCATCCAAGGGAATTGGGAAATGCATATGTGAATTAGGAGCCATTTGCATAGATGATTGACTTGTTTCATATAAGATCGTCTCACCACCAACAGAACGAATTTCAGCTGTTACTTCCAATTGATTGACAAATGTTGCTGTATAATTTTGGATAACAGCACTAAATACGTTTCGGTAGTTTACTTGATCGGCAAAAACATCAAGCAGTTCCAATCCCGGATCCGTTGCGGACCGATTGTTGCTTACTACCACACCAATGACATAGGAAAATGCATTCCGAATGCCTAATCCTTCTTCAGCAGATTGTGTTTGCTCCTCTTCCGAAATAACCTCTTTGATTCGAATGCCACCTGCCAAAACCCCTTTGAATTCCTCTTCTGGCATCGTAATCGGTAAAGAAATGATTCGTTTTTCTAATGGATCGAACAATACGGTTTCAGGCACCTCTACCAGTTCATCAATTGATGCAGGTAAAGTCGGATCAGGGGATTCTGCATCCCTGCCATATTCCACAACACCATTCACATTCGTAAATGCCGTATGGGCAGAAATTTCTATTTCGATCGCTTGATCAGAACCATTTTCGATCTCTAAAGCCAATTCATCACGTTCTCCTGCCCCAAGATTTAAATCGAAATACCCCAACGCCCCTCCTTCCAGCTGACTTTCCGGTAAGATAGGCGTCACATAAAAGTTTAATTCTGATTCTGTCTGAGCATAACTCATTCTTGGTGAAAAAAAGAATGATAGTAGGATGACCGCACAGGTAACCGTTTTTATCCATTTCATTCTCATACGTTGTTCAGTCAAAAGTGGTTCTCCTTCCAAAAAAGGCAGGAATAATTTACTATTCCTGCCAGTTGTTTCTTGTTGCAAGCTATGATCCTTCTTACGGATTTACTGTTTCGCCGCCACTATCAACAGAAGCAGTTAGCGTCCATGTCATTTCCGCAGTATAGTTAGTTGCTAGCTGCGTGGTAGAGCCTGGTACAAATAGTTGAATATCATCATTTCTGATCATTTCGCCTTCTTGTTTATTAAGATTTTGTTCCGTCAATTTTTCCTGATCTCCCCAGTAAATCGATGAAGCGCCCGCGCCTTGACCGACCGAAGCACGCATGACAGGAATGTCTTGATCGTTGGCATCTAGGATCAACGCATTTTGTTCTTCATTATTGATAACGGCACTTGGCTGTAAGTCTCGATCACCCTCGCCTTTGTTGAACACGATTTCAGGGTTTGCCAACTTGATTTTTTCCCCAGTCAAGACATCTCCTGATTCAGAAGTAAAATCAGTTAGACTAACATTTAATGTCCAACCAGCATGCGTTCCTCGGGTATCTTGCACTTGGGCAAACGATACGTACGGTGTCGTCCCTGATTGATCAGCCAAATTACGCTCATCAGCAACGATTGAATACCAACGATCACTGGTAGAAATAGCATTCTGACCAAAATCGAATGTTTGTGGTGCATAAGCAATGGTAAATGGGCCCGTTTGTCCTGGCGGTGTTGGTTCGATTGTTTCTACTTCTGGGTGCACGACTGGCGGTTGTACCACTGTTAGATCGCTTCCGTCTGAGGTAAACCCTACAACGTTATCGGTAATCGTTTCTAATGAAGATTGGGCAAAGGCTTGAACGCCTCCTGCTAGTAAAGTGGTGGATAATACAGCGACCGTAGCTAAACGAATCTTTTTCATTTCTAGTTCCTTCTTTCTTTTTTTATTCAGTACAAAACCAAGTTACTGAACCGTTTCTCCGTCCGGTCCAGCTGTTGCAGCCAAAGTCCAAGTAAGAGTTGCTTCATAAAGAGCAGCGTCTTTTGCTGTTGATCCAGGAACAAGTAACTCAATTCCAGCATTTTCAACAACCTCTGCACCTGCTTCTACTTGTCGATTGATTTCTTCCTGATCGCCCCAAACGACTGACGATACGCCAGCACCTTTTGTTTGAGCAGCGGTCAGAACCGAACGTTCACTATTTGTAGCATCTAAAATCAATCCATCCGCATGAATTTGTGGCTCATTTTCTTGGTTGCTTCCGTTATATTCCAATTTTGGCGAATTAAAACGAATTCTTGCTCCAGTCAGTTCATTATTCTGTGTTCCTGATTCAAAAGCACTTAAGGAAACTTTTAAATCCCAACCAGCATTTGTCCCACGCGTATCTTGGACTTGGGCAAATGAAACATAAGGAACTCTTTCTTCACTATCTTCCGCGTCTTTTAGCTTGTGTAATTCAGCCACTAGCTTATATTCTTGATCGGTATTAGAAATCACTTGCTCACCGAAATTAAGCGTAGGTGCGTAAGCAATGGTCAATGGTCCCGTTTGTCCTTCCGGGCCGACTGGATTGATCTCTACATCTGGACCATTAGGACCAGGATTTGGTGGTTGAACTACTGTCGCTTCGCTATCGTTTGGTACAAAGAGAACTTTCCCTTCTGTATCATGGTTTGTTACACTCTCAGTAGCGAAGGCTTCCGCGCTAATAGTAAATAAAGTTGCAGCTAAAACAGCTGCCGATGCAAATCGTACGAATTTCAAATTCATCCCTGCTTTCAAATTATTTGTCTTTTCTTTTTAACCATCACAAATTTTGATCGATGTTTGGTATATTGCACATACAATACAACCAGTACAAGCAGTAATCCAAGAAAGATTACGCCGTAAGTTCTTGTCTCGTTGGTCTTTGGTAAAATACCACCTGGTTTTGCTACCTTGTTTGGTGGCGATATATTCTCTGTAGGGCCTGCTGGCGGTGCTGGTTCGGGTTGCCCAATAGGCTCATAAACACCGGTAAAGAGCACAGAGCTTTCTGTTTCAACCGACTGCACTTCCTGAGCATTCACCGCTGCCGTAGAAATAGTTATCCCATAAAAAAGAGTGCAAAACAGAACCATACGAACTAATTTCCATACCTTTTCTCCTTTCATTCTCCCTCCTCCTCTATACTTGCCACGTCTTATAAGTGATCTTTTCAAAACAGCGTTTGCCTAAGACCCGTTAACAAAAATGATTTTGAGATCGTTTTAGAATCATTTGAACTGTGCAACGCTTTTTCTGTCATTCGTAAAATAGCAGAGAAAGACTTATAACTTTTGACAAAGTTCACTATACTGATGATTTTCACAGATTTGAAATATTATTTTTCACCAATGGGTGAATTTTCTTATTAATATTCCTTTTTATTGACCAAAAATAAGCATTTTTATAAAAAGAAAGGGTAAAAATTTTGCGAAAGAAGCCCATCATACTAAGCTTACAAATAGTTTCAAAAAAAAGGCGTATTGGAAGGTTCATTTCGCATCGAGCATCACCCCTCACACGATCTATTTGTGAAAAAACACCTGATTTTGAGTGGTGTAATCAAAAAAATTCAGTAAGCTTATGTTTTTCCAGTTACTTGAAAGGGCTTTAATAAAGGGTATTACGTTAATTACCTGTTTTTTTATCAATTTGTGCAAAAAAAAACGCTAAGCGATTTCGCTTAGCGTCTTGATCCTAGATACTTTTGGTCTATGTTCACCATTAAATGATTTTCTTCCCCTTCATGCGAAGCTTTCCTTCTTGGCACATCGCCAACAACGGGCAAATCTCACACTTTGGCGCCCTCGCGGTACAATGATAACGGCCAAAGAAAATCATCGTATGGTGGGTTTTGACCCATAATGGTTCGGGAATCTTTTTCATCAACGTTTGTTCAACTTCTAGTACATTGGCATCTAATTTACAAATGCGCAATCTTTTTGACACCCGTTCGACGTGGGTATCGACAGCGATTGCCGGTATCCCATAGGCATCACCAAGTACCACATTCGCAGTTTTTCTGCCGACACCTGGCAAAGAAACCAAATCTTCTCTTGTTTTCGGCACTTCACCACCAAAACGTAGCAATAGTTCCGAAGCACAAGCTTTGATATTTTTTGCCTTGTTTCGATACAGACCGATCGACTTGATTTTTGCAATCACATCTTCTAAAGGTGCTTCGCTCAAAGCTTGCGGTGTAGGATAAGCCTCAAAAAGTGCCGGGGTGACTTTATTTACCGAGACATCTGTTGCTTGCGCACTTAAAATGACTGCGATCAATAATTCAAACGCATTTTTGGATACCAATTCACCATGCGCTTCGGGAAACATCTCGTACATTGTTTCGATGGCGATCATTGTTTTTTCTTTGCTGATCATAGGACTATTTGAACTCCTTGTCTGTTACTCTCCTTCTAACCAATTATGCATAGGGATTTTGGGCATTGGCCCTTCTTCCTGTGAAATATTCTCATTTTGAAGAAATTGTTTTTTTCTTCTTTTTTGTTCTTCCTCAACTTGCGCTTTCGACGTGATATTCTTACGTTCCCAAGAAAGTAAGATACGATCGATGTAATTTAAGCTATAAGCCTGATTCAAAACCGCTTCTCGCAAAGCAAACTGAATCAGTTCCGGATCGTAATGGTCCTCATCCAACCACTGCCCGATCCGTTGGTATTCGATTGCTGACAATGGCCGACCAAACTCGCCTTCAAACAAGCGATATAACCCACGGATTTTTTCTTCATTTGATTCTACTGCCTCATTTTTCGATTGCTGTGTCAAGAGAAATTCTAAACGGTCATAGATTCCTGTGAAATCATAATAATCAACCATTTTTCCGGCAGCATCTTTTTTTGATTCCATTCGCAGTACATCTTTTTTAAGTAATTGATTTAACCAATGATAAATTTCTTTTTGATCACTCCCCATCACAGAGGCAATCTCACGTAAATCGGGGAAATCATTTCCTTGCTCATGACTGCGATACAACTGCAGCCATAACAAAAATTCGTCATTTGTCAATCCAAGATGATGGTAATTTTCTAAAAGCAAATTTGATATCGTTGTTTGCCCTTTTGCTAAATAGTCCTTTAACGAAACCATACTGTATCCTCTTCTCCTTGATTCACCTGAAACTCTATGATCCTTTGGTCCAAGATCAATCCAATAAAAAGGGGACGACGCAAAGGCGGACGTCCCACGATTCATTCTTGGTTACGCTTTTTCTTTGACTGCTGCGATGATCTCAACTTCAACCAAAACATCTTTTGGCAAGCGGGCAACTTCTACAGCAGAACGTGCAGGTAACTCTTCATTGAAGAATGTGCTATAGGTATTATTGAAAGGAACGAAATCATTCATATTTTTTAAAAAACATGTCGTCTTAACGATGTCATCTGGCGTAAGTTCCGCCGCTTCAAGAATCGCGTTGATATTTTTCAATACTTGCTGAGTCTGTACTTCAATCGTCGTACCGACAACTTCCCCCGAAACAGGATCTAATGGCACTTGACCAGAAGCAAACAAAAAGCCGTTTGCGATTTTTGCTTGAACATAAGGACCGATTGCTTGTGGTGCTTGATCTGTAGAAATTATCTTCATTTTGTTTCCTCCTCTTTCACTTGGCATTCGGGACATAGACCATAAACTTCTAGTCGATGGTTATTTATTTGATACCCAGTTAATTTCGAAGCCGCCATTTCGACATCTTCCAATCCTGGATAGTAAAAATCAGCGATCTTTCCACACTTTTGGCAGATAGCATGATAATGAGGCTCCGTTGTAAAATCAAAACGACTGGAGGCATCTCCATAATTCATTTCTTTTACAAAGCCAATTTCTGTGAATAAACGTAAGTTATTGTATACCGTTGCGACACTAATACCAGGAAAATGAACTTCAATCGCTCGATAAATCTCTTCAGCGGTCGGATGGGCATCGTGACTGGCTAAAAACTCTAATATCGCTACTCGCTGCGGTGTAATACGAATATTTTCATGTTTTAATCGTTTGATCGCTTCATCGTAGATCGTACTCACAGGAGTTCCTCCATTTCTCTTATCTCACCTATCATACTATGTAAAACCTAAAAATTCAAACAGCTTTCCTTATTTTTTCAAAGGCAAAACGCTTTTTTCAGCCCGCTTCCGTCCCCTTTTTTCGAGAAAGAAAAGCAGACATTTCAATGCCTGCTTTCTCTCGATTGTTAGTCTTCAAACTGATACAGTGCTGTGGACAAATAACGTTCGCCATTGTCAGGCACGATTGCTAAAACTTTTTTGCCTTTGCCTAGTTCTTTTGCTACCTGTAAAGCAGCTTGGATCGCAGCCCCTGAAGAGATTCCAACTAAAATCCCTTCTTTCATCCCAACTTGCCGTGCAGTTTTCATCGCATCGTCACTGGCAATTGCAATGACTTGATCATAAATTTCGGTATCTAATACTTTAGGGACAAATCCAGTACCGATCCCTTGAATCTTATGCGGTCCTGGCTTACCACCTTCTAAAATCGCAGATTCAGCAGGCTCAACACCAACTATTTTCAAATTAGGATAGACGCGCTTCAGTTCTTTGCCCGCTCCAGTGATCGTTCCACCAGTGCCGATTCCAGCGACAAAAGCATCTAAACCTTTTGATTCAAATGCATCCTCAATTTCTTTTCCTGTCGTTTTTTCATGAATTTCTGGGTTAGCTGGATTTTCAAATTGTAATGGCATATAGTAGCCGTCTTGCTCCGCTAATTCTTTTGCTTTGTTAATGGATCCTGTGATCCCTTCAGACCCAGGCGTCAAAATCAACTCTGCACCATAAGCTTGTACGATTTTCCGTCTTTCGATACTCATCGTTTCTGGCATAACCAACACAACCCGATAGCCTTTTGCCGTACCGATCATGGCTAAACCGATCCCCGTATTTCCTGAGGTTGGCTCGATAATCGTATCGCCGGCTTTCAATAAGCCGCTTTTTTCGGCTTTTTCAATCATGGCTAAAGCAATTCTGTCCTTTACGCTACCCCCAGGATTGAAAAACTCTAATTTCACATACACATCAGCAGAACCTTCTTCTACGATATGATTTAATTTGACGATTGGCGTATGACCAACTAATTCATTGACCGATTGATAGATTTTTGTCATTGAAAATCCCTCCCGTTCTTATTCTTCCATTCTACCTAAAATACCTCGGAGTTGCGAATAAAAAGTAAGCAATTTCAAATTTTTTTTCATATAGTTTTATACTTTGTTCTATTTCCACTGACCAGAGTTTGATTGCCACGTCAAAAAAACCTTAAGATTGGCTGCAATTGTAGCAATCCATCTTAAGGTTTTTAACTTACTTATACGATCAACTCTTGTCCGATAACGATGATCTCACTGGATAATCCATTCGATGCCATCAACGCATCAACGGTTGTGCCAAATCGGTTGGCGATATCCCAAAGCGTATCCCCAGAAGCAACTTGATAGCTCTGTGCTGAAGATGTACTACCTGAATACGTGGTCGTCGTTGTTTCGCTGGTCGTTGTGCTAGTTGTGTTTGTCCAGGCTGTATTTTGTGTCGTTCCTGTATCGAACCGTGTAAGCTGATAGGTTTCGATCAACCAGTTCAGTTTTTGTGCGTAACCTGGATCGGTAGCATAACGTCCCGTCAAGTAATTCGTTGCATCATAAAATGAGGTTGTTTGGCTTTTCCAGACACCACTGTAATGAGCAGTCCCTGTCGCGAAACTTGTACTTCGCAAGACGTTCGCATGATCCTGAAACGATTCCCAATAAGAGTTATATTGACGAAACGGTTCATTCATCTCTACCCACTGACCATTCAAATACTCTTGGGTAGGCATATACACACTTTGTCCGTTGTAACTGCCTTTGACCCCAAATAAATTGTAATAGGGGGCATTGGATAATGCGGAAGAACCATAGCCGCTTTCCAAAATCGCTTGAGCGATCATCACAGAAGCATATAGATCATTGTTGGCAGCAACATCTTGTGCTGACCAGCCAATTTGTTCGATGAACCCTGAGATGTCCTGCGTTGCATATTGATTCTCAGCAGCTTGTACCTGTTGAGGAACGAAAGTGACCGTCATTGGCGCTAACATCATTCCTGCACCCATCAAAGAGACCACCGCCTTTTTACTAGGTCTTTTCATCGTCTTCTTTGGTTGATGATGTCTTTCACTTCTTGTTTGATAACTTCCCATCTTTTTCCTCCAGTAACTGTACGTTTTTTCAAATAAATCAATAAAGCTATTATACGGAAAAATGCCTAGCAGTGCAAACAATGTTCACTTCCGACCCGACAAAAGACTTTTAAAAAACTTTCTGGACATCCCTCTCAGTTTGTTAATCACTGAGAAGTTTTTAAAAAAACTATTAGAATGGGGTTGTATTGCTTCTCTCTTACTATTTAAAAGAGTCTATATCTTGTGGTGAAACCATTTTTCAGAAATCTTAGCCACTACTACCTTAAATAAGTCACTCTGGCACTTTCAGAGTGAGCAGTACTCGAAAAAAACACGCTCGAAAATCGAAAAGATTCTCGAACGTGCTAGCTTTGATTGATTGTCGATCAATTAATCGATTGATTTAAAAGTATTCACAACATTTTCAACACTAAAGCCGAATTCTGCTAATACTTTGTCGCCAGGTGCTGATGCACCGAAGTGATCGATCGCGATCACTTTTCCATGGCAACCGGTGTAACGTTCCCAACCAAATGGGGAAGCCGCTTCAATCGCTACCCGTTTCTTCATTGCTTTTGGCAAGACGCTTTCTTTGTATTCTGAGCTTTGTGCTTCAAACAAATCAAAGCTTGGTAAGGAGACCACCGATACATCGATGCCTTCTTCTGCCAATTTAGCTTGTGCTTGGACCGCAAGATTCACTTCAGAACCTGTGGCGATCAAAATACCCGCTGGTGTTTCACCAGCTTGTTTTGAAATCACGTAACCACCTTTTGCGACATTTTCATCCGCACCGGTTTGCGTGCCTTCGATCACTGGTAGGTTTTGTCGGCTTAAGACTAAGACCGTTGGTTTATCCGTTGTTGTCATAGCCAGTTTCCAAGCAGCACGGGTTTCGTTGCCGTCTGCTGGACGAATCACTTGGACATTTGGCATGCAACGGACGCTAGCTAATTGCTCGATTGGCTCGTGGGTCGGTCCATCTTCTCCCACCGCCACGGAGTCATGTGTCAAGACATAGATCACAGGTGCATGCTGGATCGCAGACAAGCGCACCGCTGGACGCAAGTAATCAACGAAGACGAAGAAGGTCCCGCCATAGATTCGGGTACCGCCATGCAATTGGATGCCGTTCATGGCTGCCGCCATCGCAAATTCTCGGACACCAAACCAAATGTTGCGGCCTTCGTATTGGCCAGGTTCAAAGTCTTTTTCTGCTGCCACCATCGTGTTGTTGGAGCCAGAAAGGTCAGCCGATCCACCCCAGAGACTAGGGACGGCTTTGGATAAGGCTTGGATCATCTCTTTGCTAGAAACCCGACTAGCTTGTGAGCTGCCAACTTCGTAGCTTGGTAATGTTGCATCCCAATCTGCTGGCAATTCACCCGCAAAGGCTTGTTTGAATTGCGCAGCAAGTTCTGGGTAGGCTGCTTCATAGGCACGGAAGGTTTCGTTCCAAGCGGCTTCAGCTTTTTGCCCTTCATCGATCATGGTTTCTTTGAAGCGCGCGGCAACTTCTTCAGGTACGGTAAATTCTGGGTATTCCCAACCATAAATCGCTTTAGCTGCAGAAATGCCTTCGGCACCGATCGGCGCACCATGAACGGCAGAGGTGCCTTGATTTGGCGCACCGTATCCGATCACAGTCTTGATTTCGATCAAGGTTGGTTTGTCGCTTTCAGCTTTTGCTTCGTCGATCGCTTTTGAGATTGCTTCTAAATCATTGCCGTCTTCAACGAGAATGTGTTGCCAGCCATACGCTTCAAAACGCGCACCGACATTTTCTGTAAAGGCTTTTGAAGTCGGACCATCTAGGGAAATGTCATTTGAATCGTACAAGACGATCAGTTTATCTAATTTCATGTGACCCGCCATGGATGCAGCTTCTTGCGAAACACCTTCCATCAAATCCCCATCGCCACATAAGGCATAGGTATAGTGATCGATGACTTGATACTTGTCGCGATTGTAGGTTGCAGCCAAGTGGGCTTCGGCCATTGCCATACCGACTGCCATGGCGATCCCTTGTCCTAAAGGTCCAGTGGTTGCTTCCACGCCGTCTGTGTGATCGACTTCTGGATGTCCTGGCGTGCGGCTATCCCATTGACGGAAGTTTTTTAGATCCTCAATGGTCACATCGTAACCAGACACATGCAACAAGCTGTACAATAACGCCGAACCGTGTCCAGCAGACAAAACAAAACGGTCACGATCCACCCACTTGCGAGAAGTCGTTGGATTGACTTTCAAGTGTTTGGTCCACAAGGCATAGGCCATGGGTGCTGCCCCCATCGGTAATCCTGGATGTCCTGAATTGGCTTTTTGTACGGCTTCGATACTTAATGTACGAAGGGTGTTCACTCCTAATTGATCGATTTTATCAAACAATGGTAGTTCCTCCTAATTTAGGTTTTTTTTACCTTTATTACATCTTTTATTATACGTGATTCAGATGCTTATTTCAATAGCAATGAAAAGGAATTCACAATTATCTGCCGTGGAGACCTTTTTTCTTTTGAATATCTTTTAATTTCTCTGGTGTCACATCAGCACCTTCAGGATCAACGATCTTCATTCCTTCGATATGGTGACGCATTCCTCCACGAAAGGCGGTTAAATACTCGTCACGTAGAACTTTTTGTTCGTTCGTTTCTGCCTCAGTCAAACCCTCTGTTTTTTTCTTGTTGGCAAGTTCATTGATTCGAGCTAATTTTTCTTGAGATAGCATATTCGTTCCTCCTTTTCCCTCTTGATTTTACTACAAACTAGCGAATAAAAACAATAGTGTAAAAAGCGAACATTTGTTTGAATATTCGATATACCTATGGTACACTAATGTTATCAAATGAAAGAAGGTGTCAGTTTTGGCAAAACGAACAGAAAATCGACAAATCGAAATTCTTAAGTTCATTCATACCCGTGTCACTGAAAAAGGCTATCCGCCGACTGTTCGCGAAATTGGCGAAGCCGTTCAGTTATCTTCTACCTCAACTGTTCATGGCCATTTGTCCCGACTTGAAAAAAAGGGGTTGATCTTGCGAGATCCTACAAAACCCAGAGCCATTGAATTAACTTCTTCCGGTCTTGAAAAAATCGATGTTCAGCCAGCATCCATTCCGATGCTTGGTGTCGTAACTGCGGGAGAACCGATTTTAGCAGTGGAAGATGCATCCGATTTCTTTCCGATTCCGCCAGATTTAGCAAATAGTACCGGTAGTTTGTTTATGTTGACGATCCGAGGAGAAAGTATGATCAATGCTGGCATCCTTGACGGCGATCAAGTGATCGTTCGCAAACAACAAAGTGCGCAAAATGGTGATATTGTGATCGCTATGACAGATGAAGATGAAGCTACTTGCAAACGATTCTATAAAGAAAAGAATTACATTCGTTTACAACCGGAAAATGATTACTTAGAACCAATCATTTTGCCTGACGTAACGATTTTAGGATTGGTTGTTGGGTTGTATCGACATCTGCTTTGATGCTCAACGAGCTGACTAGGAAATCTTCGTTTTTACGAAGATTTTTTTTCTTTCCTCTTTACAAACCGAACAAACATTCGTATAATAAGTATACAAACATAAGTTCGTATTATTTAAGGAGTGAATGAGATGAAAGCAGTTCGTCGATTTGGTTTTATGTTATGGGTTTTATTGATGGGTATTGTTATTGGCTATTTTGGCGTTCTAAGTGCTGTTCTGATTTTTTGTCCTCTAATGATGCTTTGGTTCATGCTATGGGATGAAAAGAAATTCCGCCAAGCAGAGCTCAAACGTAACCGCCATTATTATCACGATCATGATTTTTATCGTTACGAACCATGATCCTTCCCCTACATACGCCATAAGGCAGAAGAAACAAAAAAGGACTCCTGCGAGTCCTTTTTTGTTTCTTCTTTTTTAGTATTCCATTAACGTCTTGATTTCAACACCTTGGATTTTATCTCTTCCATGTAAATCCATTAGTTCGATCAAAAAGGCACAGCCCACAACGATACCGCCTAGTTTTTCTACGAGTTCAATCGTTGCTTTGATCGTTCCGCCAGTTGCTAGTAGATCGTCACAAATCAGGACACGTTGTCCTGGTTTGATAGCATCGGCATGCAACGTCAAAACATCCACGCCATACTCTTTTTCATACTCTGCTTCAATGGTTTCCCGTGGCAATTTGCCTTTTTTACGTACTGGGGCAAAGCCGACACCTAACTGGTACGCAACTGGGCAACCAACGATAAATCCGCGGGCTTCTGGTCCTACCACCATATCGATGCCTTTTTCTTGTGCATACTCAACGATCTGCTGTGTCGCATAACGATACGCTTCTCCATCAGCCATTAGCGGCGAGATGTCCCGAAAAATAATTCCCTCTTGGGGATAATCCGGAATACTAGCAATATACTCTTTTAAATCCATTTTTTTTCCTCCTAGACTGTCAACCACTGACGTAGGGTTGATAAATCACTCATTAATAAAAATTCTTCTGTTTTGATCATTTTTTGTCGTTGCTGATACAAATGACTCTCTGTCAGCGGACGAGAAACAGGATCAGCCGTTTTATTCAAAACACCATCTTGTATTGTAACAAATTCCAGCTCAGAAAACACCTGAATCATAAAAATAAGTAATTTTTCTGGAATTTTTAGATAGTTAGCGACCATCTTTAATTTGTAGCGAATATCCAAACGAGGCTGCTGCTTGATCAATTGAAAAAGCCGACCATATTGCTCTCTGGTGCCTACCCCGTCTAAATAGGCATCTTCCGTCGAGTAAAACACAAACGCAATTCTTGAAGCATGAAGCGCTTGAACGACCTCTTTGATCACAGCAATATCAGCAGGACAATCTAAAAACGCGATCTCTTGGAACGGACCAGCACAAAATGTATCTTTCACAGCAGCCACCGAGTCGAATAAGATCGTTTGTCCACAAAATCCTTGCAGCTCTCGAGGCAGTTTCTTATTGAAAACGACCCCTAATGTTTCATTTCCCAGAGAGACACTTTGCCGACTCCTTTTCGAACGATAATCAAACAACTGCAGCCCTTCCACTGCAAAGTCATCCAACATCAGCTGCGGTTTTTTGTTGCCATTCCATTCATTGATTGAAAGCTGACCGACGATCGATAGTCGATCATTTTCAAACTCTACTGAGTCTTTTCCAAAACCAAAGCCAATCACATCTAGCTGTAGATTGGACTCATCTGTCATCACTAACTTCAAGTGCTGGTTTTCGGTACCAATCTGGCGGGCATTTTGAGTCGATAAATTGGAAAACAGAAATTTCGGTAACGGATTGTCCGTTCCGAAAGGCGCTAAAACGTTTAAAGACTCAATAAAGTTGATCGATACTTCCGCCAATGGCAGTTCCTCATCGATCGCTAAGGGGATTCCCTGACTAAGATCAATTCCATTTTCTTCCACATAGCGATTCATCTGAGCTTGTAGCATGTCCAAATGATCAATCGGGATACTTAAGCCAACCGCCGCATGATGACCACCAAAACTGGTAAACATGTCTTTCATCGTAGCCAACATTTCAAATAGATTCAACGCAGCGACACTTCTACCTGACCCTTTTGCTAACCCATTTTCTTTTTTGGTCAAAACAATCACGGGCTGTCCGGTACTTTGCATGATACGTCCAGCTACGATTCCTAAAACCCCTTCGTGCCAGTTATCACTTACGACCAGATGAACATGATTGGCAGGGTCGATTTTTTCTTGCGCTTCTTTCATGATTTCTTCAACGAAAGTTTTTCGCTGCTGATTGATCGTATCTAATGTCTTGGCTAAGGTTACTGCTTCTTCTTCATCAAATGTGGTTAACAAACGAACAGCAGGATTAGGATCTTCCAACCGACCAATTGCATTGAGGCGGGGGCCAACAGCAAAACCAATATCGGTTTCGTTGACTGTTCGTTTTTTCAATCCACTGACCGTCAACAACTCATTCAAACCAAGCCGATCAGTTTGTTGGATCATTTTCAGGCCATTGCTGACTAGTAGTCGATTCTCATCTGTCAAAGAAACCATATCAGCAATCGTCCCAATTGCAACAAGGTCCAGCAGTTCGACGGGCACTTCTTCTAATAGGGCACAAGCCACTTTAAATGCGACTCCGACTCCCGCTAAATCACCAAACGGATAGTTTCCTTCAGGGTGACGGGGATGAACGATGGCAAAGGCTTCTGGGAGTTCTGCAGGAAGTTCATGGTGATCCGTCACGATCACATCGACCCCTTGCCCTTGAGCATAAGCAATTGCCTCATGTCCAGATACCCCATTATCAACGGTGATGATCAATTGCGTCCCTGCCGCAATTTTATCTTGATAGACAGTTATGTTGGGACCATACCCATCTGAAAAGCGATTGGGCAGATAATATTCAGCTTCAGCCCCTAGCAACTCCAGTGTTTCTTTTAATACGGTGGTGCTCGTAATCCCATCTGCGTCATAGTCGCCATAAATCAAGATCCGCTCACCATTTAAAATGGCTTCATGGATCCGTTCCACGGCCTTATCCATATCATGAAAGAGAAACGGATCATGAAGGTATTGCAGATCCGTTGATAAAAAAGCGTCTAGCGCTTCTGCTGTTCGAATATTTCTTTGCCATAGCAACGCGCCGATGCGCTCAGGAATCTTTCTTGCTTGGATCAATTCTTTAAATACAGGGGTAGCTTCGCTATCTTGCGGTAGCACCCAATGAAAATTTGCACGTTTCACCAAATCACTCCTAACTAGGTTATTATAGCAAAGTTTATGTAAAAAGGAAAAACAACGAAAGAAACAATTTATTTTTTCATGTCACAAAAAAGAGCTTGCAGCGAACGATGCGCCGGCAAACTCTTTTCTTAATTGCTCTCATGTATTCTAGGCTTGCGATTCAAAAGACTTCATTTCTTCATCAATCGTTGGCGGCGTTGAGGCGCCTGCAGCACGTGACGAAAGTTGTGCTTCTTGATCGTCGAGTTGTTGCTGCCTAGCTGCTAACTCCGCCTGCTTGTTGATATATTCTCGTTCCAAGGCTTCTCGTTCATCTTGCAGAACTTTCTCGTTATTCGTGCGATAATCCGAGAGCTCTTTTCTCAATTGTTTTAGTTCTTTTTTTTGACGGAACATTGCACTTGTGGAAACCAGCAACAAAATCAATGCGCCTAACAAAGCAGAACCAATAATGACTAAGATCAGTGGCGATTGAATCGTTGTGAAGCCAAAATTGATCGGAACAGTCATATTGTTTGCAACCGCAAATAAAACGATCACTAAAATCAGTAAAATACCAACGATAACACGCCATTGATTTTTCATGGGTTTCAACTCCTATTTTTTGTTGAACATCGTTCCTGCCATATAATCCCCGATTGCAGGAAACAGTGTATACAGTTTTGCTGCCGCCCCTAAAATATGTGGGCGATTGATTTCTCGTTTTGGATGAATCATGGCTTTGACGATCGTTTGTGCCAATTTGTTTGGTTCAAGGACAAGGCTGCCCACCGATGATAAGTAACTACCGCTAGGATCTGCTTGGTCAAAGAATGCCGTTTCGATCGGCCCTGGGTTGACCGTTGTTACGTTGATCCCCAGTGGTTTTAGTTCTAAACGTAAGGCGTTAGAAAAACCAAGTACAGCAAATTTCGTTGCAGAGTAAACTGCGGTCTTCGGCGTAGCGATCTTACCCGCAATTGAAGCAACGTTTATGATATGACCATGCTTTTGTTCAGCCATTTGAATCGCAACTTGCTGAGTCAAAACCATCATCCCAAGTACATTGACTTCAAACATATTACGGATGACCGCAGGATCCATCTCTGTAAACTCTTGAAAGATCCCGTAGCCAGCATTATTGACAAAGACATCGATCTTTCCGACTTTCTCACTGATTTTTTCTAATAAGCGCTCCACGCTTTCAGGATTTGCTACGTCCAATTGAAACGCATACGCTTCTTTGCCGCTTAATTCCATACATTGTTCTTTGACTTTTCCGATCAAATTCGTCCTCCGGGCACAAGTCACGACGATCGCACCACGTTTTGCGGCTTCATAACAGATTTGTTCTCCAAGTCCGGCAGAACCACCTGTTACAACGACAACTTTATTCTCCAAGTTCATCTGATTCTTCCTCTCCGGCAAAAGGGATCTCGACAACATCAAAATCTTTGACGATCAACGTATTCGGAAATACTTCTTTTGCTTCATTTACTAAATTTGTAATATCTTTGCCAACATAGCGCGCGCTGATATGGGTCAATAGCAAACGCTTGGCGTGAGCTTCTTGGGCAACTTCAGCAGCTTGTCGCGTCGTCGAATGAAAATAAGCGCGAGCCAACTTGGCTTCTTCTTTGTTGAAGGTACTTTCATGTACCAAAACATCCGCATCTTTCGCTAAAAGCACGGCGTTTTGACATTTACGGGTGTCACCTAATATTGTCACGATCCGTCCTTTTTTGGCTTGACCTAAAAAATCAGCTCCATTGATTTGACGACCATCATCGAGGGTAACTACTTCACCTTTTTTCAAACGTCCGAAGACAGGACCAGGTTTCAGCCCAAGTTCAAGCAATGCTTTCACTTGCAACTCCCCTTGATGGCTTGCTTCGACAATACGATAGCCAAAACTATCAATCCCGTGATCAAGGCGCAGACAAGATACTTCAAATTGCTGATCTTTAAAAAGAATCCCTTCTTCTTCAATCTCAAAAAAATGCAATGGATAGCTGACTTTCGTCTGAGAAATCCGCAAAACGGTTTGAATGTATGTTTTGATCCCCTTGGGTCCATAAATCTCTAGAGGTGTGTCTCCGCCTTGAAAGGAGCGGCTGCTGATCAATCCTGGCAATCCATAAATATGATCACCATGAAGATGGGTAATAAAGATTTTTTCAATCTTTCTCGGTCTAATCGTAGAATGCAAGATCTGCATTTGTGTCCCTTCGCCACAATCAAAAAGCCAAACGGCATTGCGTTCATCTAATAATCGTAACGCAGTGCTGGTCACGTTTCGATGTTTCGCAGGCACTCCAGCACCTGTTCCTAAAAATTCTAATTCCATAAGCTTCTTTCCTTTCATCTCTTTCCAATTTTAGCGGAAAAGAAATCAAGTTGCAATTGAAGCTTGCGGTTTTTATTTCTCGGATTGGCTATCGGATTCATCGTTATGGGAATTTTTCCAATCCTCTTGAACACGTGCCTTGGTGGATTCTTCGACTTTTTTGGCCGTCTCGATCTCTGCCTCGACATCATCGTAGTCAAAACGAGTGATGTCACCGCCTAATTCATTCATGATCAGTTGGTTCAAAGGACGATTGTCCTCTTCATCGGCAATCAATAATAACCCCGTATCGCCTACACCAATTTGGTTTCCGACGTGTTCGAAGAGCATTTGCGCATTTTGGATCTCTTTTGCGTCACGAGTAGCACCGATCATACTACCGCCAAACCAGCCCAGCATGATTCCCAAAGGCCCACCTAACACACCAACGAGCATCCCGATCAAACCACCAGTTGATGTCTTATTGTTTCCAGTAAAATCAAGAAAATCCTCGACTTTAAATTGATGCACGCCTTCATTGGTGTGGGTAAGAACCGCCATTTGCTCTCCTTTGATCTTTCGTTCCATATGCATCCGTTTCACTTCAGAAAAGGCTTGATACGCTTTGGCACTAGCATCAAAGTTCATTACAATGACTCGTTTTGACATAAAAATCGCTCCCTTTGGTTTATTTGTTCTTTTCTTTATTTTAACAGTAAATCATTTAAATGAAAAAAGAAACCAAAAAGACTGCTGATCATTGATTTCTTAGAGAAAATCAATGATCGGCAGTCAAAACCAATTCAACTATGAAGGATTTTTTTTAAAAAATGATGTTCTTTTAAACGCTTATTCGACAAACTCAAATTCAAAATTACCGATACGCACAATATCACCGTCTTTGGCACCTCTCGCACGCAATGCTTCATCGACACCCAATCCACGTAATTGACGAGCAAAACGCATCACAGTCTCATCGTGATCAAAGTTCGTCATTTGGAATAGTTTTTCGATTTTCTCACCGCTCAAGATCCAAGTTGCATCAGGATCGCGATCGATTGCAAACTCCGGTTCATCCGATTGGAAGCCGTAATGAACCACATCTTCTTCGATTTCTTCATCGTACAAGAGGAACTCAGGAGTGACTTCCAATAGATCCGCTGTCGCATTCAGCAAGGCATCGATTCCCTTACGAGTGACACCAGAGATTGGGAAAATCATTGGTTCATCCGCGAACTCATCCGTTTTTTCTTTTGCCAGCTGCTCTTTGAAAAGGGCTAGGTTTTCTTCAGCATCCGGCATATCCATCTTATTGGCAACGATGATCTGTGGGCGCTCTAGTAAGCGCAAGTTATGGGTCGACAATTCATTGTTGATGGATAAATAGTCTTCATATGGATCGCGCCCTTCCATGCCGCTCATATCGATCACATGTAAAATGACCCGCGTCCGTTCGATATGACGTAAAAACTGAGTCCCTAAACCAACACCTTGCGAAGCACCTTCGATCAAGCCAGGCAGATCGGCTACTGCAAAACTACGACCATCAGTGGTCGTTACCATGCCTAAATTTGGTACCAGTGTTGTAAAATGATACGCGCCGATTTTTGGACGAGCAGACGAAATCACAGAGAGTAATGTGGACTTCCCAACTGAAGGGAAACCAACTAAACCAACATCTGCTAAGACTTTTAGTTCGAGCTCGATCTTTCTTTCTTGACCGGGTTCTCCGTTCTCTGCTAATTCTGGGGCTGGATTTTTTGGAGAAGCAAACCGAATGTTCCCACGGCCGCCCCGCCCGCCTTTTGCGATTACTAATGTTTGACCTTGCTCAATCAAATCACCTAATAAGGCACCTGTTTCAGCATCACGAACGGTGGTGCCTTGGGGTACTTTGATGTAAGTATCATCTGAGCCACGGCCGTGCATTCCTTTACTCATGCCATTTTCCCCGGGTTGCGCTTTAAAATGACGATTAAAGCGGAAATCCATTAATGTACGCAAACCTTCGTCTACGACTAAAATGACATCACCGCCACGTCCCCCGTCCCCACCTGCGGGTCCGCCGTCTGGGACATATTTCTCTCGGCGAAAAGCAACCATCCCGTCGCCGCCTTTTCCTGCTTTGACATCGATTGTCACTTGATCTAAAAACATGGACATTATTTGTCCTCCATTCTTTTTTTACTACCTTCTATACTTTTTGATTATCAGTTATCTCACTTTAAGTGGTTACTATTTCTCTAATAAGAAAGTCTATTTTATTGTAACGACCGAAACGCCTTTTGTCTATCTTTTCTCATGGGTTTCCGTAAGAAATCGCGAATTCTTAAGGGTTATTCTTTGACAGTCACAGGAAATCGTAGCAAACTTTTAAGTGTACCAGTACACAATCAAAGGAGGAAACAAGAAATGACAGTAAAAGTTGGAATCAATGGTTTTGGACGAATTGGACGTTTGGCTTTTCGTAGGATCAGAGAAGTTTCTGCTGATATTGAAGTTGTGGCAATCAATGATTTGACGAGTCCAGTCATGTTAGCACACTTATTGCAATTTGACTCGACCCACGGCACGTACCCTGGAACTGTTACTGCAACGGATAATGCTATCGTTGTCGATGGCAAAGAGACCCGAGTGTACGCTGAACCAGACGCAAGCAAAATCCCTTGGGCAAAAGAAAATGGCGTCGATATCGTTTTAGAATGCACGGGTTTTTACACTTCCGCAGAAAAAGCCCAAGCTCATCTTGATGCGGGTGTCAAACGAGTCGTGATCTCCGCACCAGCTGGTAATATGAAAACGATCGTTTACAATGTCAACTCCGACACGTTAACAACAGAGGATACTATCATATCCGCAGGTTCTTGTACGACCAACTGCTTAGCTCCGATGGCCTACTTCTTAAATGAGGAATTCGGGATCGAAGTTGGTACGATGACGACGGTACATGCCTATACTTCTACCCAAATGCTATTGGATGGTCCAGTAAAAGGCGGAAACTTAAGAGCCGCTCGGTCCGCTGCAGACAACACGATCCCTCACTCGACGGGTGCTGCCAAAGCGATCGGTCTAGTTATTCCAGAATTAAATGGCAAATTACAAGGCCACGCCCAACGGGTTCCTGTCGTCGATGGTTCTTTAACAGAATTAGTCTCAATTTTGAAAACCAAAGTAACCGCCGATGAAGTCAATGAAGCGATCAGAAAACACACCGTCGATAATCCGTCATTCGGTTACGATGACCGTGAGATCGTCTCTGGAGATGTGATTGGTACCACTCAAGGGTCTATCTTTGATCCGACACAAACAGAAGTAACCACGGCTGGGGATTTCCAACTGGTGAAAACCGTCGCTTGGTATGATAATGAATATGGCTTTACATGCCAAATGATTCGTTTGCTAGAAGAATTTGCTCGTTTATAAGCCAAAGGTCAAGCAAAAAATGCCGGTTCTTTTTTAGAACCGGCACTTTTTTATTCATTTGCAGGGTGATCGTATTTGTCCAAAAAAGCTGCAATTTTTTCTTTATAAAGGTCTGGATCTGTTTTATAGCTTTTCGCATGCTCGGCACCTGAAACAACCCACTTTTCTTTTGGTGCATCGGTCGCGTTATACAAAATATCCAGCATCGAATAAGGAACAAACGTATCCGCATCGCCATGGATAAAAAAGATCGGACGCGTATTCTTTTGCAGTTGTTTGACTGCATCTGCTTCACCGAAGAAATACCCCGCTCGGATTTTTGTGACAAGACTAGTGACATTCATCAATGGAAAGGCCGGTAGACCAAACAATTGATCGAGTTGATAACCCAATTCTTCATTGACGTTGGTATACCCACAATCTTCAATAATAGAAGTGACATTTTTCGGTAAATCTTCCCCACTGGTCATCATTACCGTGGCAGCCCCCATACTGATGCCATACAAAGTGATCGTTTCTTCAGAACCATTTTTTGTGAGTACTTCATCGATCCATTGCAAATAATCCTTACGTTCGTGCCACCCAAAACCAATATAATCTCCTTCGCTTTGACCATGCCCTCGAGCGTCTGGAACCAAGACATTATAGCCTAAATCATGATACATCTTAGCGTAGTCCGCCATCGTTTCTGCGTTCCCCATATAGCCATGCGCGATGATCGCCGTTTTCCCGCGATTCTTCTCCTCCGCCGGTAGATAAATGGCGGATAATTTTAAATCATCTTCAGAAGTTAGCTGCCACATCTCACGATTTGCTGGATCTGTAAACCAATTTTGCGATTCATTTCCCGTCTGATTTTCATCCGTACCAGGGGTATCTCCTTCCAAAAAATCTTTTTCTGAAGGAACCACCGCATAATCATAAAAATAGTTTCCTGCATACCCTAACCCCGCAATTGCTAATACAGCCACTCCGATGGCAATCTTCCAGCGCAATTTCACACTTGTCACGTCCTCTTGTTATATAGTTTACATAATATTATTATGGTTTCATCATTCCTCAAGGAAAGAACCCACTACATAAATTACCGTTTTTTGCTCATGTTTGTCAATCGCAAGCGCCCAAAAAGAAAACCATTGCCAACAATCTTTGTTGGCAATGGTTGATTTTCGTGGTAATTAGTTATTTTCGACCAATTTAAAACTTGACCAAGGTTTCAAAAATTCTAATAAGAATAGTTCCTCATCAGCGATCTTACCAACGACATTGACTCGACCATCATTTTTCATTGCTTTCAAGGCGATTTGCGTCTCCCCTTTGTATTGTCCATAGCCAGCATTATCGATCAAGACATCCCCTCTTACCATATCACGGGTATCATGAGGTGGAAATTCCTTGTCTTTATAATAGATCCGCGTCATCGTTGAACGCAAGATATATTCCGAACGATCTCCTCGATAGCTGTGCAGATTATCGAAGAGACAAATTCGTTCATCTTCAGTGATTCCGTCAACGACATCGACTCTTAATGTCGGATAATCCGCGTGAAACGCTTCAGCCATTGCTGCCAATTCTTCTTCTGAAGCATAGGCATTTCCAACAGAGATATCATCGATCAAGCCAGTCAACACTAAATGTTTGACTTGCGTAGCTAGTGGCAGATCACGATGATCTTCCAAAGAGCATAAACCATCTTGTGTTGGCCATGGACCGAAATCAGCTTCGTGAGAATTCACGAAAGCCATCGTATTTAAATTGTATTTGCGGAATTTTTCCGAACAAAAAACGAAATGGTCGTAGCCCAACCCTGAATAGCGATGAGGATAGAAGTTATGCGAGCCTAGTAAATTTTCATTATTAGGCGAATAACTCATGATGTTATCCACGTAGCTCGTACCACTGCTCATATTGATTTCGATTTTAATCCCGTAAGGATTACGCGTCATTTTGGCTTCTTCTGAACCAGTAAAACCAATATCTAACCGAACACCGTAAGCCCCCATCTCATCAAAGAAGGATAAATCATCATAAGAAATACCTAGCTGTTCGAATAAACCAGGATTGATATCTACCATGACTTCCATTCCTAACTGATTGGCATAATCCACGACTTGTTTAAAGTCTGCCAAGACTTTTTCTTTGTCATCGTTGATTTGCAGCAAACTGGTAAATACCCGTTTAAAGCCGTATTTGTGTGCCAAGTCTAAATACGCTTTGTCCTTTTCAAACGTTGAGCGCTCTGGATAAATCGATATCCCTAATTTTCCCATCAAAAAAACCTCCTGTAAATTCTATCCGTTTATTATAATGAATCCTCTTTCATTATAGCAAACATCTAAAAAGTGGTCTACACCTTTCCGCCTGTTTCTTTCTCATTCCACAAAATCTGCGCTTTCTTCTATGTCTCTTTTTTGTTATGATTATCATTAAGAAAACTGGAAGGAATGAAAGAATGAAAAAAATCCTATTCACACTGACAGCAGCTGCTAGCCTTTTATTATTAGCTGCTTGTACAGGTTCAAGTACCACCGATCCCTCATCAAGCAATTCGGCAGAAAGCACGTCGCCCTCAGAATCCGTTGACTTGAATGCCCTGGAATTGCCGCAATTATCAACGGATGTGCAAGAGAATGAAGCTTTAGTTGAAATGGTGACGGAAGAAGGCTCGATCAAAATCAAACTTTTCCCAGAGATCGCGCCCAAAGCAGTCGAAAACTTTTTGACCCATGCCAAAGATGGTTATTATGACGGCTTGACTTTCCATCGTGTCGTAGAAGAGTTTATGATCCAAGGGGGCGACCCTAATGGTGATGGCACTGGCGGAGAAAGCATATGGGGCGAAGGATTCGGCGAAGAATACTCGAACCAGCTTTATCACTTGCGAGGCGCATTGGCAATGGCAAAATCAAGTGCGCCAAACAGCCAAGGCAGTCAATTCTACATCGTTCAAAATGATCAAGACGTATCCGACGGTCTAGCGATCCAACACTATCCTGAAAAAATCATCGAAGCCTACAAAAATGGTGGAACACCACAATTGGACGGTAGCTATACCGTTTTTGGTCAAGTGATCGAAGGCATGGATGTCGTAGATAAAATTGCGCAAGCAGAAACCCAAGACTCTGGCAATGGTGAGAATTCTCAACCGGTTGAGCCAGTGAAGATCGAAACGATCAAGGTCTTACAAGAAGCCAAAGAATAAATAAAAAAAACCGCTGAAGTCTCCGATACTCGGGAATTTCAGCGGTTTTCTTTTACTTTTGGTCGCCTACGATAAAGGTAAATTCGCACTCAGCAGCTTTTTTGCCATCCACTGTCGCTACCGCATCAGCAGTTCCAACGGAGCCTTTGATTTTGGTGATCTCAAAAACAAGTTTCATAGTATCTCCCGGAACAACTTTTTGACGGAATTTGGCTTTGTTGATGCCGCCGATATACGCCGTTCTACCTTGGAATTCCTCGGATTTCAAGATCAGGATCGATCCTGCTTGTGCCAATGTTTCTAAAATCAAGGCACCCGGCATTACTGGATTTCCCGGAAAATGACCTTGGAAAAAGTCTTCGTTGATGGTAACATTTTTCGTTGCGATAATCTTTTTGCCAGACTCGATTTCATCGACATAATCAATATATATAATTGGGTAGCGATTTGGAATCAAATCCATGACTTCTGTTTCAGTCAATAGTTTTTTCATGGTTTCCCTTCCTTGCTTAAGAATTTATTATAGTTTGATTATCAAAGTATCATAGTTCAGCGGAATTCGCAACTAAATATTTATTAAGAAAAAAATAGTTTGACAATCAAACAATTATGCTTAATAATTAGAAATCAAGATAGTTTGATTTACTATTTGTCATTATACGTATTTTATTATTGTTGAATTAATTAAGGAGTGGAATTATGAGTTTTTTAACCGGTAAAAAAGTTGTCGTCATGGGCGTTGCCAACAAACGCAGTATCGCTTGGGGCTGTGCACAAGCATTAAAAGCACAAGGAGCCGAAGTGATCTACACGTATCAAAACGACCGCATGAAGAAGCCTTTAGAGCGCTTATTGGAATCTGATGAATTTGTAGTGGAGTGTGACGTCGCTAATGACGAAAGCATTGCTGCCGCCTTTGATACAATCAAAGAATATGCTGGAGAGATCCATGGTGTCGTCCATGCCGTCGCTTATGCTAATAAAGAAGATCTTTCTGGCGACATTTTGAATATTTCTCGTGACGGTTATGCTTTGGCGCAAGACATCAGCAGTTATTCATTGATTGCCGTCACTAAATATGCCAAACCAATCTTAGCTGAAAATGCTGGAATCGTTACCCTTTCCTACTTAGGTGCCGAACGGGCAGTACCAAACTACAACATGATGGGTATTGCGAAAGCTGCTTTGGAATCAAGTGTTCGCTATTTAGCTGCCGAACTTTCACCGCAAAAGATCCGTGTCAATGCGATTTCAGCTGGCGCCATCAAGACGCTGGCAGTAACTGGTGTAAAAGACTATCAAAAACTGATCCAATTGTCAGAGGATCGAACACCAGATCATATTGGTGTAACGATCGAAGAAGTCGGCAATGCTTGTGCCTTCTTGATCAGTCCTTTATCAAGCGGGATTATCGGCGAAGTGATTTTTGTTGATAAAGGCGTTCATTTATCTTAATCAATGATAGTCATAGAAAAGTCTGCTATTTGCCTACCCGTTGGCTGAGCAGGCTTTTTCTGAAAAAAACAGGTATTTCAGAAAACCTCCTTTGCATTTCTATTTTATCTTCGTTAAAATAGATGCAGTAAGACTTGGAGGGATTTTATGAAACAACTGCTACTCGCAGCTAGCACGACCGATTCAAGTGGTTCCAGCATTACTGAACCAGCAGCTGCTCAGCTCAATGCATTGCAAAAATGGTGGGCGTCCATCGACTGGGAATCGATCATTGGCCTACTGATTCAAAAAGCATTGATGTTGCTTTTTTTATGTATCCTATTCGGTATTTTATTGAAAATAAGCAATATGATCATCGATCGGATCTATCGTTCCTATGAAAAAAAAGCCAGTTTCAATGTGAGTCGAATCAACACGATCCATACCCTGATCCGCAATACGGTTCATTACACATTAGGCTTCTTTTTTGTCTATGCACTCCTTTCAACCATCGGCGTACCTGTAGGCTCTCTATTAGCAGGTGCCGGAGTCGTCGGTGTCGCACTTGGTTTAGGCGCCCAAGGTTTTATGAACGACTTGATTACTGGCTTCTTTATTATTACCGAGCAACAAATCAATGTTGGTGATTACGTCCGCTTGACCAATCTGACGCTTGAAGGTACGGTGACGGCAGTCGGTATTCGGACTGTTCAATTAAAATCCGTTGATGGAACCGTTCATTATATCCCAAATCGTAACATCACGACCATCAGTAATACATCAAGAGCCAATATGCAAGTCGTGGTCGACGTACGTATCTTACCATCTGAAGGCTTAGATGAAATACGTGCCATCATTGAAGAAGTCAATGAACAGATTGCTCAGCAGCATGAAGAAGAGATTCAAACGGCCCCTACGGTCTTCGGTTTAGTGGATCTGGGGAACAACAACTTTGCAATTCGTACGACCATGTATGTGACCAATGGTACGCAATGGAAAATCAAAGAGGAATTTTTGGCCGCATCGATCGATGCTTTAACTGCCAAAGGCTATACGATCCCCAATGCGCCGATCGTCGGTATTTAAAAAAGGTTATCCCGAAGCTGGGATAACCTTTTTTCTATACCACATGCAGTTCATCTGTCATCTTTGGGGCATCCTCTTTAGAAATCAGCAAATAGCGTCTTTCAATTTCGTGCGCCAAATGATTGACGGATTTTAAAATCTCTTTGCGGGTGATAATCCCAACAAAGACATTGTCATCATCAACGATCGGCAAGAATGCTTGATCTACTAACAAATGCAGCATACTTTCCAACTCATCGTTTTCTTTGATGCAATTCACATTGACTTCCATGACATCTGCCACAGTCAGCCCTTCAATATTTTCCATACTGAAGCCAGTGAGATCCATCATGCGTTCTACGATGTTTGAGAGGCTGATTAAGCCGACTAAATGGTCCTCACTATCTAGTACAGGGATCTTTGAATAGCCCACTTTTGATAAAACAAGCAATGCGTGACTCAAAGGGTGGTTATAAAATACCGATGCCACATTTTCTGCCGGCACCAAGAAATTTTCTTGGTTCTCGAGTAATATTTTTTCTACGGTCTGTCCTATCAATCTAATTGCCTCCATTTCACAGCTACTCTTCTATTTTACTTGAAAATAAGAATAGAAAGTTGAAACCTGCAAAATTATAATGAAATTTTTACTTTTTGATTCCGCTTACTTAGCGTGTGAAAACAAAAGCTAGCTCAGGGACTTTATGAAAGGAACGATCATAGTATTGGATTGCCCATTGTTCTGGCGTACTTTCAATAATCGCAAAGCTTTTGATTTGAATTTGCCCTCGCGGTTGGGAAATACTGCCGGGATTCAAGAAAAGCCGATTCCCAACTTTCTCACAAGCAATTTGATGCGTGTGACCAAACAGTGCGATCGAGGCATCGGCTTGTTGCGCTTGCAGCCCTAATTTCGTTACACCAAAACGGACATCTGCTAAGTGGCCATGAGTCATATAGATGGTGTCCAGCGGCGTTTTGATGATACGCTCATTGGGAAAACCACCGCCATAATCGCAATTGCCGCAAACGACTTGAAAAGTATCCCACAAAGGGTCTGTGTCAGGTAGTTCGGAGTCCCCACAGTGCAGGAATAAATCGACTTGATTTTCGAATTCATTTTTAAGATCAACAAGAATCTCACGATCTGAATGATTGTCACTGACAACTAAATATTTCATGCATTTTCTCCTTCTAACCACTCCTGCCACTGTTCCTGCAGCTTTTTGATTGCTAGACCACGGTGGCTGACTCGGTTCTTTTCTTCTTGACTCATTTGGGCTGCGCTTTGCTCTGAACCATCAGGAATAAACAATGGATCGTAACCGAACCCATTTTCTCCACGAGGGATACGGCCGATTCTTCCCGGCCATTGAGCTTCAACCACCAAACTCTCTTTTCCTGGCGCTGCGAAAACTAACGTACAGTGAAATTGAGCACTGCGCTTGTCATCTTCGACATCCGTCAATTCGTAAAGTAATTTTGCATTATTAGCAGCGTCACTTTTTTGCTCACCAGCAAATCGAGCAGAGTACACCCCTGGTCGCCCCCCTAATGCATCGACTTTCAGTCCTGAGTCATCAGCTAACACCGGTCTTCCCAAAATTCTGGCGATGGTTTCCGCTTTAAGGCGGGCATTTTCTTCAAAGGTGGTGCCGGTTTCTTCAACATCCGGCAAGGAAGGATAGTCTTTTAAGGTGCGGACATCGTAACCTGCTGCGCCAAATACGGCTTTAAACTCCTTGGCTTTTCCTGGATTGCCTGTAGCAATGACAATCGTTTTTTCGGGAATCTCATAAGGGGGTTCATCTGGTAAAAACAGTGCCTCTTTTTGATAGGCAATCAATTCTTCGATAGCTGTTTTTCCGTAGATCAGCATCTCATTCAACTGCTGGCCATCAAAGGTTGCTTCTTCCCCAGTTCCTTGCAATTCGACAAATCGACCAGATTCCGTCATCACCAAATTCATGTCAACAGCAGCTGAAGAATCTTCTTGATAATCGAGATCAGTCACACAGGTACCATCTGGTAAGATCCCGACACTAATTGCTGCCAAATGCTCCTTGATTGGATCTTCCGTCAATGCTTTGTCACGCAACAAGGTATCGATAGCTAAACGCAACGCGACAAAAGCGCCGGTAATACTGGCTGTTCTGGTACCGCCATCCGCTTGGACGACATCACAATCGACGACGATACTACGTTCCCCTAATTTTTCTAAATCGACTACGGCTCGTAAGGAACGAGCGATCAGCCGTTGGATCTCCATCGTACGACCAGAAAGCTTGCCTTTGGCACTTTCTCGACGATTACGAGTGTTGGTCGCTCGTGGGAGCATACTGTATTCGGCTGTGACCCAGCCTTTTCCCGTATCTCGTAAAAACGGAGGGACCCGATCTTCAATCGTTGCCGAACAAATCACGGTTGTGTCACCAAAAGAGATCACAACCGATCCTTCGGGGTGTTTGTAGACGTTGGTTTGAATGTTGACTGGTCTTAACATTGTTTCTTTTCTGCCATCATGTCGCATTTAAAAGCCTCCTAAATCAGTGTGAATCGATGAGATCGTGTCTAAATCAAGCCAATCATTGGCAATCTCATCAAATATTTTCGGTGAACCAGTAGTAAAAAATGCATGTTGCGGATGCGGATCGTCCTGACTCGTTGCTGCAATGGAAAAATAGTCCAACAAGGTACTGACTTCCCCCACCGTTTCTGCCCCTGAATCAATCAGCTGGATATGGGCGCCTAATTCATTTTGGATCAAAGGGCGCAATAAAGGATAATGAGTACAGCCCAGAATCACTGTATCTAACCGCTTGTTTTTCAATGGACGCAACGTTTCTGCCACGATTTTCTTGGCGACCGAACTATGGTATTGTTTGCTTTCTACGATCGGCACAAACTTTGGGCAAGCCAAACTGACGACTGACGCATGGGGCGCTTTGCCATGAAGAGCGCGCTTGTAAGAGTCGCTTTTGATCGTTCCATTTGTTCCGATGACACCGATTCGCTGGTTTTTGCTTGCTTTGACTGCTGCTCGACTACCGGGCAGGATCACGCCAATCACCGGGATCGCTAGTTTTTCTTTGATTTCTTCAAGGGCGACCGCTGTCGCTGTATTACAAGCGATCACCAACATTTTAATGTTTTTTTCTAATAAAAAACGGGTCATTTGCCACGTATACGCGATAACTTGCTCAGCAGGTCTCGGACCATACGGGCATCTGGCTGTATCTCCCAGATAAAGAATCGATTCGTTGGGTAATTGCTTGATTGCTTCTTTGACGACCGTCAACCCACCAACACCAGAATCGATAAAACCAATTGGTCTGTTGTTTGTCATAGTTTCCATCCTTTACATGAAAAAAAGAGTTTGGTGCGTTTTTCTCTCTTATTCATTTTGGACTTTTTTTGTCTATTTTTCAAGTATTCCTTTCGTTTGCTAAAAAAGCTTTCCCAAAAAATACGAAACGGTCAAAAAAAAAAGCCCCAACGATTGGCTCACAACCCACAAGTTGCACTTGCATGGGTAAAAGACCGATCGTGGGGATGTTTTTGTCGATTATTCTTTTTAGTAATCGTACTGACGTTTTTCCAAAAAGCCAGAAAGCAATGACAATGCATAACAAACCAAAAAGTATAAAACAGTCATTGCCAAAAACATAGGCAAAACATAGTTTGTATTTTGACCATAAATGATTCGAGCATGATGAGTCAGCTCTGGTAAAGAAATAATCACGGCTAATGACGTATCTTTGATCAAAGAGATCAACTGACTGACGATCGCTGGCAACATCGCTTTAAATGCCTGTGGCACGACGATACTCCGCAATACTTCGACATAGCTTAGCCCTGTTGACAAACCAGCTTCCATCTGCCCTTTTGGCACAGCATTCAAACCAGCACGAAAGATTTCAGAGAGCATCGCTGATTCAAAAATCGTCAACGCCACAACCGCTGACCAAAAAATATTAAAGCGGATACCGATCTGCGGCAATGCAAAGTAAGTGAAAAAGATGATCAAGAGCAAAGGCAAGTTACGAATAACATCGATCACGACACCTAATACTTTCGAAAAGACCGGGATCGAGCTGAAGCGCAAAATGCCGGCGATCCCTCCGATAATAAAGCTAAATAAAATCGATAGGATCGACACTTCAACTGTTACCCGCAAGCCATCGATCAAGAAGCGAATGTTAATCGCTGAAAAAGCTTCAAAAAAATCCATAGTTCGTTAGCTCCTTTCTATGAGCGGACAGCCCAACGCCGTTCCAAGTAAACCATCAAATAAGACAATGGTAGGGTAATGATCAAATAGAAAAGACCAACAATGATATACGTATCGAATGTATTGAAGGTCTCACTTGCGATCAAATCCCCTTGATACATAATATCTAATCCTGCGACCATCGCCAAAATTGATGAGTTTTTAACAAGATTGATAAATTGATTGCCTAACGGCGGTACGACGATCTTAAAAGCCTGAGGCAAAATAATGTAACGCATCGCTTGGCTGTACGTAAAACCAGAAGACAAGGAAGCTTCCATCTGGCCTTTAGGAACCGTTTGAATCCCTGACCGGATCGTCTCAGCGATAAATGCCGATGTATAGATCGTTAAGCCAATCGTTCCCGCTTGAAAACCGTCAAAAGAAACCCAATACATTGGCACAACGACATAAAAGAACATCACGATGATCAATAAGGGAATATTTCTAAAAAACTCAACATACGCTTTGGCAATCCCTTTGATGAGGCGATTGTCTGACAACTGAAAAATTGCCATTAAGGTTCCGATCAAAAGACTAAAAAACAGTGCGATCAAACTCGCCATGACTGTGTATTTAAAGCCTTCAATAAACTGACCGGTATACGTTTGAAATAATTCAACCATTCAGTTTCCTCCTACTCTACTTTTCCTGATTCGTCTTCAGGGAACCACTTGTTGTATATCTCATCATAGGTTCCATCTTCACGCATTTCCCGCAAGGCTTGATTCACTGCATCAAGAAACGGCTTTTGTCCTTTATTGATGGCAATCCCATAAGGTTCTTCTGTAAAAGTTTCGCCAACTAAATGGTAATTGGGATTTTCACTCGCCATCCCTAATAAGATCGCATTATCCGTGGTCATAGCATCCCCTTGACCAGATTGTAAAGCAGTAAAGGCTTCCGCATAATTCTCAAGTTCTAAAATTTGCGCTTCTGGTGCTGCTTCACGGATGTTCACAGCTGAGGTAGAGCCTTTAACGACCAATACAGTGGTGTCTGCGGTCAAATCTTCGATCCCTTGAATAGGACTGTCTTTGGCAACTAATAACGATTGACCTGCATCAAAGTAGACATCGGAAAAATCGACCTGTTTTTTACGTTCTTCCGTGATAGTCATCGTGGCGATGATTGCATCGATGTTGCCGTTTTTCAAAAGAGGAATCCGGGTTTTTGAGGTAACTTCAACAAAGATGGCATTGCCATCACGACCTAAAATTTTCTCAGTGATTGCACGAGCGATATCAATATCGAATCCCCGTACTTCTCTAGTCGCGATATCCATCAATCCAAAAAGACGGGTATCGTTTTTTACGCCCCAAACGATCTGATTCGTCTCTTTGCTGTTTTCTAAAATATCGATATCTGCGGCACTTTGTCCTTTACAACCTGAGAAAGTCACAAGGGCAAAGGCTAAGACTAGAAAGGAAAATATTTTCTTTCTCATAAGGGTTCCTCCTATTGCTTAATGATTTGTGACTTTACTCAAGAATTGTTTTGCACGTTCGTCTCTGGGTGCATCAAAGAATCCATCGACATCGCGCCGGTCTTCTAAGACTTGTCCTTCCGCCATAAAGACGATTCGATCTGCTACTTCACGGGCAAAGCTCATTTCATGGGTAACAACGATCATGGACATACCTTCACTGGCAATTTTCTTCATGACATCCAATACATCACCAATCATTTCTGGATCCAATGCTGACGTTGGCTCATCAAAAAGCAGCATCTCTGGTTTCATCGCAAGCCCTCTGGCAATTGCGACCCGCTGCTGTTGTCCGCCGGATAACATGGAAGGATAGGAATCTTTTTTATCTAACATCCCTACCCGATCAAGAAGTTTTTCCGCCAAATTGATGGCTTCTTGCTCATTTTGTTTTAATACTTTAATCGGTGCCAACGTAATATTTTCTAACACGGTTTTATTTGGATACAAGTTGAAATGTTGAAACACCATGCCGATGTTTTTTCTAATTTCTGTCATTTTGACATCTTTGTCAAACAAGTTCTTACCATTGACCAATAATTGACCACCTGAAATGGTTTCTAGACCATTAATCGTACGGAGCATTGTACTTTTACCAGATCCTGAAGGCCCGATAACAACAACGACCTCACCTTTTTCAAATTCAAGGTTGATGTTTTTTAATGCATGGAACTTTCCGTAATATTTCTCTACGTTCTTAAATTCGATCATTGCCATTGATTCACACTCCTAGCTTTTTTTAAAATTAAATGAGTAATTGGAAAGATTTGATTCATATTATAGCTCAATCTTTTTTCATTTGTAAAGGTTCTTTTCCAATGTTCCCCCCTTATTTCTGAAAAGACAAGTGCTATTTTACTTTGATGTGAGGTTTTTGTCCATGAAAATTTTTCTCACCCCATCAGATCACAAGGAGAACCGGTTGTTTCTTTTGCTAAAAAAAGGTAAGATAAACCATATAACAAAGGAAAAGGTGGAAAAAAAGTGAATACGATTTTAACTGGCGACCGCCCAACTGGCAAATTGCATCTTGGCCATTATGTGGGGTCTTTAAAAAAACGGGTCGAAATGCAAGCTGACCCTGAAAATCAGCTTTATATCATGGTCGCTGACATGCAGGCACTAACAGATAATGCGAAAACACCTGAGAAGGTCTCAGCGAATATTTTAGAAGTTGCTTTGGATTATTTAGCCGTTGGATTGGATCCAGCAAAAACAACGATGTTTATTCAATCGCAAATCCCTCAGCTCTCTGAATTGACGATGTATTATCTCAATCTAGTCAGTGTTGCTCGAGTACGACGCAATCCAACCGTTAAAGCCGAAATTGAACAAAAAAAATTTGGTGAAGGCGTTCCTTCTGGTTTCTTCATCTATCCTGTCTCTCAAGCAGCGGATATCACCGCTTTTAAAGCAAATTTAGTCCCAGTCGGCGAAGATCAAAAACCAATGCTGGAACAAACGCAAGAAATCGTGCATAGTTTTAATTCTACGTATAGTGAAGTATTAGTCGAACCAAAAGCGGTTTTACCGCCAAAAGGCATGGGACGTTTAGCGGGGATCGATGGGAACGGGAAAATGAGCAAATCATTGAACAACGGCATTTACTTAGCTGATCCAGCCGATGTATTACAAAAGAAAGTGATGAGCATGTACACGGACCCAAATCACATTCATGTCAACGACCCCGGACAAGTTGAAGGCAATATGGTCTTCACTTATCTTGATGTATTTGGTACCGAAAAAGAAAAAATTGCTGAATTAAAAGAACATTACACCCGTGGTGGATTAGGCGATGTCAAAATCAAACGCTATTTGATCGATGTTCTAGAAGCCGAATTTGCACCGATTCGTGAACGCCGTGAAGCTTTTGCAAAAGATCCCGGTGAAGTGATGAACTTACTAAAACTTGGTAGTGAAAAAGCTGAACAAGTTGCCGCTCAGACGTTAGCTGAAGTCAAAAATGCAATGGGCATCAATTACTTTGCTTAAAAAAACAAGCCTTTACGGCTTGTTTTTTTGTTTACAAATCGGAATGAATTCTTTCATGCAAAACCTATGTACAAACTCTGTGTTAGATTTCACGAGAACACTTCCTCCCCAGACCGACACTTTGTGTATTTTGATTTGATGCTGTTTCTTGCGCAAAAATCGAGGAGCTGTCCTAAAAAATAACTTCATAAAACGCTGATTAGAAAATGCATTTTTTCAGCCTAGCCAGTGTTTAAAAAAGGTTGTACCAAAAAAGCTGGAATGCCTTCTATAGAGAAATCTTTTAAGGCTTTCACTCAACTCCTAACATTCTTGTGTCATCTGAGCATCTATTATAATAGTAGAAAACGTTCCCCACCCAACTTCTTTGTATGGTGGAGAACGTTTTTCTACTTATTTGATTAGCGGATTTCTGCTTGAACGTTTTCTTCTAAGTTACGAGTAATTTTCGCTATTGCTTGATTGATCTCTTCATCCGTCAGGGTAGCTTCCGGATTGCTAAAGGTCAGACTGTACCCTAGAGATTTTTTACCTGATTCAATGTTTTTCCCTTGATAAACATCGAATAAACGAATATCACTTAAGAAGCGACCTGCACTTTCACGAATGATTTCCATCACGGATTGGTTATCGATCGTTTCATCGAGCAAGAGTGCCATATCTCGGGTCACTGATGGGAACTTAGAAACTGGTTGATAGACCAATTGTTCTGTTTTAACTGCTAACAACTGATCTAAGTTCAATTCAGCAACATAGGTTTCACTCACTTCGTAGGCTTTGGCGATCGATGGGTGGACTTGTCCCAAGAAGCCGATTTCTAGGTCATCTAGCAAGATCATTGCCGTACGCCCAGGATGCATCTCTTTGATATCTGCCGTTTTTTGATAACGAATACGGTCGGTTAATGCCAACGAATCAAAAAGATTTTCTAAAATGCCTTTCAAATGGAAGAAATCAACTTTTTGAGCTTGAGTTTGCCAGTCTTTCTCATGGATATTTCCTGTCAATGCTAGCCCTAAGTGATTGACTTCTGTTGGCAGTTCGTGTTTACTGTCGCCCGTTTGATAGAAGACGCGACCAATTTCATATAAAGCAACACGATTGTTTTTACGTGCCAAATTGTACGCAACGTCGTCTAACAAACCTGAAATCAGATTCAAGCGCAAGACGGCACGCTCTTCGGTCATTGGCCAATCCAATCGAGTCACTTGGCTCGATTTATCCGTAAATTGTTGCGCCTTCTCTTCCGTTGTCAAAGCATAGCTGATGGCTTCACTGACCCCGTTGCCTTCCAAAAGAGTCCGAACTTCTCTAGTCAGACGTTGCGCTTTGGTTAAATGACCGGCAACCGTTTCTCCTTGCGGTAAAGTCGATGGCAAACGATCATAACCGTAAATACGCGCCACTTCTTCAATGATATCTGCTTCGATCGTAATATCCCAACGACGAGGTGGGACTGAAACAATATAGCTGTCTGCTTCTTGACGATGACCAAAGCCTAATGCATCAAAGATTTCTTGCACTTCTTCATCAGTGATTTCTGTGCCTAAATAGCTATTGATCCGTGCTAAAGTAATCGCAACCTCCACAGGTTCTACTGCTACTTGGGAACCTATTACTGCCTCTTTTAAGACCGTTCCGCCAGCAAGTTCCGCAATCAGTGCTGCTGCTGCATCACAAGCTTTTGCAACCGTTGCTTCGTTGATCCCTTTTTCAAAACGAGCGGATGATTCGCTTCTTAAATTGAATTTTTTCGAAGTCAAACGAATCGCTAATGGATCGAACAAGGCCGCTTCTAAAGCGACTGTGGTCGTCGTTTCCGTGATTTCAGAATCAAGACCTCCCATGACGCCTGCGAGCGCAACTGGTGTCGTTCCGTTGGTGATAACGATGTCTTCTGGGGAAAGCTGACGAGTTTCTCCATCTAAGGTAACCAGGCTTTCATTTTCTTTGCCGCGACGTACCAGTATTTCCTTGCTGTCTAGCTTTTGATAATCAAAAGCATGCAATGGTTGACCAAATAACAGTAAGATATAATTCGTCACGTCCACGACATTATTGATTGGACGAATGCCTTCATTCATCAAGCGATTTTGCAGCCATTGTGGACTTGGGGCGATCGTTACGCCATCAATGATTCGAATTTGGTAGGCGGGTGCATCCGTTACTTCAGTGACCTTCACCTGAATTTTATCGGCAGCAGCTACTTCACTTTCGGTAAGCGCAATTTCAGGAAACTTCGGTGTTTGCCGATAGATTGCACCGACTTCATAAGCAACCCCCCGCATGCTCAACGCATCCGCACGATTCGGAGTGATCGATAATTCGATAATGTGATCATCCATATCAAGATAAGGAAAAACCGGTGATCCTGGTTCTGCTTCTGCTGGTAAATAATAAATTCCTTCTGCGTATTCTTTGGGAATCACGCTATCGGCATATCCCAACTCTTGCAACGAACAAATCATGCCGTTGGAAACTTCTCCCCGCATCTTGCCCTTTTTGATTTTTACGTTGCCCGCGATTCGAGAGCCTGGTAATGCCACGATGACTTTGATGCCGCTTTTGACATTCGGCGCACCACAAACGATCTGTGAGTCTTCATCCTCGCCAATATTTACTTGGCAAATTGATAGATGATCAGAATCTGGATGTGGTCGGCAGTCGGTCACTTCTCCGACAACGATTTTTTTTAAACCCTCTTCAGGCACGTCAATACCTTCGACTTCGATCCCCGTCACTGACATTTTATCCGCCAGCTCTTTGGGTGTGATCTCAGACAGATCAAGGTATTCATTTAACCATTTGTATGATACTAACATTTATTGTTCCCCCTTGAACTGGCGAATGAAACGCACATCATTTTGATAGAATTGGCGAATGTCGTTCACGCCGTAGCGCAGCATTGCCACTCGATCAGGACCTAAACCAAAAGCAAATCCTGAATATTGGGTTGGATCGATCCCTGACATTTCTAAGACGTTAGGATGCACCATTCCAGCACCGAGGATCTCGATCCAGCCAGTTTGTTTACAAACATTACAACCGGCACCACCGCACTTGAAGCAGCTGACATCGACTTCGACCGATGGTTCTGTGAAAGGGAAATAGCTTGGTCGCAAGCGAATTTGGCGATCTTCCCCAAACATTTTTTGCATCATGACTTCTAAGGTTCCTTTTAAGTCACCCATCGTAATATTCTTATCGATTACCAAACCTTCAATTTGATGGAATTGGTGGCTATGGGTCGCATCATCTGTGTCACGACGGAAAACTTTCCCGGGTGAGATCATCCGCAGCGGCCCTTTAGAAAAATCATGAGTCTCCATTGTTCTCGCTTGCACTGGTGACGTATGGGTTCGAATCAGCACTTCCTCTGAAATATAAAAAGTATCTTGCATGTCTCTGGCTGGATGATCCTTTGGCAGATTCATCCGTTCGAAGTTGTAATGATCTTTTTCCACTTCGTAACCTTCGACTACTTGGTAGCCCATACCAACAAAGATATCTTCGATTTCTTCCATGATTTGCGTTAGCACATGGCGTGTTCCTCGGTTCATCTTTTTACCAGGCAACGTCACGTCGATGGATTCTTCAGCAAGAGCTTTTTCCAAGTTTGCTGCTTCGATAGACGTCTTGGCTTCTTCGATCGCTTCTGTCAAGATATCACGAATCTCGTTGGCATAGCTCCCCACCTTCGGCCGTTCTTCCGCAGAAAGATCTTTCATTCCCCGCAGAACTTCTGTGATAGGGCCTTTTTTCCCAAGCACTTCCACTCGAATTTGATTCAAGTCATTCATGGTTGGACTTTCTTTGATTTTAAGCAATGTCGTTTCCTTCAATGCTTCTAATTTCTCTTGTAAAGACATGTGTTTCCTCCTTCTATGCTGTGAATAGTGTAAGAATAAAAAGACTGGATTGACTGAATAAAGTGAGTATCATTCATATAAAGACAAAAAAAGACATCATCCCTTAAAAAAGGAACGACGTCTCGTGTTACCATCCTCATTCGCGAAAAAAACCGCGCACTCACTTCGGCTAACGACAGCAAAACTGCCGACTGACTGTAATCAGCAAGCTCCAGAAGTGAAATTCATTTTTCGAATACAGGACTTGCTTTCAGTCTGTGACAAGTCTCCCTTTTTCTGATTCAGCCAAATTACTAGTTTCTATCAACGCTTTTTATCTATTCATTTAAGCTTAGTTTACCTAATTTCCGGTGAGAAATCAACTGCATTCTTCCTCACGCACCCAGGTTTCTGCCCAACGCTTCACACTCATCATACTCTTTTCAAGAGCAATACCTCTTGGCGTCAAGCAGTAAAGATTGTTTTCTTTGCAGACAATTTCTTCCCGCTCTAATTCTTTCAAGCGTTCGACTAACACCCGATCACTCACTTGAGGAATCTTGTTTGCTAACTCAACAAATCTTTGTTTGCCGTCTTCAAGAAGGACATCAATGATCAAGCCGTTCCACTTTTTGCCTAAAATAGAAAAAGCTTTTTCAAATTTAGGACAAAGGGCATAATCCGATTCTACTTTTATCATTCTCCATCACCTCTTTTACCTATTATAGCATATGACTTACGAATTGTAAGAAACTAGGATCGATCAGCTAGAATGCCACGATCATTTTAGGTTTTAACAGCACTAAATAGGTCTGTTTCACTGGTTTGCTCAATGCTTTCTCCAATGCTTGGCAGTAGAGTTTCAATTGACCATAATATCGTTCGCGCATTTTCTTTTCAATCTGAGCCTGACTGCCGAAAACATCATCTGTTTTAAAGTCATATAAAATGATTTCATCCGCCAATTCAATATAGCCGTCGATAATACCATGGATCAAAAGCGGCGCATCTGGTTCGTCAAACCCTTCAAAGATCGTATCAGCCTCTTTTAGCATCGAAAACGGCTGCTCCCGCTTCACCACATCAGAGGATCGGTTCAGCAGTTCACCTAGTTCAGTTTGATAAAACCACAAAATGCTCGATCGGTCAATTTTTTTGGCGATTTCTTCAGAAAAAAATTGCTTTTTCACGAGTTCAGCAATCAGGAGCTCCAAAGTATCTTGTGTTGGCGTCATTCCTAATGGGATCATTTGCAAAACCGTATGTGTTGCTGTCCCGATACTGCTGGCGAGAGGCTTCGTTTCTTGCAGAAATTTTGGTTTCGCCAATTCATCCTGTACGAAGCGATACTGCTGAGGATTCGTCTTCTCGGAAACCGACCGCCATTCCAACAAAGTGGTCTGTTGATCATCGGGATCGTTATAGAGTCTTTTCAATTCTGATACAGATTGATAACTAGTCGTTTGGGTCGCTTTTTGATAAGGATAGCGATATGCTAGGCGTTTCAAAAGATCATCGATATTGCTATCTGGCGCAAGCAATCGTTTAGACTCCTCGACTGGCGCAAGGGTCTCTTGGACTTGTTGCGTGATCGTTTCTTGATTCCACCATGACAGACGAAAATGAGCAGGATGATCGATCGTCCGCTTGCGCTCTGACGCTTCAGAGAATACTGCTTCCATATCTGGATGGCGCATCAGGGTCCGTCCGACCCAATCCATCAAGCTCCCCCGGGCAACAAGCCGTAATGCAGGATCAAGAACCATCTCGGCTTGTGTCAGGCCAGATTGCCAAGTCTTAAAGGCATCCGCTTGATTTTTATAGGAGCCCACTAAGAAAAGCTTCTGCTCTGCTCGTGTCAATGCTACGTATAATTTTCGCATTTCTTCTGACAAGGCTTTTTTCAAACGAACTTGCTTGATGGCTTGAAACGGCAGTGTCTCAAATTTAAGGTTTTCTGCTGGATTCACATATTGGATCCCAGCCCCCAGCTGTTCTTCAAAGATATAGCGTTTTTGAAAATCTTGGTAGTTAAAGAATTTTGTTGTATCCAGTAAGAACACAACAGGGAATTCCAAGCCTTTACTTGCATGGACGGTCATCACTCGAACGGCATCTTCTACAGGAGTAGCCACAGGCTCCGCCAAATCTTTGTTTTTTTCTTGCATTTTTTCGATGAAGCGAATGAATTGGTACAAACCACGGAAACTGCTCTTTTCGTATTTTTCGGCTCTGTGGATCAATGCCACTAAATTTGCATAACGCTGCTGTCCTGCAGGAAGTCCCACAACATAATCCAAGTAAGCAGTATCTTCATAGATTTGCCATAATAAGGTCGGGATCGGTAATCTGCGTGCTTCTTCGCGCCATTGATTTAGTTTGGCTAAAAACCCATCCACCGTTTGCCACAAGGGTGACTCTTCTTGTTGAACATGATAATCCAATACTGCATCATAGTAGTCGCTGGAACGATTTGCTAAACGGATCTCAGCCAATTGATCTTCTGTTAGGCCGACGATTGGCGAACGCAAGACCGCCACAAGGGGGATATCTTGGTACGGATTGTCAATGATTTGCAGCAAAGAAACGACGGTTTGGATTTCCGTTGCCTGAAAATAGTTTTGAGCATCATTCACCGCCATCGGAATCCCAAACTGCTTAAAGACATCTAAAATGACAAGATTGTTTTTACGTGTAGGGGTCAATAAGACGATATCGTTGTAAGTGATTGGTCGATTTGCTTTGGCTTTTTTGTCATAGATCATGAATTTTGATTCAATCAACTCTCGAATCTTCAATGCAGTAATCTGCATTTCACCCTCTGTTTTGTCATCGATCAATTGTTCTTCGGATTCATGCTCTTTTTCATATAACAAGAGCTCTGTGGCAAAGGCGTCGCTTTCTGGAAAATGAGGAAAACCGGTAATCAAGGCTGCCGCCTCATCATAAGGGATTTGTCCAACCCGTTCATCCATCAGCTGTTGAAAAACTAGATTCGTAAAATCCAATACGTCGGAGCGAGAACGGAAATTTTCTGCTAAGACGATTCTCCGCCCACCATTCTCCGTTTCAAATGCCAAGTATTTTTCGATAAATAGCGTCGGATCTGCTAGTCGAAACGAATAGATCGACTGCTTTACATCCCCCACCATAAACATGTTGCCGGGGTTATGATCGACTTGTCTCACCCAATATAAAATTGCCTCTTGCAGCCGATTGACGTCTTGATATTCATCGACTAAAACTTCTTCAAAGCGATCACGATAATAGGTCGACGCTTCACTTCCACTACCGTCTCCTTGTAAAATCTGCAAGGTGAAATGTTCCAAATCATTAAAGTCTAAACGGCCTTTTGAAAGTTTCCTTTCTTGGAATGCTTTCATAAACGCTTCGGTCATAGCTGCCATTTTTTCAACGACAGGTGCGGACCGATGAAGCAGCTCCATCATTTCAGCCGGTGGGTATGGAAAGGCCGCTTTCAATTGCTCAACCAATTTTTTCGCATCATCTCGCAAAGGTTTAATTTCTTGAGAGAGTTCCTTTTGTTCTGGTTTGCGAAAAGCTGGGTAGCGAGCAAAACGCAACACTTGGATTTGCTCATAGAAGCCATCAACATCGTCTGAATCAAGCAGAGCCTTTAAGGTTTCCACCATTCCTAATTCGGTATCGATCAATAGTGCCGCTTTTTCCATCGCTTCATCAGAACGGGCATAGTCTTGCGCCGCCTGCAGCAAATGCGCCGCTGTCTTCAAGTTTTCTTGCAAAGTCGGCTTGATTTGCGATTGGTACAGGGTATTTTCAGCAAAGGTTTCTTTGCCGATATAGTGATCACTTAGATGAGCTAACCAGTTTACTGGATCCGGATTTGCTCGGGCAAAGTCATAAAGAGACAGGATCAGATCCCCGACGCCTTCATCGGAACGATCACTAGAAAAATTTTCCGTCAAACGAAAGAACGCTTCATCATTGGCTTCATATTGTTGATCTCTCAGCTGTGTCCAGATTTCTTCTTTCATCAATAAAATTTCGGTTTCATCAGTCATCATGCGGAAATTTGGATCTAAATCGATCAAATAATAAAAACGCCGAATCACAGTTAAACAAAACGCATGCAAGGTAGAAATGTTAGCTGTCGGCAATAGCTGCAGCTGACGGACGAAGTGCTGGCGCTTTTGCTCGTCACTTTCTTGATTGATGGCCTGCTGCAATGCCGCTTGAATCCGTTCTTTCATTTCTCGAGCAGCTGCTTCGGTAAAGGTCACGATCAGTAAAGAATCGATCGTCGTTCCTGCTTTTAGCTTTTCAATCACTCGCCGAACCAAAACGGTGGTTTTACCTGAACCCGCTGAAGCGGAAACGAGGATATTATCCCCTTTATCAAAAATGGCTTGCCATTGGGTATCCGTAAAGGTTTCATTTTGCGGTTTTAAAGGGATCTTACTCATCTTCTTCCTCCCTTAAGCGATGGATAATCTCATCTTTAGATAAGTTTTCTAAATGGTGGTACTCATTTTCTTTCAATAATACATCAAAGTCACAGATGCTGCGAAACGGACAAAACTCACACGCCCTTTTTTTGTCTTTTAATTTATAAGACGGGTTTAAGGCGATTTCACCGCTCAACAGCTTCTCACCACTTTGTTGCATATTTTTCCGATTGTGTTTTCTTAATAGTTCAAGCTCTTCTTCTGTATAAAACTTGTTTTTCGCCTGTGTTGTTTTTTGATAATTGCCGTTTTTGTCTTTCCGAACAGGAAATACCGGCGAATTTTTGCTGGCTTCAACTTCCTCATCGAGTAACGGGAAAACAGCCGGTTCGTCAATAAACAACCCGTCATACTTGAAACGTTTTAAACGTTCTTCTTCACTGGCTTCTTGTCCGTCCAAAAGCGGATTATGCACATGCAGATAATATGCCCCCGCTGGTCGAACCTTTGGCGAACCAACCAGTTGGACAGCATCCGTCAATGCGACGTCGAGATACGTGATCAACTGCATCGCAAGTCCGTAGTAGGCTTCAGAAAGGTCAAAATCTCGGCTGCTAGATTTATAGTCAACAACGGAAAGCCATTGTTCTTCTTCCGTTTTCGCCGTATCGACACGATCAATCTTCCCCCGCACATGTAGTTTCCCGCCAGAACTTAATGGTAATTCGATCCCGTTAATCCCATTTGAGCCAGCGATCTGGCCGAACAGCACCTCCGTCTTTTCAGGACTAAAATGCATTTTTTGTCCTTGTTTCGCTAATGCCCACGCTACTCGCTGAATCGTCTTGCCTAATTGATACCGAATAAAATTCATCCGAGCAGAACTCGTCAGTAAGCGATAACGGCTTTCGCCAAAAATTTCCTGCAAAACGACTTCCACAAATTGCACGCGTTGGTCAGCAGTTAACTGGGTCAAGGAAATATTTTCAGCAATTAGGACTTTGACAAAGCGGTCCAACGCATCATGGAAAAACTCACCGGTCATTGCTGGATTTAAGCCATAAACTTCCCGTTCTTTTAACCGTAATCCGTAGCTGACGAAATACTTGTATTCACACTGATAGAACGTCTCCATCTGAGAAATGGAGCTGTAGATCGACGGGCCATATAGCGCCGCAGCTTGTGCTTGAGACAAAGGAATCGGAATATTTTGATGGGTTTGGCTTTCAAATACTTGGGCAGCTAAATCTGTCCATTCCGAACGTAACAGCGCTTGTTTCAGTTGCTCCCACACTCGAGGCAAATTCTCTTTGTTTTTTTGCGCTTGCTGACTGAGATTATTGATTTGGTAGATCAGGCCACGATAACTGCCAACATAGTCTCTCGGGTCACTGACTAGCGCCAAGATCCCCCGCTCTTGCAGTGGTACATCCAAATGCTTGACCACGCGGTCTAAATAAGGCGACATCTTGATGTTTTGCTGTGTATCAAAATTAACGGCATAGGACAGTGATAAGTGCTCTGTCGCTGAAAGCAAGACAGAATAAAAGGCAAATGGTTCTTTGACACTCCCCTCCACCACTGTGTCTCTAAGGTATTTTTCACCATTGAATAACTGATTGAAATGCTGACGTTCTTCATTCGTCAATAATGTTTTATTTTCCATTTTTCTTGGCAAAGCCGTTTCATTCAATCCCGGTGCAAATGTGATCTTCGCTTGTTTCGGACGTGCCAAATCAAGGCGGTTGATGTTGACTTGGTCGATCGCTGTTGGGATCTTTCCGAAAGTGACATTTTCTAAGCCAGTCAATAAGACATCTTCAAAGAGCGCAAAATCAAAGGGCTCATCTCCATAGATCGTGGCATACTCATCCAGCAGATCCATTAAAGCTTGCCATGCTTGTTCATGATTGCGGGCTTGATCTAATTTTCCTTGTTGGATTGCCTGGTCTCGCCAATGCCTCAGCTGTTGCTCGACACCCGCATTCAGTAAAAAGCGATACAGCAGTTCGACCGCATCGCGGTTCGTTCTAGCAGCCGTCAGCCAGTCTAGAGTATCAGCAACATCTTGTTTAAAGGCCCTGCGCAACTGGTTGGTATACGCTGTCAAATCCACTTTATCCGTCTGCTCTTCTTCCGATTGTAAATACTCGATCAGTTCCCAATCTTCGTTTCTCGTCCAACTCGCTCCTTGGAAATCATGAGCCAGCGCTTTGTTCTCGGTAATATCCACCAACTTACGAAACTGGTCACGCCCAACAAGCCAATCTGCTTCGGAGCGATAGGCTGCCGGTAAGTAAAGTTCCGTTCTAAGCAACCGTAAAATATCATTTAAGCGAAAGCCATAGGATTGACAAGCAAAAAAAGCATTCAAAAACTCAACCAATGGATGTTGCGCCATCATCTGCTCTTCATCGATATAAAAAGGAATCTCAAACTCAGTAAAAATTTTAGGAATATACTGATGATAGACTTCTGGTTCGGCGATCAGTAATTGGATATCACGATACCTTAATGTTGGGTACCGTTTCTTATCACTCATCCTCCCGCGGATCGACGCTGCGATTTGACGAATCTCTTCTTCGGGATTCCCAACTTTCCAGACAGCCAAGAAGTCTTTGACGGACGTCTGCTGATGATAATTGGCTTGTGATTGGGTCTGCCGCCAAAAAGTTTCTACTTCCTTGTATGCCTGCGGGATCGATCCCTCGTCTTCTTTGTCCACCTCTTGGTTGACGGAAAGTTTCTGATCTAAGTAAATGTTCACTTGATTGTCACGAGCAAAACTGATCAACTGATAATAGGTCCGTCCTGCTTCGTAAAATAAATTCAATGGCGTGGGCATCTCTTGTGGGTACCCGCGATCCAAAATAAGATCAATCACTACATGACTTCTCTTCATCAGTACTTGAATCAACTGTTGCTCTTGTGTTGAAAAAGCGGAGAAACCGCTGATAATAAATAAGGCGTGGGAAAGATCTGGCGCTTTGTTCAAAGAAACAGTGGTTGGCATTGCATGATCCACCGAGGAATCGCCCAGCAAGGAACCTTCCAGAAAGCGTGTCAGTAAGGTGATCGGTTGTTCGACTTGCAAGGCACGCTCTAGAAGTTCTTGTTCAAATCGTTGAAAAATTATCGCTAATTCACTGTATTTTTTTTCTTCGTCTTGGGTTGCGCTTGGTGCAGCACCACCTGCTAATAAATCTTCGATCCCCAATCGACTTGTATGCATTTCTTGATAGAAAGCCAACAATTGTTGGATAAAACCCGCTTTGTTGATCTCACCACGGTATAAGACGAGTTCTTCTTCTAGTTCCAAAAGCAGCTTACGCATGATCATGGAGGCACCATTTTCAGTGATGGCATTTTGAGAAAGCAAGCCGGTTTGCTGCAGATAAAACCAAGCCAAACGGTGAAAACTATACACTTGCGCGCGAATAGAAGCAAAATCTTCTACGCGATCCTCTTTCAGTAATTGAAGGATCTCGCGCTCTCGTTCAAATTTGTTGTAGTTAGGTACCAGGAAAAATACTTCTTGATGGTCTTTTTCTAACCAGCTTTTTGCATTTTCTATCACTGCTTGATCATGACGACAACGGCCATCGCCAAGAATAAATCGTAAACTCATGAAAGGACTCCTTCTCTCCATCGTCTTTTAAAAAAATCCACTAAAAAATCAGCGACACGCTTTTTCGAATGCGTCTTTATTTTTAAGAGACTCTCCTTAAAAACAAAATAACAATCGCAGAATTTCATTCTTTGCCTACCATACCAAAATCGGCAATTGGCCAGAAAACAAATTTTACATCCCCCAAAATTGTTGATTCATCGATCAGACCTAATTGACGACTATCTTTGGAAATTCGACGGTTATCCCCTAACACTAAAATTTGACCTTCAGGAATGACTTCAACACCAAATAACCCCATATCAAAATCACTAGTCAACGGAAAGCCATCTGCGACAGCTGCTTTGAATTCATCCAAGTAGGGTTCATCGTATGCTTGTCCATTGATATAAAGGGTATCGTTTTGATAGGAAACCTGGTCGCCAGGTAATCCGATTACGCGTTTGATATAGTTTTTGCCTGCTTCATCCGGTGCTTCAAACGTTATGATATCGAAACGTTCGATCTCGGTATTTTTCAAAGCAATCACCCGCTCACCATCATGTAATGTGGGGTCCATCGAATCTCCTTTTACGATCACAGGGGTAAAGACATACTGTCTTAATAACAAGAGGAATAAAGTAAAGATCACGACAAATCCTACTGTTTTTAAAAGCTCTTTTACTTGTTGCACGCGTCCCTCACTCCTTGAATGTTTTAACTATATTTTCCAAGAATCGAACAAACATTCTTATTTTTCTATTCTACCATAAAATGAAAGGAGCAGGACATCTCCTCTCTGGTTCTTTATGAAAATTTGGGGAATCATTGGACTTGCGTATGAATTGTCATCTTATCTAATCCGTGCTACGGTTGAAATAGAACCCATTATTGAAAGGAAGTGCCAAAATGAACCAACAGTTACCACAAGTGCCCACGAAGTTATTGATTGACGGAAAATGGCTTGAAGGAACAAAAGAGTCGGTTTCGGTTACCAATCCTGCCACTAATGAAGAACTGGTAAAAGTCAGCCAAGGAGGCATCGATGAAACAAAGCAAGCGATCGATGCCGCCGCGAAAGCCTTCACAGATTGGTCAAAACGTTCGCCTCGAGAACGAGCCGATTTGATGAACAAGATTGCTGATTTAATGGAACAAGAAAGCGACCGTTTGGCAAAAATTATGAGCATGGAACAAGGAAAACCATTAAAGGAGGCAGAGGCAGAAATCCAATCCAACGTAGACAATTTCCGTTGGAATGCCGCCGAAGCACAACGGGTCTACGGCGAAGTGATTCCAGCTCCTGCACACAATCATTGGCTGGTGCGTAAAGAAGCCATCGGTGTTGTTGGTGCGATCACGCCTTGGAACTTTCCTTCCAATATGATTGCTCGAAAAATCGCTCCTGCCATGGCAGTTGGCTGTACCCTTGTTATGAAACCATCTAAAGAAACACCCCTATCAGCATTGGCTTTAGGTGAACTTTTTCAACAAGCGGGCCTTCCTGACGGAGTCGTCAATATCGTCTTAGGGGATTCTTCTGAAATCGGGAAAGAATTGACTGAGAACAAACAAGTCAAAAAAATCACCTTTACCGGCTCCACGAAAGTTGGGATGAAATTATACGAACAAGCTGCACCAACTCTGAAAAAAGTTTCATTGGAGTTAGGCGGCCATGCCCCGTTTCTTGTTTTTGCTGATGCTGATTTAGATTTAGCTGCTGAAAAATTAATTGCAGCAAAATTCCGCAACAACGGTCAGGTCTGTACATCCCCCAATCGAATTTTTGTCGAAGAATCCATCAAAGAAGCCTTTACTAAAAAGCTATTAGGGCAAATGGAAGCCGTAACTGTTGGTAATGGTTTAGAGAACCCCACCGTTGGTCCTTTGATCAATCAAGCAGGCGTTAAAAAAATCATCGACCAGCTGGAAGACGCGGTAAATAAAGGGGCTAAAGTCTTATTCGGTGGGAAGAAGCTTACTGAAGGTGAATACGAAAAAGGCAACTTCTTTGCACCAACGGTCATCGACGGCATCACTCCTGACATGACTATTTACTATGAAGAAACCTTTGGACCCGTGATTCCATTGATCTCATTTACGGATCGACAAGCAGTCATCGCTGCGGCAAATGATACGGAATTTGGATTAGCCTCTTACTTCTTTTCAACGAATCTGCAAACAATCTCGGATGTAGCCCAAAACCTCCAATATGGGATGGTTGGGGTCAATGACATTGCGATCTCAAACCCAGCGGCTCCCTTCGGCGGCGTCAAACATTCCGGTTTTGGTCGTGAAAACGGCAAATATGGTCCTGAAGAATACGTGACTGTCAAATTTATCGCCATTGATGCCCAGTAAGAAAAAAGTCAGGCGCGTTTGCCTGACTTTTTTCTTACAAAGCATTTTGTTTTACTAACATTAAGTAAGAATGTATACTTCATTCTATGACAATAGAAAAGGTGGGAATACTATGACAAAATTTCTTGATACGATCAAACAGCGCCGTTCAATCTATGGATTAGGCAATGATGTTTCACTCTCAGATACAGAAATCGAAGCCATCGTGAAAGAAGCAGTAAAAAACAGTCCAACTGCTTTTAACGCACAATCGCCACGTGCCGTGATTTTATTTGGCGATGCCCACGAAAAATTATGGACGTTAACGGAGGCTGCTTTAGAACCATTGACACCACCGGAGGCGTTTGAAGCAACGAAACTAAAACTTGCTGGCTTTAAAGCAGGTTATGGAACCGTTCTATTCTTTATTCACACAGATACCGTTAAGAACTTGCAAGACCAATTTGCCCTTTATGCAGATAACTTCCCGGTCTGGGCAGAACAATCGAATGGGATTGCCCAAGCGAATGTTTGGGTAGCTTTAGAAGAAGCCGGATTAGGCGCCAACTTACAACATTATAATCCAGTAATTGATGATGCTGTTGTAGCTGAATGGTCAATTCCTGAAAATTGGCAGCTGCGGGCCCAATTAGTTTTTGGTTCAAAACAAAGCGAACCAAATGAAAAAGAATTTTTAAATGATGACGAACGTTTCCGCGTTTTCCATTAAAACGATTCCCGATTTTTAAACAAAAGACCCTTGATTACGGCCACATACGGCAGCAATCAAGGGTCTTTTAGTCATTTTTTCCTTGATCATGATCGACCAGAATATCGATCGGTGTTCCTTCATTCAAGTGCTCCGACAAAAAAACCACCAATTCAGCTAACGGTTGTTTGAATTTCATTAATGGTCCCCGCATCCCTTTTCGAAAATAGTTCATCTTGATGGGCTGCCCTTCCTTTTCTTGAAATAATACGACCCGATCAATGTCTTGGTACAGTACCCCTTTAATACTCATTGGATGGACAATAATTCGATCTAGGGCTAACCCGCGGCTGTCTAGCACAAAGCTTAAAAAGACAAAACCTGAAACGATTCCTCGCACCTGATTATCCAATTGGTCATCCATCATCAACATGGATAGGATAATCATTACTGAAAAGATCGTAATAGCGATTTTGCTTAGTTTGCGCTCAACAGCAATAAAGTGAATCTCTTTGCGTACCACCAATAAATAGAGGTACAAAACGATCGTAAAGGCACACATCAATAGCGTTAACCCACTCATAAAACTCTCCGTTCTGTTTTCTTTTCCCTATTTTACCAAAAAATGATCTGTTACAAAAGGCTTAGCCTATTTCCTAGGTTTTTTGATATCTATTTTCACCAGAATTCGGTACAATAAGAAAAAAAGGAGGAATTATCATGAATGCATTTTTTGATAAATTACAACGCTATGACTTGCTTCGTGCCGTCGTATATATCGTCTTCGGCTTCATTATCTTGATTGCACCACGATCTGTTTTCAACACGATCGTTTATCTCGTTGCCGGATACATCGCATGTCTAGGGATCATCAGCTTGTATACGAGCTACAAAGAAAAACAAAAGGGCTATCGCAATGTGCAGTCGGTCTCTGGTATCTTACTGTTGATTGCTGCAGCTGCGATTTTAGTTTTTGCCAAAGGATTACTTGCCATCGTGCCATTTTTCTTAGGGATCATGATCACCATCAGCGGATGCACCCGCTTAATGGCAAGCTTTAACCAAAAACGCATTGGCTTACCTTACATCACGAGCTTAATCATCAGTCTTTTGATTATTGCTGCTGGACTCGTTCTCGTATTGAATCCATTCGCCACTTGGCTACTGTTCTTCCAAATTTTTGGCGGTATCTTGATTTTCATGGGGGCATCCGACGCTATTAATCATTTTCAACGAAAAAGAGCCTAATAAATGAGAATGTTTTAAAATTTTCTACGAATCTAACATCTACATGTAGACTTTTCCCGCTATTCCTTTTAAAATAGGAGATATCAAACAGTCAGTCCATTGAGAGGCGGGAGGTGCGACATGAAGAAAATTAAGCAAGAAGCAAAACATCCAAATGATGTGCCGGTAATTTTTTTGACCGATGCAACTGGCAAAGTCGTACGAAAAATCTCGATCAATGAGTGGCGTGCGTTAAAAGCGAATCCAGAACAAATCGAAGAACTCGATATCAAATTGTATCGTGAAGCGATCAGTTTCTATCTTCAAGAAGACTATGCGAAAGCAAAAGATCTCTTGCACTTCTTGATTAATAAAACGGACTATAGTCATTACGAATATGTTGAACGATTAGCCAATATCTATCGCATCGAAAATCGTCCTGCTAAAGAAAAAGTCCTATTGCTGACTGCTTATCATGCAATCAAACCGTTAGAATCCTCTGAAGGAATTCTAAGAAGGATCGAAAATCGATTACAAAAAATCGATGCCTTTGATTTTCCAACTTCGACACAATTCAGTCATTAAAAAGCAGCTATCTTTCGATAGCCGCTTTTTTTATGCTTCTGGTAGTTTACGCAAAAGACGTAACCCGTTAAACAATACGATCAATGTACTGCCTTCATGGGCAAATACCCCCAACCCAATGTTCATCATGCCGAATAGATTCAAGCCGACTAATAACGCGACGATAAACATGGAGAAAAAAATATTTTGCCAAATGATCCGATCCATCTTCTTCGCTAAGCGATAGGCATATGCAAAACGCGAAAGATCATTCTTCATGATCACTGCGTCTCCTACTTCAATCGCAACATCTGACCCTTCCCCCATCGCAAAGCCGATGTCTGCTTGAACAAGTGCAGGGGCATCATTGATACCATCACCCACCATGGCGGTTTGTCCGTATGCTTCTTGGAGTGCTCGTACTGCTTCCGCTTTGTTCTCAGGCAAAACATTGGCAGCCACTTGGTCAACCTTTAAGCGCTGACCGATTGCTTCACCAGCAGAAGCACTGTCTCCGGTGATCATAACAGTATGGATACCTTCGTTTTTCAAATAGTGAATCACAGAAGCTGCCTGTTCGTTCGGCTCATCCATCAATGCGATGATCGCCGTAACCTCTTCGTTGATGGAAAACACGACCATTGTTTTTCCTTGCGCTTCCAATTGACGGTACTGTTGCTCCATCAAACCTGTTAACTGGGTGTTTTCGGTTCTTTTTCCTAATCGATAGGTTTTTGTTCCTGCGACGGCACCTAAACCGGAACCAATCTCGTTTGTGACAGTCAACTGTTCGATTTCTCGTATTTTCTCTGTCTTCTCGAAATAAGTAACGATCGCATCTGCTAATGGGTGGTTGGCTTGCTTTTCCATCGAAACGATGACCGCTGCTGCCTCTGCTCGATCGATCGTATCAGCGAAAACGGCTTCCGTGACTGTAGGTTTTCCAACGGTCAAAGTTCCCGTTTTGTCAAAAGCCACCGCTTTGATCTGAGCGAAATTGGTCAAGTAATTGCTCCCTTTAAAAAGAATCCCTTTTTTCGCTAGATTCGAGATCGCCGACAAACTAGCAGGGACGGCGCTTGCCGCTAAAGCACAAGGAGAAGCCGCAATCATCATTACGATCCCACGATAAAAACTTGTATACCAATCCCAACCAAATAGAAACGGTGCAGTCAAAATGAACAAAGGGACTGCAATGAAAACAACCGTTACATAGATTGGTTCGATTTTTTTGATTCGTGTTTCGGTCGGTGATTGATTTGATTGCGCCGCTTCCACCACTGAAAGAATTTTTGCGAAGACTGTTTCAGAGCTGTCTTTCGTGACTTCCATCAAAAATGTGCCGTTTCCATTAATCGTACTCCCATAGACTTCGTCTCCTGTAGTCTTTTCTCGAGGAATACTTTCCCCATTGATCGAAGCTTCATTGATGGCACTCGTTCCAGAAAGGATTACGCCATCTGTTGCTAACTGATCACCAGGTAGCACTTGCAAAATATCTCCTTTTTTTATCTCAGAAGCGGCAATTTTTTTGGTTTTCCCATCCGGACCCATCAAACGGGCTTCAGTGGGATTCAATTTGAGAAGATTGGTGATTTCTCTTCGACTTTGTCCCTCGGCGTATTCTTCTAAGAAGTGAGCGCCTGCAAAAATCAAAATCAACAAAGCTGCTTCATTAAAATTTCCTATGACCATGGAACCAATCGCTGCCAACAACATCAAAAGATGTACATTCGGTGTGAATCGCCGATTGGCTCTGGTACTCTTTAAGGTATCTTCGATTCCTTCCCACGAAATGTGATAACCTGCTAATAAAACCGCAGCAAAATAAAACCCATCTTTCACCCATTGGTTCGGAACAAAAAGTGCCAGTATAAAGAGCAGTAAGCCTACAAAATAAATGTTACGTGGGAGAGTCCCATGATCGTGAGTATGAGAATGCCCCTCCGTTTTTGTGTGATCATGTTGACAAGTATGTTCAGCCATCATTAAAACCTCCTCTAGTCCATCTATCATATGAACGATCAATCATATTTATAGACTTATTATATATGAATAAACAATCATATGTCAACCGAAAGAAGTTTTTCTTGTGAAATGTAAGCGTTTTGGGTTTTGTGATTCCTTATGGCATGCTAGAATAAACTTAGGAGAGAAAGGAGTGTTGGTTATGAGAACATTTACTGGCGGTATTTCACTAAGTCCCCCATTAAAAATGTTAAAAGAAAAATTAATGATCGAACAAGATGAAATTCTTACCTTTTCACCTACGATGGTCTTTATCCCTTTAGCACAACATATTGGTGCTCCGGTGGAACCGATTGTTTCCGTTGGTGATTACGTCAAGCAAGGGCAAGTGATCGCTGAGTCTGATGCGTTTGTATCTGCCAAAATTCATGCATCTGTTTCGGGTAAAATCGTCGACATGGTCGATTGGCCGAATCAAAACAATGAAGAAGGAAAAACCATCATCATTGAAAATGATTATGCTTATCAAAATGATTTTTTGTCAGCCCCCTTCGACTGGCAATCTGCTGCTAACGAAACCATCCTCAACAAAATCCGTCAAGGCGGCGTCGCCGGCAAAGGCGGTGCAACGTTTCCCACCCATGTCAAATTCAGTATTGATGAAACCAAAAAAATCCATACTTTGATCTTAAATGGTTCTGAATGTGAGCCGTTCTTACGCAGTGATGCTTTCTTAATGCAAAAAGAAGCCCAGAAAATCATTCACGGTGCAAAGATCGCCCAAAAGTTACTGGATGGTCCAAAAATCATAATAGGCATCGAAGATGACAAACCAAGAGCCATTTCAGCCATGCAAGCCGCAAGTGCAGAGGATGACACGATAGAAGTCGTTACTGTCCCAACTGTTTATCCAACCGGTGGTGAAAAGCAGTTAGTAGAGTTATTGACCGATCAAGAGGTGCCGTTAGGTGGTTTGACTGCCGATATCGGTATCGTCTTGATCAATGTTGCCACCAGCTTTGCCATCGCCGAAGCGGTCTGTTATGACAAACCGTTGATTGAACGCTATACAACCGTTACCGGCGATGTTCAAAATCCCTGCATCGTCAAAAATCCGTTAGGAACACTCGCAGGAGAATTGATCGACTTTGCCGGCGGCTTTCAAGGAGCCCCCAGCAAATTGATTCTTGGTGGACCAATGATGGGAAAATCCGTCAAAACCTTGAAAGTTCCGGTCACCAAAGGCAGCAACGGCATCGTTGTTTTTAATGAAGAAACCGATTGGCTCTATGCCGAAAACCCCTGTATTCGCTGCAACAAATGTGTCGAAGCTTGTCCAATGCGCCTCATGCCAATGGAGATCGATCAGTTTTATCGAGCGGGGGATTATCAAAAGTGTGAAGAATTATTGGCAGAAGCATGTATCAATTGTGGTGCCTGTACCTTCGTCTGCCCAGCTAAACGTTCCTTAGCTGCCAATATCACTGCCGCAAAAGGCAAAGTTGCCCAGTTGCAAAAGGAGGCGAAGGAAAGTGCCTGATTATTACAAGGATTCCGATAGCGAACGTCTCTTTCAGCAAAGGAAAAATCAAGAAACACCCCCAAGCCCCCATATTCGCAGCAATGACGAGACCATTAAAATCATGGGGTGTGTGGTATTAGCCTTGCTGCCAGCAGTTTTATTCTCTGGCTACCTTTTTGGATTGAAAGTTTATGGCTTGTTTTTCATTGCACTAGCCACGGCGTTTGCTGCCGACGGACTTTGGTCCTATCTTGTCAAACGGCCGTTTCGCTTCGATTTAAGCATCGTCGTGACGGCCTTGCTTTTAACGATGAACCTCCCACCAACCGCACCTTGGTATTTTCCCGTGATTGGGGTGGCGTTTGCCGTAATCATCGTCAAAGAATTTTTTGGCGGTATTGGTTATAATTTTCTAAATCCAGCCCTCGGCGGTCGAGCCCTGTTGATTGGCTTGTTTTATAACCAAATGTTTCTAATCAGTTGGCCTGATCCACCTTTTGGCAGCATCGCACCTGATGTCGTTTCGCAGGCTACAGCGAACGATGTTGTTTCTGGTGCCACACCATTAGCTGTCATGAAAGCAGGAGAAACGTTGAGTGGCTCTGAACTAGTGGACGCCTTTTTAGGATTTACCGGAGGACGAATCGGTGAAACCAGTGCCTTACTTTTACTGTTGGGTGGGATTTTTCTCGTTTACAAGAAAATCATCTCCCCTCGTATCCCACTGATTATCTTTGCGACGATCGGGCTCTTTGCTTTTATCCTTGGTCCAGAAGGACTTTTTACTGGCAGTTGGCAAACGGTCATCGGTCATATCATCAGTGGTGGTGCCATGTTGGGTGCGATTTATATGGCGACTGATTATTCTTCGACACCAGGAACAAAAGCAGGAGAAAATCTTTTTGCCTTAGGCGTTGGCCTCCTCGTTGTGCTCTTCCGTTTCTTTGGTTTTACAAATGAAGGCATGAGCTATGCCATCTTGATCATGAATTGTTTCACCCCACTTATTGATCGCTTCTTACGCCTTCGCATATTAGGGGAAGGAAAAAAGACCCCGTTCAACCTTAAAATCATGAGCTAAATCGTAAAAAAGGAGGGTTCCTTATGATGATCGCCAATCGGCTAGTGGTCTTTCTAGTCATTCTACTCACAAATTACGCCTGTCAAAATTTGGCACCGACCGTCAAAGAGAAAAAACCGAACGTGACGACACGGGTGGTTTTCCTCTCAGGGATCATTGCGGTCGCTTACTTGTTCAGTGGGTTAAGCTTTTATCTTTTACTTCAAAATCGTTTCGTCTATGGCAATCAAGTGGTCACCAACTTGGTAAGTGCTGCCATCATCGCCTTGATTGCGGGGGGCTTGTGTTTACTGATCGTTCCTGCAAAAAAACGTTTCTTGACGACTGATCTAAAAAAAACGCTCCTAGTCAATGTTCTCTTGCTGACGATCGCCACCGTGAGCCAATTTCCCTATACCGATTATTTAACCAATTTATTTGTTGCTGTAGGCATGTATTTCCTCTTTTCTTGTGCTTTGTCAGGGGTTCATACACGGAATCAAATTGCCACGATTCCGCCAATTCTAAAAGGTTTACCACTGGATATCGTAACACTTTTTCTATTCTATCTAAGCTTTTCCTTTCTCAATGGTGTCTTCTTCAATTATTTATTCTAAACAAAAAGCAAGTCCCGCTTTGGCAGCGGAACTTGCTTATTTTTTGCGGAATAACTCTCTGAAGGAACCGATCAAAAAACCAGTCGAAAAAGCATTTTGTGCTTTTTGCTCTTTTTCAGCAGCGATTTTTTGTCGGGTTCGCAGCCCCTTATTGGCATTTTTGGACTTCTTCCCTTCACGGAGTTCTTTCGAAGCCTTTTGAAACTCATTTGAGAAACGATTATACCCAACCATGTCGTTTCCCTCCTTTCTTTGTGCTTGACCTATAATAACGAGGATTTATTATAGGAATTGCCTTTCTGATGCAAATCAGGTAACATAACAGACAGAAAGATGATTTATCCCAGGTTTATCAGAAAGGAAGATCCCATGAACGAAACCCACACTGGATTGTTAGTCAATAGCCGCGTTTTTCAAGAAACGCCAATGATGCTGACAGGTATCCAACTTTTAGAAGACCACAAAATCGTAAATTGCATTATTAAGGATCGCTACTTAGCCAGCTATGTCTTACGCCTTCCATTAAATAAATACCAATTAGAAGTTGAAGGAAAATGGAACAAGCGGGAACAGTTAGTGATCAAACATATGAAGATCAAGAATATCGATGAATTTATTAAAATCGTCGGTACGCCAGAATAACAGGACTCACGAAAAGCAAGTGCAGACAACTGCCCTTGCTTTTTTTCTGAAAAAATCCAACTGATTTTTCCCGCGTGTTCCTCCGATGTTTATCGCGACATTCTGGTAAACCGATCGATCAAGGCTTTTTGCTCCTCTTTGATACCGATCGCCAACGGTTTGATCATTAATTTGACAGTGGTCGAAGGTGTCTGAATCTGAACTTTTTTATTTACCACACCGCCTAGTTGTAATTTTGTGATCTCATGGATCATAATTGTCTGCATCCCTTTTTCATGAAATTGCAGATCTAACTGAATCAAGTGGATTTTTTCTTCGTCAACCACCACGATAAAATACTTTGGTGTTGGCAGGGCAATCTTTTTGGCTTCCTCGGCATAACCAGCCAGTTTTCCATGGAACTTCGCACGGTAGCTTTCTAAATCATCTTTTTTCACGATCCATTTCATCAAAAGCCACATCCTTCCTTAGATACCTTAAGGATACCTGCAGAAAACGCTTTTGCACAACAATATGCCTGCTTGTTTCCTCACATAGCCCCATTCAACACGTTTGATCATCAAAGACTTTTTCTCTAGACATAGATGTTTTTGTCACCACGACTGCTGAGTCAAGCAAAAAGACAGCGAGGCGCTTAGTGCCCTTCGCTGTCTTTATTTGGATAGTAGTGTTGGAAAAGTCGCAGAAAAATCGGTGCCAGCATCAAATAAAAGATGCCATTCCCCGCTGCATGCAACGCATCAAAGCTCAATCCTTGAAAGTAATAAGCCCAAAAGCTGGGAAACCCATAAAGCTTGACACTGATCCAAGAAATCACAAAGCCATACGCAAAACCTGCAAATACACTATAAATGACTTGTAAATACAACTTTTTCATAAACAGTTTGCTTTTTGATAATAGATACATTCCAAAAATTACGACGGCATAGCTAATCAATTGGGCAATCGTCCATACCCCCATTCCCATGTAAAAATTGGTAATCAGCATCGAGAGCAGACAAACGATCAATCCACGACTAAGACCTAAATGGATGGTTACTAATAAAAAGATCACCGTCATTGGTTGAACATTGGGTAAGGGTTGAAAAAGTGTCCTGCCGACGACGGCTGCTGCTACAAGCAACCCTAAATAAGCAATTTCTTTTCCAGCAAATACAAGTGGTTTATTCGAATTTTTCATAGGTGAAAACCACTTTATCGTTGTTTCCTAAAAAGGTATCATCTGCCCCAGTCGTAATCATTTCATCATTGATCGTATATGTCCAATAATAGCCAGCTTTTTCATCTTGGGCTAAACCTTCGATGCTGGTGATCATCCCTTGATTTTCTTCCAAGTCAAAGTTCTCTTTCATGATAGTCATCAAAGAAACCCCTTCTTTAAAAGTGACGGTTTTGGTTTCGATCTCCTGGTCTTGCTCTTCACTTTTATTATTGAAGCTGATTTGGGCAGTGCGCTCTTCGGCATTTTGTTGGACTGACGAAGAGTCACTAGAGGAGTTACCCGCATCCATCGATGGTTTGGCACATCCGGCAAAAACCAGACTTAGTAAAAAAATATAACTAAAAATTACTGTTTTCTTCATAATAATGGCTCCTTTGATTTTTTTTACAACACCTTATTGTACTAAAAATAAATAAAAAAGGCGAAATTTTTTTGTTCCCCTCTATAGAAAGCATTGTAAATCCATGTGACTATGGGTATACTAGCTTCAATCATTCGTAAGAAGAAATGAAGGAGTGTTGGAAAGATGGATAGAAAAAAAGCGTCCTGTACCACTTTACTAGTAGGAAAAAAAGCATCGATTGACGGCTCGACCATGATTGCCCGTAATGAAGATTCAGGGAGCGGTTCGGAACCGCAAAAATTCGTCGTCATCACTCCAGAACAGCAAGGAAATGAATTTTACGCCGTTTTAAGCGGCTGTCGAATCCGTTTACCTAAGGATCCCTTACGTTATACTTCGACACCTGAAGCAGATGAATCCCAAGGAGTCTGGGCAGCTTCAGGAATCAATGAAGTAAATATCGCCATGACTGCGACAGAAACGATTACGACCAATTCACGCGTTTTGGCCATTGATCCATATGTGGAAGATGGTATCGGGGAAGCTGATTTCGTCAGCATTGTACTGCCTTACATTCATTCCGCTAAAGAAGGTGTTCTTCGCCTAGGGGAACTCTTAGAAACCTATGGGACCTACGAAGCCAACGGGATCGCGTTTTCTGATGCCGAGGAAATTTGGTATATGGAAACCATCGGTGGACATCACTGGGCAGCTGTTCGCATACCAGATGATGCCTATGTCGTGGCACCCAATCGCTTAAACATTGATCACTTCGATTTCGCCTCAGAAATGACGTTGTGTTCGCAGGATCTCGAACAGTTGATTGAAGACTATCAATTAAATCCTGATTTTGAAGGCATTAATCTACGCCATATTTTTGGCAGCTCCTCAGAAAAAGATACCCGTTACAACAACCCGCGGGCATGGTACATTCAAAAACACTTTAGCGGAACAGTTGCTGAACCGATCGATCAAGAGCTCCCGTTTGTATGCTACCCAAAACAAAAGCTATCCGTGGAAGATGTAAAATGGGCATTGAGCTCCCACTTCCAAAATACGCCTTTTGACCCTTACGGTACAGGGACCGAGACACAAAAAACACAATTTCGATCGATTGCTCTCAATCGCAACCAGCAAGTCCATATTTTGCAGATCCGCAACCACGTGCCTGCAGCAATCGCTGGCATTCATTGGCTCGCCTTTGGCCCCAATACCTTCAACGGCGTTGTGCCCTTTTATGCAGCTATCACTAAGACCCCACTTGGCTATTGTGATACGACAAAGACCTACGATCCAACAAATAGCTATTGGTTAGGACGCACCTTGGCGTTGATTGGGGACAGCGACTACGATCGCTATAGTGATCTTGCCAACCGTTTTGAAATGGAAACGATGGCGGCTTGTCGCCGCATCCAACAAGAAACTGATCGTAAAGCTTCCGCTGAAAAGGAGCCTACTCGTCTGCTTGAAGAAGCCAACGCTGAGATGGCCGAACTGTATTTAAAAAATGCAACAACGTTACTAGGAAAAATGGTGGAGTCTGGCAGTAATAAAATGGCCTTGCGTTTTTCTTTAGCCGATTAGTCAATCGTTGAAAATAAAAGAATTAACAAAATCTTTACATGGAATTGCAGCAATCTAAACATTGCTCTCCTATACTAAAGATACCAATTCGTTTTCTTTTTCCTTGCTGGTACAAATCAAGCAATTGATTTGTACTGGTCCCCCTATTGAAGACCAGTTGGGAAAAAACGTTGGGAGGAATGAGCATGACTGCAAGTATTTATCGGACTGTCACCAACGAAATTGTTAAAGGTGAAATCATCAAGAGCCAGAGTCAGCAAGATATGCTGATCATTCAAGACAAAAAAGGCTATTTCCATGTCGTTGAACCAATCCCCGCTACTACTACATCAACTCCCCACAGGACGAAAGACTAAAAAATCCACTGGCGATCAGAAAGAATACAGGATCTTTCTGATTGCTCAGTGGGTTCTTTTTTGTTATGTCAAACTCAATGTGAATCGGTTCAATCCATCAATGAGTTTTTCTCGCGAACAGCCAACGTTTAGGCGTAAAAAATTTCTCCCTTCATTCCCATAGATTTCCCCTGACATAATCGCGACTTTTCCCTTACGAATCATTCGTTGCTGCAATTCCACCATCGTTAAATCCAGTGCTGTACAATCAATCCACATAAGATACGTGGCTTCGCTTTTCGTGACCACGAGTTCTGGATGATATTCCTGTAAATAAGCAATCACATAAGCAATGTTATCATCCAGATAGTCATTGAGCTGATCCACCCACTTACTTTCATTATCGTAGGCAGCAATCGTTGCGGTCATGCCAAAAATACTGGTGGAGCTCAACCCATCGGCTTCTTTTAACTGAGTTAAGAAGCGATCACGCAATTTGGAGTCAGGAATGATTCCATAAGAATAAATCAACCCTGGGAAATTAAACGTTTTGCTACCCGAAGTAACAAGGGCTACATTTTTTTGCAACAAATCAATGATTGGTTGATGCCTTTGTCCTTTTCTTACAATATCCATATGAATCTCATCAGAGATGATAAATACATCATGGGTTTTCGCCAATTCGATCATTCGTTGCAACTCATCTTTTTGCCAGACTCTCCCAGTTGGGTTATGAGGACTACATAAGAGAAGAACTTTGTTTTCAGGCTGTGCCATCAATCTTGTTAGCTCTTCAAAATCAATGCGATACGAGTTGGCATCATAGATGAGTGCATTAGGTACGATTTTTCTTTTGTTCTCTTTGATCATTTTATAAAACGCATCATACGCTGGCGTCTGAATAATGATCCCATCTCCTGGATTGCTGAGTAAGGTGACGAGTAGTTTGATGCTATACATGACGGAAGGACTGTAGACCAGCCAATCGCTGTCGATCCTACTTTTAAAGCGTTCAGAATACCATTTGCAGACTGCTTGCTTGAATTCATTGTGATTCCAACGTGTATACCCAAATACCGGGTGCTGCATCCGCTTGATAAGTGCCGCTTCAACTGCAGCTGGCACCTTGAAATCCGTATCGGAAATCGTAAATGGCAACAAGTTTTTTTCACCAAAACGGTCTTCCACATAATCCCACTGAGTACACTGGGTTCCTTTACGATTGATTGGTTCATCAAAAAACATTTTCTTCACTCCTACTACTTGACAATTTTGCTAAAGAATCGCATCAAGTTGATTTCTGACTGTTGTTACTTTCGTTCCAATGATTACTTGAACGTTCGTATCATCTAAGTGAACGACCCCAAGCGCACCTAGTTTTTTTAGCCGTTCATCATCAACCAATGTACCATCGTTTAGAACGAGGCGTAGCCGGGTAATGCAATTGTCTAAAGAATCAATATTGCTTGCTCCCCCTAAAGCTGCCAAAATACCATGGGCATCGTAGCCACTCTTTCCAGAATAGGTCATTTCCTCTTCCAACTCATTCGTTTGATCGTTGTTCTCTTCTCTACCAGGTGTCTTCAAGTTCTTGCGAAGGATCACTGTTTTAAAAACAAAGTAATACAGGGCAAACCAGCAAGCTCCTACGATCAGAACGAGCCACCATTTTGTATATGCGCCTTGCATCACGCCAAAGATAAGAAAATCAAGCACGCCCCCATCGGTATTTCCAATCGTGACACCCAATAGACTCATTACCATAAATCCAGCACCTGTCATGATGACATGAAAAATCCATAATAAAGGGCTGATGAATAAGAATAAAAATTCGATTGGTTCAGTAATTCCTGTCACAAAAGTTGCAATGACGCCTGAAATCAACAAGCCTTTTATCTTTGAACGATTCTCAGGTTTTGCCGTCTGGTACATAGCTAATGCTGCTGCCGGTAAGCCAAACATAAAGGTTGGCATTTTCCCTTGAGACAAGAACGCCGTTGCACTTGGTGAGATGCTTAAACCGTTTTGTAATTCCGCATAAAAAATATTTAACGCCCCAAAGACTTGCTGACCATCGATCAGCTGACTTCCCCCTGCTTCGGTAAAGCGAATCATGGAAACCAAAATATGGTGTAACCCAAATGGCAGTAATAAGCGCTCACCTGAACCAAATAAGAACGGACCGAAAGGACCAGCTTGTTGGATCAAATGTCCGATTCCTGTGATGATCATAGCAAACAATGGCCAAATCATCGGAATGATCACCCCGACCACAGCTAAAGTAAGCGAGGTGATGATTGGAACAAACCGGGCTCCTGAAAAGAAGGCAAAACTATCTGGCAATTGAAAATGGTAGAAGCGCATATGCAATTTATAAACGATCAATCCTGCGATAATACCACCTAGAACACCCATTGATAATGTTTGAATGCCAAAAACGATCTCTTGTCCTGCTTCTCGAAGTTGATCTGCAGTAGCTAATTGATTCGTTTCTTGTAAATAAAAATTGATGGATAAATGCATCACGACATAGCCCACAAAGCCTGAAAATGCCGCAACTCCCTTCTCTTTTCGTGCTAGACCTAAAGGAATCGCCATCGCAAACATGACGGGTAAGTAACTAAAGGCAAACCCACCGATCGTTGACATGAAACGAAAAACCACTTGGAGCCAAGGAGCACCTAAAAATGGGAAAACGTCGATCGTTGAAGAAGATGAAAATGAACTACCAATCCCTAAAAATAAACCCATGAATGCGAGTAAAGCGACTGGCAACATAAATGTTTTCCCAAGTCCTTGAAAAATTTCCATCCAGCTTGCTTTCTTTCCTTTTTGCATATCATTTCCTCCTAACACTTTTATCTCTTAAAATGTAAACGATATCAAGAAGGCTTACAATACAGTTACCAAAACAAGAATGACCATTCACAAAATGGAATGGTCATTCAGGATCAAGTCCTGGTTCGATTTGATTGGCGTATTGAATAATTAAAATATCCAGTAACGCTGCTAAAGAGATCCGTGGGCTCAAATCGACTTCATGATGATAAATCGTTGTCATTTCAACAGAAAAAGAGAAGGTGGCAAGCTTTTCCAACGTGCTTGTTGATTGACCAATACAGGCTAAAATCGGCACACCTCTTTGTTTCAACCGGTTAGCATAATTTAGCATCCCGATTGTTTCCCCACTATGACTAATAAAAATAGCCATATCTTTTTTTGATAGTTGATTAGCGATGGTTGTCAATTCATCCCAATCCGTTGAAGCGCCAACCGTTTTTCCTAAGAACCGCAACTTTCGACTCGCAGATAATGCAACCGGCGCACTTTGCCCTAAAGCAAAAAATTCGATTCGTTGTGCTTGCTGAAGCATTTCCACGGCACGCTGAAAGTCGGCTTCTTCGATCATTGATAAGGATGCCGCCAGCTGGTCAATCATTTGCTTGATCAGTGGGGATAAACCAAGAGAAGCTTGAGTAGATGATTTTTTTTCAAGAGTTTGATAATTCTTCAGTGAAAATTTGAATTCTTGAAAACCGGTAAAGCCAAGCTTTTTTGCCATTCTGCTGATCGTCGCTTGACTGGTGTACGTTTGGGAAGCTAACTCATCGGCCGTCATTTCTGAAACTTTCTCGGGCGCCCTTAAACAATAGTTAAGGACCGTTCTTTCTACTCGGTTCAGCTCTGGAATTTTGTATTGGATTCGTTTATATAAATGATTCATCACCTGCTTCTCCTCTCTACTATTGCTTCATTCTTCCGTCTCCACTATGCTTCATTTACTCATTATACCTTCCCTCAACAAAAGTACAAACTGATGATGAATGGCTTGAAATAAAAAAAAGGACTCACCCTTTGAGGAGTGAGCCATCTTTGTTATTTTCTTTGCATCGGTCATCTGTAGACAGTCACTTCAGTAAACTCTTGCCCGTTGCCGTAATCATTTTCTTTCGTATGACGCTTTCCATCAATTCGTTGTTTGCAATTGGCAAGTCCATTTTCGACATAGTTCACTGTATTTGCAACGATCCTTATTATAGTTGCTAGACCTTTCATCAAGGGATCATTTGATTCCATCCTCTATTCCCCCATTTCTATCACGCTTAAGCCGCTACTGGCTTTTTCTTATAACAAGTATAAAAGAAGTACCTTAAACGAAACTAAAAGAGAAGAACTTCGACAAAAAGAAAAGCAGACTAGTTTCTCTTTTTGGTAAAATATGGTAAATGTAATAGGAAAGGATGATCAGTCTCATGATAAAAACTTTAGTGGTAGCCAGCCATCCGGATTTCCACAATTCGCTTTCCCAACGATTCTTTAGTGAAAGTGCCAAGCTTCCTAACGTCACCATGCATTTCCTTGATGATCTTTCTGATTTTTCTCTCGCCAATGAACGGATGCTGTTGCAAACATGCGATCGTTTGATTCTACAATTCCCCCTATATTGGTACAGCGTTCCAGCAAAAATGAAAGCTTGGATCGATACGGTTTGGGAAAAATGTGCCCCTGCATTGGTGGGCAAGGAAATTAGTTTCGCCGTTTCTACCGGCGTTGCCGCCAAAGAATTTCAGCTAGGCGGCCGAGAAAATACGACCTTCAATGAAATTTTGCACCCACTGGTACTCATGGCAAAAAAACACCAAATGACGGTACTCCCCATCGTTGTCCTCGATCAACTGATGTATAAATCAGAACAAGAGAAACGAGCCTTTGTCATTGCCTATCAGCAACTGTTATCAATGCCGGCTCCCTTTACATTTGATCAAAAGCAACAATGGTTTAGCGAAAAGCTGGCGCGTTTGGTTTCTGAAAAACCGCAGCTTGCTCCTTTGCTATCCCTGTTGCAGGAAAACCATGAAACATTGACCGAATTAGAAGACGCTTTAACTGAATTGGAGGTGCTGTGATGGATCACGAATGGCTGAAGCCACTGATAGAGCAGTCAATAAAAGAAACAGCTGACTATCACGAAAAAGCATTTTTGCAAGAACTAGAGAAGTTGCTTCATCAGCAAGAAATTCGAATCGAATTGAAACAAGGAGAACTTGACGGAAAATTGTGGAATCCTAGTGAATGGTAAAATCTGCACTTGTATCCAAGAAAAAACTTTGGTCCACCTAGCTATAAAACATGCTGGGTGGGCCAAAGTTTTTTTGAATCGTTTCTTTTGCTTGTTAACTAGGATTCGCACATACTCTTTGTAGCAGCGATATAGGCTGCTTGCAAACGTTTCGTGATCGAACCCAATGTACCATCGCCAACTGATTTCCCATCTACTTTGACGATAGGCACAATTTCCCAGACAGAATTGGTCAAAAAACATTCTTGCGCGTTGTTTAGTACCTCAACAGGGACAGGTTCTTCTCGATAAGGAATTTCTAATTGCTGACACAACTGTAGCACCTTCATTTTCGTGATACCTGGTAATACCAAGCGTCCATCCGGATGTGTATAGACGATACCATCAATGACAAACCAGAGATTTGATGCCGAAGCTTCCGTGAAACATCCATCTCGTTGCAGGAGTGCATCATCGAACCCCGCTTCGATCGCTTGATCTAGCGCTAACAGATTTCCTAACAAGCTCAATGATTTGATATCACAATGCAACCAACGCTCATCTGGAAGAACGGTCGCAGTTAGCCCTGCATGCTGCATTTCCAGAGGTCGTTCAAAGGGGATCACATTTGCGGTCACGACTCCTTTGACTGCTCCAGCAGACGGAAACTCGTGATTGCGGGGAGAGGCGATTCCTCTGGTGATTTGAAGATAGATCTCTCCTTCTGTGATTCCTTCGGTTTTAACCAGTAACTTAAGGTTTTCAGTTAATTGGGGAATTGTATAAGGCAACGTCAGTTTAATTTTTTGCGCACTACTTTCTAAGCGAGTCATATGCTCCCCTAACATAAAGCAGCGACCATTATAGATTCGAATCACTTCATAGATTCCGTCACCATACTGATAACCGCGATCTTCAATGTCAATTTTCACCGCTTCTCGATCAACGATTTGATCGTTCCATAAAACCTTCATTTCCTCACTCCTATCGTCCTTCTCGTTTCAATAAGTATAGCATTTGTCTTTAGGCCTTGCTACGTAGTGCTTAAAAACAAAAAAACCTGCTGATGGAGACCGCTCCAACAGCAAGGTAGAACATTTTCGTTATAATGAATCTTTATCAATTACAGATCGTTCTAATTTTCGTTCTTGAAAAAAACGCAACAATGTACCAGACATTGCCATCACGATCGAATACACTGGCAGTGCCACAATCATGCCTACAAATCCAAGCAAGTTGCCGGCAATCAATAATAAGAAAACCGCAATGATTGGATGGATATGCAATACTTTTTTCATCACTAATGGTGAAACAAGATATGATTCACCTAACTGAATGATCGTGATTCCGACAATCAGAAAAATAGCTGTTCGAATGTCTTGACTTAACGCAAATAAAAAGGCTGGTGCTGCTCCGATAAAGGGGCCGAAATAAGGAATAATGTCCAGAACGCCGCAAATTAATCCTAATAGTAAGGCATTTTGTAAGCCTAGCAAAGAAAAAATGAAATAGCTTGAAACCGCAACATAAGAACAAACCAGCAATTTCCCACCGATGTACGCTGACGCTGCTTGATGAAAATCACTACAAAGTTGTCGCATTAAGCCTTGATAGTTTTTCGGTGTCTTACTTGCCAAAAAATCAGGAACTTTCTCACCGTCTTTAAACATATACACTAATAACAGTGGGATCGTAAACAAGACGATCGCTGAATGAGAAACGATGGAGATCAAACTCGTCAGACTATTGGTTGCCCCGGTAATAAACTGTAAGGCAAAGTTGCTAGCTTGGGAAATATCAATCGAATCAATAAAAGGACCAAATAATTCTTCTAAATAAGAATGATCAATAGTATCGATCACCAAATTGATGATGATGGGAATTTGATTGATAAAACGCCCCATCTCATAGGCTAATGCTGGTCCAATCACCTGAACGATCAAATACGCTGCAAAAACGATCAGCAGCAATGTCGAATATAGCGCAATGCTTTTCTTTTTCGTTCTTTTTTTTACCCAATTAAAGAAAGGTAAAAAGATGTAAAAAATAAAAATTGAAATCAATACTGGTAAAAAGACACTAGAAAAGATGGCTTCCAGTGGTCGAAAGACAAACAGTATATTTGAATAGATCCAGACCGCGATCCCTAAGAGACAGACGATCACTAGACCTGCAAAAATTTTTGATTTTTTAAGAAACTCCAATAATAAATCCTCCTGATTCTAGAAAGTAATTCAACTTCTTTCAGTTTAGCATAATTTTAAAAACGAAGGATGATTTCAAGAAGAATTTTTCAAAAATCCATGTTTTTCATAGCAAACTTTCAATTAATTTAATTTTTTTCATCTCTATATCTCGAATCTAATCAATTTTGATGAGCTGAAAACGGCAACGGAATATGCAACCGTCTGACAAAGTAGACTGCTGAAGCAAACTGGAGCAACCCTAGCAAAAAGAAAATCACATGCAAGACATTCCATTCTTGTAATAAGATGACCTGCACGATGATCCAGACAACTAAACTCATGCCTAAAAGCATTACCCCGTGGTACCCTTTGTTAAGCCGCAAGAGGAAAACAACAATCAGATTACCCAAACCTAAGATAGCGAACAAAAACAAGCCGGGAATTAAGAAGGTCGTGAAGGGTGTTCCTTGCAGCATGGCCGCTTCCAAACCAGCAAATGTCTCCCCTTTGCTTAACGGCTCAATGCTTTTAAACGCCAATAGACTTCCTCCACAAGCGCCAACACCAATAAAGAGACACAAAAAAAGTAACGCAAAGCGCATCTTCATTTTTCTCCACTCCTTCTTAAAACCCAACGCAACTAAAAAAATATTCTCAGTGACACATCGATTTTCTTATTCCTTATTCGCTTTTTGCTGAATAGATAAATGCGGCAATTTGCTGCTCTTCCACAGAGGAAAAGCCACACGCCTCATAAAAATGACGCGTTTTTTCTGTGTTGTCCGTAATCAAAACCTTTTGCCGTATTGATGGATGATTCGCCAGCATTTTTTTGAGTAATCGCTGACCAATTTTTTGACCTTGGAACTCGGATGCTACTAATAGATCTTGAATATAAAGAATGGTTTGTCCATCGGTTATGCAACGGATAAGCCCCACTAGCTGCTCTTCAACATAGGCCGTGATCACCTCTGAGTGGGCTAACGCTTTTAAAAGACGCTCGGGATCTTTAGTATAGGCGCTCCAGCCAACTCCCTCATACAAAGCGAGTACTTGATTTGAATCAGATGGTAATTGGTCTTTAAAGACGATCTTCATACTTTTCCTCCTTGTAATAACTTAGCGACAGGGTGGAACAATAGAAATAGAGTTGACAACTCTTTTCCAAACAAACTCTTGTTATTAAGCCGTAATGCATTGCTTGACTAAAGAGTATCCTGAGGAAAAGCGGCTGTCAACTCTAATTACGAAATACTTGAAGAACAAAATTGAACTGGTTCTGTTTCTAAGCCAGGACGTTAATCAATCAACAACTCATTTTTTAAACGTTGGCTCGTCGTCTGTTGCTCTTCAGGCGTTACTTCTTGATAGGAAATTCCATATTCTCCTCTGAAGCCATCGCCGGTGAACCCACTGCCAGCCATTTGGTAAGACTCGACAGTCCCTAATGCTGATTGATATTGGATAAATAATTGACTCATTTGCGAAAAAGTTAGATCGGTTTCGCCATTTTCTCCAATGATCGTTAGCAGATCCTGAATCCGCATCACGCTGGAAAGTGAAACTAACTCTTTTGCCAGAATCTCAGTCACTTCTCTCTGACGGCGCTGACGGCCATAGTCACCTTCTGGATCATCCTTTCGCATACGAGTATACTGAAGCGCCTCCCAGCCATCTAAATCGAGGATCCCCTCTGGGTAATCGATTTTCTCAGCAGTAAAAGCAAATTCATTTTCAACCGTGATGCCACCAATTGCATCAACAAGATCTGCCATCCCATCCATGTTTAAGGAGAAATAATGATGGATCGGTATATCAAGATATTGTTCGACGGTTTCAATCATCATCTTTGCCCCACCAAAAGAATGGGCATGATTGATTTTATCATGGTACCCTTGTCCCACGATTTCCACATAAGCATCTCTAGGAATACTCGTGAGGGTGGTTTTTCTTGTGGCAGGGTTCAACGTTGCTACCATGATGGTGTTGGCGCGAAAATCGGTTTTGCGACGAGAGTCATTGGCGATCCCTAACAAAAGAAGGCTCAGAGGCTCGGCATTTTCGATGACTTCCGCCTCTTCTCGTCCTTCGATTGGACGATGGATCGAGTGGGCAACATCCTCTACTTGAAAATACACCCTAACCGCATAGACAGTTCCTGCTGAGATAATTCCGGTCAGCAATACCAGGAAAATGATTATTAGTTTTTTTGCTGTACTCAATTTATCTCCCCCTAAGTACATATTTTTTGATTGAAAAGACGAAAGCATAGGTGATATAACTGATCCCACTTGCCAATAAAATACTTGCTAGCAAGTCGCTGGGATAGTGAACCCCAAATAGCAACCGACTCATCATAATCAGCAACAAATAGATCAATCCTAGAAATAGGGCCATGTTTTGGATAAAGTGACGCTTGCCTCTTTTGGCAGGAACTGTTTGCCCCAAGAAAAAGAGGAGAGAAATAATCAACGTGGTCGCTAATAATGTATGTCCACTCGGAAAACTTGCTGATGCCCGTTCCATACTGTCAGCAAAATCCGGTCTCGGTCGATCAACTACTTTCTTGATCACTTGACCAACACCACTGATCACAATCATATTCCCCATCAACCAAAGACTTTCTAACCGCTGCTTGCGCATAAATAAAATACTTGCTAACAGGAAATGAACGACAGCTATGGGAATGATCGTAGCCGTACTGGCAAGTGGGAGAAAAAGCGATTCCACAGCAGGTGTCCGCCATTGAGGCAACTGGGAAAACAGGTTGTCGATGCTTTGGAACCAGCGCGGTTCTAATGCAACGAGGAAAAACAGCCATGCAAAACAGCTGCAGAGTATTCCGCCTATCACTCCTTTTTTTGCTGTTTTACTCATGTTAAGCCCCTACTTTCTTTTAATGGATACGACCTATTTTTGGCTTTTATCGGAAATTTGTCTAACCCAAAGATAATTCCCATAGCAATGCTGATCGCAATCAGAGAGGTTCCTCCTTGACTTAAGAATGGTAAGGGAATGCCGGTTAAAGGCAGCAAACCGATCGCCGCTCCGATGTTTTCAAAAATTTGAAAAACCAAACCAAACACATAGGTAATCGCAATATAGACCGATGCTTTGTTATTTGTTTTTAAAGCAGCAAAAATGATTTGATAGATCAGATAGAAATAAAGGAAGATGACTAAAGTACTTCCTAAAAAGCCATACGTTTCTCCAATGACTGTAAAGATCATATCTGACTCCCGAACCGGCACATACACCGTTGTATGGGTATCAGGTGCCCCCAATAAGCCGCCAGAACCAATCGCCCACATACTGCGGACTTGTTGGAAAGCGATGGAATCTTGGTACGCGAGTGGATCTGCCCAGGCTCTCACCCGATCCAATTGATATTGTGAAAAGTGAAGGCGAAACAACACACGATTGCCCCATTCCGTGAATACGAGTAGCAACAAAATAGCACCAAGAGCGGCAATCAAACCGATCACGACGGTCAGTATTTTCCAATGAACACCGGAAATGATGAATAAGGCACCTAACATCACGATAAACACCAAACTCGTTCCAAAGTCCCGCTGCATAAACATCAATAAAAATGTGGGTAAGCTGTATAGCAGGATCTTAGTAACATAGATCAAATCGGATTTGATTGTTCGTTCTGCTTTACGTTTCTCATAGACTAAAGTGAGATAGACCATAAAGAGCATAAAGGCCACTTTCATAAACTCAGAAGGCTGAATCGTAAACGCACCAAATCTGATCCACCGTTTGGTGTGCGTTTGTTCAAACATCGTTTGATCGTAAAACCAATGAAGAGAGGCCATCAAACCAAGTGATAGTAAGTACAAAAGACCAGAAAAGCGGAGGAGTAAATTCGTAGGAATCAAACTCGTTACAAAAAGAGCAATCGCCGAAAGGATACAAAAGAGGATCTGCCGAAAAACAATCCCTGAAGGATCATTGCCATCCATCACAGAAGCCTGATGTTGTACCCAGATACTTAACAAAAACAGCAGGAAAATCGGCAGCAATAAAGCATAGTTTGCTTCATGTCGTTTGAGGAACTTCATTAAGTATACCCTCCTCTCGTTCTAGTTTCAGGCATAAACTGAAGGCAAATGAAAGAATAAAGTAACTGGAGCCACCATAACTAATGAATGGCAAAGGTACCCCCGTCATCGGCATCAACCCTAAAATACTGGCAATATTGATACTTGTTTGTAATAACAGCAACGTGCTGGTTCCCAATAATATTAAGCCAATCTGAGGATTTGCGATTGCCGCTGATCGTATAAACAGACGTAAAATGATTACGAATAATAAAGCGATGACAAAAATGCCGAAAATCAACCCTAATTCCTCTACTAAAACGGAGAAAATAAAATCAGTCTCTGCTACTGGTAAAAAGCCTTTCTTGGTGATGCTATTTCCTAAACCAAGGCCCGTAAGACCACCATTGAACAAAGCATAGTAGGAATGGATCATTTGGAATCCTTGATTATATGGGTCGGAAAATGGATCTCCCACTAATCGAATTCGGTTATACACATGCATAAACATGTGGGGCAATAAATCATTGTTTCCTAAAAAGAGGATCAACATAGCAACCAAGAACAGACTGATTAATAACCCGCCAAACAAAAGAGCCGTGAGTTTAACGGGTACCTGAACCGTGGTAATCATGATAAAAGCCAAGAAAAGTAAAATCATCACGCCGGCTACTTTTGGTTGAATGAGGATCAACACACAGCACAAAAATAAAACGAAAAGCGGACGTTTCATTTCCTGCAAGGTAGTTTTTGCTGATTGAAAGTAATGAGCAAGGTATAAGACCATGCCCACATTCACGATCTCTGAGGGCTGAAATTGTATCCCTACAATCGAGACCCATCGTTGCGCTCCATTGACAGAAACACCGAAAAACGGCAAACGTGCCAATAGTAAAGTAAAGACGCCAAATGCCAACAGACCGATCGCTAAATATTTACTGAGCAGAATCTCACGCCGTGTTCGCTGAATAATGAAAAGGAGCACCCAGCTGAGTAACAGAAAGACAAGCTGACGCATAAATAAGCTTGCTGGCGGCTGATCTCTCGTTAATAAACGATAAGAACTTGCACTATAAATCATTAAAAGACCGATAAGGCTCAATAGCAAATAAGCTATGATCAGCAGCCAATCGATCTTCTTTTTTTCTATCATTGCTTCCACTCCTCTTGCCTTGGAGTAGGTGTTCAGACGGTACCAGTTATTATGCCCTTTGAGCTTAGTCATCCATCAAAGAGAAAAGCAAAAAAGTCTCACTTCTCTTAGGACGTCAGACTTTGCTAGCAATCTCATCGTCCGAGTTTTAGCACTATACAACGTAAAGAAAGTTGTTCCCTTTCTTAGCTATTTTATGAAAAGCCTTAATCCGACAATTCCTGTTTTACACATTGGCGTCTTTCGACGTTTCTGCGCAATAGCTTATGTTTGTATAGGAGCCTCACCTAACAAGGTTATATGTTATTTTCAATCCACTATGAATGGTACCCTTCCTCGTATAAAGATACAACCCATTCTTTGTTATTTTTATTTTTCTTTAACTTTTCTTAAAGAATTTAGATATTTCGAGTAATTTCCGACATTTAAAGAAAAATCAATGGAAATCATTCGACCATCACTGGATTCCCTTCGATCATACACGTTATTAAAAAACGGTCATTTTCAAAAAAGACAGCTCTTTTTCTAAAACTCGAAAAAGAGCTGCTTTCTTGATTTTATACTCCCGCTCTAAATATATCTGTGCCGATCAATCCAATGATCGTTTGGCCTGACGCTCTTGCGCTGCTTTTCGTAACTGCTTTTGCGCTTTTTTAGACCCACGTTCAATATCTCGGGTAAATTTACGTTGGGCAAAATCGGAAAATAATTGATCTAGATCATAGCCGGCTGGATAGAGTGCTTCTCGTTTGGTGAGCAGTTGCAATCGCCGAGCAGCAACAACGAAACATTGTTTCTCAATATAAATCTTCGCTTGTCCCTGTTCCAAGTATTCATAAAAGACTCCCCGTTTTTCATGCTCTGCTGAAAAGACCTGGTCTCCCTTTTGAAAAATGTGCTCAGACTTTGTTTCCTGAGGATCGGTTCGTTTTCTGGACGTCTCAAAAGGCTGCTTCTCAAAAGAATAAGATTTATTCTTTAAATAGTCCTTTGCCGTTTGCACGACCTCAGCAGGAATCGCCATTTTTTCGGCGATCCAAAACGCATTACTTTCACCGACCGCATTGGTCAACAAGCGGTATTTCGGCGTCAGGGTCTTGGCATCAAAAGCCATCGCCGCTGTTTCAAAATCTTGGTGATCAAGAGCAAACTGCTTGATTTCACCATAATGAGTCGTGGCGATCATTAACGCCCCCGATCGATAGATCGATTCCATAATGGCGATCGCTAAAGCTGCCCCTTCATTTGGTTCAGTCCCGCTGCCAATTTCATCTAACAAAACGATACTGTTCCGGCTGGCATTCGTCATGATCTGTGCAATATTCGACATGTGTCCAGAAAAGGTACTTAAAGAATTTTCTAGACTTTGCTGATCCCCGATATCCATCCAAAGACTTTTTAAAAACGGCACGCTGCTGTTGCCATTATGCGCTGGAAACAAGCCGTAATGTGCCATCGCACAAACGAGTCCGACGGTTTTTAAGACAACCGTCTTACCACCAGCATTCGGACCTGTGATGACCATACATCGGTTCTCTTCTCCTAGTTTTAAAGATAGAGGAACAGCATCAGTGCCCAGTAAAGGATGCCGGACTTGATCAAGAAGCAAAACTTCTTCTTCAGTAATTGCTATCGGTTGACCATTGATTTCCCGACAATACTTTCCACGAGCAAAAATAATATCTAGTACCACTAAAATATCAAGACAGGCAAATACTGCATTCATTTGTTCGGCGATTGCCCCGGTCAATTCTGATAAAACTTGGTATTGGGCGGCCGTTTCTTCCGCCTGTGCCAAAATCAATCGATCATTCAGACGGGCAGCTGCCTCTGGTTCAATAAAAACAGTCGCGCGTTTATTAGAACGTTCGATGATCGTCCCTTTAATTTGCTGTTGAAATTCAGCACGTACCGGCAGCGTATAACGGTCGTTCTTTTTGATCACACGGTTTTCTTGCAGATAGCGACTTTCTTTAAAAAACTTTGCAAAAACTTTTTTTAAATCGGCCTCATATTTCTCAATTGCGCCACGAATTTTCCGTAATTCTCGGCTGGCGTTACTATCTACCTGACCATTGCGAATTTTTTGGAAAATCATTTCGGCGATTTCAGAAAAGTCGGCCAACCCCTGAGCATAGTGATGCAATCTTGGGGCAATTGATTGATTTTTCTCAAACAATTGACGGATGATTCGAAAAGACCGTAAAAAGTCTCCGTATTCAATCAATTCCTGCGGCTCCAATACAAAGCCTTTTTCAATCTTCTCCGTATGATGTAAGACATGCTGAAGCCCCATGAAAGGGACTTGACGTCCGGCGTCTAATAGCGCCATCGCTTCAGTTGTCTCAGACACTCGTTTTTGGGCGGAATGGATCGTAGCTGCTGGTTTTTCATTGGCAAAACGTGCTTTACCATAATCGCTGATTATTTTTTTACTTACTTGTTCTTTAATTTGTTCAAATTCAGTTGCTTGAGGTATCTTCATGAGTGATCCTTTCTTGTGCCTGAGGATCCCGGTAACATCCCCGTCCAAAAAAGTGTACAAAAAAAGCGATAGTCTCCCATCACCTGATTCATCAATAACGATTTTTATCGGTATCTACAGGCACAACAAATAAACAGTCTGTTTTTGCTTATTTGTTTTAATTAGCTGATTAGATACCTACGACACTCATTAATATACCTCTTTCTTTTTTGAACGAGTTTTTTTCATTGTAATATAGAAACTGTCCTTCTGTCAACTTCCTTCAAATCTCCTTCCCCTCAAAGAAAAAACGTCTCAGAAGCTACTAGAAGCTCCTGAGACGTTTCTGATCTAGATCAAATAATAAGCTACTTACCTACTTACGAGCGAATCAGGTAATCAAACGCACCTAATGCAGCAGTGGCACCTGAACCCATTGAAGTGATGATCTGTTTGTATACACTATCGGTACAATCTCCCGCTGCAAAGACCCCTTCAATGTTGGTTGCGCCATGTTTGTCCACCAAGATCTCATTGCGTTCATTTAAGACGACACGATCTTTTAACCATTCAGTATTCGGCATCAAGCCAATCAAAATGAAGACACCCTCCACAGCTAAAGTGAATTCACCATTCGTTTCACGATCAACGTAGGTCAATTGTTCGACATGATCGGATCCAACAATTTCCTTCGTTGCCGCATTCGTAATAACAGTCACATTATCTAACGTGTTCAAACGGTTTTGTAGCACAAGGTCCGCTTTTAGTTCTGGTAAAAATTCAAGAACATAGACATGTTTCGCCATGCCAGCTAAATCGATTGCTGCTTCGATCCCAGAGTTTCCGCCACCAATGACAGCAACCTCTTTCCCAGCAAATAACGGACCGTCACAATGCGGACAATAGGCAACACCTTTATTTTTGAATTCTTTTTCTCCCGGAACATTGATGTTGCGCCAGCGAGCGCCAGTTGCTAAAATGGCCGTTTTGGTTTTTAATACTGCACCATTTTCTAATTCAACTTCGATGACGTCATTGCGGCGAATATCTTTCGCACGCTGACCTTTCATCACGTCTACATTGTATTCGTTGATGTGCTCTTCTACCTGACGCATTAATTTTGGACCTTCGGTATAAGGGGTACCGATCATATTTTCGATCCCCAGGGTTTCCATTACTTGTCCACCCATTGTTTCGACAACCATCCCAGTATTGATGCCTTTACGCGCTGCATAAATCGCTGCGCTTCCGCCTGCAGGTCCGCCACCGACAACTAATACATCGAAAAGCTCTTTTTCAGCAAAGTCATCTTTACTCGTCGGACCAGCTGCTTTTTCCAACAACTGTTCGATCGTTTGTCGGCCGCTTGCAAATTCTTCCCCATCTAGAAAGACTGTTGGCACAGCCATAATTTTTTTCTTGTCAATTTCTTCTTTGAACATCCCACCTTCGATCATGGTGTGACTGATGGAAGGATTTAGCACTGCCATAATGTTTAACGCTTGAACAACATCAGGACAGTTATGGCAGGTCAAACTGACATAGGTTTCAAAATGTAATGGCTTATCGATCGCTTTGATGCGCTTTTGAAGTGCTTCATCAATTTTCGGCGGACGACCGCTTACTTGAAGCAACGCTAAAATAAATGAAGTGAACTCATGTCCTAACGGTAAACCAGCAAAAGCGATGCCGCTTTCTTCACCGGGACGATTGATCGAAAAGCTTGGTGTCCGTTCACTTGCTACAGCTTGAATCGTGATTTTTGACGACATTTCTGCGATTTCTTCTAAGAATTCACGTACTTTCGTTGAAGAATCATCCTCACCTAAAGTCGCCGCAAAAACAACCTCTGATTCTAGCATCGCTAGATATTGCGTCAGTTGGTCTTTGATTGCCTTATCTAATGCCATGAGAGCCTCCTAAATCTTGCCTACAAGGTCTAAGCTTGGCGTTAAAGTTTCTTCGCCTTCTTTCCATTTTGCAGGACATACTTCACCTGGATGGGTACGGACATATTGTGCGGCACGGATTTTATCGATCAAACCACTAGCATCACGACCGATACCATCCGCATTGATTTCAACCGTTTGTACCACACCATCCGGATCGATGATAAATGTACCACGTTGAGACAAACCTGATGCTTCGTCTAATACATCAAAGATTTCTGAGATCACATGAGAAGGATCAGCAATCATGATATATTCGATTTTATTGATTGCATCAGAGTGGTCATGCCACGCTTTATGTGTGTAGTGGGTGTCAGTTGATACAGAATAAACTTCTGCGCCTAATTCTTTTAATGATGCATATTGGTCTTGCAAATCCTCAAGTTCTGTCGGACAAACAAATGAGAAATCTGCAGGATAAAAACAAACAACGTTCCATTTTCCTTTAAAATCTTCTGATGAAACATCGATAAATTTTCCATTGTGGTAAGCTTTCGCTTCGAATGAACCAATCTCTTTTCCAATTAATGACATATCATTTCCTCCAATTAGAATAATTATTTGAGAATAATCTCTATTAATTATTAGTATATCTAACTACAAAATGCAATAGTTTATTCAGAAATAGTCAAAAAAAATGTTATCATCCTCAGAAATGAGCATATTTATTTTTTATCGAAAGCAAATGGAGTATAATAATAAGTTTGGCTAATCATTTCTAAGCAAAGTTCCTACCTGTTAGATTCTCAATTACATCTCTTATTCTCAATTAAACAAAAAAAGATTGCCTCTTCCTATGATTCCTCGCAATGGAAAGTGAGTCATAGAAAAAGACAATTTTTTTATTTAGTATTGAAATAGTTGAACAATCCACCGATCGTTCGCTCCTTCAATGTAATCCGCTTGCCGTCTAGAAAAACTTCTTCGACTGGGTAATGATCTTGAAAAGGTGGAACTTCCAAGTATTGACTTGCGAGAAAGCGCTCTGGGGATTCAATTATTGTTATTTCTTTGCTACCATTTTTCAGATAATGAATTTCTAACATATCCATTGCCTCTTTTCTTGTATTCTGAACTTTTGAAAAAGCATTGAGAGGATCTTATTTCTCGCTGTTCTTTTTGCTTGGTTCAGTTACAAGCCGTATTATAGTCTTCCTTTTTTTAAAAGTAAAGAAACCACTCTCGGTTGAAACATCTCTTATTTTTTGGCTTTTGTCTGACCGATAAAGTAGTCCTCTAAGACACCACCAATCACAAAAATGACCCAAGAGTATGCCCATGCATGAAACATGAAGGACCAAAGCATATAAACGACCAAAATCACTGGCCAGTAGACTGTTCGAAAAAAGGTAACTCTACCAGCGGATTCGCCATATTTATGACGTGTTGCTCGATCACCAAGATTCTCTTCGTCACGAATAAAATACGTCTCAGTTGCCAGCTTCGCAAAGCCTGTACGAATAATACTTACATAAATAATAAAGAACACACCCACTGCAACTGTCAAGAAAAACAAGGAAATACCAAACTCAACAGAATAATAAAACAATTCACTTAAAAGTACAGGCGCAATTGATAAAATACAGGCACCAATTCCTAAAACAAGACCAATACGAAAACTTTTTTCATAATTTGCTAGTTGCTGAGCGGCTTCTCGTTTGGCATCCCTTTTGATTGGTCGATCATCTAACTGCTTACGAGCACCGGAAAAGTGCAAACTGCTAGAGATGATAAAACCAACCCCGATGGCGATGAAAAGAAACATCACCATTATTCCAAAGGTCTCAGCATAAACACTAACAAAGAGCATTAGGGCTGCTAGGGAGGCGATACAAAAGCCGATTCCTATCGACAACGAAAAAGCAAAGTGCCGCACAGTTCCCCAATAATCAAACGCATCGTCTTCTGTGATGGCATCGGACCAATCATCAATCGGCTCTTCTTCTTTTGAAACATCTAACTCTTGCAGCAGTTCATCCACCGAACCAAACTCGCTGATCACCGCACCGATGGCTTCATGCTCACTTTTCCCTTGGTGAATCAGTTCCAAGTAATGGTCTTCCATAATCGCTAAAAGATCTTCTTTTGCCTTCTTCGTTTCCGGTGTGATGGGTACTGATAAAAATAAGCTGTCTAGATAGTCATGAATGGTTTTCATTTGTCTCCTCCTTGTAAGAACTGGTCAACGACGATCTTCGTCTGCTGCCACTCCAATAGTTTCTCCGAAAGGCTTGCTTTTCCGTCTGCAGTTATCTGGTAATAGGTCCGCTTTTTGCCATGTGTCACTTCTCCGGGATACGAACGGATCAATCCTTGTTTTTCTAACCGAGTAAAAGCGGAATACAACGTCGTTTCTTTGATCACATATAAAGCATCTGTTCCTTCACGAATACGCTTGGATATTTCATATCCATAAGAGTCTTCTTTCGAAAGAATGGATAAAATGATTGCGTCGTTATAGCCGCGAATTCCGTCACTCGAGATCACGCAATCGCCTCCTAAATTACTTCATCTGTCGTACTAATTATAAATCAATTACTACGACAGGTAAAGTAAAGCTGGATAACTTGTCAAAAATCAGTCGCAGGTCCTAGAAACAGTTTGAATAAAAAGACACGCTTTCTCAGTAAACTGATAAGCGTGTCCCTTATTACTTAATTTTTTTCACCTATTTATTCAACGGCTGGCTTGACATCATCCATCATCAATTGGATCGACTCCAATCCGGAACCAGCTAAATACCAAACCGCAGCATCCAATTCAATCACTTGATCGTTTTGCCCTGCATTTGTTTCTTGAACAATTTCATTTGCAACAAATTCACTTTCGCTTTCATTGCCACCGATCGCTTTTGTCCGATCGATCACGAAAATGACATCAGGATTTTTTTCAAGCAAGTACTCATAAGAAATACTTTGTCCATGTGTCGACGCCTCTAATTCCTCATCTACTGCTGGGAAACCAAACGTGTCATACAAGATACTGTAACGAGAACCTGGACCAAAAGCAGAAAGATTGCCTTCATTTACCATAACAACCAAGGCTTTCTCGTCAGCATTTTGCGCTTGCTCCTTCAAGGTATCAATCTGACCTTGTAACGATGCTAGTTGTTCTTGCGCTTCCTCTTCCTTACCAAAAATTTGACCAATGGTCGTAATGTTGGCTTCGATCGATGCCCAAGTATCACTATTGTCAACGCTTAAGAAAACGGTTGGCGCGATTGCAGACAATTCCTCTTGGAAATCACGTTGTCGACCAGAAATAATGATTAGGTCTGGCTGCAGTTGATTGATTTTTTCTAAATCAGGCTCTTTGATTCCCCCTGCTGATTCAACATCCGCATACGCTGATAAATAATCTGGCAAATTGCTGGTTGCGGCAGCAACGATTCGATCCCCAAGGCCAAGTGCATCCATCGTATCTAATGCACTGTTGTCAAAGACAACAACTTTTTCCGGCGCATAAGGAACAGTGACAGTCCCATTGCTGTCCGTAATCTCGACTTCTGTCGGCGTTTGTGTACTTTCTTCTACTTGGGTTTGAGCTGTACCCGTTGAATCTGTTGTCCCTGTATTATTCGAGCCGCAAGCGGTCAACCCCGCTAATACGAAAATACTCATAAAACTTACTGCTATTTTTTTCATTTTTTCCTCCTTTGAAACATATTTTTTATTGGAAGGTGTAGCAAAATTGCCGCCCATCCACTTGTACCAGTTTGATTGGAATCTCATACAATGATTCTAATAGTTGTTCTTGAATCACTGCCTCTGTGTCAGCCGCTTTAAAAATCTGACCATCTTTCATCGCGACGATGTGATCGGCATACCGTGCTGCAAAATTAATGTCGTGCAAAACGATCACAACAGTTTTCTGATAGTCTTCCACCAAGGTTGTCAATAGCTTCATCAGCTGGTTGGCGTGTTTTAAATCTAAATTGTTTAACGGTTCGTCCAAGAGTAGATAATCTGTATCTTGGGCTAAAATCATCGCCAAGTAAACTCGTTGTAACTGACCACCAGAAAGTTCATGAATCGATTGATCACTATATTCGGTTAGAGATAACTTAGACAAAGCGTCATCAATGATCCCATCATCTGCTGCCGATTGTCGCCCCCGGTTATACGGATAGCGACCAAATGCCACCAGTTCTCTTACAGTCAGATTGACGGCATAGCGATTGCTTTGCTGCAAAAAAGCCATTTTTTTTGCTAGCTCTTTGGACTTCCATTGACGAATCTCCGTTCCATCCAGATAAATATCACCGGTGCGTTGATCCAACATCCGACTGACTAAAGAAAGCAAGGTACTTTTTCCGGCACCATTGGGCCCGATGAAGGCAATCATTTTCTGTTCCGGCAACGCTATGGAACATTCCGTCAAAACTTGTGTTTTTGCATAATTCTTGGATACATTTTTGGTTTCGATCATGATTTTTTCCTTTCCAGCAGCAATTTGCTTATAAAGAAGATACCGCCTAATAATTGGATCACGGTGCCGATGGTCGTTTGCCATTGAAAGACCTGTTCCACTAGGAATTGACCTCCTACCAACAGGAGAAAACCAATCAAACTCCCACCGAAAAACAACCAGCCGTGACGATAAGTTGGGAAAAGCTGATAGGTGATCGTTGCCACCACAAAGCCTAGAAAAACTGCTGGACCAACTAAAGCAGTGGCGGTGCCTGTCAGTAAAGCAATCAAAAATAAGACACCTTTATGAAGCCATTGAACAGATACACCTAAACTTTTGGCTTGCCCACTTCCTAAATGGAGCAAATTCAATTCTGGAATCAGCAGAACCAGACAGATACTCCCTAGCAAAATGATCGCGGCAGCAATCAGTAGATGCTGGGTATTGATATTGCCAAAGCTGGCAAACAAACGACCTTGTAGTAAATCATATTCATTTGGATCCATCAACACTTGCAGAAAGGTGCTGAGACTACCGAACATCGTGCCACAGACCATCCCTGCCATCAATAACAAAAACAACCCAGCGACTGCTTTTTGATAGAAAAAGCCAATTAAGAAGCTACCTAGAACGGCAGTTAAGCCGACAGAAAACAAAAACATCGTTGCTGTTTCTTGGCTCAGCATCTGAATTCCGCCGATAAAAAAGAAACAAAGGGTTTGAACAAGAACATACAGTTGGTCCAAGCCTAAAATTCCAGGGGTCAGATAGCGATTGCTTGTCAGTGTCTGTAAGGTGATGGTACTAAAGGAGATGGCGATTGCAACTAAGGCAAAAGCCAAGATTCGGCGTCCCCTTAATGCAAAAGCAAATGACCAGTTTCCATAGGTGTTATAGGTCAGATAGGCACCACATGCACAAAGGATCAGAAACAACAAAAGAAAGAGTTTTTTCTTCATCGAAATTTCCTCCCCAGAAGCAAAATCAAGAAACAGCAGCCACCCAGTACGCCGGCAACAACACTGACTGGCATTTCATAAGGTGCGATGACGATTCTCGCCAATACATCACACAATAGCAAGAACGCGCTTCCGGCAAAGCTGATCAAAAGCAGATTGTTTTTCAAATGATCCCCAAAAACCATGCCGATCATATTTGGGATAACGATCCCTAAAAAAGGAATTTGCCCCACAGTCAATAAAACGATACTGCTAGCAAACGCCACCAGCGCAAATACAGCAAAACGCAAGAACAAGTAATTGATTCCCAGACTCTTAGCCGCACTTTCTCCTAAACCGGCGATCGTGATCTCATAAGCCAAGAAATACAATAGACCGAAAACGGGAATCGTCAAATACAAAAGTTCATACTGTCCAACCATAATGGTGGCAAAATTTCCTTGCAGCCAAGAAGAAACGTTTTGAACCAATTGGAAGCGATAGGCTAAGAAGCTACTGATAGCGCCGATGATATTACCGAACATCACCCCTGTTAAAGGCAGCATCATTGGATCTTTCTTTGGTAGAAATTGGCTTAAAAATAAAAAGAACAACACACCTGCGTAGGCAAACACAAATGCTGCTGTAGTGCGAATCAAATTTGAGGCATTTGGTAGAAAGAGCATAACCAGCAAAATTCCTAAACGGGCGCTATCCGTCAGTCCAATCGACTCCGAGGCCACAAATTTATTTTGCATCATGTGTTGCATAATTTTTCCACAGATACTAATGATCCCACCTGCAATGATCAAACTGATCGTCCGTGGAAGCCTAACTTTTACCAAAACAAGCCAATGATTCGGATCACCCTGCTGTAAACCTGATAAAGACAATTCATGGGTGCCTGCCAACAAGGAGCAACCCACTAGAAGAACAAAGATCAGCAGTAATCCGATTTTTTTAAACATGCCCCGCCCTCCTTATTGAGAATGATTCTCACTCTCTTTAATAGGGTAACGTATTTCACTTAAAATCACAAGAATTTTTTTAAAAAAATCCCTTTCCTATCGCAATTTCGAAAAAATGAGTGTGTAAAGAAAAGGATTATGTGATGTTTTTCTCTTATATCCTTGCGAGAAAACTTATTTTTATCTCAATATTGTCTATTTTATTGCTTTAATTATAAAATGCTCGCTCATACTATATTCATTTTATGAGGATCATTCAATAACAGATCACTTAGATTTGCAATTATTTTTATCTATTGAAACCCTTGTAAAGCCAGCACTTACTGATACAATGGTGATGTAAATTTTCAGATAAAAGCAAATGACGCGCCGTCTCCTCCACCTAAACACCATTCGTCTATCGATAAGAATTTGTGAGTAAAAACAGTTTAGTCGTGGAACGAGTTTTATAGTTTTCGTTTTGAGTTTCTTCTTCCAAAAAATCATGATACCAGTTGAATTCAATCTCCGACAAAAGCCTACCTATTTTCAATACGCGATACCAGTCACTGATTGTAATCGATAGTCTCTCCCGATTATCTGTAATTAAAAAAAATAAACCTACGATCATCGCAGGTTTATCAAGAGTTATTATTTTACTTTAACAAGCCATCAAGGGCTAATTGATTCAAAAAGTGCAAAGGGAAAGAAATGGTTGGATTGAAAAAGTAATCCATTGTCGCTAGTTGGTGCAAGGTCGTCTTGCTATTGATCAAGGTTGAGATCGTATTGATGATCTCCAAACTTCCACGATCACTCGTAATGATTTGTCCCCCCATGATCACTTTCGTTTGCTGATCAAAAATCAGTTTTAACGTTACTTCAAAATCCTCATCTGTCGCGAAAAATGTCCGAGAATGAAATGTTTGCGTCACTGAATCTACTTCAAAGCCGTAATACGGTGCCTCGGTCTCATTAATACCTGAACTGCTGACGAAATAGCCAAACAATTTACTGACGACGGTCCGTTGCATTTTTGGAAAAGGAATTTTCGTTGTTCCCCGTTCATTTGCCAATAAATTGGTGGCAGCAACGATCCCGGTGCGGTAAGCATTCGTTACTAAAGGAATATACAAGGAGCTATCCGAATGATTAAATGGGATCGAAACAAGGTCCCCAATTGCATAAATCGCTGGGTCAGACGTTTGCAAATACTCATTTGTCGATACCGTGCCATCCAGATTTAGTTTTAGAAAATCTTCTACTAACGCGACATTTGGACGTGGATTGACAGCATAAACGACCACGTCAGCTTGAATCTTCGTTCCATTTGACAGCTCAATACCTTGATAATCGCCTTTCTCATTTTTGATCGTATGAGCGACATTGCTGTTAAGATAGATCTGCAAATTTTTGGGAAAGCGTTCCATCAAAATTTTGGCAATTTCATGATCAAAATAACGGAACAACAGTGTGTCCATGCGATCGATCAAATGAACGGCTTTTTGTTGTCCGCTTAAAGATTCCGCTAATTCAAACCCGATCAGACCAGCACCGACGATCGCAACGGTTTGGGCATTCTCAATTTTTTCTAATGCTTGCTTTGATTGACCAATGGTTTTGTAGGTCGTTATATGTGCTTCGACATCTGAGGCAAACTCCGAACGGAAAGTACTCGATCCCATCGCCAAAATCAAGCCATCATAACTCACTTCGTCTTCTTGCTGATAAGATTCCGTTGATGTGACAAAATGAACCGTTTGTTCTTGCGGAAAGATTTTTGTGACTTCACTGTTTAACATCACATTGATTCCTTCAGAAAGAAGCTCACTCGCAGTTGCCGTTCGGGAATCTTCCAATCGTTGAATGTAGCCTTCCAGCACTAAATTCAAACTGCTAGCAACATAACCCAGAACGCTTGATTTTTCAATAATTATCACATCGACTTTTGGGTCAACTTTTTTTAAATGACGGGCAGCAGCAATTCCTGCATGAGAGCCTCCAATAATCACTATTCTCATATCTTTTCCAACTCGCTTTCAAGGTTCTCATTGCGTATTTCATCCACGATTTGATGAAGCCGCTCTTCTTCAAATGGGGTTGCCCCACCTGTTAAAATCAATCGTTTTTTATAACGATAGCCTTCCGAGATCTCAGAATGATCAACGATCAATAAATCATAATCCTTCTCCTTCGTCCCCTCAAAATGAATATTCGGATAGCCAGCCAATTCTTTGATCAAAAAACGCCGCAAAAAGCCACTGCGTAATCGTGATTGAGTCAACAAAATGCCGACCGTAAATGCTTTTTCCTGTTTTACTTGAATCCATTGACGGATCAAAAGCAATTCATTGGTCAAATGCTGCTTTTTCTCAAGAGAAAAGGACTGGTTTACGTTTTTCTCCAACTGTTCGATTGCTTGCTGTGCCACTTCAATCAAGCTCTCATTCGCAACACTTTGCGGCTGAAATTCAGCAAAGGCAATAATGCCGCCATGAATATACAACGCTTGGATCGTCACACTCGTCAAGAAGACGCATAATTCCGTAGAAGTTTCTGTAGTCTTTCTCTCACTATCACCAATTGCCTGCAGCAGCTCCCCATTTAACGCATCGATCTCTTGGAAGAAAAGTGATTTTTGCAAGGAGTCATCCAGTGAAGGGCGAATCAAGCCTTCAGCTAATAAAAATAAATAGAAATAAACCGTTTCATAATCGCTCCAGGATACGGCAAAACGACTGAGATAGCGTCCTAATATATTCCGCAAAAGCTGGAACATCGCTTCATTTTCCAATGACTTCAACAATGGATACGATGCTTCATGCTGCTGCGAGCCACGATAATCAAAACGGGCTTCCATAATACCTAACCACAGCCCGACTTTCCAGCGTTCGGATTGACTAAACGTTGTCTGTAGCTGTTTTTCGATTACTCGAATCAAATTGTTGATGGCTGGTGCATTCAAGCGAGCGATCAATTCTTCATTGGGATAACTTTGTGAAAAAAACTGATAATAGAAAAAGCGAATCTGTTTTTCATCCCCAAGCAATTTTTTATTTTTTAATTGGATGTCGAATTCTTTCAATAACTGATTGATGGCTTTGAATCGACGAAACAATGAAGCTTCACTCAACATCAGTTCTAACATCATTTTCGTCGTTGACTCATCTCGATGAAAAAACAAATACGACAATATCTGAAAATCGATTGCTTCTGAAAGATACGCATAAAAGAATTTTTTTAGTGAGAAATCAAGCGGAAGTGTTAACTGTACTTGATCATTTTCTAAATAAGTCAATGCCGCATCCTCATGGAAAGCGACTAAATTTTGATGAAGATTTTGAAGTTCTTTTTGCAAAGTGGGTGCGGAAATGGATAATGTTTTTGCAAGTTTCTTGTAAGAGATTTCTGAGCCGTTCTGAAAAAAAACAGCTAAAATTTGAAAATGAACCTGCTGATTTTTTTCAAGCAGCTGCATAACATTCATTTTTGAACCTCCTTCACCTTTCACATACTAATTTCCCAATTAATGGGTCGTTTGTCAACTATAAAAATTGCCTGAATGCCTTTGAGTTATATGGAAAAAGCGTTATTTATTGTTCCTAAAGCGCGGGAATGGTAAAATTCTTGAGAAGAAAGGTGGTGAACTATGGGAAAACGAATGTTAGCATTTTTTCGAACGGATCGATTATTTTCGATTTCCCTGTTACTAGCACTCATTGCGTGTTTTTTCGGCACCTTCCGTTGGTCATTTATTGACTTTAAAGTGATTTTATCACTGTTTGGGTTGATGTTAGTAATCAATGGGTTAGAAGAAGCTGGTCTTTTACGAGCATTTGGACAAAAATTAGTGGAAAAAAGTCGCAATCTGCGTGACTTGATCCGTTCAATCGTCTTGCTAAGCTTCTTCAGTTCGATGTTTTTAACAAACGACGTGGCTATCTTAACATTATTGCCCATCTACTTACTCTTAACGAGGAAAGAACAACAGCGCACCAGTGTCTTATTAGGCGCTGTCTATTTGATTGTGGCAGCCAATTTAGGAAGCAGCCTGTTTCCATTTGGAAATCCGCAAAATCTATTTTTATTTTCTTACTATCAGATTTCGCTGCCACAATTCATGTGGACTACCGGCACCTTTGTGGGACTTTCTTTGCTATTACTCCTTGTTTCGATCCAGCTCATCCCAAAGACTCCATTGGAAATCGCCCTGCAAGAAGAGCCCTTTGAAAAAAAGCCAGCGCTGCTCAATGCAGGATTATTTGTCCTTATGATTCTTGGTATTTTTAGTGTTCTACCTATTTCAATCGCTGTGCTCGTCGTCGCAGCCGTGGTTTGGTTTAGCAACAAACGATTATTCGCAAAAGTTGATTATCGGTTACTACTTACCTTCCTCTGCTTCTTCTTGATCGTTGGGAATATTCAAGACCAACCTTTGGTCACCGATCACATTCGACCATATTTTCAAGAAACACATCGCGCTTTTTTAGGTAGTATTTTACTCTCCCAAGGAATATCTAACGTTCCTGCAGCGATTTTGATTGCTCCTTTCACCGATTTAGAAAAAGCCGTTCTTTTGGGCGTCAATGTGGGTGGTTTGGGTACATTGATTGCTTCTTTGGCGAATTTGATTGGGTACAAATTACTGAAACAAGCCAGACCCAAAGAAGCGGGAATGTTTCAAAAGCTATTTTTTATCGTTAACGTCGTTTTTTTACTGTTATTAGGCAGTATCGTCTACCTTTTATTGTAGTAAATTCACTGTAAAACGAGATACCAGCATAAGATGTTTCCAGTCAGCAGTCAACAGAACCCTACTTGCTGTACCTGTTTCTTGATCTTATGTCAGAATCTCGTTTTTTGATGTCTATTGTGTGATTTCTCCTAGGCTAAGAGAAGCTCAAAGGTGATTTTCGTTTGGCTTTCGACAGTCAATGCCTCACCAAAGACATGTTGAACCATTTCTTGCCGCTGTTCCAATGAATACTCCTCCTCAAAATAAAGATGAAATAATTCTTGATCGATCTCTTCCTTCAAAATATACTCGAATTGCCGACTCTGCCAATCGATCGCTTCTTCTGTAAACCACTTCTTGTAACAAGTATTTAGGTTCAGATCGTTCTTCGCTGAATGATTTTTTTCATAAGGCTGAAACACGTTCTCTTCTTCTGCGATCATTCTTAGAATAATTAATTGATGGGCCTTTCTTTGAAACTGAAGCAAGGTTTCTTTGTCTCTGACTGCTGGATTCATTGCCATAAAAATACAGGGCCAGTGCTGGTCTGCAGATAAAAAGTCTTTTTGGCTCTGCTGAACCAGATGGAGCTTGCTCATCGGATCTTCCATCGGATCTTCCATCGTTTCTTCGATGATTTTTAACATTTCTTTTGAAAAATCAATTGCGTAATACTCATCTACATAAGGATAAAAAGCTGAAATGTAGCGACCAGTGCCCGCAGCAAAGTCAACGAAGGTCGATATCGGGAACACTTTCTGCTCCACCAAAAAAGCTGCTGCCTCTTCGGCAATTTTCAATTGGGATTCTCTTTGAATTTGCGCATATTCTTGCGCAAATTCATCCCAAAACAGCATCGCTTCCTCTTCTTCCATCTAGCGGACGCCTCCCGTGATCACTGTTTTTCCTTTTGTTCCTTGCTCAACCGCTTTTGTAGCGTGCTTTAAGGTCTCGATGGTAATTCCTCCATCAAACGTTTGGACCGCAGTCGTATGGATCTTTTTGTCAGCGAGCAACGAGGCGATCCGTTGCAAAATGCCCCCTTGTGTTTCAATCATCAACTGAGCATCTGTTTTTGTGAACATATACTCCCAATAAAAATCGATGCCGAGGTTTTTAAATGGATTTAAATCTAGCGCTTCTTTCGTATTCACGATCATTCCGACTTTGCCAAATGGCAAGATTGCTTTCGTTAATTGTGGCAAATAGGCCGAGGCGTCATAAAAAAGTGCAACGGCTGAAAAAGGTTCAGTGATTTGTTCAGCTAACGGCAAGCGGTGATTCAGTACCTGATCCACTTGATTGTCTTTAAGCCACTGATCGTTCTTAGGACTCGCAGTGCCATAGACTGTCAATCCTGCCCATTTTGCTAGTTGCGCCGCAATCGAGCCAACACCACCGCTGGCATTGACCAATAAAATTGATCCTTCATTCGCGTTTTCTTCAGGCACATACCCAAATTTTTCAAAAAGCAATTCCCACGCTGTAATACTCGTTAATGGCATAGCTGCAAGATCACCGTCAGAAAAGCCGGCTGGCGCCTTTGCTGCGATTCGAAAATCAACGACTTGAAACCTTTGATTCGCACCAGGTCGTTGTGTGGTTCCAGCATAAAACACCCGATCACCAACGGCAAAGCCATTAACTGCTGAGCCGATTTCATGTACTATACCTACTGCATCATATCCCTGGATATGGAATTTCTCACTTAAAGTGGTTGTTTGGCGGCGTTTCGTGTCAATTGGATTCACAGAAACAGCTTGCACTTCCACCAATAGATCGTTTGCCTGACAAGTTGGCATTGGAAATTCCTTTTCAATAAATACTTCTGGATCATCTAAAGATCGTCCTTCATAAAAACCTAGTGCTTTATTTATCATCATACTGCTCCTTCCAAAAAAAGTGCTGAATAGTTATAAAAACCATTCTAGCACTTTTAACCAATTTAGAACATTTATTCTTCACCTTGAACGACAAGCGGAACCAAAAACGGATAACTTGTGAAGAAATCCAATAAAGATCGCTTCCATTGATCCGAGTCAATCGTGAGTAACGTTGATTCTGTGTACAAATGAATCGTCAAACGCTGATTTTTATCAAGCAGAACAAGGATCTCGCCTTTGTTTTCTGTGATAAAATCATACGACTGATTCTCCATCGTGATGATGAAAATTTGGTCAAGGACTTCCGCTGCAACAGGAAAATCTGTTTCCATATCGACAGCTAAGGTTTGGGTATTGTCGATCAAACTTGGCGAGACAGTAAAATCCAATTCTTTTAAA